>CAWHDL010000014.1:0-109389 GCA_963828065.1 uncultured Actinomycetota bacterium | reverse complement strand
GATTTTCCCGAGGAACATCCCAAGCAACGCGCCGCCGAATATGATCGCGAAGACAACGACGCCGATCAGAATATCCTTCATCCGCTTCTCCGACTTGCAGGAGCCGTCGCGACGGGTTTACCCCAGGTCTCAATCCGATTCGAACGATACATCGGGCGATGCATTCTCATGCGCTGAATGAACGCACGGCGCATAGGCCAGACACGCCTTGCTGCGCTGCCATTCCGACTCGCACACGTCCGTGGTGTCGCAGCGGCCTTAATCCGCGCCACGCCACGAGAAATCGACCCGACCGCCTTGGCCACACATCCGTTCCTGCAGGACGGTCGGCTGTTCGCGCACAACGGTGTCGTCGGTGGCCTCGATGTGCTCGACGCGAGGCTGGCCGAGTTGTCGGTCGCCGATCTGGTGTTGGGCCAGACGGACAGCGAACGGGTCTTCGCGCTGATCACCGCGTCGATCCGGGCCCGTGGCGACGACATCGGAGCCGGCTTGGTGGACGCGTTGCGATGGCTCGCGGACAACGTGCCGATCTACGCGGTCAACCTGCTGCTGTGCACCGCGACCGACATGTGGGCGTTGCGCTACCCCGAGCCGAACACGCTGTATGTCCTGGAGCGGCGAGAACCGTCGAGTTGCCCGCACTTCGACATGCAGACGCCGCAAATCCACGCGCAATCCGATCACCTCGACCTGCATCCGTCGGTGGTGTTCGCCAGCGAGCCGATGGACGACGACCCGGGTTGGCAGCTCATCGATCCGGGCGCGCTCGTCCGCGTCGACGATCGTCTTACCGTCACCCACCGCGAGATGCTGCCGGACCCGCCCGCGCACCAACTCACGCTCGCCGACCTGAGCTCGACCGCGTCGGCGTCGCAGCACTCCGCATAGCGCTGCGCCGAGGTCAACGCTTCAATCGACCGGAATCGCCCGACTCTCAACGGAGCTTCGAACTACCAACCCTGTTGTCGGACAACGCAAGATTAGCAACAACCGGAGAAGTCAGCGGGTAGCGTCTGTGCTACGAGCAACTTGCTGGGCAATGTGAGCGGTATGTTCTTCAATACGACTCGACAGCCAGGGGACGACGCTGCCGAAGATCTAGCCAGCGATCCCTCCGATGCGCGGGGCGGGCTTCCCTTTGCTCTCGACGGCCAGCGTCGGGCAAGCGTCGGCGAGAAGCGGTCACACCGGCTCGATCTCATCGCGCGAAAACCCTGCGGCAGAGGCTCAGTCATGCCGTAGTCGCCCGGAAACAGGGGGGCAGCGGGATCGTAGTCGGGTGAGGCCGGCGCACCGTACGGATGATCGTTAGCGAGATACCCGCAGATCATCAGCGAGCCAACCATCGATCGGCACCACCCGGCGCGACTTCGCCGACGTCGGCGTGGAGGTCTCCCAGCCGCGGACACATGTGGCAACGTCAGATCACCGCCGTTGCAACCCGCCAGTTTCAAGCTAACTCGTGAGGCTGCGAACAACACCACAAAGTGCAGATGCAAGTTTCTCAAAATTGATGAGCCAGTTACTTAACGGCGTAGGATCTCGGCAGGTGCAATGCACCTGCCTCTCCGCTGACGAACGCGTTCAGCAGGAGATGCACAAAGGTGGAGATTCATCGTGGCACGGACGTTTAGGGACTCATTACCGCGTTTCGTTGATAGGCGGTTGTTCGGGATCCCCGTTGGACATCCGTCGACTCGATCTGATCAGCCCCACAGTCTAGTCAGCGGAGCCCTCGACGTCGGACCTCTCGTCGATCCGGTGGAAGCCGCACCGAGCGGGTCTCGCGAGCCCACACGGGTCGCCCATAAAACCGTAGTTGGATCCGACACAGCCGAACTCCGTGGTCGGGTCAGTACCTGGATCTTTGCGCGAATCCTCCTGTTCCTCCTGCTGTCTTCTCTGCCGCTGCTCGCCATAGCGGCGGACGAATTGGGCCTTGTTTCCCTACGCACCTCGGCTTTGCTCCTGATCCTCCCGGCGGCGGCCGCACTCGCGGTGGTGACCACCGTTGCGCCCCATCCGATCGATGGGATCGTCGGGAGAGGCCTCATTGCCGGAATTGTGGCATGCCTGGCCTATGACGCCTTCCGCCTAACCGCCGTCTACGCACTCGGATGGATGGGTGATTTCATCCCGATAATGGGAACGGGGATCACCGGCGATCCCGATATTGAGTCGGGTGCGGCCGTTGGCTATGTCTGGCGCTACATCGGCGATGGCGGCGGGCTGGGTGTCGCCTTCTATCTGATCGCGTTCGCGGTGGGATTGGACCGGTGGTCACGATGGCCATCGAAGGTTGTGCTTGCGGCGGCGGCATTCGCCGTCTTCGTCTGGACTGGATTGGTCGCGACGGTAGCGCTGACACCGCGTGGTGGGGAGCTCTTTCAACTCCGCCCGGATACGCTCACTATCACGCTCATTGGGCACGTGATCTTCGGTGTATTTGTCGGGCTCGCATTCCTGCGCGTCCTGGGTCGCGGTCTGCAATGGCCGTGGCCATCAATCTTGTCGCAGCTTGAGCATCGCAGGCTCTATACCCGCTAAACATGCCGCTCAGCGCCGCGGCTTGACCTCCCACACCGACCAGGCCGGCGAGCTCGAACCCCGTATCACCACGAATTGCCCGTAGGCCTCGATGAGTAGGCACGCGGAAAAATTCCGATCAACACATTGGGGCGCGCCGACTTGAAATCATTGTTCCCTAGAAGGGTAGTGGTGCCCTCGATCGCGACCAGGAAGGGCGAGTTGATTGTGTTCAATGGAGACCATGTAGGGAACAAGGTGTACTCGTCAAGGTCTCGTCACGTATTGATCGTGGCTTTAGCGATCGTGATCGGTGGCGGTTGCGTGGGCGCAATCTCGCCGGCGGTCGCTCACACCGACAAGGCGGACGCTTATATCGATCCGCTAGCCGAAGCGGCCGATACGCCGACATTGAACTGGGCAAGCTGTGACGACGGATTCCTTTGCGCGACAGCGAAAGTCCCGTTGGACTACAACCGGTCACATGGTGAGCAGATTGACCTAGCGGTGATCAAACTTCCCGCGGCCGATCCGAGCAGTCGAATCGGCACACTCTTCGTCAATTTTGGAGGTCCTGGCCAGTCCGGCGTTAACCGACTGCGGGAACGGGCTAGGTGGCCGTGGCTGTTCTCCGAAGAGCTGAGATCGCGATTTGATCTTGTTTCGTGGGATCAACGCGGGGTGGCGCGCAGTGCCGGGGCGCGCTGTTTTTCCAACGCGGCCCAACAATGGCAGTTCCTCGTACCAAGTCCTGGGCTGCCCACTGACGCTCGCGAAGAGCAGGCCCTGTTCGCCTGGTCCAAAGAATTCGCCGACCGCTGCAACCAGCATTCCGGCGCTATCCAACAGCACGCCTCGTCCACCACCACAGCGCGCGACCTCGAGTTATTGCGCCGCGCGGTCGGTGATTCGAAGTTGACGTACCACGGCATCTCGTATGGCACCCAACTGGGCGCGATCTACGCCAACCTATTTCCGAGTCGTGTTCGCGCTATGGTGCTGGACGGCTCGGTCGACTTCGAAGGCAACGTCGACGGTCACGGCCCACAAGGCACCACGGTCCCGCTGAACACCCGGCAACGTATCGCTACCTCAACGGCCGCAACGTTCGAAGAGTTCTTGGGGGACTGTTCGACAGCCGGCCCGCGCTGCGCGTTCTCGCAAGGCGATCCGAGGGCCAAGTGGGCGGTGCTGGCCGAGCAGTCTCGCCGGACACCTGTCATCGCCTACGGCCATGTTTGGACCTATCCCGAGCTGGTTGTTGCCGCATTGTCGAACCCAGCCAGCTATCCTCAACTGGCTGAGCTGCTGCAACAATTGTTCGACACCGGTACGGCCGCACCAGAACTCGTCAACGACCTTACTGGCATTGAACCGCCCCCACCCGATGTCAACACTTCCGGCGCCGAGCCGTATCTCAAAAACCGTGAAGAGGCGTATTACACAATCCAGTGCAGCGACAGCACCGTGCCGACCGATCCCGCCATCTACAGCCGAGCAGCAGTTGCGGCGGACGAGTTGGCGCCGGACTTCGGTCGCATTTCCGTATTCGACACGCTGCCCTGCGCGTTCTGGTGGGGCCACGACGCCGACCGCTACACCGGCCCCTGGAACCGCCGCACCTCGGCACCAATTCTGGTGCTGAACACCAGAAACGACCCCGCTACTCCGCTTGAGGGCGCGTTCGCCGGCGCGTCTCAGTTGTATGAAGCCCAGGTGGTGGTAACAGAGGGTGCAGGACACAGCAGCATGTACGTGGCGAGCACATGCACCGAGCGTGTCAAACGCGATTATCTGTTCTCCGGCGTGCTGCCCTCCCCAGGTACCGGCTGCAGCAGAGACCAATCACCATTCGATCAGCCGCCGTAGTTACGAAAATCGGGTCGAGCACGGCGGGCCCGGCTCGGCGCGTGACGAGGTGAGCCAGACGCCCCGGACGGGCACCGCCGGATCTGCCGCACCGCCGCGGAGGCCGTTCATAACGCCTGAATCGCGCGATACCGGTCCGCCCACGAGCGTCTGGCTATTTCGATATTGATGCGATCGAAACCGTGCGGCACGCCGGGCCGGACGTACAGTTCTGTCGATACGCCCGCGAGCGAAAGATTCCGGGCGTACAGAATGCACTCGTCACGATAGATGTCGAGTTCTCCCACGTCGATGAAGGCGGGAGCAAGTCCTGCGAAATCTGTCAGCCGCGCCGGTGCTGCGCGAGCGGGCACGTCCACCGTTCCGCGGCATTCACCCAACACGGCGTTCCATCCGGTGAAGTTGTTGTCGTACGACCATGACGCCAACCCCTCTAGTTCTGGGTCGGGATCGACGGTGCGGTCGTCCAGCATCGGGTAGATCAAAAGTTGTTTCGTCACAGCAATTCCCGCGTCGCGCGCTGCGATAGCCACGCCCGCGGCGACACCGCCGCCCCCGCTTTCACCCATGAGCGCGATGCGCGCCGAGTCCACAGCGAAGTCTTCGGCGCGCTTCACAAACCACGCCAAAGCGGCGTGGCCGTCCCCAACAAGGACGGTGCCGGGATACTCCGGGGCCAGACGATAATCGACGGAGAGGAACGGAACCCCGGTGCTCTGTACATATTTCGCGACCATGCGATCGAACGCATCGACCGATCCGCCCACCATCCCGCCGCCGTGGTAATACACGACCGCCGAGCCCGGACCCGAGGACTCCTTGGTATACCAGCGGGCGAGGATCTCCCCACCTTCGACGGGCACGGTGAAATTCGCCGTGTTGACGTCGGGTGAGCTGGGTTCCGCGGCGTCTTCCATCTGCATGGTTGTGTTGATGTTGTTCCGCAGCGCGATCGCGTCGCCCCGCGGCAGATCCCATACCGAACCGAGCCCATTCGGTCCGGCCATCGCGGCCAGCTCGGGATCAAGGGTGAAGGGCATGGTGGCCTCCCATCGTTTCAGCGCTCTGAGTCATCTACCACACAAAACGTTCCTCGAGTGCCCGGTGCCGACGACACGACCTGTTCGCCGAGCAACATCGCGCCGATCCGTACCGCCCGTGTGCGACCGTGAGCGTTGTCCGTGGTGTGTGTCATGAGAGCATTGTGCCGGTGCGGACCGGCCATACAGGAACCGAGTCGTGACGGGCGAGCGTGGCCAACGCTAGCTTGCGACGACGGCTCGCGGCCGACGAGAGCCTGGCGTGCAGGCCGGATGCCGCGTTGGTTGACGTCCTGAAAATCCCCGAGAAGTTCGTCAGCCCGGGCCAGCGAATTCTGCGGCGGCTGGTGTACGCGATGCTGGCACTGTTGGCGGCGGCGGTGATCGTGTACCTAGACCGCGGCGGGTACCGGGACGTGAAGAATCAGCCGCTGAGCCTGCTCGACTGCTTCTACTACTCAACCGTCTCGCTGTCGACCACGGGTTACGGCGACATCACGCCCTACACGCAATCCGCGAGGCTGATCAATGTCTTGGTGATCACCCCGCTGCGACTCGCCTTCCTGATCGTGCTGATCGGCACCACGGTCGAGACGCTCACGACGCAGTCGCGACAGGCCCTGAAGATCCGGCGATGGAGGAACCGAGTGCATAACCACACCATCGTGATCGGCTACGGCACGAAGGGCAGGACCGCGGTCGACGCGATGATCGGCGACGGCACGCCCGCCGGCGAAATCGTCGTCGTCGACACCGACCAGTCTGTTCTCGAGCAAGCTGCCACCAACGGGCTGGTCACCGTGCACGGCAACGCCTCGAAGTCGGACGTGCTGCGGCTGGCCGGGACACAGCACGCCGCCGCGATCGTGGTCGCCACCAACCGCGACGACACCGCGGTTCTCGTCACGCTCACAGCCCGCGAGCTGGCGCCGAAGGCCAAGATCGTCGCGGCGGTCCGGGAAGCCGAAAACCGCGGTCTGCTACGGCAATCCGGCGCTGACTCGGTGGTGGTGTCCTCCGAGACGGTGGGCAGGCTGCTCGGCATCGCGACCTCCACCCCGACCGTCGTCGAGATGATGGACGACCTGCTCACGCCCGAGGAAGGGTTCGCGATCGCCGAGCGCGAGGTTGAACCCAAGGAGGTCGGCGGGTCACCGCGTCAGCTGCCCGACATCGTGCTCGGTGTGGTGCGTGATGGTGAGCTGGTGCACGTCGACGCACCGGAGGTCGACGCACTCGAGCCCGGCGACCGCCTGCTCTACGTCCGCAGCAGGGAACAGTGATGGCTTTCGAGCTGCGTAATGTTCCGCTGCTTACCCGGGTCGGCGCCGACCGGGCCGACCAGCTTCGCTCCGATGTCGACGCCGCGCTGGCGGGTTGGCCATCCAACAGCAGAGCCTCGGACGGCGCGGGCACACCGGCGATCCGCTCTACGGCATCCGACGCATCGCCCGCACCCGTAACCAGCTGCTCTCAGCCCGCCAGCACGACCGGCTGACCAGCGTGCTCGACGCCGACGAACACCTCGCGGTCAAGGTGGCCTACGTGATCTACCAGAACATCATCGCCGCCTACGCCGATGCGAACCGCCGTCGCGGCAAGAAGGCAATGACAGCGCTGATCGACTCGATCCGCCGCGCGGTCTCCGCCGGACTGGAAGAGATCGCCCAACTCGGCCGCACCCTATGGCGCCGCCGCGACGACATCCTGGCCTTCTTCGACCACCACGCCTCCAACGGACCCACCGAAGCCATCAGCGGACGCCTGGAAGCCCTGCGCCGCAAAGCCATCGGCTTCCCGTAACCTCACCCACTACCGATGGCGCTCGCTACTGCACAGCGGCGCACTGCACTCACTCCTCAATGCACTCTGAATTACGAAGAGCCGGTAAAGGGAGCCATGTGCGACCGCTGGCACAGGTCTTCGGCCGACGGTCGGATGACCCCGCCAGTCATCCGATTGGTGGAGCAACGGCTCATCACCTGCATCCGCCATTAATGGGACAGACACCAATGCGCCAGCCCGGCATAGTTCGCAGTGGTCGGAGTCCAACGCCTGGCCTGAAACAACAAACGTTAAGACAACAGAGGAGTACGTTCAAATGAAGACAGCGCGGTTAATACGTCGGCGGCAGCGGCCCGGACGAGCCAGTGCACCGAAATCCCTTGCTGCCCAACCCTGAAGGAGTGCCGCGATGCGAAAGAAACTCATTTTCTCCACACTGGTGTTGGTCCCGGCAGCGGCGGCCATCGCCATGGCACCGGTCGCTGCGGCTGACACGCCGGTTTGTACCGGTACCCAGACTCCCGGCAACGACAACTGCGTCGCCGGCACCCCCCCAGCGGGGACACCGCCCGGAGGTGGTGGCCTGATGGGTCTCGTGGCCAATGGGGCGCAAGATGTTTACCTGACAGGCCCTCCCCAGATCAATCCGGAGGTCACTTACCAGCGGACACCGAGCAGCGTGCCCGATTCGGCGCCAGATGTTAACGGGCCAGGCACCCCCCAGGAGGGGACACCGCCGGGCGGCTGTAGCTCCCTCATGTGTCTCGTGCCCAATTCGGCGCAAGATGTTTACACTCCCTAGGGGGACACTTCTCGGTTCCTTATCGGCCCGTCATCCTGCTTGGGTGGCGGGCCGAACCATTTCGTCGTAGGTCAGTACATGCACGGAGCGGCACCAGCCACATAGCGCAGGACCAGCGTACGGATAGCCGCACGTGGGACAGATAGCGTTAGGGCCCGGTACGGGGCCAGCTGTTGCAGCTATCACTGGGCGGCGTCCTAACGGTGAGATGGGCGCTGGTGGTACGAAGCGACGAACAGGACGAGAACTATGCCGATGACCAGTAGGACATACGGCAGGATGTTGGGGCGTAGCAGCATGGTGACCCTTCAGGTCGCTGGTTGTTCGTCTTAGCAAGCTGGTTAGCCTTTTTACGCGTGCGTAAAACATGGGCGTCTAACCGGACCGCAGTCAGATTCAGGGCTTGGGGTGGGGCGGCAACCCCCACGGCCTTCGGCGCGGCATACACCGCCAGATGCATGACAATCTCGGACGCGTGTCGGCCCGTCATCCTGCTTGGGTGGCGGGCCGAGCACCCCAATCTACCGGCGGCTTTTCATAGGAGATTCATAGGTGCAACTGACCCACGGCTCTGAAACATAAGCGCATGGTGGGAGGTATGACTGAATCACCGGGGCCTCAGGCCCACCCGAGCTCTGAGCCGACACCCGCGGCAGAAACGCCATCGCGGTGGGACCGGCAATGGGGCAACCGTCGACCCGGCGGGATCTTCCGGCTTGCGGCTTTCGTCGTGATTGCTGCCGGCATCGTCTTCATCTTCGCGGTGGTGTTCTGGACCGGCCTAATCATCGGTGCCCATCTCGGTGGCCACGAAGGACATCACCATTGGCATCACGACGGACATCAGTCCTCGATGATGCAAAACGGTCCGTCGACGGCCCCCGCTGCCCCAACGAGCCAGCCTGCCCGTCCGTAGTTAAGACCGGACGCTCGTAGGTACGTGACGCAACGGTGGGCCGCGCTCGGTTCCTCCCCTGAGTCGGCCTGTGATCCTTCTTGGGTGGCGGGCCCCGACGAGGATTGCCGCTATAGCCTGGCCCGAGGTCGGGGGCGTGGTGTTATCCCACCCCCCGACCGGGTTTGTCCTGAGATGTGCTGCGGCTCAACACCGTTGCCGGTGTCCCGAACTTACGGTTTGAACGCGGTCTTGATAGTGGTACCCGTCGTCGGCTGGTTGATGACAGGGTGAGTGACGCCGTCGTGGTTGCTCGTGCCGATGGCGCCGGCGATTGCCCCGGGGCCGCCCTTGCTGGGATCGGCTAGGTTGCCCGCGTAAATGTAGTTGTTATTGCCGCCGATGTTGAACGCCGAGCTGAGGCCCGGACTCGTCGGGCCGGTGCCGGCAGACGAGGCCACGAAATTGTTGCTGCCGAGGAGGTTCGTAGCGTTGTTGGCGACGCCAGTGGCGATGAGGGAGTTCCCCGTGCCGCCCATGTTGAACGCGGTGTTAAGGCTGCCGTCCGACGACACGGCGTTGTTGTTGCCGGCATTCACCGCGACGTTGCCGAAGCCAGGTGTTCCTAGATCGCTTCCGGCGAAAGCACCCGGGGTGCTGCCCGTGGCGTTAGGGCCGGTGGTGTTGTTGCCGACGTTGACAGCGAGGTTGCCAAAATCACCCGGGCTAGCGCCCGCGATTGCGTTGGAATTCTTACCTACAGCCAGCGCGGTGTTGAAGGGCCCGTTCGTGGTCGCGGTGGCATTGGGGCCCAGCCCGATCGCTGCACTGCCGAGGGTGCTCGTGCAGCCGCCGCCATTGCCGACGCCGCTGATGGATGCGCAGGTCGCGTTCGCCGCCCCGGCCCCACTGAGCGACGCCACCGCCAACGCGCCCGACGCCAACGCGCCCAGCAGTACCCCGCCCGCGAGGTTGTCCTTCTTGATTGCTGTGTGCTTACCCATTGGTTCACTTTCTTCCCCCCGCCAAGCCGCGGCCACATCGCCCCCTTGAAGTCTTTGCGGAGGCTTCCGATGCTACCAACAGCAAACCTCTCGTCAATAAGGTCCGAAGACCCTACTGTTGTGTTCCCGACTGCCGCTACTTTTGCTATCATCATGTTGATTTCGCTTGTAAATCGATGTTAGACGTCATCTAACTTATCTCTAAGATGTTGCTAATCATCGATCGAGACCTAGTTTGGTCTGGCAGCTTGTTGACTACTTGAGGAATAGAGCAAACTCACCAGAAAAAACTAGAGTTAGCCGTGATGCGCAAGTTCCGGTTCCGACTCAAAGCCAGCAACGGCGAAATCATCGCCGCCGGCGAAGCTTACGAGTCCGAAGCATCGGCCCAGAACCGGATCGCGTCGGTTCAAGGCTGGGGTCTTTGAGACACTATGCATACGACCAAATCGACCAGGCCCGAGCAGAACTCGAACACCCCAGTTGAGTTTGCGTGAGTCGCGTATCCAACGCGAGAGCGGCGCAGCATGTTCTCAATCGCCTCCAGCAGTCTGTTCGGCCAAGACGCGGTATACCGTCGCCCGGCTCACGCCGAGGTACTTGGCTATGTCCCGCCCGGTATGCCCATCAGCTTTCATCCGCTTCGCCGTGGCGATGTGCTCGGAGTCGTCGACCTTGCGGGGCCGCCCGAATTTGGTGCCGTTCGTCCGCGAGGTTTCCCGCTTGAGCGCCGTCCTCTCCCTGATGAGTTCCCTCTCGAACTCGGCCATGCTGGCTAGCACACCGATCACCATCCGCCCGGCCGCAGTCGAGGAGTCGATTCCGTCAGTGGTGGACACCAGCCTGACGCCCCGGTCGGTCAGGAGCTTGACGGTCTCCAGGATCTGGAGGGTGTTGCGACCCAACCGATCCAGCTTCCACACCACCACCGTGTCGCCCTCGCGCACGTGTCTCGGGGACGGGCATGATGCCTACGTTATCGGGCGAGTGCCACTCATGCTAACTCGATCTTGCCGTCAGTCGCGCTTGTTTTTCCTGGTCAGATCGGTGTCTCGGCTAGGTTGGACCCGCTTCGGTTCGCCCGGCATCTTCGGGTAGTTCGGTGGATATGGCATGTCGCCGAGGCCCCGCTCCTCATCGGCCCTGACCATGTCCAGCAGCGGCTCGATCGACTGCGCCTTCGAGTCGATGTCCGCCCACGGATCCGCGCGTCCCGCAACGAGATCCGGCACCGTCGCCATGGTGTAGTCGTCGGGATCGGCATCAGCCAACTCATCCCAGGTAAGCGGCGTCGACACCGTCGCGATCTCTGTCCGACGCACGGAGTACGCCGACGCGAAGGTGCGATCGCGCGCGTTCTGGTTGAAGTCGATGAAAACCCGCTCGCCTCGCTCCTCTTTCCACCACGATGTCGTCACCGCGTCGGGTGCACGCCGCTCCACTTCGCGGGCCAGCGCGATACCCGCTCGTCGCACGGCGATGAAGTCCCAGTCGGTTTTGATGCGCAGGAACACATGCACACCGCGGCCGCCGGACGTCTTCGGATACCCAACCAGCCCAAGCTCATCGAGCAACGGCTTCAACACATCGACCGCGATCGCGGCGGCTTGGGCGAAGCCCGTTCCGGGTTGCGGGTCCAGATCAACCCGCAGCTCGTCGGGATGGTCGGTGTCCGGGCACCGAACCTGCCAGGGATGCAGCGTGATCGTGCCCATCTGCGCGGCCCAGACGATCGCGGCCGGGTGGGTGACCTTCAGCGCGTCGGCGGTGCGGCCGGACGGAAACGTGATTCGGCACGTCTCCACGTAATCGGGGTGATGCTGGGGCACCCGCTTCTGATAGATCTCCTCGCCCTCGATGCCGTCCGGGAAGCGCTGCAGATGTGTCGGTCTGTCCCGCAGCGCGGCCAGCATCGGGCCGCGGCCGACGGCCAGGTAGTACTCGACCAGCGTGCCTTTCGTGCCCCCGGATCCGAGTTTGGGAAAGTACACCTTGTCCGGGTTGGTGAACCGCACCTTGATGCCATCTACGTCGAGTTCGGTCGCGGGAGTCGCCATCACGACTCCAGCACGTCGTAGAGGTCGTAGGTCAGCGGCACCTCAAGCTGATCGAAGGTGCAGCTTGCCGGATCGCGATCCGGTCGCCAGCGCACGAACCGGACCGTGTGCCGGAACCTCTGCCCGTGCACGTTGTTGCCCTCCATCTGGTCGTAGGCGACCTCTGCGACCTTCTCCGGCCGCACCGGAATCCACCGCTTGTCGGCCGCGGAATTCCACCGGCTCGGCTCACCGTCGTACACCAGGTCGTCGGCCTTGCGCAGCGGCTCGAGGTCGGCCAGCAGCTTCAGCCGATCCTTGGCCGTGAAAGACGCCGCGCCGCCGACCATGTGAAGCTCGCCGTCCGCACGATAGAGGCCGAGCAGAATCGACCCGACACCCTCGCCGCTCTTATGGATGCGGTATCCGATCGCGACACAGTCGGCGTCGCGAGCGTGTTTGACCTTGACCATCTCCCGCTTGCCGGGCACATAGGGTCCGTCGAGCCGCTTGGCAATCACCCCGTCGAGACCCGCGCCCTCGAACGTGTTCAGCCATCGCGCGCCCAACTCGGGGTCCACGGTGGTACGGGTGACATGGCACCACTGCTTCTCGTTCACCGAATCCGACAGCGCCTGGCGCCGCACCCGGAACGGCTCGCCCATCAGCGACGCGGCGCCGGTCGCCAGCGCGTCGAATCCGATGAAATGCGCCGGGGTCTGCTCGGCCAGCATTCTCACCCTGCTGTCGGCCGGATGGATGCGCTGGCTGAGCGACTCCCAGTCCAGCCGGATGCGGCCACCGATCTCGCGCGGGACGACCACCTCACCGTCGAGCACGCACCGCGAGGCGGTCTCCTCGCGCAGCGCGTCCAGCAGCTCGGGGAAGTACCGGCCGAGTTCCTTGCCGTTGCGCGACTGCAGCACCACCTCGTCACCGTCGCGGAACACCAGCGCCCGGAAGCCGTCCCACTTCGGCTCGTAGGACCACACCCCCGCGTCGTCGGGCACCTTCACCTGGGCCTTGGCGAGCATGGGTTCGATCGGCGGTAGCACGGGCAGGTCCACGTCACCCATCCTGCAGCAATGTCGTCATGCTGATATAGACCGACGTCATCCGGGCGACTCATCGGGCGTTGTCGCTCCGCTACATTCGGGCGACATGAGCCACCCAACCGGAGCGGGTCGGTTCGCCCCCAGCCCCTCGGCCGACCTGCACATCGGGAACCTGCGCACCGCCGTGCTGGCGTGGCTGTTCGCGCGGTCGACGGGCCGCCGGTTCCTGATCCGGGTCGACGACCTCGATGACCGCACCCGAGCCGATATCGGCACCCGCCAGGTCGCCGACCTTGCGGCGATCGGGCTGACGTGGGACGAGCCGCCGGAGTGGCAGACACAGCACCCGAAACGCTACGACGAGGCGATCGCTCGCCTGGCAGAGCGCGAACTGCTCTACGAATGTTATTGCAGCAGAAAGGATATCCAGCAGGCGCCGCGCGCCCCGCATGCGCCCCAAGGCGCCTACCCGGGCACCTGCCGGGATCTGTCGGCAGCCGACCGGGAGGCCCGTCGGGCGCAGATGGGACGACCACCGGCCCTGCGGCTGCGCGCCGGCGTCACCGAATACACCGTGCACGACCAGCTGTACGGCGACTACACCGGCGTGGTCGACGACTTCGTGGTGCGCCGTGGCGACGGCGTCCCGGCCTACAACCTCTCGGTCGTGATCGACGATGCGGCGCAGGGCGTGGACCAGGTGGTCCGCGGAGATGACCTGCTGCCGTCCTCGCCGCGACAGGCCTACCTCGCCGACGTCCTCGGTTATCCGCAGCCCGCCTACGCCCACGTGGCGCTCGTGCTGAACGCGGACGGGGCGCGGCTGGCCAAGCGGGACGGCGCTGTCACGCTCGCCGAGATCGGCGTGCGGCGTGCGATCGCCGAAATGTCCGCGTCGCTGGGTTGGCCATCGGAGAACCTGCAGCAGCTGCTCGCCCGGTTCGACCCGGCGCTGTTGGCCCGCGAGCCTTGGATCTACGCGCCTTAGTTCGGCAGTTCCTGCTGGCCCCACGGCGAGCCGTAGGCGGTGAGCAGGTCGAGGAACGGCACCGGGTGGAACGCCTCCGGCCCGAGCACACCCGCGCCGCGCCAGGTTCCGTTCGCCAGCAGCTCCAGCGCGACAACGGGATTGATCGCGGTCTGCCAGACCACGCACTGGTGGCCGTACTCGGCCATCGACCACTCGTTGTCGACGACGTGATACAGATACGTCGACCGCGGATTGCGGTCCTTGCCGACGCCGGTGACCCACAAGCCGGCGCACGTCTTGCCGCGCATCGACGGGCCGAGCGTCGCCGGATCGGGCAGACACGCGGCCACGACGTCGCGGGGGCTCACCGGCACGCCACGGACGTCGACCTTCTCGGTCCGGTCGAGGCCGATCTTGTGCAACACCTTCAACACGTCGATGAACTCCGCGCCGAGTCCGTACTTGAACGTCACGCGTCTGGCCTTGACCCAGCGCGGCATCAGCAGCACTTCCTCGTGCTCCACGTTGACGCACTCGACGGGCCCGATGCCGCCCGGGAAATCGAAAATCTCCGGCTCGCTGAACGGTTCGGTGGTGTACCACCCGCGGTCCGCCTCCCAGATGACCGGCGGGTTCAGGCACTCCTCGATCGTGGTCCAGATCGAGAACGACGGCGCGAAGTCGTATCCCTGGACGGTGAGGCTGGATCCGTCGCGGGTGCCCAGCTCGTCGATCTCGTCGAACAGGTGGTCCTGCGCGTACCGGGCGAACACATCGGAAAGGCCCGGCTCCACGCCGATCCCGACCAACGCCAGCCGATCCGCCGCGCGCCACCGATCGTCGACGGCGAACTGCTCGTCGCCCAGCTTCACCCCGGTGAGCCGGTACGGCTCGGCCGGGTGGGGCCTGGACAGGCTCATCGCCATATCGAGGTAGTGGGCGCCGCCGGTCAGCGCGCCGTCGAAGATCGGCATCACGAACCGCGGATCGACCGCATTCATCACATGGGTGATCTCGTGGTCGTCCACCAGATCGGCCACCGACTGCGCCGACGACGCGTCCACCCGGGCCGACGAAAATCGAACATCTGAAACGGATTTCGCGGCAGCCTGCGCACGAGTCTCGTCGTAGTCGCAGACCACCACACCGTCGAAGAAGTCCCGACGCGCCGCGATCGCGCAGAACGCCGATCCCACTCCGCCAGCGCCGATCAGAAGAATTCGCACGGCTAGACCGCGACGGCCAGCGTCGACATTCCGCGCAGCGTGACGTTCGGCTTGTATTCCGGCTCGCCGCCCAGACGCGCGTCCGGGAACCGCGACGTCACCGCCGACAACGCAACCGACGCCTCCAGCCTCGCCAGCGGTGCGCCGAGGCAGAAATGCGGGCCGTGCCCGAACGCCAAGTGGCGGATCGCTTCTCGGTCCGGGTCGAACTCGTCGGGCCGCGCGGCGATGTCGGGATCGTGTTGCGCGGCGGCCAAAAGCAACATCATCACGTCGCCCTTCGGCACGGTCACCTCACCGATCGTCATCTCCTCACCGGCGATCCTGCCCATCAGCTGGACCGGCGGGTCGTATCGCAAGGTCTCCTCGATCACCACCGCCGCCCGTGATGGGTCACTGCGCAGCGCAGCCCACTGCCGAGGATGACGAAGCATCGCCAGGATCGCGTTGGCGATCAGGTTCACCGTGGTCTCGTGTCCGGCGATCAACAGCAGATTGCAGGTCGCGATGATCTCTTCCTCGGTGAGTTGATCGCCGGACTCCTCGACGGCGATCAAACCGGACATCAGATCGTCGCCGGGCCGACCGCGGCGTTGCCCGATCAGGTCCGTGAGGTACTCGCGCAGCCACATGACGGCGCGCATCCGTTCGTCGGAATTGTCCGGCTGATCGCCGGTGAACGAGATGAGCGGGTCCAGCGACTGAGCCAGAAGCGCCGACGCCCGGCTGAACTCCGGCTCGTCGTCGATCGGTACGCCCAGCAGCCGGCAGATCACAGCGACCGGCAGCGGGTAGGCCAAGTCGGCGATCACATCGAAGGAGCCGTGTTGCTCGACATCGTCGAGCAGCGTCGTCACCAGCGCGATGATGTCCGGCTCGAGTGCTTTGACCACTTTCGGGGCGAACGCCTTGCCGGCCAGCTTGCGCAACCGGGTGTGATCCGGCGGGTCGAGGAACAGAAAGCCCGGCTTGCCGAATGGCCTCGGCTCTGCGCCGGCCGCGATCTCGCGTTGCGCGACGGTCGACTTGAGCCGGTCGCTGGCCGACGCGGGATGGCGCAGCACCTCGTCGCAGTCGCGGAACGAGCTGAACACGGTGAGGTCGGACCCCGGCATCTGCAACGGCCCGCGCTCCCGGAACTGCCGGTACACGGGGTAGGGGTCGGCCCGGGTGGACGGATCGATCAGCTGCAGCAGCAGTGCCTGGGATTCGGCCACGGTCGTCATGGGCTTATTGTGCGCCCGTTGAGTAGTACCGGTTCAGAACGTGTTCGCGGAGATCGTCGAAGGAGCCCGCGTAGATGGATTCGCGGATCTGGTCGACGAGCCGGATCACAAACCGCAGATTGTGGATCGTTGCCAGCATGGACGCGAGGATCTCTTTGCTCTTGAACAGGTGATGGAGGTATGCCCGGGTGTAATGCGCACAGGTGTAACAGTCGCACTCAGGGTCGATCGGCCCGAAGTCGCGGCGGTAACGCGCCCCGACGACGTTGAACCGCCCAGTCGACGAGTACAGCGCGGAGTTCCGGGCGACACGCGACGGGGACACGCAGTCGAACGTGTCCGCCCCGGCGGCGACGGCCGCGAACAGGTCGTCGGGCTCGCTGATGCCGAGCAGGTGGCGCGGTTTGTCGTCGGGGAGCTCCTCGATGACCCAGCCGATGATCGTCGCGAGGTTCTGCTTCTCCAGCGCGCCGCCGATGCCGTAGCCGTCAAAGCCGCGGCCGTCGGCTCCGGTGATGGTGGTCAGGCCGCGCGCAGCGGCCCGCCGCAGGTCCTCGTACTGAGCGCCCTGCACCACGCCAAACAGCGCCTGCGCCGGCTTGCCGGGCCTGCTCGTCGTGAGGCGTTGGTGTTCGGCGAGGCAGCGCACCGCCCAGTCGTGGGTGCGCTGCACGGATCGCTCCTGATAGTCGCGGGTGTTGACGAGGGTGGTGAGCTCGTCGAACGCGAAGATGATGTCGGCGCCGAGCTGATGCTGGATGCGCATCGACAGTTCGGGGGTGAACCGGTGCGACGAGCCGTCGAGGTGCGACCGGAACGTCACGCCGTCGTCGTCGACGAGCGCCAGCCGCTCCTTGCCCTCGGCGATCACATCGTCGGCCTGCACCCGCTCGGTGTCCATCGCCAGCACCTTGCGAAAGCCCGCGCCCAGCGACAGCACCTGGAAGCCGCCGCTGTCGGTGAAGGTGGGCCCGGGCCAGTTCATGAAGGCGCCGAGACCACCGGCATCCTCGACGATCTCGGCGCCCGGTTGCAGGTAGAGGTGATAGGCGTTGCCCAGGACAGCTTGCGCGCCAAGGTCTTTGACGGTCTCGGGCAGCACCGCTTTGACTGTTGCCTGGGTGCCGACGGCGATGAACGCCGGAGTACGGATCTCGCCGTGCGGGGTGTGGATCACGCCACAGCGTCCCCTCCGGCCGGGCAGCGCAGCATCGACGGTGAAGAACTCGCTTACCGGCCCGGCCACGGACGTATTCAACCAATCCGGGATTTTGCTCGCCCTCGGGTATGGGTGCCCGTTAGATTTGGGCGGTGCAGAACCGATTCGTTGTCGTGACTGTGGCCGCGTTGTGCGCTGTCAGTGGCATCGCCGGCTGCTCGTCGGCGCCCACCACCTCGCCACAGCCGCCTGGTTCGCTGCCGCCGGCCACCGCCGAGGTGACGGTGAACGGGCAGTCCGCGGGGACCACGCGAGCCGTTCAGTGCACGCAAGACGGCTGGATGCACACCATCACGACCGGCGACGACAAGTCCGGCGCCAAGGTCGTCGTCAACACCGGGGACACGATCAATGCCACGTCGGTGCAGATCAGAAATATCGGCGACTTCACCGGTAGCGTGTTGGAGAACAACATCGGCAAGGCGCAAGCCGCCATGATCGGCAACACGTTCCGGGTCACCGGAACCGCGCAGGGCTCCACGGCGCAGAACCCGAACCAGGTGATCACCGCCGACTTCGAGGTCAAAGCGAACTGCTGACCCGTCGCGCGTCGATGCCCGGATGACTATTTCGCCCAATCGCAAGACCGCGGACTGGGCAAACACCATACTGCTTGACGATGGTCCGCCGACCTTGACGGATCGCGTCAACAAAAGGAGAACGTGGTGAAACGAGGTTTCGTGGTCGCCGTCGCCGGTGCGGCCATGGTTGTTGCGGGAATGACTGGCTGTTCGAGTGGTACCAAGCAATGCTCCGGTGATACGTGCCAATCAACCGGCAAGGCCTCGGCCAAACTCACGATCGATGGCAATGACCAGACCGTCCCGCAGCCCGTCACCTGCCAGACGTCGCCACAAGGCGGCCAGATTGCCATGGGCAATCCGAGCGACGCCAACAACGTCATGAGCGCGCAGTTCAGCCCGACCGACGTGCAACAGATGGCGCTCATTCTGAACGGCAAGAAACTGATGGTCCAGAATGGCAATCCCATGGGTGGTAGCGCGAAGATGACCAAGGACGGGAACAACTACACCTTCACGGGCAAGGCGGCAGAAATGCCCGATCCGTCCAACCCGATGGCCGCGATGACCCCGACAACTCACGACTTCACGTTGGCAGTGACCTGCCCGTAGGGCAGTTCATCCGACTGATCACACGGCGGCGCTCCCTAGCGGGGCGCCGCCGTTTTCGTTGCCGATCACACCTCCCGCAGATCCGGCAAAGTCGCCATCAGCCGGTCCAGGATCACGCGGTGACCCTTGAGCAGCTTGGCGCGGGCTTTGGCGACCGAAAACCATTGCACGCGGTCGACTTCGGGGAACTCCCGCAGTCGGCCCGACCCCTTCGGCCACTCGATCTCGAAGGTGTTGCTCTGCGCGTCGGTGACGTCCACGTCACCGTGCACGGCGAACGCGGTCAGCACCTTGCCGCTCGGCTGCCGCACCGGCTCGAAGTCGATGCGCGGACCCGCAGGCGGCGTCAGGCCCGTTTCCTCGGTGAACTCCCGCTGGGCGGCCGTCCACGGGTCTTCGCCGTCGGCGTATTCGCCCTTCAGTATCGACCACGCGCCGTCGTCCTTGTTCGCCCAGAACGGTCCGCCGGGATGCCCGATCAACACCTCGACGACCTCGTCGCGGACCCGGTAGAGCAGCAGGCCCGCGCTTTGTGCCGGCACGCGTCAGACGCCGACGGCGCGTTCGGTGTCCTTCAGTGAATCCTCGAGGTGGCCGAGAAGGCGCTGCAGGTGCGGCACGCTGCGCCGACACCCGACGAGCCCGAAGTCGAGGTGGTCGGCGTTGTTGGTCAGCGTGATGTTGAGCGCCTGGCCATCCAGGGCGATCGACAGCGGGTAGTTGCCGTCGAGGCGTGCGCCCTTGAAGTACATCGGCTCCCGCGGCCCCGGCACGTTGGAGATCACGATGTTGAACGGCGGTGGCGCGGCGGCGACGAATCCCGGCACGAGCGAGAACGCTAGGCCCCCGGTCAGGCAGGCCGACAACGCGAACTGCTGCATCTGGGGTAGCTGGCTGAACACGGTCTTGTTGTCGCTCATCGACGAGTGGATGGCGGCCAGGCGTTGCGCGGGGTCGTCGAGATGGGTGGCCAGGTTGCACAGGATCGTGCCGACCATGTTGCCGCCGCCGTCGGTGTCCTTCTCGGTCCGCAGGCTGACGGGGACCATCGCCACCAACGGTGTCTCCGGCAGGCCGCTCTGCTCGATCAAGTAGGCGCGAAGCGCTCCCGAGCACATCGCAAGCACCACGTCGTTGACGGTCACGCCGCCTGCCGCGGCTTTCACGCGCTTGAAGCGCTCCAGGGACCACGATTGCGCGGCCGCCCGCCGCGCGCCGCTGATCCGGACGTTGAACATCGTCTTGGGCGCCCGGAACGGCAGCGTCAGCTGTTGGGAGACCAGTGCCGCGCGGGCCAGCGACAACGTCGACGGACCAAGGGCCGCAACCGATCCCGCCGCCCGGGTCAACGTCTGCAGCGTCGACTGAATGGGCGCGGGGTCCCGGTGTCGACGCGGCTTGAGCTGCCACGGCACGCGCAGTTCGTCGTCATCGGGATCGTTGGTCAGCGCGCGCTGCATGAGGCGCTGCGCGGACACACCGTCGATCAGCGCGTGGTGCATTTTGCAGTAGAGCGCATAACGCCCGTCGTCGAGGCCCTCGACAAGATGCGTTTCCCACAGCGGCCGGTGCCGGTCGAGCAGGTTGCCGTGCAGTCGCGAGGTCAGCTCCAGCAGATCGCGGACCTTTCCGGGCGACGGCAGCGCCGACCGCCGCAGGTGGTAGTCCAGTTCGACGTCCTTGTCCACAGTCCAGGCGACGTTGGTGATTCCGCCGAGGAATGCCGGGTGCTTACGGAACGTCGGTTGGACGTCGGTGCACGACAGCATCGCGTCGTAGACGTCCCGGACGAACTCCGGCCCGGCGCCATCGGGCGGAACGAACAGCTGCAGTCCCCCGACATGCATCGGATGCTCACGGGATTCGCCCAGCAGAAATACGTTGTCGGTCGGTGAAATCAGCTGCATCGCACACCCCGTGCCTCGAGTCGGTCCCTCATACCCTTTGTAGCCGCGTCCAGTGTAGGAGTGTGACGATTGACCATTTCAGGTTTGACGTTCAGTGGTCGCGGGCACGTTCGTCGCTTACAGCGCCTTGGTCAACCAGCCTTCGACTTTCGCCATGTCGCGGGTGTACGTCAACAGATGCACGTCGTCATACAGTGTGCCGCCGTTCAGCTTGTCGGCCGCGAACAGCACCTCCACCCTGCGGGCACCGCGCCGATAGAAGTCGGTGCGGTCGAGCTGCCTGCGCTGCCATCCCGACCGCTCGGCGATCTCCGACAGCGCCTGCCGGTCGTTGGTCGCGCTCATCTACGTGCCCTCCTTGACTCTGCAATGCGCAGGCTATAGCAGAGCCGACATCGCGCTAACCGGTGGCCGTGCCGAACAGCAGACCCAGCAGGTATGTGCATCCGGCGGCGCCGAAGCCGATGAGAAGTTGGCGCAACGCCCGGCGCAGCGGCGGCCCGCCCGACAGAAGCCCGACGATGACCCCCGTGCACAGCAACGTGATCCCGACGAGCGTGACGGCGGTCACGAGCGCCGCGGTTCCCTGAAGGCCGAACAGGTAGGGCAGCACAGGTATCAACGCGCCCGACCCGAACGAGCAGAAGCTGGACAGCGCGGCGCCCACCGCGGTGCCAACGGCCGTGTGCTCGTCGGTCGATCTGCCCCCGATGACGTGTCCTGCGCTGCCGGGTGTGTAGTCGCGGAGCACCTCGGCGGCGTGCGTGTTCGCTTCTTCGACGCCCATGCCGCGGGCGCGATAGACCAGCGCCAATTCGTTGGCGTCGACATCGAGCTGGGGCAGCGCGGTGGTCGCCTCCGGGTCGGGATCGGAGGCCTCGAGCAGCTCGCGCTGCGACCGCACCGAGACGTACTCCCCGGCGCCCATCGACAGCGCACCGGCCAACAGTCCGGCCACGCCGGTGACCAAGACGGTGTGGTTGGACACTCCGCTCGCGCTGACGCCCAGCACCAGGGAGAGGTTGCTGACCAGGCCGTCGTTCGCGCCGAACACGGCGGCCCGGAACGAGCCCGAGAGACTGCGGCGGCCCTGCGTTGCAAGGGCGCGGACCACCTCCTCGTGGATGCGTTCATCGGCGGCCATGGTCGGCGTTGCGTCTGCGTCGGCTTCGTAGGTGGATCGGGACTCTGCGCGCTGGACCAGCGCCAGCACGAATACCGAACCGAAGTGGCGCGCAAAGAAACCCAGCATCCTCGTCGCCAAGTCGGTCCGCGCCGGCTTCCCGACCCGGTCACCGAGCAGCCTGAGCCAGTGCTCCTCATGCCGGCTCTCGGCGTCGGCCAGCGCGAGAAGAATATCGCGGTCGGGGCCTGTGCGACGCTGTGCCAAATCCCGATAGATCGCTGCCTCCGCACGTTCGTCGGCGAGATGCCGACGCCATCGCCGCACATCGGAGTCAGAGCTCCCGTTCGAGTTCATCACGCAATCATTGCGCCCGACGGTCCCCGCATTCGCATTTACCGCAGGTGTTCAGTGCAGGCGCACCACGACTTGTTCGTTGTTGCCCGTGTAGGCGAGGTAGTCGAAGGTGCGGCCGGTCCGAGCGATGAACTCGCCCCAGGCCCGGAACTCGTGCAGCTGCCAGCCCGGGTAATTGAAGAACTCGTCCAACACCAGCACCGCGTCGGGGGCGAGTCGTGCCTCGGTGAGGTCCAGCACCGCCTTGGTCGCCGAGTAGAGGTCGGCGTCCAGGTGCATGAAGACGATCGGTTCGTCGGTCTCGGCCAGGAAGGTCGGCAGGGTGTCTTCGAACAGACCCGTCACGAGCCTGGCGCCAGGGATTTCAGGGGGGTCGTTGGCGAATTCGCCGGCCGGGAATCCGGTACGCCATGCCTCAGGGAGTCCGGCGAAGCAGTCGAACCCGACGACGCAGCGGTCGCCGGCCACCGCGTCGGCGATGATCGCCAGCGTGGTGCCGCCTGCCACACCGAACTCGAGAGCCAAACCGGGGCCCTTGATCTCGCCCAACGCGAAACGCAGAGTGTCGTGCGGATGCCAGAAAACCGGCGCCTTCGGCATGTGCTCGAGCACGAATGCCGCGCTTTCCCGCGCGGCCTCGACGTCCTGGGCGTAGGCGAGGTCCCGGCGAGCGCGGAATTCCAGGTCGTCGAGACGGCGGGTCAGCGCCCCGAGCCGGTCGGCGACCTCGTCGAGCTGACGGTTCGCCCGGTCGAACGCGGCCATCGCGTCGGCGTGCAGCTGGGACCGCTGCTGTTGCGCGCGGGCACTCTCGGCCTCGACGACCTCGGCAACCGCTCGCTTCAGCTTCTGCCGAGCCGCCACCGTCAGCCGGTCGAGCGTGCCCATACATGCACCTTAAGAGGTCGGGCTGGCGGGTTGCTGCAACCTCGCCGATATCGGCCGGCCGGGCCGGCGAGCGGGTAGCCGAGCGGCTATGTAGCGGTTCGGCGGTCGGCTAGGCTTGCGCAGTGCTCACCCAGAAACCGGCGGGCAGGACGCGCCTGGGCGGCGTCACACGCACTGCGGCTCAGGGCAGAGTACTGGCCGCTGCGCTGGACTTGTTCGCAGACCACGGGGTCTCCGGAACGTCGCTTCAGATGATCGCGGACGCCATCGGGGTGACCAAAGCGGCCGTCTATCACCAGTTCAAGACCAAAGAAGAAATCGTCATCGCGGTGACCGACATGGAGCTGGGGACGCTGGAGGACGCCCTGGAGGCGGCCGAGGCGGAGGACGATCCGTTGCGCGCGCGCAAGGTTCTGCTGACGCGGGTGATCGACATGGCCGTCGAACGCCGGGGTTGGGTAAGAACGCTGCAGAGCGACCCGGTGATCGTCCGGCTGCTGGGTGACCACGAGCCGTTCCGTCAGTTCATCAGTCGGCTGTACGGGATCTTGCTCGACGAACACGACGACACCGAGGCCCGGATATCTGCGGCGCTGTTCTCCGGGGCGATCGCCGGCGGGATCGTCAACCCGCTCGTCGACGACATCGACGACGCCACCCTCCGCTCGGCGCTGATCCAGCTCACCCAGCGCATGCTCAAGCTGCCCGACTGACGGCTATTGTCAGTTGGGTAGCCGAGCGGCTAGCCTCGGTTGCCAGGCAGTGACCATGGATCGGGGTGCGATGCAGATTCTTGCCGAGGCCGAGGACCTCCCGAAGACCGCGAACATCAAGACGCAGCTGATCAGCCTGTGGTCGGTGCCGGTGTTCGGCCTGATACTGCTGATCGCCTTTGTGGCATTCCCGGGCTTCTTCCCGCCGATGTCGCCGGAGATGACGGCCGATCAGGTCGCGGCGTTCTATCGGGATCACACCGCGATGGTTTGGTTCAGCATGATCACGTTCAACATCTGCGGAATCATGCTGCTGCCGATGTTCATGGTGATCGTCGTGCAGATGAAGCGGATGGGCACGCAGAGCCATGTGTTCGCGTACTGCTACCTGACCGCCGCGGTGAGCGGCGCGACGCTGTTCGCGCTCTCCGACATCTTCTATCTCGTCGCCGCGTTCCGGCCCGACCGCAGTCCCGAACTCGTGCAGCTGCTCAACGACATGGCGTGGATGATCTTCATCGCGCCGGTCGGCGCGTTCGTCGCGATGAACCTGCTGCTGGCGGCCGCGATCTACTTCGACAACGGACCGAATCCGGTATTTCCCCGCTGGGTCGGGCACTACGCCGTCGCCACCGCGCTGGCGATGGCCCCGGCCGTCGGGGCCGCCATCTTCAAGACCGGGCCGCTCGCCTGGAACGGTGTGGTGTCGTTCTGGGTTCGCAACGGCGCGTTCGCACTGTTCGTCGTTGTGATGTTTTTCGTGCTCAAAGCGGTGGTTCAGCGCCAGGCCGTCGAGGAAGGCGTCGCGCAATGAGCGGCGTCGTCTCCGCCGAGTCGACGCCGACCGGGCTCGTCGGCTCCGAACCCGCGACGCGCGCGGGCAAGCGTGACGTCTGGATCGTGTTCTGGATCGTGCCGGCCTTCTACACCGCGTTCGGGATCATCTTCGTCGCACTGACCAGGGTGATGCCGCCGCCACGGCCGGACGTCACCACCGATCAGATGGCGCACTTCTTTCACGCGCACACCGCGACCATTCAGATCGGTTTCGGCGTCCTGATCCTCATCGTCGGCGGCGCCGGGGTGGCCAACGGGATCGTGCTGTACCACATGAAGCGCATGAGCGTGGGTTCGGTCCTGGCCTACGCATACATGGGTTCCCTTGCCATCGGGGCGCTTCCGGGATGCCTGCTGGTGGGATTCTGCTTCCTGACCGCGGTCTACCGCCCCGACCGTGATCCACGGCTTCTCGCCCTCCTCTACGACCTCGGGCTGTTGTCCTACGTCGGCTCGCTGGGCTGCTTCACGACCGCCTGGTTCGCGCTTGCGATCGCGATTCTGTACGACAAGAACCAGATCTTCCCGAAATGGCTGGCATACATAACGATCTGGCAGATCGTCACCGAAATCATGGCCGTTCCGGTGTTCGTGTCGAAGGCGGGCCCGTTCGCGTGGAACGGGTCGATCGCGTTCTGGGAGGGCACCGTCATTTTCGGCGTCTGGCTCGTGTGCCTGATCGTCTGCCTGAAGAAGGCCAATGAATGTCAGCCCGCCGACGAGGCGCCTCTGCCATGACCAATATGGTGGCCGCCGCGGAGTCGGATTCCCGCATGGTTCACATGCCGGGCGACGGAGCCATGTGGGTGATGGTCATCGGCGACCTCATCATCTTCGGTGCCTACTTCATCATCTTCATGGTGCACCGCGCGATGAAGCCCGGGGTGTTCCTGGCGTCGCAACAACACCTGAACATCACCATTGGGGTCGTCAATACCCTTGTGTTGCTTGCCAGTTCGTGGTTCATCGCACGCAGTGTGCAGTGCACACGCGCCGGCGAGGGTGACCGTGCGCTGCGGCTGACGTATCTCGGTGGGCTGTGCGGGGTGTTGTTCGTCGGAATCAAGGCCTATGAGTGGTCGGCGAAAATCGCTGAGGGCTATACCCTGTCGGGCAACGAATTCTTCATGTTCTACTACATGCTCACCGGCGTGCATGTCTTCCACGTCGGGCTGGGCCTGGTGATCCTGGGAGTGGTTGTCCGGGAGTTGCGCAACCCGCGCCGTCGCCGAGTGTCGATGGTCGAATCGGGGGCCACCTATTGGCACATGGTCGACCTTCTCTGGGTCGCCATCTTCGCGCTGCTCTACGTGATGAGGTGAACCAGTGACCACGACCGCCGCACGGACGACCACCTATGTGTGGATCATCCTGTCCGCCATCACGATCGTCTCGTGGTGGTTGGCGCCGGCACACGGCCATGGCGCACCCGCGGTGCC
The DNA here is from genome assembly GCA_963828065.1 of uncultured Actinomycetota bacterium. Taxonomy (GTDB): domain Bacteria; phylum Actinomycetota; class Actinomycetes; order Mycobacteriales; family Mycobacteriaceae; genus Mycobacterium. The sequence goes on along the minus strand of CAWHDL010000014.1, from coordinate 83,336 downwards.
AAGCGTTCCGATCACCGTTGCCGTCATCCTGCTGGCGTTTATCAAGGGACGCATGATCATTCGGTACTTCATGGAGGTGCGCACCGCGCCGCGCTGGCTCAAGCTGACGACCGATGCGTGGCTGATTGGGTTGTGGGCCGCTGTCCTGGCGATCTATGTGATCTGAGCGAAATGGTGTGTTCAGTCGGCCAGCGGACGAGGGCACCTGAGAAGTACCGATGGGCTACCGTTTCACTCGTGGAGGGTGTAGCGGAGCTGGTGGGAGTGCTGCCCGCCCACCGCTTCGACGAAGCCGCTCTCACGCAGTACCTGGCCGGGCGACTGCCGGGCTTCGACGGACCGCTGCAGATCCGCCAGTTCCAGGGCGGCCAGAGCAACCCGACGTTTCACCTGGCCACCGACGCCGGCGAGTACGTGCTCCGGAAGAAGCCGCCGGGCAAGCTCCTGCCCCGGGCGCACGAGGTGGAGCGCGAACACCGCGTCATGGCTGCGTTGGCCGACAGCGATGTGCCGGTACCGCGCATGCGGTTGCTGTGTCAGGACGAATCTGTCATCGGCACATCGTTTTTCGTGATGGATTACGTTCCTGGGCGAATCTTTCCCGACCCCGCCCTGCGCAGCTTCACGCCTGAGGACCGCGCCGCCATCTACGAGGACCTGGCACGTGTGCTTGCCGCGCTGCACCGTGTCGACTGGCGCGCGGCGGGCCTTGACGGGTTCGGCAGGCCAGAGGGCTACATGCAGCGCCAAGTGGCGTTGTGGACCAGGCAGTGGCAGGCCGCGCGCGCCGAGGACGTGCCGGAGATGGACATGCTGGCGCGGTGGCTGCTCGAGCACCTGCCCCCCGACGATGAGCCGGCGTGCATCGCCCACGGCGACTACCGACTGGGCAACGTGCTGATTCATCCCACCGAGCCTGCGGTGGTCGCGGTATTGGACTGGGAGCTGGCGACGATCGGTCACCCGCTGGCGGACCTGGGCTACACCTGCCTGACCTACCATCTGCCGGTCGACTTCAGCGGGACGAGCGGCGTGGCGGGCGAGGACCTGGCCGGCACCGGGATACCGGACGAGGACGCGTTCGTCGCGAGCTACTGCCGGCACGCCGGCCGCGAGCTGCCGGAGTCACTGGACGTCTTCGTCGTCTTCTCGATGTTCCGGCTCGCCTCCATCGTCGCCGGCGTGTACCGACGCGGGCTGGACGGCAACGCGGCCGACTCGCGCGCCGGCACATCGGAATTCCGCGACCGCTACCGCGGCCTGGCACAGACGGCGTGGGCGTTGGCGATGGGGAGCCGATAATGCCGATGATCGACCTGACGTTCGTGCGCGGCTCAGTGGACGACCCTTCGCTGCGCCGGTTGACCGACGAGCTCGTCACGGTGCTGCTGCGCGCCGAACGCGCGCCCGACACCCCGTTCTTGCGTGACAACACCATCGTCTACCTGCACGCGCTGGAGCCGGCCGCGCAGTCGGTGGGTGGCCGCGAACCCGGAGAGCCCCGATTTCGGGTCGAGATGACGGTGTTTGCGGGTGCGCTGTCGCAGGACCGCAAGGAACAGCTCGTCGCCGACGTGCACGCCGCGGTGTGCGCCGCGGCCGGACTCGACCCGAAGGGCTCGCGGGCATTGCACGTGTGGACGTTGATTCATGAGGTCCCCGAAGGAAACTGGGCCGGGGGCGGCAGGGTCATCTACTACCAAAACGTCAAGGGGCTTGTCGCGGACGACGCACCCTGATCGGGTGATTGTTGGCAGTAATGAATTGCTCGACGTAATCCTGCCACGCCTGATCCACATCCTGCCAAGGCCGAACTAAACGGTCTGACGCGCCGGTTTGCACTGGCAGGAGGCAAGAACAATGAAGAACACAACATTCGCGACGGCGTTGAGGTGGACCGCTTTCGCACGACAGCTGATCGTCGCCGCCGCACTGGCCGGCGCAGTGATCGTGGCCATGCTCGTCGGCGCGGGAACGGCGTGGGCCAATCCGACGCCGGGGGATCCGCACACCGGCCCCGATTACGTCTCAATCACCGGTGCGCGGGTTGGCGCTCCGAGCGAGCAAGAGGTCAGCAACTACGGCGGCAGCCACAAGCACTTGTTCGTCGAGCAGCAGCTGTACGGCCCGGGTGTGGTCGCGGTGCCGCAGGTCGACACCACCGTCCATCAGAGCCGGTAAATCGGCTGGAGCGCTATCCAGCGCACGAAGGACCCGGCATCTCGCCGGGTCCTTCGTCGGTCAGGCGGTGCGACGCGCCCGGCATCAGGCGTCGCAGAGGTTGGGACCCACATGGCTCTGGCGGTGGCGGAGGGATTTGAACCCTACCAGGGGGTTCTTCTTCGCCTCGGCGGTCAACTTGATATGACATGCCCGGCACACCGAGAGCAGCCGGCTGATGTCCTTCGTCTTCCCGTAGTCGACGACAGCGTCCAGGTGATGGCATCACCCGATCGACGATGACCGCATCCCCGCGCACTTCTGATACTGAAGGGGACGGGGGCGTCGCACCGCCCGCTACTGGCTTGGCATGCCGTTCTTGATCGCGGCGTCTTGCTTGCGGCCAAGGTCCATTGCGAAGCCAGGATCGACCGCATCGTTTGGCGGACCGTCGAATTCCATGTTCACAAGCGCCTTGCCCTCGGTGAACACCAACACCGACACCGTGGAATTATCGGGCGCCGTGCCGGCAATGAAGGCCCCGTTGGAGCCAACGTCGGCTGGCTGCCATGTACCGGTGACTTTGGAAGCGTAGTTGGCCTTGGTGTTCTCGGCTCCAGTGCCTGCCGTCGCAGGATCAGCAACGATCAAGATGGTGTCGCCGATTTTGTTCTTACCGTCGGGGCTGGCGAATAGCTGCGCAACGCCGGTCGCGCCATTGGGATTCAGTACCGGCGGTTGGGGAGTGGTGACCCCGGGGCCGATGTCACTCGCTTTGACCAGCAACGAGCTGTAATCAGTGGGTTGTGCCTCCGACGGGGCCGCCACTGCGTTCGAGCTGCTCGACGACGCGGTAGAACTCGAGGATGCCGCGGAGGACGAGGATGAGGAGGATTTATTGCCGTTGCCGCAGCCGGTGATCGCGACGCCGAGCACCATGGTGGCGACCGCCAAGCCGGCGACAGTTCTCCGAGCAATCTCCATCGGCATTCCTTCCGCGTCGGTGACGGCTCGATATGTACACGAGTTCCGCCACGGCGCGTGGGCTTTCAGCGAAATCAGATTCTCCAATGCAATATTCGGACGCAATGACGTGATCTACCGAGACGCGTCAACCGGCGACTAGAGACGACTCAAGGCGGCTGGGGTCAACGTGCTGGCGCTGCAACGCATGCTCGGCCACACCTCAGCGAAGGTCACGCTCGACGCCTACGCAGACCTGTTCGACAGCGGTCTGGACGCCGTCGCGGCCACGTTGGACGCCCGATACTCACACGAAAGTGCGCTCAAAATGCGCTCACGGCGCGTCGGCGCGGCTGTGGAGCAAACAAAGAAATAGCTGTTTACCTGCGGAAACTCACGGACGGTTATGGCGGTGGCGGAGGGATTTGAACCCTCGGACGGGGGTTACCCGTCACACGCTTTCGAGGCGTGCTCCTTAGGCCGCTCGGACACGCCACCGCGGGGAAGTTTACCGGCCGCGCACCCGCTCATCCCAATCGCTGCCGCGCGAAGAACTCCTCCAGCGGCGCCGCGCACTGCGCTGCCAGAACACCTCCCCGCACCTCGGGCCGATGCGTCAACCGCCGGTCGCGAACCACGTCCCACAGCGAACCGACCGCGCCGGTCTTCGGCTCCCACGCCCCGAACACCAACCGAGCCACCCGTGCCATCACCACCGCACCGGCGCACATCGTGCACGGCTCCACGGTCACCGCGAGCGTTGCCCCCTCCAGCCGCCAGCCGTTCCCCGCAACCTGCGCGGCCGCGCGCAACGCGAGGATCTCGGCGTGCGCGGTGGGATCGCCCAGCGCCTCCCGCGCGTTGACCGCGCGCGCCAGCTCGGTGCCGTCGGCGCCGAACACCGCTGCGCCCACCGGCACATCCCTGGGCCCGGCGGTGGCGGCCGCTTGCAGGGCTACGCGGATGAAGTGCTCGTCCGCCATCACCGATTGAGGAGCTCGAGCACCGCCGAGAACTCCTCCGGGAAGCCCATCCGCGCCGCGATCATGCCCAGCTGCTCGTCCGCGTAGAGATCCGTGTCGGAAATGATCACCCCGAGCACACCCTCGGGCAGTCCGACGTCGGACAGCACGCCCAGATCGCCCTCCTCGAACGGCGCGTCGGGGTCGAGTTCGTCGTAGTCGATGTCGGCGTCGAGCTTTTCCAGCGCTTGGGCCGCGATGTGATAGTCGAGAGCGGCGGTGGCGTCCGACAAAAACAGGCGCGTCCCGGACGGCGCCGGACGCACAATGATGAAAAACTCGTCGTCGACGTCCAGCAAACCGAATACGGCTCCGGCGCTGCGTAATTCACGTAGCTCGGTCTCGGCGATGCCGAGGCTGGTCAACGCCTTCGAACGCATCGGCGCGCAGCGCCAATTGCCGTTCTCTCGAACCACCGCCACGGCGAAACCCTCCGGAGAGTCCGGAGCCTGCTCTTTCGCCGGTCCACGTTGTGGTCCCATGGCCGCTTACGGTAGTCCCGACTATGCGCCTTGACCACTATCTGACCGTCGACGCGCATGGCGAATGTGCCAACCTTTTACACGTGACGAAGTCGCCGGTGTGCGTGCTGGGCCTCGGATTGATCGGGGGATCGGTGTTGCGCGCCGCGGCGAAGGCCGGCCGCGAGGTCTTCGGGTACAACCGGTCGCTGGAGGCCGTGCAGGGCGCCCGCTTCGACGGCTTCGATGCCACGCCCCACCTCGACGAGGCCCTGAGCCTGGCCGCGGACCGCAATGCGTTGATTGTGCTCGCCGTGCCCGCGCCCGCGCTGTCGATCCTGCTTCCCTACCTCCGCGACATGGCACCCGGCAACCCGCTCACCGACGTCACCAGCGTCAAAGCCGCTGTGCTCCAAGAGGTTCAGAACGTCGGACTGGAGGCCAACTTCGTCGGCGGCCACCCGATGGCGGGAACCGCGCACTCCGGCTGGTCGGCCGGCAACGCCAGCCTGTTCGTGGGTGCGCCGTGGGTCGTCAGCGTCGACGACCATGTCGACCCGCAGGTCTGGACAGCAGTCGCCGAACTGGCGCTTGACTGCGGTGCGATCGTGGTGCCTGCACGGTCCGACGAACACGACGCCGCCGCCGCCGCCATTTCACACCTGCCGCATCTCGTCGCCGAGGCCGTCGCGATCACCGCCGGCGAGGTGCCGCTGGCGTTCGCGCTGGCCGCGGGGTCGTTCCGCGACGTCACCCGCGTCGCGGCGACCATGCCGGAGCTGGTCCGGGCGATGTGCGAGGCCAACGCCGAGCACGTGCTGCCGGTGCTGGACCGCACAATCGAGTTGCTCACCGGCACCCGGACTTCACTGGCCGAGCAGCAGTCGGTCGCCGACCTGGTTGGCGACGGCCACGCCGCGCGCACGCGCTACGACGGCTTTTCGCGCCACGACATCGCCGGGATCGTCGTCGGCGACGAGGACTGGCGCCAGCAGCTCGCAGCGGCGGGCAGAGCCGGCGGCGTGATCAGATCCGTTCCGCCAGTCCGGGATAATCGAGGATGAAACCGTCCTCGTCGACCGTGACGGTGGTATCGGCAACCGGCGAGTGCAGCTTGATTCCACCGGATCCGCTGCGGTAGGTGATCGCTGCCGGGTTCACCGCAAACTCCGGCAACGACACGTACACCACCGGGACGGTCACCGAGTCGATGCATTTGTATATGCCGGTACGCCTGATCGGCAGCGCGTTGAAGAACGGGCTGAACACCACGTCGACGTCCAGAGCACCGTCGAAGGCGCCGCGCGACTGGCCCCGGTGGTCGGTGATCGACCACATGTTCTCCTCGTCGCGCGCTATGGACAGCTGGCGATCGCGTTCGGCCAGTGTCACGGTCACCGACAACCGCTTCGTGGCCCCGCTGTCGTCGGTGACCAGGTCGTAGGATGCGCTGAACGCGGGATGCGAACCGGTCGCGCCCGCAACGATTCGGCCGATGGCCTTGATCCGCTTGCCGGACAACTGAACTCGTGCCGACTCCATCCGCGGGACATCGCGGGCGTGCCAGGTCAAGATCGCCGGCCAGGCGCTCGGTGTCGCTTCGGACGGGCTCTCGCTCACCTGTCTACCGTAAGCGACGGGTCGCCTCGCGCGTCGCCGGTCGGCGAAGTGCGTCGCATCTGTGACACCGAAGCCTCGTCGTCGATCAACGGCTCGGGCATCCTGCGTAGCCGACCGGTGCCCGGCACCGATGACCACACCGCCAGCGCCAAGAGCGCGTCGAGAATCAGTGCGAGCGCGGTGACCATCAACGCGCCGACCAACGCGATGTAGAACTGTCGCACCTTGATGCCGTCGATCAGATACCGCCCCAGCCCGCCGAGGCTGGCGTAGGCGGCGATGGTGGCCGTCGCGACGATTTGCAGCGTGGCGGTGCGCAGCCCGCCGAGAATCAGCGGAAGCGCGTTGGGCAGTTCGACACGCAAGAGCACCCGGGTCTGGTTCATCCCCATCGCGCGGGCGGCGTCCACCACGGTCGGGTCCACGTTCGCGATGCCGGCGTAGGTGCCTGCCAACAGCGGCGGAATGCCGAGCAGCATCAGCGCCACGGTTGGCGGCAGCAGGCCCAGTCCCCACAACAGCACACCGAGCAGCAGCACGCCCAGTGTCGGCAGCGCCCGCAGCGCGTTCACGCCGGTGACCACCAGGAAGGTGCCCCGACCGGTGTGCCCGACCACCATGCCGACCGGGATCGCGATCACCGCGGAAAACGCGACGGCCACGGCCGTGTATTGCAGGTGCTCGAGGGTGCGGGCCATGAGTCCGGCGCTGCCGCCCCAGTTGGCGGCGGTGAAGATGTACGACAGCGCCTGCTGGAGGAAGTTCATCGCGCGCTCGCCTTGCTGCGGGCGCTCATCCACGGCGTCGCCAGCCGGCCCGCCGCCATGATCACCGTGTCGACGACGACCGCGAGCACGAAGATCGCGATGATCCCGGCGACGATCTGATTGCTCTTGTCCGCCTGATATCCCTCGGTAAACCAGGTGCCCAGGCCGCCGATGCCGATCACCGAACCCACCGACACCATCGAGATGTTGGTCACCGCGATCACGCGCAGGCTGGCGACGAGCACCGGAATCGACAATGGGAGGTCGACTTTCAGCATTCGGGTCAGCGGCCGGTAGCCGACCGCCGTGGCCGCGTCGCGGACCTGTCCCGGCACCGCGTCCAGTGCCTCGGGAACCGCACGCACCAACAACGCCGTCGTGTAGAGCGTCAGCGCGACGATCACGTTGGCCTCGTCGAGGATGCGTGTCGGGATGATCAGCGGCAGCACCACGAACAGCGCCAGCGACGGGATCGTGAAGATGATGCTCGAGGTCACGGTGGTGACCCGGCGCAGGATCGTGGTCCGCTGCACGAACGCCCCCAGTGGCACGGCGATCAGCAGCCCGAGCAGCATCGGAATCATCGACAGGCGCAGATGGATGATCGTCAACGCCCAGGCATTGTCGAGGTGCGTGAACAGGTATTGCATGCGCTAACGGTTTCTCTGAACTGCGAGCGCCCCGAGCACGTCCTCGACCCGCACACCGCCGATCACCTTGCCGTCGGCGTCGACCGCGACCCCCACACCCGACGGCGACGACAGCGCGGCGTCCAGCGCGTGGCGCAGCGTGCCGTCGGGGCGCAACAGCGATCCGCCCGCGACCAGCCCGTCGGTGTTTGCTCTTCGCGCAAGCGGCTCATCGGCGGCATTGCGCCAGCCGAGCGGCGAACCATCGGGTTTGGTCACAAGCTCCCACTCCCCGACCCGGCTGACGTCTTGCAGCGGGAGGCCGGATGCGTGGAAGAACTGCAGCCCGCGATAACCCCGGTCGGCGCCGATGAACCCCGCGACGAAGTCGTTGGCCGGGTTGGCCAGCAGGCGCTGGGGTTCGTCGTACTGTTGCAGCACTCCGCCCGGCCCGAACACCGCGACCTTGTCGCCGAGCTTGACGGCCTCGTCGATGTCATGGGTGACGAACACGATCGTCTTGTGCAGTTCGTTCTGCAGCCGCAACATCTCCGCCTGCAGTTCTTCGCGAACCACCGGGTCGACGGCGCTGAACGGCTCGTCCATCAACAGGATCGGCGGGTCGGCGGCCAACGCACGGGCCACCCCGACCCGTTGCTGCTGGCCGCCGGACAGCTGGGACGGGTAGCGGCCCGCCAGCTTCGGATCGAGGCCCACCCGTTCCATCACCTCCACCGCGGCGCGCCGTGCCGACCGCCGCGACTGCCCGCGCAGCACCGGCACGGTTGCGACGTTGTCGATCACCCGCTGATGGGGCATCAGGCCGGCACTTTGGATGACGTACCCGATGCCCAGCCGCAGCTTGACCGGGTTGACCTTGGTGACGTCGGCGCCGTCGACGGTGAGCGTGCCCGCGGTGGGTTCGATCATCCGGTTGATCATCCGCATCGACGTCGTCTTCCCGCACCCGGACGGGCCGACGAAGACGGCCAGCATGCCCGCGGGCACGTCGAGGGTCAGGCTGTCGACCGCGACGGTACCGTCGGGGTACGTCTTGGTGACGCGCTGGAAGCTGATCACTTGGCTATCCGCCTGTCGAAACCGTGGTCGGCCACCCACTTTCGAGCGGCCTGGTCTGGATCGACGCCTGCGTTCCCGGACACCGCGGTATTGAGTGCGATCAGGTCTTCGGTGGTCAGCTTGGCCGAGACGGCGTCGAGCACCGTCTTGATCGGGTCGGACATCTTCTGCGAACTCACCACCGGGACGACGTTGGCCGCCAGGAAGTTATTCTTCGGGTCTTCCAGCGCCACCAGGTCGTTCTGCGGGATCGCAGGCGAGGTACTGAAGATGTCGGCGGCCGTGACGGTCCCGTCCATGAGCGCGCGCACCGTCGCCGGACCGCCGCCGTCGCTGATCGCCACGAAGTTCTTCGGGCTGATGTCGAGGCCGTAGTTCTTCTTGAGTCCGGGCAAGCCCTCGGTCCGGTTCAGGAACTCCGAAGGCGCGCCGAATTTCACCTCGGCCGAATGTGCCGCGAGGTCACCGATCGTCTTGAGGTTCCACTTCGTGGCGGTCGCGCGGGTGACGGCCACGGTGTCGGTATCGGCTGCCGGTGACGGGGTGAGTATCGACAGGTCACCCGGCAGCACGCGCAGTAGCGCCAGCAGGACGGCGTCGGGGCTGGTGGCGGTGGTCTTGGGATCGAAGTATTGCAGCAGGTTTCCGGTGTAGTCGGGTATCAGGTCGATCGAATGATCCTTCACCGCAGGGATGTACGTCTCGCGGCTACCGATGCCGAACTGACGCCTTATCGTGAAGCCGTTGGCTTCCAAGGCTTGCGCGTAGATCTCGGCGATGATCTTCGACTCGGGGAAATCGGCGGATCCGACAACGATTGACCTCAGGTCCGCCGACGCCGGACCGCCGCCAAGCGGATTCGAGCTTCCACACCCGGCCAGCAGAACAGCCAGAACGACCGCGACCGCCCACCTGGGCCTGCGTGTTCGCATCCGCATTCCTCTCGGCCGGGCTCGGTTGACCCTAACGCGCCGCGTGCTTGATTCTGACCGCGAACAGGCAAAGATGAAGAGATGAGCAGCGATCCGCAGGAGCCGCCCGAGCCCACACCCAGCGAGGGGCCGGAGCACACCCCTGCCGACACCAAAGGCTCAACGGCGGCGACCGGCGGGCCTGAGTCGCCGGTCCCGTTCACCAGGACCGCCGCGGCATGGTGGGCACTGATCGCCGGCTCGCTGACCCTGATCGTGCTGTTGATCTTCATCACCCAGAACCTCGATGGGACAACCATCCACTTCTTGGCCTGGCAGTGGAACACCCCGGTGGGGGTCGCGTTCCTGGTGGCCGCGATCTCCGGATCGTTGATCACGTTGATGACGGGCACGGCGCGGATGATGCAGCTTCGGCGCGCGGCGAAGAAGCACATGCGAACTCACCACCCGTAACCGATAACCGCCTGCCGGTGCGGGCGCTCATTGGTCCGCCGCGCTGATCGTCTCCAGCCCAAGCGCAATCAGTGGAGCGATGACCTCGCCCACCCGGTCGGACCCGTCGCCACCGCCGGCCATCCGCAGGCGAAAGTCGATGCCTGCGGCGATGATCGCGATCTTGAAGTAGGCCAGCGACATGTAGAACGGCCAATGCGCGAGCGGGCGACCCGAAATCGTCGAATAGCGGTGGGCCAACTCGTCGGGCGGCGGAATCAGCGGAGACGTCCACGCGCTTTGTAGGTTCAGGATGAGATCCATTGCGGGGTTGCGGTATGCGCACATCAGCGCCGCATCGCTGACCGGGTCGCCAAGCGTCGAAAGCTCCCAGTCCACCACCGCCCGAACGACCGCCGCGTCGTGCGAGTCGAGGATCGTGTTGTCGATGCGGTAGTCCCCGTGCACGATGGACGAGCCGCTCTGCGCCGGAACCGCTTCCGCCAGAGCAGAATGCAGCCGATGCACGTCGGCGTCGCGGTCATCATCATCCCGCCGGACGTGCTGCCACTGGCCGGCCCACCGGCGGACCTGTCGTTGCAAATAACCGTCGGGCCTGCCGAAGTCGGCCAGGCCCACCGACGCCGGATCGACGGCGTGCAGATTCGCCAGCACGCGGATCAGCTCGTCGACGCACCGGTCGATCTCGGTGCGGTCGCCGATGGCCTCCAGTTCGCCGGCGCTGCGGACCACGCGGCCAGGCACGTAGGAGACCATCGCGAACGGCGCGCCCAGAACCGACTCGTCCTCGCAGTGCGCGACCGCAGCTGCAACTGGTACGGGCGTGCCGGCCAGCGCCGCCACCACGCGGTACTCGCGCGCCATGTCGTGAGCAGACGGCGTCAACCCGTGCATCGGCGGCCTGCGCAGCACCCAGGCAGATGCGTCGTCATGAACGAGGAACGTCAGGTTGGAGCGCCCACCCGAGATCAGTTCGGCCCGCAGTTGGCCGCTGCGGGGTACTCCGATGCCCTGCAGGTGGCGATCCAGCGCGCCGAGGTCGAGTCCCGCGAGGCTGTCGGTCACCGCGCGTTCCTGGGCAGTAGGTCCCACACGTGCTCGGTGCCGTTGACTTCCGCGACCGTGAAGTCGCCGTTGCGGGAGTAACGCAGCCTCGTCACCGACGCGTAATCGATCGGGAACAACAGCAGCCGCTCGGTGCCGAGGATCCGGTGCAGGATCACGTTGATCACGCCGCCATGGCTGAACATCGCCACGGTGTCATCGTGATCACCTCTTGCCACGACATCGTCGACGACGCCGAACACCCGCTCGATGAACGCGTCTTCGTCGACGCCGCTCGGCAGATGGCCGGCCGCCAACCGGTCCCACTCGTCAGGGAATTCGATGCGGATCTGCTCGATCGGGATGTAGTGGGCGAGGTCCTTGTCGTACTCGGCGAGGCGGTCATCGATCTGCACGTCCAGCCCGAGAGCGTCGGCGACGGGCGCAGCGGTTTGGACCGCCCGTCGCTGCGGACTGCTCAGCACGCGCGTGATCGGATGGCGATCCAGCGCCTTCGGCAGCCGAAGCGCCTGCTCGAAGCCCACGTCGGACAACTCAGGATCGGCCCCCTCATCGGGTGCGGATCGCAGCGGCAGCGCGTGCCGGATCAGCAGCAATTGCACGCGTGCCACGATAGAGGGCGTGCCGGGATACGCCGACGACCTGTTCGACCTCACAGACCGGGTTGTGTTGATCACGGGAGGCAGCCGCGGGCTCGGCCGGGAGATGGCGTTCGCGGCCGCCCGGTGCGGCGCCGATGTGGTCGTAGCGAGCAGGAACCTCGACTCCTGTGAAGCCACTGCCGAGGCGATCGAAAGCGAGACCGGACGAACCGCGATGCCTTACCAGGTGCACGTGGGACGGTGGGAGCAGCTCGACGGCCTTGTCGACGCGGTATACGACCGGTTCGGCAGGGTGGACACGCTGATCAACAACGCGGGCATGTCACCGCTGTATGAATCGCTCACGTCTCTCACCGAGAAGCTGTTCGACTCCGTTTTCAACCTCAATCTCAAAGGGCCGTTCCGGTTGTCCGCGCTCGTCGGCGAGCGAATGGTCGCCGCCGGAGGCGGGTCGATCATCAACGTCAGCTCGGCCGGGTCGCTGCGACCGGCGCCCGACATGCTGCCCTATGCGGCCGCGAAGGCCGGCCTGAATGCTCTGACCGAAGGTTTCGCGAAGGCGTTCGGGCCGACGGTGCGGGTCAACACGTTGATGGCCGGCCCGTTCCTCACCGATATCAGCAAGGCATGGAATCTCGACAAGGCAACCGTGAACCCGTTCACCCACCTGTCGTTGAAGCGGGCAGGCAACCCGCCGGAAATCGTCGGCGCTGCTTTGTATTTGATGTCCGATGCGTCCAGCTACACCACCGGCACGATTCTGCGGGTCGACGGCGGCATCCCGTAGCGCTTGCTCAACGTGGCCGGTAGCGGCCGTGCTCGGTGACAAGGGCGGTGATCAGCCCGGCCGGGGTGACATCGAAGGCCGGGTTGAACACGTCGGCGTCCGGCGGTGTGATCGTGGTCCCGTTGAACGTCCTGAGTTCGTCGGGCGGGCGCTCCTCGATGGCGATCTCGGCGCCGGTGGCGAGCGACGTATCCACCGTGGACGACGGCGCGACCACGACGAACGGGACGTCGTGGTGATGCGCCGCGATGGCCAGGCCGTACGTACCGATCTTGTTGGCGACGTCGCCGTTGGCCGCGATCCGGTCGGCGCCGACCAGCACGCAATCGACCAGGCCGCGCGCCATCGCCGCTGCGGCGGCGCCGTCGGGCTGCACGCGGTAGGGCACGCCCGCATGCGCGAGCTCCCACGCCGTGAGCCGCGCGCCCTGCAGCAGCGGGCGCGTCTCGTCGACCAGTACCGAATCGACCAGCCCGCGCTCGTGCAGATGCCAGACGACGCCCAGCGCGCTACCCCAGGCCACGGTTGCGAGGTGTCCGGCGTTGCAGTGGCTGAGGAGGCGCAGCGGACGGTGTTCGCATAGGGCAAGGACGATCTCGGCGGCGTGTGCTGACGCAGTGCGATTGAGGCGTTCATCCTCATCCAGGATCTCCAGCGCCTCGGCGAGCACGGCTTCGGGGCCGTCATCGAGCCTCGCGAGCGCGCGCGCGACACCCCAGCTGAGGTTGACCGCGGTCGGCCGTGCCTGGGCGACTCGCTCGGCCGCGGCCCGGACGTCTGCTCCCGAACGGGCCGCGAGCACAACACCGAGCGCGCCCGCCGCGCCCAGCGCCGGGGCACCGCGCACGGCCAGGCGACGGATCGCGTCGATCAGCTCGTCGACGGTGCGCAGCGTGAGCACGCGGTATTCGGCGGGCAGTGCGGTCTGATCGATGATCGTGACCGCGTCGCCGTCCCAGTCGATGGTCCTGCGCACCCTACGGCGTCACGATGTTGAACTTCGGGTCCGGCGCGTCCAGCACCCCGAGCAGCGCGGGCAACGCATCCGCGTCGCCGGTGATCGAGATGCCCGGAGAGGTGCGGTCGCCGGCAGCGAACATCAGCAGCCGCAGCTTGCTGTCCAGTCGCACTGCGGCATTCGCGGTCGACTCGTCCGCCGGGCGCCTGCGGTACACCAGCACGCCGTTGCGCAGCGTCAACCGGTAGTTGGTGTCGATGTCGGCGAACGTGACGTCGATCGCCAGGTTGACATCCCATGCCCGCGGGCCGTTGACGCTGATGGCCAGCGTGTCGAACATCTGTTCCGGCGTCAGCTGCGCCAACAGCGACGGCGAGGCCGCCGACGTCGCCGTGCCGAAGTTGCCTTCGCGCAACTCGGTGGCGCCCGACAGGAAGAAGTTGCGCCAGGTCGCGTTCTCCGCGCCGTATGCCAGTTGCTCCAGCGTGTCCGCGTACAGTCCGCGCACTTTCGGGTCTTGCGCATCGGTGAACGTCGCATGGTCGAGAAGAGTCGCCGCCCACCGGAAGTCGCCCTCGCGGAAGGCCTTCTCGGCGAGCTCCGCGACGCGGTCGATGCCGCCGAGCGCCTCAACGTAGCGCTTGGCGAGTGCTTCGGGCGGGTGCGGCCACAGCCGCGCGGGGTTGCCGTCGAACCAGCCCATGTAGCGCTGGTAGACCGCCTTCACGTTATGGCTGACCGAACCGTAGTAACCGTGGGTGTGCCATGCCTTCTCCAGCGCGGGAGGCATCCGGAACTGCTCGGCGATCTCGGCACCGGTGTAACCCTGATTGAGCAGCCGCAACGTCTGGTCGTGCAGGTAGGCGTACAGATCGCGTTGGGTGGACAGGAACTCGATGACGCGTTCGCGGCCCCATGTCGGCCAGTGGTGGGACGCGAACGCGACGTCCACACTGTCGGTGAAGTTCTCGATTGCCTCGGTGAGGTAGCCCGACCAGACGTGGGGGTCGCGGACCAATGCGCCGCGCAGCGTCAACAAGTTGTGCAGGTTGTGAGTTGCGTTCTCCGCCATGCACAGTGCGCGGTAACGCGGGAAGTAGAAGTGCATCTCGGCGGGCGCCTCGGTGCCCGGCGCCATCTGGAATTCGATCTCGAGGCCGTCAATGGTGTGCTTTTCGCCGGTGGTGGTGACGGTCACGGTCGGGGTGATCACCGCGACCTCACCGGTCGACGTTCGCTGACCCAACCCGCAGCCGACCTGGCCCTGCGGGCCGCGGGCCACAGACGTGCCGTACATGTAGGTGGCGCGCCGGGCCATCGCCGTTCCGGCGTAGACGTTCTCCTGCACCGCGTGCTCGATAAATCCCTCTGGCGCTAGGACGCTCACCTTGCCGGCATCGACATCTTGCTGGTTCGTGACCCCGAGGACGCCGCCGAAGTGATCGACATGGCTGTGCGTGTAGATCACCGCCACGACCGGGCGGTCGCCGCCGCGGTGCTCGCGGTACAGCTGGAGTGCAGCGGCGGCAACCTCGGTGGAAATCAGCGGGTCGATGACGATGATCCCGCTGTCTGTTTCGATGAAGCTGATGTTGGACAGATCCAGGCCGCGGACCTGGTAGATCCCTTCCACCACTTCGTACAGGCCCTGTTTGGCGGCCAGCGTCGACTGCCGCCACAGGCTGGGGTGCACGGAGGTCGGTGCGTCACCGGTGAGGAACGAGTAGGCGTCGTTGTCCCACACCACCCGGCCGTCGGCGGCCTTGACAACGCACGGCTGCAGCGAGGCGATGAGCCCGCGGTCAGCGTCGGCGAAATCTGTGGTGTCGTCGAGAGGAAGGGACCCGAGGTGCTCCTTGTGCGCGCGTTCGATCACGTCAGTGGGCGGCTTGGGCGTCATGCGTCCGACAGTGCCACCACGCCGCGCCGTCCACATCCAAATCGGCTGATTGACAGCGAGTTAGCATTCACCCATGGCGTTCGTTGAGGTCATCGAGACCGTCGGCAAGGTGATCGACGCGACCGGGGTCGCAGTGATCGTCGGCGGCGCGCTGGTCGCGACTTCATGGGCGTTGACGAAGCGCGGTGTGCCGGGCGGCCGGTACGAGGACTTTCGCCGTCAGCTCGGCCGCTCGATCCTGCTGGGCCTGGAGTTTCTGGTCGCTGCCGACATCATCCGCACCGTCGCGATCACTCCGACACCGCAAAGTGTCGCGGTACTCGGCGGAATCGTGCTGATCCGGACGTTCCTGAGTTTCTCGCTGCAGCTGGAGATGACCGGAGCGTGGCCGTGGCAGAGGAAGGCGGCGCCAGCCGGGGGCCAGGAATCGCCGCGCGCGACGTAACTTACGGTGGCGGGCTTCGTGGCGGGCTTACGGTGACGGCTGATTGGTTATCCGGTGCAGGACAACGTCGCCGAGCACCCCGTCGTGCGCAGTCGCGGTCATGTACGTGCAGTGCGGCTGGCGCCGCCGGTCGGTGGGCGAGCCGGGGTTGAGCAGCCGCAACCCGGTCGCCGCGGTGCTGTCCCATGGAATATGGCTGTGCCCGAATACCAGCGCATCGGTGTGGAGAAAACAACGCGACATCCGCTCGTCGCGGCCGGCCGCGGCGCCGGTTTCGTGGGTGACCGTGAAGCGCACCCCGTCCAGCGTCGCCTCTGCCGTCTCGGGAAGCCGGGCCCGCAGCCGGGGGCCGTCGTTGTTGCCCCAACACCCGATCAGCCGTGCCGCGCGCTCCTGCAGGGCATCGAGCAGCGACACGTCCACCCAGTCGCCGGCGTGCAGCACAACGTCGGCGCGGTCGACCTCGTCCCACACCTGTCGGGGTAGGTCACGCGCCCGCTTCGGCACATGCGTATCGGAGATCAGCAGCAGCTTCACGAATTCTGCAGCTGCGCGGCCATCGCCGCCATCACCGCCTGCAGCGCCTTGAGCGGGCGCAGCATGACCTTGAACTCGACGATCTCGTCGTCGTCGTTCCACTGGATCACGTCGACGCCGTTAACGTGGATGCCATCGAGGTCGGCGACGAACTCGAGCACGGCCGAGCGGTCGGCGAACCACTGCCCGATATACCGGAAGTTGCTGCCGCCCAACACCTTCACGGCGGCCGTCAGGTATGCCAGCGTCGTCGCGCGGCCCTCCTGGGGCGTGAACACCGCGGGTGAGTAGAACACCGCGTTTTCGGCCAGCAGGGCCTCGAGCCCGTCGGTGCGGCCGTTGTCGATGATGTCGATCCAGCGCTGGACCACCAGTGGTGTCATGACGTCCTCGGTCATTCGGTGATGGGCTCGATGCCCAGCTGCTGATAGGTGACGAGGGGAAAGTACGGCACCCCGAGGTCGGCGAACGCGCGCGCCGCCACCTCGCCCCGGTCCACCATCGGGATGATCCCGGCGACGATGGCGCCTGCCTCGATCGACTTGTCGTAGGCCTTGCGAACGGACCCGCCGGTACTGACCACGTCCTCGACCAGCAGCACGCGCGTGCCGGGGTGGTTCCCGAGCCGGAATCCCTCGATGAACTGCTCGAGGCCACGGGACTTGGGCTCCTTGCGCACGGAGAACCAGGCCTTGCCGGTCACCATCGCGACACCGTGGGCCAGCGCGTCGGCGCCCATCGTCAGGCCACCGACCGCGTCGAACTCGATCTGCCGCTCGGCGGCGAGGTCGACCACCGCCCGGCAGACGACGGCGAGCCGGGCGCCGGTGTCCACGGCGTGCTTGCCGTCGATGTAGTGCTGGCTGGTCTGCCCGCTGGCGAGTTTGAACGGGACATCGCGGTATTCGTGACCACGCTTGATGACGCCGAATGCGTCCTGCCAGGACATCGATGTGGTCACCGCGGTAATGCTACGACGCGACGCGCCGGCCCGGCTCGACGCAGCAGTACCGGGGGATCAGTGGCCGGGCGTAGCGCCAGGATTCGTGGCCTGATCCATCGTCAGGCCGCGGGTCGCGGCCATGCCTGCCTGGATGTTCCTGAGCGCGGCGACCATCTGTAACTCGTCGGCTGCGTCTGCCGGATTACCCGCGTTGTCAGCAGCGTTGGGATGAGCCCGCAGGTAGTCGGCCAGCACAGGTGCCCTTCGGCGGGGTTCGCAACTCGGGCAACTCATCCCGTTTCGGCACCGCCGCAGCCAACATCGAGGCCTACACCGACACCCGATGGATGACCGTTCAACCCACCCCCCCTGCTGCCTATCCCTTCTGACCCTGCGGAACAACGAAAAGGAATCGTCCATGTCGGATATCAAAGTGCTGGCGTTGGTCGGCAGCTTGCGTGCGGCTTCGGTGAACCGTCAGATCGCCGAGCTGGCGGCCCAGACGGCCCCGGCCGGGATCACGATGATCGTCTACGAAGGCCTCGGAGGGGCCCTCGGCGAACTCCCGCTCTACAACGAGGACATCGACAACGCCGCCGAGGAGCCCGCGTCGGCCAGCACGCTGCGCGGCGCCGTGGCTGACGCCGACGCGATCCTGGTGGTGACACCGGAGTACAACGGCAGCATTCCCGGCGGACTCAAGAAATGCGATCGACTGGCTGTCTCGCCCCTACGGGCAAAGTGCGCTGTCGGCCAAGCCGCTGGCTGTTGTTGGCGCCTCCATGGGCCAGTACGGCGGGGTATGGGCGCACGATGAGACCCGGAAGTCATTCGGGATCGCCGGCGCCGACGTTGTCGATGCGCCCGCGTTCTCGCTGCCAATCGAAGCACTGGGTGGCAAGCCACCGCGCGAGAGCGACGAAGTGGTCGCCAGCCTCAACGACGTGTTAACCAAGCTCGCCGCCGAGGCGGGCTGACCCGGCCCGTCAGGACCCCGGAGGGCGCGGGCAGTGAAGGGAGACCCGAAATGTCACCAGAGCCGACGTTCGGCCGTTACGCCGAGTTTGGCCCGCGACGGTGTCGCTGACGCTGGCGGCCTACGACGTTCCCGCAGATGCCGTCGGCTTGAAGCGGTGATCGGCGCTGTGTTCACCCACCCAGCGTTCCCGTGAGCATGGCGGTGAGCGTCCTGCGTACGCGCGGTTCGATCTCGAAGACTGCGTGCGCCAGGCGCGGGTCGCTGCGGTAGAGCGCCGCCACCTCTGGAGGGGGGTTGCCCATTTGCCAGAATGCGCCGGACAGCGAGGTCGCGGTGGCGATGACGTCGATGCAGTCTTGTTCGGTGAGGCCGGGCAGGAGCCGCCGCATGACCTCGACGATCGCGTCGACTTCGTGGTGGGTCACGAGCTTGTAGGCGCGCACGGCTTCCAGCGACACGTTTCGTTCCAGGTTAAGCGGCGCCTGCGCGAGCAGGTCGCAGAACATGCCGCGGTCGGACAGTGTGCTGGAGAAGGCGGACGCCACAGTCTCCGCGGTCGGGGACCCGCTTGCCCTCTCCAATTTCGCGCGCAGCGCCGCCGACCATTCGCGCCAGTCCTCCGCGGTGAGGAGCAGGAAGATCTGCTCGCGCGTCTCGAAGTAGCGCAGCAGGGCCGACTTGTGCATGCCGACCGCGTCGGCGATATCGGTAAGGGTGATCTGCCGGATACCCCGCTTGACGCCGAGCGAGCGTGCCGCCGCCAGGATGGCGTCTTCGCGGTGTTGCTTGGCCTCAGGACTACGGGCCCTCTGAAAATCCGAAGCGTCCATCCACACGATCTTAGCGCAACACCGTTGCACTATTAACAAAACAGTGTTTTACTAAATCTATGGCACAGACATGGTTCATCACCGGTTCGTCGCGCGGCTTCGGGCATGCGCTGGCTCGCGCAGCGCTCGAGGCGGGTGATCGAGTCGCTGCCACCGCACGCCGGCCCGAGCAACTGGATGATCTCGCTGCCGCCTACCCGGACCGCTTACACGCGCTGGCCCTGGACGTCACCGATGCCGCGGCCGCCGGCGCGGCGATCAGCGAAGCGCGCCAGCGGTTCGGCCGGCTCGACGTCATCGTCAACAATGCGGGCTACGCCAACATCTCAGCCATCGAGGCCGGCGATGACGAGGACTTCCGCGCCCAGTTCGAGACCAACTTCTGGGGTGTCTACAGCGTGTCGAAGGCGGCCATCCCCGTGCTGCGGGAACAAGGCGGCGGATTGATCATGCAGTTCTCGTCGATGGGCGGCCGCGTCGGCGGCTCTCCCGGCATCGCCTCCTACCAGGCGGCCAAATTCGCGATCGACGGGTTCAGCCGCGTGCTGCGGACCGAGACCGCGCCGTTCGGCATCAAGGTGATCGTCGTCGAGCCGAGCGGTTTTCGCACCGACTGGGCAGGGTCGTCGATGACCATCCGGCCCATCCCGCAGGACTACGCCGAGATACTCGCCTGGCGTCGCGAGGGCAGTGGCGTGGCGGCCGGGAACCCGGACCGCGCGGCCGAGATACTCGTGCAGGTCGCGAGGCGGCGCGACATTCCCCACAATCTGCCGCTGGGGGTGAACGCGACGGAGGGCTCGATACGGACTGACCAAGAGCACCTCGCCGAGGACCGCAAGTGGTCAGCGGTCAGCAGGTCGGCCGATTTCGCCGAGTCCTACCCGGTCGAGTTTCCCCCCGACATCCCAGACACGGTCTGACCAACCGCGTTTCGCCTTCGATGGCGGTGCCGGTCAGCTGACCCGGACCGTCACCGTGCCGAGTCCGCGCAGGGTGTCGATGCCAAGACTGTGATCGAATGACGACGACCGGGACCGTGGATCCAGGTCCGGCCCGCGGACAATCACAGGAGCACGCGTTGAGTCAATCGGCTGACCAGGCACATCCCACCTACGACGTGGACGACGCGGTCAACCGGCTGCGCGCCGACTACGACATGACGCCGTACACCTCGAACTCGTACCCGCAGTCGGCGCCGGGACAGCTGGCCGCTATCGCTTACTTGTTCGGCCTGGACACACCCGAGGTCGCAAACGCGCGGGTGCTCGAAATCGGCTGTGGCGCCGGGGGCAACCTGATCCCGTTTGCCGCGGCACATCCGCGGGCGCGTGTCGTGGGAATCGATCTGTCGCAGGTGCAGATCGACCACGGGCGCCCGCGTGTGCACGCCCTGGGCCTCAACAATCTGCAGCTGCTGGCGGGCGACATCGCGCGAATGAATCTTGCGGAGTTGGGGCAGTTCGATTTCGTGATCGCCCATGGGGTGTACAGCTGGGTGCCGCCAGAGGTGCAGGAAGCGCTCTTGTCGGCGCTTCGCAGCCTGCTGGCTCCCGATGGCGTGGCCTACGTCAGCTACAACACCTATCCGGGCTGGAAGTCCAAGGAGATCCTGCGCGATGCCATGCTGCTGGCCAGCGACGGCAGCGTGACCCCGGAGGAGAAGGTGCGCCACGCGCGGAGCATGGTCGATTTCCTCGAGGAGGTGAGCTCGGCCGACGGTGCGCTGGCCAGAACACTGGCCGAATCGAGGGGCCACGCCTTGGGTTACGGGGATTCGTACCTGTTGCACGACGAACTCGAGACATTCAACTCGCCCTGCTATTTCACCGCGATGGTCGAACGTGCCGGCGCGCATGGTCTTGCTTATCTGGCGGAGGCGCACCCCGAGAAGATGATGCCCGGCAACTACCATCCCAAGGTTGCGGAGTATCTCGACGAGAAGTGTGGGGGCGACCAACTGCTGGTGGAGCAGTACCTGGATTTCGTCGCCGACCGCACGTTCCGTGAATCTCTGCTGGTTCATGCCGAATGCGCCCCGCAGATCCGCTACACCCCACACCGCAGTCGCTACCGCCGTTTGCATATCGCCGCGCGGCTGCCTCCTGCCGACGGCCAGACTCGTCTCGATCACTCGCACCAGGAATACCTGTATTCCGATACTGCGACGCTGTTCACGAACGATCCGGGCATCAAGGCCGCACTGGACGCGCTGAGCGCCCGCTGGCCGTGGACGCTGTCGTGGCAGGAACTGGTGGAAGCGGTTCGAGCGCGACTTGTCGCCGCGGGTTCCCATCCCAGCGACAAGCTCCCAGACCACATCGACGGCTTGATGGAGGTTTTGATCCTGCAGGGGCAGGCTCGGTTTCGGCTTGATCCGGTGTTGCCCGAATCGGCTCAAGGGCCACTGCGGTTGGGCGAGACGGCCAGGCGCATGGCGGAGCTGACGCGCGGGAAAAGCGATGCCTCGACCTTCAACCCGTGGCACGAGACGCTGACACTGTCGCCGGTGGACAGCCAGCTCCTGCCACTGCTGGACGGCACCCGTGATCGCCGTGCACTTCTGGAGGCCCTCCTGACCATCGACCGGGAGGATTTGCTTCGGATCGAGCGCGATGGCAAGCCGGTTTCCGGCGAGGCCGAGCGTCGCGACGCGCTGGCCGAGCACATCGACGCGTTGCCGCAACGCCTGGCGGAAATGATGTTGTCGTGAGTCGGCCGGCCTGATCGAGCCGGGTGTTGACCGTCCGCGGTGAGCTTTACGGGCCTCTGCCTCGTGTCATGGGCATGAGGTTGGTGTCGAACGATCCGCAGGCCGCCTCGACAGGGACCGTGAAATCGACGCTGCACTACGCGCTGCGCGGGTTGCGGCTCACGCTGCAGGAAATGGGGGTGACGCGATGACCATGTTCGGCGGTCCGGACGGGTTGTCGTTGTCGGGCGGCGGCTCCCACGAATACGCGATGTGGGATGCCGCGTATGTGCTGGGTTCACTCTCCAGTGTCGAGCGACACGAGTACGAGGCACACCTCAGCACCTGCCCGTCGTGCCGCGAGGCCGTCGGTGAGATCGGTGGCATGCCGGCACTACTGGCGCAGTTGGACCACGACGTCGTCGCATCGATGTAGGACGGTGACGAGGGCCAAATCGCTTCTGTACACATCATTTCTGTCGACGCGGGGAGATGTGCTGTAACGCGAAACCTGTGATCTGGCCCGGTGGTGAACCGAAGTTACTCACCGGTCGTGTTACTTGCAGGAGGGCTGGAAATAGAGAGCCCGGCAAACCCGACGCCGATATGTATGCGGTGACAACAATGTGGACGGGGCATGCGCTGACGGCATCCGCTTTCCACATTCGAAGGCTTTCCACATTCGAAAGGCAGTGTCGTCGTATGACCAGCAGACATCAAGCCACCACCCCCATCGCGGTGGAGATGCTCGACAGCTTGCCCGTTGCGGTCGATCCGTTGGCGTTGTCGCTCAACGAGAATCCGTTCCCGCCGCTGCCGGCGGTGCGGTCGGCGCTGATCGCCTCGATCGACGCGGCGAACCGCTACCCCGAGTTTCTGCCGGAGCGGCTGCGCAGCCTGATCGCCGGCCGTATCGGGGTGGCTGACGAGCAGGTTGTGCTCGGCCCGGGTGCCTCGGGCGTGGTGATGCAGGCGCTGCACGCGGTCACCGAACCCGGTGATCGGATCGTGCTCACCGCCCCGACCTTCGATGGCTATCCGATCTTCGCCCAGATGGCCAAGCTGATTTCCGTGACGGTGCCGCTGGATCTGCACGGTCACCACGACCTGGATGCGATGGCCGACGCCGCGTCGGACGCCAGGGTGGTGGTCCTGTGTCGGCCCCACAACCCGACCGGAACCCTGGAATCGGCCGCCGAGGTGGAGCGCTTCCTGGAACGGGTGCCGTCCGACACCGTGGTGCTTCTGGATGAGGCGTATATCGAGTTCGTCGCCCCGAAGCACCGCCTCGATGCGCCCGCTTTGATCCGGCGATTCCCCAATGTCGTGGTGGTGCGAACCTTCTCCAAGGCCTACGGCCTGGCCGGACTGCGGATCGGATACGGGTTCGCGTCACCCGAGCTGGCCAAGACACTATGGACGATGCAGCTGCCATTCGGGATGGGCATCACCAGCACGGTCGCGGTCGCCGCCTGTTACGACGCGGAAGCTCAACTGCGGCAACGCATCCGGCTCATCAACGATGAGCGGCGCTACCTGCAGCGGCGGCTGCGGACGATGGGCCTCTACTGCACCGAAGGGCATGCCAACTTCGTCTACCTGCCCGCGCAGCGGCGGGTCTGGCGGAAAGTGTTCGACGACGCCGGGCTGCATGTCCGCCACCACGCCGACGGGGCAGCGCGGATCACTGTGGGTAGCCGTGCGTCCACCCGGGCGGTGCTGGCCGCGGTGGCGAAGTCAGCGGCACGACCCGCGGCGGGCCAGGGACGGATTGCGAGCGTCGGCAATGTGGCGAGAGAGTCGATGCTCGTCCCGTAACAATCGGGAACACACAGACGCCTCCGCCGACACTGTCGACCAGCGGCCCGCAGTGGTGTTCCTGCAGCTCAGCTGGGTCGTAGGGGTCGCCCGAAAATTAGGTGTTTACATTCACAGTTAAGTGGCAAAAGAGATTGCATGATGGCGAAACTGAAGTTCATGGCTCCGCTGTTCATGGCGGGTATGGCTGCGACGGCGATCGCCGCGGCACCGTATGCAGTGGCAGACGCTTATGCGGTGGCGGCGGCGAGTTCGATCACCCACTTTGTCCCGCTGGATCCGGGCGGTGGCGGCTGCTCCAATGGCACCTGCGGTGGCGGCGATGCGAGCGGCGGCAGCGGCTGCACCGCCGATGGAACGTGCGGTTCCGGTGGCCCCCTCGGCGGTAGCGGCTGCACTGCCGATGGACGGTGCGGCCACGGCGGCCCCGGCGGCGGCGGCGGCTGCGTGCCCGGCGTCGGCTGTTTCAACTGGGGGCAGTAACCAACTCGCTCGCGAGATAACGCGGGACCCACGAGACTTCGGTCGCGGAACCGAGGCCCCGTTAGCCACCGCGCCGCTGCTGCTGGCCAACGCCGACGCGGCCCGGCGCCGCGTCGCACAAGCGGCCCGCCCGAAGTCGACGTTCACCGTTGGCTTCATGCCCGGCCTTACGGTCACCGGGCCGGTGCGCGCGCTCAGCGATGCCCATCCCGACCTCACCGTCGACGTGCTGCGAACCGACCGGACCAACCAGGTGACCGTCCTGCACGACGGCCGCGCCGACATCAGCTACATCCGCATGCCCGTCGACCTGACCGGCTTGCAGACATCGGCTCTGTTCAGCGAGCCGCGCGTCGCGGTGGTGCCCGCCACCCACCGCCTCGCCGGCAAGGAGTCGGTCAGCCTTGCCGACCTGGCCGATGAGCACCTACTCCAGCATCCCGAGACAGTGCCCGAATGGGGTTCGGTGGCAAAGGAAATGCGCAACACACAGCGGACCGCGGCGATGACGGAGGGACGCAGTGTCGAGGAGAAACTCGAACATGTGGCGGCCGGACGCGGTTTCAGCGTGCTGCCCGAATCGACGGCTTCCTATTACCAACGCCCGGACGTCGCCTGGATGCCGATAACCGAATTGGCACCCAATGAGGTGCGGCTGGCCTGGGTGTCGTCCCGCCGCACGCCACTCATCGCAGAATTCGTCGTGCTTGCCGAGGCGGCCGTCAGGGATGCGCAGACCGACCCGGCAACGTGATCGGTGAGGATCGTGGGGTCGGTCATGAGTTCGCCTTCACGTCAAGGGTTTCCAGGGTGCGTTGTAGCCAGCTGAACATCAGGCCGATCGCGTCGGGCAATTTGGTGGTCGCGCAGTGTCCGGTGTCGGGGATCAGGTGGACCTCGGTGTCGCGGCGGCCCTGGAAGACCAGGGTGTCGTGCTGAGGAACGTGCACGTCGTCGGCGCCGTTGAGCACCAGCATCGGGGCATTGGTGTCCTGGTCGAGCAGCGGACGCAGCGAGAAGGTCCTTAGCCTCGCGTTCAGTTCCGCAGGACTCGGGCGGTGGTCGAACCCGAGGGCGTTGCCGACGATGCCGTCCATGCCGAACTGCACCATCGAGGTGTTCGTGAACGCGTCTTCGACCGGTCCACCGAAGACGATCGCGGCGTCCACGTCACCGGCCAGACCCGAACGGGCCGAGTAGTGCCCGCCCATCGAGATCCCCAGATGGATTACGACGCCGTTGCCCAGCGTCCGGGCTTCGGCGATCAGGCCGCGCACGATCTCCGCGCCGCCGTCCGAACTCATCGGCACCGCCGATTCGCCGGTCCCGGCGATGTCGAAGGCCACCACCCGGACCCCGGCCGTTGCCGCCGCCAACACGAACATGCCGTGCATGTCCATCTTCCAGCTGTCCACCCCGCCGGAGGCCAGCAGCACCGGCGCAGCTGCCGGCAGGTCGGGTGCGGCGAAGACGTGCACCGGGACCGGAGTGGTGGCATCCCGGTACGGCACGTCAAGTACGCGCCGCTGGAAGCTCACCCCGAAATCCGGTGCGGCAAGCAGATACTGCCCAAGCTGGTTCTGCAGGGCTGCGCGCTTGGAGTCGTCAGCCAGGGTCGGGAACTTCGCCCACCCGTAGGCCAGCGCGGCACGTTGATGCGATCCTTCACTGGCATAGCGGGCGGCCAGCGCCGACCACTCATACACCCAGCCGCCGGGCGCATCCGGCCACATCTCGGTAATCGAGGCGCGCACCGCGTCCACGTCCGGCGCGGGCAACCCGGTGTTGACCATCTGGGGATAGCGCTCGCCGAACAGATCCCCGGCGTCGACCGGCCACTGATAGGACATCACCAACTCCTTCACGCGCTACGGGGTTAATGCAGTAATACTGCGTTAGCGGACGGTAACACCTTCTCCGCGTTAAAGCAAGAAAGCTGCGTTAGAATCATGATCATGGGCGAAGCGGCGGTTCGGCGCCGGACCGGCGGCCGGTCGGCCCGGGTCCGCGCAGCGGTCTTGACGGCGACACTGCACGCGGTCGCCGAGCACGGCGCCGATGCGGTCAGCATCAGTGAGATCGCCCGGCGGGCCGAGGTTCACGAAACGTCGATCTACCGGCGCTGGCCCACCAAGGAACACCTCCTGCTCGACGCGCTGCTGGACTACAGCGAGGCCAAGCTCCCCATCCCCGACACCGGGACTCTGCGAGGTGACCTGGTCGCCTTCGCGACCGCGGTTACCGCCTACCTCGACTCGCCGCTTGGGCGGACGCTGGCCAGGACGATGGCGGTCGCCAGCGACGACGATGCCCTGGCCGCTTCACGCGCGCAGTTCTGGAAGTCCCGGCTCGACCTCGCCAGCGCGATGATCGCCCGCGCCAAGGACCGAGGCGAGGTCCCGGCCGATCTCGACGCGGCCGCGGCCCTCGAACTGGTCATCGCACCGCTGCACTTCCGCGCACTGCTCACCCACCAACCCGTCGACGAAGACGACATCGCGCAGACCGTCGACGTGCTCCTGACTGGTTTGGCCGGCTGATCACCGCCGGCGTTTATTGGCGGTGGCGACGATTAATAATGTGAATCCGCACACCGATGGTCACGCCCGCGTAAGTTTCGTGGTGAACGGGCACGCAGATAAACGCCGGGCGGCCGGTCGCCGAAGCGGTTCCATGCTGGTCCGCCACCGATTGCGTCGAATCGAGAAGCGAACCGGCCGCTCTCTCTCGCGGCCGAAAGATGGCGCCGAACTGTGTTTGGCATTCATGTACTCCGCCGCCTGATGTAGCCGAAACCCATCGAGACCGCGGGCGGCACCAACTGGGGCGGGTTCAGCGGCGGCGAGAAACGGCGGGGCTGGCCCCCATATCCTTATCGTCGCCGGCCGAGTGGTATTCCGACCTGGAGGCACGCGATGGGACACAAGGCAACAGTGGAACTCGTGCTCGACTGTGAAGAGCCAAAGATGCTCGCTAGGTTCTGGCGCGAGGCGCTCGATTATCGCGACTACTACACGGACGCGAATCTGGCTGTGCTCGTTCCCAAAGAAGGGATCGCTTCACCGCTTCTCCTTCAGGGGGTACCCGAACCCAAAGCGGGCAAGAACCGCATGCACCTCGACATCGTGGCCGACGATATCGAGGCCGAGGTCCACCGGCTGCAGGCACTCGGCGCTCGTCGCATCGACGACGGCGTGCAGAGCTTCGGGGGAACCCGATGGGTGAGAATGTCGGATCCCGAGCAGAACGAATTCTGCGTCTCCACCGGCGTGGAATGGTAAGGCTTGTGCGAGAAGGGATTCGAACCACTTCGGCTATTCTGGTGAGCTGCACCGTATTTCGCATCCGCAGGCAGGCATCGGCCATCTTCTCTTCGGCTGTCGGCTCGGTTTGTCGGACATATCTGCCTCCTACGGTTCGAACACCAGCAGCGGTTTGCCCCCGTGTTCGGGAGCTTCGGCCAAATAGACGGCTTCGCTGAACTTTTCGAGAAGGATCGGCTGGCCCTCCGGCACGCGCAACGCGCCGCTGTCGGCGAGCCGAACTGTCCGGTCGATCGCTGCAGCCATCCGATCCTTCGGGGTCTCGGTGAACCAGCGGAACAGCCAAAACCCCCGAACGGTCTTTGTTTCGTAGATCAGTGAACGCGCGAAGATCGGGATGGTGAGTTTGTCGGAATCGGTTTGGCGGTGCGTGGACAGCGCACCGTAGACGACCAGCTCGCCGTGCGGTGCCAGCGCACGCGACACGTCCGCACCCACCTGACCGCTGACACAGTCGATCGCCTTGGACACGCCGTCGTGGCCTGCGATGTCGGCCACCCGTTCGCGCAGGTCTTCATCCTCCGTGCAGATCACCGCGGTGCCCCCCAGCGCGAGGATGTCCTCGACAGCGGACCGACGGCGGACCACGTTGAGGGTCTTGAAGCCGACGTGCCCCCCGAGTTGGATGACCGACTGGCCCACAGTTGAACCGGCCGCGGTCTGCAGGAGCCATTCACCCTGTCGAACATCGAGCTCACCGCCGGTCAAGATCACGGCGGTGAGAGGATTGGCGAGAATCTGGGCGGCGGTGGAATCGCTCATGCCGGCGGGAACAGGCAAGACCCGCCCGGCATCGGCGACAACATACTCCTGCCACGTGCCCGTGACTCCGATCGTGATGACGCGTTGCCCGACGGTCAGACCGTCTGTGCCGCTACCGAGTTCGTCGATCACACCGACGGATTCGATTCCGGGTACGGTCGGGAACTCCGGGGTGAATCCGTATCTCCCGCGGATCGTATGCAGATCGCTGGCATGGACAGGTACAGCTGTCACCCGGATCCGGACCTGGCCGGGACCGGGCTCCGGAAGCGGGCGGGTCTGCAGGTGCAGGACCTCCGACGGTTCGCCCAACGTGTCGGCGACGACAGACCGCATCGTTTGCATCTTCCTGACGCTCCTTCGGTCGGATCCAGGTCTCACAGTGGTTCGGTCGCATAGCGTCGGCCCCGCCCGTTGGCGGCGAACATTCGGATCAGCGCGGCAAACTACAGCCGGACCAGCTCTCATGCTGCCACCACGGCAGGGTCGTTGCGGTCTAGACCCTCGGCGCGGGAAACCAATCGAACGCGATCGTCATGCTCGCCGGCGATGGCCCTGCGATCACCCTTGCGTGTCTGCTTGCGAAGCTGCCCGCCGCACCAGCTGCCAGGCCCGGCCCCGGGGCAGGCCCGCGACGCCGAGCGCTGCCACGCCGAACATTTCCGGCGCCTGCTCGGGCTGTACGTCGCCGGCGGTCACTGCCTCGATGAGCGCGTACATAAGCCCGTCGATCAAGTCGTTGACCGCCAGTGCGGGAATCCGGGAGTCGAAGACGCCGGCCTGCTGGCCGTGCTCGACGAGCGCGACGAGGCGGGGACGCAGCGGGTGTCGTCCCTTTCGGATGCGGTTGGTTTCGCGCACCACGAACAGGTACCGGCTGGCGATCAGCCATAGCCGCCGGATCAGGATGGCCAGTTCCAGTGCGGGATCCTCGGCCTGGACGTCGACGGCGTCGGCGAGGCGCGGCGAACGGCGTACATGCACTTCGCCAGCCGCGACGAGGTCGTCGCCGCAGTGCTGGAAGACGCGCTCGACACCGTGAGCACGCTCGTTGGGGTTCGCCGGCACGACGATGAACCGGAGCCGGTACCGGGTCGAGCGAACGCTCTGGCCGGACTGCTCAAACCGAAGCCGTCGAACCCAGACACCCGTTTCGGACCGGACCTCTGCGCACCATCGACGACGGCGAATCTTGATTCTTCCTCGGTGACTGCACCCCTTTGAGCCCACCTAGGGATTCGCTCCGAATCGCCGCCGCTCATTACCAGCCGGAAAACGACTTCGCCGCGCCGTCTTCCAGGAGATTCATAGCGAGTCTCAGCATCTTCTCAAGGCGGCTGAGGCACCATCGAGGGCACGCCGACCTAGCGCCCGGCGCGGGCGTCAAGGGCACTGAGGTCAAGCGCCTGAAGGGCCTAGATCACCGTCGATCTCGGCGTGTCCGTCCGATGATCCGCCGCGTTCTTTCCGGCGGGATTCATCAGCGCAATCCAGCACGAGAGTGGCACGAGAGTGGGAGGCCGTCACCCGATGAGTGACGTTACGAAACAGGCGCTGAGCAAGGTGCCCGCAGTCACCCTGGGCTTCTGGGTCATCAAGGTTTTGGCGACGACGCTCGGCGAGACGGGCGGCGACACCGTGACCATGACGCTGAATTGGGGCTATCTGGCTGGCGTCGTGCTGTTCGGCGGCGTGCTGGTGGCCCTGGTTGTCGCACAGATCCTCGCCAAGCGCTTCCACGCCGCCCTCTACTGGGCGACGATCGTCGCCTCCACGACGTTCGGCACAACGTTGGCAGACTTCGCCGACCGATCGCTCGGCATCGGCTACACCGGTGGATCGCTTCTGCTCCTGGGTTGTCTGCTGGCGACTCTGGGCGTCTGGCGTTGGTCGGAGGGAACGGTGGCGGTCAACACCGTGTCAGCGCCGAAAGTCGAGGCGTTTTACTGGGGGACAATCACGTTTTCGCAGACGCTGGGCACCGCACTGGGCGACTGGATCGCCGACACGACCGGGCTCGGTTACCGAGGCGGTGCACTGGTATTCACCGCGGGTCTGGTCATAGTCGCCGCCCTGTACTACTGGACGGCATTCTCGCGCGTCACCCTCTTCTGGGTCGCCTTCATCCTGACCCGACCTCTAGGCGCAACCGTGGGTGACTTTCTCGATAAGCCTGTCAGCCACGGTGGCCTGGACATGAGTCGCCCGCTGGCTTCGGCGGTCATCGCGGCCATCATCATCGCGCTGATCATCCTGCTGCCGCAGCGCCCAGGACGACACCCCGGCGAGAAGAAAGGCCGTACGGCTCGAGCACCGGAATCGGTCGGTGCCGATTAATCCCCAGCCAATCGCGCATTGCCAACCGAAACTCATGGCTTCACCACGTCGGCCGCGGCCTGCTGGAGGGTGCGAGGCCGCTGAGACGCGAGCGGATCAGAGCAGCGGATGCGTGCCGCCTTCTACGGTAGGACGATGACAGCAAGCACAGGGTGTCTGCCCACGCGGCGGCGCCGGTGGGGACCGCGTTGGCGCGGATAAGTCGCTGGCCGTTGTGGGCCAGCCCACGATCGTGGGGAATCGCGGCGCGCTCGGCGTTCGTGTCGGCGATGGTGGTCCTGGCGGCCTTGACGATCGCCGGGGCAGGCCTCGTGTTTGTGTTGTACCGCTCGCTGTTATCGGGGTTGGATGATGCCGCCGCCCGCCGCGTCGACGATGTCGCGGCGGGTCTGCAAACCGACCGCCCCACCGATCTTGACGAGTCGCTGCTCACCACCGATCAACCCATCGTCGCGGTGCAAGTCGTCGACATGGCCGGCCGGGTGGTTCGGCGATCCGGTTCCGTGCCGGCGGCGCCGATCGTTGCGCCGGGCGCGGTGGCGGCGGGTCGGCGCGTCGGGATGCTCGGCCAGGTGCAGCCTGTGGGTGATGTCCGGGTTGCCGGGCAAATGGTCGACACCCCCACCGGCCGCTACACGGTCCTCGTCGGTGCCGGCAGTGAGGGTGCGGAATCCGCGGTGGCCACGGTCGCGGTGGGATCGGCGGCCGGAGCACCGATCGTGATCGCGGTTGCCGCCGCGGCGACCTATCTGCTGGTGCGCCGGTCGTTGTCGTCGATGGAGGCGATGCGTGCGCGGGTTGCCGAGATCAGTGCATCGGATTTGAACGAGCGGGTGCCGGTGCCCGCGCGCCGCGACGAGATCTCCACGCTGGCCGTCACGATGAACGAGATGCTCTCACGCATCGAAGCCGGCCACACCGCCCAGCTGCGGTTCGTCGCCGATGCCTCCCACGAACTGCGCAGCCCGTTGGCGACGATCATCTCCGCGCTGGAGGTCGGTGTCACGCATCGGGAGCTGCTTGATGAGCAGCTGGCATCGCAGACGCTGCTGCCCGAAGCCCATCGCATGCAGGCGCTCGTCGACGACCTGTTCTTGCTGGCCAGAGCCGACGAGCACGGCCTCGCAGTGCGCCACGACGACGTCGACCTGGACGACCTGGCCGCCGCCGAGGTCGAACACCTGCAGCGCCACACCGCGCTGGACGTGCGTGCCGACCTGGCACCTACGCGGCTCGTCGGCGACCCGAACGCACTCTCCCGGGTGGTCCGCAATCTGCTCGACAACGCGGCCCGCCACGCGGCGTGGCGGGTCGAGGTGACGGTGCGACCCGAACACGGGAAGGCCGTCGCCACGATCGCCGACGACGGCCCCGGCATCCCGGCGGCCGACCGGGACCGCGTCTTCGACCGGTTCGTCCGGTTGGACACCGACCGCTCGCGACGCGGCGGCGGCACCGGACTTGGGTTGGCGATCGTCGCCGAAATCGTTGCCGCCCATCGCGGCAGCGTGCGCATCACCGACCGCGCCGGGGGCGGCGCGGCCGTGGTTGTTCAGCTGCCCCTCTCGGCGCCCGACGCCGACTCGTCACCGTCGTCGAGTCGATAGCCGACTCCCCGCATGGTTTCGATGGTGTGCGTGCCGAACGGGACGTCGATCTTGCGCCGGAGATAGCCGATGTAGACCTCGACGACGTTGTCGGGTCCAGAGAAGTGCGAGTCCCACACGTTGTGCAGGATGTCGGCCTTGGTTACCCACGTGTCCTTGTGGCGTATCAGATACTCCAGCAGGCCGAACTCTCGTGGTGTCAACGTGATGGAACGCGAGCCGCGCCGCACAGTGCGCCGTGCGGGATCAAGTGACACACCGCCGCCGGTGAGAACCACCGGGCGGTGCGGGGCGCCGCGGCGGATCAACGCCCGCAACCTGGCGACCAGCACGATGAACGAGAACGGCTTGGTCAGATAGTCGTCGGCGCCTAGGTCGAACGCGTCGGTCTGGTCGTAATCGCCGTCCTTGGCGGTCAGCATCAGTACAGGTGTCCAGATTTTCTTGGCGCGGATCTTGCGCAGCACTTCATAGCCGTTAAGGCCCGGCAGCATGATGTCGAGCACGATGGCATCGAATTGGTGCTCGCTGGCTTCCCACAGCCCGGCCGTGCCGCTGGCGACCGTGACCACCAGAAAGCCCTCCGCCTGCAGGCCCATGGAAAGCGTGGAGGCCAGTCGCGCCTCGTCCTCCACGACGAGCACCTTCACCTGCTGTCCTCCCGTTGCCTGCTGGACTAACCGCAGCCGGCGCGCGGCGCCTGCCTGGCAAGCCTGCCAGGTCAGCCAGATGTGAACGAGACCGCGGCAAGCACGGCGCGCCGGCCTAGCGGCGACAGCGACTACTCGCCGGGGCCTTCGTTCACCTCGTCGGGACCGCCCGGTCCGTCTTCGGGCTCGGGTGTCTGGGTGACCCCGGGCTGATCCGGCTGGTCGGCCACTCCGGGCTGATCCCGGCGGTCGGCGGGTGCCACCGCCCTGCCGCTGGCCGCCGGCCCACCCAAGGTATGTGCAGCCGCCACCGCGCCGGCCCCGCCGGCCAGGACGGCCGCCACGGCGAACGCAGACGCAATCATCGTGCGCTTGGTCATCGACATCGTCTCCCTTCTCGTTGGTCGACATCACGTCGACGCCACCACACTGGCAGCAAGGCGCTGAGAGCACGCTGAGCCGAGCACCGCAGCAGCGGGCTCTCAGCGTCGGCTCAGCCGGACGTCTGTACGGTCCGGCGATGTGACTGAGACAACGAGATCGGGGCCCGTCAACACTTCCGACGCACGGCCCATCCGGCTCAGCAAGGTGCCCGAGGTCACGCTGTGGTTCTGGATCATCAAGATCTTGTGCACGACCGTTGGTGAGAGCTTCGCCGACTGGATCAACACCACTTTGGGTCTCGGTCTGGACATGACCGCGCTCATCTTCACGGTGATACTCGCCGCAACTCTGGCCTGGCAGTTGCGCCTCAACCGCTACGTTCCGTTCGTCTACTGGCTGGCGGTCGTCGTGCTCAGTGTCACTGGCACGCTCTACACCGACATCCTCACGGATGATCTGGGTGTTCCGCTCGCCGTGAGCACGAGCGTCTTCGCGGCGGCCCTGGCCATAGTCTTCGGCGTTTGGTACGCGCGCGAGCGGACCCTGTCGATCCACAGCATCGTCACGCGGCCAAGAGAGTTGTTCTATTGGCTCGCAGTTCTCGTCACCTTCGCCCTGGGTACAGCGGTTGGTGACTGGACGCTGCAGCTCACCGGTTGGGGACCTGGTACGTCGGTGCTGCTGCCGGCTGGCCTGATTGTCGCGATCGTGGTCGGTTGGCGGCTGGGCGCAAATGCTGTGCTGTCCTTCTGGCTCGCGTACATTCTGACCCGCCCGCTGGGAGCGAACCTCGGCGACTGGTTCGCGTCCCCGTCAACCGGTGGCGGCCTCGGTTTGGGCACGGCCGCCACCAGCGCGATCTTCCTCACCGCGATCCTCGCTACGGTTGTGTATCTCACGCGCACCCACAGCGACGTCATCGACGACCGGGCCCACACGCCTATCGTCACCACGAGCCCGGCTCGCGAGCGGATCATTCTCGGGTACTACGCCGCGGTCGCTGTCGCGACTGCCGCCCTGCTCGTGTGGGCCGCGGGCCAGCCGCACGCAACCACGGCGAGCGAGCAGGAAGCCAGCGCCGCGCCCGTGACCACGACACTCACCCGTGGCCAAGCGACCGCGCATTTCCCGCCGGCAGAGGTAGCAAAGTTCCGCACGATCGCTCAGGACACGCTCGCAAAGGTGCAGGCCGGCGACCAGGCGGGCGCGACGACCCGAATCAAGGATCTTGAAACCACGTGGGACGACGACCAGGCGACCCTGCAGCCCCTGGACGACACCGCCTGGAACGTCCTCGACGGTCGGATCGACAGCGTCCTCAAGGCGGCGCGGGCCAGCCACCCCGACCCCGCAACCGAGACGCAGACTCTCACCGCACTATTGACCGCGCTTCAGTAAGGCAACCGCCGAAAGCACGCGCGGGGCGTAGTGACTCTCGTCGTTGCCAGGATCACACCAGCAGAGGATCGGATCGGATCGGCGCCCTGGCTCGTGCTGCAATGTCGGAGCGTCTGCCAGCAAGCCAAGGCTCACCAATCCTCAACCCCGGGCAGCCTGATAGGCGTCCTCAACACGGTGGTGCTGCTGGCGCGGGCCGACACTCATACCCGCGCCGGTGGCGAACAAGCTCAAGTACTCTGCGGCCAAGATGTTGTGCTGCATCGATCGGATGCGGCCGCAGCGCCTCCCTAATTAAGGAGTCCCATGAACGTTGTCAACGGCTTACCCGCCCACGTGCTACTCGTGCATTTCATGGTGGTCCTGGTGCCGCTGACCGCGCTCCTGGAGATCGCCTGCGCGTTGTGGGGTGCGGCGCGTCGGCGGCTGGTCTGGCTGGTGCTGATTCTGGCCGCAGTGACCATGGTGTTGACGCCGGTGGCCATTGACGCCGGGGAATGGTTATTCAATCTGCGAAAGGACCCGAGCCTGATCCTGCGTGAGCACGCCGACCGCGGCGAATTGATGACCTATTTCTCGGTGGCGTTACTCCTCGTCGCGATCCTGCTGGTGGTGTTGCACATCCTCGACAGCCGATCAGACAAACGCCGTGCGGCCGCCAAGGTCGTGATGGCGGTAATCACACTCGCCGTCGGCATTGCGTCGATGGTTCAGATTTATCGGGTCGGCGACGCGGGTTCGCAGTCAGTCTGGGGCGACGAAATCGCGCACCTGAAACAGGCCAACGGGGACTAACACGGTGCCGAATCGGGGGTGATTCCCGTGAAGTTGTCGGAGAAAATGCGCCCGATCGTGACGGCGGGGTCGCGATTATCTGGACAGAAGTCAAAGGACGGATCCGGGATCAGCGCGTCGAAAACAAGCTTTTCGGGTGTTCGGCGTGCAGTCGACCGGGATGCCGTCGGGTGATGGTCGGGCCGTCGCCGTTTGGTCTCTGGTAAGGGCAACGACGAGTCAGGCGCTTAGTGCGGGTTCTTGGGTGGGGAGTTGGTGATCGCGGAGCCGCGGCGGAGCGCAGGGGAGGTTGTGAGGCAAAGTCCCTGTGCCCCGCCGCGGAGCCTATGCGTCGATCGTTAGCGGCGGCCGTGCCCGTGGCCGTAACCACCCCAGTAGCCGCCCTCCCAGTAGGGATACTGCGGACCGAACTGAACGGGTGCGGAGTCGTTGAGCTGAGCGTTTCCCGGCGTCACGCAGACGCTGTCGACGACGCCCGGCACGGCGCTGCACTGGTCGGTTGTGTCGGCCGCCATCGCAGCGGGTGCGGCGATGATGGCCGCCGCGGCTCCCGCAGCCACAACCAGCGGTGTGATGTAGCGGATTTTCATTGGTGTATCTCCTTGATTTCTTGATTCCTTGGTGTGTTGTCGTGATGGGGGATTTGCTCGGTGTGTCGCGTCAGGGCGTCACCCCCGCTGGGGCGTCATGGCGTGCCCCCCGCGGAAGCGCCGATCAGGTGTCCGATCCCAAACACCAGTAGGGCGGCCGCACCGCCGATCAGCAGCTGGCGTGTCCCGGACCGCAGGGCACCGCGGCCGTTG
Source organism: uncultured Actinomycetota bacterium (assembly GCA_963828065.1). Taxonomy (GTDB): domain Bacteria; phylum Actinomycetota; class Actinomycetes; order Mycobacteriales; family Mycobacteriaceae; genus Mycobacterium. The sequence goes on along the minus strand of CAWHDL010000014.1, from coordinate 47,151 downwards.
AGCAGGCCGATCGTTGCGCCGACGGCGAACAGGGCTAGGGCCGCCAACACGATCGCGACGATCAGAGCGGGCCGGCCGGAGCCGAAAAGGTAGGGCAGCAACACGACGACGGCGCCGAGCGCGAACGCGAACAGACTCGAGAACGCCGCCGACCAGGGTGAACCCAACCCGTCGGGGTCCAGGCCGAGTTCCTCGCGCGCCATGGTGTCCAGTGCGACGTCGCGGTCCTTCATGATCGCGGCGGCGGCCCGCTCGGCCTCGGCGGGATCCAGGCCTTTCGCCCGGTAGATCAACGCCAATTCCTCGGCCTCGGCCTCCGGGTCGTCGCGCAGTTCCATTGCTTCCAAAGCGATTTCACGCTCGTAGGCCTCCCGCTGGCTACGCATCGAGATGTATTCGCCGGCCGCCATCGAAAACGCGCCGGCCAGCAAGCCCGCGAGCCCGGCGAACGCGATCGTCGTGCTGGCCGCCCCGGAACCGGCGAAACCCATCACCAGCGAGCTGTTGGACACCAGGCCGTCGTTGACGCCGAACACCCCGGCGCGCAGGGCGCCTGAGCGGTCACCGCGGTGCCAGCGCTCGACCCTCCTGATCCCGCCGGGGTCGTCGGTGTTTCGGAGTCGGGTGAGGACTCGGGCGTGGGAGCGCTCGTCGACGGCCATCGCCGCGATCGCATCGGGGTCGCCCTGATACAGGCCGGCGTCGGCGTGCTCGGCGCGCTCGAGATAGGGCAGCACGGCGTCGATGGACAACCGGCGAGCCAGCCAGGACAGCGCCGAGGCTCGCAGACCGGGCGGCTTGTTGGGTGGCACCGGCTCGCCAACTTCGGTAAGTTTGCCAGCCCAGTGTGCGGCATGCTTGCGCTCGACGGCGGCCAGTTCGGTCAGGACCTCTCGCCGTTCACCGGTAGCGGCGTCGGCCAGGCCGCTGTAGAGGTCGGCGCTGCGTCGCTCGGACGCCAGTAGGCTACGAAACCGGCTCGCTGCGTTCGTCTCTTGGCTCATCGCGGTGCCTCCTTAGTTGTCGGTGGGGTTGAGGGCGCGGAACACGAGGCCGGCTGCCACGCCGGCGATCAGTTGCGGGACGAGGTAGATCAGCGTCGACCACGCGAACAGCCCCATGGCTGCGCCGCCCAGGACGACGGCGGGGTTGAACGCACCGCCGGAAATCCCACCGACGCTCACGGCGCCGACAAGGACCGTGAAGCCGATCGCCAGGCCGTAGAAGGAGTTGTCGGGGTGGTCCTTGCTGGTGGCGACGTTGAGCACGACATAGGCCAGGGCGAAGGTATAGAGGAACTCGACGATGAGCGCACTGGTCAGGGCATGACCGTGCGGTGCCAACGCGTGGGCCTGCGATGCGCTGACGGTCACGCCGACAACGACCGCGGCGAGCAGGCCCGCGACGAGTTGCGCCATCCAATAACCGATCGCATCACCGGCGCCGATCCGGCCGCGAACCAGCGCGGCCATCGTCACCGCCGGGTTGTAGTGCCCGCCGGAGATGTGCCCGCCGGCGTAGACCATCACCATCAGCACCGCGCCGATGGCCAGCGGGGCAAGCGAGGTCCCGGTGCGCACGCTGGCCCCGACGGTGAACACCAGGAAGAACGTCCCGATGAACTCGACGACAAGCTTGCGGGTCGTCCGGGTCGTCGGGTGAAGGCGCACCTTCGGGGTCTGCGGGGGCCTAGCGATAACAGGGGCGGTGGTTGCCATCTGGTGCTCCAATCAGAAACTGAACGTCTAGTTTCTAATTAAGCGCGTGTAACGGCCTTTTCTATCCCGCCGGAGCTATGACGTCGGTCTCAGTGACCCAGGCCGCGCATGGCCGCGTCGACGATCGCGTCGGCGCTGGTGTCGTCGAGGGGCGCGTGGCCGGCGACCAGGCGGTACATCGCCGGCCCGAAGATCAGGTCGATCGCGACCTCGGGGTCGACCTCTGCGCGCAACTCGCCCCGCGCGACACCGCGGTCCCAGATCGCCCGGACCAGTTTGCGCCGAGAGCCCACGAGATAGTCGCGCAACTCTGCGCCGATCTGGGGGTCGAACTGCGCCTCGCCGACGAGTTGGGCATACGCCCGGCCACTCTCACTGGTGTAGAAATGGACCATACCGCGCAGCGCAAGGCGGAAGTCTTCGCGCGCCGACCCCGTGTCCGGATCGGCCGACTCGACCGCCATCTGCGACAGAAACGCCTCGACGGCCACCGCATACTTGTTCGGCCACCACTTGTAAATCGTCGCCTTGCTCGCCCCGCTCCGGGCGGCAATCTCCTCGGTGGTCATCGCCCGCAGACCGACCTCGTGGATCAGCTCCGCCGCCGCACGCAGCACGGCCGCTCGGGACTCCTGGCTGCGCGGGCGGCCCGGACGGGCCCGCGGCTGATCCACGGCGATCTGCCACCCTTCGTCATCAAATACTGAACTATCAGTAAAGACTGGCATGGCCGGTGGACGCTGCGGTGGGCGTGAGAATGGTGCCTGGTGGGCGCGGGTGAGCTCGGATTTTCTTGGTGCTGGGAGTCCGGAGCAAAGACTGAGCCCGGGGTCGCGTTCGCACCGCTAATTGTTTGCTTTGAGCACGTCTGACAGCGTCGTTCACTCGGCTGATCCCACCGGGCTCCACTGCCGCAAAAGTGTCGGGTGGACGAAGGCCAGCACGGATGTGGTGGTCAGCAGGTGTGCCGGTATCGATATCGGGAAGGCCGAAGTTATTGTTTGCCTTGCGTGCGCCCGGCGGGATTCGAACCCCCAGTCTTCTGATCCGTAAGCACGGGCGGACGACGTGACCAGCCGTGATACGAGTTCTGTTGTCGTGTAGGTGGAGGTGTCGAGAAGTCAGACAATGCGGAATGAGGTGATCCTTCGGCCATTCTGGCCGAGATTAGGTGCAGGACGACAGACGGACGGGCACCATCCCGCGCTGACACGACTCTTGCGGGCATGATCGACACTCATGGCCGGAATTAGGGCGTCGCTGATCTTGGCGGTGGCCAGCTCGCTGGCGTTGGCCGCGCCGGGATGCAGTCGCCCCGCCGCACCGACACAGCCGGGGTCGCCGACCGCAGGTCCCGTCGCCGCCAACCCCAAGGTCGGAGCGGTGTTTCAGGGGGCCACGGAGCTGCATACCTGCAGCGGCTCGGTGTTGCACTCCGGCTCGGGGAACCTGATCCTGACCGCCGCCCACTGCCTGGCTGGCGGCATCAACACGACGTTCGTCCCAGGCTTCGCCGGAAACTACGCACCGGCGAATGCCTGGCAGATCGAAGCGGTCTACCTGGACCCGCGTTGGCTGTCCGCAATGGATCCACTGGCCGATTACGCGATCGCCCGGGTCGGCCGTGACGCGCCCGGCACGCTCGAATCCCAAGTCGGCGGCGGATTGACGGTGGGTACAGCACCCGCGAACGGCACGGCGGTCACCATCACCGGGTACCCGCTGGGCGTCGGCGGCAGCCCGATCGGGTGCCAGGCGACCACCAGCACCGGGCCGCGCGGCTTCCCGTCGTTGCACTGTGGCGAGCTGGTGGCTGGTACCAGCGGCTCGGGCTGGGTGAACGGGTCGACTGTGATCGGCCTGATCGGCGGCCTCGACGGGGGCGGCTGCATGGAGCACGTGTCCTATTCGCCGCCATTCGACGGGAAGGTCACCGAACTCCTGGCCCGCGCCGAACAGGGCGGAGTCGCCGACGTTCCGCCGCGGGACTTCGACGATAACTGCAGTTAGTGTCGCGAGGTCTGAAGTGGGGCTCGAAGTGGGGCGGGCGGGGCTCGAACCCGCGACCAACGGATTACCAGGGCGACCGTCTTGACGGCCAGCGTTCGTGCCGATAATTGCTTGTACCACAGTGCGTTTGAGTGCCTCTAAGGTCCGGTCAGAACCCGACAATTCCGGGGTCCAATGACTGTCTGATGGTTGTGTGAGGCTCACGCTGACGTCTGGTCTCGGCGGCGAAATGTCTTGCGCAGACTCTGTTAGATTGCGCCGCCTCATTGCGTAGCCTGTGCGGGTAGGTGCCGGCGCGCGTAGCTCCGGGCACTGCTGATGAATCAGGATCTTCTCGCACACCGACGAGCGGTAGGGGTTAGCCGGGTAGTCCGTTCTTTATCGCGGTGTCTTGCTTTTGGCCGACGTCGGTGACGAATTGGGGCGGCACGGGGTCGTTGAGTGGACTGTCAAATGCCAGGTTGACGAAAGCCTTGCCCTCAGTGAACATCAACACGGTCACCGCCTTGGATCCCTCCGGTGCGGTGCCGGACACCATCGTTCCGCTTGTGCCCACTGCCGCCGGTGCGGGGGTTCCGCCTTTGACCGAATCGCCCAGTGCGGCCTTTTCTTCGTCCAGCTCGCTCACGGCCTGGTCAGGATCGGGCAGGATGAGGATGGTGACGCCGACGTGACGGGTGTCGTTTTGGTTGCCGAAAATCTGCGCGGCACCGGGCTGGCCGTTGGGGTTTTGTATCGGCGGCTGACCGGTGAAGGTGTCGCCGGGCAGGGTGATGTCGCTGGCCTTGATCAATAGGGCGGTGTAGTCGGCGGCTGCAGCGCTGCTCGAACTCGATGTCGGGCTGCTCGAACTCGATGCCGCGCTGCTGCTGCCCGCTGAAGTAGCCGATCCCGACGACGAGGTCGTCGATGACTTGTTGCCGGCGCAGCCGACGACCGACACACCCACAACCACGCTGGTCGCCGCCAAGCCGGCGAGCGCCATCATCGGAATCTTCATGCTGCCCCATCCCTTCTAGTCCGGCCGCGTCGTAAGTACACCCGAAACCCGCTAACCCAACATCCGCCACCCAACTCCTCAGATACGGGCAGCCGCAACGGGCGTCGCTCAGCTATCAGTTCCCGATGCAGACGCCACCGCTGACGTATCCACGCCTGCCGCTGGCGCTCACGCACGCGGTGACATTGGGTGCGCGTACGGGTTGGCACGATCTCATGTAGTTGTCCCAGTACCAGCCGATAGGGCACACAGGCTGGGCCCAGGCCACAGAACTGGTCGTGAGTGCCATCATTGACGTCAGTGCGAAGACGAATACGGCGACCGCGGCCCGGCGACGGAACCATTGCTTCATCGCAGACCCCCTTCTGTTGGCAATCCAGACTTTTCGCCGACCGCGCCCTCCTGTCAATGGCCACGGACTTCATTCGAGCCGGCACACCCTCACGGTGACTTAGCCGAAAGCCACGCCACTCGGCCAGAACACCGCGCTCGACGGAGTCGTGGCACACGTGGATAGAGGTCACCGCCCCGGCCGGTCGGAGCTTGGCGTATAGACCCGCCTTCCTGAATATTTCCTGTACGTTGCTGCGAAAACTTAACGGACACGGCACGTTTCGTAGGCAGATCCGCTCACCTGCGGACGGCCGACGTTGTTCCGCGCGGCTACCGGTGTTGGTCACACATTCTGCGGGCTGTAGTCATCAAACCGCGGCGTTGAACGGCTCGAAGTCCTCGCCGCCGTCTCGCCGATAGGACGGGATGACAACGACGGCGGGCCCGTCGCCGTCGACGTAGGTCTCGATCGAAACCCGCCGGCGCAGACCATCTCGCTGTGGCCGTTCATGATTCCGCTTTCGCGTTCCTCGATGGCGGCCCTTTGTTCATAGCTCAATCCGTAGCAGCTGGGCGCGTCGGATGATGCCATCCGGGGGTGGTTCGGTGGCGCCCCCGTCGGTGGTGACATACGCAAGGTGGCCGTAGTCGTTGGGTCCGCGGCCCCAGGCGGCGCTCGACGGTCCGACGAGTTGTGCAGTGAACGTCTCGCCGGCCACGATGTCACGACCCACACCATGCTGGCCGGGCCGCAATGGCACGCGGTCGATGGTGTTTTCGCGGTGGGTGGCCACGTAGGCCACGCCGGCGTTTTCATCGATGCAAAAGTCATCGGCCATGGTGCCGCCGGCGACGAATTCGGGTTCGCCGGCCGGTTCGTGGGTTTGCGGGTCGACGCGCACGCGCATGAAAAGCTTTCGCGTGGTGGAGGTGTAGTACAAGCAGTTGGTTCGCGAGTCGTAGCGGACCCCGTTGACTCCCGGCTGGGGGTTGAGCGGATTGTCGGGGTCGAACGCCATGCTGTCATGGTGCAGCCACACCCGCGCGGTCGCTGTCAGACCGTCCTCGACCAGATCGACACGCCAAATCTGACCGGCAACTGAGTCGGCTACCAGCAGCAAATGTGGGGCGATCAGGCAGCAGCCGTTGAGCACTACGCCGGACGGGTCGAAGGTGAGCACCCGGCTGACGTTGGCCGGCGCACCGGGGCTCCACATGCGCAGGTCGACACGCTCCACCGTGGCTGGTCCGAACGTGCAGACATAGAACACATCGGCCTCGGCCTCCACGATGCCCATCGCCAGAGATTCGAAGGTGTGCACCAGGACCGGATCGACCGGCAGCTCGGTGGCGGGGGCGGGCACATACCAGAGTTGCTTGTGGTTGAGGACGGTCACCAGGATCGACCCATCGGCGCGGACGGCGAGGTTCTCCAGGAAGAACTGCTCCGGAAAGTACGCAATGGTGGTGAGTTTCGCGCGCGTCGCGTTGTCGGTTGTTATCGTGGATTCCCTAAACGGTCGTGAGTTTCGGCGCGATGCGCTGCGCCGTTGGAGTGACGCCCGGGACGTTCCCCACGCGCGGCTTAGCCGGCGCCTTGTCGTTCCAAGGTTGAGGGGTCACGATCGTGCCAGCCTTCGTCTGCTCATGTAAGGCAGCAGCGGCAGCAGGAGATACATCCGTCGGCCTCGTTCGACGAGCCTGCCCTTTCTCGAATCTGGCTCCGGCAGGACGAGAGTGATCTGTGTGGAAGATCATCACTCTCAGGTGCCGGGTCCGGTAGGCACCCCAGAATCCTGCGCCGTGGCCGACCGTTTGTGTTTGACGTGCACGATGTAGGCCGCCTGGTAGGCCAGCGCCAAAGCCAGGACTGCAAGCTGGGCGATGAGATAGATCAGCTGACCCGGACCTGGGTAGGCCATCTGGACCACACTTAGCAGCGCCATGATCAGGAGCATGGCCGCCCAAAAACTGGTCAGCACGAAACAGGTGCGCATAAATGAAACCGTTTCACGCTCCTCGGGAGGCGCGTCTTTACGGGCGTAGTCCTCGACGAACGGCCGGTCCAGGATCATCGAAAGCATAACGGCGACAAAGAGAATGGCTGAGGGAAAGACGCCGAGGTGTCGAATGACCCACACGTTTTTCAGCCAGACTGCAAGAACAAGCGCGATGACGAAGAAGGTGCCGGTCGCCCACAACATCGTGCCGCGCGTTAATCGCGCCAGCGCCATGACAATCAACAGCGCAATTCCCGTGTATACGCCGATCTGCAGCCGAATCAGCGAATGCCCCATGGCGATGAACCAAAACGCGAAGAGGGGCGCGAGAGACACGACGATCTTGATGGTCTGTTTGAGACTACTAAGGGTGATGTCATCGATTTTCGGCAGCCCTAATCGCCCTCTCGGCGAATGTCGGTCCACTCGGTGTCCCTCCTCTTCCTGTAGCCAGCGCGGCGAGCTGTAAAGGATCGCTACGAAAAACGGCGAGCGTGAACAGTGCCCACAGCACGATCGGCATTCGTCACTAGTCGCCGCCCAGCTGGTTGCGAAATTCCGGGCAGTAGACGCGCCACACAGCGCGCACGCCCTCACCGGTCAACCCCCGTACCCCGCCCCGTACCCCTTTGATCGCGGCTCGCCAACTTGCTTGGTGTAACGAGGTGTATCTCGCGCGTGTTCAATGCGTTTGAAATCTCCGACGTCGTGGTGGTAACGCTCCTCTGGAGTTTGGTCACGCCGACGGACGACTCGTCTTCGCCACGCCAGCGACACCAACAGAATGATTGTCAGCGAGATGGCTACCGCGATTGCCATAAGCGTCATCTTGCCCTCGCAACGGGTCGGGTCGTAGCAACCTTTGCGTACACAATTATGCTCGTCGCCGTCACCAAACAAGGCCGATTCGCTCCGATGTGCTCGCGAGCACAGGTTTCCTGCCGAACGCACCCAAGTTTCCTGGAAAACCCCTAATCGCGCCAAGTCAGCCGACGGTCTACTTCTGCGATCCGCACTCACCATGGCAACGCGGATCGAATGAGAACACCAACGGCCTGCTGCGCCAGTACTTCCCCAAGGGCACCGACCTGTCGGTGCACACCGCTAACGATCTCGACGCCGTCGCGACCGCACTCAACACCCGACCCCGCAAAACGCTGGACTGGCAAACACCGGCCCAACGCCTCGATAAACCACTCGCACAAGCGCATTGACCACCAGTGTTGCAACCACCGCTAAAATTCGCCTGGTCAGAACTGTCGTCAGGTCACTGCGCGCAGCAGTGGCACTTCCGAACTGCGAGGTCTGCCCACCCCGACAACGCGGTCGTCACGACACCGAATCCCTGGTCGTGCGAGCGGGTTTGGTGAACACGATGCTACGCGCGAGACGCCCGCCGAGCATCACCGCCGTGTCGGTCGCGCCGCCTTGTACCGCCGTCAGGACGACTGCGGCCGCGCGGCCCGTACGCGACGGTTATTGCGGATCAACACGAGCGCTATGCCCATCCCACCGACAGACGCAGCACCATCGTTGAGATCACCGGGGCCGGCCGGGAACAGCAACGGCAGGTGTGGGAAGAGCATCAGGGCAAGGTCGCCGTCGCCTTCGGAGATCTCTCCGATGAGGACCAGGTGCGCCTGTTAGATATCAGCCACAAGCTCACGGTGGCGTTCCGACGCCTGGCCGGTTGCTCGCCGCGCGCCAGTGCGCCTAACAGTGCGTCGAGGCCACCGGCCCCGACTCGCCCGGCATCACCTTCACAGGCCGCTGACACCACCCCACTTCTCACCCGCACCTCAGGGAGCCAAGCCCGACAGCGACTCCTGCTCGTAGCCGTGGCAGGTCGTTTGTACGAAATTCCCCCAGCCTCAACGTAACTGCGCAATGCCGATCACCTAACTGCCCGATTGTCCCGTCAGTTAGGGGGCGGACGACCGCAGATGTGAACCTGTCCGCGGTTCTCGGTAATATAGGGCTGATGAGCAACCACCAACTCACGCGTTGGGTGTTGCGTCATCCCTGGTCACGCGGCTTGCGGCGCGCCGGTCTGGGCGCCGCCGCGGTGCTGGCCGCCGGTGTTCTGCTGATCGCGCCAAGCGCCGTTTCGCGCGGCGTCCCCGTGGCCAGCGCCGACGACTGCCCCGATGTCGAGGTGACCTTCGCCCGCGGCACCGACGAACCGCCGGGCGTCGGGCGCGTCGGCCAGGCCCTCGTGGACTCGCTGCGCCAGCAGACCGGCATGAACATCGGGGTGTACCCGGTGAACTACAAGGCCAGCCTCCTCCAGTTGCACACCGACGACGGCTCCAACGACGCCGTATCGCACATCAAATCCATGGCCGACAAATGCCCGAATACGCCGCAGGTGCTGGGCGGATACTCGCAGGGTGCGTCGGTGGTGGATATCGTCACCGGAGATTCGGTGGGGGGCATCCTCAGGGGCACCACGCTGCCCGCCCAATACGCCAATATGGTCGCGGCGGTCGTCACCTTCGGCAATGTGGCCGACCGCAGCGGTGAACCGATAACGAGCCAGAGTCCGCTCTTCGGTTCCAGGGCAATCGATCTGTGCAACCCCAGCGACCCGATCTGTCACGCGGGCCCCGGCAACGAATGGAGCGGGCACACCCAGGGCTACGTGCCCATCTACACCGACCAGGCGGCGAGCTTCGTCGCCGCGAAGCTTTTGGCGGGCCAACCTCCCACGACGGCCGGGCCTTCCGCGACGCTCGCACCATCAACGGCGGCCGAATCGCCCATTGCTTTCCACTGACGGGGCCGGTCAGCCGACTACTATCCGGTCGGCCCGCTATTGCGAAGGCGCTCTCGCGTGCGGGGGCGAACCTGGCCCTGCCGGACGTGAAAACCGAGTCGTCTGCCGCCTCCGTGCCCTTACCGGCGGAGCTTATTGCGATCTTGCGGCGGCATCGGCGTGACCAGTTCGGTGATACGCGCATCGCGCGGGCCAACACACTCGGCCTGGTATTCACGACGAAGAACGGAACACCTCTCGAACCCAGAAACGTCAACCGTTCGTTCGAGACGCTGTGCCGACGAGCGAATGTGCGCAGCATTCGGCTGCACGACCTTCGGCATTCGTGTGCCACGTTGTTGTTCGCGATGGGTGTCGAGGGCGCAACCGTGCAGCGCATTCGGCGTCATAGCTCGATTTCTGTCGCGACAGGTACCTATGTGGACGTGATCGAACAGGTTCAGCGCGCGGCGCTCGCGGGCATGGATTCGCTGCTCAGCCCGGCACAATGATGGCAGCCGCATGGGCAAGCGGACTGGCTACTGTCGTCAAGAGTGTCGTCAATGTGCAAGCGCGCCCGAAGGGATTCGAACCCCCAACCTTCTGATCCGTAGGCAGCCCAGGCCGGTCCGTGGCGGTCTTTCAGCGTCCATCGATGCTGTCGCTGGACCCAACAATATCGACCCTGACCTGCGGTGTCAGTCCCAAGAGGTCCATTGCAGTCCGAGACCGTCCACGAGGTTCGGACCCGGAGTTTTGGATGAGTTGTGACACTGTCGTGACAGCGAGTAGGGCGACAAGTTCGGTGCCTGGCCTCTTCGTCCCGAACGATGGCAATCAGGGAATACGGCTGTGAAGTGCTATGAGTTGTGATCGTGTGAAAACAGGTGTTCAACAGCAGATACTTATAAACGTCAGTCGATATCCAGCAACGTCACATAGGACAGAAAACGTACCCGCCTGCGTACCAGGGTTTCGGGTGTTGACCGCTGGCTGTCCTTGCTGCGGGGCGGCGGACCGTCCGCTGAATCGGGAACCCAAGCCGAAGCCGGACCCCGCCGCCAACTGACTGCGGACCAGCGGACTGCTGCGTGACGGCACACTGGTTCAATCCCAACTTGTTGAATGTGGCCAGAAGGGCGTGGTCTGCAGCCATGCTCTTCGAGGCGGTGATCGGGTGTGGCTCGCTCAATCCCTGTCGCCTGCTGGCTGACTATTTACTGGCTTGCCAGCCGGTCACCGCCGACCCTGCGGGGAGTGGCTGAAGAGAGGCCTGCGTTGCCGAAAGTTGGTGTGCCCTCCTCGCTTTTGAATTGAGTCGAGGCAAAGAGAGGTTGGTGCCGGTTACGGTGACGAGGAAATCCGATGATCGGGTCGTGGTTGCGGTTGATCCGCACAAGGCGTCGTGGACCGCGGCCGCGGTGGATGGTTCACTGCAGCCATTGGCCATCGTGCGCGTGCCGGTCGGCCGCGACGGCTATCGGGCGCTGCGCCGGTTCGCGCACCGCTGGCCGAACGCCCGCTGGGCAATCGAAGGAGCCGCCGGTCTGGGAGCACCGCTGACTACGCTGCTGCGTACCGATGGCATCGAGGTGATCGACGTCCCGGCGAAGCTGGCCGCTCGGGTGCGAGTGCTGTCGAGCGGGCACGGCCGCAAAAACGACGACGCCGACGCGCTGTCGGTCGGTATCGCTGCGCTCACGTCACACGCGCTGCGCACCGCCGAGATCGATGCTGCTACCACGGCTTTGCGCGCTGTCGTCGAGCACCGCGATGACCTAGTGAAGACCCGCACCCAGACCGTCAACCGACTCCATGTCGTGCTCACCAGGCTGGTTCCGGCTGGTGCCAGCCGCCACCTGAGCGCCGATCATGCCGCCGAACTTTTACGCGGCGTGCGACCCCGCGACGCCGCCGCCAAGACGCTGCGTGCCCTGGCGATGGATCTGGTCAGCGAGGTGCGCCAGCTCGATCGCCGGATCGCCAAGGCCGCCAATGATATCCAGATGGCCGTCAGCGCATCGCGCACCACCTTGACCGAGTTGCATGGTCTCGGCGCGCTGACCGCCGGCAAGATCCTCGGCCACGTCGGTGATGTGAGTCGCTTCCGCTCGGCCGCCGCGTTCGCCAGCTACACCGGCACCGCCCCCATCGAGGTGTCCTCCGGCGAAGTGGTGCGCCACCGGCTTTCCCGCGCTGGCAATCGCCAACTCAATTTCTGCCTCCACGTCATGGCCATCGCCCAAGTCCGCCACGATACCCCCGGCAGGGCCTACTACCTGCGGAAACGATCCGAAGGCAAAAATCACAACGAAGCCATGCGCTGCGTGAAACGCCGCCTGTCCGACATCGTGTACCGACAGCTGATCGGCGACGCAGTCAAACAAAAGGCGGGCCCGGGAGGACACTCGGGGGCGGCTCTATCGTCTCGCGCGGCCGGCTGATACCCCGCACACCGGCTCTTCAGACAAGTCACTTCCCGAGCCCGCCCCCAAACCCTACAACCCGGCAAAAACCGACTACTTGACACAGAGAGGCGCCAGTATCGCGCACCAGTGTTGTTGCTGGTCAGAGTCTATATCTAGACTGGCTGCACAAAGTGTCAAGACGACACCAAGACAATTGGTGGTAGACGGCTATGTCGTCAGCTGGCCGCCCACCGGTGGGAGGTCATGATCTTCGTCAGCAGTAACAGATGCCATTTGGCGCTGTATGACCCTCTTAGGGACCGTCTATGACATCGCGTAGGGACCGTCTATGATATCGCGGCACTGTGCGTCTGCATACGTCTTGGTGCATGCGGCCCAGGCCATTTGATCAGCAATCCACGGATCCTGCGTCTTGCCGGTGTCGATCATCCAGATGTAGCCCTGCTGAGGGTCGGCCAGACAGCGAATAGTCGTGCCGGCGCGAGATGTCGTGGTCTTGTTGATTAGCCAGCTGCGACAATCAGTTCCAACCTCGGGGGCGCAGTGAGCAGGAGCAGCAACTCCTATGGCTATCGAGACGGCGACTGCTGCCGCGATCAATGCCTTCATAGATCGATGCTAGGCCGAGCCGACCTGCCTAGCGGGCTGAATACCGGAACCCAGCAAAGTCCGGCTTAGACCATTGGCCAGCGCCAGTTCAGCGCGGCTCATAGGGCGCATGTTGATCAGATCGGGTGAGTGGATTCGATGCTGACGAACATGCCGTGCCCAGATGGTTGGTTAGATGCAGCGGGTTTTAATGCGCAGATAATGGTTATGACAGCGGCCCGCCACCGCGCTTTTATGCAGCTCAAAGGCAGTTTTACGAGACAAATCGGACAGCGTGAACTAAACGTGAACTGACACACGATCGGGTGCTGGCAACACTTGAAAGGCTCGTCATGACCGCCACCATCCAGGACACCCGGCTCTAATCGCCGGTGCGCACAAATTTGTCGTCGAAATCACCACCGACGCAGGCGGATCCGGTCGATTCGTCGTTGCCATGCCCGGTGAGCAGCGTGATCGGATCCTGCGGCGGTGCGGGCAGCGGGTAGATCGTCGTCCTTTTGATGTGCGCTGTGCCGCCGAGCCGACAGGGCTCGCCGCGCTCGGTGTCCCGGACCCACTTCCCGCTACTGAATACCAGCGGCACGTCATCGGCCGGTGGTGAGTGCCCATTGCTCATGCACCGATCGCCGGTGCGAAGACAGTCGGTACGGAAAACTATGTCGAACTCGTATACCTCCCCGAGTGCGTTGGTCCTCGTGTGGTGGTACTGGCCGTGGAGCGCTTCTGCTGGCGAAACCACCCGCGGCGGCTGGGTGGCTGGGTCGGGAAGGCTTGTGATGTCGACGTCTGCGGTGCGGGTGAAGGTCACGGCTCGCTTGCTGGCGCAACCATTGCTGTTAGTGGTGGTGTACTCGCCGGAGAAGGTGCCGTCGGGACGTGGTTGCAGCGTGAACACCTCCCAGACTTCGGCGGGAACGTCAAAGCAAGTTCCCGGGCTGACGCCGACGGCCACCCAGCGTCCGCCGGCATCGTCGAACACCAACGTCGATAGGTTTGTGGTTTGACCGCTTCGCCGTGATGCGGTCGCCATGCACCCGGTGGAAGGGCACGCCGATCGGAGGCCCCACGTTTCGGTTGCGGACGTCGCACCCTCCAACGGTTTTCCGTCGAGATCGGTGTACGGCTCGAAGTTGACGGCGTAGGTGCCGGTGAACGGACCGGTGCTGGGCGCCGCGGCGGCGGGCGGCGCGGCGGTGGCGGGCGGCGCGGCGCTGGCGGGCTGGTTATGTAACTTCGACGCCTGGACAGCGGCGAAGACACCTCCGCCGATCAGCACCACGACGGCGAGCAGCGCCGGAATCACGATGTGGGGACGCCGCCACATCGGCCGCTGCACATTGGGCTGTGCCCAGGGTGGTGGTGGTCCCGATGGTGGTTGCCAGATGGGCGCGGCGCCGGTAGCCGCCAGTTGGGTGTCTTCGCCGTGAATCAGGCCCGCGGCGGGCTGGTCTCGTTGGGACGATGGGGGCACCGGCACGGCCGGTTCCGGTCGCGGAAACGGCACCGTCGTCGCATCGTGAGCGGCGCGCGCCAACTCCACCGTGGTGGCATACCGCTCAGCCGGGTTCTTCGCCATCCCGGTCGCGATGACGTCGTTCATCGCGGCGGGAACACCGTCCTGATCTGAGGGTCGTGGGGGTGGGGCGAGCATGTGAGCGACGGCGATCTGCTCGAGGGTGTCGCCTGGGAAGGGTGGACGACCAGTCAGTGCTTGATAGAGCACACACGCCAGTGCGTAGATGTCGGCGCGGGCGTCTGCTGTTCCGCTCTGAAACCGCTCCGGTGACATGTAGGCCCAGGTGCCGATCGCCGCGCCGGTATTGGTGAGGCCGGTTTCCCCGGCGGTGCGCGCGATCCCGAAATCGATCAGATAGGCGAAGTCGTCCTCGGCCAGCAGAATGTTGGACGGCTTGATATCTCGGTGTATCAACCCGATCCGGTGCGCGGCATGCAGCGCCTTGGCCACCTGCTCGATGATCCGCACCGCGCGCTCCGGGGACAGCGGACCGTCGGCCAGCACGGATTGGAGGTCGCGGCCCTCGATCAGCCGCATCGTCACATACAGCTGTCCATCGACTTCGCCGAAATCGTAAAAGGGCACCACATGCGGTTCGTCGAGCCCGGCCGCCGCCCGCGCTTCGCGGCGGAACCGCTCCTGGAAGACCTTGTCGCCGGCAAAATTCGGGGGCAGCACCTTCAGGGCCACCACCCGATCCATGGTCGGGTCGTAAGCGCGCCAGACTTCGCCCATGCCGCCGCGGCCCAGCAACTCGATCAACCGGTAGCGCCCGAACGGCGTGCCATCCACCGGCTCACCATACGCAGCCAGCCGCATCACGGACGGGCAAACCAGCTACTGCCCTTACTACTTCCGGGCGGTCACGACCGCTTGGGCAGCACATCGAGCAGTTCGATACCCGCCAACGCATTGCCCGCGCTGCCACGCGCTGCGGCCGGGCCGGATGCTCGTCGGCAGCATCGTATGCTCGTGCGGGCGGCATCTGACGTGGCGCTGTGAATGCGGCGCCGTCACCTACGGGCCAGCGCTGGGCGAGCAATGCAGCTTGCTCGATGGGCCGGCCCGCATTCGTTAGCGCCGAATGTCCCGCATCAGCGCCGCGCCGTCCGGGCCGTAGATGCCGCGCTCATCGCCGGCGAGCATCCAGCGGAGCTGCTGATCGGCGCGGGCACGGATCGCGTCCAGTCGTTGCCGCTCCGCGAGGTCGGCGGCTCGCTGCGCCAACCACATCCGGGTGCCCAGCCACACACCGCCGACAACCGCCGCGGCGCCGATGATCCACCAAATGAAGTGCAGCACGAACGCCACTACCAGCAGTGTGCAGATGAACTGCCCGAGCAACCGTTTCATGCGGGCGACGTTACCGCTGGCCACCGACCGCGGCCGCTAATCGCCACCGGCGGGGGCAGCTCGACAACCTGGCCGCCGCAGTACGGCACACCGTCATACACGGGCGTGATGCCCGGCGCCACGCGAACCTTCATGCGTCGGGCCGGGCCCGAAACAGGTTGCACCCGGAGCAAATCCGGGCGCACACTGGTTGGTGTGATTCGGTAAGCAAGGGCCGGGGCAGCCAATCGAAGGAGGCCACCATGGCGCGAATCAGACTCAAGAACATCACAACGCTGTTGGCTGCGGGAGCTGCCGCGGCGGCGATCGCTGCCGCACCAATAGCGGTGGCCGCTCCCGCTTCCGCTCAGCCGGCCGGGATCGCCCCAGCACCGATGGACCCCGGCTGGGGTTGCGACTGCCGCGGCTGGGGCTGGGGCGGCGATGGCGACGGTTGGGGCGGCGGCTGGTGGTGGCCGGGCTGGGGCTGGCACGGCGACGACTGGCACGGCGGCAACTGGCACGGCGGCAACTGGCACTAAGTCCGAGAATAGTTCGGCCTACTGCTCGGGCTTCCCTGTGCGCCGCCCGCGGCGGCCGCGCACCACGCCGTCGCCGCGCTAATCACCAATGCAGCCGCGGCCCTTACGTGCTCGTCGTCGCCGTCGCCGGCTGCCAGCGAGGTTGTCATCACTCCGCCTCCTCCACGTACTCGGTCAGGCGGTCGTGCTCGTCGAGCACGAAAGACTTGCGCCACCCGTCGCCGCCGTAGCAGAACCGCGCAAAGCTGCTGGGCGGCATTTCGGCGTCGATGAACGCACCCAACAATTCACTGGACCCGATCACCACTGCCTTGCCGGCTTTCAGCGCGTCCAACCGCTCATCGGGCCAGCCGGCCGGCGCCGACCACTTCGGGCGGCCCGCCTTTACCCAGCCCGTAGTTTGTACACCCGGTGGATGAACAAGCCTCCGCTCCTGACGTAGACGTTGCCGGCGGTGTCCACCGCCACACCGTCGCCAACTTGCGCGCCGGTGGACGGCAGTACGACCTGGGTGTTCGACCCGGCCGGCAGTTTGAGCACCCGGCCGTTCCCCAAGCCGTCGGTGACGTAGACGTTGCCGGCGGGGTCCACCGCCACACTGCCGGCGCCATGGAGGCCGGTGAATGGCAGCACTTCCTGACTGGACGAGCCCGCCGGCAGCTTCAGCACCCGCCCGTTGTCGGGGGAGTTGTCGGTGATGTAGACGGTGCCGGCGGTATCCACTGCCACCCCGAGGGGAACGCTCAGGCCGGTGAACGGCGCGACGACCTGGGTGTTCGACCCGGCCGGCAGTTTGAGCACCTGGCCGTTGCTCTTGTCCAAATACGTGTGGTTGGTGACGTAGACGTTGCCGGCGGGGTCCACTGCCACCCCGAGGGGAACGCTCAGGCCGGTGAACGGCAGCACTTCCTGGGTGTTCGACCCGGCCGGCAGTTTGAGCACCCGGCTGTTGCGGGCGTCGTTGGTGTCGACGTCGGTGACGTAGACGTTGCCGGCGGTGTCCACCGCCACACCATTGGGTTCGTCGAAGCCGGTGAACGGCAGCACTTCCTGGGTGTTCGACCCGGCCGGCAGTTTGAGCACCCGGCTGTTGCCGATTCTCCCGTCGGCGACGTAGACGTTGCCGGCGGTGTCCACCGCTACCCCGTGGGGAAAATCCAGGCCGGTGAACGGCAGCTCGACCAGCGACGACTGTTGCGATGACCGGCACCCAGCGATGACCGTGAGGACGACAGTGATGAGGGCGAGCGCAGGGAGTGTGATCGCCTTAGGGCTCATTAGCCGCTCAATAGCCGCCTCAGGAGGTAGTGCCCGCACCGGGAAGCTGCCCGGCGAACCCGCCGTGTTGTCGGTATCGGTCGGCTCCTGCACCACACCCATCGCCCCTTAGCCTCGCGACGGTGAAACACCGTCAGGGCATCAGTATGGGATCGGCAAGGCTGCGTTCGAGCGAATTCGGGTAACTCGCGTTGTGAGAGAGGGCGGGTGGCCAGCCCAAAGCTGGCTAACGACTAACGGAATCGTTGCCACGCGCTGCCGCAGCGTCAACAGCACGGGACAAGGAAGCGCGTCAGGGTGGACACGTCGTTCGTTGTGTTTGCGGCGGTCGTTTGCGGCGTCATCGCTGCGACCGCGCTACCCCGCCGCTAGTTTCACCACCCGGCCGTTGCCATTGTCGACGACGTAGAGGTTGCCGGCGGCATCCACCGCCACACCGTTGGGGCCATAGAGGCCGGTGAACGGCAGCACCGTCGGGGTGCTCGACCCCGCCGCCAGCTTCAGCACCCGGCCAGGGTTGCCCGCTTCGGTGGCGTAGAGGTTGCCGGCGGCATCCACCGCCACACCGTCGGGTGCGCTGAGGTCGGTGAACGGTAGCACGGTCTGCGTGGCCGAGCCCGCCGCCAGTTTCAGCACCCGATGGTTGTTCAGGTCGGTGACGTAGAGGTCGCCGGCGGTGTCCACCGCCACACCGTAGGGCTTGTTGAGGCCGGTGAACGGCAGCACGCTCTGGCTGCTCGTCGAGCCCGCCGCCAGCTTCACCACCCGATTGTTGAGCCCGTCGGCGACGTAGAGGTTGCCGGCGCCATCCACCGCCACACCGTTGGGCCCATAGAGGCCGGTGAACGGCAGTGTGACTTGAGAACCGTACGCGGGTTCGGGGTGCTGAGTGCTGGTGGTGGGAAGGCTCTGAGAGCCGTTCGAGTTCGGGTGCTGCTGGCTGGTGGTGACAACGGCGGCGATGACGGCCACCGTCAACAGGGCAGCCGGAATCAGGATGGCCTTTCGGCGCCACCACCGGCGCCGGGCCGGGGTGCGGGTGTCCACCGGCTCACCGTACGCAGTCAGCCGCTGCACCGACGGGCAAACGAGCAGCCCGAGACGCCCATGGCGACCGCTTAGGGGTCCGCCCTCGTCGGTGTCCGATGCGTTCGTGGTCTAGGGGGGCGAGCGCTACCGGCTGCGGCGACGCCAGCCGCGGAGACCACCGCGAGTGGTGGCCACGGTGCGGGTGCGCCGGCGGGAGTCGAGGGCGTAGGCGCCGCCGCCGGTGAATACCAGAAGGAAGAACGCGAAGCAGTACAGGATCGCGGGCGCGCCGCCGTTGCCGAAAGGGGGAAGGTACGGCGAGAAGCCGTGGGGCAGATGCTGGGTGAAGTAGGCGAACGCCATCTCGCCCGACGCGACGAAGGCCGCGATGCGAGTGAAGAGTCCAACGGTGACGAGAAGACCGGTGACCAGTTCGATGATGCCGGCCCACCACAGCGGCCACGCTCCGGCCGGCGCCGTTGGGCCCATGGCAACCGGCCAGGCGAAGACGATCGCCGAGCCGTGAAGGGCGAAGAGGATGCCGAACACGACGCGGAAGAGACTCAGTACCGTCTGCGAATGAGGATTGAGTCGGGCGTCCAGGTTCTGCGTCATGTGCCGACGATACGACGAGACCTCCTCTCGGCTGCGTTGATTGGTCATGCCAAGGCGCCGATGTCCGGCGCCCGCCGCCAAATTCAGCGCCCTTGCCGGTCAGGGCCGCGCGAGCACGCGCGCGATGCACCGGGAGAAGCCCATCGCTGTGGCGATCTGGGTCTGCGTCACGTTCTCGAAGAATCCGAGCACTTCGATCGTCTGCTCGCTAGGTGGTGGCGATTAGAGCTCAAGCCTGACGCTGCCCCCGGCTGACCGGGGCCCCGTTTGAACTGTATTGGCGACCAATGACCTACTCGATGCGAACGAGACGACTTGGGCGTTTGTTGCCGTTGACCGCGTTGGGCGCGCAAAGAAGCCGCAGGCCAGAGAGTTGAAACCGTTGGCCGGTATAGATCGCTGACGATGCTACTGCGGACGGACTGCGGACGGTTGTCGCTCGGGGCGGAGAGAGCGGGCGCTAGCCGTGCGAGGCGCAGTCGCGGCGTTTGAAGGGCACCCCCCACCCCCTGCGTGATTGCTTAGCGCCGCCCATTATTCGCAGGCAAGTTGGAGGCGTTCGAGGCGTCGGACGAGGAGGCTGGGGAGCCACCGCCCGGTATCAGCGGATTGGATGCTGGAGGTGCGTTCGAGGAGTTGACCGAGCACGATCTTCGCCTCTAACCGAGCGAGCGCGGCTCCGATGCAGAAGTGCGCACCCTTGCCGAAGGTGATGTGGCCCTTCCCATCGGATCGGTCTAGTCGAAACTGTCCGGGATCGTCGAAGTGCGACGGGTCCCGGTTAGCCGCTCCCCACAACAGCAGCAGGCGCGAACCCGCTTTAAGTTCCACCCCGCACAGGGTGGTGTCGTTGACGACGTGGCGGTAGTGACCGCGAAATGGCGGTTCGTAACGCAGTACCTCTTCAAGGAATGCACCGAGCAGCTCCGGTTGGTCGCGCACCTGCTGTTGGATGTCGGGGTGGGTCGCTAGAACCCATGCGGCAGAACCGATTAACGAGGCAGTGGATTCACCCCCGGCGCTGAATAGCGTGATCATCATGGCCTGCGCCGTGATCTCTTCGAGTTCGCCAGTGGCGCACGCCGTGGCGAGGTCGCCGAGGAGGTTGTCGTGCGGGCTGGCGGCGGCGTGGTGGAACTGGTCGGTGATGTATGCGAAGAGTTCCATGACCGCGACGCTTGCGGCATCCATTTGATCTTGAGTGACGAGTCCCTCGACTACTTGAGTGGCGGCGTATCCCCACCTGACGAGCCTGTCGATGTCGTCGTCGGGTACGCCGATGATTCGTCCGACGATCATCATCGGTAGCCGGTTGGCCATCGCGCTCATCCATTCGATGCGCCCGTCTTGCACGCTGGCGTCCCATATGTGAGCGGAAGTTTCAGCGATGAATGGCTCAAAGGCGAGGATGCGCTTCGCAGCCAGTTGCGGTATCAGCGCCTTCCTGTGGACCGCATGCGCGGGGTCGTCGGCAGTCGCCAGCGCCTGCGTCGCTCCGCCGAGTTCTCCCATTTCGAAGGCAGCCACCGTGCCATCAGGCTGGTACATCATGGTCGCAGTCAGGTTCGAGGAGAAATCGTCGCAACGTGCGACCGCTTCATTGACGGCGTCCCAACTGGACACCGCATAGAACTCAGAATCACCGATCCGGTGGACATGCCCCGCTACGTGCATGCGCTCGTAGAGAGGGTGTGGGTCTTGTAGGCACGGATCGTCAAACAGCGCGATGCCGAGGCCACCATCCAGCGACGTCATTTTCTCCACGCTGGTCGCCGACGATGCGCGGCGTCAACCAGTTGCAACGAAGTTGAAACGGCCTGTAGCCAATGGAGATGGCTGTCGTCTCACCAGTGCTCACGCACCTGCGCGAATCGTGAGATGTTGACAACTTTTTGTCTCAGAACTGAGAAGATGATTCGTGAACGGAATATAAGGAGCGACGCATCCGGTGGTTCGAGACGATTGGGTTGTTGGTGGTGATCGCCGCACGGCAGCGGCAGATCGCATTTACGCCGCCGCCGCCGATCTTGTGCTCCGCGACGGGCTGGATACCTTCAGCATCGACGCCCTAGCGGCGCGAGTGCATTGTTCGAGGGCCACCATCTACCGCTACGCAGGTGGTAAGGCACAGATACGAGACGCCGTTCTGATCCGCATCGCCGCAGGCATCATTGACACCGTTCGGCACGCGGTTGACGGCCTCAGCGGCCCTGAGCGCGTCGTAACTGCCATCGCCGTGGCACTCGAACAGATCAGGTCCGACCCAATGCGGCCACTGATGATGAGTTCAAGCAATGCACCTGAAATAAGCGACCTGCACTCATCACCAGTGCTCAGCGCCCTGGCCGCCGAACTCACCGGACTAACCGACGACGACCCGCAAGCGGCCCTGTGGATCGTCCATGTGGTGTTGTCGCTCGCCTACTTCCCCCTTGGCAACAGGCAAACTGAACACGAAATTCTGCAACGGTTCGTTTCACCGGCATTCAACTGATGAACGGCGGCACGGTTAGTCAGTCTGCTCCCGGCAATACCGCCAGAACGCGATAAACCGTTGCCCGACTTACACCGAGCGTGGCGGCAATCGTGATCGCCGATTCACCACTTGCGTGCATCCGCTGCACCAGAGCGGCTTTCGACTTGTCGAGCGCCTTGGGTCGGCCGATTGATTGCCCGCGTGCCCGTCGTGCCTCACGGGCGGCGGTGCGGCGCTCCCGACCGAGTTCCAGTTCAAGCTCCGCCAAGCTGGCAAGGACGCCCGCCACCATCCGGCCGGTGGCGTTCGACGTGTCGATCCCCTCGCGCAACGAGCGCAAGACGATGTTCCGCTCGCCGAGTTCGCGAATCGTCGTCATCACCTCAGCGGCGTTCCGGCCAAGCCGGTCTATACCCACGACGACAATTGCGTCGCCGGGTCGGGCGTAGTCGAGCAGTGCGGCAAGTCCGCGACGCTGCTCACGGGTGGATGTTCCCGACAGCTTGTCGCTGTAGACCCGCTTCGGATCCACGCCGGCTGCGCTCAGCGCATCCAGCTGTTGGTCGAGCGACTGGTGTCCCGTGCTGACACGGGCGTAGCCGAGCTGGGTTCCGGTGATGGCGGGCGCGGTGTCGGTGACCATGCAACCATCGTCTTAAAAGTCGCATAACATGTTAATATGAGACAGCAGTTTTGCGGCGACTTCTGAGACAAGCCGAGCTGGCACTTCGTTTGGTGCAGACGATCCCACGCATACTGTCTCAGTTCTTAGTTTTGCGACGACCTTCTGCCGCGATTGGTCACTCGGCCGCCAAGGCCGCCTATCAGCACCTGCTTTCAGCAAAATGACGCTGCTGTGTCCACGAGCTGCGCGGCGAGCAGGCTGTCGCGGCGATGCCCTGCTCGAGAGCCCACGCGACGGCGTTGACCACGTCCTGTCCGTCGCCGCAGAACACGATCGCCTCGGGATAGCACGAATACAGGCGATTCCAGCACGCACCACCTCACCGGTCAGCTTGCTGGTGATGGCAGTCATTCGGTCACTCCTGAACTCGCAGCGAAGAGATCGGCGTCTCCGGGCTCGGTCTCCAGCACCTCGCGGTTGAAGATCAGCATTCCCAAGAAGTACAGCCCGCCCACGAGGACCAAGCCAGCCGCGATCACGACGGGAACGACCGCCTCCGCGGGACACACCAGCACAAACAGCGCGACCAGCACCCAGGTCAGCGCGCCGATCGCGACCGGCAGCTCGAAGCGCCCGAGGCTGAACCCGCCCTCCTTGCGGTCGAGCTTTCTGCGCACGGCCAGGTAGAGCACAATCGTCAAGCCATAGATGATCGCCGGGAGGATCGTGCCCGAAACGATCAGCTTCAGCAGCGCAGCACCCGGCAGCGCCACCATCAAGATGACCCCGATGACGAAGATCAGGATCGTCGCCGGGACCGGCGTGTGCGTGCGCGGATTGACCCGCCGCATCAGCCGGTGGGCCGGGAAGCGTGCGTCGCGCGACATCGCGAAGACGAGCCGGGCGCAGGTGGCCAGGGTCACCAACCCGGCGCTGAAGAATGCGAACACGATCCCGACCAGCAGCACCCTCTCCATCACGGGGCCGAGCTGATCGCGAATGATCAGCGCGACCGGCGAGTCGCTGGCGGTCACCCGGGGGATGTCTTTGATCGCGATGGTGAGCGTGATCAAAAACAGCAGTCCCAAAACCCCGGCCGCCACGACGGATCCCACGATCGCGCGCGGGACGCTGCGAAACGGATCCTTGGCCTCCTCGGCCATGTTCGCCGCCGATTCGAAGCCGGCGAGGGTCGCCAGGCCCATGATCATCGCGGTCATCAACCCGCCGCCGACGGCGAAGTAGTCGGGGGCGTTCGCGGCGACACCAAGCGAGGTGAGGTTTTCGGCTTTACCGCCGCCGGTGACCAGCACCGCGATGATCAGCGCGACCGACACCACGACGACGATCACCAGTTCGAGGCCCACCGCGCTCGCGTTGATCATGGCGAAGATGCGCGTCGAGAACACCACGAGCAACGCCTGAATGAGCAGCATCGCCAGCGTGATCAGGCGCGCGGTACCCTCGTCCGCCTTGATGTCGAACAGCGGCATGAATGCCTGGCTGGCCAGCGCATTGTCGACCGCCACCACGCCGATCGCCAAGTAACAGACGGTCAGCCAGCCGAACACCCAGCCGATCTTCGGGTTGGCCAGCCGCGAGGCCCACTGGTAGGCCGAGCCGCTGAGCGGGATGCGGGCCGCGAACTGCGCGTACACCAGCGCTACCAGGGCCTGCCCGACCGCCACCATAGGAAACAGCCAAATCCCGATCGGCCCCGCGTTCTGCAGCACGTCGTTGTAGGTCGCGAAGATGCCAACCGCCACCGAGATGTACGCGAACGAGACCGCGAACACTTGAAAGGAGCCCAGCGTCCGTTTCAGCTCGGGCTGGTAGCCGCAGTCTTCACAGAACTCGTCAGCGGGCTCGGGCTGCGCGCCCGTCGAAGCTTTCGCCACGTTCGCCACCTCACCGTCCATTGCAGGGCATCAGGGACCCTAGACGGCGGGACGGATTGTTTTCAGCAAATTTTCTTTTCCCCGAACATTTATCGTGAAGTTCTCTTTGATTTTTTGGAACAGACTCCGACGGCACTCCGGATAGCAGATGCTATCTCGAAATCGACCCAGGGCCGGCGGTCACGGCGCTCTATGGGCATGTACTACGCCAGGAGACCCTGGACACCAAACGGGCCGCCCAAAGCACAGCTAGACGCACTCTCGGCAATCTCAGAAGATCGCGATCACCGACCGCAAGAGCGGCAAAACACTTGTGCGATACCAAGTTACGGTTGACGCTGGAAGCCACTCCGAGACCGGCAAGCGCCAGCAGGTGCGTCGCCGGTATACCACCGAGAAGCAGGCCCGCGACGCACTCGCTGAAATCACCCAGCGGGTGTCGACTGATGCCTTCGTTCCGCGTAAGACCGTGGCGGTGGATGACCTGTGCGACGACTGGCTCGCGTCACTGCACAACGCCCGACAGACGACGATCAACGGCTACGCCTACTGCCTGGCCCCGTTGCGCGAACAGCACGGGCATCTCGCCGCAGAAGCCCACACGCCTGGACCTGGACAAGCTACTGATCGCGCTTCGTGATGTTATGAACGCCGGGCATGGTCGGCCCGCTCGCTCAACGCCGCTATCGACGCGTGGCGGCTCGTCCTGGCCTATGGGTGTGATCGACGGGATCTGTCGCATAATGTCGCCGCGTCGATGAAAAAGGTTCCGCGCGTGCGCAGCGAGATGAAGACCTACACACCAGAGGAGATCCGCCTCGTGCTGCGCGCCGCTGACATGGACCGCAACGGGCACTTGTGGTACTTGGCGCTGAGTGGTCTTCGTCGCGGTGAGATCGCCGGACTGCGGTGGGAGGATGTCGACCTCGATGTTGGCACAGTGACCATCGCGCGCAACCGGGTTCAGGTGGGTGCGTCGACCTGTGGAGAACGAGCCGAAGACCGAGTCGTCGCGGCGCACGCTACCGCTCGATGAGGGGTTGGTCGCGGTACTGAAGCGGGCCTCGGCGCTCTACGCGCAGGAGAAGCTGGCGCTGGGCGCGGCCCACACCGACAGCGGCTACGTCGCGGTGAGCCAAGCCGGGGTGCCGTACACACCAGGCGCGCTGACGAACATGTGGCACCGGCTCACGGACTCGGCGGGCGTGCGTCCGATCCGGCTTCACGACGCACGTCATTCGTGCGGCACGGCACTACATCTGCGGGGCGTTCCAATGGCGGTGATCGCCAAGTGGCTGGGCCATGCCGACGCCTCGATCACGGCGAAGATCTACGCGCATTCGCAGGACGAGGCACTGCGCGCGGCTGGCGCAACGCTGGGTCAGGTCATCACCCCCGCGGTTAGCTCGCCGCACACGAGTTCGATGAATCTTGTGACATCCTCAGTGACACTGAGGAGTCGGAGACGATGATTCGAACAAATGCGCATTCTCGTCAGCGCAGGTGAGGCTCTATTTCCCGTTGCGCGCCCGAAGGGATTCGAACCCCCAACCTTCTGATCCGTAGTCAGATGCTCTATCCGTTGAGCTACGGGCGCTCGTCTTAAGTTGTGTGGCGGAGGCGAGAGGATTTGAACCTCCGGTCCGCTTTAACACGGACAACTCATTAGCAGTGAGCCCCATTCGGCCGCTCTGGCACGCCTCCTGATCGAACCGCCGAACGCACAGCGTACACAGCGCCGACGACGAGCCGCAAAGTCGTTGGACCGGCCACGACGGCGTGCAACCTATGCTGAGCCAGTGCCCGCCCGCCTTCGCCCCGAGGTGGCCGCGTTGCCGGCCTACACACCAGGCAAGACGGTGCCGGGCGCGATCAAAATCGCCAGCAACGAGACGGTTCACGGGCCGCTGCCCAGCGTGCGCGCGGCGATCGAGAAGGCCACTGACGTTGTCAATCGCTACCCCGACAACGGCTACCTGGACCTGCGCGATCGCCTGGCAAAGCACGTCGGCTTCCCGCCCGAGCAAGTCGCTGCGGGGTGCGGATCGGTCAGCCTGTGCCAACAACTGATCCAGATCACCTGCGCCGCCGGCGACGAGGTGGTGTACGGCTGGCGCAGCTTTGAGATCTACCCGCTGCAGGTCCGCCTCGCGGGCGCAACCCCGGTTCAGGTGCCGCTGACCGACTACACCTACGACCTGGACGCGATGGCCGCCGCGATCACCGACCGAACCCGACTGGTGTTCATCTGCAATCCCAACAACCCGACGTCGACCGTCGTCGACCCCGACGCCCTGACACGCTTCGTCGCAGCCGTTCCGGCCGACATTCTGATAGCAATCGACGAGGCTTACGTCGAATACATCCGCGACGGACTGCTCCCGGACAGTTTTGATTTGGTACGCAGATATCCCAACGTCGTTGTGCTGCGGACGTTCTCGAAGGCCTACGGGCTGGCGGGTCTGCGGGTCGGTTATGCGGTTGGTGACCCGAAGCTCATCACGGCACTGGGCAAGGCATACGTGCCGTTCAGCGTGACCAGCATCTCGCAGGCCGCCGCGATCGCGTCACTGGACGCCGCCGACGAATTGCTGGGGCGCACCGACGCGGTGGTCGCCGAACGTGTCCGGGTCAGCGCCGCACTGCGCGACGCCGGCTACACCGTGGCGCCCTCGCAGGCGAACTTCGTCTGGCTACCGCTGCCCGAGCACACCGCGGAGTTCGTCGCCAGCGCGGCCGACGCGCGCATCATCGTTCGGCCGTACGGCGAGGACGGCGTGCGCGTCACCGTCGCCGCCCCGCACGAGAACGACGCATTCCTGGATTTCGCCCGGCGCTGGAGAGGGGAACACCGTTGACCGATGACCTGCCGCGCACGACGTTCACCGGACTCGCGCAGCGCACCGGGCTGATCCCGGATGCCGAACTCGACGACTTCTGGGCCACGCTGGAGCCGGCGTCCATCGAGTTCATGCTCGGCGAATGGAAGGGCGGTGAATTCACCACCGGCCACGCGATAAACGGGGTGCTGCCCAGGGCGAACTGGTTTGGCAAGACCATGAGATCGGCGACCGACGTGCTACCGATCGTCTGCCTCGATGACGACGGCAACAAGTTCAACAACGAGAAACTCGCCAAGGGCGGGGCGAGCCTCTGGATGGAAGAGTTCCGCGGTGAGGTGACCGCGACGATGGTCTACGACGGCCGGGCCGTCCACGACCACTTCAGGAAAATCGACGACGACACCGTGATGGGCATCATGAACGGCAAGGCCGGACTGGACAACGGCCGCTACGGATACTTCTACCTCGAACGCGTCTAACGCGGCGCCCGGCCCGTGAACGCGATCAGCCGGTCGAACACGGGCGCGCTGTCCGGCACGTCCACCGGGTCGTCGAAGCCAACGTCGGCGCGGCCCTGCGGTGTGATGATCTGGCGGGCGACCCCGAACACGAAGCCGGCCAACTCTTCGGAGGGCTGCACCTTCTGACCGGTGGCCTGCGCGTAATCCCAAGCGTGAACCAGGAATTCGAGCGACAAGATGCCTGGCATCACCCTGGCAGGCATCTCGTTCGACCCGAGCTGCACGGTGCCATCGAGGCCGCGGGTGCGCCACGCGTCCAGTGCGGACCGCGCCGCGACGATGATCTGCCGTTCCACGGAGTCGTCGCGGTTCCGCGGGGGCAGGTCCGCTTCAGCGACGCCGCCAATCGTCGTGATCGAGTTCATCAGATGATCGGTGAGGGCAGCGACGTCGAATTCCCGGCACGGTGTCTGGCTACCGGGATCGCCGGCGGCAATCGCCTGCACAACCCGTCGCAACTCTGCCAACGTGGCCTCTGCGCTGCTCAATTCGTCGATCGGCGGCGTGTTTGCCGCGGGTGGCATGTCCGTGGGCATGCCCAACAGTACGACTATGGTGGGCGAAATGGTCATGCCGCTGCGGGTTGTCGCAACCGCGGTCATGTGCCTGGGTCTGGCGGCGTGCGTCAAGACAACCGGCGGCTCGGTCGCGATGACCACCGAGCCGGGCGGCTCCACACCCACGTCCGCGACAGCGTCTGCGCCGACGTCGCCGCGCACCCAGAGGAGCCGGCGCCGCCGGGCGCGATGACGATGACGTGCAAGGACTACGTAAAGCTCGACGAACCCGCGCGACTGGCCGTCGTGAAGGAGATCCTCAAAGGGGATAACAGCGCGTTCGGCCCACTTGGTGACAACTTCTCCGAGACCATGGCCAACACGATGTGCGAGTACATGCCCGACCGCACGATTCGGGAGATCCTCATCGGTTCGCCGCCCTGAGGCCAGCGCCCGTCGCCGCGCTGACTAGCCTCTTCAATCATGGGAGATGCATACGAATCCGTTGCCGTCGACGTCGACGACAACGTGGCGCGGGTGACGCTGGTCGGCCCGGGCAAGGGCAATGCGATGGGTCCGGCGTTCTGGTCGGAGATGCCCGAGGTGTTCGCGAAACTGGATGCCGACCGCGACGTGCGGGCGATCGTGGTCACCGGCTCGGGCCGCAACTTCAGCTACGGGCTCGACCTGCCCGCCATGGGTGGAAGCCTGACCGCGGTGATGTCCGACGGCACATCTGCGCGGCCCCGCGCGGACTTTCACGCCGAGATTCTGCGGATGCAGAACGCGATCAGCGCCGTCGCCGACTGCCGCACGCCGACGATCGCATCGATCCACGGCTGGTGCGTCGGCGGCGGTGTCGACCTGATCTCGGCCGTCGACATCCGCTTCGCCAGCGCCGACGCCAAGTTCTCGGTGCGCGAGGTGAAGCTGGCGATCGTCGCCGACGTCGGCAGCCTGGCCCGGCTGCCGCTGATCGTGTCCGACGGCCACCTGCGTGAATTGGCGTTGACGGGCAAGGACATCGACGCGGCCCGCGCCGAGAAGATAGGCCTCGTCAACGACGTCTACGACGACGCCGAGACATGCCTGGCGGCCGCACACGCCACCGCGGCGGAGATCGCGGCCAACCCGCCGCTGACCGTCAACGGCATCAAGGATGTGTTGGACCAGCAACGGATTTCGCGGGTGTCGGAGAGCCTTCGCTACGTGGCCGCGTGGAACGCCGCGTTCCTGCCGTCGAAGGATCTGACCGAGGGGATCACCGCGGCATTCTCCAAACGCGCGCCGGACTTCCGCGGCGAGTGACCCGGCTGCTGCCGGGAAATGAGCTGGCGGTGGCGGAGGGATTTGAACCCCCGGACGGTGTTAGCCGTCTCTCGCTTTCAAGGCGAGTGCATTAGGCCGCTCTGCCACGCCACCGCGGACAAGGGTAGCGGCCGGCGGCGCTAGACGCGGCCGAGCCGCGTCGGTGGCGCGGCCGCCACCTTCAGTCCGGCGTTGATCCGCCGGCAGTTCTCCCCCAGCGCCGCCACCTGTGGCCGCGACAGCTGACCCAGGAAGTGCGCTTTCACGCACATTCCGTAGGTGGTCATGGCCCGGTCTACGGCCATCCGGCCCTCGTCGGTGATGGTCGCCACCACACCGCGCCCGTCGTCGGGGCTTGCCTCGCGGCTCACCAGACCTTGAACCTCGAGCCGGCGGATCTGACGCGTGACCCGGCTCGGCAATGACATCAGCCCGTCGGCGAGGTCGCCCATCCGCGCCGCACCGCCGGGGGACTTGCTCAGTAGGTCCAACAGTCGGACATCGACGAGCGTCAACCGGTGCGACTCGACCAGACCGCGGTTGAGCATCGCGGACATCCGCAACGCCGCTTCAAGAAAGTATTGCCATGATCGCATCTCGGCAACGTCCGGCCCGGGTACCTCACTGGCGGACCGCCCGGCGATCAACCCCTCCATGGCGGAATAGTAAGTCAGAGACCGTTGCCAGCGGACCGGAATCGCGACGATAGTAGCGTTGCGCTATGCGCGCCGTCATCGCCCACTCGGCTGACCAACTTGCCTGGGAAGAGGTGCCCGATGTGCAGCCGGGGCCGGGTGAGGTGCTGCTGCGGGTACGGGGGGCAGGGGTGAACCGCGCCGATTTGCTGCAGGCTGCAGGTCACTATCCGCCACCGCCCGGTGCGAGCCAGATTCTCGGTATGGAGGCTTCGGGTGTGATCGCGGAGGTCGGCGACGGCGTGACCGAATGGGCGGTCGGACAAGAGGTTTGCGCGTTGCTGGCCGGAGGTGGCTACGCCCAGTTCGTCGCCGTGCCTGTACCGCAGGTGATGCCGATTCCGGGCGGTGTCGACATCGTGGAGGCGGCCGGTCTGCCGGAGGTCGCGTGCACGGTCTGGTCGAACCTGGTGATGACGGCGGGCCTGCGGGCCGGGCAGACGGTGCTGATCCACGGTGGCGGCAGCGGAATCGGCACCCACGGGATTCAGGTGGCGCGAGCGCTGGGGGCCAGGGTCGCGGTCACCGCCGGTTCGGCGGAGAAGCTTGAGGCCGCCCGCGCGCTCGGCGCCGACATCACGATCAACTACCGCGACGAGGACTTCGAGCACAGCATCCGCGAGCAGACCGGGGGCGTGGGCGCCGACGTGATCCTGGACATCATGGGCGCGTCCTACCTCGACCGGAACATCGATGCGCTCGCGAGCGACGGCCGGCTCGTCATCATCGGGATGCAGGGCGGCATCACGGCCGAGTTGAACATCGCCAAGCTGCTCGCCAAACGCGCAGGCGTCATCGCCACCACGCTGCGCGGCCGGGGGGTCGACGGTCGCGCCGGCAAGGGCGCCATCGCCGCCGAGGTCGTCAGGAACGTGTGGCCGATGATCGCCGACGGGCGAGTACGGCCGGTGGTCGGGGCGGTGCTCCCGATCGAGCAGGCGGCGGAGGCGCTCAGGCTGCTCTCGTCGGGCGAGGTGACCGGCAAAGTCGTGCTGCGAGTAGGTGAGTAGGCGTCAGCCGAGTGACGCGAGCGCGCGGACCAACTGGTCCACCTCGGACGTCGTCGAATAGTGCGCGAGCCCCAGCGACACCGCACCCCCGACATCGTTGACGCCGATCAAATCGAGCACCCGCGACGGCGCGTTCGCGATCGCGCAGACCCCGTTGTCGGCCAGGCGTTGCACCACGCGGTCCGCCGGCACACCGCTCACCGCGAAGCTGACCACGGGGATGCGCACCTCCGGCCGCCCCAGCACCATCACCCGGGGCAGTGAGCGCAGCGACGCCTGCAGGTAGTCGAAGACCCGATCCATGTACAGCGACGCGGATTGCAGAGAGGTGGTGAGCCGTTGCCTGCGCGTGCCGCTCGCGGACTCGTCCAGCCCCGCGAGGTACTCGACGCTGGCGACCACCCCGGCCAGCAGCCCGAACTGATGGACGCCGGTCTCGAGACGGCCCGGCCCGGTCGCGTTCGGGGCCAGCGACATGGAGGCGAAGGTGTCGATCATGGCCGGCTCACGGAACGCGAGCGCGCCGATCGGCGGGCCGCCCCAGCCGACGGCGTTGACCGCGACCACATCGGCATCGATCTCGTTGATGTCCATCAGCCGGTACGGCGCGGCCGCGGAGTGGTCAACCACCACCACCCCGCCGGCATCGTGCACGAGCTTCGTCACGGCGCGCAGATCGTTGACCGTCCCGATCGTCGACGACGCCGAGGCGATCGCGACCAGCCGGGTGCCCTCGGTGATCAGACTCTCCCACTGCCAGGCCGGCATATCCCCGGTCTCGATGTCGACCTCGGCCCATTTGATCCGGGCGCCATGGCGGTTTGCTGCGCGCAGCCACGGGGCAATGTTTGCCTCGTCGTCGAGCCGACTGACCACCACCTCGTAGCCGAGGCCGGCGCGCGAGGCCGAGGCGTCGGCCAGCCCGCGCAGCAAAACCGCGCGGTCGGCTCCGAGTACGACGCCGCGGGGGTCGGCGTTCACCAAATCGCCCACCGCCTGGCGCGCGGCAGTCAGCACGGCCGCACTGCGCCGAGCGGACGGGTGCGGACCCCGGGCATCAGGACGGGAGCCGCGGAAGGCCGTCGAGACCGTGGTCGCGACCGACTCGGGGACCAACATGCCCAGCTGCGCGTCCAGGTGCACCCAACCGTCGCCCAGGGAGGGGTGCAGCCCACGCACCCGGGCAACGTCGTACGCCATCTAAGCCACCTCAGCGCATATGAAGGATCCGGCCAACCGATCCATTCGCCGGCGGTACCCGTGCCCGTCAAACCCTGACAGACCGGACCACCTGGCCAGCCATACTAGTGCAGTGAGCCTGGCCTATGGAGCGCTGCCTGCGCTGTTGCTGCTGATAGCTCCCGGGTCGCTCGTCGGAATCGCCGCCCGGCTACCGTGGCCGGTCGCGGTCGCGGTGGGTCCCGCGTTGACCTACGGTGTGGTCGGCCTGTCGATCATCCCGCTGGGCGCGGTCGGTTGGCCGTGGAACGCGTGGACGGCGTTGTTTGCTACGGCGTCGGTGACCGGCGTCGTGATCGGTTTGCGGCCGGTGCTGTCCCGCTACCGGGACCGCGCCGCGGAAGCGCTCGCCGTCTCGATCTGGCCGGCCGTCGCCGTGGCCGCGGGCGTCGTGCTCGGTGCCCTGCTGATCGGCTATGCCGCAGCCGCCGGCCTGACGCATTGGCAGTCTGTGCCGAGCACCTGGGACGCGGTCTGGCATGCGAACGAGGTTCGCTACATCCTCGACACCGGGCAGGCGTCGTCGACGCACATGGGCGAGCTGCGAAACGTCGAGACCCATGACCCGCTGTATTACCCGTCGGCGTTTCACGCGCTGGCCGCGGTGCTCAGCCAGCTCACCGGTATCGCGCCGACCACCGCGTACACGGTCAGCTCGGTGGCGGCGGCCGTCTGGCTGTTTCCGGTGAGCGCCGCGGTGTTGACGTGGCGGCTCCTCCGGTCGAGAACGACCGAGTGGCGCACCGCCGGATGCGCGGCGGCCGCTGCGGCGATGTCGGCGTCATTCTCCGCGGTGCCCTACATCGAGTTCGACACCGCGTCGATGCCCAACCTCGCGGCCTACGGCCTCGCCGCGCCGACGATGGTGCTGATCGTGTCCGCGCTTGCCCACCGTGACCGCATACCCGTCGCGGTGCTCGCCCTGCTCGGGGTGTTCTCGGTGCACACCACGGCCGGCGTGGTTGTCGCGTTGTTCGTCGCGGCGTGGTGGGTGTGCGACGGGCTGTGGCACCCGGTGCGTGGCCGGGTGGCCGACGTGGCGACGCTGCTCGCGGTTGCCGTTCCCTCGGCGCTACTGCTGCTGCCGCAGTTCGCCGGCATCGTCAAGCAGGCCGGGATCATCGTCGGGCACGAGTTCGTCACCCACGAGGGCAAGAAGAAGGCATTGTTCGACGCCGTCGTCGGCCACACCCGCCACCTCAACGACTTCCCGATCCAATACGCGTTGATGGCGCTGGCCGGGGTCGGTGCGCTGACCCTGCTCGTGCGCAAGATCTGGTGGCCGCTGGCGGTGTGGCTGCTGCTGGTGGGCGCGATCGTGCATTCGTCGGCGCCGTTCGGCACCGTCATCGGCAGCCTGCTTGGCACATTCAGCGACCTGTTCTACAGCGATCCCCGCAGGCTGTTCGCGGTCATCACGCTGTTGCTCGCGCCGATGGCGGGCATCGCGCTGTTCACCGTCGCCGCCGCTGCCGTCGGCGGCATCAAGCGCCTGCTCGATCACCGCGTCTCGTGGGGGGCACCCGTCTGGTACGGCATCACCGCGGCGACCGTCGTCGCCGTCAGCGTCGGCTACGCCTGGAGCTACTTCCCGCGGCATGAATTCCTGCTCGGGCAGAAGTACGACTCCGTGATGATCGATCACAAGGACCTGGAGGCAATGGCGTACCTCGCGACGCTGCCCGGTGCCCGCGACACGGTGATCGGCGACGCCAATGTCGACGGCACCCCGTGGATGTACGCGGTCGCCGGACTCCATCCCCTGTGGACCCACTACGACTACCCGTATCAGCAAGGGCCGGGCCACAACCGGTTCATCGTCTGGGCGTACGCCGATGATGCCGACACCGACCCGCGGGTCAGCGAGGCGGTGCGGTCACTGGGCATCCGGTACGTGTTGACGAGCACGCCGGTGGTCCGGGACTTCGTCATGCCCGAAGGGTTGGTGTCACTGGACAAGTCACGATCGTGGGCCAAGATCTACGACAACGGCGAAGCCCGGATCTACGAGTGGCGAGGGGCGGGCTAAGGACCGGTACGACAGTCCGATGGGCGCGACGGACTAATGTCGACACGAGCTAACGAGAAGGGTGACCGCAGTGAGTGCCAGCACCGACGACGACAACATCGAAATCATCAACGGCCCCCGTGGTGTCGGACGTGTCGGGGGCCAGCAGGATGACTCGGATGCGCGTTCGCTGACCGACCTGGTCGAACAGCCTGCGAAGGTGATGCGAATCGGGACGATGATCAAGCAACTGCTCGAGGAGGTTCGCGCCGCCCCGCTGGACGACGCCAGCCGTAACCGGCTGCGCGAAATCCACGCCACCAGCGTCCGCGAGCTCGAAGACGGGCTGGCACCGGAGCTCCGTGCGGAGCTCGACCGGTTGGCACTGCCGTTCACCGAGGACGCGGTGCCGTCGGACGCCGAGTTGCGGGTCGCGCAGGCCCAGCTCGTCGGCTGGCTGGAAGGACTGTTCCACGGCATTCAGACCGCGCTGTTCGCCCAGCAGATGGCCGCCCGCCAGCAGCTCGAGCAGATGCGTCAAGGCTCGTTGCCGCCCGGCCTGGCGGGGCAGCAGGCCAGCCCGGGCCCGTCGGGCACCGGGCAGTACCTATAGCCGAGGCGCGGTGTCGGTTACCGATTCGACCGCCAACGGCGTGGCGCCGGAGCCTCGCGTGCCGCCGAGCGGGCAGCCCGACGTGGTCAGCATCCACACCGAGGACGCCTGGGTGGAATTCCCGATCTTCGACGCGAAATCACGCTCGCTCAAAAAGACGTTCCTCGGCAAGGCCGGGGGCACCATCGGGCGCAACACCAGCAACGTGCTGGTGATCGAGGCGCTGAAGGACATCACTTTGTCGTTGCGCACCGGTGACCGTGTCGGGCTGGTCGGACACAACGGCGCGGGCAAGTCGACGCTGCTGCGGCTGCTTTCGGGGATCTACGAGCCGACCCGCGGCAAGGCCATCGTCAACGGCCGTGTCGCACCGATTTTCGATCTCGGTGTGGGCATGGATCCGGAGATCTCCGGATACGAGAACATCATCATCCGGGGATTGTTCCTCGGCGAGACACGCAAGAAGATGCAGTCCAAGGTCGACGAGATCGCCGAGTTCACCGAGCTCGGTCAGTACCTGTCGATGCCGCTGCGGACGTACTCCACCGGCATGCGGGTCCGCCTGGCGATGGGCGTGGTGACAAGCATCGACCCCGAGATCCTGCTGCTCGACGAAGGCATCGGCGCTGTCGACGCGGAATTCCTGAAGAAGGCCCAGACGCGGTTGCAGAAGCTCGTCGAGCGCTCCGGCATCCTCGTTTTCGCCAGCCACTCCACCGATTTTTTGGCGCGACTGTGCAAGACGGCGATCTGGATCGACCACGGGTCGATCAAGATGATGGGCGAAATCGAGGACGTGGTCCGCGCGTACGAGGGCGATGACGCGGCGCGGCACGTTGCCGAAATCATCGCCGAGATGAGCCGCCAGTGAGCCGCGTGTGTGCGGTGCTCGTCACGCACCGGCGCCCCGATGAGCTGGCGAAGTCGCTGGACGCGATCGCCGCGCAGACCCGCCGGCCGGACCACCTGATCGTTGTCGATAACGACTTCTCGGACAACGGCGACGAACGGGTCAGCGAATTGGTAACCGGGCAGCCGATCCCGTCCACCTACCTCGGGTCGCGCCGAAACCTCGGTGGCGCAGGAGGATTCGCGCTCGGCATGCTGCACGCCCTGGCTCTCGGCGCCGACTGGGTGTGGTGTGCCGACGACGACGGGCGGCCGCAGGATGAGGCCGTGCTGGCGAAGCTCATGGCGTGTGCCGACAAGCATGGCCTTGCCGAGGTATCGCCGATGGTGTGCGACATGGACCACCCGAAGCGCTTGGCGTTTCCGCTGCGGCGCGGGCTGGCGTGGCGACGCAATGTCGACGAACTGCGCACCGACGGACCGGATCAGGATCTGCTGCCCGGGATCGCGTCCCTGTTCAACGGGGCGCTGTTTCGCGCGAGCACGCTTGAGGCGGTGGGCGTCCCCGATCTGCGGCTGTTCGTGCGAGGCGACGAGGTCGAGGTACACCGGCGGCTGGTGCGCTCCGGACTAGCGTTCGGTACCTGTCTGGAGGCGGTGTACCTGCATCCGCACGGCGCCGACGAGTTCAAACCGATCCTCGGTGGCCGGATGCACACGCAGTACCCCGATGATCCGGTGAAGCGGTTCTTCACGTACCGCAACCGCGGCTACGTGATGTCGCAGCGTGGTGTGCGCCGGTTGCTGCCGCAGGAGTGGGTCAGGTTCGGGTGGTACTTCCTGGTGTCCCGCCGGGACCCGGCCGGGCTGCGGGAGTGGATCAGGCTGCGGCGTCTCGGGCGAGCCGAGAAGTTCGGCCGGCCGCCGCACCGCCCGGAGGAGGGTGAGTGAAAACGACCACCGACGACGCCGCACAGTCCAAGACGTTTCGCCGCGCGGTTACCGACCTGACCGAGGGGCTGGCCAGTCATCAGCTGTGGCTGCACCTTGGCTGGCAGGACATCAAGCAGCGCTACCGCCGTTCACTGCTGGGCCCGATCTGGATCACCATTGCCACCGGCACCACCGCGGTCGCGATGGGCGGGCTGTACTCGAAGCTGTTCCATCTCAAGCTGTCCGACCACCTGCCCTACGTGACGCTGGGGCTGATCATCTGGGGGTTGATCAGCGCCTCGATCCTCGAGGGCGCCGAGGTGTTCGTCGCCAACGAGGGGCTGATCAAGCAGCTGCCCACCCCGCTGTCCGTGCACGTCTACCGAATGGTGTGGCGCCAGGCGCTGCTGTTCGCGCACAACATCGTGATCTACGTGATCATCGCGATGATCTATCCGAAGCCGTGGTCGTGGGCCGACCTGTCGGTGATCCCGGCGCTGGCGCTGATCATGCTGAACTGCGTCTGGGCGTCGCTGGTGTTCGGCATCATCGGCACCCGGTTCCGTGACATCGCGCCGCTGCTGAACAGCGTCGTGCAGCTGCTGTTCTTCATGACGCCGATCATCTGGAACGCCCAGACCCTGGCCCAGCAGGGCGCCAGCCGCTGGGGCAAGATCGTCGAGCTCAATCCGCTGTTGCACTACCTCGACATCGTCCGCGCGCCGCTGCTCGGTGCGCCGCAGGAACTGCGGCACTGGATCGTGGTGCTCGTGCTGACGGTGATCGGCTGGATTCTGGCGGCGTTCGCGATGCGCCAGTACCGCAGCCGCGTGCCGTACTGGGTGTAATCGCGGTTACCGCCGCGGCGGCGACAGCCGAGTCGTCACACCGATCCGGTTCCACGCGTTGATCGTCAGCGCCATCGCGATCACCTGACCGAGCTCGCGTTCGGAGAACACCGCCGCGGCGCGGGAGTACACCTTGTCGGAGACGTGTCCGCGACCGGACAGCTCGGTGATCTCCTCGGTGAGCGCCAGCGCTGCCTGTTCCTGCTCGGTGAACAAGTCGCCGGCCTCCTCCCACGCGGCAAGCAGTGCGAGCCGCTGTTCGCTCTGCGTTGCCTACCTCGGCTCCACCAGCAAGAGCCTGTCGCCCGTGCTGCGGCTGGGCTGGATGGTGCTGCCCGACGACCTGATCGACGCGGTGGTCTCGGCCGCCGGTGGCGCGCAGTTCTACGTCGACGCCATCGCGCAGCTGACGCTGGCCGAGTTCATCGCGGCGGGACACTACGACCGGCACATCCGCCGGATGCGGATGCGCTATCGACGGCGACGTGACGCGTTGGTCGACGCGCTGGCGGCGTTCGATGTCGGCGTCGGCGGCCTGGAGGCGGGTCTACATCTGCTGCTGAGGATGCCCGACGGCGCCGAGCACCACGTGCTGCGCCGTGCTGCCGAGGCGTCCGTCGCGCTGTCCGGGCTGGCGCACCTGCGCCATCCCGACGCCAGCGGTCCGGTCGTCGACGGAGTCGTCGTCGGGTTCGGCACACCGCCCGATCACGGGTTCACGGCCGCAGTCGGCGCATTGTGCGGCGTGCTCGATGCGAGCGGGCTGCGGCGGGCTGTCGGATCGGCGGGCGGTGCCGAGCATCACGACGTTCGCGCCGGCGCCCGCCGTTAGGCGGACTTGGCGGCCAGCCGCACAGCCAGCGGTGCGGTGAGGCTGTGCAGCACCAGGCTCAGCGTCACCGTGACGACGACGACTTGGGTGATCAGTGCGCTGTGGCCGATCTCGCCGTTGTCGATCACCAGCAGACCTAATACCAGCGTTCCGATTCCGCGCGGGCCGAACCAGCCCATGAAAAGCGTGCTCGACAGCGGCAGGCCCGAGCGCACCATCGACGACAACACCGCGACGATACGCACCGCGAACACCGCCAGAATCGCGAAAACCACCACCCGCCAACCGACATCCCGCCATGCCGGGATCACGGCGAAGCCGCCGAACATCGCGAACACCAGCAGTTCGAGTAGCTCCCCGACGGCATCGGACACCTGGGTCGTCTCGGATCTCTCACCGGCTCTCGACGACACCCACGCGTAGGCCAGTCCACCCGCGAAGGCGGTCACAAAGCCGCTGCCGTGCACGTGCTCCCCGGTCTCGAAGCAGCTCAGTGCCAGCGCCAACGTGGCCAGCTGCGCCCACGGCGCGCTCATCCATCCGCGGTCACACGAACGGACGATCATGAAAGCCCCGACCGCACCGATGGTGAGGCCGAGAGCGACAGAGACGAACTCGGTGCGGAAGGCGAACCACGCCCAGCGAGCCGGCTGGAGATCGCGGTGTTCGGACGCGGCGGCGAGTGCGGCGAGCAGCGCCGCGAGCGCGAGCCCGTCGTAAAGCCCGCTCTCCGCCGCCAGCGCGTTGCGGATACGTTCCGGCACGCGACGGTCCTCGAGCACGGCCTCGATCAGCGTGACTTCGGTCGGCGCCACGACGACCGCGAGGCAGACCGCCTCCCACAACGGCAGCACGGGCATGAGTAGCGCCGCGGTGAGCGTGCCCAGCACGACCGTCACCGGCATCCCGATCGCCAGCAGGCGCAGCGTCAACCGGCCGCGGCCGAGCACGGTGCGCAGGTTCAGCCGGGATGCCTGGTTGAACAGGATCACGGTGAGCGCGAGCTGCGCCAGCACGGTGAAACTCTCCGCGTTGGCGTTCTCGACCTCGACGACCCGAATCCCCGACGGGCCCAGCAGCATCCCGCACGCCAGGAAGATCAGGGCGGGCGCCACGTACCAGCGGTGCACGAGGCCAGAGACCACCGCGTACGCGAGCACCAGGAAGGTCAGGGCGAACGCGGTCTCGGTGTGCATCAGCCGTAAGGCTCGCACATCTCTTGTCGCTCTTCGCGCAAGCGGCTCATCGGCCACACGCTTTAAGCTGCCGACGTGGCCGAGCCGCTGATACCACCCACACTTGGGCTCAAGACGCAGGTGGTTCGGTTCGTCATCACCGGCGTTCTTGCCGCGGTCGTCGACTTCGGGCTGTACGTGGCGGGGCTGGGCCTCGGCCTGAACGTCAACCTGGCCAAGTCGCTGAGCTTCATTGCGGGGACGCTCACCGCCTACCTGATCAACAGGCGGTGGACCTTCCAGGCGCCGCCCAGCAAGGCGCGGTTCGTGGCGGTGATGCTGCTGTATGCGCTGACCTACACGGTGCAGGTCGGCATCAACTACATCTTCTACATGCGGTTCGCAGACCACTCTTGGCGGGTACCGGTCGCGTTCGTGATCGCGCAGGGCACCGCGACCGTGATCAACTTCATCGTGCAGCGCTCGGTGATATTCCGGCTGCGCTGACCGCGACGCGCCGACCGGTAGGCTGACCGGCGATGTTCTCCACCGACCTGCCCACCACGGCCCAGCGGCTGACCGGGTGGGGCCGCACCGCGCCGACGGTGGCGCAGGTGCTCTCCACCCCCGACCCCGAGGTCATCGCGAAGGCGGTCGCGCACGCGGCCGACGGCGGCACGCGCGGCGTCATCGCCCGCGGCCTGGGCCGCTCGTACGGCGACAACGCGCAAAACGGCGGCGGCCTGGTGATCGACATGACCGGCCTGAACCGCATTCACTCGATCAATTCGGACGACGGCCTCGTTGATGTGGATGCGGGCGTGAACCTGGACCAGTTGATGCGCGCCGCGCTGCCGCTCGGGCTGTGGGTGCCGGTGCTGCCGGGCACCCGCCAGGTCACCGTCGGCGGCGCGATCGCTTGCGACATCCACGGCAAGAACCACCACAGCGCGGGCAGCTTCGGCGACCACGTCCGGTCGATCGAGCTGCTCACCGCTGACGGGGACGTCCGCCACCTCTCGCCGGATGATTCCGATCCGGCGCTGTTCTGGGCCACGGTCGGCGGCAACGGTCTCACCGGCATCATCCTGCGGGCGATGATCGAGATGACGCCCACGGAGACCGCGTATTTCATCGCCGACGGGGACGTGACCGCCAGCCTGGACGAGACCATCGCACTGCACAGCGACGGCAGCGAGGCCAACTACACCTATTCCAGCGCGTGGTTCGACGCGATCAGCGCGCCGCCGAAGCTCGGCCGCGCCGCGGTGTCGCGCGGGTCACTCGCCCGACTCGACCAGCTCCCCAAGAAGCTGCAGCGGGATCCGCTGAAATTCGAAGCGCCGCAACTGCTCACGTTCCCCGACATCTTCCCCAACGGGCTGGCGAACAAATACACCTTCGTCCCGATCGGTGAGCTGTGGTACCGCAAATCGGGAACCTATCGCGGAAAGATCCAGAATCTGACGCAGTTCTACCACCCACTGGACATGTTCGGAGAGTGGAACCGCGGCTACGGCAAGGCTGGATTCGCGCAATACCAATTCGTCGTGCCGACCTCAGCGGTCGACGAATTCAAAAGCATCATCGCCGACATCCAGAAGTCCGGGCACTATTCATTCCTCAACGTGTTCAAGCTGTTTGGTGAGGGAAATCAGGCGCCGCTGAGCTTTCCGATCCCGGGCTGGAACGTGTGCGTTGACTTTCCGATTAAGCCGGGAGTCGGGGAGCTCCTTGGCGAACTGGATCGGCGGGTGCTTCAGTTCGGCGGACGTGTCTACACGGCCAAAGACTCCAGGGCGACGGCAGAGACGTTCCACGCCATGTACCCGCGGATCGACGAGTGGATCGCAGTGCGCCGCAAGGCCGATCCGCACGGCGTGTTCGCCTCGGACATGGCCCGACGCTTGGAGCTACTGTAAATGCTTGACGCCGTGGGCAATCCGCAGACCATTCTGCTGTTGGGCGGTACGTCCGAGATCGGCCTTGCCATCTGCGAGCGCTACCTGCGCACCGCGTCGGCGCGGATCGTGCTGGCGGCAATGCCCGACGATCCGGGCCGCGACGATGCCGTCGCACAGATGAAGGCCGCAGGTGCGCGGGAAGTCGAGTTGATCGACTTCGAGGCCACTGACACCGCAAGCCACCCGAAGATGATCGAGGAGGCGTTCGCCGGCGGGTGTGGCCCCAGAGATATCGACGTGGCGATCGTCGCGTTCGGACTGCTCGGCGACGCCGAAGAGCTGTGGCAGAACCAGCGCAAGGCCGTGCAGATCGCCGAAATCAACTACACGGCGGCGGTATCGGTGGGCGTGCTGCTTGCCGAGAAGATGCGCGCCCAGGGGTTCGGCCAGATCATCGCGATGAGCACCGTCGCAGGCGAACGGGTGCGGCGATCCAACTTCGTCTACGGCTCGACCAAGGCCGGACTCGACGGCTTCTACCTGGGCCTCGGTGAGGCGCTGCGCGAGTACGGGGTTCGGGTGCTGGTGATCCGGCCCGGGCAGGTGCGCACCCGGATGAGCGCCCACATCAAGGAAGCGCCGCTGACCGTCGACAAGGAGGACGTCGCGGAGTTGGCCGTCAATGCGGCGGCCAGGGGCAAAGAGCTGGTGTGGGCGCCGCCCGCATTCCGCTACGTGATGATCGTGCTGCGGCATGTTCCGCGGGCTATTTTCCGGAAGCTGCCCATCTAGATGCGGCTCGTGCGGGTGGTCGGCCACATGCTGATTGCCGCCGTCGTGGCAGTCGTCGTCACCGCGGTGTCGCTGACCGCGATATCTCGCGTCCAGTGGCCGGCCTACAACACGTCTAATCAGCTGCACGCGCTGACGACGGCCGGTCAATTCACGTGCCTCGCAGGACTGTTGGTCGCCGGCTGGCTGTGGCGGCGCGGGCGGGCAAAGCTCGGCTGGACCGCCGCGGTGGTGTTCCTTGCCGCATTTTCGGTGGTGACCCTCGGGATGCCGCTGGGCGCCACCAAGCTTTACCTGTTCGGCATCTCGGTCGATCAGCAGTTCCGCACCGAGTACCTGACGCGGCTGACCGACACCGCCGCGCTGCATGACATGACGTACGTCGGGCTCCCCCCGTACTACCCACCGGGGTGGTTCTGGATCGGCGGCCGGGCCGCTGCGCTGACGGGCACGCCGGCGTGGGAGATGTTCAAGCCGTGGGCCGTCACCTCGATCACGGTCGCAGTCGTGGTCGCATTTGTGTTGTGGACCAAGCTGATTCGTTTCGAACTGGCGCTGATCGTGACGGCTGCGACCGCTGCGGCGACGCTCGCCTACTCGCCTGCCGAGCCGTACGCCGCAATCATCACGGTGCTGTTGCCGCCGATGCTGGTGCTGGCGTGGTCGGGCCTGCGGGGTGGCAGTCGTGGCGGCGGCTGGGGGGCCGTCGTCGCCGTCGGCATCTTTCTCGGTTGCGCCGCCCTGTTCTACAACCTGCTCTTCGCCTACACCGCCTTCACGATCGTGATCATGGCGGCGGTCGCGGTGGCCGCCCGCTGGCGGGCTGACCGCCGGTTCGATCCCCTGCTCCGGCTGGCGGTGATCGCGGCGATCGCCGTCGCGATCGCTCTGATCGGGTGGCTGCCGTACCTGCTCGCCGCGATCGCCGACTCGCCCGCCGGGCTCGGGGCCGCGCAGCACTATCTGCCGCTGGACGGCTCGCAGCTGTCCTTCCCGATGCTGCAGTTCACGCTGCTGGGCGGGCTGTGCATGGTCGGCACGCTGTGGCTGGCCGTCCGCGCCAGGTCATCGACCCGGGCGGGTGCGCTCGCGATCGGTGTGGTCGCCGTCTACGCGTGGTCGCTGCTATCGATGTTGACCACGCTGCTGCGCACCACCCTGCTGTCGTTTCGGCTGCAGCCGACGCTGACCGTGCTGCTGGCCGCCGCGGGCGCGTTCGGTTTCGTCGAGGCGACGCAGGCGATCGCGCGTCGATACAGCCCCGCCGCCTGCACGGCGGATCGTCGCCTCCGCCGGGGTGCTCGGCGCGCTCGGCGCGCTCGGCTTCAGCCAGGACATCCCCAACGTGCTGAAGCCCGATCTCGTTGTCGCCTATACCGACACCGACGGCAACGGGCAGCGGGCCGACCGCCGACCGCCGGACGCAGCAACGTACTACGCCGAGATCGACGCGAAGATCCGCCAGGTCACCGGCAAGCCGCGAGACCAGGTGGTGGTGCTGACCGCCGACTA
The DNA here is from genome assembly GCA_963828065.1 of uncultured Actinomycetota bacterium. Classification (GTDB taxonomy): domain Bacteria; phylum Actinomycetota; class Actinomycetes; order Mycobacteriales; family Mycobacteriaceae; genus Mycobacterium. The sequence goes on along the minus strand of CAWHDL010000014.1, from coordinate 3,404 downwards.
CAGCTTCCTGTCGTTCTATCCGTACTGGGGATTCCAGGGATTGACGTCGCACTACGCGAACCCGTTGGCGCAATTCGACAAACGGGCCGCGGCCATCGGAAGCTGGGTGGAGCTGAAGAACCCGGACCAGTTCATCGCGGCGCTCGATGCGCTGCCCTGGAAACCGCCCACCGTCTTCCTGATGCGCCGCGGCGCGAACGACACCTACACGCTGCGCCTTGCCTCCGACGTCTACCCGAACCAGCCCAATGTGAAGCGCTACCAGGTCGCATTCGAGGCGGCGCTGTTCTCCGATCCGCGGTTCTCCGTCACCGTGATCGGGCCGTTCGTGCTGGCCATCAGGCTTGCGCACTAACATCTACCTCCGTGGCGGGCGTGGCGGGCGGCGGCGCGGGCAACTACCGGACCGCACGGATCGTCGCGATGGTCACCGGACTGCTCGGGGTCGCGTTGGCGCTGGCCACTCCGCTGCTGCCGGTCAAGCAAACGACCGCGCAGTTGAACTGGCCGCAGAACGGCGTCTTCTCCAGCGTCACCGCGCCGTTGATCTCCTACGTCGCCACCGATCTGAACATCACGGTGCCGTGCCGCGCGGCCGCAGGGCTCGCGGGCCCGGAGAACGCGAACAAGACCGTGCTGCTGTCCACGGTGCCCAAGCAGGCGCCGAAGGCCATCGACCGCGGACTGCTGATCCAGCGGGTCAACGACAAGCTGCTGTTGATCGTCCGCAACACCCCCGTCGTGACCGCGCCGCTGAGCCAGGTGCTCAGCCCGGCGTGCCAGCGGCTGACGTTCACCGCGCATGCCGACAAGGTCACCGCGGAATTCGTCGGCCTGGTCAAGGGGCCCGACGGCGACGACCCCGGCGCACCGCTGCGCGGCCAGCGCAGCGGCTATGACTTTCGTCCGCAGATCGTCGGTGTCTTCACCGACCTGTCCGGGCCCGCACCACCGGGGCTGAGCTTCTCGGCCACCGTCGACACCCGCTACAGCAGCGCCCCGACGCCGATCAAGATGCTGGCGATGATCCTCGGCGTCGCGATGACGGTGGTGTCGCTGATCGCGCTGCATGTGCTCGACGGCGCCGACGGCATGCGGCACCGCCGATTCCTGCCGTCCCGATGGTGGTCGGCCACGCCGCTGGACGGCGTCGTCGCCGCGGTGCTGGTGTGGTGGCATTTCGTCGGGGCGAACACCGCCGACGACGGCTACATCCTGACGATGGCGCGGGTGTCGGAGAACGCCGGCTACATGGCCAACTACTACCGCTGGTTCGGCACCCCCGAGGCGCCGTTCGGGTGGTACTACGACCTGCTGGCGATGTGGACCCACGTCAGCACCGCCAGCGTGTGGGTGCGGCTGCCGACGCTGGTGATGGCGCTGACGTGCTGGTGGCTGATCAGCCGCGAGGTGATCCCGCGGCTGGGCCACGCCGTCAAGACCCACCGCGCGGCGGCGTGGACGGCGGCGGGCATGTTCCTGGCGTTCTGGCTGCCGCTGAACAACGGGCTGCGGCCGGAACCGATCATCGCGCTGGGCATCCTGGTCACCTGGTGCTCGGTGGAGCGCGCGGTGGCCACCAGCCGGCTGCTGCCATTGGCGATCGCCTGCGTCATCGGCGCGTTGACACTGTTCTCCGGGCCCACCGGCATCGCGTCGATCGGCGCATTGCTGGTCGCGATCGGGCCGCTGCGCACCATCCTGCACCGGCGCTCGGCCCGGTTCGGGTACCTCGCATTGCTGGCACCGATCGCCGCGGCCTGCACCGTCACGCTCATCTTGATCTTCCGCGACCAGACGCTGGTCGGCGAGGTCGAGGCCAACACGCTGAAGTCGGCGGTGGGGCCGAGCCTGAGCTGGTTCGACGAGCACATCCGCTACGAGCGGCTGTTCATGGCCACCCCCGACGGGTCGATCGCCCGCCGGTTCGCGGTGCTGGCACTTCTCGTCGCGCTGGCGGTCGTGATCGCGATGGCGCTGCGCAAGGGGCGGATTCCCGGCACCGCCGCCGGCCCGAGCCGGCGCATCATCGGCATCACGATCATCTCGTTCATCGCGATGATGTTCACCCCGACGAAGTGGACCCACCACTTCGGCGTGTTCGCCGGGTTGGCCGGCTCGCTGGGGGCGCTGGCCGCGGTCGCGGTGACCGCGACGGTGATGCGGTCGAGGCGCAACCGCGCGGTGTTCGCCGCGCTGGTGTTGTTCATCACCGCGCTGTCGTTCGCGAGCGTCAACGGGTACTGGTACGTCTCCAATTTCGGTGTGCCGTGGGCGAATGAGCTCCCCGCTTTCGAGTTCGGCTTCACCACAATGCTGTTGGGCCTCACGATTCTGGTGCTGTTGGTGGCGGCGTGGTTCCACTTCTCCGAGGCGCGACACCGCGCCGCCGGACGGCGACGCTGACACTGACGCCGACGGACGGTGGCGGCGGGTGCGGCGAATCGTCGAATCCCCGTTGGGGGTCCTGGCGTGGCTGCTGGTGGCGTTCGAAGTGTTCTCGTTGACCGCCGCGATGATCGGCCAGTACCCGGCGTGGACCGTCGGGCGGTCCAACCTCGAGGCGCTCACCGGAAAGACGTGCGGGCTCGCCTATGACGTGATGGTGGAACAGGATCCGAACGCGGGCATGCTGACGCCGTCCGGCGTTCCAGTCGCCGACGGGCTGGGCGCCGTCAGCTCTTCGAACTTCACCCCGAACGGCATCCCGTTCGACGTGTCCGCCGACCCGCTGATGCAGCCACCGGGCGGCGGCGCGTTCGTCGACACCACCGCCGGCACCACCGCCCGGGGCGAGGCGGGCACCGAGGGCGGCACCGCGGCGAGCACCGGAATCAACGGCTCGCGGGCCCAGCTGCCGTACAACCTGGACCCTGCCCGCACCCCGGTGCTGGGCAGCTACCAGTCCGGGATTCAAGCGCCGGCCGCGCTGCGCTCCGCGTGGTACCGGCTGCCGCCACGTGGCGAGGCTTCCCCGCTGCTGGTGGTCTCGGCCGCGGGCCGCTTCGATCCCCGCGAGGTGCAGGTGCAGTGGGCCGGCGACGACGGGAAGGTGGCCGGCAGCACCAGCTTCGCCGACATCGGGTCGCCGCCGGCCTGGCGCAACCTTCGCCTCCCGCTGTCAGCGATCCCGGCGAGCGCGACCCAGATCCGGCTTACCGCGACCGACGACGACCTGGCCCCGCAGCACTGGATCGCGCTGACCCCGCCGCGCATCCCGCAGATGCGCACGCTGCAGGACGTGGTCGGCTCCCGGGACCCCGTCATGATGGACTGGCTGGTGGGGCTCGCGTTCCCGTGCCAGCGGCCGTTCGGTCACAACGACGGTGTGGACGAGGTGCCGGCGTGGCGCATCCTGCCCGACCGCTTCGGCGCCGAGGCAAACTCGCCGGTGATGGACAACC
>CAWHDL010000013.1:0-38334 GCA_963828065.1 uncultured Actinomycetota bacterium | reverse complement strand
GGTGCCGCCGACGACCTGACTGCATCCGCCGGCGAGGCTGACTATTGCCGCAGCTGCCAGGCATGTCAGGCTGCGCCGCATTCATTGAGTATCTCGATGACGGCACGTCTGCGTCCAATGACGATCCCCGCAAGGATTACGAGCAGATGATGGCCGACGTGCGGGCCGGCTTACGGACTTGTTGGTCGGGAGCACAATGTTGGCCTCACCGCAGGAGCGGCAGGGGGCTTTTCAATCTCATAATTGACTAACGCGGAAATTTTCGTCCATTTCACCTACGGCCAACGATGCGACGTCGCATACTCCAGGGACAGGCCCATGGGTCAAAGGACCCATGGGTCAAAGGAGGAGTTGCCATGAAGACCACCATTGTCGCGGCCCTGCTGCTCGGCGCTATGTTCACGACCGGTACCGCTGTGGCGTACGCGGACGAAGTCGAGGTGATCAACCACCAATACCACACTCAGGAAGCTTGCATGGCCGACGGTCCGAACGTGCGGTTGGCAGAGAACGACGCGGCGTACCCGTACTTTGCGTGCAAGATGGACCCCAACGACGGCATGTGGCACCTCTTTAACTCCACCACCGCGTACTAGCAAACGAATGCGCGTCCCAGGTCGATAGTCGCGACAAGCCGGCCCAACTGGATAGGTAACCCGGCCTTCGCGCGCTGTTGCTGACCCAACCCAAGCTCTGTGGCGATCTTGGCATGCGGTCGGCCAGGCGAAGGTCCATGCCGCGACGGTGACAGTGCACACCGACAAATCGCCGAAACTGAAGCGGCTGTGATACTTCGCGGCGTGTCGTCGCAACTGGTTCAGTTTCGGCGCAGGGACGAGGTGAGGCCATGGCGCGGCGGCCGGACAGCGCCTGCCGACTGGCTTCAAGAGGGGGATGCTCCCGGGCCATGACGAGGCTCAGAGTAGACCGAATACTGTTGGGCACGTGAGCGTCTTCGCCGCCGCGACCGGGGTCGGGTCCTGGCCCGGCACCTCGGCCCGGCAGGCCGCCGAGGTGATCGTCGGCGAGTTGCATACGTTGCCGCATCTGGCGGAGTTGCCTGCGCGCGGCGTGGGCGCGGACATGATCGGCCGGGCCGGGGCGCTGCTGGTGGACATCGCGATCGACACGACGCCGCGCGGCTATCGGGTGGCGACGCGTCCGGGAGCGGTGAGTCGGCGGGCACGCAGCTTTTTGGACGAGGACATCGATGCGCTCGAGGAGGCGTGGGAGCGGGCGGCGCTGCGGGGCGGCGACCGGACGGTGAAGGTGCAGGCGCCAGGCCCGGTGACGTTGGCGGCGCAGCTGGAATTGCCGAACGGCCATCGGGCGATTACGGATTCCGGTGCGCTGCAGGATCTGACGACGTCGCTGGCGGAAGGTGTTGCGGCACACAGGGCTGAGGTGGCGAGGCGGCTGGACTGCCCGGTGGTGGTGCAGTTCGATGAGCCGTCGCTGGCCGCCGCGCTAGCCGGGAGACTCACCGGCGTGACCGCGTTGACGCCGGTGCATCCGGTGGACGAGACGGTTGCGGTGGATCTGTTGGACGAGTGCGTTGCCGCGGCGGGAACCGATGTGGCCGTGCATTGCTGTTCATCGGAGCTGCCATGGGGGGTATTGCAGCGCAGCGTTATTCATGCGGCGGGGATTGACATGTCCGTGTTGCAGAGCGTCGAGCTGGACGGACTGGGCGAGTTCGTCGACAGCGGGCGCACGTTGATGTTGGGAGTGTTGCCGGCAACAGCGCCGGAGCTCACGCCGTCCACCAAGCAGCTGGCCCTCAAGGCCGCCGCGCTCACGGACCGGCTGGGGTTCGCGCGGGCGCTGTTGGCGGAGCGGTTCGGTGTCACGCCGGCGTGCGGGCTGGCCGGCGCGACACCCGAATGGGCGCGCACCGCGGTCGAATTGGCGCAGAAGGTCGCAGACGCATTCGTGAACGATCCGGACGTGACTTAGCGGCTGTCGGGTTGCTTGATCAGCTTCTTCGGCGCCACCAATCGGTAGGACGCGTCGACGAGCTCACGTACCTCGTCGCAGTCCACCTCGGCGGCCGTGAAATCCAATCCCAGCCATCCGGACGGGCCCATGTACGCGGGGTAGTAGAAGCGGCTGTGCTGCTCGAGCGCCTCGGGAACGGCGTCATGTCCTTTTCGGCCCCTGCTCAGGGAGCCGGAAACGCCTCTACCTGCGGAAAGACATCAGAGTCACTCACACTCCAACAGGAAATTCTGTGGGTAAGTGTGGGCAAATTGTGGGCACGGAGTAAGCAGTTGCGCGGTTAGGTGACTTCAGACCGGACCCATAGTCGAGGCTGACCTGATTCGCCTGGTGGTGCGGTTTGCGACTTCCTGACGCACCAATCCAACTTCGCAGAGGCCGTCGGCTTCGTGCAGCGATCGTCGATATGGGACGCCAATCAAAGCGCCGACTTCGCCGCTGGTGCCATCGTCTCGTACTGCCCTCAGTATGAACCTGCAAGCCCGGACCAGATGCAGCCGGCATATCAGAATGCTCTCTCTGATCTACAAGCCATCCAAGGTAATCTGCAAGGCATCCAAGGTGATCTGCAAGGCATCCGAGATGATCTGCAAGCCCTCCCAGGCCACCAGTAATCCGGGTCATCAGTCACCGCATGGATTTCTAGATAGCAGATTCGCTCGCCACGCTTCGGCGGTGGCTGACTTTACTCGGAGATAGCAGCATCAGCGTCACCGACGATGTCTATAACAAGCTTGCTCTTGCTCACCGATAGATTGGTGCGATGACAACAACCGGCATCGTGCTCGGCATCGTCGTGGTCGCCTCCGTCGCGTTAAGCCTCTGGCTCATGCAGCGGGGCGGTCGCAAGCGTAAATAGCGTGAGTATCGTTGCACCGCCGTACATCACGAAGACCTTCAGCGCACAGAACACCGGCCGCCCCCAGGAAACCATTTCGCACGCGCCGAAAAAGCCCAGCGCGATCTCCCGCAAGTCGAGCAGGCCGAAGTCGTCGTCGCGAAACACGATCGGATGCGGCACCGCTACAGCGTATCGACGGCCTTCAGCGGTGTCGGCGTGCTCCGATAGCCTGCGGTGGTGGATTCGATCGACCCCGACGTGCGGCGTCGCTGGCAGGTGCTCGCCGAAGAGGTCCGCGAGCACCAGTTCCGCTATTACGTCAAGGACGCCCCGATCGTCTCCGATGCCGAGTTCGACAAGCTCCTCAAGGAACTGACCGAGCTGGAGGACCGCTACCCCGAGCTGCGGGTCCCCGACTCACCGACGCAGCTGGTCGGCGGCGCAGGCTTCGCCACCGACTTCGCCGAGGCCGAACACCTGGAGCGGATGCTGTCGCTCGACAACGTGTTCGCTCCCGAGGAACTCCAGGCGTGGGCACATCGAGTCGAGAACGAGATCGGCAGCACACCCGACTACCTCTGCGAGCTGAAGATCGACGGGGTCGCACTGTCCCTGGTGTACCGCGACGGCCGGTTGATCCGCGCCGCCACCCGCGGTGACGGCCGGGTGGGCGAGGACGTCACCCTCAACGCGCGCACCATCGACGAAATCCCCGAAACTCTCACGCCCACCAAGAAATACCCGGTACCCGCCGTGCTCGAGGTTCGCGGCGAGGTGTTCTTCCGGGTGGCCGACTTCGAAAACCTCAACGCCAGCCTCGTCGAGGAGGGCAAGGCGCCGTTCGCCAACCCCCGCAACAGCGCGGCCGGATCGCTGCGGCAGAAGAACCCCGCCGTTACCGCCAAACGCGGACTGCGGATGATCTGCCACGGCATCGGCCACACCGAGGGATTCAGGCCGCAGACGCTTCACGGCGCCTACTCCGCGTTGAAGGCGTGGGGGCTTCCGGTGTCCGAGCACACCACGCGGGTCAAGGGCATCGCCGCGGTCGAGGAGCGCGTCGCGTACTGGGGCGAGCACCGCCACGAAGTCGCGCACGAAATCGATGGCGTCGTGGTCAAAGTCGATGACGTGGCCTTGCAACGTCGCCTCGGGTCCACATCGCGGGCACCGCGTTGGGCGATCGCGTACAAGTACCCTCCCGAGGAGGCGCAGACCAAACTGCTCGACATCCGCGTGAACGTCGGCCGCACCGGCCGGGTCACTCCGTTCGCGTACATGACACCGGTGAAGGTTGCCGGCTCGACGGTGGGCCTCGCGACGCTGCACAACGCGTCGGAGGTCAAGCGCAAGGGCGTGTTGATCGGCGACACCGTGATGATCCGCAAGGCCGGCGACGTCATCCCGGAGGTGCTCGGCCCGGTGGTGGACCTTCGGGACGGCACAGAACGAGAGTTCGTCATGCCGACCCATTGCCCCGAGTGCGGCACACCGCTCGCTCCAGCGAAGGAGGGCGACGCGGACATCCGCTGCCCCAATGCGCGGTCATGCCCGGCGCAGTTGCGGGAGCGCGTGTTTCACGTGGCCGGACGCGGCGCGCTGGATATCGAGGGGCTCGGCTACGAGGCTGCGATCGCGTTGCTCAAGGCCGACGTCATCGCCGACGAGGGCGACCTGTTCACCCTTTCCGAGGACGACCTGCTGCGCACCGATCTGTTCAGGACCAAAGACGGCGCACTGTCCGCCAACGGGGCGCGGTTGCTGGCCAACCTGGATTTGGCGAAGTCGCGGCCGCTGTGGCGAGTGTTGGTAGCACTGTCGATTCGTCACGTGGGCCCCACCGCCGCACGCGCGCTGGCCACCGAATTCGGCAGCGTCGACGCGATAGAGGAGGCGTCGCAAGAGCAGTTGGCTGCCGTCGAGGGCGTCGGGCCCACCATCGCGGAGGCCGTCACCGAATGGTTCGCCGTCGACTGGCACCGGGCGATTGTCGACAAGTGGCGGGCGGCGGGGGTGCGTATGGAAGACGAACGCGACGCCCGTATCGAGCGCACGCTGGACGGGTTATCGATCGTGGTCACCGGTTCGCTGCCCGGATTCTCCCGCGACGAGGCCAAAGAGGCGATCGTCGCCCGCGGCGGCAAGGCGGCCGGTTCGGTGTCCAAAAAGACGGCGTTTGTGGTGGCCGGCGATGCGCCCGGTTCTAAGTACGACAAGGCCGTCGAGCTCGGCGTGCCGATTCTCGATGAGAACGGCTTCCGTGACCTCTTGGAGAACGGGCCAGACGGCGTTTGACGGCAGCGTCCGATGTATACGACTACCGCAGAATCGTCGCCACGATGCCGGCCAGGTAGCCCAACCTGGCCACCTCCGACGGGCGGAAATCCGGCCCACCGGGACGCCCGAGCATCACCGCGAAACCCGGGTCACCCAGCGGCGCGGCCGCCAATGTGGTGTCCATGTCGCGCCACAGCTGTGGCACCCAGTCGGCGGCGGCATCCAATGCCACCGCGTGCTCGAGCGGCAGCCACGGCGCCGAATCGGCAACGGTCTCCGGTGCGCCCGAGCTGCCGACAATCCGCTCGAACCCGTGGTCGTGCAGCCGGACTACGGTGCACCAGCCCACCCGCAACACCCGCGGTGCCTCGTCGGCGAGCACCTGCAATTTGCCCAGACGATCGGCCCCGGCGGCGACGTGATCGATCAACTCGAGCTCGCGGTGCGCCTCGAGCAGGCCGGTGTGCGGGCGGATGCTGTCCACGCGAACGTCGCTGAGCGCCTCCGCCGCAGTGATCAGCGTGTCGGGCATAGCGCCGGGCGGCAGATCCACGACCAGATCGTCGATCGCGAGCCCGGACATGCGCTCGACCACGTCCAGCGACAGGATGTCGGCCCCCACCGAGCCGAGAGCGACGGCCAAAGAGCCCAGGCTGCCCGGCCGGTCGACCAGCTGGACCCGCAGCAGATACGAAGGCACGGGCAACACTGTCGCACAGCATGCTGCGCTCGGCATTCCCACTGGCGGCTAGGCTCTGGCGTCGTGGCTCAGATCTCCCGCGACGAAGTCGCCCGGCTGGCGAAGCTGGCGCGCCTCGCGCTGACGGATGCGGAGCTGGACAGCTTCGCGGGGCAGCTCGACGCGATCCTCGGCTACGTCAGCCAGGTGCAGTCCGTCGACGTGACCGACGTCACGCCCACCGGCAACCCGCTCAAGGACGTCAACGTGACCCGCCCCGACGTCGAAGAGCCGTGCCTGACGCAGCAGGAGGCGCTGGCCGAGGCGCCCGCAGCGGTCGACGGGCGGTTCGCGGTGCCGCGGATCTTGGGGGAGCCGGAATGACCGGAATGACTGAGTTGATCCGGCTCGACGCCGCGACTCTGGCAGAGAAGATCGCGGGCGGCGAAGTGTCGTCGGTGGAGGCGACGCAGGCCCATCTGGACCAGATCGAGGCCACCGACGATCGCTATCACGCCTTCCTGCACGTGGCGGCCGAGCAGGCGCTGGCCGATGCGGCGCGGGTGGACGCCGCGGTGGCCGCCGGTGGCCAACCGGCGTCGCCGCTGGCCGGTGTACCGCTGGCGCTCAAGGATGTGTTCACCACCAAGGGCATGCCGACGACCTGCGGCTCGAGGATTCTCGAGGGGTGGCGTTCGCCGTATGACGCGACGTTGACGGTAAAGCTCCGCGAAGCGGGCATCCCGATCCTCGGCAAGACCAACATGGACGAGTTCGCCATGGGCAGTTCGACCGAGAACTCGGCATACGGCCCGACCTTGAATCCGTGGAACATCGAGCGCGTGCCGGGCGGATCGGGGGGCGGCAGTGCCGCGGCGCTGGCCGCGTTCCAGGCACCGCTCGCGATCGGTTCTGATACCGGCGGCTCGATTCGCCAGCCGGCGGCCCTGACCGCGACGGTGGGCGTCAAGCCCACGTACGGCACGGTGTCGCGGTACGGGCTGGTGGCGTGCGCGTCGTCGCTCGATCAAGGCGGCCCGTGCGCGCGCACGGTGCTCGACACTGCGCTGCTGCACGCGGTGATCGCCGGCCACGATCACAAGGACTCCACGTCGGTGGAGGCGGCGGTGCCCGACGTCGTGGCCGCGGCCCGCGCCGGCGCGGCCGGCGACCTGAAGGGTATGCGAATCGGCGTTGTCAGCCAGTTGCGCGGCGACGGTTACCAACCGGGCGTGCTCGCGTCGTTCAACGCCGCGGTCGAGCAGCTCACCGCGCTGGGCGCGGAGGTGAGCGAGGTGTCCTGTCCGCATTTCGGCCACGCGCTCGCGGCCTACTATCTGATCCTGCCGTCGGAGGTGTCGTCGAACCTGGCGCGGTTTGACGGGATTCGGTACGGCCTTCGCGTCGGCGACGACGGCACGCACAGCGCCGAAGAGGTGATGGCGCTCACGCGGGCCGCCGGATTCGGTCCGGAAGTGAAGCGCCGCATCATGATTGGCACATACGCGCTGTCCGCCGGATACTACGACGCTTACTACAACCAGGCGCAGAAGGTGCGCACACTGATCGCCCGGGATCTGGACGAGGCGTATCGACGCGTCGATGTGTTGGTGTCTCCGGCGACACCCACCACCGCGTTCCGGCTCGGGGAGAAGGTCGACGACCCGCTCGCGATGTACCTGTTCGACTTGTGCACGCTGCCGCTGAACTTGGCCGGGCACGCGGGGATGTCGGTGCCGTCCGGATTGTCGCCCGACGACTCGTTGCCGGTCGGGCTACAGATCATGGCACCCGCGCTGGCCGACGACCGGCTGTACCGGGTGGGCGCCGCCTACGAAGCCGCGCGGGGGCCCCTGCCCACCGCCATCTGAGCATCGGGCTGCCCGGGCAGAGTGAAAGGGGCAGGATAAGAACATGCGGATCGGAATACTCACCGGTGGTGGCGATTGTCCCGGCCTGAACGCCGTGATCCGCGCGGTGGTTCGCACATCCGTGTCCCGGTACGGCTCTTCGGTCGTCGGATTCCAGGACGGGTGGCGTGGTCTGCTGGAGGACCGCCGCATCCAACTTCTGAACGACGAACGCAACGACCGGCTGCTGGCCAAGGGCGGAACGATGCTCGGCACCGCCCGGGTCCATCCCGACAAGCTGCAGGCCGGGCTGGATCAGATCAAGCAGACGCTGGACGACAACGGCATCGATGTGCTGATCCCGATCGGCGGCGAAGGCACGCTGACGGCCGCACATTGGCTCTCCGAGGAGAACGTTCCGGTGGTCGGGGTGCCGAAGACGATCGACAACGACATCGACTGCACCGACGTGACGTTCGGGCACGACACGGCACTGCAGGTGGCCAGCGACGCCATCGACCGGCTGCACTCCACGGCCGAGTCCCACCAGCGCGTGATGCTGGTCGAGGTGATGGGCCGGCATGCCGGGTGGATCGCGTTGAACGCCGGGATGGCGACCGGCGCGCACATGACGCTGATCCCCGAGCAGCCGTTCGACGTCGAAGAGGTGTGCCGACTGGTCAAGCGGCGCTTCCAGCGCGGCGACTCACATTTCATCTGCGTGGTCGCCGAGGGCGCCAAGCCGGCGACGGGCTCGATGAAGTTGCAAGAGGGCGGCATGGACGAGTTCGGCCACGAGAAGTTCACCGGCGTGGCCGCGCAGCTTGCGCTCGAGGTCAACAAACGCATCAACAAGGAAGTGCGGGTCACCGTGTTGGGGCACGTCCAGCGCGGTGGCACCCCCACGGCCTACGACCGCGTGCTCGCCACCCGATTCGGTGTCAACGCCGCCGACGCCGCGCACGCCGGCGAGTACGGGATGATGGTGTCGCTGCGTGGCCAGGAGATCGGTCGTGTGCCGCTGGCTGAGGCAACCCGTCAGTTGAAGCTGGTGCCTCAGAGCCGGTACGACGACGCTGCGGCGTTCTTCGGCTGACCAGCCCAACTAAACTCGACTGCATGACTCTCGCTTCCACGGCGGAACTGATGGACTACGACGAGGTCGTGGCGCGCTATGAGCCGGTGCTCGGCCTCGAGGTGCACGTCGAGCTGTCGACCACCACCAAGATGTTCTGCGGTTGCTCGACCACGTTCGGGGCCGAACCGAACACGCACGTGTGCCCGGTCTGCCTGGGTCTGCCCGGCGCGCTGCCGGTGCTCAACAAGGCCGCGGTGGAGTCCGCGATGCGCATCGGCGTTGCGCTGAATTGCGAGATCGTGGACTGGTGCCGGTTCGCCCGGAAGAACTACTTCTATCCGGATATGCCGAAGAACTACCAGATTTCACAGTATGACGAACCGATCGCGGTCAACGGCTACCTCGACGTTCCGCTTGAGGATGGGACCACCTTCCGGGTCGATATCGAGCGGGCTCACATGGAGGAAGACACCGGCAAGCTCATGCACCTGGGCAGCGAAACGGGCCGCATCGAAGGCGCCACGATGTCGTTGCTGGATTTCAACAGGGCCGGCGTGCCTTTGATCGAGATCGTCACGAAGCCGATCGTCGGCGCGGGCGCGCACGCGCCTGAGCTCGCGCGCACGTACGTCACTGCGCTGCGAGACCTGTTGCGCGCGTTAGGCGTCTCTGATGTTCGGATGGACCAGGGTTCGATGCGCTGCGACGCCAACGTGTCGCTGATGCCCGTCGGTGCAAAGGAATTCGGGATTCGGACCGAGACGAAGAACGTCAATTCGCTGAGAAGCGTCGAGGTGGCGGTGCGCTACGAGATGCGCCGGCAGGCCGCGATTCTGGCTGCGGGCGGCCGGATTGACCAGGAAACCCGTCATTTCCACGAGGACGGCTACACCTCACCGGGCCGCAAGAAGGAATCTGCGGAGGACTACCGCTACTTCCCCGAACCCGACCTAGAACCTGTCGCGCCGAGTGCCGACCTGGTGGAGCGGCTGCGGGGGACGCTCCCCGAGCTTCCATGGTTGCGGCGCAGGCGGATTCAAGAGGAGTGGGGGGTCTCCGACGAGGTGATGCGCGACCTGGTCAACGCCGGTGCGGTCGAATTGGTGGCCGCGACAGTGGAGCACGGCGCATCCAGCGAGGGCGCTCGGGCCTGGTGGGGAAACTTCTTGGTGCAGAAGGCCAACGAGGCTGGTGTCGAGCTCGACGCGCTGCCCATCACGCCCGCGCAGATCGCTGAGGTGGTGAGGCTGGTCGACGACGGCAAGCTGTCGAACAAGCTGGCGCGGCAGGTCGTCGAGGGCGTGCTGGCCGGTGAGGGCGAACCCGAGCACGTGATGGCCGCACGCGGACTGGAACTGGTGCGCGATGATTCGGCGCTTCAGGCTGCGGTCGACGACGCACTGGCCGCGAATCCCGATGTGGTGGAGAAGATCCGCGGCGGCAAGGTGCAGGCGGCCGGTGCGATCGTCGGGGCGGTCATGAAGGCCACCAAGGGCCAGGCCGACGCCGCGCGGGTCCGCGAATTGGTGCTGGCGGCCTGCGGCTAGCACCCGGTGTCGCTGCAACGCGTCGGAGGGATCGCAGGGATCGGAGGGATCCGACGGATCGGAGGGATCCGAGGGAATAGTCGTTGTGCCCGCCTCTCAGCGACAACTCGTTGACCTGCATGGACGCCGTGCGTTGTCGCTGATCGTCGTTTCGTCGTTATGGCGTGGAGCTGGGCAAACGCTGTTGTCGCGCAGAGGCGGGCAAAAGTTATGCCTTCACGAATCGCCGATGTGGCTTTGGTAACCACCCAGTAGCGCCATGGCGTCGGTCGCGAACTGCTCGAGTCGTTCCCGGGGGTAAGTCTCGGGATCGGTGATTGCGAGCCGGCCCAGCATCTCGGCGAACGACAGCATCGTGTGTCCGAGCAGTGCCGGGTCGACTTTCGCCAGCTGTGGCCGCAACGCCGCGCCGGCGTCGGCCAGTTGCTCTGCCTGCGCCAGAATCGTCGATCGGGCAGCGCGTAACGAGTCGCGATACTCCCGGGGCGCGCTGTCGGGCACCGTGAGGATCAGCCGCCATCGGGCCGGGTTCTCCAGGACCGCTCGAAGGAACGCCGAAACGGTGGCGGCGTATGCGCCGGTGGGGCCGAGCTTCGTCAGATCGTCGGGCATCGCGTTGCGAACCTGCGCCAGCCCGCGCTCGTGCTCGCGACGCAGCAGCGCCTCGACCAACTCGGTGCGACTGCCAAATGCCGTGTACACCACCGGCTTTCCGATGCCGGCACTCGCCGCGACCGCCTCGATGCTGAGCTCCTGGAGCTGACAGCCGGCAAGAACGTCGAGGCCGGCGTCGAGCAGCTGCTCGCGGCGCTGCTCGCGCGGTAGCCGCGGCGCGTACTTGCGGCGTGTGGTCGATCTCACCAACGCAATGTTACGCCACCGTTGCATTAAATCATTTCATAATGTTACGGTCCCGTTGTATTCACTCGGACGAAGGGGTCCCACGCCGGCCGAGGCGCGTGAGCAACTCGCGCTCGCCTAAACCAGATCGTCCTTCGGCCGCGGGAAACCGCCGCCGTTCTTGAACAGCGGGAACACCACGTCGTCCAGCTGCATAGCGTCGCCGAACGTCTTGTTAACCGTCGCACCCCAGATGTTCCCGTCGGGAGACACTGCCAGCGCCCAGGCGTGCCCGTGCTCATCTTGGCGCATGACCTCGGGCTCACCGGTCACCGAGCCGGACTCCGGGGCCATCCGCACCGCGACCGTCTGCTTCGTGTTGACCAGGTTCACCAGGATTGTGCCGGCGAGCGCCGCGCAGCCCGCCACGCCGGGCTTGTCCGGCCATGTCCACACGGTCGACGTCTTGGAATCCGGCGTGATCCGTTGCAACCGGTCCGCGGTGGGCGTGCGGTCGGTGATGTACAGCGAGTTGTCGGTCGGATCGACGCACAGACCACCGGCCGACCCCATGTTCGACATCGCGGTGGTGAGCGGCGCCTGATTGACGGTGGTGGGTTGCTCGATCCGAATCACCTTGCCCGCAAGCGAATTCGGATCAGCCGCCATAGCGGGGTTGCCCGCATCGCCAGTCAGGACCACAAGCGTGGTGGGACTGGTGAAGACCAGCGCGCCGGTGTTGCCGATGGCGCCTTTCGGGATCCCGGTGAGGATGTCTTTAGGCACGTCGCCGTCCGCGATGCGGATGACGCGATTGTCCGTGGGCGTGCTGATGTACGCGTACATCAACCGG
Organism: uncultured Actinomycetota bacterium; assembly: GCA_963828065.1. Lineage (GTDB taxonomy): Bacteria > Actinomycetota > Actinomycetes > Mycobacteriales > Mycobacteriaceae > Mycobacterium. The sequence continues at coordinate 26,371 of CAWHDL010000013.1, read as the reverse complement.
TCTTGGTCGTAGGTCGGCGACAACACGATGTCCATCAGTCCGCCGTCACCGGACGGGTCGACAGGGATGACGACCTTGACCTTAGGTTCGGCGTTGACCGCTACCTGTTTGACTGCACCGGTGGTCCGCTCGGCCACCAGCGCCGACTTGCTGTCCGGGAGCATGATCAACCCGCTCGTGCTCTCCAGGCAGCCCTGCATCACACCCGGGGCGGGGCACTGCTTCGGGAACGGATTATCCGGCAGTGGCGGAGGCGGCGGGGGAGTCGAGCTCGGGGGCGACGCGAACCTGGGTTGGGTGGTGAACGGCTGGGACGCGGAGTCGTTGAACCTCGCGCAGCCGGTGGCCACCAGCACGACCGCGAACAGCGCTGACAACATCAATGGCGCAGCCACCCGCACCCGTCTGCGCACATTCATGCCCGCCAGGCTACGGATAGTTGGGCGCCCACCGCCACGCAGACATCCATGACTGCGGGTCGGCATCGGACCCTCACATTGGCTTCGGACCGGTAAAGGTGCGGTGACGGCCCGGTACAAATCCGCGACGCGGGGGTTACTTGCACTTACGCTGGCATTATGCACCCGCATGACTCGCGCACCTGGCAACGGCCCGCAGACTCGGTGCCGTCGTCGCGCCCCGCTTCAGCACGCCTGGTAGACCCCGAGGATGACCTGCCATCCGCGGCCTACGGCGGTGACTACGAAACGACCAGAATCCCGCACTACAGCGCCGACCCGGTGTCGGGCCCGTCGGGACTCGAGCTGCTCGCGGACCCCGAGCCGCTGCCGTACCTCGACCCCACCGTCTCCGGTCGACATGCCCTGCCGGAGTGGGGCGCCCAAACCAACGACCGCGTCGACCAGCAGGTAGCCGCAGGTGGGCGGCGCGGTACCCAAGACCTCGGGTTGCTGCTGTTGCGCGCGACCGTGGGCACCATCCTCGTCGCGCACGGACTGCAGAAGGCGTTCGGCATCTGGGGCGGCCAGGGACTCGACTCGTTCAAGAACTCGTTGTCCGACATGGGGTATCAACACGCTCACGTGCTGACGTATTTGGCGGCCGGCACTCAGATGGTCGCGGGCGTGCTGTTGGTCCTCGGCTTGTTCACGCCGCTGGCCGCCGCGGCGGCGCTGGCATACGTGATCAACGGGCTGGCCGCCAATGTCGCCGCCCAGCACGACGCCGGTTACATCGGGTTCTTACTGCCCGGCGGCTACGAGTACCAGATTCTGCTGACCGCCGCCCTGGTGGCGATCATTCTCGTCGGCCCCGGTCGCTATGGGTTCGACGCGGGCAGGGGATGGGCACGGCGGCCGTTCCTGGGCTCGTTCGCTGCCCTGCTGCTCGGTATCGGCGTCGCGGTGGGGGCCTGGATGCTGCTGAACGGCACCAATCCGCTCGGCTAACCGGCCACCGGACCATAGGGGTTCGGCACCCGCCCGCCGCTGACCTCCGTCAGCCGCGGCAGCGACGCGAAAGTGACCGCGGGCAACCGCAAGGCCGTGCCCGACGTCAGTTCGGCGCGCGCCCAAGACCCCTTGACGAACCGCAGCCCCTTGATATCGGCCCAATCGACCGTGCGACTGCCCAACAGCGTGCGCGCGGTGACCGTCTGCGCATCGGCCACCGTCCGCAGCCGCACGATCATCGCCGACGCAATGACCGGAATGACCAGCAGTGGAGCGGTCCACGGCACCGCGAGCACCACCGCGAGCATGCCGAGCGCGGAAAAACCCGACGCGAGGTGTGCCATCGGGGAAATCCGCAACACGACCGGTGCGGCGTCCCTGTGCTCGAGCCCGTCGGGTTTATCCGACTCGTCGCTGGTCATCCAGCCATCATCCCACCGGGCCCGAATTTGACCTTTGACCAGTGCGGAGGCTACCGTCGATGGCTATGCAGGCCCGTGGATTGCTCGTAGTAATTAGTCGGCGCGTTGGTGCCGTGTAGTTTAGGCCTGGGCCTAGCCAAGCATCCACCGACGCGACCCTCGTACAGCAGCCGAGCTGACGGGGGTTTTTTCTTGCCCAGCACCGCGAAACAATCCAGACAGCAACGCCGAGAAGACATAGGACGAAGAGGACACCGTGAGCGCACCTACCACCCCACCACAGGAATGGTCTGCGCGCGACCAGCCCGCCAACAGCGGCGCCGACGGGAGCCGCGAGCCGAGTCACGCGAAAAGAATTGCGCCCCAACAACTCACCGGCGCGCAGGCCGTGGTGCGGTCGTTGGAGGAGCTCGGCGTCGACGTCATCTTCGGAATTCCCGGTGGCGCAGTGCTTCCCGTTTACGACCCGCTGTTCGACTCGCAGAAGCTGCGTCATGTGCTGGTGCGTCATGAGCAGGGCGCCGGTCACGCCGCCAGCGGCTACGCGCACGCCACCGGCCGCGTCGGCGTGTGCATGGCGACCTCCGGTCCTGGCGCCACCAACCTCGTCACCCCGATCGCCGACGCGCAGATGGACTCGGTACCCGTCGTGGCGATCACCGGTCAGGTCGGGCGGCCGATGATCGGGACCGACGCGTTCCAGGAGGCCGACATCTCCGGCATCACGATGCCGATCACCAAGCACAACTACCTGGTCCGCAACGGCGACGACATCGCGCGCGTGCTGGCCGAGGCGTTCCACATCGCCGCCTCCGGCCGTCCCGGCGCGGTGCTCGTCGACATCCCGAAGGACGTGCTGCAGGGGCAGTGCACGTTCAGCTGGCCGCCGGCGATGGAGCTGCCCGGCTACAAGCCCAACACGAAGCCGCACGCCAAGCAGATTCGCGAGGCCGCCAAGCTGATCGCCGCGGCGAGCAAGCCGGTGCTCTACGTCGGCGGCGGCGTGATCCGTGGCGAGGCCAGCGCACAGCTGTTGGACCTGGCGGAGCTGACCGGGATCCCCGTGGTGACCACGCTGATGGCGCGCGGCGCGTTCCCGGACAGCCATCCGCAGCATCTCGGCATGCCGGGCATGCACGGCACGGTCGCCGCGGTGGCGGCGCTGCAGCGCAGCGACCTGCTCATCGGGCTCGGCACCCGCTTCGACGACCGCGTCACCGGCAAGCTGTCCACGTTCGCGCCCGAGGCCAAGGTGATCCACGCCGACATCGACCCGGCCGAGATCGGCAAGAACCGCAACGCCGATGTGCCGATCGTCGGGGACATCAAGGCTGTCATCACCGATTTGATCGAGGCGCTGCACAAAACCGGCATCGGGCCGGAGGGCCTGGACGACTGGTGGGCGTACCTGAGGGGCGTCCAGTCGACGTACCCGCTGAGCTACGGCCCGCAGAGCGACGGCAGCCTGAGCCCCGAATACGTGATCGAGACGCTTGGCAAGATCGCCGGCTCCGACGCCGTGTACGTCGCCGGCGTCGGCCAGCACCAGATGTGGGCCGCGCAGTTCATCTCGTACGAAAGACCCCGCACGTGGATCAATTCCGGCGGGCTCGGCACGATGGGTTACGCGATCCCCGCGGCGATGGGCGTCAAGCTCGCCCGCCCGGATGCGGAGGTGTGGGCGATCGACGGCGACGGCTGCTTCCAGATGACCAACCAGGAGCTGGCCACCTGCGCTATCGAGGGCGCGCCGATCAAGGTCGCGGTGATCAACAACGGCAACCTGGGCATGGTGCGCCAGTGGCAGGCGTTGTTCTACGACCGGCGCTACTCGCAGACCGACCTGGCCACCCACTCGCATCGCATTCCCGACTTCGTCAAGCTGGCCGAGGCGCTGGGCTGTGTCGGATTGCGCTGCGAACGTGAGGAAGACGTCGTCGACGTGATCAACCAGGCGCGGGCGATCAACGACCGGCCAGTGGTGATCGACTTCATCGTCGGCGCCGACGCCCAGGTCTGGCCGATGGTGGCGGCCGGTACGAGCAACGACGAGATCCAAGCGGCGCGCGGAATCCGGCCCTTGTTCGACACGGAGGACCTGGTCTAGTGACTGTCTCCACGCACACCCTGTCGATTCTGGTCGAGGACAAACCCGGTGTCCTGGCCCGCGTCGCGTCGCTGTTCTCGCGGCGCGGCTTCAATATCCAGTCGCTGGCCGTCGGCGCCACCGAGCAGAAGAACTTGTCGCGGATGACGATCGTCGTCGCCGTCGAAGATCTGCCGCTCGAGCAGGTCAGCAAGCAGCTCCACAAGCTGGTCAACGTGATCAAGGTAGTGGAGCAGGAGAACGAGAACTCGGTGGACCGAGAGCTGGCGCTGATCAAGGTGCGGGCCGACGCGGGCACGCGCGGTCAGGTGGTCGAGGCCGTGAACCTGTTCCGCGCCAAGGTCATCGACGTCTCCACCGAGTCGCTGATCATCGAATGCACCGGTACGCCGGAAAAACTGGAGGCGTTGCTGCAGGTGCTCGAGCCCTACGGCATCCGCGAGATCGTGCAATCCGGGGTGGTGTCGATGACGCGCGGCCCGCGAAGCATCACCGGCAGCAAGTGAGCGTTTGCGAAGAGTAAACAATCGACCAGAAAGAGAAACTCACTGTGGCAGTAGAGATGTTCTACGACGAAGATGCTGATCTGTCGATCATCCAGGGTCGCAAGGTTGGCGTCATCGGGTACGGCAGCCAAGGGCACGCGCACTCGCTGAGCCTGCGTGACTCGGGTGTTCAGGTGAAGGTCGGACTGCGCGAGGGTTCGAAGTCTCGGGAGAAGGTCGCCGAGCAGGGCCTCGACGTCGACACGCCCACCGAGGTCGCCAAGTGGGCCGATGTGATCATGGTTCTGGCGCCCGACACCGCGCAGGCCGACATCTTCAAAAACGAGATCGAGCCACACCTCGAAGACGGCAATGCGCTGTTCTTCGGGCACGGCCTCAACATCCATTTCGGGCTGATCAATCCGCCGGCGAACGTGACCGTGGGCATGGTCGCCCCGAAGGGGCCGGGACACCTGGTGCGTCGCCAGTTCGTCGACGGCAAGGGCGTGCCGTGCCTGGTTGCGGTGGAACAGGATCCCAAGGGCGAGGGCCTTGCGCTCGCGCTGTCGTACGCGAAGGGCATCGGGGGGACGCGCGCGGGCGTGATCAAGACCACGTTCAAGGACGAGACCGAGACCGACCTGTTCGGTGAGCAGGCCGTGTTGTGCGGCGGCACAGAGGAACTCGTCAAGACCGGGTTCGAGGTGATGGTCGAGGCCGGATATGCGCCGGAACTCGCCTACTTCGAGGTGCTGCACGAGCTCAAGCTGATCGTCGACCTGATGTACGAGGGCGGCATCGCGCGGATGAACTACTCGGTGTCCGACACGGCCGAGTTCGGCGGCTATCTGTCCGGCCCACGGGTGATCGATGCAGGCACCAAGGAGCGGATGAAGCAGCTACTGACCGAGATTCAGGACGGCACCTTCGTCAAGAAGCTGGTCGCCAACATGGACGGCGGCAACAAGGAGCTCGAGGAGCTACGCAAGCGCAACGCCGAGCACCCGATCGAGATCACCGGCAAGAAGCTGCGTGACCTGATGAGCTGGGTGGATCGCCCGATCACGGAAACCGCGTAATTCTCGGCGGCGTTGACACGCGGGGCCTATCTCGGTGCGGGCAGCCGCTGTCGCCACTGGCGTCCGAGCGTGCGCAGCATCGCCGGGTAGACGATCAGGTACCGGAAGGGCGTGATCGCGGTCATGTAAAGCGCGCCGAGCACTCCATTCGGCTTGACCAGAACGGCCATTTGGCCGCGGTATTCGCCGCTGGGCGTCTGAACCCAGCTCAAATGGAGCACGCCGTGCACGGTCCGGTTCACGATTTCGGCCGCCCATTCGTCGTCGGTTTGATACAGCGTGCTGAACGGGGCCGGCGCTGTCGCGGCCGGACGGTCTTTCACGTCCGCTTCCAGCCGGTCGCGCAGCGTTGGCGGGGGGTCGCCCTGGCGAGGACTGTCCCATCCGAGAACCCCGCCGATCGCGAAGCGGATTGCGAACAGCGCGCGGACGACGGCAGGTGAGTGACCCACGGGGTTGAACGAGGTGAATTGTTCAACCAGGCGGGGGAAGTCGTCGGCGGTACCGGGGGTGGGCAGGGCCCACACGTCTTCCAAACGGAACTCCGGCGCGATCTCGGTGATCCGCCACGGTCGGGTGGTGTGTTCGGTATCTGGCAGCCTCATTGCGGTCCCTTCCAACGCCAATAATGTAACATACGTACATGCACGTATCTATAGAGGAGCCGGTCGAGGGCAGGCGGTCGCAGGCCCAGCGCAGGGCCCGTACCCGAGCGGCGCTGATCGAGTCGGCGGCGAAGGCTTTTTCCCGTTGTGGATACGGCAACGTGATCCTGGAGGAGGTCGCCCGCGACGCGGGCTACACCAGGGGCGCGCTCTATCACATGTTCGACGGCAAGGAGGATCTGGCGCTGGCCGTCGTGGAATGGGTGGCGGCCACCTGGGAGGACGAGGTATGGCGGCCCGCCCAGCAGGGCACGTCGGCGGTCGATGTGCTTATTGCGGCGGTGCGCGGCCACGTCGCGTTCTGCCGGCGCGACGTCGCCCGCGTCATGATGGCGTTGCGAGTAGAGTTCGACGGCCGCGAACACCCGGTGGGGCGGGCCGTTGACGACGTGGCCAAGGATCTTGGCCGGCGCTTCAGCTCGCTGATCAACTCGGGGCGCCGCGACGGCGTCATTCCGCCGGGGCCGCCGGCGAAAACGCTTGCGGTGGCGATTCTGGGCGCGCTGGAAGGTCTCGCCATTCACATCGCCGGAACGCCCTACGACGAACTGATCGCCGAGCGCACGGTCCGCGGTGCGTTGGGCCTCAACCCGCCTTAGCCGGCGAGTTTGTCGGCGACGCCCACCACACGACGAGCCAGGTGCTCGAGGGCGGCGACGGTCACGTCCGACAGTTGCGCCTTGTTCTCGGGTCCGGTGACGTGGCTGACGCCGTACGGGTTGCCGTCGCCGAACTTCACCGGATCGGTGTAACCGGGCGGCACGATGATGCCGCCGAAGTGCATCAGCGTGATGTACAGGGCGAGCAGCGTTGTCTCCTGGCCGCCGTGCGCCGTTTGCGACGACGTCCATCCCGCGTAGACCTTGTCGGCCAGCTTGCCCTGCGCCCACAACCCGCCGAGCGAGTCGATGAAGGTCCGGAATTGCGAACTCGGCGAACCGAATCGGGTCGGTGTGCCGAAGATCACCGCGTCCGCCCAGACGATGTCGTCGCCGGTCGCCGGGGGCAGGTCCTTCGTGGCGTCGTAGTTCGCCGACCACGCCGGGTTCGATGCGAACGACGACGGGTCGCGGGTTTCGGCGACGTGCCGGATCCGGACCTCGCCACCAGCGGCTTCGGCGGCGGAGGCAACATGCTGTGCCATCGCAGTCCCGTGGCCCGTTGCGGAGTAGTAGATGATCGCGATCTTGGTCATGGCGCCAGACTAGGCGGTCGCGCCGGCTCCTCGGTTAACGATCCGTCGTCGGGGTCAGGGCGATCGCAATGACGTCGAGAACCCAGAGCCACTTACACACTTTGTGGCCATATTCCTCGATGTCGCCCACGCTGGCCTGCCACGGCCCTCCACTTCGCGCCATGCGCTCAGCAATATCTCGAATCGTGCGGCGCCCATCGATGTGCTGGAGAAACTCTAATTGGGCGGCATCCACGCCCAGCCGAAAATCGAAGCGGATGACCTCGGAGCCGGAGACACCGCAACCCGGACGCATCAGTGGGACGTAGTCAAGAGAATCGTGCGTCGAGAAATCGATTGTGTAACCCTCTTTCGGCCGGTCCGGGCGACAGGCCATAAAACTGTGGCAACCGTTGTTGGTGATCAGACGCTCCGGCGGCTTCCTGTTCGCTGAGGGATCGGGTTATGTTGCCAGGGCAGGCGTCTGCTCGATGCCGAACTCGCGGCGCAGCAACGTGCGCGCGGCGTAGTAGCCGGCCATGCCGTGCACGCCCGCACCGGGCGGCGTCGCCGACGAACACAGATACACGCCGGGAAGCGGTGTGGCCCACGGGTTGAGCCGCGGGGTCGGGCCGGCGAGCGCGCGGAAGGCGTTGTTGCCGCCGACCGCGATGTCACCGCCGACGTAATTGGCGTTGTGTTCGACCATCCGCGCCGCCGGCACGCTACGGGTGGCGACGACGATGTCGCGGAATCCCGGCGCGAAGCTTTCGATGACCGCGGCAACGGGTTCGGCCTGGTCGATCGTCGACCCCGCCGGCACGTGAGCATACGTCCAGAACGGCCGTCGGCCGGCCTCATCCACCCGGCCGGGATCGGCAACGTGCGGAAGCGCGGCGAGCACCATCGGCCGCTCGGCATGGCGCCCAGCGGCGACCAGCGCCTCGGCGTGCGCCATGTCAACGCGGTCGCCGCCGAGATGGAACGTGGCCGCGGACTCCAGTCGCGGATCCGACCACGGCACATCGTCAGAAAGCACAAAATCGACCTTTGCCACGCCGGGGCCGAACCGATAGCGCTGCAGGCGTTTTGCGTAGCCGCCGGGCAACCTGTCGCCGTAGATGGTCAGCAGCGCGGTCGGGGCGGTGTCGAACAGCACCACGCCTCCGGGGGGCGCGGTGACTTCGGTGTCGGTGTGCAGCACTCCGCCGTGCGCGCGCAGATCCGCGATCAACGCGTCCGCGATGGCCTGGCTTCCGCCGACGGGAATGGGCCAGCCATCCGAATGCGCCAGGCTGGCCAACAGCATTCCGGCTGCGGCCGACGTGATGGACGGCAGCGGCGAAATCGTGTGCGCCGCGACACCGGTGAACAACGCCTCGGCATCGCGACCTTCAAACGTCGCGTTCCACGCCGGCGTGCCCTGCCAGGCCATCCGCAAGCCGAGCCGTAGCACCGACACCGGATCCTTTGGCAGCGAACGTTTGTCGCCGAGCAGAAAGTCCACGACGCTGTCGGAGCGCCGCACCATGGGTTCAAGCAGTCGGCGCCAAGTCTTGCCGTCGTCGAGGCCCTCGCAGGTGCGGTCGAAGTCGCGATACGCGATCGCGGCCGCACGGTCGACGAACGGGTTGGCGTAGGAGATCTCCGGCACCGCCAGCTTCACGCCGCGCGCGGCCAGGTCGAACTCCGCGAACAGGGGGGAGCCGAGCGCCAACGGATGCACGGCCGAACAGAGGTCGTGCATGACGCGCGGGAAGTCCGGGTCGGGCAGCGTGCGGGCCCCACCGCCGAGCGTGGACTGTGCCTCGAGTACCCGCACCGACAAACCGGCGCGCGCGCAGACAACGGCCGCCGCCAAGCCATTGGGACCACTGCCGACCACGGTGACGTCCACCTCACAAGTAGACCGCATTAGGCTGGCCGGGTGAGCCTGCCTGTTGTGTTGATCGCCGACAAACTCGCCGAATCCACGGTCGCCGCGCTTGGTGACCACGTCGAGGTCCGATGGGTCGACGGACCGAACCGGGAGAAGCTACTGGCCGCGGTGCCGGAAGCCGATGCGCTGCTGGTGCGGTCGGCCACCACCGTCGACGCTGACGTGCTGAACGCCGGCACCAAACTCAAGATCGTCGCCCGCGCCGGTGTCGGCCTGGACAACGTCGACGTCGACGCCGCGACCGCGCGCGGCATCCTCGTGGTGAATGCGCCGACTTCCAACATTCACAGCGCCGCCGAGCACGCCCTGGCGCTGCTGCTGGCGGCCGCGCGCCAGATCCCGGCCGCCGACGCGTCGCTGCGCGAGCACGCCTGGAAACGTTCGGCGTTCTCCGGAACGGAGATCTTCGGCAAGACGGTCGGCGTCGTGGGGCTCGGCAGGATCGGCCAGCTCGTCGCGCAGCGGCTGGCATCGTTCGGTGCCCATGTGGTGGCCTACGACCCGTACGTGGCGGCCGCCCGCGCGGCGCAGCTCGGTATCGAGCTGCTGAGCCTGGACGAGCTGCTGAGCCGCGCCGACTTCATCTCGGTGCACCTGCCGAAAACGCCGGAAACGGCTGGGCTGATCGGCAAGGAAGCGCTGGCCAAGACCAAGCCGGGGGTGATCATCGTCAATGCCGCCCGCGGTGGGCTGGTGGACGAGACCGCGCTCGCCGAGGCCATCACGAGCGGCCACGTACGCGCGGCCGGGATCGACGTGTTCGCGACCGAGCCGTGCACAGACAGCCCGTTGTTCGACTTGCCCCAGGTCGTCGTCACGCCGCACCTGGGCGCGTCCACGTCGGAGGCGCAGGATCGTGCCGGCACCGATGTGGCGGCCAGCGTGAAGCTGGCGCTCGCCGGTGAATTCGTTCCTGACGCGGTGAACGTCGGCGGCGGCGTCGTCGGCGAAGAGGTGGCGCCGTGGCTGGACCTGGTGCGCAAGCTGGGGCTGCTGGTCGGCGCGCTGTCGCCCGGACTCCCGGCGTCGCTGTCGGTGCAGGTGCGTGGCGAGCTCGCGTCCGAAGAGGTTGGGGTGCTGCGGCTTTCGGCGTTGCGGGGGCTGTTCTCCTCGGTGATCGAGGAGCAGGTGACGTTCGTGAACGCGCCCGCGCTGGCGGCTGAGCGCGGCGTGGAGGCAAGCATCAGCACCGCCACCGAAAGCCCGAACCACCGCAGTGTCGTCGATGTGCGGGCGGTCACCGCCGACGGATCGGTGGTCAACGTCGCGGGCACGCTGTCGGGCCCGCAGTTGGTGGAGAAGATCGTCCAGATCAACGGCCGCAACTTCGATCTGCGGGCCGAGGGCGTCAACTTGATCATCAACTACGTCGATCGGCCCGGTGCGCTGGGCACGATCGGCACGGTGCTGGGCCAGGCGGGCGTCAACATCCAAGCGGCTCAGCTGTCGGAGGACGCCGAAGGTCCCAGCGCGACGATCCTGCTGCGGCTCGACCAGCGGCCGCCCGAGGAGGCACTGTCCGCGATCGAGCCTGCCGTCGGTGCGAAGATGCTCGAGGTGGTGGACTTGTCGTGAAGCTGGCGATTATCGCCGGCGATGGGATCGGTCCCGAAGTCGTCGGCGAGGCCGTCAAGGTGCTGGACGCGGTGCATCCCGGAATCCAGAAGACCAGCTACGACCTCGGGGCCCGCCGGTATCACGCGACCAAAGAGGTGTTGCCCGACTCGGTGCTCGACGAGTTGCGCAGCCACGACGCAATCCTGTTGGGCGCCATCGGCGATCCGTCGGTGCCCAGCGGCGTGCTCGAGCGCGGACTGCTGCTGAAGATCCGGTTCGCACTGGATCACCACATCAACCTGCGGCCCGCGCGGCTGTATGCCGGTGTCTCGAGCCCGTTGGCGGGCAACCCGAACATCGACTTCGTGGTGGTCCGCGAGGGAACTGAAGGGCCCTACACGGGTACCGGGGGAGCGATCCGCGTCGGCACCCCGCACGAAATCGCCACCGAGGTCAGCGTCAATACCGCCTACGGTGTGCGCAGGGTGGTCCAGGACGCGTTCCTGCGGGCCGCGCAGCGCCGTAAACACCTGACGCTCGTGCACAAGAACAACGTGCTGACGTTCGCCGGCGATCTCTGGTGGCGCACCGTGCAGGAGGTCGGCCTGGAATACCCGGACGTCGAGGTCGCTTATCAGCACGTCGACGCCGCCACCATCCACATGGTCACCGACCCCGCCCGGTTCGATGTGATCGTCACCGACAACCTGTTCGGCGACATCATCACCGACCTGGCGGCCGCGGTGTGCGGCGGCATCGGGCTGGCGGCGAGCGGCAACATCGACGCCACCCGGGTGAACCCGTCGATGTTCGAACCGGTGCACGGCAGTGCACCAGACATCGCGGGCAAGGGTCTGGCCGATCCGACCGCCGCGATCATGTCGGTCGCGATGCTCCTCGACCACGTCGGGGAGCCGGAAGCCGCCGCCCGAGTGGACAAGGCGGTCGAGGAGCATCTCGCGAGCCGTGGCGACGGCACATTCTCGACGACCGATGTCGGCGAGCGGATTCTCGCGCGGCTGTAGGCGGGCAGGTTCTCACTCGACGTTTCGCTGCCGAAATGCCGTTTCGGCGTTGACGGGGACGAGCGGTAATGCGAGTAAAGGGAACACCGCGCACGCCGCGAATGCGGCCGGGTAGCCGGCGACCGCGATGAGCCCGCCGAATATCGGCGGCGCGATTCCCGCTGTCAGGAGTTGACTGGTGTTCTGCGTGCCCAGCGCACGACCACTCCAGAACGGCCCTGCGATTTCGGCGATCGCGGTGAACGCGAGCCCGTTGTCGCTGACCGTGATCACCGACGCGACGACCATCACCCCGATCGACAGCGGTGATCCGAGCTCATCGGTGAGCGCCAGCACAGCCATCGCCATCGCCGCCGCGACCGCGATCGTCCGGATGGGACGCAGCCGCGACCCGACGCGGTCGGACCACAGGCCGGCCCCCACCCGACCCAGCGCACCAAGAACCTGCGCGCCGGTGACCAGCGCCCCCGCCGACGCGGCAGACCATCCGCGATCTGCCATCAGCCACACCAGCGTGAACGTCCACACCACGACCTGCGGCACCACGAGCAGCACCGAGACCCCGTGGATACGCCACAACATCGACGATCCGCGGTACGGGCTGGCCAGTTGTTCCTGCGGCGCCTGCTCGCGTTTGGGCCGCGGCGGGTCCAGCACGCCGACCGCGCTCACCATCGCCGACACGGCACACACGATCGCGGGGAACAGGAGTGCCGCACCGATGCCGTGGCTTTGCGCAAGCCGGGGGATCACCAATGCGCCCAACCCCACTCCGAGGGGCTGCGCGGTCTGGCGGATGCCCATCGCCAGCCCGCGGCGCTCCGGTGGGAACCAGCCGACCACCAGCCGGCCGCTGGCCGAATTGCTGCTTGCCGCAGCCATCCCGCCGAGCAACAGGAACGCACCCGTCAGCACAAGGGATTCAGACGCGGCCGCGGCGAACGCGGCGGCGGCCGTCAACGCGGACCCGAGTGCCAGGACAACGCGTTCGCCGAGCCGGTCCACCACATAACCCCAAGCGATCAGCGTGAAGACCATGCCGATGCTGGGCGTCGCCGAGAACAGACCGGCCTGGGCCAGATCCATCCCGCGACCTTGATGCAGGGTGGGAATGAGAAACGCGGCGCCGTTGATGAACACGTTTGCGAACATCGTCGACGACAACGCGATTGCCAGCATCGACCACCGCCGCGCGGTGCTGATGGTATCGGCGCTCACCATGCAATCGTCGCACAGCTATCTCATCATGTGAACTCAACTCTCATTATATGGACAGCGCCGGGGGGCCGCGGGCTTGTTGCAGCGGCCGCTAGGCTTTTCCGAATGCGCCTTGGACGAATTGCGAGCCCGGACGGAGTTGCCTTCGTCGCGATCGAAGGGCAGGACGCCGATGCGATCGTTCGGGAAATCGCCGAGCATCCGTTCGGCACTCCGACGTTCACCGGTCGGCAGTGGCCGCTGGCCGACGTGCGACTGCTGGCGCCGATTCTGGCGAGCAAGGTTGTGTGCATCGGGAAGAACTACGCCGCGCACATCGCCGAGATGGGCGGCGACCGGGTCGAGAATCCGATCATTTTCATCAAGCCCAACACCGCGATCATCGGACCGAACGCACCGATCATGCTGCCCGCGGATGCAGACCCGGTGCATCACGAGGGCGAACTCGCCGCGGTGATCGGCCGGCCGTGCAGGGACATACCCGCTTCGCGCGCGGCGGAGAACATCCTGGGATACACCATCGCCAACGACGTGACGGCCCGCGACCAGCAACGCCAGGACGGGCAATGGACCCGGGCCAAGGGTCACGACACGTTCTGCCCGGTGGGGCCCTGGATTGTCACCGACATCGACCCGTCCGATCTCGACATCCGCACCGAGGTGAACGGCGAAGTGCGCCAACACAGCCGGACCTCGATGATGATCCACGACGTCGGCGCGATCGTGGAATGGATCTCGGCGGTCATGACGCTGCTGCCGGGTGATCTGATCCTGACCGGCACGCCGGAGGGAGTGGGACCCATCGAAGATGGCGACACCGTCAGCGTCACCGTCGAGGGCATCGGGACGCTGACGAACCCCGTTGTGCGCAAAGGAAAGTCATGAAGGTCCGGGTCCGCTTCTGCCCGTCGCCAACCGGCGTTCCGCACGTCGGGCTGATCCGCACCGCATTGTTCAACTGGGCCTACGCGCGGCACTGCGGCGGTGATTTCGTCTTCCGCATCGAGGACACCGATGCTCAGCGTGACTCCGAGGAAAGCTACGCGGCGCTGCTCGACGCATTGCGCTGGCTCGGACTGGACTGGGACGAGGGACCGGAAGTCGGTGGACAATACGGCCCGTACCGACAATCCGAGCGGATGGAGATCTACCGCGAAGTGCTGGCGCGGTTGTCGGCGTCGGGCGAGGTCTACGAGGCGTACTCGACGCCCGAGGAGGTCGAAGCGCGGCACCTCGCCGCCGGTCGAAATCCCAAACTGGGCTATGACAATTACGACCGCACCCTGACCGACGAGCAGCGCGCGGCATACCGCGCCGAGGGCCGGCGCCCGGTGACAAGGCTTCGCATGCCCGATGACGATCTCGGGTGGCATGACCTGGTGCGCGGAGAAGTGTCGTATGCGGCTGGCAGCGTGCCGGATTTCGCGTTGACCCGGGGTAACGGAGAACCGTTGTACACGTTGGTCAATCCGGTCGACGACGCGCTGATGAAGATCACACATGTGTTGCGCGGCGAGGACCTCATGCCGTCGACACCGCGCCAGATCGCGCTGTACCAGGCGCTCATCCGGGTCGGGGTGGCCGACCGCATCCCCGAATTCGCCCATCTGCCAACGGTTCTCGGTGAAGGCACCAAGAAGCTGTCAAAGAGGGATCCGCAGTCCAACCTTTTCGCTCATCGTGAGCGGGGGTTCATCCCCGAGGGTTTGCTGAATTACCTTGCCCTGCTGGGCTGGTCGATCGCGCCGGACCGTGATGTTTTCAGTCTTGACGAGATGGTGCGGGCGTTCGACGTCGCCGACGTCAATGCGAACCCGGCACGCTTCGACCAGAAGAAGGCCGATGCCATCAACGCCGAGCACATTCGGCTGCTCGACGCTGACGACTTCACCGCGCGGCTGCGCGCCTACTTCACCGAGCGCGGTCACGACCTGGGTCTCGGCGACGCGCAGTTCGCGGAGGCCGCGCGGCTGGTGCAGACCCGCATCGTCGTTCTGGGCGACGGGTGGGAATTGCTGAAGTTCCTCGACGACGACGCTTACGCCATCGATGAGAAGGCCGCCGCCAAGGAACTGGGCCCCGATGCCGGTGCGGTCCTGGACGCCTCGCTGGCCGCGCTCGATGGCGTTGGGGACTGGTCGGCTGAGAACATCGAGACGGCACTGAAGACGACGCTGATCGACGAAATGGGCCTCAAACCGCGCAAAGCGTTCGGGCCGATCCGGGTGGCGGCGACGGGATCATCGGTGAGCCCGCCATTGTTTGAGTCGTTGGAGCTGCTCGGCCGCGACCGCAGCCTGAGCCGGTTGCAGCAAGCCCGCAACCGGGTGGCCGGCGCGCGGGCGGGATAGGCGCACCCGGAATCTTTGGTAGTCTGCACGTCGGCCCGGTAACCCCGGCGGGAGCCCAGTTGTGGCTCTGACCAGCGGTTATAGCGGCCAATGGGGTATGGTGTAATTGGCAACACAGCTGATTCTGGTTCAGCCATTCTAGGTTCGAGTCCTGGTACCCCAGCCCAGATCGGATTAGTGCGGGCCTCCGTCCGTCGGCTATGCTGACAAGCCGGATTTTGTTCATGGCCCCGTCGTCTAGCGGCCTAGGACGCCGCCCTCTCACGGCGGTAGCGTGGGTTCGAATCCCATCGGGGCTACAACGTTTCACCTCGGTGCCAGGTGGTAATTCCTGTGGCATGTTGGTGAATATGAAATCAGCGACACGCTTGTTTGTGGCTGGTGCGGCTGCGACCGCCGTCTTGACAGCACCGATGGCTGCTGTTGTGTGGACCGACGCGGCAAACGGCGGCACCAACGTGACGACCTCTGCAGACCCGGGTCATCCCGGCTGCACTGACGTCAACGGCGCCCCCTGCGGGCCGGGCGACGCCAGTGCCAGCGTGCCGGGCGCGAACGCGAACGCGGGGCCGGGCAACGCCAGTGCCAGCGTGCCGGGCGCGAACGCGAACGCGGGGCCGGGCAACGCCAGTGCCAGCGTGCCGGGCGCGAACGCGAATGCGGGGCCGGGCAACGCCAGTGCCAGCGTGCCGGGCGCGAACGCGAATGCCGGACCGGGCTACTTCAACGGCTGCATCACCAGCTGGTGTTGGAACGCGGGCTAGTCGGTTTCGGCGGGTGACGTGCGCGCGCGATTACGTCGCGGGCGCCGTCGAACCCGCCAGCGGCATCGGCGGCATTCCGAGTTTCCGGTGATCCCACGAACGGATCCGTTCGACCACCAGGCGAACCGCGACGCGGTTGTTCATCATCATGTCCACCGCCGTCTTCACGTCGTCGGTGTACGGCCCGGTGTAGCGCTCCCACACGCTGACGCCCACCCGGAAGATCGCGTCGGGGTCGTCGACGATCTCGGCTGTGCCCTCGAACGAGACTCCGCGCAAAGTGTCGTAGGTATCGCCGTCCTCTAACAGAAACGTGATGCGGGGGTCGCGCCGGATATTGACCGCCTTCTGCGACTTGGCCTTCGTCTCGAACCAGATCTCGCCGTCGACCACGGCATACCACATCGCGGTGAGGTGTGGCTGCCCGTCGCGGTCGACCGTGGCGAGCGTGCCGCCGCGGCTCGATACGACGAAGTCGTCGATCTCGGGCCGCGACATGACGATCTGCGCGCGTTGATTCTTCGCCACGACGGTCAGTCTGTCAGGTGGTCAGAGCCGGCGGGTGAGCGCCTCCGCCGCGGCCAGCAGATCGGCCGCCCAGCGGGCGCCCGGCTGGCGCCCCATTCGATCGATCGGGCCCGACACCGACACGGCGGCAATCACATTGCCGCGCCCGTCGCGCACCGGCGCCGAGACGCTGGCCACTCCCGGCTCGCGGTCCGCCGCGCTCTGCGCCCAGCCACGGCGCCGCACCTCGGCCAGCGCTCTCTCGGTGAACTTCGCTGTCGGCAGGACGGCCTGCTGGGTGGCGGCATCGCTGAAAGCCAGCAACACCTTGGCTCCCGAGCCCGCGGTCATCGGGAGCCGAGTCCCCACCGGCACGGTATCGCGCAGGCCCGCAGGTGGTTCCATCGCTGCCACGCACACGCGCCAGGTGCCCTCGCGCCGGTACAGCTGGACACTCTCTCCGGTGATCTCGCGCAGTCGAGGCAACACGGCCGCCCCGGCGGCCAACAGCGGATCGTGCACCTGGCCGGCCAACTCGCTCAGCGCGGGCCCCAGGCGCCAACGGCCCTGCGCATCGCGGGCCAGTAGCCGGTGCGCCTCGAGCCCGGCGGCGAGCCGGTGGGCGGTCGCGCGGGGCAGACCGGTGCGTTCGCACAACTCGGCCAGCCCGCAGGGTGACTCGGCCACGGTGTATAGCAGACCCACCGCTTTGTCCAGCACGCCGATGCCGCTATCCTGTCTCATATCGAGATACTAACTTCCCAGAATGTGAGAACGCTAGAGATGGCAAGCCCCGATCGCCCCCGTACGATGGCGGAGAAGGTGTGGGAGTCTCATGTCGTCGCCGCAGGCGCAGGTACCGGCGGGTCGCGCGAGCCCGACCTGATCTACATCGACCTGCACTTCATTCACGAGGTCACCAGCCCGCAGGCGTTCGACGGGCTGCGTCTGGCCGGTCGCACCGTTCGACGGGCCGACCTGACGATCGCCACCGAGGACCACAACGTGCCGACGATCGACATCGACAAGCCGATCGCCGACCCGATCTCGCGCACACAGGTGGAGACGCTGCGGCGCAATTGCGCCGAGTTCGGCATCCGGCTGCATCCGATGGGGGACGTTGAACAAGGAATCGTCCATGTCATCGGGCCGCAGCTGGGACTGACCCAGCCGGGTATGACGATCGTCTGCGGCGACAGCCACACGTCGACTCATGGTGCGTTCGGCGCGCTGGCGATGGGCATCGGCACGTCGGAGGTCGAGCATGTATTCGCCACTCAGACGTTGCCGCTGCGACCGTTCAAGACGATGGCGGTGAACGTCGACGGCGAGTTGCCCCCGGGAGTAACGGCGAAGGACATCATCCTGGTCGTCATCGCCAAGATCGGCACCGGTGGCGGGCAGGGACACGTCATCGAATACCGCGGCAGCACCATCCGATCGCTGTCGATGGAAGGCCGGATGACGATCTGCAACATGAGCATCGAGGCGGGTGCACGCGCAGGCATGGTGGCGCCGGACGAGACGACGTACGAGTATCTGCGGGGCCGCCCGCATTCCCCGTCGGGCGCGCAGTGGGAGATCGCGGTCGCCGAATGGGATCGGCTGGGCACCGATGACGGCGCGGAATTCGACACCGAGGTGTACATCGATGCGACGACGCTGAGCCCGTTCGTCACGTGGGGGACCAATCCCGGGCAGGGTGTTCCGCTGTCCGGGGCCGTTCCGGATCCGGAATTGATCGCCGACGAGGGCCGGCGCCAGGCTGCCGAAAAGGCATTGGTGTACATGGATCTTCGGGCCGGTACGCCGATGCGCGACATCGCCGTCGACGCAGTGTTCGTCGGTTCGTGCACCAACGGCCGGATCGAGGATTTGCGTGTGGTCGCGGACCTGTTGCGCGGCCGAAAGGTGGCCGACGACGTGCGAATGCTGATCGTGCCGGGGTCGATGCGGGTGCGTGCCCAAGCCGAATCGGAGGGTCTGGACAAGATATTCAGCGCCGCCGGGGCGGAGTGGCGGCAGGCGGGCTGTTCCATGTGCCTGGGCATGAATCCGGACCAGCTGTCGGTCGGTGAGCGGTGCGCGTCGACATCCAACCGGAATTTCGAGGGCCGGCAGGGCAAGGGCGGCCGTACCCATCTCGTGTCACCCGCTGTGGCCGCCGCAACCGCTGTCCGCGGCAGATTGTCGGCACCGGCGGATTTGAACTGAGGAAAGTTGCGATCGCAAATTTAGGAGATATAGGCAATGGAAGCGTTCCGTACACACACTGGAATCGGAGTTCCGCTGCGCCGGTCCAATGTCGATACCGACCAAATCATCCCTGCCGTCTATCTGAAGCGGGTCACCCGAACAGGATTCGAGGACGGCCTGTTTGCAGCTTGGCGGACCGACCCGAGTTTCGTTTTGAACCTCGCTCCGTTCGACAGGGGGTCGGTTTTGGTCGCCGGGTCCGATTTCGGCACCGGGTCATCGCGTGAACATGCCGTGTGGGCGCTGATGGACTACGGGTTCCGCGTGGTCATCTCATCGCGCTTCGCCGACATTTTCCGGGGCAATGCCGGCAAGGCGGGTCTGCTGGCGGCCGAAATTGCCCAACCCGATGTGGAACTGCTCTGGAAGCTGATCGAGGAGAATCCGGGCTTGGAAATCACTGTCAATCTCCAAGATCGAACCGTATCCGCCGGAACCGTGGTGGTGCCGTTCGCGATTGACGATTACACGGCGTGGCGGCTGCTCGAAGGACTCGACGATATAGGCCTTACGCTGCGGAAACTCGACCAGATCGAGGCTTTCGAAGCCGCCCGACCGGAGTGGAAGCCGTCCACTTTGGCGGCTCTCTGATGGATCAAGATCACCCAAAATTGGGGCTCTCAGCGTCGTTTCGGAACCCGTCAGCCACCTCCTAAGCGCGCCAACCGGATTCCTGAGAAATTCGCTGAGTTCGGTCGAAATTGCGCGTGGCTCTTGGAAATCAGCACGCTAAGGGTTTACCGTGTCCTCTAGTCGGTCCAGAAAGGACCACTGGCTTGGAGGGTTTGCATGAACAAAGCAGAGCTCATCGACGAACTCACAAAGAAAATGGGCTCAGATCGTCGGCAGGCAACAGCGGCGGTAGAGAACGTCGTTGACACCATCGTGCGTGCGGTGCACAAGGGTGACAGCGTCACCATTACGGGGTTCGGTGTTTTCGAACAGCGCCGTCGTGCGGCCCGGGTAGCGCGTAATCCGCGAACCGGTGAAACAGTGAAAGTAAAGCCGACGTCTGTTCCGGCATTTCGGCCGGGCGCTCAGTTCAAGGCTGTTGTGTCTGGGGCACAGCGTCTTCCATCGGAGGGTCCAGCGGTCAAGCGCGGCTCTGGCGCCGGTGGCGGCGTGAGGAAGGCCGTGAGGCGGGCAGCCGCGAAGAAGGCCGTCAAGCGGGCGGTCGCCAAGAAGGCCGTCAAGCGGGCAGCCGCGAAGAAGGCCGTCAAGCGGGCAGCGGTGAAGAAGGCCGTGAAGCGCACCGCCGTCAAGAAGGCCGTGAAGCGGACGGCCGCCAAGAAGGCAGTGAAGCGCACCGCCGCGAAGAAGGCCGTCAAGCGGGCAGCGGTGAAGAAGGCCGTGAAGCGCACCGCCGTCAAGAAGGCAGTGGCGCGCAAGGCAGTCACCAAGCGCGCAGCCAAGAAGGCCCCGGCCAAGCGCGGCCGCAGGTAGTTCAGCGACGCCTGACCGCCGCGGGTGAATCCACCCGCGGCGGTCAGGGTCCTGTTCCTCCGGCTGTCAAGCCGGCGCGCTCACTCCGGCGGCAACGGGCTTGCGATGTGGTCCGCGTCGATCAGCTTTCCGGCGTGCATCGACAGCACCCAGGTGCTTCCCTTGCCGTTGCGCGACTTGTCCGGTCTCACCCGGTCGCGTTCACACCACCACTGGATCAGGTCCGGAATGACCTTTCCCTGCGAGCAAATCACTGGCGTGCCATCTGTTGCGGCGATCTCCAGAAACCGTCGACGGGCTTTGGCGCGGTTCTGCGAATACGCTTCTTCGGTCAGCGTCGACTCCAGGGTGATGTCGACGCCGAGTTCGTCCGCGAGGGGCTCGATGGTCTGAATGCACCGCAGCCGATCGGTGGCGTACAGGGACGTCGGGCCGAACGCCAGCAACTGGCCGACGAGCAGCTCAGCCTGCGCCCGACCGTGCTTGTCCAGCGGCCGGTTCCGGTCGTCGCCCTTGTCCCGCTTCTTACGGCCGGCCGTCCCGTGGCGGACGATCAGCACCGTCTTCGTGTCGACGGGCACCTTGGTGAACCGGCGCAACACCTTGCGGTCGTGCGGGTAGGACATCTTGCCCATGGCATCCTTCGCGGGCATCCACACGAGATCGTCAATCTCCGCGGTGGCGGTGAATTCCCCGCCGAGGTCGCGGGCCGCCCAATACCGCACCCGTTTGACGCCCTGCAGAACCGGATAACGCACCGCGGCGAGGGCGTGACCGAGATGTGCACGGTGCCCGGTCTCCTCGTAGACCTCGCGTACCGCCGCCGCCGGTTCGGTCTCGCCCGGGTCAACCTTGCCCTTGGGCAGAGACCAGTCGTCATACCGCGGACGATGGATGATCGCGACCTCTACATGCGACGAACCCTCGACGGATCGCCATACCACGGCGCCCGCCGCGAGGATGGGTTTGGCCATCAGTGGTGCCGATGCCGCTCCATGAGCCATACCTGGTGATCGCGGACCGTATGGCCGGCCTGAGGTGCGGCAGTCCATTGACCGTCGGGGCCAAGCTCCCAGCACCGGGTCGACGGATCCAACGCCGACTCGAAGATCTCGTTGAGCTGAGCGGTCAGCTTCGGATCCTTGACCTGAGCCATCACTTCGACCCGCCGGTCGAGATTGCGATGCATCATGTCGGCGCTGCCGATCCAGTACTCGTCGATCGCGGTGAACTGGAAGATCCGCGAGTGTTCGAGGAACCGGCCGAGAATCGAGCGCACCGTGATGTTCTCGGAAAAGCCTGCAGCACCCGGCCGCAGCGCGCAGATGCCGCGCACCACCACCTCGACCCGCACTCCCGCCTGCGACGCCCGGTAGAGCGCGTCGATGACCTGCTCGTCGACAAGGGCGTTGGCCTTGCAACGGATTCGGCCCTCGGCACCGCGACGTGTCGCCTCGATCTCGCGCTCAATGCGCTCGATGATTCCCTTGCGGACGCCGTGCGGAGCGACGAGCAGATTGCGGTACGTCATCTTCCTGGAGTAGCCGGTCAGCGAATTGAACAGGTCGGTGAGGTCGGCACCGATGTCCGGCGAGGCGGTCAGCAGACCGATGTCTTCATACAGGCGGGCGGTTTTCGGGTTGTAGTTCCCGGTGCCGATGTGGCAGTAGCGGCGGATGGTCGATCCTTCACGCCGCACGACCAGACATGTCTTGCAGTGCGTCTTGAGCCCGATCAGTCCGTACACCACGTGCACGCCCGCCTGCTCCAACGCGCGCGCCCATTTGATATTCGCCTGCTCGTCGAACCGGGCCTTCAGTTCGACGAGCGCGACCACCTGCTTGCCCGCCTCGGCCGCGTCGATCAACGCGTTGACGATCGGCGAATCACCGGATGTGCGGTACAGAGTCTGCTTGATCGCCAGCACGTTTGGGTCGGCGGCGGCCTGCTCGATGAATCGTTGCACGCTGGTAGAGAACGATTCGTACGGATGGTGTACCAGCACATCGCCGTCGCGAAGGGTGGCGAAAACGCTCTTTGGCGTCTCGCGTTCGCCGAACGCTGGATGCGTCGCCGGGACGAACGGCGGGTCCTTCAACGCCGGGCGGTCCACGCCGTAGATCTGCCACAGAGAGGACAGATCCAACAGCCCGGGCACCTCGATGACGTCCCCGGGATTGACGTCCAGTTCGCGCAACAGCAGTTCGAGCATGCGCTCGGTCATGTCGTCGGACACTTCCAGCCGCACCGGCGAGCCGAACCGGCGGCGGGCCAGCTCGCGTTCGAGCGCCTGCAGCAGGTCCTCGTCGCGATCTTCCTCGACTTCCATATCAGCGTTGCGGGTGATGCGGAACGCGTGGTGTTCCGCGATCTCCATCCCGGGGAACAGCACCGGCAGGAAGGCGGCGATCAACTCTTCCATCGGGAGGAACCGCACCACGCCCTCGACGCCTTCACGGCTGCCGAGCTCGACGAACCGATCGACATTGTCGGGCACTTTGACCCTGGCGAAGTGCTGGGTGCCGTCGTCGGGATAGATGACCGTGATCGCGAGGTTCAGGCTCAGGCCGCTGACGAACGGGAAGGGGTGGGCGGGATCGACGGCCAGCGGCGTGAGCACCGGGAACACCTGCTCGTGGAAGTAAGTAGACAATTCGGCCCGCTCGTCGTCGTCGAGGTCGTCCCAGGTCACGATCAGGATGCCCTCGCCGGCCAGTGCCGGCCGCACCGAGTCGAGGAACACCCGGGCATGGCGGCTGGCGAGCTGTTGTGTCCGCTCCCCGATGCGCCGCAGCTGTTCGCGCGGCGTCAGCCCGTCGGCGGAGCGCACCGACAGGCCCATCTCGTCGCGGCGTTTCAGTCCCGCGACCCGGACCATGTAGAACTCGTCGAGGTTGGACGCGAAAATGGCGAGGAACTTCGCGCGTTCCAGCAGTGGAAGCGAGGTGTCGGCGGCCAGCGCCAGCACGCGGGCGTTGAAGTCCAGCCAGCTGAGCTCGCGATTGAGGTAACGCTCCTCCGGTAACGCGTCGGCGACCGTTTCCGCGGTGGCCGCCGTGGCCGCCGGCGGCGCCTCGGGCGCCGAGGTGCCGCCGTCCTGGGTCTCGGCGGACGGCCACTCGGTGCCACCAGGACTAACTTCGGCTTCGGTCTCGGTCACCTTGCCGATCATTCCTCATCAGCAGTCACACAGGCTACTTGCGCATGAAGATGTGACCATAGGCAACCAGTTGTTGGATTGCTGTTTACATCCGCCGGGCGACGGCTTGTGCGGTGGCAAGGCCGACGCCGAGCCGACGCGCAGTCGCCAGGTCGTCCGGGGTGTCGATGTCGCAACGCAGGCCCGGCCACGGACCGGTGAGCTCCACCGCGCCCGAACTGCGATGGCGCCGCGCCGACTCCGGCCCGAAGGCCGGCATCAACGGACTGCCGAACGCCAACAGGGCGGCGGTTCCGCTGCCATGGCGATCGGCCACGAAGCTGCGCCGGTGTGCGCGCGCCGCAGCGATCGCCTGCGAGAGTTCCTGGGTTTGCAAAGCCGGTAAATCGCCTTGGAGCACAACGATATTCGGCGGAGGCTCGGGCGCCGCGGCGATAACTGTTTCGGCCGCGACGATCGCGTTGTTCAGCGGATCCGGGTGGCCGTCCGGCGTCGGGTCGGCGAGTACATCCGCACCGAGCTGGCGTGCGGCTTCGGCGGCAACGTCGTCGGGGGTGACCACGGTGATGCCCCGCAGCGACGAGGCCTTGGCCGCCGCGGCGATCGTGTCGAGCAACATCGCGAGCACCACCCGTTCGCGGGTCGGCGCCGAGAAGACGGGTGCCAGCCGTGTCTTGGCGAGCGTGAGGCGCTTGACGGCGATGATCAGCCCGACGTCACCGTCCATGGTGGTCATCCTGCCAGCCGGGGCCGGGCCGTTAGGGTGAGGCGGTGGGCGAGGTCGCGGTGATGGGGGCCGGAGCGTGGGGCAGCGCGCTCGCCCAGGTGCTCGCTGACGCGGGTAATTCGGTGACGCTGTGGGCGAGACGACCCGAGATCGCCGACGAAATCAACACCGCCTGCCGCAACCGCCGCTACCTGGGCGATGCCGTGTTGCCGACGGGCATCCGGGCCACCCCGGACCCGGCCACGGCGCTGGTCGGCGTGACCACCGTGTTGTTCGCCGTGCCGTCGCAGGTGATGCGCGCCAACCTGACCGAGTGGACCGGCCTGATCGACAACGACGCGACACTGGTCAGCCTCGCCAAGGGCGTCGAGGTCGACTCGCTGATGCGGATGAGCCAGGTGGTGGTTCAGGTCACCGGCGCCGACGCGTCTCGCGTCGCGGTTCTGTCTGGGCCGAACCTTGCCAGCGAGATCGTCGAACGGCAGCCTGCCGCGACGGTCGTCGCGTGCAGTGACTCCGGGCGGGCGGTGGCCGTGCAACGGATGCTGAGCGCCGGTTACTTCCGTCCGTACACCAACGCCGACGTGATCGGCGTCGAGATCGGTGGGGCGTGCAAGAACGTGATCGCGCTGGCGTGCGGCGTGGCTGCCGGGGTGGGGCTGGGTGAGAACACCGCCGCGGCGATCATCACCCGTGGCCTTGCCGAGATCATGCGCCTCGGTATCGCACTGGGTGCCAAGCCCGCAACGCTGGCAGGGTTGGCAGGCGTCGGCGATCTGGTGGCCACCTGCACGTCCCCGTACTCCCGCAACCGCACGTTCGGCGAGCGGTTGGGACGAGGCAGCACAATGGAATCTGCGTTGGAGGCTGCTGACGGGCACATCGCAGAGGGAGTGACCTCATCTCAGTCCGTGCTCGCGCTGGCATCCAGCTACGACGTCGAGATGCCGCTGACGGATGCGGTTTATCGGGTGTGCCATCAGGGGCTGTTGGTCCACGACGCGATGGCGCTGCTGCTCGGCCGAAGCACCAAACCGGAGTGAGCGACGGTAGCCTCTCTAGCTTGTGACTGCCACCAACCCGCCGGGCGCCGCGCGCAAGATCCGCGTCGCCGTGGTCTATGGCGGGCGCAGCGACGAGCACGCCATCTCATGCGTGTCGGCCGGCAGCATCCTTCGTCACCTGAACCCCCAGCGGTTTGACGCCGTGCCGATCGGCATCACGCAGGCGGGCACCTGGGTGCTCACCGATGCGGATCCCGACAAGCTGGCGATCGAGGCGGGTCGGCTGCCGCAAGTCAACGCGTCATCGGGCGCAGAACTCGCGCTGGCCGCCGACCCGCAGCGACACGGCGAGCTGATCTCACTCGGCCGGAGCCTCGGGGAGGCGCTGGCGTCCGTTGACGTGGTCTTCCCCGTCCTGCACGGGCCATACGGGGAGGACGGCACGATCCAGGGTCTGCTCGAGTTGGCCGGTGTGCCCTATGTCGGAGCCGGGGTGTTCGCCAGCGCGGCAGGCATGGACAAGGAGTTCACGAAGAAGCTGCTGGCCGCCGAGGGATTGCCGATCGGTGATCACGCGGTGCTGCGTCCACGCCAAACCTCGCTGGCCGAACACGACAAGCAACGCCTCGGGCTGCCCGTGTTCGTCAAACCCGCCCGGGCCGGCTCGTCGATCGGCGTGAACCGCGTGTCGACCTGGGAGGAACTGCCTGCGGCCATCGCCGACGCCCGTCGCCACGATCCGAAGGTGTTGGTGGAAAAGGCGATTCGCGGCCGGGAACTGGAATGCGGCGTTCTCGAGCTGCCCGATGGCTCGGTCGAGGCGAGCACGGTCGGGGAGATCCGGGTCGAGGGTGTCCGCGGTCGCGAGGACGGGTTCTACGATTTCGCGACCAAATACCTCGATGACGGAGCCGAACTCGACGTACCCGCGAAGATCGACGACGACGTCGCCACCCGGGTGCGCGAGCTGGCCATCCGGGCGTTTCGTGCGATCGACTGCCAGGGGCTCGCCCGCGTCGACTTCTTCCTCACCGAGAACGGCCCGCTGATCAACGAGATCAACACCATGCCCGGCT
>CAWHDL010000012.1:0-70273 GCA_963828065.1 uncultured Actinomycetota bacterium | reverse complement strand
TTCGACCTCCCGCCCCTCGACGAGCAGAAGCGCATCGCTGATCTCCTCTGGGCCGTCGAAGCCCACCGAAGCGCGGTTGCGGTCGCCGAGTCCACGGCCACTCGCCTCGCCGATGAGGTCTTCTCTGACGTCCTTGGCCGCCACGAGGCCTCGACAGTCCTGCTTCCGGAGTTGGTCAATGAGATGACGGTCGGCGTCGTAGTGAAGCCCACGCAGTATTACACCGACGACCCGTCCGGCGTTCCCGCCCTTCGAGGACTCAACATCAAGCCTGGAGGATTCAACCTCAGCGAACTGGTGCGATTCAGGCCGCAGAGTGCAGCGGATCTGTCGAAGTCGACCCTCCGCCTCGGTGACGTGGTGATTGTTCGGACAGGCCGGCCTGGCGACGCGGCGGTCGTCACACACGAGACCGCTGGCTTCAACTGCATTGACCTAATCATTGTGCGACCGAGCACCCGCCTCGTGCCCGAGTTCCTGTCGCTGTTCCTGAACTCGTCATACGGTCGCGTCCAGGTTGGGCGGTTGTCCGCGGGCACTGCGCAGCAGCACTTCAACGTTGGTGCACTGAAGAAGCTCGACATCCCAGCGCTCACTGTCGAAGAACAAGCGGAGCTCGTCGCTCAAGTAGAAGCGATTCGTGAATCGCGGCGGACGGCGACCCATGAGTTATCCACACTAGGGATCGTCCGGTCATCCCTTCTTGCTGATATTTTTCGGAGGTAACTGATGGCTCAGTTCAACGAGGCCAACTCCGTCCGAGATTTCGTCCGCGACCGGGTGCAGTCGATCGATGTTCAGTTCGTGCCCGGGAGCGAACTTCCGCGTCGTACCGACGAGGTGCTCCTGGAAGGTGCCGTCAAGGCCGCGCTCATTCGGCTTAACCCGGAGATCGAAGCCGACCCCAGCCAAGGCCGACGAGGTGCATCTACAACCTCCGCGCGATCCTGATCGCCGCCCGGCACCAGCCCGCATCCGGTGGTGGCCAACGAGGAGTTCATGGCCTGGCTGACCGGGCAGAAGTCGATGCCGTTCGGGCCGAGCGGCGAGCATGTCACGGTGCGGCTGATCGACTTCGACCATCCGACGATGACGTCGGCGAACCAGTGGATCATCTCGACCGAGGTCACCTTCAAGCAGGGCCGGGTCGAGCGGCGGTTCGACCTGGTGCTGTGGTGCAACGGGTTCCCGCTCGTCGTCGGCGAGGCGAAGTCCCCGACCCGGCCCGCGTACACCTGGATCGACGGCGCCGCGCAGATCACACGACGACTACGAGAAGAACGTCCCGATGTTCTTCGTGCCCGAACGTGCTTCTCGTTCGCGACCGAGGGCAAGGACTTCCGCTACGGCTCGGTCGGCATGCCCGTCGAGCTGTGGGGACCGTGGCGCGAGGAGACCACCGACGAAGACGCCCCGGCCAAGATCGGCCTCGCGGCCGTGCAGGGAGGCCGTCGAGGCCTGCTCGCGCCGGCGGCGGTGCTGGACTTCCTGCGGTTCTTCACGCTTCTCGCGACCGACAGCAAGCACCGCAAGATCAAGATCATCGCCCGGTACCAGCAGTTCCAGGCGACCAACCTGATCGTCGAGCGGGTGCTGCTCGGCAGGGTCAAGCAGGGCCTGATCTGGCACTTCCAGGGCTCGGGCAAGTCGCTGCTGATGGTCTTCACCGCGCTCAAGCTGCGCGCGATGGCCGGCCTGACCAACCCGACCGTGCTGATCGTGGTCGACCGGATCGACCTCGACACCCAGATCACCGGCACGTTCAACGCCTCCGACGTGCCCGAACCTGGTGTCCACCGACACCGCGCGGAACTGCAGGAACTGCTCGCAGCCGGGCGCGCGGAAGATCATCATCACGACGATCCACAAGTTCGGCGAGGCGCCCGGTGTCCTCGACGCGCGCGACAACATCATCGCGATGGTCGATGAGGCCCACCGCACCCAGGAGGGCGACTTCGGGCGCAAGATGCGCGAGGCGCTGCCCAACGCGTTCCTGTTCGGCCTCACCGGCACCCCGATCAACAGGCGGGACCGCAACACGTTCATGTGGTTCGGTTCCCCGCAGGACGAGGGCGGCTACCTGTCCCGCTACTCGATGCAGGACTCGATCCGCGACGGCGCGACCCTCCCGCTGCACTTCGAGCCGCGCCTGTCAGCGAGATCCACATCGACGCAGGAGGCCATCGACGCCGCCTTCGAGGAACTCTCGCGGCGAGCACGACCTCACCGAAGACGACAAGATCAAGCTGTCGAAGCAGGCCGCCTCCATCGAGGCGCTCATCAAGGCGCCGACGACCGGGTCAGGAAGATCGCCGCCGACATCGCGGACCACTTCCAGGCCAAGGTCGACCCGGAGGGCTTCAAGGCCAGGTCGTCGTCTACGACAAGCCCACCTGCGTCGCCTACAAGGCGGAGCTCGACAAGCACCTGCCCGCCGAGGCGTCGACGATCGTGATGAGCAAGTCCCGCGAGGACCCGCCGGGTGGGCGCCGTGGACCCCTGGCCGAGACGACCTGGAGCAGGTCACCGCGCGGTTCAACGACCCCGCCGACCCGCTGAAGATCATCATCGTCACCGCCAAGCTGCTTGACCGGCTTCGATGCCCCGATCCTGTACTGCCCAGTACCTCGACAAGCCGCTCAAGGAACACACGCTGCTGCAGGCCATCACCCGCACCAACCGGGTCTACCCGCCGGCAAGACCCACGGCCTGGTCGTCGACTACCTCGGCGTGTTCGACAACGTCGCCAAGGCATTCAAGTTCGACGAGAAGTCCGTCGTCAAGCAGATCATCTCCAACATCGCGGAACTAAGGCGCAGCTCGCACCGGCCATCGACGCGGCGCTCGCCTTCTTCCCAGGCGTGGACCGCACCGTCGGCGGCTACGAGGGCCTCGATCCAGGCTCAGGCGGCGATCGCAGACGATGCACAGAAAGACGCTTTCGGCCTGGCCTACAGCCTCGTGTCCCAGCTCTGGGAGGCCTCAGCCCGGACCCGATGCTGGCGCGAGCACGAGGCCGACTACCGGTGGCTGACCGACGTCTACGAGTCCGTCCGCCCCTCCGACATCACCGGCCGGCTCGTCTGGCATGCGCTCGGCGCCAAGACCCTCGACCTCATCAACCAGCACGTCCAGGTCGAGGTGCCGCAGCGCTGACCTGGAGACGATCGTGCTCGACGCCCAAACCATCGAGGACCTGATGAGGGCAAGCGCAAGGACATCCCGCCGGAGGAGATCGAGAAGCAGATCACCGCTCGGATCGCCCGTCACCTCAACAACCCGGTGTTCGTCGAACTCGGCCACCGCCTGAACGCACTGCGCGAGAAGTACGCCGACATCCAGCAGTCCAGCCTCGACTTCCTGCGCGAACTCCTGGAGCTGGCCCGCGACACCGTCGCGGCGGAGAAAGCCATCGACAGAAGTACCCCGCGAGGAGCAGGGCAAGGCCGCGCTCACCGAGCTGTTCGAGGCCCTCCAGAGCGACGGCACCCCGGTCATCGTCGAGAACATCGTCAACCGGATCGACGAGGTTGTCCGGGGCGTCCGCTTCGAGGGCTGGCAGTCGCACTATTCGCGGCGACCAGGAGGTCCGGCAGGCGCTCCGCAAGACGCTCTACGTCCAGTTCAAGATCCGCGACAACGATGTCTTCGAGAAGGCCCTCGGCTACGTCCGGGAGTACTACTGAACCGTGCCGGGTTTGATGGCAGCTTCATGTTTGAGGCATCGCCCGGCCGGGACGCACCCACACTGTCTCTTTTCTAGACAAACGGGAATGATCAGATCCTGTCTCACGTGGGTTGCGGTCCGCACGCAGTTCCCGGGGTGCGCAAGGTAACTTGCGCGGCGACGGCGGGCAAGGTAACCTGCATAGGTGGAGATCGCGGACAACGCCCGTAAGCACGGTGTTGCCGACGAGGACATCGAGCACGCAATCCGCAACGCCATCCGCGTAGTGGGCCAGGGCGACCGTGACCTCTACATCGGTGCCGACCGGACCGGCCGGCTCCTTGAGGTCGTCGTTCTCGACGACGACGGCCAGCCCGTGGCGATCCACGCCATGGCGCTCCGCCCCAAGTTCTACGAGCACTTATAGAGGTGATGGACATGCCCCGAACCCGCGAACAGCTCCAGCAAGCCGCCGACGCCGCCGAGCGGTGGCTCGACTCGCTCGACCCGGCGGCTATTGCTTCGCCGGACGCTGATGCCAGTCGGTTGCGCCGCATCGGCGATGCCGTACGCGCTGTTGCCAGGAGCCAGGTGGAGTTGGCCGATGCCGTGGCCGAGGCCCGGGTGCACGGACACACGTGGACTCAGATCGCAGCCATGCTCGGCACCAGCCGCCAGGCCGCTCAGGAACGCTATGGCGAGCCAGCCGAGCGTCCGCTTACCGTCGAAGTGGAGTCCGCTGCGGACGCCGGGGAGCCGGGACGGCCTATCTCGGTGGGAAGGAGGAAAGAGATGGCGACAAGCAAGAAGGACGCGAGTCTCGCCGGCAAGCAGCTAGGGAGCAAATCGGCGACGAAGGCGGAAAAAAGCGTCGCCGCGAGCGACTTGGCCCAGGCCAAGGGCAAAGGCAAAGGCAAGAAGTAGCCGAGGGTGGGGAAGTCTTTCGGCCGTTGCGCCACGGACGAGGCACCGTGTCTCGTCCGTGGCGCGTCGCCTGACGGGCCGTTCCGATAGCCGATCCCCCAGCGCAACAACAACTTCGAGATCCAGGGACCGCCGGGCACAATAGTTATTCGGCTGGGGCCTCGATGACGCAGGCCCGCTACGTGATTCGCGGTCGGGTCCACTTGCAGGTTGCCGAGTTGCTGGACCGCGCTGTGGCCGCTGATGACGAATCAGGTCCGTCATAAGCGGTGAATAAGCGGTGGCCCGTCATTCTTGGCGGGTGTAAAAATTGCTTCTGAGCTGTGCCCCCGGCAGCAGCAGGAGCAGTGCAGGAGCAGCAGTGAGCAGCAGTGAGCAGCAGTGAGCAGCAGCAGTGAGCAGCAGTGAGCAGTGAGCAGCAGGATTCGAACCTGCGCATCGGCGTGAGCCGACGGATTTACAGAGAAGCCGTCTGGCTGATCCACTTCGCTTTTCCCGTCGACCGCCGATGTCAACCAGCCGCGT
Source organism: uncultured Actinomycetota bacterium (assembly GCA_963828065.1). Taxonomy (GTDB): domain Bacteria; phylum Actinomycetota; class Actinomycetes; order Mycobacteriales; family Mycobacteriaceae; genus Mycobacterium. The sequence continues at coordinate 65,157 of CAWHDL010000012.1, read as the reverse complement.
TCGGCGTGCGCGCGGGAAGACGGTGCGGTGATCAGTTGGCGCCCGGCGCCGTCACTGCCGGTCAGCGCCGACGCCAGCGCCCGGCGCATGTCGTCGTCGTTGACGGTCAACACGGCCGGATCAGCCTTGGCGAGTTCGGCCAGCTCCTGGGGCGCCACCGTGTGCAGCCGGCGGGCGCGTTCACGCTTGCAGGCGATGACCACCTTGCGGGCGTAGCGGCCGTTGCCGGCAACGTCGAGCGCGGTGCCGGTCTCCAGCACGGTGTTGCGCAGCCGGTCGGCCTCAGCGTGCAGCAGCGGCCACGCCGACTCGGCGAGCGCGATCTTCTCCTTGGCCGCGATGTGCCGCCCGATCTGCACGATCTCGTCGGGCGTGTAGCTGTCGAAGGTCAAGCGTGAAGTGAAACCGTGACGCCAAGCCGGGGTTGGCGGCCATGAACCGCCGCATCTCCTTGGGGTAGCCGGCGGCGAGGACCACCAGCTGGTCGCGGAAATCTTCCATGTATTTCAGCAGGGTGTTGATGGCGTCCTTGCCGAAGGAGTGGCCTTCGTGTTCGGGAACCAGCCGGTAGGCCTCGTCGATGAACAACACCCCGCCCAGGGCCTCCTCGCACACCGCCTTCATGCGTTCGGCGGTCTGGGAGACGTAGCCGACGACGATGTCCTCCTCGGTGACCTCCTTGACCTCGGGCCGCTGGATTTTGCCCAGCCCGAACAGGATTTCGGCGACGATGCGCGCGAACGTGGTCTTGGCTGTGCCCGGTGGGCCTTCCAGCACCATGTGGTTTTCGTTGGTGGCCGACGTTTCCTGGCCCTGGGCGGCCAACAGCTGGTCGATCTGAATCTCGGTGCGCCACACCGCGATCTGCTCTTTGGGCCCCTCCAGGCCGATCAGCTCGTCGAGGCGGGCCTGCGCCTTGTCCAGCACCGCCTGCTGCTCGTCGGCCAGCGCCGCGGCGTCGCGCTGTTCGCGGCTGGTTTCGGTGGCCGGGTCCCATTTATCGGTGCGGGTGGCGATGGTGTCGGCGTCGGTCACGATCAGCCGCAGCCGCGGGTTGCCGATCGCCTCGCGCGCGGCGGGCAGCAGCTGCCCGTCGACGACGCACGCCTGGAACGCCGCCGCGGCGCCGTCTTCGTCGCCCAGCTCGCGCAGGCACCATCCCCGGGTCAACGCGACATCGGCGGCCAGCACCGGGTTGGTGGTGTGGATCGTGTCGAGCAGCTTGAGCGCCTCCTGCACCCGGCCAAGACTGGCTGAGGCGCTCGCCGACAGCGCGGTGACCGCCGCAGTGACTTCGGGCGCGGTGTAGGTCGCGTGCGCCGGCGGCGATACCGCGGTGACATCGCGGGCATCGGGCCAGCGGTGCGTCTTGAAATACAGGCAGGCGGCGACGAATTGGCGCCATTGGGCGGCTTGGGTGTCGTCGGCGATGATCGGGTCGTCGAGCAGCTGCACGGCCTGGTCGTATCGCTCGTGCGAGGATCAGCGCCGACGCATAGGCCAACGCGATGGTCGAGCGTGACCACACCGGTATGGCCAGATACAACGGCGCGGGGGGAAGGGCGTGCAGCGTCCCGTCGTTCAGGCCGATGCGGCGGGTTTCGCGATACAGCGCCCGGGAGTGTTCGTGGGCCCCGGCCAGGGTGTCGAGGCTGTGGTCCCCGCAGGCCATGCGGCCAAGCCAGGCATCCGACATCGTGGGGGCGGCGGTAGTGATCTCGGTGAAGACGCTCAACGCGTGGGCGGTGTTACCGGCCCGGTAGTGATCCATTGCGGCGTCGAATGACCGGCGCTGCTCGGTTGGGGAGCTCATCGGTGGCTGATCCTCGGCTATGGGGTGTCGTCGACGATGGGATTGACGCTAGTCGGTTGCGCCGGCGCGGGCCCCCCGTCCTCCGGTGGTGGGGGTGCGTCCTCAGGTGGGGGTTCGGGCGGCAGCGGCTCGCCCGCCCCGACGCCGGAATCGGTGATCGGCGCGACCTGCGCGGGCTCACCAGCCTCCGACACGCTTGACGGGCCGGACGCGGGAGGGCGCAATGCCGTCTCGGGGTCAGCCTGCATCGACTGGCGCGATGAACCACGGGGGGCGGGCTGGCGTCGCCCGCCGGCCCTGCTGCCGATGAGCTGGTCGATGATCGGGGCCACACCCGAGACGCCCACCGAGTCGGTCAGTTGCGCGCCTGTCGGGCCGCTTTGGGTTGATCCGCTCGCGGCGGCCGCGCCGGCGTCCCCGCCTTGTGGTGCGTCCCCTGCACCCGATGGGGGTGCCGCGCTGAAATCCGCTGCCCCGCTTGAGCTGCCGGCGCCCGCATCGGGTGTGTTGGGTACCGGATCGACGCCGGGCTGCGGGCCGCCGTGCACGTCGGCGGCCTGGTCGGCGGCCTTGTCGAGCTGCTCCCACGGTGTGCGGCCGCCGCCCAGTCGGCTGCGCAGGCCCTTAGCACCAGACAGTGCCGCCGAGCCCACTCCCCCGGTCGCGGCGTGCATGCCCAGCCCCAAGGCCACGTCAGCGCCACGGCCCAACAAGCCGCGGCCGCGGGGCCGGCCGGACAAGTCGGCGCGAATGTGGCGCAACAGCATGTAGGCCGCGATCGACACCGCACCCATCATCAGCACATGCGCGAACGGGTTGTTGCCGCCCAGCTCGCCCGGCAGTGGGCTTGCCACAATGCGTTCCACCGCAAGGCCGATCGCGCTGACGTACACGATGTAGACCATGACCTCCACGCCGTGGCGGAAGAACTGCCACACAACGTCGAGAGCGCGGCGCTGCGGCGCGCCGGGGATGGCGCCCACCCACAAGGTCGGCAGGACGATGACGGTGGTCCAGATCGCCTTGACCGACACCTTCAGCACAGCCCAGCCGGAGACCACCATGAAAAACCCGAGCAACAGCGCGGTCAGCACGAACACCGCGCCGACCCAGATGTTGTTGCCGTCGAGCTGTTGGGCGTAAGCGACCGCGGCGCGGTCGCCGCAGGCGGCCATGGCCTTGATCGGGGCGTCACCTGTGCCGGAGCGCACGGCCGCCGACCATGCCGCGCCGCAGCCGCCGACGTGGTCGACGACGTGGCCAAAGTTCCACAGCTGCAACGGTTCCCGCACCGTGTGCGTGATCAAGCTGGCGGTCAGCGCGTCCACGTCAGCGCCGCCCGGGCCGGCCAGTGAGCCGTTGTGTGTGCCGGCCTCGGCGACGCTGAAGCCCACCCGCCGGCCGAACGCCAACAAACCGTTGGGGCCATACATTTCGCCGGCGGGGTCGGCGAACACCGCCACCGACAGCGCCGGCAGCGTCAACGCGATCAAGATCATCGTCGCACCGCGGCCCGCCTCGCCACGCTTGATGGTGGCCACACCGCAGAACACCCCGATCGGCACAGCCAGCACCAGCAGCCCGATTTGCGTCGTGACCTGGATGACGGCGCCGGCGATGGCGCGGGCGATCTCACCGATAACGGTCAGCCAGTAGGTGGACACGGTGATCTTCATGACCCACAGCGCCACCGCGACGACGCCGATGAACAGACCGGCCTCAGCGGTGAGAACGTTGGCCGCGGTGAGGCTGTAGGCCATCGCCTCCAGCGCATGCATGCTCCACTGCAGCCACGTCTGCGGGTTCCAGCTCACGCCCGGTCCGGCCTGAGTGATCTGATCGCGCACCGAGGCGATCGCCAGGTAGTAGTCGCCGATCGGCACCCCGTAGCCGTCTTTCAAGCCCGTCCAGTCCAGCACCGAGGCGTTCGTCGACGCGCTGGCTTGCGGAGCCGCGCACACCGCCGCGACCGCCAAACCCTGCAGCGCCGCCAGCAGCAGGGCGGGCCGTCCCCACCGCGGATGGGTCAAATACCAGTAGTGCAGCCGCGCCATCATCAGCTGATCGCGCGGTTGCGTTGACGGTTGCGGTGCGGATTAGTGTCGAACAGGCCGGCCAGCTGGCTGGTGGGGGCCTCGAACAGCCGCAGCTTGCCGAACCCGCCGAACTCGTCGACAAACCATGCTTCACCCTCGCGGCCGGGAATGACCTTGCCGTGGCGGGTGTCGATCGCGTCGTCGCCATGGTCGACCAGCTGTACCGGGCTGGTGTTCTCGACATAGTTGCGCAGCAGATCGGGGTGGCGGTCCAGGTCGCGGTCGCACCACTGCAAAGTGGCCCTGGCGATCTCGGACTTCTTGAAGCCCAGGCACAGCCGCTGGTCGATGAACTCGTCCTCGAGCACCGCGAAATCCTTGATCGGGTGCTGGCTGATACCGACAAAGCCGGTCCAGGCCTTGCGGCCCTGCCGGATGATCTTGTTGGCGGTCTTCTGCCCGCCCGCTGAATGCGTCCACGAGGCGCACTCCTCGACTTCGAGGATGTCGGGCCGATCGGGCCGGGAGAAAAAAATCGATTGCGCCAGTTCGACGCCCAACCCGTAGAGCGCCTGGGCGGCGTGCTTGCCCGGTGCGGCCTTGTCGTGCAGGTGCGCGGTGTACTCCTCGTCGGCGGTGGGCAGTTCCAGGCCGCCGAAGTTCCAGATCACGCACTGCGTCGATGCCAGTTTCGGTACCGGAAGCGTTTCGTCGAACAGCGGGCCCAGCAGCCGTTGTGTGCGCAGCCCTTCCAGCGCGATCAGCAGGTCGTCGTCGGCGCCGACTCGTCCCTCACGAAGGTGGCGCAGATACTCGATCAGTTGGCGTGTGCTGCCGATGCCGTTCACCTCACGTGACTCGGGATCCAGATGCGCGTTGAGCCGCTTAGCCTGCTGGCTCAGAGCTGAAAAACCTAATTGCGGCAGCAAATGGTCGATGGTGCGTTCGGCGGCCTCTTCAAATGGAAATATTCGTAATCCGTCGAGACTAAATTTCGGCCGAGTCGGGTCGATTACTATTTTGTCGTCGAAATCGGTGAGCGCGCGTTCATGTTCGCGTGCGTCGGTCGGGTCGAAAAGATGCAGACCGGCACCCAACGCCAGCCATGACCAGTTCAAATTCTTAGCGCACTGCGATTTGCCGCGCCCCGGTGATCCGCAGATCACCAGGTTGGCCGGGTTTTCCCGGGCCGGCGCGTTCAGCAGATCCAGCAACACCACATCACTTAGGCCGGGACTGGTCACATTCATCCCCAACGGCACGCCGGTGTTGTTGCCCAACTTGCTGGTCAAAAGCGGCACGAACCTGGCGAACCGCGCGGTGGTGGTGGGGTTGCGGAACTCGCCCAGCGCCGCGGTGTGCTCGGTGCCCGGATTGAACGCCCGCCACAGCGTGGTTTGGCTGCCGCGCCGGCGTTTGGAGCCGATGTTGTTGCGGCGCTGCGCACGGATCAGCGAGTCGACGGCGCTGTTGAGCCGGTCAGGGTCGGCGGCGGCCGCGGCGATGACAATGGACACGTTCACCCCGCGCTCGGCGGTGCCGCGCTTGAGTTCGGAAGCCAGTTCCTTACCCGAGGCCAATTTGCGGATCAGTTCGTCGTCGCTGGTGGCGTGGCGGCCGCGCTGGCGGAACTGGTCGTGAATGTTGAGGATGGTGTTCTGCGCTGTGGCCACCGCGGTGTCAGCCGAGCTGAAGGTGGTGTGGATGGTCCAGTCCAGTGTGGTGTCGGGACGGGTGAGGTCGTCGAGCTGTTTGAAGATGGTGGCTTTCGGCCAGGCGATGCCGGTGTCGGGGAAGCCCTCGAGGGCGACAAACGCCTGATACGAGTCCGCCACACCATCGTCGGCATCTCGGTAGGTGCGCACGAACACCTCCGCGTCGGTGCGCGCGGCGCGCCAACGTCGGCCGCGCAGCGCCGCGCCCGACGGGTCGAAATGCACCGCGGTGAACGCGGAGGCGGGCAGCCGGGCATGCGGGTCGTACGGCGTGGTTGGCAGCGGATGCGGCCACACCCCGCGGCTGGCGGTGTAGTTCCAATGCCACCAAATCTGTTCAACGCTGGCGGGTTTGACAAAGAACGCCCCGGGCAGCGCAGCCACCATCTGGGCGGCGCGCTCGCGGTAGGCCGCCAGCGAGGATGCGGTGTCTTTGTCTTTGCCCCGCACCACGTCGAGCAGATGCTGCCATGTCCCCGTTGTGGTCTGCCCGCTCAGGCCGTAATCCAACGGAATGCTCAGCCAGAAGATGCGCCGGCGCGGCCGGTGACGGTTCAGCGCGGGTTCCCAGGTGCGGCAATGCCGAATCCACGGGCGCACAGCAGGCCGGTATGTCGTCTGCCGAGGTGGCGCCGTCGTGCAGGTCGGGGTGAGCGTAGAGCATGCGGCGGGTGATGGCTGCGGGTAGGCACCGGCACCGTCAGCCCGCTGATCGACGGACCCGAGGGCGACGTGCGTAACAGCTCGCCATGTTCGGCGGCGACGGTGTCTTGCCACTGTTCGGAAAGGAAAATGAACGGCAGCCCAGACATCAGGTATTCGGCATACACCCCGGCGGCGGTGAAGCGCAGATTGCCGACAACACCGAGCGGGGCTTGCGACGATGACACCGGTGGGTTTCCTTACCGTCGCGGCCCGTGCGACGAGCGCACCCGCGGCCGCAGGTTCTCCCACAACCACATCGACCGGGTGATCAGCGACGGGCGGGTCGAGGGCAGCTTGGACAGCAGCCACACCGCGGTGACGGTCAACACCATCCCCACGACGAGGATGCGAAGCGCATAACCGCTGTCGAGGTTGACCGTCACGGCCGCGGCGGTGATCAGACCGCCGGTAACGAACGCGATCGCGTCGGGTGCCCGCCACTTCTCCTTGCCCGGCAGTGTGAACCCGTCACCGGAGTCGCCCAGGTAGACGGTCACCGTGCGCTGATCGGAGTAGATCTTGGCCGCGGCGTCGTTGGCCACGATCACTGCCCCCACGGCGAGTCGACGTGCACCGTGTTGCGGATGCCGTGGTTGCTGGCTTCATGGGTGACCATCGCCGCAATCCCCGCCGAGAGCACCACCAGCACGCCGAAAACGATCGCGCCGAGCTGGGAGGTGATGCCGGCGCCGGTGCCTTCCTTCTTGACCTTGCCGATCGCCGACAGCGTGCCCATCAGCAGGGCCAGTGCTCCCAAGAAACCCATCGTGGCCCAGATCAGGTCGGTTCCCGACGAGAACAAGCCACCGACGGCAACAATGTGTGTCTGTGTTTGCGCATAAATGGTTTCGGTCATCGCCCGGTCCTCCAGTTTCAGCTATGTGTCGTGGCGATTGGATTCGGCTCGGCCTCGTTGATTTGTGGCATTAAGTCTATGTCCGCCACCATCCAGGTCCCGCCACTATTTTCCAGCGTCAGCGGATATGACAAGTTGACGTTGGCAAACTGCGAAGTCTGCGCGACCACGGTGGCCAGGACGTGAATTTGGGTGCCCGGCGCGGCGCTGTCGGGCACCGGGCGATCCGCCGACGCCGAGGTCGCCACCGCGCTTTGATACCCCCCGACCGGGGCCAGCACGGTGTTGGCCAACACATAGCGGTCAAGACCAGTGGTTGCGGTCAGATAGGTGCGGATAAAGCCGCTGACCACGGCGAAGATAGGGCTGTCGGCGCTGAGCGCCTGGCGGTAGGTGATCTTGAAATCAGCGCCCGGGCCGGGCCCATTGACCCGCGCCGGCAACCCCAACGCGCGAGGCTGGTAGCTCCACATCGACACCGGCACCCGATAGAAGGCGCGGGTCGATTCGGCCGAGGCGTACGGGCGCTGGTTGACCGAGATGGTCGCCGCATACAACTCGGCGTCGGAAAGCGTGCCGGTGTGGATCACCGACACCACCTGCGGCGTGGTGACCACCGCGGCCGGGGTGGCAGGCAGCTGTATCGCGTTGTCGGACAAGGTGATGAACCGTTGCAGCGAGGCGCGCTGTGCGGTGGTTGCGGTCAGCCACGTCGTGACAAAGTCCGCGGCGAACGCGCCCACCTGGTCGGCCTGGTTGGTCACGCGCTGGGCGGTGGCGGCGATGTCGGGGTGATCGGGCGCCAGGAATACCTTGCACCCGGCGGCCGCGCCGAAGATCGCGCCCGCCACCACAGCGGCCCGGCCGACGTGGCTGCTCTGGGCGCGTAAGCGCCGCAGCCGGGCCTGCCAGGTTCTCGACAACGGCATCGGCGGTGCCTCAATTCGGTTGGTGGCCAAAGAATTGCATCGCCGCGACCGCGAACGTGGAGTCGACCGGATCGCTGGTGGTTTCACCCATCGGGTTGGGCTGGCTGGTCTGGGTGGCATCCGCGGGGGCTGGGCCGGCGTCGGCGCCCAGCACCGAGTCGAGGAATCCCGGCTGCGCCTGCGCCGACGGGTCCCTGCTGGGCAGCGGCGAGGCCGGCGGGCGTGACGTTTGCAAGATGATCACCGTGACCCGCGAGGCGAGCACCTTCTTCGGCAACGGCGTGGTCACCGGGCCGTGGGTGTTGGCGGTGTCCTGGGTGAAAATGGTGCGCTCGTCGTCGTTGAAGATGTACTGCAGCCGCGGTCACCACCCGGTGGGCCAGCCACTCGTCCTTGCCGCCCGGGGTTTTGGCCACCCAGCCCGGCGTGATCGCCACCGCGGTGAGCAGGTAGCTGCGGCCCAGGTCGATGTGCAGGACCTGGCCGTCGACCTGCCCGCCCGGCGCGCCGCGCACGCACACCCACGCTGAATCGCTGGCAGTGTCCGTCAGCGCCTGCGCCGATGTGGAGCCGGCCGGGCAGTTCGCGCTGGCGGTGAACGCGACGGCCTGATCGGAATCCGGCGGCGCCGCCGACGATGCGGGAGCCGCCGTTGGCTGCGCCGCCACTCTTGCCCTCGGCGCGTCCTGCCGCGCAGCGGGATCGTGGCGGCTGAACACGGTCAGCCCCGCGAAGATCGCGACCACCGCGACAACCAGCCCCACCCCCAGCACAAGGGCGGTTTTCTTGGCCCCGGCGTTGGTGTCGGGGTCCTCGGCCTCATCGCCGGGCTGTGCGTCGCCGGGGCCGGGCTGCGGCGGGTCGTCGAGATCCACCGCCTCGGGATGCCTGTCGTCGACGCCGTCAGCATCATCGGTGTTCGGCGGTGCGTCACCGTTGTCGGTGTCGTCGAGCTCGTCGAGAACGCCCTCGTCTTGATCGGTGCTCGCACTCACCGCCGGCGGGGCCGGTGAGGGGTCGCGGTCAAAAAGCAGCGATGCCGCCCACTGCGTCTTCGGGGTCGGGGTTGAGGGTCTCTGCGGCCCGAACCTCAGGCACGGCCGTCCTCCCTGATCACCTCGGCGTCGATCACGTCGCGGTGGTAGTGGCGCTGCTGGGCGGGAACCAGCCACCCCGCCGGCACCAGCACCCATACGGGTTGAGGGCTCGGGCCCCACGGCGGCTGCCGGCGGGTAGGGCCGTAGCCGCACGGCTGCTGGCGCGTGCGGCTGCTCGCCGGCGGCGGCAGTGCCGGGCGGATCGGGGACGGCGCCGCGATGGGCGCCCCCGGGCGGGCACGCACGAGATGCGCCACGACCAGGACCACTGCCACCACCACCAGCACGGGAAGCAGCTGGATCAGCGCGTGCACAATGGCCGTGACGACGATCGCCATGGTGGCGGCCATCAGTAGAAACAGCCCGACGAACAGGCCTGCGATAGTTCTCATGCGTGGACCCTAACGACGTGGGGTGACAAATCTCGGCGCGCAGCAAACGTGTGCCGACTTCGCGCATCTGGTGCGGTAGTCTGCGGTTTATGACCGTGACCGCCGACGGCGTTCCGCGACTTATGCACTTCGTCGACGCCCGGCTGGCGCAGCTGCAGCTGACCAAGAAGGACGCCGCCAGCCGCGGCTTTCCCGACCCGAGCACACTGCCCAGGGCACGCGACACAGACACCCAGGCCACCCCGACGGTGCGCACGTTGCTGCGCATCGACGCCACCCTGGGCTGGCAGCCCGGTTCGGCGGCGGTCATCATGCTGGGCGGCTTCCCGCTGACCATCACCGCCCGGGCCACCCGCCGCGGCCGCGCCAAAGAACAGGCCGCCCAACCGATGGCCGCCGACGAAGTCGTTTCGCGGCTGCTCACTCAGCTTCACGAGGAGATTGCGCGGACCCGCCGTGATGTGGCCGGGCTCGACGATCGCCTCGATCGGCTCAGCGCCGTTCACGACCGTCTCGTTGAGGAATTCCTCGCCGACGAGCACCTGTTGCACGAGTTCGGCGTCGATCCCGCCGACAGCGCCGACGATCCCGCCGTGGCCGAGGTCGGCGGCTAGCACCGGCGCGGCGCTCACCACGGGTGTGACCGTTGGCCGTGGTTGGGCAACTGACGTGGCTCCAGCAGTCCCGGACCGGTCGTGTCGTAGGGTCCCAGGATGTCCGCGGCGTCCTCAGCGGTGATGCTGCGCTTCGGCGGGGTCAGCGGCCACCAACGATCTGATCCGGTCACCGCAAGCCAACCCTCGCGCGATGCCGTACACGCCGGCGACCACCGGCACCGCGGCGACCTGCACACACAGCCACGGCATGACGACGATCTGACCCAATGTGGGCGCCGGGTCATAGAGCGTCACAGTCAGCAGCCCCAGCACAGCGCCGGCCCACACAAACCCGGCGATCGGGTAGGCCCGCAGAGTGCGCGGAATCAGACGGGTGACAACGCATTTCAGCGCATAGCCGCCAAGCCAGCCCAACGGAGCGATCATCGCGACCGCCGCGACCAGAATCGCTTCCACCTGCGAGGCCGGTGAGTGCGTGGTGCGCAGCCACAACTGCGGCAGGACGGTGTCGTCATGGGGATCGGGAACCGCGGCGGCCATTGCGCGCTGACGGGCGCGCACCTTGCGGCCCAACTGTTCGGCGCGTCGGCGCTGAATCGTCGACCAGCCCTGGTGGGCGGCGATCCATGCGCGGCGCACCTCGTCGAACTTGTCGCTGCGATCCGGCATGTAGTGAGCCTAAGTCCGCCCAAAGGGGTGCTCGTGCACTATTTTCGCGCGCGCGGCCCGCAGCTCGTCGAGGTATTTCACGAAGGCGGCAAAATCCATCAGGTTGACCATGCGGCCCTCGGTGCCGCGGACAATCAGGCGGGCCTGCTGGTCGTTGAGGGGCATGAGCTCTTCGGGCTCCAGCGCGTTGCCGAACGTGCGGCTTGTCGACTTGTCGTCCCTGTTGTGGTCGTAGGACTGGTGGCTGCGGGTGGTCTTGCCCGCCCAAAACGCCGCCGACTCCATCAACTCGCGCTCGTGTGAGCCGTACATGATCAAGGTGGCCGGCACGACCTCGCGGATCGCGCGGCCCTGCAGCGGCCCGTACACCGCATCCAGTTGCGAACTCGCCTGAGCAGCAAAGCATATCGACACACCCAGGCCGCGTGACTCGGCCAGGTATTGCGGCAGACGCGGCAGCGGCGTGTTGGTGACCTCGTCGAGATACATCCCGATGCGGGCGTACTCCTCCCACTGCGCGACCTTGACGCGCTGGCGGTTGATCAGTTGATCCATCAACGTGATCGCCTGCGGCGCAACGGTTCCATCGGCCGGGGTGAGCAGATACACCGTCGCGTGGGGGTCATCGAGAAACGACAAGTCCAGCGTCGGCAGCGCGCGGTCGCGCGCGGCGGTGCGCAGCCAGGCGGTGAGCACCTTTGTCACCGTGATTTTCACCGAGTCGCGCTGCTTGGGTTCCATGTCGAGCACCCCGCGTACCCGCGACTCAAACAGTTTGTCCTGCGACCACGCCGCCGCACACGCCCACGACGGGGTCAGGCTCATCTGAAACGCCTTCGCCCTTGGCATCTCGACGTCTTCGGCGGCGGCCAGCGTCCACTCCATTCCTTGACCCGTGCACGCCGGACTGGCCGCGAACAGCAGACAGCTCAACGGGCCGAACGCCAACTCATTCCACGGCCCCGGATCGGCGCCCGTGCGAAACGAGTTACCCCCCAACGCGACCGCCGATGTGCTCAGCAGTGTCTCAGCGACCGTCTGCGCGTCGGCCAGGGTGGCGATCAGCGCGGTCGGATCAAACCGGTAGCTTTGGAATTCGCTCGGATAGTACGGGGCGCTGACCGGCCGCAAATCCAGCAGCGCGGAGCGGCCATAGCGCCGCGACGCCACCATCTGCATCAAGTCATCCTTGCTTGACGAGACAAACGCCGGGCCGGGCCACAACACCGCGCTTTGAGCCAGCCACTTGCGTGTCTTACCGGTGCCGGGCGGGGCGAACCCGCCGATGTGCGGAGCGGTTTCCAACGGTCGGAGCCGGCCGGTCTTCTCATCGGGCACCCAGCCGCCGAACGGAGTCACCGGCGGCGGGCGGTAGGCATCTTCGCTCATGGCCTCAACGCTAAGCCCGGCGCAGGGGTGCTCCGTGCACTAATTTTCGGGGGCCGTCGAGCGGTGTGCCTTGCCGGCGACGAAAAGCGCTCAGTGGCGGCCGAGCGGTTAGCCTTGCCCGTCAACCAGTTTCAGCCGCGGGCGTACCCGAGGTGTCGAATGATTCGGTCACGTGGCGAGCTCCATTGGGGGTGGTGCTAGTAAGTCAGACATGCGACGTAGTTAGAGAACCTGCACTACGCACTGCGGTCCATGAAAGTGGTCCCACGGCTTGCGGTTTAGGGCGCTGACTCTCATCGCGGGCGGTTGAACATGGATCGCAGTGCGCTGCTTGACTCGAGGAAGATCAATGCAGACTTGAAGGCCGAACTTGCAAGCAAACCGGGCAATCCCACCGTCATCCAGATGATAATGGAGATTCACGGGGCGATGCGTAAGCCGGACCGCAGGCTGCTTGCGTCCCTTCATCCTGATCTGAGGTCGTTCTGCGACAACATCATTGAGTTCGACAAGCTATATAAGGGCGGGGATCGAGTACGAGGTTCGGTCCATCAACAAAGTCCAAAGCTGCAGGCACTTTTCACGACTGGATTCACGCCAGGTTGTCCTGTTCGCCCGGAACTATACAACGGAGGACTGGCACAACCCCGACGACGAGGACTGAGCCGTGAGCTTCCGCGGAACGTTTAACAACTTCAAACCTTCGACTCAAGTCGTGCTAGTCCGACCACGTGATGGACGCCATCTGGATACCCAACATCGTTCGAGCGCAAGGGACTCGCGCGGCGCTCATTCTTGCTCGTGACACCGTGATCCGCGGGATCGCCTGCCGCGCAGCCTAGCAATCCTCGCGCAGGAGGTGGTCACCCAATCTTGGTGAGCTTGAATGGCATTCTGATTGTCAGCCACTGGTTCTTGCCGCAGCCGCCGCTTGGCCCGACGGTCTGGCCCGAGTGGGTGAATTCGTTCGGGTTGTCAATCGTGACGAACATGAATTTCTGCTGCCCTGTGACGGCGGTGCCGTCGGCGCACGGCTCCCAGCCGGGTATATCGTGAGTGACAGTCCAAGTCCCGCCGTCACATACGGCATTTCCGGTCCAGCCCTGGTCGCTGGTCACTTTGCCGGTGCAGTCGAGGTAATCGCTGCAAGTGGTGGTGACAGTCCAAGTGGCCACGACGGTGGCCTCGTCGTGATACGAATCCCTCGTCATTGCCCATTGACCATCGGAGGTCGCGGTAAAGGTTCCGTTGAACGGGACGTCACACGCGGCTGCATGCGCCGGAGCCGCGCAGATGACCGCCGCCAGCATGGCCGCCAGCACTCCGCACGTGCCACGAATCAGCAATCGCATGGTGACGTTGTGCATTACGGGCCACCCGTGAAGATCAGGTCGCGCCACGACTTCGGTGCACCGCTCACCAGATCGGTCTGCCGGTAAGTCTGACCATCGAATGCGGCGTAGTAGCCCGTCTGTGGATCGTATGGTGTGACAGCTAGAGTCGGATTTGCTCCACGCCCGTTGGTGGTGAAGGCGCTGGGCGCGGCTGTCGGCCCGTCACCGGGCGCGCTGGGCGTTGGCGGCGGGGTCTGCGGTGGTGGTGGGAACGGCGCAGGCGTTGGCGCGGGCGGTTCCGGCCCGGGCGGCGGAACTCCTCCCGGCGGCGGGCCGGACGGGGGACCTGCTCCGGGCGGTAGTGGTGTGCCCTCAATGGGCGCGTAGATCTGGTTACCAAACGTGGTTCTGTCATCCGGGGCAACGCCCTGCTGTACCAAGTTCGGGTCTATCAGCGAGGGACCGGCGCATGCTGGCGCATGGCCAGCGGCTGGTACGGCTGATCGCTGTAGCATTCTTGGACTGTCGGCGCCCGCTTTCCAGGATTGTTCTGACACGGGGCATTGCGTAAACCGCGGACGGCGATCGGCGAGTCTTGGGGCAGCTTGCAGTAGAGCCCGTCTGGAGTGTCGATGCTCGTGGTGTCGGCGGGTGAACGCCACGCCGAGGGCGGCAAAAAGCCCACCGTGCACGCGGGCGGGTCTTCGACCGACACCCGAAAGTCGCCCACTGCCTCCCCGGTCGGATTGTTGCCACCGTAGGATGACTGGAAATAGGCGGACAATGGCGGAACCAAGACAAGCAGCTCTTCGAGCGACGCGTGGTAGACGACGCCGACCTGGCCCAAAGTGGTGAGATTGGCCAGCAGTACCGGCAGCGTCGGCTTGAGCTGATCGAGCAGGCGAGAGGCCTCATCAGCTGCGCCGGGGCCGTTCTGCAGCAGGGTCCGCACCTGGGCATCGTTGGTCACCAGCTGGTCGGTGACCCCGGCCAGGCTGTGCGCCCACACCCGGATCGCGTCGGCGCTCTCATCTTGTGAGTCCAGCAACGGCTGGCTGTCCTCCAGTAGTGTCGCCGCGCGGTCGGCGACACTATTCAGGTCATGAGTCAGCGTCGATGACGAATCGAACAGGGATGACAAGTCATAGCCAGACCCGTTGAAGCCCTTGAACGACTCATCTAGCAACGCACTGAGCTTGTCTTGCGGGATGGTGTCGACCAGCGCGCTGAGCTTGTCCAGCATCGGCCCAACCGGCGGCGGAATCCTCGTGTCGCGCATCGCGATCACAGATCCGTCCTGAAGGTACGGCCCGGAACTAGTGCGCGGCCTCAAGTCGACGTACTGCTCGCCCACCGCGGACACGCTATGAACCTCCGCTTCCAGATTCGCCGGGATCTTGGGCGACGTGACGACGGAGAGTGTGGCTTTCACACCCGTGCGGGTGCGTTGCACGGCGGTGACCTTGCCGACCTCAACACCGCGGTAAGTGACGTTGCTGAACCGGTAGAGCCCACCCGACGCAGGCAGCTCCATCGTCACAGTGAACCGTCCGATCCCCAGCAGCGTCGGTACCTGCATGTACATTAGGACCATCACGACGATGCCGATGATTGAGGCGATCGTGAAGATCACCAGTTGGATTCGAACAAACCGCGTCAGCATCAGCCACACCCGCTAGGCGTCGTGGCCGGCGGCAGCCGCAACACGGGTGGTGCCTGCCCCAGGGGCGCGATCCCATAGTCCTGCGGTGGCGGGCTGCCTGCCGGCAGCCACGGTGGCGGTGGGATAGTGCCGAAGTTCGCCGGGTCGTTGGTGTACTTAGCGTAGAAGGCGTCGTAGCCCGGTTCGCCCGGTGCGGGTACTATTTCGGCGTTGCCCTGGAACCAAGGTGTGCCGGCGGCCAAGCCGCGCTTGATACGGTTTCTCGTCAGATCCACGGTGACGAAAAGGTTCATGTAGTCGCCGCGGATGCCGCGGTCAATGAGGTTCTGCGCGAACGGGAACACCGTCGAGAAGGCCAGCGCTGAGTCGATGTCGGGTCCCACGTCGTTCAGGGCGCACAGCGTCGGCTTGAGATTTTGCAGATTTTTCACCAATCCGTCTGGGTGTCATTAACCAGTCGGGTGGCGGTGTCGCTGAATGTGCCCAGTTTCTGCAAGACCTCGGTGATCTTGGGCTGCTCCTTGACCAACACATCGAGTGCGGGCGGAAGCTTGCGCAACGTTCGGGTGATGACTTCGTCCTGGCTAGCAAGCTGGCCGGCGAAGCGGTTCAACTCGTCGATGGTGGCAATGATGTTGTCGCGCTGGTCATTCAATGTGCCGACGAACTTGTCCAGACGGGTGAGCAGATCGCGGACCTGGTCGGGTGCCCGGACAGCGCAGCGCTGAAGTTGTGAATGATGTCGCCGAGCTGGCCGAGCCCACCGCCGTTGACCACCACCGATAGCGAGGACAGCGTCTGCTCGGTGGACGGATAGGTCGACGACTTGTTCAACGGGATCGTGGCGCCGGGCTGCAGCCGGCCCTGCGGCGGCTGGCCCAGCGGTGGATTGAGCTCGAGATGCATCGATCCGAGAAGGCTGGTCTGCCCGACACTGGCCACCACATTGGCCGGGCGACCACGTCTTTATTCAGCGACACCTCGACGTTGGCGTGCCACCCCTGCACCGTCATCTTGCCAACGCTGCCCACCACCACGTCGTTGATCATCACCGGCGAATTCGATTCCAACGCACCGACATTGGCGATCTCGACGTGATAGATGGCGGCATCCGAACCCCGACCTACCGCGCCCGGCAGCGGCAAGGAGTTCAGGCCCTGGAAGGCGCATCCGGTCGCCGTCAGAACCACAGAGGAGCCCACCACGACAAACCGGCGCAACGCGACCCAGCCGATCATGATGGTGGCCTTTCGGCAGGAAGTGTCACATCGGGTGCATTCATCGGCATGGGGCCGGGCACCGGTTCCATCGGCGGCAGTTGCATCAGCGCCGCCTTCGGCGGAGCGCTGTTTTGTGGTGCAGGCCAGTCAGCGCCGGGGGTGTCGCCCGGAAGCCCGGTGTAGGCCGACACCGAGATCGGCTGCTCTGGGGGAGCCTGCTTGGGCCCTTCTCCCCCGGGTTCGAGCCGGGGCTCGCTGTAAACCAAGTCCTGCCACGGCGGGGTGCCGGTGAAGAACGGATTGAACGGGAACGGCAGGTAGTTCAGGGTCGGCAGTCGCAGCCCGGGACCGAGGTACTGCGAACACAACTTGCTCGTCTCGGTGGACGTGACGTTCTCGACCGCACCGAACATGCCGCAGATAAACTTCGTCGGGTCCGCGAAGTTGTTCAACACGAACACCCCACCGGCGGCACCCGTTCGGGGATCGAACATGTTGTAGGCGTTGGCAAGGTTCGGCGGACCCGCGTGCAGCAGTTGCTCGAGATCCATACGGTGATCGACGAGGTTCTGGGTGACGTTGGTCAGCCGCTGAACCTGCTCGGACACTTTGTCGCGGGTGCCGGCGACGAATCGCTGAACATCGCCGACAGCTTCCGACAGGTTCGTCAGCGCGGCGTCCAGATCTGACCGGCTTCCGTTGACCACGCTGGTGAGCGTCGCGAGGCGATCCTGGAACTGCACGATCTGCTCCCTGCTGTCGTGCAGTGCCGTGACAAAGGTCTGCAGGTTCTTGATGATGTCGACGATGTTGCCGCTGCCGCTGGCCAGAATCCGTCCGACCCCTGACAACTGGGCCAACGCCTGATGGAGTTTTCCACCGTTTCCGTCCAGCGCATCGGCGGCGCTGTCGATGAACCGGCTGACCGACGGTGTCGACATATTCCCGTTGGGCCCCAACTCGTCTGCAAGACGCGTGAGCTGTTCTTTCACCTGGTCCCATTCGACGGGCACGGCCGTGCGGTCCTGCGGGATCACCGCGCCGTCGGGCATCGTCGGACCGCTCGAGCGGTACGCCGGTGCAAGCTGAACATAGCGGGCCGCAACCAGATTCGAGGCCACGATCACCGCTTTGGCGTCCGCCGGGATCGGGACATCGCGATCCACGTGGAGGATCATCTTGGTCTGCGTGCCGTCGGGCTGGATCGCGGCGATGCTGCCCACCTTCACCCCCGAGACCCGCACCTCGTCACCCGGGTAAATCGCCGTCGCGGTGCTGAAGTAGGCGAAGATCGTCTGCGGTTTGAAGAAGGTCTGACGCACGACGAACACCGCCGAGGCAACGATCAGGCCCGTCAAGACCATCGCCATGGCGGCGGCGAACGGTTTGCGGGTCATCGCGGCCACTTCTCTGAATCTTGCGGAATCCCGTTGTATGGGAACGGTATTTCGGCACGGGGCCCCGCGGTGTCGGGTGGCTGGCCGATATTCGTGCCGCGCCTGAACCCGAATGCGTAGTCGAAGAACGGTTGCAGGACCTCTGCCTGAGACAAGTTGGGAATATATGCGCTGTAGAACGGCCCGGAGGCCACGACCTCGCCGAGTGTGGTCAGATATTTCGACAAGCCGGGCAGCGCCTTGGCGATGTTGTCGCGGTTCTTTTCGAGCATCGCCAACACCGAATTCAGTTTGTCCAGCGTTGGCGCCAGTTCTTTTTCGTTGTCATGCACCAGGCCAGACAATTCCTTAGCCACCGCCGACGTGTTCGCCAGCAGCTCCACGATCGCCTGCCTGCGGGCCACCAGCACCTCCAGCAAGTCGTTGCCGCTCAGGATCAGCGTGTTGACCTGCTGGCTACGCTTCGACAAGATGTCAGTGACCTCGCTGCCGCTCTTAAGCAGCTCTTTCAACGTATCGTTGCGCTCGTCCAACGCCGTGGAGATGCGGGTCAATCCGTCGAGCGTCGGTCCGAGCTGCGGCGCAATCCGGTCCAGTGTCGACGACAACGTGTCCAGCGACTGGTTGAGCGCGCCGGTGTCGGTGCCCGTCACGTTAGTCGTCAAGTCGCTGAGTGCCTCGGTCAGGGAATACGGCGATGACGTCCGCGAGATCGGGATGACCTCCATCGGCCGCATCTCGCGGCTGCCCGCGGAGTCCAGGGTCAGCACCCGCTCGCCCAGCAGCGTGCCGGTCTTGATGTGGGCGGTGGTGTCTGATCCCAGCGGGATCGAACCGCCGACGTTGAACGTCACGAGCGCATCGCCGTTCTTGAGCGTAATGCCCGACACCGTCCCGACTTTTATCCCCGAGACCGTTACCGGGTTGCCCACTGCCAGACCGCCGGCTTCAGAAAACAATGCCTGATACCGGATCGATGACGCCAGCGACCAAAGCTGTTGGGGCTGAAGGCCCACGGCGATGACAAGCAGGATGAGCATGGCACCCATGAACCCTGCCCGAATGAGTTTGGCTCCCCGATATTTTTGCATTAGGGGTCTGCGCACCTCCCCCCTTCTTGTGTGATTGCGGGGAAGACGGCGGTCCGGCCGGACAAGTCGGAGACGCGCACCCAGAGGTTGCAGATGTAGTAGTTGACGAAACTGCCGTAGGACCCGATTCGGGTGAGCTTGCGGTAGTTCTCCGGGGCTTTCTGCAGCGCCGTGTCGATGCGGTCCTTCTTAGCGTCGAGGTTTGGCGCCAACTTGTTCAGCTCGTCCACGTTGGCCGCCAGCGGCGGTCGGGCCTGGGTGAGGAGGTCTGCAATCGACGCGGTGCCAATGTTCAACTGCACGACCGCGTCGCCGATCGGGTCACGGTCCGCCGACAATTGGGTCACCAGTTTCTCGAGGCGGTCAACGGAGTCGGAGAAGTTGGTGCCCTCCTTGGACAGTGTGGCCAACAGCTTGCGCAGGTTGTCGATAAGCTCCTGGATCACCTGGGTGTGGTCTGCCAGCGCATTGGTGAACGAGGACGTCTTGGAGAACAGCGATTCGATCGTGCCCTCCTGACCCTGGACGATCTGGATGATCGATGCGCTCAGCGCATTCACGTCCTGCGGATTGAGGCCCTGGATCACCGGCTTGAGCCCTCCGAGCAGCAGATCGAGGTCGAGGGCCGGCGCGGTGTGGTCGACGGAAATCTGAGCGCCGGCCGGAAGAACCTTGATCGGTCCGGGCCCGTCGATGAGTTCGAGATAGCGATCACCGATGAGGTTGAGGTAGCGAACCATTGCCCGGGTGCCGGTTGTCAGTGCGACGTTGCGGTCGGTGTCGAAGGTGACCACGACCTTCTTGTCGGCGCGCATGGAGACGCCGTTCACTGTCCCCACGCGAATCCCCGCCACGCGCACGGTATCTCCGGGCTTTAGTCTCGACACGTCGGTGAACAACGCGGAATAGCCTATGTTCGAACCGGTTCGGTAGTTGCCGAAGATGAAGAACAGGAACGCGGTCATTACGATCATCACGACCGCGAAGGTCGTGAACTTGACAAGCGTCCAACGCCATCCGGTCCTCATCCGGGTTGTCCGATCTGCGCGCTGTTTCGTGGCGGGCCGTCGCTGGGGCCGAACAGTAATCGTTTGATGCCGTCGGAGTTGAGCACCACCCCGGGATTTCCGTGCTGCCACGGGTTGGTGCCCGTATCGGTGACCACGTACGGGGGCAGCGCCTCGAACGGCAATTTCGGAAGGCCCGTGCACTGCGGTCCTCCCGATGCGGCGACCTTGGGAAGGTCTTGGGGGTAGCGGTAACGCTCTTGGCCCCATAGGAAGCCCGCCGTTATCGCGACACCGGGTTCGCGTAGCGGCGCTGCGTTCGCAAGGACATCAATACTTGCCACCCCGCACCACAACGCAGCGTTGTACTGCTTGAGCAGGTCGGTTGTCGGCACCAACAGATGCAAGACATCGCTCAGGGCTTGCCGATTGCTGCCGATAACGTCAGTGCCGATGTCGGCCAACCCGATGAGGCTGACCAGCAGCGCATCCAGGTTGTTCTGCTCGTCAACAATCGTCTGGCTGATTCGCGTCGAATTGTCGGCCGTCTTGACCAGATCCGGTGCGGCATCGGCATAGGCGCCGAACACGTTTGGCGCAACCTCGAGATCGTGTCGCATCGCCGGGAGGCTCGGATCCAGCTTGGCCAGAAAATTCTCCAAGTCAGACAGCGTCTGACCGATCGTGTTGCCACGCCCGTTAAGCGCGTAGGCGATCGCGCCAAGTGTCTCGTTCAGCTTCTCGGGTTGCAGCCTTGATAACACCGACGTGAGTTGCTCGAACACTGTGTTGATTTCGACGGTCACGTGGCGGGCGTCGAGCACCTGCCCGGCGTGCATCGGAGTCGGCGACGGATCCGCCGGAGGCACCAGCTGAACGAACTTGGCGCCGAAAACAGTCGACGCTGCGATTTCGACCAGCACATTCGACGGAATCAGATCCAGCTGCGAAGGGTCCATCGCCAGGTGGATGGCGGCCTGTCCGTCCGGACGCTCGTCGATCGAGGAGACCTTGCCCACCTGCACACCCTGCATCTGGACCTTTGCGTCCGGGTTCATGACCAGACCTGCCCGGTCCGAAAGCACAGTCACCGCAACGCTGTCGGTAAACCCGCCGCGAAACTGGTTGATCGCTAAACCGACGACAACCACCAGGACAACGATTGTGGCCAAGCCAATTAGCGGGCTCCAAGACCTCTTGCTCATCACCGCGTCACCACGTCCCACCGGTGGACATCGGGCGAAACGGTCAGGTGCTGGTGTGTCTGGCGGACCGGTAGCGAGATTGCGCCGGAACTCAACTCAACAAAATGTCTGTCGGCACGCCAAACCGCAGAATGAACCGTGGCCGCCGATCGTTGATCTACTGGTGGTCGAGCGCCCGGCCCGACCCAGTTACGACACATCAACGGTGTCCCCACGACATCCTGCGACTGCAACGTCCGGACTCTACGACGTGAACAGTTATTTGGTCAATGATTCTGGTGAGATAGTTAAGCGTCATGATTACTCTGGTCAATGTGGCTGCCCGTCGCCCATCTGGCGGGCGGAACGAGTCCTTGAAAGGCGACCTAGGGGCCGTAGCGGCGCACGCGTGCAAGGTGGATCGCACTCCACCCGTGCACCGCACCGGGGAGTCGCTGTGCCCCACGCCGGAACATTAACCCGCCTAAGCACTTTGAGCCGTTGTCGGCTCCTGCTGGGCTAACCGCGGCGTACGCGGTATGCAACTCAGTTTGCGATTTCAAACACCACGCTCTCCTAGGAACTTCTGCCTTTCACGCGCGGTGGTTCGTTCGATGATGGCCACTACCGAGAGCATCAGGGGTTGGATCGGTTTAGGCCCATCGCACCGACCGGGAGACAACTAGAACCAAATGTATGTTCCCTCACAGCGCCTTCCTGCTTCCGCGCAAAGCGACCGAAAATCGGATAGACCCAGCCGTTGCCCGCCCAGTGAACCAAATATCTGGTCCGACCTCTATAGTGCTCCTTGATGCGAATCGATGTGTGTACTGCCTGTCGCAGTACATCATGGGCATCCGTGCGCCTTCAGCAGTTGCTGGCGGCGAGCTGGCGCAGGTACGCGCTCGGGCTAGACAGCCAGTGCCGCAAGTTCGCTCGCAAGAGCCGTCGTGGTCGCATGGGAGGGGCATTGATGGGCAAACACGAGGCGGGTTCGCTACCGGCGATCGGGCCTTGGCTCCGGACCGCTGCGCATTTCCTGCCGCACCGAAGAGGTTTGTTCGTAAGGTATTTGCGCCCCATGCGAGCGGGAATGGCCTTAACAGCCACGGTGACGGCCCGGCGCGATGTTGAAGTCGTTGCAGTGTCGGCCACATCCAGCGTTCGAGTGCAGCGGCCAAGCGGCCTGGATGATAAGCCGCCTGCGGTGCTGTGGATTCACGGCGGAGGCTATGTGTGGGGGTCGGCGGCAGTAAACGACCGGGCCGTACGGAGAATGGCCGACAACCTGGGGGTCTTGGTGGCCAGCGTCGATTATCGGCTAGCCCCTGAGCATCCCTATCCGGCAGCTCTCGATGACTGTTATGCCGCGCTGCGGTGGTTGGCCGCGCGTGACGACATAGACAAACGGCGAATTGTGGTTGCTGGCAAATCAGCCGGCGGTGGGCTAGCGGCCGCGCTCACACTGCGCTGCCTGGACGACGGGCTGCTCGACTTAGCTGGACAAGTCCTCATGTATCCGATGCTCGACGATCGAACGGTTCAGCGATCCACCGCGACTATTGCGAGAGGATGGACACCGCAAGACAACTTGTTCGGCTGGCGCTGCTACCTGGGTTGCGAACCCGGCGCGGACGGTGTGAGCGCCTACGCCGCGCCGGCCCGGCGCGCCGACCTGTCAGGACTTCCGCCCACATGGATTGGCGTTGGCACCGCCGATCTTTTTCACGATGAGAGTGTCGACTACGCACGCCGACTCCGGGCCGCGGGAGTGCCGACGCAACTTGCTATCGTTCCCGGCGCTTTCCATGGATTCGACGTTGTTGGGCCCTACACCTCGGCCGTACACCGGTTTACCGAGCATCAACTAGCCGCGATGCGTCAACTCCTGACTTCCTTGGATCGCTAAGACTCTGAGACTTTAGAGCTGGTCCGTATTGAAGCGGGCCGTTGAGGGCTGTTGGCAAAGATATTCCGCCGACATTCCGCCCCGCTACGTCGTAGTTGCCAACGACTAGTGCTGACGGCGCTCATCGAAAGTCCCCAGATGTGCTCGTTGAAATTCCCCACCTGTGAGCAGCGGTCAGTGTATCGGTTAGCGGGTTCCGGTGGAGGCTCTGCGGAGGGTTTCTGCGGCGGCGTGGTGGTCGCGTAGCCGGTAGGACTTGATATCAGATGCTCCTAATGGGTGAGTCGGACTTGTTCCGACACGCAGGAGGCGTCCGGCAGGTGGTCACTGAGATGCTCCTGATCCGGGCGCAGTCTGGCTGGTGAGCTATCGGCAGGTGATCACTGCATGTGATGACCCGGACCGCGTCAGAGATCTCTACATAGACGGTGGCCCTGCCGGTCCGCCACGAGGTGAGTGATCGGCTTGTGAGATGCCGCGCCATCGAGCGCTGTCCATTAGGGTGCCGCACCAGCCTCGAGCTCGAGCACGAAGGAGAACACGACACGGAACGGAGACCGGCATATGCAGCTGACCTGCGGGGTTGATTGGGCCGAGGCGCATCATGATATCGCCCTCGTCGATGTGGATGGCGCCGTTGTGGCGCGGTCCCGGATCGATACCGGCGCCAGCGGATTCAGCGACTTACTGGCGTTGATCGTCGAACACGGCGGCATCGCCGAGCACACTGCGATCGCAATCGAGACCGACAAGAACCTCCTCGTCGTAGCCCTGGCCGAGGCCGGGTTCACCGTGTATCCGATCAACCCGCGCGCCGTGGCGCGCTATCGGGAACGCTACGGCCAGGCCGGGGGCAAATCCGACCCCGGCGACGCCGCGGTGCTCGCGCACATCCTGCGCACCGACCGACACCTGCACCGCCCGCTGCCGGCGGTCAGCGAGCAGGCCCGCGCAATCAAGACACTCGCACGACAGCATCAGGAGGCGATCTGGGCGCTGCAGCAGACCGTCAACCGCTTGCGGTCGGTGCTGCTGGAGTTCTACCCGCAAGCGCTGCAGGCGTTTCCGAACATCAAACACCGCGCCGCGGCGACCGTGTTGGCCGCCGTTCCGACCCCGGCAGCCGGGCAGAAGCTGACTCGGTCCCGGCTGGTGACGCTGCTGCGCCGGGCCGGCCGCGGCAACCACCCCGCGCTGGTCGAGCAGATCCTTGCCGACCTGCGAACCCCCGCGTTGCGGCAATCAGCCCGCATCGAGGACGCCTACGGCATCACCGTCGGCGGGCTGGTCGGGATCCTCGTGGCCCAACAACAGGCCGTCGACCAACTCCAAACCGCGCTGGGACACGAGTTCGGCACCCACCCCCAGGCGGTTATCCTGCGTTCGGTTCCCGGTCTCGGAGCGATCCTCGCCGCCCCGCGTCCTGGCCGAGATCGGCGATGACCCCACACGATTCACCGATCCGAACGGTCTGCGCGCATTCTCCGGCACCGCGCCGGTGACGATCGCGTCCGGACGCTCGCGCTACGTCAAGGCCCGCAAGGTTCGCAACAAACGCCTCGCCGACGCGTGTCACTGGTGGGCGTTCGCGATGCTCACCAAATCCCCGGGCGCGCGCGAACACTACGACCGTCGCCGCGCGGCCGGTGAGCATCACAACGCCGCGCTGCGCAACCTCGCCAACAAGCTCCTCGGCCGCCTGTGGTGGTGCCTGGCACACAACCAGCTCTGGGACGACAACGCCGCCTGGCACACCGAACCGAACACCCAAATCAGGTCGCCGCTTGACAACTCACTCGCGTGGGATGTCTGATATGGGACCGATTTTGTCAAGTGGGCAGGGTGAAGCGGCGGCCACAACCGTCGTTGGGGCCGCCGCTTCGTTGACCGGATGAGTCCGCGGATGGTGTCGAGCGTGTCATGTCGACGCGTGTCAACTCTGAAATGCGCGGGTTGGGTACCGCAAGACGGACTTTTCGAATGGGAGTGGATGGCAAGTCTATAGATCGAGCGTAAATCATTGCATTGCAACGTATTTGCTCATAGACATCCTCGCGTGTCACTCCCGGACGCTTACCGACACCAGCGGATCTTTATCCGGACATTTGTGGGGCCCTTAGTCGTCGAGGACGGCCAGCGACCAGCACCAGCCGGCGAGCTCGCGAGCGATGGCCGCGTTGGCGACCACGGGGCATTTCTTGCGGTGATCGAAGCTGACCCACCGCCCGTGCAGACGCTGATTGGCGGTGTGGCCGCGTGCCCGGGCCGTGGGTGAGGCGGCGTCCCAGCGTCGGCGCAGATCCTGTCCGGGCCGATACCGGGCTCGGTGATGCCACGCTGCTTCGATCAGCAGTCGGCGGGCGTGGCTGTTGCCGGTTTTAGTGACCCCGCCCTGCACCCGAGTTGATCCTGAGGAGTATTCGGTGGGCACCAACCCCAGGTAGGCGCCGATGGAGCGGCCGGTGAGCCGTTCCCAGTCGCCGATTTCGGCGGCCAGGCCGAAGGCGGTCAGCGTGGAGACTCCGCGCAGGCATCCCAGCCGTGTGGTCACTGGGGTGAGTATCGAATCGGTGGCCAGTGCCTCGATCGCGCGGTCCAGCCGATCGCGGCGATCCAGGGTGTTCAGCATCGCGTCAAAGGCGGCGTCGTAGGCCTGCTGCAGACCGGGGGTGTCGAACCGCTGCGTGCGCAGCCACAGTTCATGCTTTCCCGTCCAGGCTCTGCCGCCGTAATAGACAATTCCTTGGCGCAGAAGCAGTTTCGACAACCGGTGCCGTGCGGTCATCAAGTCCCCGCGGCAATCCTCACGTGCGCGCACCAAGTCGCGGGCGCCTTCCTGCTCCACAGTGGGGATGGCCACCGCCACGACCTCACCCAGATGCAGCAGCCGCGCCAAATGCCGGGCATCACGCGCGTCGGTCTTGACCCGATCTCCCGATGGCCGCTGCAGCTTCGAGGGCGCGGCCACCACACAATCGATTCCCGCATCGATCAGGAAGCGAGCCAGCCCAAACCCGGTCGGGCCAGCCTCATAGACCACCACCGCCGGCGCAGGCAGCGACCGGACCCAGTCGCAGGACCTCTTCTCGGCTCGGCGTCAGCCGCCGCTGGAAAACCTCACCTGTTTCCCGGTCCAACCCACACCCGACCACCGATCGTGCGTGCACATCCAACCCGACACTCGTACGCTGATACCTCACTGGGGCCTCCCACATCTTGTGGCTCTACCGGCCAGGACCACCCTGTCGGCAACCCACGTTCACATGTGAGCGAGGCCCCAGCCCCCCATACCGTCTATGGTGATGCAACGGTTTCGGCGGTCGGCTTACTGGCCGTGCGGAGGGCGTGGAAGATATTCAAAACGTCTCTGACGTAGGGCGGGCGGGGCTCGAACCCCGCGACCAATGGATTACCAAACCGACGATCTTGACGGTCACCGTTCTTGCCGGTAATTACTTGTGCGGCACTGTGTTTGACTGCCTCCAAGCTCTGGTCGCATCCCAGCAATTGGCGGCAAATCCCGATCATTGTCGATGAATAAACGATGACCACCACTTGGTGGGACGACACGCCCCTCGCCATAGAGGCCCGCGCGCGGGTGGTGCGGTGGCTGTCAAGGTTCGGCCTGGGGCCGACCGCGTAGCGGCGTGGCCTTGACAGGCCTCGAACCATCGTTGAGGACAATTTGACGCCCGGCGAGGGGACTATTCAACGGTTCGAATCAGTGCGGACGAACGCGGACCCCCATGACCCCAACTTGTTGAATGTGGGCCAGGAGGGCGCGGTCTGCAGCCATGCTCTTCGAGGCGGTGATTGGTGTGGCTCGCTTGACGCCTGTCGCGTTCTGGCTGACTTCTTACTGGCTTGCCGGCCCGGTCACCGCCACCCCTGCGGGGAGTGGCTGACGAGAGGCCTGCATTGCCCAAAGCTGGTGTGCTCTGCTCGCTTTCAAGCCGCAGCGAGCAGGAGGGGTTGGTGTTGGTGGGTATCCAATCCGGCAAGGAACAGGTAGCAATCGCGGTTGATCCGCACAAGGCATTGTGGCCGTTTCATACAGTAACGCGGCCCACCTCAGCGGCGGGGTGACCTCGAATGAGAACTGCGGCAAAGGATCCGGCGCCGTGGATTAGCGAGCCGGTTACGATGCGTCGAACAGCACCGGCAGTGACGTCG
Source organism: uncultured Actinomycetota bacterium (assembly GCA_963828065.1). Taxonomy (GTDB): domain Bacteria; phylum Actinomycetota; class Actinomycetes; order Mycobacteriales; family Mycobacteriaceae; genus Mycobacterium. The sequence goes on along the minus strand of CAWHDL010000012.1, from coordinate 37,961 downwards.
GCGACCGGAACACCTGCCCACGGATGTGCGGGTCGTCGCCATCCGGATCCATCCGCAGGTTCGGCAAGCGGTCCAGCAGAAGGTTGACAGCAGTTCGCATCTCGAGGCGGGCGAGATGCATACCGAGGCAGACGTGTACGCCGTGCCCCCACCCGAGATGTCCCCTCGCCTGCCGGAAGACATCGAACTTGTCGGGGTCCGGGTAACGGTCATCCTGGCGGTTGGCCGAGCCGATCATTGGCATCACCGACGAGCCGGCCGGAATCTGCACTCCGCCCAGCTCGGTGTCGCGCGTGGCGACCCGCGTGATGGTCAGCAGGGGAGGATTCCACCGCACGGCTTCCTCGATTGCCTGAGGCAGCAGCGAACGGTCCGCGCGGATCGCGTCCAGCTGCTCCGGATACGACAACAAGGCGAAGAGCAGGTTCCCCAGCGACCGGTACGTCGTTTCCACACCGGCAGGCAGCAGCAGGCGCAGGAACGAGAAGATCTCCTCGTCAGCGAGCTTCTCGCCGTCGATCTCGGCATCGGCGAGGAGACTGATCATGTCGTCGCGGGGCTCGCCCCGGCGCGCCTCCAGGATCGGGGTGAAGTATTCAACCAGGGTCTCCGATGCGGCCTTGCCCCGCTCCGGGTAGACCGTGAAGCTCAACAGCGATATCGACCACCGCTGAAACTGCGGAAAATCCTCCTCCGGCAGCCCGAGCAGCCCGGCGATGATCCGGGTCGGATAGGGAAAAGTGAACTCCTTGACCAGATCCGCCTTCCCGCGACCGGCGAATCCGTCGATCAACTCGTTTCCGACCCGCCCGACCAATTCGTCTTCCCAACGCGCGAGCGCCTTTTGGGTGAAGGCCTTCGACACGAGGGCGCGATGCCGCCCGTGATCGGGCTCGTCCATCCCCAGCATGACCTGGCGGCCGAATACGTCCCCGAAGGCCTGAATGATGACCGCGGACGAGAACGTCTCGTTGTCGCGCAGCATCTGCTGGGCTTCCTCGTGCCGGTAGACGATGAAGACCGGCTTGCCCTCTTCGCCGGGCATCGCGGACATGTCGATCCGCTGAATCGGCTCCTCGCGCCGCAGCCGCGCCAGCTCCGGGAACGGATCCCGCACGTTGCCGGAGACGACATCGTCGAACGCCCCGAAGTCGGCGAGGTCATCAAAAAGGTCGTCCATCAGTGCGCTCCTTCATGTTGTGCTACTCGTCGGTCAGGATGAGCTCCTCGCGCAGCTCGTCCAGCTCCTCGACTCGAACTCCATCTTCGGGTGTCAGGCATTGTTTTCGCTCCTTTGCTTCGGGGCCGCATCATCAGTGCGAAGCGCATCGCCAGGGGTGACAGCGTGCTGTGTCCGGGGAACTCGCTTCATCCATGCCTGTGCGTCAGCTAGACAGTCGATTCAGCAGCAGCGGCAGTCCGGGTCCATCGAGCTTGTCCTGCAGTGCTGCGCGACCGGCGACGGCCATCATCAGTGCAGCAACCGGTCCACTGAGTTCGGCTCCCCTTCCCCAAACTCGGTCAATATCGTTGCTGCGCAGGGAAATCCCATTTAACAGCCGCAGCGGCACAAAGCCAAACGGCCATGGACCGCTCAGGAAATCCAGGGCCAGCGCTGCTCGCTCGGGATCGGGCTCAAACGGCAGACCGAGCGGGATCCTGATGTCGCCGCCGTGCACCAAGACGTCGGCGAGCGGGTCCAGAGGTCCGAACAGCGGCGGGCTGACCGAGCGATCGGCGTACTGACGGAGGCTGGCGACAATTTCGCCCACCGTTGCTTCGGCACGACGCCGTGCCAGCTCATCGATTGCGCGGGCCAGACTCGCACGGCAAATGGCCAGCCCCAGGAAGGCCGGAAGGCCATCGACGATGGTGCTGACCACGTGGGCGGCCACCGTCTTGACATCCCACCCCGCGCACAGGCTGGGTGCCGCCAGCTGCGCTTCGCCCAGACCGTCTATCAGGCTCGCGATGCTGCGCCGTTCGTCGGCGACTGCGGCAAACACGAAGGAGCGGTCGGCTTTCATCGACCGCTCGGCCCGCAGCCGTCGCGTCGGGACTGTCCATCCGTTTCGGTCAACGCTCCCCTTGGTCAACAACACCGCCTCACGATGACCATATAGGAACATATCTTTGGTTCAAAGCTACCCTGCTAGCGGCGTCTTCCTGCCTAATTGGCATGGACTGGGCCAAATATTTGGTTGCCGAGCAAGGTTGGCGCTGCTACTGTCGGGCTGACACCGGGTTGTCGCTGCGCCCTGGCGGGTTGTGGCGACTGCCAACCGACGCGGTCGGAGAACGGACGTTCCGTGCAGCTCAGCAGTTCACCTGACCCGCCACTGCTGCTGCTCGTCGGTGGGCGCCGGGTGGCGGTATGGCGGTTCGGATCTCGCGGCGGATGGCCCCTCGTCTGGAATCACGGCGGACTGATCTGCGGTCTTGACGCCAAGGTGCTCAACGACGCCGCCCATCAGCGCGGCGCCGACATCCTGTCCGTTGACCGGCCAGGGATCAGGCGCAGCGAACACTGGGGTATGCCGTCGATCGCGCAGTGGCCCCAGACCGTCGAACACATCGCTGACCTGCTCGATCTGGGTGAGTTCGCCGTGGCCGGCTGGTCGGGCGGAGGTCCGTACGCGCTGGCGTGCGCCGCGGCGATGCCGCAGCGGGTGCGTGCCGTGGCCACCGTCGCCGGGATGGCGCCACTGCTGCAGGCCGGGCATGTCCGCGAGCTGGGGCTGTGGCTCGACCGGCTGCTGATCCTCACCGCGCGTCGTGCGCCACGCGTCGCGGCCGCACTGCTGTGGCTCAGCCGGTTCACCCCCGATCGCTACCTCGAATGGGAGGCCCGCAGAGGTCCCGTGGGCGCCAGGGATCGCGAGGCCCCCGAGCAGGCGTTCGGATGGCTGTTCGCCGCGATGCGCGAGGCCACCCGTCACCGGGTGGACGGGATGGTCGACGAGTACCGCCGCTACTCCGGGGCATGGGGTTTCGACCTGGGCGCGGTTCGGCAGCCGGTCACCATATGGCAAGGCGGCCAGGACACTTGGGTTCCGATGAGTCATGCCCGACGCCTGGCAGATAGCCTACCCGACGCCACGTTGCAGGTGGTGACCGCCACCGGTCACGCCCTTCCGTTGGTGATCGCCGACCAGATCCTCGAAGACCTCGCGCCCTAAGCACTGTGATCTGACCGAAGGAGCCTGTGATGGACGACACCGACCGCGGTGAGGACCGTGAATTCCCCGGCTGGGATGGCGATTTCACCCGGCAGATGATCAATGCGGCGCGGCCGATCGGAAAGCGTTGGTTTCGTTGGCAGGTCCGCGGGCTGGACTTGTTCCCGCCCGAAGGCGGGGTCCTGACGGTGTCCAACCACTCCGGCGGCATCCTGACCACCGACACCTTGATCTTCTCCACCGCGTTCTACGACCGATTCGGCTACCGCCGCCCCGTGCTGACCCTCGGGCACAACGCGCTGTTCACCGGCCCCGTGGCCGGCTTCATGGCCCGCATCGGTCTCATCCGCGCGGACCGGGCGATCGCCGCGGATGCCCTGCGATCGGGCGGCGTCGTCCTAGTGTTTCCCGGTGGGATCTACGACGCCTACCGCCCGACGCTCAGCGAGAACGTCATCGACTTCAAAGGACGTACCGGATACGTGCGGACCGCGCTGGACGCCGGCGCGCCGATCGTGCCGGTGGTATCGACCGGTGGCCAGCAAAGCCAGCTGTTCTTGACCCGGGGTACCTGGCTGGCCAAACACCTGGGGCTGCACCGCCTGCGCTCCGACATCCTGCCGATCACCGTAGGTGTCCCGTTCGGGCTGAGCGCGATCGTGCCGGTGAACATCCCACTGCCGACGAAGATCGTCACTCAGGTGCTGGTACCCATCGACGTCGTGGCGCAGTTCGGCGAGAACCCCGACGTCGCCGAGGTGGACGCGCACGTGCGGTCGGTGATGCAGGCGGCGCTGGATGACCTGGGTCGCCAACGTCGCCTGCCCGTGCTGGGGTGATCGGACCCGCGCGCGTTTACAGCCCGCAAGCGTGATGAATCTCGCCGAATGCGCCGGCCATCGCGTCGGTCGCCTCGTGGGTGTCATCGAGCGTCTCGTCGTCGGCGATCACCGAGATGGTGAGCTGGTCGACGTAGCTCCAGACGGTGATGTTGATACCGCACCCCGGCGCCAACGGACCCACCGAGTAGATCTCACTGACGGCTGCCCCGCCGAAATGGCCGTATTCACGAGGGCCGGCGACGTTGGAGATAGGCACGTTCATCAGCCGTCGATCCGTGTCGTGTTCGGCAAGCCACCGCAGCATCAGGGTAGCGATGAACGGTGGTATGTAGGCCATCAACCGCCCGTACAGTTCCTGGCTGAACAGTTCCTGATTCTCCTTGGCGATCTTGGTGGCCGTGGAGACGAGCCGCACCCGCTCCAACGGGTCGGCGATGTGCACCGGAAGAGATACCGCAAGCCCGCCGATCTCGTTGCCGCTGATCCGCTCGGCCGACCGGTCGGTGCTGACCGGCACCGATGCCACGAAGGGCTGGTCGGCTCGGCCGTCGTAGCGCAGCGAGAGATCCCGCAGTGCCCCCGCCGCGATGGACAGGACGAGGTCGTTGATCGTGACCTGCAGGTGTTTGGCTGTCTGCTTGATGTCCTTGAGCGACAGGGTCGTGCTGGCGAACGTCCGAACCGGCGAGACGACGTGGTTGAGGAAGCTTGCCGGCGCCCGCGTCGGTCGCGCCAGGTCGGGGTGCTTACCACGTTCGCGCCCCCGTTGCTGCAGCCGGCGATAGCCCGACGTCGCATCCCGGATGACTCCGGGTAGTTCGGCTAACTGTTGGACGTGGTCGCGGCCGGCGGCCCGCAGCAGCTTCGACGATGAGGGCGGCGAACAGGTCTCGCCATCGGTGTTCGGCTCGTCGTCGCTGGGCCCAGCCAGATCCAGCGCCCGGGCCAGCAGGTTCGCCGAGGCCACCCCGTCAGCTAAGGCGTGGTGAATCTTGCCGATCAGCGCGCACCGTCCGCCGGCCAGCCCCTCGCCGAGATGGAACTCCCACAACGGGTAATCACGGTCGAGTGGGGTGGTGGCGACCTCGCCGATGACCCCGTCGAGCTCGCGTCGACCGCCGGGCGCGGGAATCTGCACGCGGCGTAGGTGGTAATCAAGGTCGACGTCGCAGTTTTCCTGCCACATCGGGTGATGGATGTGCCATGGGATGTCGACCAGCTTGTAGCGCAGCGGGTCCAGCAGGTGCAGTCCACGCTCGAATGTGCGACGGAACGCCTCGAACCCCAACGCCAGTTCTGGTCGTCGGGATCCACGATCGCGATCTTCAGCGTGTGGGTGTGCAGGTTCGGCGTCTCGCTGTAGAGCAGGAGGGCGTCCATTCCGTTCAGTCGCTTCACTTGACCCCTCGCCTGTTCGATCACGCCGACGGCCTGCCCGTCTTCAGGCCAATAGGAACATTGGTGCGCGGGGTGGGGCCCACTTCGCCAAATCCTCGGCGACATTTACCGAAATGCGCAGCCGCGACCGGTCGGCGCCTCACAAGATCGTTGAGCGCCCCGCCGCAGTTGCATCTTCGGCGAATGAACACCACAAGGGGCGCCGGTGATTTCGGGCCCACAACCTCACCGAGCAAGATCGGCGTCGGCGCCGGTCAGATCACTTGTCGGTCAGTGTTGAGGTGATGGTTGCGGTGGACGGCTTCGAGGAGGTGGCTTGTGGCGTGGATGGCGGCGTGGGTGCCGTGGGGGTTGGTCAGGTCGAATCCGTGGCCGGCCCCGGGGATTTCGAGGTATCTGACCGCCGAACGCGACACTGACCGCAGACGGTGGACGAATGCGCGAGCCTCCCCGACTGGTATGACGTGATCGGAGTCGCCGTGGATCACCAGGAACGGAGGTGCATCGGGATGGACACGAGCGATGGGCGAGGCGTTCTCGAAGACGTCGTGATGGCCGTCTATTGATCGGCGCACCACGAACTTCTCAATGAACCGCACGAACTCGTCGCGCTCACGGGTGGATCGGTCCATCCAGTCATAACGCCCGTAAAGGCTCACCACGGCATCCACCGACGGGTCTGCACCTGGAGCTAACTCGGCGTTGAAGTCGGCGTCGTGGGGGCTCAGCCCGGTCAACGCGGCCAGGTGGCCGCCAGCTGAGCAACCGGCCACCGCCACAAACCGCGGGTCTCCGCCGAACCCGACGCATTGCGACCGATCCACGCGCCAACAGCGGTCAAAGTGCCCAGTGGCTCCAAGTACTTCCCGAGTATCGGCACCGCCGCTGCGGCGTCGCAACATGCCAGCGCGTAATCCAGAGGCTCAGCCCGCCTAACCCGTCGGACATGAGCAGACGCACGCCAGGAGCGACCCAACAGCGGCGACAAGAACATAGCCGCCGAATATACTTGGCAGGAACAGGAACTGTATGCGGATGATCAGATCCGTCAGGAAAGCCCACACGGGGCGGCAAAGCAACAGAAGCCTCGTCTCATTTCTAAAACATGCGAGACGCCGCTAAGTCCGTGCAGGCGAGCGTCGCGCGTGAATCAGACATCGGCATCCTGCAAGGCGTCGATGACTGCTTAGACGCCGAGTCGTGAAGCTGGCGCACGGTAGGCAGGCGTCCCAGCCGACCCGCGAGTTCTGCGATGGCAACGGCCGCGACGACATGTCCGATCATTGTTCGTCGGCTGCCGGGAAGTTGATCACTAAGTCCGCCTCCCATGCCCGCCCGAGAAGACCGGTGACATCAATGTGCAATGCCGCTTCGAATTCGGGGCTACGAATCAGGTCGTTGACGTACGTGAGTACCTGGTCGGCGACGATGTCGTCGATGCGTCCCAACCGCCCGACGATGCGGGCCGAAAGGCCGATCGCCTCCACTGCCGTGGTGACGTTGTGTGCCTGGACGTCCTCGACATGGACGACGACGTCGCATGGCTGCTCGATCTGCAACCGGATGCGGGTCTGCACCTGCACTGGGCCGTGGAACCTCGCGATACCTCCGGCTACCTCGACCAGGACCGATAGGTCGATGGGGATGGTCACGATCTGGTGCCACACCGCGTCGTCGCACAGCTCAGCATGCACCGCACCCGGCACCCCGATGGCGTTCGCCGACGCCGCCTCGCACGGCCCGGCGGAGATGGGTCCAATCTTGATTTCGTCGCCAACAAGTCGGGCGACAACTTCGCTGACCCGCTGTGGGGGTGCCGCAGCAGTCAGAGCCCGACGAACGAATTCATCGGAAGTCAGAGTGCTCAAGGGCGCCGCCTCGCGGGTACCACAGCCAGATCGCGGTGGTACCGGCGCATCTCGGCGTCGGTGTGCCGGATCCCTGGGGTTTGTCACGTTATGCGCCGAACAGGAGGTAGACGCCGATAACAGTCTATCCGACCATGATCAGCATCCTGGCCAGTTCCCTGATGAGTTGGTGGCGGGCGGGCAACAGACTCTAAAGCTTTGTCGTGGGCGGCAACCATGCCATTTCGGGTGTTGGCCGCTCACTTGCGGGGCTGCGGGGTGCCAAGCTCCACAGTTTGCACCGGGCTACGCCACTGTGAGTCAGCCGTGCGCCTCCTGCGAGGTCCCCAGTCCTACTCCCGAGTAAACCTGTGGGATGTTTGCTAGACCTGGCTTCAAGCGTGCGCACAGCGGAAATGCCAGGCACCCGTCACGGCGGTCTGTTCGGGGTCTGGACTCGCTGTAGCGAGCTGTACACCGTCGATCGGGCCACGCCGAGGATTGCCGCGATATCGCGGACCGGTGTGCCCGAGGCGGCGAGCTCGCGTGCGTGTGCCAACCGAGAGCCGGTCATCGCCCGAGGTCGACCCCCCACCCGGCCGCGGGACCGCGCAGCCGCGAGCCCGGCCATTGTCCGTTCATGCATCAGCGCGCGCTCGAACTCGGCGAGCGCGCCGAACACGTGCAGCACCAGTCTCACGGTGGCACTGGTGGTGTCGATCTGCTCACCCAGCGACCGCAGACCCACCCCCACGGCTGGCCAGATCCTCGACGAGCCTCAGCAAGTCCGGCAGGGAACGCCCAAGCCGGTCGAGCCGAGTGACTACCACCGTGTCCCCCTCCCCCGCCGCTGCCAGCAGCTCCCCCAGCGCGGGCCGATCCGCCTGCATCCCCGACCCGACATCGGTCCACAGCCGCTCGACGCCGACCGCGCGCAGCGCGTCCACCTGACCATCCGGACTCTGCTCGCTCGTCGACACCCGCGCATACCCAAGAAACTCACCCATGAGCTGCCTGAGCTGGCCGCGGCGCGCGTGCCAGCAGCCGGGCCTGGAAGGTGAGCAAGTCACCGACGAACAGGGCGTCCTGTCCCAACCACCGGTCAAACGCCGAGTCGGTAACCGTGCCCTCACGCACCGCCTCAAGAAACGGATGCCGGGTAGCGGCGGTCCAGAGACGATCAAGCACGCCCCGAAGAATAGCCACGCTGGGCGTCCCGGCTGGGTGTGGCCGTTGAGGTCGGCGGCAACGTATCCGAGCTCCGGCCCGATCGCGGCGATCACTCACGCTCATCTCAAACGGCTCGCCGACCTCAACGGCCGCGCCGCATCCCGGGTAGTCGTTCCTTGGGCGACAGGCTTGGATGGAAGCGGCCAGCTGGGCCGCGTCGGGCATCGCGCTCAGTTGGCATCCCCGTTCGCCGGCGGACTCGGTGCTGAGGAGCCCTTGACTAGACCGGCCCCAATGGTTCGACACGCTTGAGGAACGAACGAACGGCGAGGTAGTCGGCGAGCGGTTGCTTGTGCTCCCCGCAGGCCACCCAGACCTTCTCCCGGTCGGGAGTGTGCAGCCTGGGGTTGTTCCACACAACCGCCCAGGTCGCGAAGGCCCGGCATGCCTTGGCCGAGCAGATCGCTGGGCTCTCATTCTCGCTCACCAGGCCAGTCTGCAGCCTTGCGCCACACCACTGGAAGTGGGCAGCGATTCGCACAAGCCGAACGCTCTACGGGACATCCGGTGGCCCGCCCCTGGCGGTAAGAACGTCCTGCTGATCTGTGATCGAGAATCCCCGCAAGACCCTCCCGCACTAATGCCCGGTGATGGTGGGCTAACCGCTACAGTCGGCCGGTGGCCGGAATGCTTATCGGGTACGCCCGCTGCTCGACCGACGCCCAAGACCTCACCGCCCAACGTAACGCCCTGACCGCGTTCGGTGTGACAGCCAGCCGCATCTACGTCGATCACGGTCTGACCGGCGCTAACCGGGCCCGGCCCGGGCTGCGGGAAGCACTGGCAGCGTGCCGTGGCGGCGACACGTTGGTGGTCACCAAGCTGGATCGGCTCGCGCGGTCGTTGAGCAATGCCCGCGACATCGTCGCCGAGCTGACCGACGCCGGAGTGAAGCTGAATATCGGTGGCTCGCTGCACGATCCGACCGATCCAGTGGGGCGGCTGCTGTTCAACGTCCTCGGGATGATCGCCGAGTTCGAGTCCGACCTCATCAGGATGCGCACCAGAGAGGGCATGAAACTCGCCAAGGCCAAGGGCCGGCTGCGCGGCAAACAGCCCAAGCTCACACCCGCGCAGGAGGCCCACCTCGTCGAGCTGTGGCGCGCCGGAAAACACACCAGCGCCGAGCTGGCCGAGCTGTTCTCCGTCGCGCGTTCCACCGTTTACCGCGCCGTGCAACGCGCAGGTGAGCCGCAGCCGGCTCGGACACCCGGCGGGTGAGTAGCCATGTCTTCGTTGACGAGACCAAGCGGGCGGGCTACGTCGTCGCCGCCGTGACAGTCACCGACACCGAGGCCATCCGTAAGGTCGTGCGTGCTCTGGTGCTGCCAGGTCAGCGGCGGATCCATATGAAGCACGAGCAGGCGCGTCGTCGTCGGATCATCGTCTCGGCTCTGGCCGCTACGCAGGTCCAGGCCACCGTCTACGACGCAGCGCGCCGCTACCGGACCGATTTGGCCGCCCGCACCGCGTGCCTGACTGCCCTCATCGAGGACATCGCCGCCCGCGGCGCCGGTATTCGGCTCGTGATCGAGCAGGACGACTCCGTCGTGCGAGCTGACCGCCACGACCTATTCCAGCTCGTACGCCAGGCCGGCATTGGTGACCGACTCGAGTATCACCACCAGCGCGCCTACGACGAGCTGCTTCTTGCTCTGCCGGACATCGTGGCATGGAGGTGGGTCCGCTCCGGCGAGTGGCGTCGGCGGATCAGCCCGACCCTGACCACCGTCCGCACCGTCTGACCCCACGAAGCGCGAAGCCCGAGCGCCGCGTCCGTCCGGACGGGTCTCGGGCTCACTTCGACGCAGCTAGTGCCACGGGCAACACCAAGTGTTAGAGCACCGTGCGCGCGGACGTCAGGCAGATAACTCTCTATAGATACGTGAGTCCAAGACCTGCTCGACTACCTCGATGACCGCGCCGACCCCATCTTCTGGGGATAACGACCGGCTAATCTGGCCTAACTGATGCGCTGACCGGCTGAGCGTAAGTTCTTTTTGGGACCAGGAACCGTGCGATTAATTGTGGGACGTTTCAGCCGAATCGTGCAGTGATCGCCTCGGCGACCGGGTCGGGTGCGTCTTCTTGGATGAAGTGGTTAGCGGTGGGCAATTCGACGAGGACATGATCGGGGAATGTGGCGCGCATCCGGGGAATCATGTGCTGGCCTTTGAACGCGAAATCTTTCATGCCCCATACCAACAGCGCGGGCTTTGCCCCGAGTGTGGCTGGTACGTCACGCGCGAGGCGCTCCAGCAGCGGCCGAGCGGCCAGGATCTGTTTGGGCATGACGGCCACCCCTGTTCGCGCGTCCGGTGACGGCTGCACGCCCCGGTAATGCGCCATCTCCCGCAGGGTCAACGTCCGCGAGGTTCCCGCAGGGATCATCCGCTCGACGAAGAAATTCCTCTTCAGGATCGCGTACTGCATCGGGCCGCTGGACATCACCATGCTAAACAGCTTCATCGACAAGCGGTCGGTGGGCCAGAACCAGGTGTTGCCCAGGATGACGCCGCGCACCTGGTCGGCGCGGGCGGTGTCCACGGCCATGCTGATCGGGCCGCCCCAGTCCTGACCCATCGAGACATACCCGTCGAGTTTGAGGTGATCGACCAGCTCGCCGACGACGTTCGCGTGCTCCTCGATCGTGTAGCCGTATCCGGCTGGACGGGCGGACAGTCCGAAACCCAGATAGTCCGGGGCGATGCACCGGAACTGATCCCGCAGCCGGATGATGATGTTGCGGTACAGAAAGCTCCATGTCGGGTTGCCGTGGCAGAACAGGATCGGCGTGCCGGCGCCTTCGTCGATGTAGTGCATCCGGCCCTGCGTGCTGTCAAAGTACCGCGATGTGAACGGGTATAACTCGGGATCCGGAGTGAAGTCGATTGGCATCGTTGGCATCGAAAATCAGTCCTGTCGGCCAGGGAGGATCCTGTCGGGATCGGGTCCTCCACAGTAGTGGGCGCTGCGGTGTGCAGCGCTTACCTCTTCGACGAACAGCCTGCCAACAAATCGACAGCGCACGCGTTTGCCGTGCTTTCCCAAAAACCTTCGTTTGTTGGACATCGAGGGCGGGCGACCCTAATAGCGAAGACCCCGACCACCAGTCTGTCAACGATCCACTTGAGGTGCGCGCGCTTGGCAACCAACGGGAGTGCACCGGGTTAACGGTGATCGCTGCGCGAAGTGTGCTTAGCGCTGGCCAGGTTGCGTTGCGGCACAAGGCAAAGTGGTGCGCCAGCTACCGGCGGGTGCTTCCTGAAATGGGTTGTATTACCGACCCGCGGCTGATCGACCGCGCGTGTCGGTTCTCATTTCCGATGTCATATTGCGATCCTCTTACCTGCGGCGATACAAGGTGTCTCACGTCGTGTCATCTGGCTTTTGTCTCTAGCTCGTGTCATTTTTTCGGAGGCCCAACCCAGCCCGGCTCCGGTCAATGTCATGAAGTCCATGGACCGGCGATGCACCGTGCGCTGTTACGTCACGTGATGATCGGCCAGTTATGCGTTCAGGGAGGTCGCCACCTCCTGCCATTCCACGCCGAAGAAGGAAGCCGGAAGCCAGCCGTGGAAGATTCTCCAGCGTCTCTGACGTGGGGTGGGCGGGGCTCGAACCCGCGACCAACGGATTACCATTCCGTGGGCCTGGACAGTTCCAATTGTTTCCTATTTTCTGCGGTGCCACAATATGATTGGTCGTCAACAGCTCCGGCTAGAACCGGTCAATTCCGGTCCATTCCGGGTCATTGACGTCGAATAAGCGACGACTGATTTGGCCGTCTAATCCGTGTGGGAATCCTTCTGGGGGGCTTCGGGGACCACGATGGTCATAGGGGGCGTTTGTGCGGCCCGCGAGATCGTTCCTGGGTGGGCCTGCGACCTCCGGGGTTATGAGCTAACTGGTCGCAGTCTCCCCCGATGTCGTCCGTCTCATCTATGCAGGTGACCGCAGCTCAGCCGTCTGAGCCCTGCGGCCGCGTCTTAGCGGCTGTTCGAGACCCGGCTGGGTTTGATCACCGCCATGGACTCGGAGATCTATTGTTTTGTGGCTTGTCCAGGGTCACCGGTCTGTGCTTGGAGGGTGTGCAGGGCCACGGTGGAGTGGGCGAAGGCGCCGCCAGCGCGCATCTCGGCGGCCACCCAAATGGCCTCCATGATCTCCTCATCGGTGGCGCCCTTGCGGTGGGCGAGTTTGGTGTGCCCGGAGATGCAGTAAGGGCATTGGGTGACGTGCGCGACGGCCACCGCGATAAGCTGCTTGGTCTTCTCCGGCAGGGCGCCGGCGGCGAACGCTTGCTTGCTGAATTCGTCGAAGGCGCGGTGGATTTCGGGCGCGAGTTGTCGTCGGCGTTCGCCGATCTCGCGGGTGGCGGGCGGATAGACGGTCTCGGTCATCGGCGATAGTCCCTTCCTTTCGGGGAGCCGCTATGCGGTGCGCTAGTGCGGCGTGCTGGCTATTTGGCGACGGTAAGCAGTACGACGCTGTCCTCGAGCGCGTCGAGGCTGTGGCGGGCCGGCGGGATGACAATCAGGTCGCCAGCCCGGCCTTCCCAGGTGTCGTCATGTGCGTGCAGCTGCACCCGACCGCGCAGCACATACAAAGTGGCTTCACCCGGGTTGTCATGCTCGTTCAACGACCTTCCGGCGGTGAGCGCGACCAGCGTGTGGCGCAGCACTTGTTCGTGCCCGCCGTAGACGGTGGTGGCGCTGCGGCCGGTCGAGCTGGTTGTGGCCCGTTCGAGGTGTTCGCGGGCCAGGGCATCCAATGAGAATTTCCGCATCTCATCTCGCTTCGTTGTTCAGTTGGTGACGCGAATACGGCGCCGCGCCAAGAGAACGCAGCGGCTCGGTGCAGCGGGCGGCTCACAGTCATAGTGAGTCGCGCCCCCCTGGACAGTCGGCTGGCTGAGTCTCGCAGGTGATGATGCCGCTCTGCATGCAGATCCTCCAAGCGCACGATCGCGGGCGTTGTGCGTAGGAGTGTGGCTGTCAATTTCACAACGCCCGCGCTACTATTTTACACAACCAGACATTGTAGAAACTCGGTAGGGTTGTGTACACCGACCTGCGGCACAACCACGGCCGGCCCAACGTGGAGAGGACGGAGCTGGTGAAGACCCGAACACCCCCGCTATCACCGGTGACGGCTCGCGCTCGGGTGCGCCGGTCGTGGCCGCCGTCATCCTTGTGCTGCTCACCGTGGGGCACATCGGCACCGGATAGCCGCAGGGCAGCCGTGATGATCCTGGCAGACGAGCTGTGTTGTTGCCCCTGGCGATACGGCGCAAGGGCAACATCGATGAGCAGGCGGCGCACCCGCGAACGTGATCCCTGGCCGGGATTGAACCCGTCGCGAGTCCTAACACAACACACTGTCAAGGGCGGCAGTCCGCATGACAGCTGAAGCGCCCCCCACTGCCGCACCGCAGGCTCGTCGTCCGTTTCCGGCGCGGCTGGGGCCCAAGGGGACTCTGGTTTACAAGCTGGTGACCACGACCGATCACAAGTTGATCGGGATCATGTACATCGTCGTCTGCTTCGGGTTCTTCTTCATTGGTGGGTTGATGGCGCTGTTCATCCGTGCCGAGCTCGCCGCCCCGGGGCTGCAGTTTTTCTCCAACGAGCAGTACAACCAGCTGTTCACCATGCACGGCACGATCATGCTGCTGTTTTATGCCACCCCGATTGTGTTCGGGTTCGCCAACATCGTCCTGCCGCTGCAGATCGGCGCCCCCGATGTCGCCTTCCCGCGACTGAATGCGTTGTCGTTTTGGCTGTTTTTGTTCGGCGGGCTGATCGCGATCGCCGGTTTCCTCACCCCCGGCGGCGCCGCTGACTTCGGGTGGACGGCCTATTCACCGCTTTCCAGCGCCATGCACAGCCCCGGCGCGGGTGGTGATCTGTGGATCATGGGCCTGATCATCGGTGGTTTGGGCACCATCTTGGGTGCGGTGAACATGATCACGACGGTGATCTGTATGCGGGCGCCCGGCATGACGATGTTTCGGATGCCGATCTTCACCTGGAACATCCTGGTCACCAGCATCATGGTGCTGCTGGCGTTCCCGCTGCTGACCGCCGCGTTGTTCGCGCTGGCCGCCGACCGCCACCTCGGTGCGCATGTGTTTGACGCGGCCAACGGCGGGGCGATCCTGTGGCAGCACCTGTTCTGGTTCTTCGGGCACCCCGAGGTGTACATCGTCGCGATTCCGTTCTTCGGCATCGTCACCGAAGTCATCCCGGTGTTCGCCCGCAAACCGCTGTTCGGCTACTCCACGATGGTCTACGCCACCATCAGCATCGCCGCCCTGTCGATGACGGTGTGGGCCCATCACATGTTCGCCACCGGCGCGGTGCTGCTGCCGTTCTTTTCCTTCACGTCGTATCTGATCGCGGTGCCCACCGGGATCAAGTTCTTCAACTGGATCGGCACCATGTGGCACGGCCAGTTGACCTTTGAGACACCGATGCTGTTCTCGATGGGATTCATGGTCACTTTCCTGCTGGGCGGGATGTCCGGAGTGCTGCTGGCCAGCCCACCCATCGACTTCCACGTCACCGACACCTATTTTCTCGTCGCGCACTTCCACTACGTGTTGTTTGGCACCATCGTTTTCGCCAGCTTCGCCGGGGTGTATTTCTGGTTCCCGAAGATGACCGGCCGGCTGCTCGATGAACGGCTGGGCAAGCTGCACTTCTGGCTCACGCTGATCGGTTTCCATACCACGTTTTTGGTGCAGCACTGGCTGGGCAACATGGGCATGCCCCGCCGCTACGCCGACTACCTGCCCACCGACGGCTTCCAGCCGCTCAACGACGTTTCCACCATCGGATCATTCATCCTGGGCCTGTCGATGATCGTGTTCACCTGGAACGTGTTCAAAAGCTGGCGCTACGGCGAGCCGGTGACCGTCGACGACCCGTGGGGCTACGGCAACTCCCTGGAATGGGCCACCAGCTGCCCACCGCCGCGGCACAACTTCACCGAGCTGCCCCGCATCCGCTCCGAGCGGCCCGCCTTCGAACTGCACTACCCCCACATGATCGAACGCATGCGCGCCGAATCCCACATCGGCCGCCACCCCAAGGTCGGCGCGGTCGCGCAGAGCACCACGTCACGTGGATAACGCACTGACACAACCCATTACCCCTCAGATTCCTCGACAAGGAGCTACCACTGATGAATACCGGCATCGACGGCCGCCCGCCGCAGCCCGAAGTCAACGCCCACGTCGCCTCGTGTGTGATCCGGGTGTCAAACCTCGACCGGTCGGTCAACTTTTACCGCGACGTGTTCTCGTGCCGGGTGGGCATTCACGAGAAAGACATGGCGCTGCTGTTGACACCCAACGGGTTTCAGCTCTACCTGCACGCACGGCGATCCTTCCGCCGGCGCAGCGCCGGCACCATCGGCGTCTCCTACCTGATGTGGGCCACCGACAGCCAGTCCGATCTGGAGCTCATCACCCAGCGGCTGCGCGCCTACGACCCCGCGGTGTTCACCCACACCGAAAACGGGGTGACCTTCCTGGAGGGCTGCGACCCCGACGGCAGGCGGATCATCATCGCGCACCCCAGCCCCCGCCAACTTCCCCGCACCATGATCGTGGAACGACTCCGCGGGTAGCCATCCGTTCACCGATGACGATTGACCGACGGTTTGGGCGCCGGCACCCCGACGCGGAAATCGGGCACGAAACACTGAGCACCGCCGGTGCACCTATGGGCCTCGTTTTTACAATCGTTAATTGTGTAAACTGTGGTTGTGACGTACGTAATCGGCAAGGCGTGTGTGGACGTGGTGGACCGGGCCTGTGTGGAGGAGTGCCCGGTGGACTGCATCTACGAGGGCGGTCGGGCGCTGTACATCCACCCCGATGAGTGCGTGGATTGCGGTGCCTGCGAACCGGTCTGCCCGGTGGAGGCGATCTACTACGAGGACGATCTGCCCGCCGAGCAACAGCCACATCTGGGCGACAACGCCGCGTTCTTCTTCGAAACCCTGCCCGGGCAGGATCACCCCCTGGGCTCGCCGGGTGGGGCCGCCAAGATCGGCCCGCTGGGGGCGGACACCCCGCTGGTGGCCGCCTTCCCACCACAGGGTGCATGATGGCCGGCCGACGCAAGGACGTGCTGGCCGTGCTGCGGGAAGCGGTCGCGCCGCTGAGCATCGCCGAGATCGCCGGGCAGTTGGCGGTTCACCCCAATACCGTGCGCTTTCACCTGGAGGCTCTCACCAAAACCGGGCAGGTCGAGCCCGTCGAGGCGGATCGCACCAAACCGGGTCGCCCGCCGTTGATGTTCCAAGCGGTCCCCGGGATGGATCCGGCTGGCCCCCGCCACTATCGGGTGCTGGCTGGCATCCTCGTAGACGCGATCGCTGATGGGCCCAACCCGGCGGGTCGCGCGACCGCGGCCGGGCGCGCCTGGGCTGAACAGGTCACCCCGCAGCCTGGCGCCGCGAGTCAGGAGCAGGCCGTTGACCGGCTCACTGACCTGCTGTCCGAGCTGGGGTTTGCTCCTGAGAAGCGTTCAGCCGGAACCGATGTCGGCGAGATCGGGTTGCGCAATTGCCCGTTTCTAGAGCTGGCCCGCACCCACTCCGAGGTGGTCTGCCCGGTGCATCTGGGCCTGATGCAGGGGGCCATGGCGGCCTGGGACGCGCCGATCACCGTCGATGCTCTGACCCCGTTCGCCGAGCCCGATCTGTGCGTGGCGCACCTGGCGCCGATCGAGCGGGCCTCATGAGCGCTGCACATGGCATCGCTGTGGCCGTCATATTCGTGTGGCTGGGGATGGTGGTTGCCATCTCATTCATGGAGGCGCCGCTGAAATTCCGCGCCCCCGGGGTGTCGCTGCAAGTCGGGCTCGGCATCGGCCGGCTGGTGTTTCGGGCGCTCAACACCGCGGAGGTCGCCCTGGCGGTGCCGCTGCTGATCGCCATCGCCGCCGACCCGCCATCGTTGGCCGCCGCTGTCGCGGTCGGTGTCGTCGTCGCGGCGCTGGCAACCCAGCTGCTAACGGTGCGGCCCGCGCTGAGCCGCCGCTCCGATGCGGTCCTCGCCGCGTCGGTGCCCGCGTTCACCGCACCGGCGGGTTCGTCGAGGCGGTCGCGCACCCATTACGGCTACGTCGCCCTGGAATTGGTCAAAGTCGTTGCGCTGATCGTCGGCGGCCTCGCCTTGCTCGCCGCTTGACCCCACCACCGGAGGTGCACATGAAACCAATGTCGCTGACCACCCTCACCGACGAGCAACCCGCCCGCGCACGCTCTTCGTATAACGGGCGTGCCGCCTACACCGTCCTCGCTGGCCACCACCGCGCGCTGCACGAGAAAATCGTGGCGCTGGCCAAAGGACACCGACTCCTTGAGGACAGCGGCGGCGGTTGGGAGGCCACCGTTTTACCGCTGCGCGGGCATGTCGTCGTCACCACTGGCCGGGATACCTGTGATGGCACTGCAGGCAGGCTGTTGACGATCCCGTCTGGGTCCTACAGCCTTGATGCTCTTGAGGATTCGGCGCTGCTGGTCACCGTCCTCACCGATCGCCAAGCCATGCCAGCGTCAGGCACCGCGTCAGAAGAGGCGAAGGTGCAGCCATGACCGGTGAGCCGGACCACCCACCGGCGGCGAATCCGCAGCCCGGACACGTCGAACTCACTGAATCCGAACTCGAGGCGATCGCGTGGAGGTTCCTCGGGTCTGAGTTCGCCGGGCTGATCTACGCAGACTGGCCGATCGACCGCCGCGCCGAGGCCTACCTCGCACACCACGCGATGACCCATGTGGTCAACGACGGCGACGGGTACGACGCCGTACTCCAACACGTGCTGACCAACATCGGTCCCGCCTTGCGCAACGGGGTCCTCACCAATACGACATGGCTGACGTTGCGGCGACCACGCGGCGAAACCCCATCTGCCCGAACCGCGCCGATGCCCTAGCCCTAACCGTGACAACGAGGAGAGTCGTTATGCCGATCGCACAACGCAGCGCCGACACCGTGTGGGAAGGTCGCTGTCCACCGGCCAAGGCGAAGTACACGCCTTGCAGCCGCGCCTGGAGTGCGCTGTCGGTCACCTGGGCTTCCCGCACCCAATGTGCCGACGGGCGAACCAGCCCCGAAGAACTTGCCGCGGCCGCGCACGCCTCCTGCTTCGCCATGGCCCTGGCCCTGCGGCTTGGTGCACACCACATCGTGCGACCAACGGCACAAATCGGCCAGCGACCACCGGTAGCAAGCCCGTTGCGCTCCCGCACGTCGGAACTCAATCGCCCTACAAGGGCCTACGAGCATGCCTGAGTCCGCATCCGCGTGTCACCCACCCCACCCCGACCTGGCCGACCGCGCCGATGTCGAAGCACTGCTACGACGCTTCTACGGCCGAGCCTTCTACGATGACCTCCTCGCCGAGCCGTTCGCCGAAATCCGCACACGCGGCCTACAAGCCCACCTTCCGGTCATGTGTGACTTCTGGGAAACTGTCTTGTTTCGTGCAGGGCTCTACCGGACCAACACCCTGCACGCCCACCGGAATGTCCATCACCGAATTCCCCTCTCGGCCAACCACTTCCTGCGCTGGCTGAGCCTGTGGAACACCGCCGTCGACGAGATGTATCGAGGACCTACCGCCGAGCATGCGAAGGTCCAAGCCGCGAGGATCGCCTCCTCGATGCACCGCCGACTGACCGGCCGCCACGCCACAGAACTCGACTCGATAGCAACGGTCGCGGTGGCTGCGAGGCTCCGTCACGATCGCCAACGACCCACCAGCGCCCAAGAACGGGATCAACCGGAAGGAATGTCATGACCAGAAAAAACATCCGGATACGCCGCATCTATGACGAACCGACTCCCGCCGACGGCACACGAGTGCTCGTCGACCGGATCTGGCCACGCGGCATGACCAAGACCCGTGCACACCTTGACCAATGGTGCAAGGAGATCGCCCCATCCACCGAACTGCGCAAGTGGTATCACCACGATCCCGCACGATTCGAGGAATTCACCCACCGTTACCGTGAGGAGCTCACCGACACCCATCGCGCGGCCGCGCTCAACGATCTGCGCAACCTGGCCAAGCACAACACCCTCACCCTGTTGACCGCCACCACTGATACCAACCTCAGCGAAGCGGCCGTAGTCGCTGATCTGGTGCGCGGCAAGGCATCCGCAAAGGATCGTGACCAAGGACCAAGGCGGCACACCCGATCACCAGCCCGCGCGGCGCAGCGTTAGTGGGCTTGATTGCCGAGACGACGAAGAGGTAGGGACCCAGCCATGACTGATGGACCAGGCTACCGATCAACACTGAATCCTGCCGTGATGCAGGAATTTCGCGCCCAACTCACCGGCGCGGGCAGCGTCGTCGATCCCGACACCTGGGCCGGCTCGGTGCCCGACCGCTACGGGATCGCCCCCCGGATCCGGATCGGCGCATCCAAGTGGTTCAACCTGTTGTGGCTGCTGCCGATCGGCTTCGTGGTGCTCATCCTGGCCGTCGGCTTTGCCCAAGAACTGCGCCAAGTCCCCGCCGTGGCCACCTTCATCAATCACCATCCGGGCACGGTGCCCCTACCCGACGCCACGGTCGGTATTCCAGCGTGGCTGGGCTGGCAGCACTTCTTCAACCTGCTGCTGATGACGTTCATCATCCGCTCCGGGCTGCAGATCCTCGCCGATCACCCCCGCCTGTATTGGACACGGCACTCGACGCCCGGCAGGGAATGGTTCCGCTTCCAAAAGCAGGTGCCCGCCGACCCCTTGTGGACGGCAAAACAGGACTCAGTGACGCTGCCCGGGCAGATCGGGCTGCCCGGCATCCGCCACTCGATCGGGCTGGCCCGCTGGTGGCATCTGGGCATGGATACGCTATTTGTGTTCAACGGCGCCATCTTCTACGTCTTGCTGTTTGTGACCGGGCAGTGGCAGCGGCTCGTGCCCACCAGCTGGAGCTTCATCCCGAATGCTGCCTCGGTCGGGTTGCAGTACCTCTCGCTGCAGTGGCCGGCCGATCACGGCTGGGTCGCCTACAACGCCCTGCAGGTCATTGCCTACTTCATCACCGTGTTCATCGCCGCGCCGGCCGCGATCCTGACCGGACTGGGCATGTCCCCCGCGCTGTCGACGCGGCTCCGGTGGGTCAGCTCGCTGCTGTCCATTCAGAGCGCCCGCTCGCTGCACTTTCTGGTGATGGTCTGGTTTGTGCTGTTCATCGTCGTGCACGTGGGCCTGGTGTTCACCAGCGGCATGCGGGCCAACCTCAACCACATGTACGCCTCCCGCAACGACACCAGCTGGATGGGGTTTTGGGTGTTCGTCGCCTCCATGGTCGTTGTGGTCATCACATGGGTGGCCGCCACCCCAGTCACACTCAGCCACCCACGCCTCGTGCAGCGCATCGGGTATGCGCTCATCGGGCCGCTGCAACGGCTGTTCGAACACCTCGACGCCAAACCCGGCCAATACAACGACAAGGACATCTCCCGCTATTTCTGGCACAACGGCAAATACCCCGAAACACCCGAATACAAGGTCCTTTTCAATAGCCACTTCGCCGACTACCGGCTGCGCATCGGCGGGCTCGTGGACAATCCGGTCGAACTGACCCTCGACGAGCTCCACGCGATGCCCTATCACGAACAGATCACCCAGCACTTCTGCATCCAGGGCTGGTCCGGGATCGCCAAATGGGGCGGAGTCTCGATGCGCACCATCTGCGATCTGGTCAAGCCCCGACCCGACGCCAAATGGGTGGTCTTCTACTCACTCGGCGACGGGCCCGACGGCGGCATCTACTACGACGCGCACCCCATCGAGCAGATGCGCTACCAGCTGAGCATGCTGGCCTACAACATGAACGACCAGGCACTCGATTACGGGCACGGCGCACCGCTGCGGCTGCGCAACGAAATCCAGCTCGGGTTCAAACAAATCAAATGGATCGCAGGCATCGAATTCGTCGAACACTTCTCCGAAGTCGGCGGCGGCCAGGGGGGCTACAACCCCGACCACGAATTCTTCGGCTACCGCCAAAGCATCTGAAGCCAAAACGAACACCACAGCGCTGAGTCGTCAACGCTGCTCTACGATCTCACCTTCGGATCGTTAGCAATGTCGGGAATACCTACCGCCGTTTCCTTGGCGTCGTTCGCCGCTGCGGTGTACATACATCGGATGCTGCCACGGTTCACCGCTCACCTCGCGCTCGCCGCCGCCGCAGCACACCTCCTGCTCCTCGCGGCGTTCATCGCGCATGATGGCCCGCTTTCGCTCGAGGGCTTCTCGATCACGGCGGGAATCCCGGCTTTCTTGTTCGCCTGGATCCTGGCAACCGCACTCGCGATGCCACGCGAGGCTCAGTGATCGGGGAAGGCAAGTGCTTAACCATCTCGGACGCGTAACCACAACTCGTCCAACTTCTGTGAGGCACGGGCCAAAATCCCTGCCGATCATCGGGGCGAAAGGCTGGCTGCGTCAGCTACGGGCTCCGGTGCGGGTGGCATATGAGGCCGGGCCCGACGGGGTTGGGGTTGGCCAGGGATCAGGAAGGGCGCCAAAGTCCTTGATTTAGACCACTATTTCGAGATCTGATCTGTATCGCAAGCCCGGTGCCCTGCCCGGCGCGTCGGCTGTGGGTGTCAGCCGCGATGTAGGTGCGGCCCATGTCCTCGCCGCCAGCGGCTCGCAACAGATGCAGGGTTGCCGACGCGCCCCAAAGCCGCCAACAGCGTGAAAAGCCATACTTATTCTCACTTTGATGTCGAAAATGACATCGAGACGACATTTCAAATGAGACTACGACGCCAACAGTCGTCGTGTGAGGCAGGCGGCTGTAGCTTCTCAAATCCCGTGTCACCCCGCGCCCTTTCTGACCTGCGATGATGCAACTTGTCTCACGCGATGTCATCGAGCATTTGTCTCACGTTCGTGTCATTTTTCAGAACGCCGCTATCCATCCCCTGGCGACATATCCAATCGTTGGTGGACGCGGACCAACCCGTTCGGAAGGTTCCGTCACGTGACGGCTATCCCAGGCGTAGCTCGCTCATGGTCCAGCATCGGTGGGAGATGAAAGACCCAGCAGTACAGTGCATCTAGCATAACCGATCGTGGAGAATCTCTATTCTCTATCAAAATGGTCGTGAACACGTCGGCGACGCCGTTCGTGTGGCTCAGCGTCGGAGACGATTACAGGAACGAGTTCTCCGCAGTCAGTCCTCGCTCGGGGAACGCGCCAAGCGCGAAGGTCTCGGCGTTGCCCAGACCGACACCGCCGCCGACCGGATCCTCCACGCGCACGAGCAGGTCCCGCAGCTGGTGTAGTTCGCGCGCGTTTTCGGGCTTGTCGCAGTCGGTGACGTGGTTGCCTTCGACTTTGAGGTCGCCGACCCATTGGCCGTACACCCAGTCGTTCCATCCGTAGTAGCCGGCGGTGCCGAGGTGAAATCCCGTGGACCCGGCCGCGGTGATGGCTAACGGACGTTTGGTGCCGTCGGTGTCGATGAGCGTGACGGTTCCGTGGGTGAACCGGCGGTTGTCGTCCTGGAAATGCATGTCCTGCTCGACAGAGGCGAAGCGGTGGGCGGTGCCATCGGCGTTCTGTTGCGCTGCCTGACAGCGGATCTCGAGGTAACCGTCGCCGCGCTCCTCCTGGTACATCACAAACAGCGAGTACGCAGATCCATCTTGACGGGTCAGTGTCATCGGCAACCAGGTCATGAACATCTGTTTGATCTTGCGGCCGCCGCGCGGCAGGCCAGGTATCGGCTTGCCCACGCCCGGCCGTAGTCCCCACGAGTGGTCGCGGATCGAGATCCATTTGTCGGCCACGATTTCGGTGCGGTCGCCCTCCACCTCGACCCAGCCGGAGGCCACACCGATCTGGTGATACCGCAACACGTTGTGGGTGACGCGGTACCCGTCGGGACTGCGATCGGGCCACGGATCCTCGAGTGCCGCATCGAAGCCGCCGCGCAGTTCGACGTCGAATGCGATCGGGGCATGTTCGGTCGCCTCGAGCCTCACCTGGATGGCCCGCAGCGGTTCGATCACGCGGTAGTGGATCGGTCCGACGTGGGTGCCCGCCTGGTCGGACGACAATCGCCGCCCGGCCCGCACCGTCCATTGTTCGGTGCCGCGACACACACCAGCGGCTCCGTCGAAAACCCCGCGGTTGGTGTATTTGCCGATGCCGAGGACGACCTGTAGCGAGTTGTCGCGGGCATGCGCGATTGTCCAGATCTTTTCCGTCCACGATGGATCCGACTGGGCGACGGTGGCGAACGTGTCGACGATCTGGTGGGTGAGCAGTTCGTCTTCGGGGACCAAACCGCCGTAATTTGTTGACAGCAAGGCGATTATTCTCCTGCATTGTTGAAAGGTGGGGACCCGAAGAAGGTCGTCATGTCTGTGCCGCGGTCGTATTGACGCATCCACTCCCCTGCCCAGTCCGGCAGCGGTTGGTCGGCGGGATCGTGTTTTGGGGTCTGGGACAACATCAGTCGCCACAGCATCTTGACCAACTGGGTTGTCGGCACCGCATGGAACAACGTCGGCGGGCCATCACGGCGGGCGCGTCGACGTCTACCCCCGGGAGCGCGGTATTTGAACTCGTCGAACAACAGATTCGACATCAGCTCTTGAGCCGACGCCCCGCGATCTTCGTGCGGTACGACCGCATCGAAGGTCCTGGCCACCCGCTCGGACAGCTCGCCGACGTGGGCAAACGTAGACCGAACATGCTTAACGCGGTACCAGGGATCGGGATTGATGTGCCGGCACAGGATCAGCCCCGAGCTGCGGTGCTCGATCTCCTCCACGAAGTGCCACATCATCAGCGATGCGACCCGCTGATCTCCCCCGCCGAACAATGAATCGCGGTTGTCCAAAATCACTTTGAACAGCGGTGTGAAGGTCGCCTCCAGGTTGGCGATGTAGGCGGCGTGGAATTCGATCGGCTGCTCGTCGATCAGCTCGTCGTAGGCCGTGCAGGCGTCGTCGTAGCACTGCTCCAGCTCGGGGTAGCGCGCCACGAGGGCGATCATGTGCTTGCGATGTGCCGCGGCGTGCTGGGCTTCCTGGCGCAGGAACGCATCGGCTTCAGCGGCGGTTTCGGGGTCCTCGTTGAGGCGATCCGCGGCCTTTCGGACCACGCTGACGATGTAGCGCTCGAACGGCACCGCGATGAACGTGAAGGCATTGCAGAACAGGCCGAAGTTCGGGTTGACCGGTTGCCACATGAACGGCACCGTCTCATCGAACTCCCAGGGGATCTTGCGGACGACGAGCTTCGTCATCGGTCGCCACCTCCCCGTCGCCAGACTTAACGTTGGCGTCCAGGGTGTGCCATCTACCGATCCGGACGCTGGGGCCTAGGATAGCGCTAGTGTGACATTTAGACCATCAGATGTAAGGGATGGAATGGTGGCTTCTCGCCCACTCGCCGACGCCGAACAGTCGACGCGACGACGCATCCTGGCGGCCACGTTCGTCGTGCTCTCGCGCGACGGACGGCGGAAACTGCAACTGTCCGACGTGGCCGCCGAGGCCAACGTCTCTCGGCCTACCCTCTATCGGCACTTCGGCTCCAAGGAAGGACTGCTGGAAGCGTTCGGCCTGTACGAACAGGACAACTTCGACGCAGGCATCACCGCCGCAATGGCGGGATTGAGCGGACCCGACCGGCTTGATGCCGCACTACGATTCGTCGTCGAATTCCAGAGCTCGTACTCGCTCGGCTCGCTGGCCGACATCGAGCCCGAACACGTGATCCATCAGATGAAGCGCGCGCTGCCCGTCATGCACGACCGCATCGCCCGCATCATTCCCGGCGAGAACAGCGGCATCGCGGCCGCCGCGGTTGTCCGTATCGCCGTCTGCCACTACATGATCGGCGGCGGCAGCCCCGCAGAGTTCCTTGCCGAACTGCGCCACGCCGCCGGCCTCGACCCGTCACGGCGCCGTGTGCCGCGGCCCACCAAGGCGGCCGGCTAAACGTCGAGCCAGGTGCAGATTTTCGCGGCGATCAGCGCGGGTTGTTCTAGATGCAGGAAATGCCCGACACCGTCGATGAGTTCGAAGGCTGAACCGGCCGCGGGCAAGTGGACCGACACATCGAACTCAGCGAGCAGATCGGCGCCCATTCCGCCGTCGTCGGCACCGTGGAGGTACAGCGTCGGCACCGGCGGCGGCTGCATCGTCGCCACTTTGTCGGCATGCGCCTCGGGATCGGCGAACTGCGGGTTGAACGATGCGCGATAGGGGCAGATGACATTGGCGATGTTGTCGACCGTGACGTGTTTGCGCACCTCAGCGACGTCGCCGGACGGGTCGTAGCCCGGCGACCAGTCCGCCCACAGCGACTCCCAGAATCCGGGTTCGACCAGCACGGCTTCGGCGAGGCCGACCTGCTGGATGAACCAGATGTAAAACGACCGCTTGAGCTGGCGGTAGGAGAACATACGCGTCAGTGCCGCCGCGGGCGGAACCGCCAGAGCGACATATCTGCTGAATGCCTGCGGGTCGGTGGCGACGACTCCGTAACCGGCGTGTGCACCCCAGTCGTGGCCGATCAGCAGCGCGCGTTCATCCGCCCCGTACCTGCGACGGGAGTCCAGGATGTGGCGCACGTAGGTGCCCACGCTGACGTTCTTGTCGACCGGGGCGTCGTACCCCGGCAGCCACGGTGCCACCACCCGGTATCCGACCTCGGCGAGGTGGGGGCCGAGGTGGCGCCAGGTGTAGGGCGTATCGGGAAATCCATGGACGAGCACCGCGAGCGGTTTCGCGGTGTCCTCGATAACTCCGAACGTCAGTGGTCGGGGCCGGGTCACCTGTCGAGCGTATTACATCGGCACCAGCAAACGTAAACATATGTTGCTTTACATCCGAGGCGACGTATGTAAATCTACTCGTATGGCAGGAATCAGCCTCGCTCAACGCGACCTGGCCGCCACCCGAGCGCAACTCCACGCTTGGTTCGAACACAGGTTCCACGGTGAAGCGGCGGTATCTGAACTGCGGGCAGCGAATCGCGCCGCGGGATGGTCCAGCGAGAGCCTGGTGTTCACAGCGGATCTCGACGGGCACACCAATGAGTACGTGATACGGATTCCACCGGCGGGTGGAGGCATCTTCCGCGACTACGATCTGGGCGCACAAACCCTGACACAGGAACTGCTACACGAGTACGGGATCGCGACCCCCTCGCCGATCCTGTATGAGCCCGACCGTGCGTGGATCGGCTCGAAATTTCTTGTGATGCCACGGATTGTCGGTCATACGCCGTCGGACACCTCGTACGCGACGCGAGGGTGGTTGCACGATGCGGGCCCAGCGGTCCAACGGCGCGCCCACGAGTCGTTCCTCGAAACCTTGGCAGGGCTTCAGCGCGTTCCGGTCAACGAGGCGCCCTGGCTCGAACGCCCCGCCGGTGTCGGGCTTTCCGCCGAGCTGGCGTGGTGGCACGAATACGTGCGGTGGGGAACCGACAACCAGGTACCCGATGTCATGACAGAAGCGTTCACCTGGCTGCTCCGTCAGCGACCGGAGGAGACAGGCGCGTTGACCGTCTGCTGGGGTGACGCGCGGCTGTCCAACGCAATCTTCGACGACTCGGGCGACATCGTCGGCGCATTGGACTGGGAACAGGCCTGTGTGTGCCCACCCGAAACGGACTTCGCATGGTGGCTCGCGACGCGTCGACAGATGCTGGAGGTCAACAGCCTCGACCTCGACCCGGAACTGCCGGGCTTCGACAGCCGCTACGAGGTAATCCGGCGCTACGAGGCCATGATCGGTCGCTCACTCGAGAACCTCGACTGGTACGAGATCTTCGCGATGGTGCGGATGGGATGCTGCATTCTGCGCACGCAGGTTCTGCTGCGCAGCAATGGCCAAGCCGACCACTTCCTCACGCGAGCACCGATCCTGCCGGCCTGGACGCGAGAAGCCATCCGCAACAGGCTGCGGACCAAGTCTTCGAAACGCGCGTAGTCCGGAGCATCGAGGAACGCCTCGGTGATCTCACTCTGGGTGTAGCGGTGCGGTGGTAGCTCGCCGCGCACGCCTGCTATGACACCACGGTGCCCATGTTCTGGACACGAGAACCTGTGCGGCCTGGTTCAAAAGCTCGTACCGCCCCTGACACCTATCCAGTGTCCCTCGCGGAGGCCGTGGTCGGCTAGGAACCTCGCGGCCGCTCATGCGTCGACTCGGATTTCTGGACGTCATCGCCATCGCCGAGCCGGATGCGTTCATGAAGCCAGACCAACGGCTTGGGTGCCCACCAGTTCCACCGGCCCAACACCTGCATGAATGCCGGCACCAGCACCATCCGCACCAGCGTGGCGTCGACCAGCACCGCCACAGTCAGGCCGAGCCCAAACAACCGCATGACCTGGACCTGGGCCGCGATGAGCGCGGCGAACGATATCGACATGATCAGGGCAGCGGCGGTGATCACCCGCCCGGTGCGGGCCACACCCAGGGCAACACTCTCGCTGTTGTCGGCGTGGGTCCGCCCACGCGACGCCAGCCAGTACTCCCGGATCCGGGAGATCAGGAACACCTCGTAGTCCATGGACAACCCAAAGGCGATGCAGAACAACAGCACCGGCATGTTCGCCACCAGCGTCCCGGTCGGTGTCGTTCCGAGCGCTCCTAGATGGCCGTCCTGGAAGATCCACACCAGCGCGCCGAACGCGGCTGTCAGCGACAACACGTTGAGCACCAGCGCCTTCAGCGGCAAGACCAGGCTGGCGGTCAGCAGGAACAGCAGCGCGAAGGTGATCACCGCGATCAAACCCAGCACCAGCGGCAGCCGCGACGTGATGGCCTCGACGCTGTCGTGGTTAGTTTGTGCGGTGCCGGTCATCGCGACCGTGCGTCCCTGCCGGCCCGGCGCCTCGTGCAGCCGGTCGAGTTGGGCCTCCGAGCTGTCGGAGAACAGCGGCGCGCTGCTGCCGACGGTCAGGAAGGCGCTGCCCTCGGCCACTCCGGTGGCCGCCGACGGCGGGCCCACCCTAACGCCGTCGATGAAGGTGCCCGTCGGCGCAGACACCGCCGAGACATCGGGCACCCGCGACAGGTCCGCGGCGTAGCGCTCCAGGTCGGTAGGCGCCAGGCCGTCGGCGTCGGCGATGACGACGGTCACCGCGGTGTCGGAGTTGTTGACGAAGTCGTTTCGCAATTGGTCGCCGACCTGATGTGCCGACAGGGAGGCTGGCAGCACGCGGTCGTCGGGGAATCCCCACCGCACCCCGAGGAATGGCGCACCGAGCACCACCAGTAGCGCGATGACAGCGAGTCCGATCGGAAGGGCGTGACGCATCACGAATTTCGTTGAGCGGTACCAGAACTGATTCTCGATGGGACGGCGGACCGGTTCGGGTCGATTCAGGACACGCCGGGCCAGCCTGCGCATGTCCAGCGAGTTCAGCCGGTCCCCCAGCAGAACGATCGCCGCGGGCGTCACCACTACCGCGGCGGCTGCACCGAAAGCGATGGTGGCGACACCTGCGTAGGCGAACGACTTGAGGAAGTGCATGGGGAACAGGACCATCGCCGCCATCGACAGCGCGACCGTCGTCGCCGAGAACAGGACCGTGCGCCCCGCGGTCGTCATGGTCCGGACCAGCGCGGCGTCCCGGTCGGCGCCGTCGGCCACCTCGTCGCGGAAGCGACTAATGATCAGCAGCGTGTAGTCGATCCCCAGCGCCAGCCCCATTGCGGCTGTCAGGTTCAGGGCGAAGACCGACACGTCAGTGCCGAACGTGATCAGGCGCAGCACCGACATGGACCCCGCGATCGCCATACCGCCGACCGCCACCGGCAAAGCGGCGGCCAACAGCCCACCGAAAACCCAGACCAGCACGATGAAGCTAAACGGGACGGCGATCGACTCCATCAGCAGCAAGTCGCGCTGCGATTGCGAGGTGATCTGCGCGTTCACCATTGCGACCCCGCCCGAGCGAACCGTGATCCCGTCGCGGTTGTACGCCACCTCATCGGACAGCGTCTTGGCGTAGTTCTGCGCGTTACTCTCCCCGCCGGTGATGCCGGCCACGATCAGTCCCGATTTCCCATCCTTGCTGACCAGCTCCCTGGCAGCATCGGGCTGCGCGGTCCACGCCGATGTCACATTCGCGATGTGCGGCGACCGCCTCAGTTGATCGACGATGCCGAGACCCACTGCGCGGGCCGGACCGCTGGTGACCGCGTCCGGCGCGGTGAGGGTGATCAGCATCTGCGCATCGCCCTGGCCGAATTTCTCGGTGAGCAGCTGTGTCGCTATAGACGATTCCGAGGTCGGGTCCTGAAATCCGCTCGCGGACAGCCTCTTGGCGACCGGGATGCCGAAGATGCCCGCCGCCACCGTCACCAGCACCGCGACCACGATTATCCGCCGCGGCGCGGCGATGGCCAGATGTGCGATTCGGTGCAGCACGTCACGTCCCTCGGCGGAGCCTCACCGGAACTATTTCCGGTGACTTGTCCACGGTAAAATCTTGCGCAAACACTGGTGCGCGATACTCGGATTGAACTAGTCGGTGTTTAGGGCCAGCTGGACACTCCGCACGGGGCATACTAACGACTTCTCATCAACGCCGCGGTGCTGTGGACGACGATCTACCTCAGCGATGCGCTCGACGCGCCGCGGCGCACCTGACCCCGCCCAGCACGACCAGATCAACATCTCCGGTGTAGGATCCCAAATCCCGTGTCATTTTGCGATGGTGTGATCTGCGGTGATGCAAGTTGTCTCACGCGATGTCATCTGGGTTTTGTCTCAAACTTGTGTCATTTCTTCAGAGACCCGTGGACGCGAGGCCCGCGACTCGTGTGGATGCTCCAAAGCGTGCCAGCGCATAGCTCGACGATTACGTAACGTGACACCACTGTTCGAGACCGAGAACGGCATCCTTGGCGCAAGCGATACTGGCAGTTGCGAAGTCTTTCCGGCCGCGACCGAAAGGTCCTCGCTAGATCCAGCTTTGACGACTATTGGATCGGAGTCCCGCGGCCAAAGCAGAGTGCAACAAGAAGACTCCTTACGGTTAAGACGTTGTGTCTGCGTTAGGTGTTTGGTTTGAGCGCCGGGGCGATCCAGCGGCGCAGGTAGGCGCGCAGTTGGGCGCCGGTGCGGGGGGGTTCGGGTGGGGCGACGATCATGGATTGGATGTTGCGGAGTAGGAATTCGACCAGTTCGTCGATGGTTGCGTCGTCGTAACTCAAAGCGGCCCAGTCGATGCGGGTGTGGCGCAGGATCGTTCGGCCGCGCGCGATCTGGGTGGGTTGCAGCATTTGGCGGCTAAACAGTGTCATGTGGTCGCTGGCCAGGAGCAGCGTCAGCAGTGGTTCGTTGGGCAGCTCTTCGATGATGTGGGCGACTAATTCGACCAGCAGCTCGGTGACGTCGAGCGCGCCCGAGGTGATGGCTTCGATCCGCGGGATCCAGCTGTCCAGCGCGGTCTCGGCGACCGCGGTGAACAGTTCCTCGGTGGTGGCGAAGTAGCGGTAGACGGTTCGACGTGTGATGCCGAGGTCAACGGCGACGTCGGACAGGGTGGTGTGCGCTGGGCCGCGCCGTTCGATGCACACCAGCGCGGCGGCGATGATTTTCTTGCGGGCTTCGGTGTCGTCGGCGGGCGGCGAGCCGTCCCACCCTCGGCGTTTTCCCATGATCTCTTGACCTCCGCAGCCGGATGGACTACCTCTTTAGTAAAGATACATCAAGCGAACACGTGTATATTGACTGTGGAGTGAGGGGCGCGCAGGTGACGACGTTGCAGGTGCGACGGGTGCGGTTCGATTTCGAGGACGATGTGCCGTTCGTGTGGAATCCGCAGAACCCGGCGTTCTCGGTGTACATGAACGCGACATCGATCATCGCGATCGCGTTCGAGAAGTTCATCGTGGCCGCGGTGCGTGAGGCGATGGAAAAGATCACCGACGCGGAGGCGGCGGCCGAGGCCCAGGCTTTCCTTCGCCAGGAAGCGCAACACGCGAGTGCTCACCGTCTGCATCTGCGCGCCTTGATCAGGCGCTACCCCGGTTTGCAGCAGACACTCGATGAGGCCGTCGCGCGCTACGACCAACTCAGCGAGAGCAAGCCGCTGCGGTTCCGGTTGGCCTACATCGCCGATCTGGAGGCCACGTTCACGCCGTTTTTCAAGATGATGCTCGACAACGAGGCAACGTTTTTCCGCCCGGGTGATGACCGTGTCGCGTCGTTGTTCTTGTGGCATTTCGTCGAAGAGGTCGAGCACCGCAGTTCGGCGCTGATCGTCTACAACGCGGTTGTCGGCAGCAACACGTACCGGGTGTGGGCCCTCCCTGAGGTCGTCAAGCACCTGGTGGGGGTATGGAAGGTGATCGCCGACGGCTTCGACACCCATGTGCCGCGCGCGGATCGCCAGATCGACGCCCGCCTGGTGCGACCGCTGGCCGGCGCGCTGCAGGCACTGCGCCGCAAGTTGCCGTTCGCCGCCGCCCGTAAGGACCAGTTGCCGATGGCGTTCAGCGGTGTTGCACTGCCTCAACGGTTGGCCACCTTCAGGCGGGTCGTCTTGAGTCAGACCCCGCAGCACGATCCTGCCGATCAGCCGCTACCGGATTTCGCCGCGCGCTGGTTCGCCCGCTACGAGCACGGCGAGGACGTTTGCCATTGGTATTGGAGCAGCCGCACCGACTCGGCGTCCGACGCGCCAAACTCGGCGGCCGCCAACGGTTCCCATGGCTAGCCAGTGCACCGCGACGTTCGACACGTTCGCCCAGTCCCTGGGCGGCTTCTCCTGCCGCAACGCGCCGGCGGTAGTACATTTCCGCAACCCATTCGATTTGTCGAACTGGACGCTGCCGGTTCTGGAAGTCACGATGATCGTCGGCGCCGTGCTGGCCCTGCTGCACGGCATCCGCCGCCTGCGCCGCCACGGGGATCCCACCATTGTCGTGCTGTGGTTCGCCTCGGTGGTCTACCTGTTGGTCGCCGAGATACCGCTGTACTTCCCCGACATATTCGGCATCACCAATCACATCGGGTTCGTCTTCGCACACAACGTGTTCACCGTGCAGTTCCTCTACGACCGGCTGCCGCTTTACATCGTCGCGCTCTATCCCGCGCTGGCCACCCTGACGTTCGAAATCGTGCGAGTGACGGGCGTGTTCCGCCGCCAGGGGATCCTCGTGGGCGCCGTATGCGTCGGATTCGTGCACCACTGCTTTTATGAGGTCTTCGACCAGCTGGGCCCCCAGCTGCGGTGGTGGGCGTGGAACAACGACAACGCGTTCAATCACCCGATGATGGCGTCGGTGCCGATGACCAGCATCGTGTTGTTCGCCGCGATTGGACCGGTCGCGCTGGTGTTTCTTGTTGAGCTGTTCGTCGGCCGACGCGCCGAGCGGGGTGAGCGGCTCAGCAGGCGGGCACTGGTGGGCCGCACCCTGGCAGCGGGGGCGCTGGTGCCGCTCGCGTTGGCGGTCGCAGGCCTTCCGCTGTCGTTGTTCGCCGGCGAGCATCCCAACCTCACCGCGCAGGCCGTCGTCCTGTCGGCCATGCTGGGCGTTGTCGCGATCGTCGCGGTGCCGACACTCGTGTCGCAATGGCTGCGGGCGCGTCGCGCCGATACCGACCCAGATGTCGCGCCGAGCAATTTCGTCGCCGTCTTCGGCCCCCTGTACCTGGTGGTTCTGGCCGTCCTGTGGGTGACGGCGTTGCCCGGCTACCTCAACGCCGTTCACGGGATCACCAGCGACGGCACCCCTATCGGAAACGTGTTCTATGCCGGGGTGTGTTTTGTGGCGGCGGCATTATGCGTCGTGGGGGCGCTGACGGTGGCGGCTCGCCGAAATCAACGATTGTCCGCCGTACCGGTCGGCGGTCGGCGTTGACGCCTGCACCGACGCGCGCCGGGTCTTTGCCCGCCCGACACCAGCACCGAGAGCTAATGCGCCGCGGTTGCGGTTTTCGGCCCAGCCGCCTATTGAGTTGCGTCGAAGGACACTGCGATGAGGTTCAATAACCCGTTCGAACTCGACTGGCACCTGCACGCGCTGGACGTGATCATGTTGGCCAGCATCCTTGTCATCCTGGTGTACGCGGTCCGGCAATACCGGTCGGGGCGGCCGACCTACCTGGTGCTGTTCCTGGGCTCGATCTTCTACGGGCTGATCATGGAGTTCACCACCGGGATGCTGATCTCGCGCAGCTACATCCAGGGCGAGTTCACCGTCATGGTCGAAACCAAGGAGCTGCTCGGGTACGGCACCGACATGCCGCTGTATGTGGTGGTGGGCTTCTACCCGGTCATCATCTTCCTGGGCTTCAAGCTGATCGAATCGTTCGGAATCCACTCAATTCTGGCCCGCGCAGTTTCTGCGGGGATCTTTATGCTGCTGATCGACGCGCCCTACACCGTCAACGGTTCGATGAAGAACGTCAATTGGTGGGTGTGGCTGGACCGGCAAGTGGGCGGCCGGCACATCTTCCAGTACTGGTACACCTGGCCGATGGCCGATGCCATGTGGGAGTTGACCTGGCCGTCGCTGTTGATGTGGATGGTCTGGCAGTGGGAACGCCGCCGCGCGTGCAATCCCGCAATGACCACGGCAGCCAAGGTCACACCATGGAAGACACTTCTGGCAACGCCAGTGGTTCTGGGCATCCTGATGAACATCTGCGGGCTGCTGCTGGGCATCCCTTTCGACATCGTGATCGGATTGGGCCTCCCGCAGTATCCCCTCATCATCGCGCTCGCCCTGGCGTTCGCCACGGTGTTCCTCTACAGCGCGAAGAAGCCGGCGCCGTTGGATCGGGTGGGCTGGATGCTGCTGGGAATCCACGTCATCGGCTACGGGATCGTCACCTTGGCCGACTTCGCCGTGCGCCCGGTGCCTGGTGGCCCGATCACGATCTGCCTGATCGCTCTCGCCGTGATTGTCGTGCTGGGCGCCTACCCGGGTCACGTCCACCGACGGCGCGAAAAAGGCCAGAGCGTGCAGTGCGACGCTACCGCGGCCTCATCTCTGACGTCTGTCTGACCACACCGACCGCTATTGACAGACCGCCTGATCAGCACAACGGAGGACATCCATTGAGCGTCAACGTTTCAACGGTCACCGGCCACGCGGTGGTGATCGGCGCCAGTATCGGGGGCATGTGTGCGGCGCGGGCGTTGCAGACCCGCTTCGCCACCGTCACCATCCTTGAGTCCGACACCCTGCCCACGCGTCCGCAGGGGCGTCGGGGCACTCCGCAGGCATGGCACAACCATTCCCTGCTTGGAGCCGGACGCGAAGCCATCGAGCACCTCTTCCCGGGCTTTACCGACCGCCTGGTCGAACAGGGCGGCCGTGAACTCGATCCCGGCTATCAGGCCGCCAATTGTTTGATCGACGGGTGGGCTGCACGCTCGCGCAGCAATTTTCGAATGTTCTTCGCGTCAAGGCCGATGATCGAGATCACCGTCCGCGACTATCTGCACGATGATCCGGCTGTCATCATCATCGAAGGTGCGCGTGTGAGCGCACTGATGTCGGCGGGCGATGCGATCACTGGCGTCACCTACACCGACGGTGGCGGGCAGACCCACGATTTACCGGCCGATTTCGTGGTAGATGCGGCTGGCCGCGGGAGCCGCGCAGCGAAATGGATGACCGACTTCGGTGCCGTGCTCGACGAGATGACGCTGGACGCGAAGGTCAGTTACTCGTCGCGCTGGTATCGCTGGCCCCGAGACGACAAACCGTGGTACGCGTGGCTGACGACGTTCCCCGATCCCGACCCCCAGGCCCCGCCCGAGCACCAGTACTTGTGCTGCATCTTTCCGATCGAGGACGACTCGTACATCGCAGTGATGGGCTCGTGGGGCCAGGACATGCCCACCGACGTCCCCAGTTATGAGACGGCGGCGCGCAGGACCCGCACCCGTGAATTCAGCCGGCTGCTCGAGGCGTCCGAGCCGTTGACCGACGTCTTTCACACTCGCTCCACGGCCAACATCTGGCGCCGGTTCGACCGGCTCGAGTCGCCGCCGCGTCGCTTCGTCGCACTCGGCGACGCGGTCTGCGCGTTCAATCCGATCTACGGCCAGGGGATGTCGTGTGCGGCCACCGCGGCAGTGATGCTGCAGCGCCACCTACGCACAATGGACGCCGGATCGCCCGAGCTTCCCAAGGCGTTCTATACCGAACAGGCCGGTTTTCTCCGGGGCGCATGGACATTGGCGTTCAGCCGTGACGCCGGCTACGAGCGGGCATCGGGCTCCCAGGCACTGCCGGAGGGCTTCCGCAAGCGGCTGATCCGCCGCACCACCTGGCCGATCTTCCAGTTCGTCGGCGCAGCGTGCTGGGAAGAACCCGCCGTCGACCTGCATTTCAATCGGGTGTTCAATCTGCACGAGACGATCTTCGATCTCCTCAAGAACCCGAGCGTGCTTACCGGTCTCGCCAGATTCGCCGTGCGCCGCGCACTCGGTCGCACCACCGTACCGAAACCGACAGCACCCGAACTGCCCCCACCAAACACCGACTTCACCGAGAAACGGATCCGATCGAAAGCCTCCATTTCGACACTTCGCCGACGCCGGGCAGACGCCGTCAGGATTTCCTGGCTGCGTCCAACCAACGCCAGGCCAGGCCACCGGACGTGCGCGGGTGTGCCCAGTGGCGAGCCTCGAACGAAGGCGTGAGCGTGGGATTCTTGACCCCCAACCTGCCTGTGATCGACATCCCGCAATGGCGCGAGGGCAGCCGTTCTGAACGCTTGAAGCCCATGGTCCGACACATCGCCGAGAACGGGATGGGCAACCCCGACGTCATCTACATCGTCTACACGATCAAGATCGGTCTCTACATACTCGGCGGCATCCTCTTCGCGTTGGCCACCAAGGGCATCGACGGGTGGTCCAACATCGGCACCTGGTGGAGCGAGCCGATCGTCTTCCAAAAGGCAGTGCTGTGGTCACTGCTGTTCGAGGTAGTCGGGGTCGGCTGCGGATTCGGACCACTAACCGGCAAGGTCAGACCCCCAATGGGATCGCCCCTCTACTGGCTGCGCGCCGGGACGATCCGGCTGGCACCCTGGCCTAGCCGCATCCCGCTGACCGGCGGAGAGCGGCGCACGCCCGTGGACGTCGTGCTCTACGCCGCACTGCTCGCCGCGACGGTCTATGCGCTCGTCTCCGACGGGACCGGCCCCGTAGCCGTACTGGGCACCGAGATCGGCCTGATCGCCCCGTGGAAGATCGCGGTCGTCGTCGGGCTGCTCGCGGTGTGCGGCCTACGTGACAAGGTCATCTTCCTGTCGGCGCGCGGCGAGATCTACGGCGCGCTGGCCGTGACCTTCCTCCTGCCCGGCGCCGACATGATCGTCGCCGCGAAACTCGTCATGCTGGCGATCTGGATCGGCGCCGCGACTTCAAAGCTCAACAAGCACTTTCCCTACGTCGTCTCGACGATGATGGCAAACAACCCACTGATCCGCCAGAAATGGTTGCGACGCTTGTTCTTCCGGCACTATCCGGACGATTTGCAGCCCAGCTGGATATCCCGGTTCCTTGCCCACGGCGGCACCGTCATCGAGTTCGGGGTGCCCCTGGTGCTGTTCTTTTCCACGGCGGCCTGATCTCGCTGGTGGCTGCGATTTCGATGCTCGCCTTCCACCTGGTGATCCTCACCGCCATCCCTCTGGGCGTCCCGCTGGAGTGGAACGTCTTCATGATCTTCGGCATCGGCTCGCTGTTCGTCGCTCAGGCCCACATCGGCCTCGGCGATCTGCAGTACCCCTGGCTTGTGGCGGCGCTGATGGCCGTCATCGTGGTCACCGTCGCACGGCAACCTGTACCCCCAGAAGGTGGCATTCCTGCCGGGAATGCGTTACTAGCGGGGAACTGGGACATATCGGTGTGGTGCCTGACCGAATCTGCGATGCCGAAGCTGGTGACAGCGGTGTCGGAATCGGACTGCCACAACACAAGCAGATGCAAGCACGCGTGGGCGCCGACCGGGCACTGATCCCGATGTACCTGGGACTGGGCTTCCGATCGATGTTCGCCCACGGCCGCGCGGTGATCACCCTGCTGAATCGGCTGCTGCCGCCGGGACGCGAGGACGACTACGCCGTCAGCGACGGCGAGATGATGGCGTTCTACGCCCTCGGATGGAGCTTCGGTGACGGGCATCTACACAACGAGCGGCTGATCGACGTCCTGCAACACCGGTGCCATTTCGAACCTGGCGAGGTCCGCGTCCTAATGCTCGACGGCCAACCGATTCACCGTAAGCATCTAGTCTACCGGTTGGTCGACGCCGCCGCCGGCGAGTTCGAGCGCGGGACGTTCGAGATCGGCGTTTGGTCTCTCGCCAGCCCTGGGAGGACGGCGTACCCATCCACGTCACAAGCGCGCACTCAGCCCCTCGGACCGGCGTGAACTGAGGTCGCGGTCGACGAAGTGGC
>CAWHDL010000011.1:0-102713 GCA_963828065.1 uncultured Actinomycetota bacterium | reverse complement strand
CGTGCCGTGGCTGAAGTTTGAGAACTGACAGCGGCCGCCGCTGTAGACGGTATGGGGGCTAGCTGAGGCCGAAGGCCTCGTGCTGCAAAACGATTCGTGGGTTGCCGGCGTGGGTGAACACTCGCGCTGGTAGAGCCACATTTGCAGAATCAGGAGGCCTCCGGTGATTGTTCAGGGTACGAGTGTTGGGTTGGACGTGCACGCGCTTTCGGTCGTGGCGCACGCGGTTGATGAGGAAACAGGCAAGATCGCGCGGGCACGGTTGTGCCCGGATCACGGCGAAGTCTTGGGTTGGTTGCACCAGCTGCGGGCCCCGGTGCGGGTGGCCTATGAGGCCGGTCCGACCGGGTTTGGGTTGGCGCGGGCGATCACCGAGGCCGGGATGGAATGCCTGGTCGCCGCACCCTCGAAGCTGCAGCGCCCAGCTGGGGATCGGGTCAAGACCGATGCCCGTGATGCCGCGCATCTGGCCAGGCTGCTACGGCTGGGTGAGATCACCGCGGTGACGGTGCCGGAGCGTGAGATCGAGGCGGTGCGCGACCTGGTGCGGGCCCGTGAAGATGCCCGCGCGGATCTGATGCGGGTGCGGCACCGGTTATCGAAACTGCTTTTGCGACAAGGGATCGTGTACTACGGTGGGACACCCTGGACGTGCGCGCACGACGAGTGGTTGCGTCGCCACCGCTTCGACGACATCCACCTGAAGGCGGCCTTCGATCACGGCTTCGACGCCGTGCTGGCGGCGAGCGCGGCGCGGGACCGCCTCGACGAACAGATCATGGTGGTGGCCGCCTCACCGCGGTTCGCCGACCCGGTCAACCGGCTGGGCTGTTTACGCGGCATCTCCACGCTGACCGGGTTGGCCCTGACGGTGGAAATCGGCGACTGGTCGCGGTTCACCGGATCCACGATCGGCGCCTACGTCGGCCTGGTGCCGAGCGAGTACTCCTCGGGCAATTCCCGCGTGCAGGGGTCGATCACCAAGGCCGGCAACAGCCATGTGCGACGACTGCTGATCGAATCAGCCTGGCATCACCGCAAGTCCTACAGCACCTCCGGACCCACACTGCGGACCCGCTGGGCCAAAGTCGACCCGGCGCTTCGAGCCCGCGGGCACGCCGGCAACCGGCGCCTGCACAAGCGGTGGCGCAGTTTCACCGAACGCGGCAAGAACCCCCTGGTCGCCAACGTCGCCATCGCCCGCGAACTCGCCGGCTGGTGCTGGTCACTGGCGACCATGCAATAAGCCCGCCACCACCCAAACTTGGCTGATCCAGGTGATCAGGCGTCGGTGCGGTGAGTGAACCAACCTGTCAAGAACCTATGAGCCACAACGCGATTCAACGAAAATCGTCCGTGACGCTCGCTTGTAGACAGCAGTAGCGTTCATATCCGAACCATCGTCCTGCGGTATCCAACCCGCGCATATCAGCCTGACACCACCGTCGTGAGCAACGACCACCGACACCCTCACCAGGCCAGCCAAAACGAAAGCCGCCCCGGCTACCGGTCGGGGCGGCTTTCACCTACCTCTTGACAAAACTGCCTACATATCAGGTTCGCATTTTCGGTGTCATCTCGCGGTCCCCTGACCTGCGACGATGCGAGTCGGCTCACGCGATGTCATCGAGCACTCGTCTCAAACTCATGTCATTTCTTCAGAACGCCGCAACCCGTCCGTGGGAGACATACCCAATCGCTGCGGGACGCGGACAAACCCGTTCAGAATGTTCCGTCACGTGACGGCTATCCCTGAGGTAGCTCCCGCAAGTCCCGTCTCGGTGAGAGATGAATGGTCCAGCAGGACAGTGCATCGGGTATCACCTACCGTGGATAGTCTCCCACTATCCATGAATCCGGTGCGCTGTACCAATGGCAGACCGCGCAACGGTCGCCTGACGTATCATCGCCTATCGTCGACTAACTGCTGCGAGTTGCATTGCAGCACAACTATTTTCGAGTCCAATCTTTCCGAAGTAGCGACGGCGAACAGGCGCCATTCGCCGGCCACGCCCTTGAGCTGGTAAGCACCGCGCTCGTCGAACCCGAGCCCCGACCCGATCACCAAGTCGCGCAAACATGCTGGAGACGAGCACGTCGTTCGGCCCGGCCAGCGCGCTCACGCGCGCGCCGATGTGCACGGCGATGCCACCGATGTCATCGCCGCGGAACTTGCATTCGCCGGTATGCAGGCCTGCGCGCACCTGGAGGCCGAGAGTCTGCACCGCGTCGCGGATCGCCATCGCGCAGCGGATCGCGCGCTGCGGGCCATCGAACACCGCGAGGAAGCCGTCGCCCGACGTGTTCACCTCGCGGCCCCGGAACCGAACCAGTTGCGACCGCACGACGGCGTCGTGCGCATCGAGCAATGCATGCCAGTTCAGGTCGCCCATCTCCGCGGCGCGGCGGGTCGAGTTCACGATGTCGGTGAAGAGCACCGTGGCGAGAACCCGATCGTCGGCCACTTGTGCCTGCTCGCCGGTCAGGAACTCGTAGATCTCCTGGAAGGACGCGCGCCACGGTTCGACGAAGTGGTACATGTTGCGACCGGGAAGCTCGACGTACTTCGCGCCCGGAATGTGATCGGCGACGTACTTACCCCACTCGGGTGGGAAGTTCGGGTCGTCGGTGTGTTGGAGGATCGCGTTGTCGAGCGCGTGTCGGTCGGTGAGGTCGATGCCTCGCTGGGTGAGGTAGCGGCGACTTGTTTGGCCGGGCCCCAGGCGGGTTCGTGTGCGATCCGAAAAAATTTGCGGGTCGTTCAGGATTGAAAACCGGTGACGATGAGTCCCACGCCGGCACCGATCAACCCGATGGTCAGGGCGGCGGCGGCGCCCGCCCAGAGCAGGGCGATCGCGCGGTTTGGCCGGCTTGGGTTGCTGCCGATCACGGACACGAAGAACCCGGTGGGCATCAGGACCGCCGCAACCAGGATGCCCAGCGTCATTGCAGGATAGGGTGCCTGCACGTGGTTGACCTGCTCTGCAGTCAGGGCGAGCAGACCGAGGATGACCAGTACGCCGGCGTGCGCATGTCCGGCTCGGAAGAAGCTTTTCTGCAGGTCGTTGGCCGGGACGTTGCCGCGCGTGACGCTGAGAATGAACGTCCCCCCGTAGGCGATCGGATAACGGTGAGCAGCAAGATGCCTGAAACGATGGGATAGGCGGATCCGGGCATGCGGCGACTCCAATCGATTTAGGCGGGCGATGGCTGTGCAGGGCGCACATTCGTTCGTGCCAGCCGCACCATCACCGCGCGTGGCATGATCCGGTAGCCACTGGCGAGCATCCGGTTCGCCAGGCCGGAGACGACTGAAGGTCCGCGGCCGGAATCGAAGACGCGCAACCCGACTGCCGCCACGTGTTCGGGGGTTTGGCGTCCGTGGGTCATAAACTCTGTGCCCGTATTCTCAAAGAAGCGGGTCTCGGTGGCTCCGGGACACAGCGCCAGGACCCGTACTCCGGATTCCCGTGTCTCCTCCCAGAGTGCTTCGGTGAACGACAGCACGAACGCCTTGGACGCCGCGTAGACGGCCATCGTCGGCACCGGCTGAAACGCGGCCGTGGAGGCCACGTTCAGCACTCCGCCGCGGCCGCGGGCAAGCATGCCCGGCAGCAGCCGTGCGGTCAACGCGACCAGTGAGCCGCAGTTGAGTTGAATCTCGCGCGCAACATTGTCCGGGTCTTCATCGACGAACAGGTCATGGGACCCGAATCCGGCGTTGTTGACCAATATATCCACCGTCATTCCCGCCGTGGCCAGCTTTTCGGCCAGCTCGGCCGCGGCCGGGGGGACCGAGAGATCCGCTGTCATCACGGTGACTCCCACGTCGGGATGTGCCGTGTTGAGTTGGTCGGCCAAGGACTGCAGCCGAGCCTCGTTTCGGGCCACCAGCACAAGGTTCACTCCGCGTTCGGCCAGTTGGCGGGCGAACTGTTCCCCGATGCCGCTGCTGGCCCCTGTCACCACTGCTGTACTGCCGGGTTCGATCATGACGAGCACCCTTTTCCGGTTGTCATTGCTGAATGTATTTGGTGTCGATTCATCTACCCGCCCGATCAGTCGGTGATCCAGTTACCGTGGAAGCCGTTGGGCACTCGTTGGGGAAGGTGCACGCGGGCAACGGGTTTGCCGGTGAAGTCCGATGCGTCGACGATGACCAGGTCAGTGCCGTTGCGCGCGGGGTCGTAGACGTAGGACATGTACCAGCCGGCCTGTTCGTCGCAGGTCGGGCCGCCCGGAACGAAGACCGCCTCGCCCGGCGTGCCGGGATTGGCAGCGACGCCGAACCGGTGCTCATCAGCGGTATTGCCCTCAAGGTCATAGCGGATCAGGCTGTTGCTGCCCACGGTGACGCTGTAGCGCGCCGGCAGGCCCGCCAGCCGGTCGTCGATGCGGGGGAATTCCACGCTGCGGTCGTCGAGTTGGTGCTCGGCGACGGTGCCGTTGGCTAGGTCGATCGTGAAGCGCCACATCACGGCGTCGTTGTCGGACCCGCCGCTGTTGCGCCAAAGCTCGGGATACCGCACGGCATGGAGGACAATGGAATTGCCGTCGTCGTAGGCGTTGGCGACGTGGAACACGTAGCACGGATCGATGTCGAACCAGCGCACCGGACCATGGGGATCGTCGCGGCGCATCACCCCCAGCCGGGCGCCGTAGTTGTCGTCCCACCGATAGGGCATGTCGGATGGGTCCTTGATCGCGATGTCGAGGTTGAATACGACCGGCAGATCCAGGAAGATCACATGCTCGGCGGTCAGGGCGAAGTCGTGCATCATCGTGTTGGCGTTGACGTCGATGCCGCGGTTGACGATCAATTCCCCCGCGGCGTTCGCGCGGTGGTAGGTGGCATACGGAGTGGTGAGGCTGCCGTAGCCGAAGAAGTGCAACTCGCCGGTGGTGGGGCAGATCTTGGGATGCGCGGTCATCGAATCGGCCAGCTTGCCGCCGAAGTCATAGGCGCCCACCGTCTGCAGATCATTGGTGATCTGGTAGGGCAGCGACGTCTCGACCAGCGCCAGTGTCTTGCCGGCGTGGCGCACCACGTGGGTGTTGGCGACGCTGGAATGCAGGTTGCGGGTGCCGTCGGCGTTGTAGACGCCGAACGGGTGCTCGAAGCTTTCGGTGCGCACCCAGCGGTTGCGGTACCAGGCGGCGCGGCCGTTCTCCAGCCGAACGCCGTGGACCATCCCGTCGCCGGTGAACCAGTGGCCGGTGGCCTGTCGCGGGTTGGGCCCGTTGCGTAGGTACCAGCCGTTGAGTTCGGGTGGGATGGCGCCCTCGACCGGCAGGTCGAAGGCGGTCAGTTCATCGCTGACCGGCGCGTAATTGCCGGTGCGGAAGAACGGGGTGACGGTGTCGGCTGGCTGAGTCATGAGCCTCTCCTGGGATCCGGGATCCATTAGCGATAGGGCAACACTGACATGTCATTATCGACATGTCAAGACTGACCTGTTAGGCTGCACTGGTGAGTTTGCGACACGCAGCGCTGGGCCTGCTCGCTCAGCATCCCGCCAGCGGGTATGACCTGCTCAAGAAATTCCAGCGGTCGATGGCCAACGTGTGGCCCGCCCCCCAAAGCCAGCTCTACGGCGAGCTGGGCAAGCTCGCGGCCGAAGGGCTGATTGAGGTGATCGATGTCGGCGCGCGTGGCCGCAAGGAGTACAAGATCACCGAGGCCGGCCGCGCCGAGCTGCTGCGCTGGCTGACTTCGCCGCACGATGCTCCGGCGTTCCGCAGCGCCCAGCTGCTACGAGTGTTTCTGCTCGGCGAGCTCACCCCGGTGCAGGCCCGCCAGTATCTGGAGTCCTTGCACTCTCACGCCGAAAGCGAGCACGCCCGCTACGTGCAGATCCGCGACTGCCACGACTGGTGCGGCGGTGACGCAGACTTCTTCGCCAGGGCAGCCCTCGAGCACGGCCTACGGCGCAAGCGCATGGAAGCGGAGTGGGCAAGCTGGGTGATCGACGGTCTCGACCAGCAGAACAAGCGCTAAGAACGTTCCGGCACCGGCTTCGCTTGACGTGCGCGGGCTAGGTGTGCCCGAGAGTCGTTGTCCCCGCCCGTAGTATCCGCGCCGTATACGGGTTGAGCTCGATCGCTGCCTCTTCGCCGACAATCACAGTGCCGCCAATGTGGACCAGGTGGCGCCCGAATGCGTAGTTGGGCTCGAACGCAAAGCACATGCCAGGCTCGAGCTCCATATCGGCGAAGATCGTGGGTTGGTCCGGCACGGGAGGGTAGACCTCGGCGCCGGGGAGTCGGCTGATGTCTCCTGGGAAGGCGCTCAGCGCGATTAATGGGTTGAGCCCGTGTATCGCCGGGCCAAACACCCAGCCGTCGGCCGCCTCCACCGGCTTGAGCACCTCGTGGACGAGGTCGCCGAATGTTCGACCTGGGCGCAGCGCCCGGAGGCCCGCGTCGTAGGCAGCACGAGCGACACTCGCGGCGCGCTCGAAATCTTCATGCACCTCACCAATGGCAATCAGAACCTGGTGCTGGGTGTGGCTCCCGCCAAAGTTGCAGAACACCTCCGCGGAGATCACATCGCCGTCTTGCAAGACTCGGGGGGCCTGCGGGCGATATGCCCACTGCGGCGGCCCCGAGGCCACGGGGTCCGGCCCCGACCAGAAGTGCATCCCCGCGACGACCGTCCCGCTTTCGAATGCCGTGGTCATGCCCGCTGCGTACACCTCGCTCTCGGAGACCCCGGGACCGGCGATGTCCACCATCGCCCGTACCATCGCGTCCCCGATGCTCGCC
The DNA here is from genome assembly GCA_963828065.1 of uncultured Actinomycetota bacterium. Taxonomy (GTDB): domain Bacteria; phylum Actinomycetota; class Actinomycetes; order Mycobacteriales; family Mycobacteriaceae; genus Mycobacterium. The sequence goes on along the minus strand of CAWHDL010000011.1, from coordinate 95,948 downwards.
GAGTGGCGCACGACCGCGATCTCCTCGGGGCTCAGCGTCATCATCAGCCGAGACAGGGCCCACGCGACCGGCTTGAACTCGACATCGGGGAAACACGTCAAAATGTTGTTCCAGAGCTGGAAGGGCACGATGCCCTCGGGGTGCCACGGCGGATACGGCTCCAAGCCGACGACTCCGATAGTCCCCGTCGCGAGCCCCAGCTCGATGAGCGCGTCCGCGATCGCGCGCGAGTCGCCAGACACCCGGATATTCTCCGGCGGAATCCAGATGACATCGCCCCTGCGCGACGATTCCAGGTGGTCCATGGTGAACATCGCCATCGGCAGAAGTGAAATTGGGTCGCCAGCTCGCGGGAAGACAATGGTCGTTCCGGGGCGTCCGTTGGTAAACCAGGTGTCGTAGCAAACTGGCGCCGGGCCAGCGTCTTCATGCTCACCGAAAACGAGCAGCGCGTCGAGGCCTTCGCGGCCCATAAATGTGCGTGCCAGGTCCCAGCGGCGGTCGCGCTCCGCCAAGGAGTAAGACGGTACGTCCGGGTGGTTCATGTCGTTCTCTCAGCTTCTATACCAGTGCGGATGCTGACCGGTGGCCGTTCAGTTGACGCCGAGCTTCGCTGCCCAACCCCGTGGACGCCGGGCCCATGGCACTTGGCGCGCGGCGCCTCGGGTTATGCGAGTTCGGCGGCAACGAGGTGCCAGCAGCGTCGACTTTGTTGACCAGATCGATGAACAGCCGGCGGTCGAGGTAGGTAGCCACTGCTGGTGGAAATCGTGTGGCACCAGCGCGTCACCCGCGTTGTCCACGTGGATCAGCCGGTGTGGGGCGTGGCGGTGATTTCTTGCCTGCTTGGCCCAAGGCGAATTACCAGGCGACGGTGCCGTGCCGGTCGGTGAACGTGCCGGTGGGGCCCTCCGTGGCGATGGTTGCCATGGCCACGATGGCGTCGGTGCCCTCGGTGACGGTCTGCGTGCCGCTGTGGCCGTTGAGGTCGGTGGCGGTGTACCCGGGATCCACCACGTTGATAAGGATGTTCGGCAGCTGCCGGGCGTACTGCACGGTCAGCATGGTCACCGCCGACTTGGACGCCTGGTAAAGCGCGCCAGGTATGGAGGACTCGATCCGCGACGGGTCGTGCACCCGTGCGAACGAGCCGAGGCCGCTGGACACGTTCACGATGGCTGGTGCGGCCGACTTCTCCAGCAGCGGCAGGAACGCGTGCGTCGTCCGCACGAGGCTGAACACGTTGGTGTTGAACACCTGCTGTGCGTCCGGACCGGTCAGGTCCGCGACGGGCTTGTGCGGACCGACGATGCCGGCGTTGTTGATCAGCACGTCCAACCCCCCGGCCTGCCGGGCCAGCTCGTCCGCGGCGGCGGTGACCGACGCGTCGTCTGTGACGTCCAACTTGATGAAGTGCGCGCCGAGTTCGTCGGCGGCGCGCTGGCCGCGCTCAGGGTTACGGGCGCCGAGATAGACCTGGTGGCCCTCGGCGATGAGTCGACGGGCGGTCTCGTAGCCGAGACCCTTGTTGCCTCCGGTGATCAAGGTGATTGTCATGGCTTCAGTCTGGCCAGCGCGCGTTATGCCTTACCAGGACCAGGTTGTCCGTAGGACTGCTGGTACCACCCGGGCCGGCTGATCCCTGCGCATACTGGCCTGGTGGCACGGCAATCCTCGGCGCTGGGCGAGGCCCTGCGGGCCTGGCGCGCGCGGGTCACCCCGGCCGCGGCCGGCCTGCCCACCGGCGCCGACCGACGTGTGCCCGGCCTGCGCCGGGAGGAACTGGCTGCGCTCGCCGGCCTGTCCGTGGACTATCTGGTGCGGCTGGAGCAGGGGCGGGCCAGCAACCCGTCCAGCCAGACGGTGGGCGCGTTGGCCCGGGCACTGCGGTTGACCAACGACGAACGCGACTTGCTGTACCGCATCGCCGGCAGCGCCGCCCCGCCCGCCGGCACGGTGCCCGAGCATGTGCCGCCGGGCGTGCAGCGCCTCACCGATCGTCTCGCCGACACCCCGGTCGCAGTGTTCACCGCGGCCTGGACCATCGTGCAGTGGAACGACATGTGGGCCGCGCTGCAGGGCGACCCGTCGGGTTGGCGCGGCCGCGACCGCAACCTGCTCTGGCGCCACTTCACCGGCGCTGGCTCCCGGGTAGTTCACGAAGGCGCGGAGTACATCGCGTTCGAACGCGAGATCGTCGCTGACCTGCGCCTGGCCACAGCCCGCTACCCCGATGACCCCGAACTCACAGCGCTGGTCACCGACCTGACCGCACAAAGCCCGCGCTTCGCGGAACTGTGGGACCAGTTCGAGGTCGGCCCAAGGGTTTCCGCGCACAAGACCGTGCAGCACCCCGACATCGGCCCGATCACGCTGGACTGCGAGGTCCTCGCGGTGGCGGGCAGCGACCTGAAAATGGTCGTCTACACCGCCGAACCCAACACTCCCGACGCCGCCAAGCTCGACCTCCTCGGCGTCGTCGGCGTCCAGCGCCTCGCCGACTGAGCCGACTTTCTGCCACCTAGTTGACGCAAGTTAGTTTTGCTTGTCGAAGATCTCGGCCGAGCAAAATGCGGCTGGCGACTCGTGGCTGCGGTTTAGTGGCGGACCAATCGATGCAGACACAGCGATTCGCGCACGGCTGCGTGCCGGATCAGGTTGCGGTAAAGCGTGGTTCACGGTGATGTCGGGACTTCAGTTCCCCTGGGGAGCCGGGATGAAGTTGAGCGGCGCACCAAACGGAACGAGTGGCTCGCGCTGCAGACTCATCTGGAACTCCCCGATAAGTCGGGTGAAGTGGGCCATGACCCAGGTGTGCAGGTGGGGGTATTCGACGGGTTCACGTTCCTGCGGATCGGCCAGCAGGTTGATGATGCGGGGGTTGGCGTAAGGCGGTGACGGGTCGAAGAACTGGCGCTGCTCGACGAAAACCGTCTTGAAGTTTTGCCATTTGACCCCGTAGAGCTTGTCGCCGTTCCAGAACAAAAATCCCTGCCGGTTCGACTGGTCCTGCTCACCGCAAAAGAACGCCCCCTGATCCACACCGTCGATCACCCGATCGCTGGGCACCTCACACCCAGCCCAGCTGATCAGGGTGGTGAACATGTCGGTGACGTGCACAATCTCGTTGCTGACCCGCCCGGGGGCGACGTGTCCGGGCCAGCGGATCAGACACGGTGTGCGTAGCGAGCCTTCCATGCCGGTGAAATATGACCCCGCCCAGTAGCCGGCCGTCCCGCGCCACGGCAACGCATCCTCGGGGCCGTTGTCGCCGGCGAAGACGACGATCGTGTTGTCGGCGATGTGCAGTTCGTCGAGCAGGTCAAGCAGGGTGCCGAAATCGGCATCCATCTCCAGTAGGCAGTCGGCCCAGTCGCCGGCGCCGCTTTTTCCCTTGAATTCCTCTCGTGGCACGGTCGGCAAATGCAGCATCGAGTGATTGAAGTAGACGTAAAACGGTGTGCCGGCGGCGACGCTGCGCCGGATGAACGCGTCGGCGCGGGTGAGGTATTCGCTGTCGATGTCGCGGCGCACGTCCATAGTCAGTTGCTCGAGGTTTTCGACCGCACCGCCTTTGGTGCCCGCCACGACAAACGACATCAGGTCACGGTCGGGGTCGTAGAGCGGGTCGTCGGGCCACAGGCATTCGTCGTAGCTGTGCGGGATGCCATACCACTCATCGAACCCATGGTCTGTCGGGTAGCGCCCGGGCTCGTCGCCGATGTGCCACTTGCCATAGATGGCCGTGGCATACCCGGCCCGAGAGAGGATGTCGCCCATCGTCTGCTCCCAGGCCACCAAACCGCCCGGGACGCCGGGCAGTTGCACCGAGCCGTTGCCCGAGCGGATGGCGTAGCGGCCGGTCAACAGGGCCGAGCGGGTCGGAGTGCACTGGGCTTCGGGCGCGAAATTGAGCAGCTGCAGACCCTCGCCGGCGAAACCGTCCAGCCGCGCCGTTTCTGCGCCGCGCAGGATCCCTCCCCCGTAGCAACCCAGCTCACCCATGCCCAGGTTGTCGATGTGGACGTAGAGAATGTTCGGCGGTCCGGCAGCCCGTGGCGACATCGCCTGCTGCGCAACCGAAACGTCGTTAGGGTTCATCGCTTAACCTCCTGGGGTGGATCGTTGCTTTCGACGCTGTCCGGACCGCTTGCGCGACAGCTAGGGCGTGCCAAGCGTCTTGGTTACCTCGGCGGCGAACGCGAGCAGCCGGGTGTGCGCGCGGGCAGCCCACTGGCCGCCGACATCAAGTGTCGTGCCGTCGGCAAGCCGGTGACTGAGGGTGCGGCCCCCGACGCGATCGGAGGCTTCTAGCACCACCACATCGGTGACTCCAGCCTCCACCAGCCGGTGCGCTGCCACCAGCCCCGACAGCCCGGCCCCAATGATCGCCACGTCGTGTTGTCCGGATCCCGACACCGGTACATCGGTAGTCATCGGTTTCGCCTGCTAGGGAATCTGCTCGCGAAGGAAGTCGCCGATGTCCTCGACCGGTTGCTGGCCCTCGGCAAGACGGCGGCGTAACTCTGCCGGCGATGGATCATCTCCGGCCATACTAGGTACAGCACGGCGCGATCGGCCGCGCCACTCGGCGCGCTGATCCATTGCGCGCCGACGGCATTGGCCACAACCGGCTCGCTTGTAATATCGGGTTCCGCCGGCCGCGCCATCTGCTCGTTGGTCGCGTGTAACTCCTCAACGCTTACGTCGGCGGCCTTACTGGCCAGGGCTCTTATTTGGTCGTTCACTTGTTGCAATTGCGGACTTGCCATCGCCAGCAGACACCTCCCGAATTCGTGAACCGCGCCGACCGACCCGCCGCACGACGCTAGTCCCAGCCGATCCGCACGCACAAGCATGCTGAGCGCGTGGTTATCTTCGTGGCTGTTGTGGGTCATACCGTCGCTTCCACCTCTGGCCGGCTGGCGAAAACGTTTCCCCCCTGGACAATTCGCCAGATGGCCAGCGTGTGCCTGATGTCATCGAGGGGATTTTCGTCGAGCAGTACGAGGTCAGCCAGCTTGCCCGGTACCAGTGTGCCCAGGACATCTTCTGCCCCGACGGTGCTCGCGGCGTCGGCGGTGGCCAGGCGCAAGATGTCAAGCGGCGGGACACCCGCTGCGGCCAGGTGCCGAAATTCCATATGCAGCCCGTGGCCGTAGAACGTGTTGGGATTTTGGGCGTCGGTGCCGGCCAGCATCGTCACACCCAGGTGCTGTGCTTGTCGAAGGCTGTCCTGCGTGCCTTGGTAGGACTCCAGGATCGCGGCTGGTGAAAGATCGCTGAACACCTCGACGTCCTGTGCCAGCGCAGAATCGGTTTGCGAGGTGAACGCGCGCACGCAGCCGCACGAGAGCAGGTGCGGCTCTTTCGCGAACAGCAGCGCGTTCCCCCCGGGCACCCCAATGGTGAGACACCACCGGGTTCCGGTCCTGGCCAGCAACTGCAACACGTCGCCGTAAACCCGGATCGGGGTGAGCTGGTGCTCGACCGACGCATGGCCCAACACTGCGCCCATGACAACTTCCCTGAAGATCATGCCGTGTGCAACCACCGGGATGTCGTGGCGCCGCGCTTCGTCGGCGATGGCACGGTGCAGCGGCCAGGGCAGGGTGAAATAGGACTTTATCGCCACGGCCCCATCGCGCTTCTCTTTTCTCACCAGCGCACGCGCTTCGGCATCGGTGTCGGCAAAAAACGAGCCACCGTGGAAAAACGTTCGTGTCGCCTCAATCATCGCCCCGCAAGAGAAGATTCGCGGAACTGGGGCGCCATAGCCTTGACGGCGATCGGTCCAGGCGTTGAGCAAGGTCATGTCGCTACCCATGTCTCGCACCGATGTAACGCCAAAGGCGATCAGGCTCGATGTCCGGCTGACATCTCGGGCCGGGATGAAGTGGATGGGTGTTGCCAGGTGTACGTGCATGTCGAACAGGCCCGGAATGGCGTATCGGCCATCGGCCTCGATCACCCTGACATCCTCGGGCAGCCGGTGGCCTGACCGCGGCCCCATCCACTGAATCCGGCCCTGATCGATGAACACCGACGTCGGTTCGGTAAAGCCGCCCGCGTCGAAATCCAGCACGCGCACGTCCCTGATCAGCACCGGCGCGGGAGCTTCGGCCGGAAACCCGACCCGGACCGGGATTCCCACCCGCTCGCCACCGGCGAGAGGATGACGCCAGACATTCGCGCCGGTGGCGTAAATGATCGCGCTGGCATCGGGCGCGAAGCTGAAGTTCAGACCGCCGTCATCGGTCAGGCGCCTGATCGCCTCGTCGGTCACCGGCCGCTGATCCAACGGCGCCACCCAGATCTCCTCGTTGCGGCGAAACGCCAACCATTTGCCATCGGGCGAAACCAAACCATCGGCCACGTGGCCGGTGCGGATCTCGGTGACGGGTTCAGGCGCACCGCCGTCTCGGATCGGCTGGCCATATATCTGGTTGCCGGCCGTGTAGTACACGTGCGCGCCGTCCGCAGAAAAATGCGGGCGGGGCATCCAGCGCGGCACCGCGTCGACGATCTTCCTGCGTTCACCAGTTTCAAGGTCGACCACATACAGGCTGGGAAGAGCCTTGGTGAAGCCCACATACACCAGCTGCCGACCATCCGGGCTCCAGGCCGGCTCGAACCGGCCAGTGCGATCGACCGTCAGCAGCGTCGACGATTTGCCGCTGCGCAGATCGGCCACTCGAAGCTCCTGAACATTGTCCTCGCTGTGTTGATAGGCAAGGTTGCGGCCATCAGGCGACAGCACCGCCGGCCCCCATTGGAAGCCGTTCGCATCGAACAGTCGCTTGGCTGCGCCCCCGTCGAGACGCTGTTCCCAGATGAGGCCGGCGGCGCTGAAGATCAGGCTTCTGCCGTCAGGTGACAGTCGGGGATCGAGCAGACTGGTTGGCCTGCCATTCTGGCGCGGTTCCGGCGCGTAACGAGGCGGTGGCGATGGCGGGAGGACCTCCATGGTGATGGTCGCCGAGAAGCTGATCTTCTCGCGCTGACCCGTTAGTGCATCGATTCTCCACAACTGCCCGGTCTGTCCGAGGTAAACCTTGCCGGCGGCAACCGAGAACCGGGGTCGCGGTTGGGGATTGCTCAGTTCGGTAATCGTGCGCGCTGCCTGGTCGCGCAGAGACACATACGTGAGTTGTTCAGGCTGTGGCACAAACACACCGCCTGCCGCCCTTTCGAACTGGCGCACATACAGGCCGTCGCCAGTTTGGTCCGGCACCACCCGGTCCACCACACCCTCGACCCTGAGCAAAGTGGCGACGTCACCCGGCGATGTCATGACGTCGATTCGACTCTGAGCGGACTGGGTGGCAGAGCCGTTTTCAACGCCCGTCCAGGCCACGCGGCCATCCGGGAAATAGAACACGTCGCGGATCAAGCCAGGCCCGTCGGTCAGCGTATCGGTGAGACCGTGTGGCAGTGATATCCGACGCACCTGCGTCCGTAAGCCCGACGGCGCAACAAACTCATACTGCCCCCAAGGCCCCACTGAGTGGTACGTCACATAGGCGATGTGCCCGCCATCTGGTGACCAGACGGGACGCGCCGCCCACCTTTCCTCGGTGAGTTGCCGAACATCGCCGTCCGCCAGATCGAGAATGAACAGGTTCCCATCGCTGCGCACATCACGGTCAGAGGCAAAGACCACCCGCCGACCATCCGGAGATATCGCCGGATCAGAATCGAAGTAAGGCCCAAACGTCAGCTGCTCCGCCGTGCCGCCCTCGACCGGCAGCCGAAACAAATGGCCGAGCGCGGTGAAGATCAGCCACACCCCGTCCGGCGACACCGCCACATCCGCCCGGGTGACTTCCTGGGTTTCGATCTCGACGGATCGCGTCTCCATCAGTGCCTCCTAGGAGCTAACATCGGGCTCACGCCGCCTGGGCAAGCGCGGCGACAACTTCGCCTGCGCCGCGCCGGCCTCGAAGCAGTCGATGACCTTCTGCACTTGCTCATCCCAGCTCACCGGAACTGTCTTCGGGGAAATCCGACCGGATCCGGCATGAACACCACATTCGGGCGTTGACGATCCGACACGTTCGCCTCCTAACTTCGAGCGCCGCGCGGCGCTACCCGACGAAACATCTGCCCCGCGTCGAGCGCTGAGAAGCGGTGGCGCAGGCGGCGCCTCAGCGTATCCAGTCACTCACCGCTCACTCGCGAATTTCGGCAGCTACGCCCATCCGCTCGGTGAGTGCGAGACCAGCGGCGAGTCCCAACGAGACTGAGATCAACGCGAAAACGGCCGACCCCACGTCGGTGCCGACAAAGTTGCCCACAGTCAACGAGGTGACCCTAAGCAAACTCAGGCCACCCACACCGAGAATGCGAAACACAGGGTTGAGCGTCAACAACGGCGGGGGCCCGAATTTCGGGTATATCGCCCTCGCCACCACAACGGCCACGGCCGCCGCCAGAAAACTGGACGCGTAGGGGCCGCCAACCGCGTCGGAGAACTGCTGAATGCCCCACGCCACATAGACGACGACCGCCAAAGCGGGCCACGCTGACAGCGGAGCACAGAATGCCAGGCACGTGCCCACCACATAAACGCCCAGTCCAACCACCGGTGACCAGGCCCCGACCCGCACCGTCTCGGCCACCGCCTTGGCCGGGGCGGTAATAGCGAAAGCCGCCTCCGAAGCAATCAATCCCAGCGCGAGCACGATCACTTGATGGATACCACCCACTAAACGGGCCGCTCCTGCCTGCAACGCTCCGCGCAGAAGTTCAAGGGAGCCAACTGTCAATAGGGTCCCCGGAAGCACCATTGCCAACAGTGGCACAACGACCTGCGCCGGTTGCGCCAGCCGACCGTGCTCCACGAGTGCCGACACCGACACCCCCACGAGGAAAGCCAGCACCACCGGCGTGAGGGCGTTGAGCCCACCGAGCCTGGGCATGCCGAGCACAAGCACCGCCACGGGCAGCGACAGAACAACCACCACGACGAACTCGTTAAGACCCGGATTCTGACGCAGGCACAAACCCATGGCCATCAGGCAGTATCCGAACAAACGCCACGGCGCGGGGAAGAGCGGAGACATCTGCTTGATGCGGCGAAGTTCTCCCAAGCCGTCCTCAGCCGATACGCTGCCCTCACCGCTGCGTTGCACGAGGTCGAAGAGTTGGCCAGTCTGATCGAACCGCAAGGACTTTCCACTCGCCGAGACAAGACTGGACCCGCCCGTACCGGTATCGACCGACAAGACACCCTCGGGCAGCACCGTGATCTCGCCGTCGACTCCGAACCGGCGGGCCAACTGGTTCATCCCTGAACCAACCGTCGAACTGGGCGCACCCGCGTCAAGCAAGGCACAACCAAGTTCGGCAATCAAGCTGAGGGCGGCACCGCCGGGCGCGCTGCGCTGTTCAACCGGGCCTTCATCACCGCCCACAAGCCACATCTAAGCAGGATGTGATCCAACGCAAGCCGACATCGCCTCCGACGCACCAACCCGCCACGCGCGGCCGACCTCACACATCTGGCCGTTCACAGCGGCCAATGACGATGGTGGGCACGCTTACAGCCGTAATCGGGCCAGCGAGTTCGGCATGTTGGTGACGAAACCAACGTTGAGACCGCAGAGCGCAAGCACCCGGAACACCGAACATCGACAGCAATCGCGCGGTCGGCGCGCATAAGCGAACATGCAGACCATAAGTGTGGAACGCGGGGTCCGGGCGCCGTTAGCTATATCTGGTATGCCGGCAGCTCGAAGTCGTCTCGCACGCCGCCGCCGAAAAGGTTTGCCAGCGGGCCGAAGTTCATCGTGCGCATCGCTATGTTGCGGAACCAGAGCCCGAGTCGGGTCCGCGTGGCGAAGAACGAGATGAGCCTCTCCGCACTGGATTGCTTGTCTCGGATGACTGGCCGCAGCTTGGTCTCGAAGGCGTTGAACGCGCGCTGATGGTCGCCGTCGGCGCGCTGAAGTTCGCCGGCCAGCACATAGGCCTCGGTGATCGCCAGGCCGGTGCCCTCGCCGCCGAGCAGCGAAATACACCCGGCGGCGTCGCCGATCAGCAGCACCCGCCCCCGCGACCAGCGATCCATGCGGATCTGGCTGACGACGTCGAAGTAGAGATCATCGACGTCGTCCAAAGCTGCCAGGATGCGCTGACATTCCCACCCGGCATCACCGAACTGGTTGTGCAACTGCTCTTTTGGTGTCGCGCCGGCACTGCTGTGTTCGGCGCGGAATATGAAGAGAAACATCGTGCGGTCGTCGCGCAGCGCGAACCGGCCCACCTGCCGGCCCGGCGTGTTGTAGGTCACGTAGCTCAGTCCGTCGCGCGGCCGGTATCCGTCGACCACGCACGCGGCCACCTTGCAGCCCAGGTAATGCTCGAAGTTCGACTCCGGCCCGAACACGAGACGACGCACGTTCGAATGCAGACCGTCGGCACCGATGACGAGGTCGAAGTCGCGAGGCTGGGCATGATCGAAGAGGACGTGGACGCCACCGTCGTGCTCGTCGATGGTGGCGAAGCTGTCGCCGAAGACGGTCTCGACGTCGTTCTCGACCGTGGCGTATATCGCGGCCGCCAGGTCGCCGCGCGGCAGGCTGGTGAAGTCATCGCCGATCATGCGCCGAAAGACGTCGACAGCCAATTCCGCTTTGACCTCGCCGCCGGGACCGACGGAGCGGACGCACTGCACCTCGTAGCCGGCGTCGAGGATCTGCGCCTCGATACCCATGCGCTGGGCCACGCGGTAACCGACACCCCAGAAGTCGATCATGTACCCGCCGGTGCGGAATTTCGGTGCCTGTTCGATCAGCGTCGGGGTGTGACCAATGCGGTGCAACCAGTGCGCGAGCGCCGCACCGGCCACTCCCGCACCGCTGATGGCGATCCTCATACCACGATTCTTCCCGTGCCGGTTCGGGGTCTACACCCCGTCTGCGACCGCCCTGGTGCCAACGCGCGGAAGCTTAAATGCCCGTCCTCATTCAGGCCGGTCAACGCGACGTCACAGTTTCACCGGGGGCCGTCGACAAGCTCGCGCGCCGCGCAGCCCAAACTGGGCTTAAACGACACAACATTGACCACTTCAAACCGCTCTACGGCAAACACCCCCTCGCATCGCCGCCGACCAAGCAGACTGGCTTAAAAGCACCATCTTCGATACGGCTTAAAACCGCGCGCGCTGTCCACCGCCGACGTCGGTCGTCAACTCAACAACGGCTTGGCGCGCCGCGCTGTAGTCGTGCTGACCAATTGCGATTGCGCCCGCGCGAGGGCGAAGTTGACTGTTTACCAGCCGCTCGCCGTCGAGCGGGTCGGCTACGAGCAATGGCCAGTGATCAGATATTGGATCCATCCGACAATCGGTCGCGATCTCGTCGCGATGGGAGTGATGTGCGATCGGACCGACAAGCGCTCCGAACGACTCCGCACCTCCGACCCATGACACTCACCCCCTGATTCTCATTTTCGTGTCATATCTGGCATCGAGATGACATCAGATTTGAGACGATGACATCGAGTTTGAGAACTGACAGCCGCCACTGTGCGGCGCTTTGAGGGGTGTAGGTTCCCACATTTCGTGTCATCTCGCGGTCTCTTGACCTGCTGTGATGCACGTTGTCTCAGGTGATGTCATCGGGGTTTCGTCTCAGATTCGTGTCATTTCTTCAGAGGTAGTCGGCATGCCTTTGGACCGCAGCTTCGGTGGCTCGCCTCTGCCGACACGCGTTGGCCGACCCACAAGCACTATTTCGTCACCTGACGGCGATGCGCCGGCTAGATGCCACGGCCGAATATACCGGAAGCAAATACGAACAAATCGAAATCAGCGTACTGACCGCGGTATCCGCGTCAGTTCTCTTCTTGTGCCAACCGGGCAATCAATCCGCCCGCCAACACATCCTGCACCCGACGTGGTGAAAGCCTGTGGCGCACAGTGAGGGTCGACTTCTTGGTGAGATTGTCGACCTGCAGGGTGTCCTTGTTCGCAAGGGCGTCACGAAGATGTTGAATGCGCAGTGTGTCGCCCTGGTCGCTCGTCCGCTCCCAAAGGTTGTCGCGTGCGTCAGTGAACCTCCGGGAGGGCGGTCGAAATGTCGGCAACGGCCAACAGCAGCCCGGCGACAATGTCTGCGAGGTGCTCGCGGCTAGTGTCGAAGTCACCGCGAAGCCAGCCAGCGATAACCTCCATAGCACCGCTCACGAGGGCGAACGCAGCGAGATCGGTGTCGAGCTGACCGGCCGCGACAGCACCGAGCGGGTACCTGATCATCGCGGCCATGGCGGTGGAAATCGCGCGCGTGCTGTCCCGGCGGGCGTGCTGCAGAACCTCGGAGGTATGGGAGCGCAGGAGCAGCTGGCCGCGGCGCGGGTCGGCGGTGAGGAATTCAAGAGCCGCGTCCGCGGTGGCGTGGACTTGCGAGCGGATGTCGGGCGCTGCGCTACTGCTGGCAGCCTTTACCGCCTGCAATCCCTCGGCCGTAAGATCACGCACGATCGCTTCGAGCAACGCATCCGAGTCGGTGAAATGCTCGTAAAAGTAGCGGTCATTGAGGCGCGCCCGCGCGCACACCGCGCGTTTCGACACAGCTCGCGAGCCGTCCTCGGCGAACAGATCGAGAGCCGCCTCGATCAGTGCTGCTCGACGGGTGGCGCGACGTTCCTCGGCCGTCACGCCACCATAAGGGCGGCTCGCGGTTGCGATCTGCTGCATTGTGCCGGACACCCCCTTGACCAATCGTACTTTCTGGTGCAATCTGACACCACAATAACTTCTGGTGCCACGTTGCACCAGAATCCTCCGGCAGAAGGGTCACCATGTCGATCCAATCCCTGGACAGGTCGATCAACCCTCCGCATACGCCGGCCGAATGCGTACGCACTTCAGCCGAATCTGTAGCAGACCGATTCGAGCGTGTGATGGGGTCGCGGTTCCTCGTCCTGTTTGCGCCTGCTCTATTCGACGAGATGATGCTGCCGGCGGTGTCGGCGGCGCTGGTCGATACGGCCCGGATAAAGAACGACCCCCTCGGGCGCGCGCGGCGCACGGCTGCATCTGATCAACTCACGTTCATGGCCAAGCACGCGGACCGCCGCGAGGAGATGCAGCGGCTGGTGCGGCTGCACCGCGACGTCAAAGGCGTTGGGGCTGACGGGGTTCGCTATAGCGCGCTGAGCCCCGAGCCTTGGAACTGGAACCTGATCAGTATCTTCTTCATGCATCGTGGTGCTTTCATCGCGCTCAGCGGCGAAGAGCTCAGCGTCGCCGGCAACCAGGCGATCTGGGACCGCTTCCGCGCGCTGACCAAAGACTTGCAGATGCCCGGCCGCGCACGACAACTCCCTGATAGCTACGAGCAGCTGTGCGCGTACTACGAAAAGATGGCGGCCGAGAAACTCAAACACACCGCGAGCCTTGCCATCGTCATGGACGCCACGCTCCGGCCGCAACGGCCTGAGTACATGCCTGTTGTCGCGGCGCCCCTGTGGACCCTGCTCGGACCGATCGGCGGACACATCGTGGCGGTCTTGGGTTTCGGCATCATGCATCCCCGTGTGCGGGCGTTGGTTCCGATGCGCTGGACGCGCCGACATGACTTGGAGTTCGCCGTGCTGACCAGGCTGCTTCGTATTGCTTACCGTTGGGTACCCCGTCGACTTACCGACACACCGTTGGCGCGCAATGGGTGCGAGTACGAGCAAATCGTCGCCCACTACAGAGGAAGCGGACTGACATCGTTCGCTCCTGGCGCCACTCAAACGTGTGCTGAGGCCGATGCGTGATCATGAGCGACCGCACCCGTCCCTACTACGTCCCCGTCGCTGACGTGGAACGAATATTCAAAGCTGCTTATCGGCAAGGCTTATCGATTCTGTTGAAGGGTCCAACCGGGTGCGGCAAGACAGTGATGAATCGACGGTAGTTAGCGGATTGCTGGAGATGATTGGCGCGTATCTGAGCGAGTAGACCCAACAACGTAATTGCCGGGTTGATCTCGGCAATGGAGCAAATAGTTGTGAGGAGTGATCGGTGACAACTGAAAGAACCACAGCGTCGACCAAACCCCCGGACACGGCGCCGAACCGCTCGTCGGCGGGCACGATCTGGGCTTGGCTTTTCGCTGTCCTCGGTGTCAGCGCAGTCGTGGCTATCGCATGGAATGCACGCGACTACCCCGATGCGCGAATCGGAAATCCGAACGTGACCGGGGCGCCTCGGCCGGTGGAGCCACTTTTCGGTTACACCCATTGGCTCGGGACGCTGCAAGTCTTCACGATCATCGCGGTCATCGGCCTCATCGTGGCTTTTGTGTGGGGTTGGCGTCGTTATGGACCCCACCCTTACCTGCTCATGGGCCTGGTGACCACCATCATCGTCTGGCAGGACCCGATCATGAATTGGGCGCCGTACGCGGTGTACAACCCGCGGCTGTGGCACTGGCCGGAGTCATGGCCGCTGGTGTCGGTCTCTCCGACAATCGAACCGTTTGTCGTCATCGGCTATGTGATGTTTCAGTTCGGCCCGTATTTTCCGGCAGTCTGGGTCCTGCGCAAGATCCAGGCTCGTCGGCCGGTCGATTCGTTCGCGTGGCGTCATCCTCTGATCAGTCTTGGCGTACTGATCTTGGTCTTCGGGTTCATCATCGACATGATTCTTGAGGTCACGTTGGTGCGCACCGGGATGTACATCTATTCGCAGGTGATCCCGTTCGGTTCAATTTTCGTCGGCACACCGCACCAGTTTCCGCTGCTGTGGGAATCTGTATTGGTCACCGTGGTGATGATTCCTGCAGGCATTCTGGTCTATCGCGACGACACCGGCCGCACGGTGTCTGAGAAATTGGCCCAGCGCGCCCGCATCTTCCGCAGCCGGCCGACGCTGGGCTCGTTTCTGGTCATGCTCGTCATCATCAACGTGGCGTATTTGATGTACGGCGCCGCGTTCACGGCCATCAAGTGGTCGAAGGCAGCGACGTCGGTTGCATGCCCCTGGCCGTATCCGGACGCCAAGGTTTTTGATCCTCAAGGCTTCTACGAGAAGAACGGCCAAGAAGGCCCGTATTCCGTCGGGATCATGTCGACATGGATGAGCGGGCAGCCAGCTGGCCGCCCGAATGTGCAGCTCGGATCGGTGAGCCAACGTTGCGCGCCGGGCAACAATGGGTGAGCCGCGCAGTGTCGTCATCACGGGTGCCTCGCGTGGTCTCGGCCTCGCCTCGGCCGCTCACTTGTACAAGTGCGGATGGCGTGTGATTGGCGCAATGCGGACTCCGGACGTGGGGCTTAAACGACTGCGCGAGGCCACTGGTGCACTGGCGAATGATTCGCGGTTGATCGGTGTTCAACTTGACCTCACCGACGCAGCGTCGATCACGGCTGCCGCCAAAGCTATTGAAGAGGCGGTCGGTGCGCCACATGCAGTTGTGCATAATGCAGGGATTACGGCCGTCGGGTGCGTCGAAGAGTTGGACCTCGACGTTTGGGAGCAACTCTTCACCACCAATCTCTTTGGGCCCGTTGCGCTGACCAAGGCGCTACTTCCGTCAATGCGAGCGGCTGGGCGCGGCCGAATTGTGGTGATATCCAGCGAGGGCGGCGTGCGCGGGATGCCTGCAATCGCTGCATATTCCGCCGCCAAAGGTGCATCCGAACGGTGGGCAGAAGCTTTGTCGAATGAGGTTGCGCCGTTCGGGATCGGCGTTACAGTCCTCGTCACTGGAACGTTCGACACCGACATGCTTACCGATGCGGGCGTGCAGGACTACCGGGATTTCGACGGCCCTTATGGCGCGATCAACACAAAGATCGATCGACGAGGCCGCCTTGCGATTCGGATCGCGGGGCGACCCGAGCGTTTCGCGCGCGGACTGGCCAAGGCTCTGGATGAACGGGTTCCCTTCGCGCGGCGTGCGGTTGGCCCCGACGCGCGGATGCTGGTTCTTGCGAACCGTTTCCTGCCGAGTCGGCTGGTCCAACAGATGATCAGGATCGCGATGGGTATCCCGCCCTACGGCGCACTCCAACGACATCCTGACAACGTTCCTTCTAGTTGCGGGGCATGCCGTGAGTGATTTCGAGTCGGTCGACTTCTTCTCGGACCAGTCCCTCGTGCCGAACCCTTATCCCTACTTCGATTACCTTCGCAGCAAGTGCCCGCTATCACGAGCAACTCCTTATGGCGTGATGGCTGTCACCGGCCACAAGGAAGCATGCACTGTCTACAAGGAAGCCGCGTTCTCTGCGTGCGTTTCGGTGGCGGGGCCGTATGCCGGTGTGTCGTTTGAGTCTGAAAGCGACGACATTGGTGCCCTGATCGAGCATTACCGCGACCAAATTCCGATGAGCGAACACATCGTCACGCAGGACCCGCCGGATCACACCCGCACAAGAGGGCTCTTGGGTCGACTGCTCACCCCCAAGCGGCTCAAGGAAAACGAAGACTTCATGCGGCGGTTAGCCGATCAGCAGCTCGATGAGTTCGTTTTCCACGGCGCCGGCGAGTTCGTAGAAGACTATGCGAAGCCTTTCTCCATGCTCGTCATCGCGGACCTGCTTGGAGTTCCGGAGGATGACCACAAGCTGTTTCGGGAAACACTCGCGGCGACCGATGAAGTCGCCGGTGCGCTCGACGACGACTCGCCCGCGCACAACCCGCTGCTGTGGCTCGACGACAAATTCACCGACTACATCGTCGATCGTCGGCGTGATCCACGCGAGGACGTGCTGACCGAGTTGGCGCAGGCGCAGTACCCCGACGGATCGACGCCTGAAGCCGTGGACTTCGTTCACCTGTCGACGTTCTTGTTCTCGGCTGGCATGGAAACCACCACCAAGCTGCTCAGTGCCGGAATGCGAGTGCTCGGCGAGCGCCCCGACATCCAGGCATTTCTGCGCAACGATCGCACCCTCATCCCCGCGTTCCTCGAGGAGACGTTGCGGATCGAAAGCCCAGTGAAAAGCCACTTCCGGCTGGCACGCCTTTCGACAACGATTGGCGATGTCCCGATCCCGGCAGGCACCACGATCCGCGATGCGAGTCTCCTCGCTGATCGTGTTCATCTCGCTGATCGTGCTCATCGTCGTAGGTTCGCATGCCGTTCACCCGACGCTCAGGTACGACGCGCGACCAATGGCGAACCCGCAACGATGATCAGACGATTACGTGCCAAACGGGAGCAAAGACGCCGTGAGCAAAGGGAATTCAAAGCATGGCTAGAGATAACCGCGAAACCAGTTTGGTAAAGCTTGTTGGCCCGGCTCCGTGGATTTCTCTGGATTCACGCCGTTCTTTTCGCCGGTCATGTTCTTGCTGGCGCCGCGCACGCAGATAATCACCCAGTGCGTTGGGCTTGACCGCCATCTCTGGGACCTATTCCCCTGGGAGCGCGCCGGTGGCCGCGGTCGACAGAGTTCGCAGCTCCTCGAGCGCTCGGGCGGAGTCGCTGCCGGGCTCGGCGCGATACATCACCACGTGGTCCCCGCCGGGATACGGAGCGTTGAGCCGGTGCCGGTACAGATATAGCTCGCCGACTAGGGGATGCCGGAGGTGGTGGATTCCCAAGCGGTAACCCACCTCCGCACGGGACCAGAGTTCGCGGAAACGTGCGCTCACTGAAGACAATTCAGCAACAAACGCGTGCATGCGAGCATCGTTGGGACAGGGACCGGCGAGTTCCCGTAATCCATTCACCGCCATCTCGGTCGCATCGTCCCAATCAACATAGAGCTCCCGGGCGGCGGGATCGAGTAGGCGCCAGCGCAGGAAGTTCTGCCCCGGTGCGAACCCTGGTGACAGGGCACGGGCAAGTGGATTTGCCGCCAAAACATCTTGGTACCTGTTGGCCAGGATGGCCGGCATCGAAAACTCATCGATCACTTCGGCTAATGCGTAGGCCCGCGCTTCCAGATCGGAGGTGTGACCCCCGGGTCCGGCAACCAGTTGCTGCAGATACTGTGTGGCTTTGGCGTCCAGCCGCAGGGCCCGCGCGAGCGCATCGAGAACCTGAGGCGACGGGTGCTTGTCGCGACCCACCTCCAGCCGCAGGTAGTACTCGGCGCTGATGCCCGCCAACATTGCCAGCTCCTCGCGGCGCAAACCCGTGACGCGTCTCCGCGCGCCGGGAATCAGCCCGACATCCTCGGGCCGCACCTGCTGGCGCCGCGCACGCAGGTAATCACCCAGCGCGTTGCTCTCCGTCGCCATCGTTCGAGCTTAATCCTCGCGTGCCGGAGCACCGCGCACTAAGCAGATGCTGGGCCGGAGCACGCTCCAACCGTGTCTGCGGTTCAGCAGATGTCGTCGGGCTCGGCGCGTCTGACACGCCCGCGTCGAGGATGAGGCGGTTGCGGGGGTTGCACCCATTCCGCTCCGCTGGCGTCGAACAGCCGGCCGATCTCGTCGATGTGCATGTCAGCGAGGTCCCACACGTCGGGTACCAGGTCGCGGTCGACGATGAAGCCGAAGTCGAGTCGGTCGAGGTAACTCACCACCGTGACGTTGAGTCCCTGTCCGTCGGTGACGATCGACACCGGGAACTGATGGCACAGTTGCGCGCCGGCGAAGTACACCGGCCGGCGCGGCCCGGGCACGTTGGAGATCACCAGGTTGAACGGCGAAGCGATGCGGTCAGCCAATCGCAGCCGCGACGCGAGTCGCACGGCCGATGTCGCCAGCACCGGGGTGGAGAACTGGGTGAGGTCGACGAGCTCGTCGGCCGGCACCATGTCGAGGGTGCGCTTGGCGTTTTGCATCGCCTCGCTGCATCGGGCGATACGTTCTAGCGGGTCGGCACAATCGGTGGGCAACTCGGCGACGAGACCCGAGACGCGGTTGGTCCATGGGTCGTCCTCCTCGCCGGTGCGGGTGGACACCGGCACCATGGCCCGCAGTGGACGATCGGGCAGCGCGTCATGGGACAGCAGGTACTGGCGAAGCCCGCCCGCGCAGATCGCCATCACGATGTCATTCACCGTGCCTCCGGTGGCGTTCTTGAGCGCCTTGACGTTCTCCAAAGACGTTGTGCGCATGGCGAATCGGCGGTGGCCCGTGATCGAATTGTTCCACGGTGTCGGCGGCGCCTGCGTTGTCGGCAAGGAGATGCGCGGCCCGTCGGCGCGGCCGAGGCGGGCGATGGCCTTGACCCCCGCCCCGGCCTTGCCGGCCGCGCCGCTGACGCTGTTGACACCCGCGACGTCGGCGACCTTACTGACGAGCCGCGCTTGAACCCGCATCGCCTTGAACGGATTACGGGCCAGCCGCGCCGCGGTGCGCCGCAACAGGTCCACGGTGCTCGGGAGAGGCTCGGCCTCCCACGCGGGGCTCTCGCCCGGCGGTGGGGCGTCGGCGTCGGGATCGGTCAGGATCTTCAGCATGAGCTGGCCGGCGGCGCCGTCAATGGTGGCGTGGTGGTACTTGGTGAGCAGCGCCCAGCGTCCGCTGTGCAGCCCATCGATCACATAGACCTCCCACAGCGGACGCGTCCGATCCATGGGGCGACCGACAATGCGGGAAACCTGGTCGGCCAGTTGATCGACCATGCCCGGCTTGGCCAGATGGATCTCCCTGATATGGAAGTCGAGATCCAAGTTGGGGTCGGCCACCCAGTACGGATGGTCGAGTCCGAATGGCACCTCGACGAGGCGGCGGCGCAGCGGTTCAAGCTCGCCCACCAAAGAGGCGTACTTGGCATAGACGGCCGCGAATGGGTCGTAGTCCGCACTGGGCCGCTCGAAGATCATCAGGCCCGTGACGTGCCCGAAGGTTGTCGGCGTCTCCATGTACAGAAACGTCGCGTCCAGGCCGCTAAGTTGCTTCACGAATGGCTCCCTAGCTGGTAAGCATTCCGCCTTCGACGGGCAGCGTGATTCCGGTGATGTAGCTGCTGGCGTCGCTGGCGAGGAATAGCAGTGCGGCGCTGAGCTCTTCGGGCTCACCGAGCCGTCCGCACAGTGTGCGCGGCACGATCATGGAGTCGAAGTACTCGGGCTCAAACTGGTCGGTCATCTCGGATGCGAAGTAGCCCGGCGCGATTGCGTTTACGCGGATACCTCGGCGCCCGGTCCATTGCTGGGCGAGGTCTCGGGTCAGACCGATCAATCCAGCTTTGGAGGACGCGTAGGCGGCCTGCGGCAGACCTGCGGTGGTCAAGCCCAGCACGCTGCTGACATTAATGATCGAGCTGCCCGGCTGCATCACGCGGCCACATCCCTGCGCCATCCAGTAGCAGCCGTTGAGATTGAGGTCGATGACCGACCGGAACTGCTCGGGTGTCTCGCGAGTGG
The DNA here is from genome assembly GCA_963828065.1 of uncultured Actinomycetota bacterium. Lineage (GTDB taxonomy): Bacteria > Actinomycetota > Actinomycetes > Mycobacteriales > Mycobacteriaceae > Mycobacterium. The sequence goes on along the minus strand of CAWHDL010000011.1, from coordinate 75,680 downwards.
CCGGCACCGCCGTTCCGACCCCGGCGTTGTTCACCAGGATGTCCACCCGCCCGAATTCATCCATCGCGGCGCGCACCAGAGCGTGGCAGTCGCCGGGGTCGGTCACATCCGTTCGCACCGCGACGGCCCTTCGGCCCGCGGCCTCGATCAGCGCTCGGGTGTCCTCCAAGCGGTCGACGCGCCGGGCGCCGAGCACCACGTTGGCGCCCGCCTCAGCCAGAGCCTGCGCGAACGCGACTCCGAGCCCACTGGACGCGCCGGTGACGACGGCGACGCGGTCGTCGATACGAAAGCGATCAAGCACGGGCATAGCAACACTCCTTTACTCAGGTCCGATCGGGGCCTACGCCCGTTCCACAACAGTATGCAACAGATTGCAATAATGTTGCATAGATGCGACTAATAAGAGACTGATCTCACAGTGCCGTCGCGATGTCGGCGGTACGCAGAATGAGATTCGGACCGCGAATATCTGTAATCCGTTGTAGTATAGGCCAATTAAATGTCGCGTGCGTGTCATCGCGAGCACTACCATCGTTCGAACGCACGGTTGCACGCAACGTTTGGTAGTCTGCCGCATACGCCCTGAGGAGGTGCACGATCGCCGAAACACCGCTATCCCGCTTGCTGGCGGAGGAGCGCAAGCCCGACGCGTTGGACGCATTCCGGGTTGCCCGGCGGTGGTTCATGGCCGGGCGCCGCATCGAGATGCAGGAACTGGCCGCCGAGCTCGGCGTAAACCGCGCGACCCTTTTTCGCTGGGTCGGCGGCCGCGACGAACTGCTCGGGGAGATTTTATGGTCACTGGCGGAGCCGGCCCTCGCCGCTGCCGTCGAGGCCTCCGGCGGCAACGGCGCACAGCGCATCACCGGCGCGATCGGTCGCTTCGCGGCCATGGTCGACCAAGCCGACTACCTTCGGGAGTTTTTGCGGCGAGAGCCGGAACGCGCGCTGAGAATTCTCACCACCCGCGCCGGCACAGTTCAGGCGCGTCTCGTGGGCGCCATCGACGTCCTGCTGAATGACGAGGTCACGCAGGGCAACCTACGTTCGCCACTTCCGTTGCGTGACTTGGCCTACCTCATCGTCCGGATCGTCGAATCTTTCCTGTACGCCGAGTTCATCACCGGCGAGGAACCCGACATCGCGATGGCCGAGTCAGCGGTCGGGGCACTCCTCGGACGCCAGGATTCTGATTCCGGTTGACGCGGAAATGAAACCGCACCGTCGCAGCCCAGTTGCAGCTATCGCTGCGCATTGTTAAGACTCACGTGCCCAACGCATTTGCGAAACTCGGTGCCAGCTCGCGCGCCCACCACCGGCCCGCCTAGCACTACATCCACGCCCCCCGAAACATCAATCCTCGCGCGATGGTATCGCGCTACTTGCTGGGCAACGCCACCGTCACTCGGGTGAGCACGCCGCCGCTGCCCGAGCCTGTCCCTGCCAGTACCGGGGATAAACGCGGTATCCCGACCTGATCCGCAGTGCGCTGATGGTGGATGCATGGCCTGGCAGATCGACCAACCGGCGAATCAGCCAACGGCCGCAAGGGTGAGAACTTACCCACCACTGTAAAGAGAGGACACCATGACCATCACAGTGACGTTGCCGCCAACGCACCAGCCATATCTGGAGACGGGGCAGCTGCCGGCCGATTTCTACAACTACGAGGAGTTGCTGTCGGACTCGGAGCGCGAGAAGGTCCACCGCATACGCGACTTCTTCCGCACGGAAGTCACGCCGATCGTCGACGACTACTGGGCCCGGGCCGAGTTCCCGTTCGAGCTCGTCAAGGGGTTCGCCAAGCTGGGGCTGCTGGACTGGGCCGACCCCGATTCGTCCGAGCCCGCGCCGAGCAATCTCCTCACTGGCATCACCGCGATGGAGATGGCGCATGCCGACCCGTCGCTGTCGGTGTTCTTCGGGGTACATAGCGGGCTTGCGATGGGCAGCATCGTCACTTGCGGCTCCGAGGAGCAGAAGCGGCGGTGGCTGCCGGCGATGAGCCGGTTCGAGAAGATCGGCGCGTTCGCGTTGAGCGAGCCGCACGGCGGCTCCGACGTTGCGGGCGGCATGGAGACCACCGCGCGCCGCGAAGGCGACGAGTGGGTGCTCAACGGGGCGAAGCGCTGGATCGGTAACGCCACGTTCGCCGACCTGGTGGTGGTGTGGGCCCGCGACGTCGAGACGAACAAGGTGCTGGGCTTCGTGGTCGAGAAGGGCACCCCCGGTTTCACCGCGACGAAGATCGAGAACAAGTTCGCGCTGCGCATCGTGCAGAACGCCGACATCGTGCTCGACGAAGGCCGGATCCCAGAGGCCAACCGACTGCAGAACGCGAAGTCGTTCAGGGACACCGCGGAGATCCTGCGCCGGACCCGCAGCGGTGTGGCGTGGCAAGCGGTGGGAGTCCAGTTCGCCGCCTACGAGATCGCGTTGCAGTACGCGAAGGAGCGGACGCAGTTCGGTCGCCCGATCGGCAAGTTCCAGATGGTTCAGGACCTGTTGGTGAAGATGCTAGGCAACGCCACCGCATGCGCCGGGATGATGGCCCGCCTGGCCCAATTGCAGCACGAAGGGGTGTATCGCGACGAGCAGTCCGCGCTGGCGAAGGCCTATTGCACGGTGCGGATGCGCGAGACCGTTCATTGGGCACGGGAGTTGCTGGGCGGCAACGGCATTGTGCTGGATTACAACATCGGCCGCTTTGTCGCCGACTCGGAGGCTCTCTACTCCTACGAGGGCACCCGCGAGATGCAGACGCTGATCGTCGGCAAGTCAGTGACCGGCCTGAGTGCATTTGTGTGAGGTGATGACAATGACAACGCAGACAACGCAGACAACGCAATCGGTGTTTTCCGGCCTGAAAGTCGTTGAGATAGCGAGCTTTATCGCCGCCCCCGCGGCAGCAACGATGCTGTCGGACTTCGGGGCCGACGTCATCAAGGTCGAGGCGCCGGGGATGGGTGACCCGCAGCGCCTGCTCAGCTCGGTCCCGCCGAGTCCGGCGGCGCTCGGTAATTACAGCTGGCACTTGGCCAATCGCAACAAGCGCGGGATGTCGATCAACCTGAAGTCGGAAGGCGGCACGGAGATCCTCAAGCGTCTTGTCGAATGGGCCGACGTGCTGATCACCAACTTCCCGCACGGCACCCGCGAGGGACTGCACCTGGGCTATGAGGAGGTGTCGTCCTGGAACCCACGAATCATCTACGCCGACATCACCGGGTTCGGCGATGCCGGCCCGGACGCGCGGCTTCCCGGGTTCGACCTGACCGCCTTCTGGTCACGCAGCGGGCTGCTGGCCTCGACCCGGGACGCCGGCGCACCGCCGACGTCTCCGGTGTGGGGCAGTGGGGATTACACCACCGCGGTGGCGATTTACGCGGCCGTGACGACCGCGTTGTATCACCGCGAGCGCACTGGGAGGGGTGCCAATGTCGGCACCTCGCTGCTGGCGATGGGGGTGTGGGCGACGGGAACGCTGGTGTCGGCGGCGTTGGCCGGCGGCAAGCCGTACGAACTGCATGACCGCATCGCGCCGGTGAACGCGCTGACGAATCCGTATCAGTGCGCCGATGGCCGCTGGATCATGCTGGCCGCCAGGCGGTCGGCATTGCCGGTACTGGCCAACGCCATCGGGCGGTCGGACCTGCTGGCCGATCCGCGCTTCAGCAACGTTGAGGCTGTCAGCCAGCACGCCGCTGAGTTGGCCGATCTGCTCGACACCGAATTCCGTGCCCAACCCCTGGAGCACTGGGAAGAGGTCCTCGACAAGGCTCGCATCCCCTTCGGCGTCATCCAGACGCCCGAGGAGGCGGCCGAGGATCCGCAGCTGCGTGCCGCCGAAATCGTCGTTCCGATCGAGGGTGCCACCGACCTGGAGTACACGGTAAACAACCCGCTCACCCTGCGCGGGTTGGCACGGGTGCCGGCGCGGCGCGCTCCGGAACACGGAGAGCACAACGCCGAAATCCTCGCGCAGCTGGGCTTCAGCGCGGAGGACATCAACGGACTACAAGCTGCGGGAGCGATTCCCGGTGCCGCAGAACAGGAGACAGCGAAATGACCACAACTGAAGTATCGACGGAGCTGGTACTCACCGAACGTCACGACGGTGTTCTGACGATAACCATCAACCGGCCGGCGCAGAAGAATGCCGTCAACCGCGACGTCGCCGTCGCAGTCGCTGCCGCGCTGGACGAGCTGGATTCCGATTCGTCGTTGTCGGTGGGCGTGCTCACCGGCGCCGGCGGGACGTTCAGCGCGGGCATGGACCTCAAGGCGTTCGCGAACGGGCAGACCCCGATCCTGCCCGGTCGCGGATTCGGCGGCGTCACCCAAGCCGTGGTGCGCAAGCCGCTGATCGCCGCCGTCGAGGGCTGGGCGCTCGGTGGCGGCTTCGAGATGGCGCTGGGCTGCGACCTGATCGTTGCCGCCGAGGACGCCAAATTCGGGTTGCCCGAGGTGAAACGGGGACTCATCGCCGGCGAGGGCGGTGTCATCCGCCTGCCGCAGCGAGTCCCCTACCACGTCGCCCTCAAGGTGCTGCTCACCGGCGACCCGCTCTCGGCCGTCGATGCCAAGCAGTACGGGCTCGTCAGTGAGCTGACCGAATCCGGGGCGGCACTGCAAAAAGCGCACGAGCTTGCTCAGCGCATCGCGGGCAACGCACCGCTTGCGTTGGCAAAGGTCAAGCAAGTCCTGCGAGAAACGCAGGGCCTCAATGACGCCGAGGCGTTCGCGCGCCAAGCCGAGGACGCATCCAGCCTGCTGAATACCGAGGACGCGCACGAAGGCGCGCTGGCGTTCGCCGAAAAACGTGCACCCGTCTGGCGCGGGCGCTGACAACCTACCGAAGTAAAGGAACAACCATCATGAAATCGCAAAAGCCAGTGCGCCGCATCGCAATCGTCGGCACCGGCACCATCGGCGCGAGTTGGGCGACGCACTACCTCGCCCGCGGCTTCGATGTCACGGCCACCGATCCTGCACCGGGCGCCGAGGCGGCGCTGCGGTCCTACGTCGAGGGCGCATGGGATGGAGTGAAGACGCTGGGACTCGCGCAAGGCGCCTCCCCGGACCGCCTGAAGTTCACCTCCGACCTGGCGGCGGCCCTTGCCGACGCCGACTTCGTTCAGGAGAACGCGCCGGAGCGCCCGGAACTGAAGGTCAAGCTGTTCGCTGAGATCGACGACGCCACACCCCCCGAGGCGATCATCGCCTCGAGCTCGTCGGGCATCACGATGAGCGTGATGCAGGCGGAGTGCCGGCGTCCGGAGCGAACCGTCATCGGCCACCCCTTCAATCCGCCTCATGTCATTCCCCTCGTGGAGGTGGTCGGTGGGACGAGGACCGCTCCGGAAACGATCCACGACGCGATGGTGTTCTACGCCTCGGTCGGCAAGAAACCCATTCACTTGAAAAAGGAGCTGCCCGGCCATGTCGCCAACCGCCTGCAGTCGGCGCTGTACCGCGAGGTGGTCTACCTGATCGGTCAGGGAGTGCTCGACGTCGCCGACGCCGACGACGCGGTGTCGTGGGGTCCCGGGTTGCGCTGGGGGGTCATGGGCCCAAACCTGCTGTGGCATCTCGGCGGCGGCCAGGGCGGTATCCAGCATTTCATGGACCACCTGATGCCCCGCATGGCTGCCGGGTGGCCGGGGCTGGGTAACCCGGAGTTAACCCCGGAGCTTCAGCAACAGATCATCACGGGCGTTCTCGAAGAGGCGGACGGCCGGTCGATCGAGGAGCTCGCCGCCGAGCGCGACGAGATGTTGTTCGGGTTGATGGCGGTGCGCGCCGAGTACGGGGCATCCTGCGGGACTAACGCCTGAAACCCTTTGTGCCTCGGCATCGCACCTGTTGATGCGCCAAACATGTTGACACACTTGCTTATCAGAAAGGACCACAACGATGGCTAATTTGACTCCGAAGTTGTTTGTGCTCGAGGCCAGCGGCGGCGGACGGTTGTTTTCCATCAACCCCGACGGCTCCGACAAGACGTCTATCGTCACCGGATGCCCCGTCCCTGATGGTGTCGCGGTCGACGTTCAGGCCGGCCACATCTACTGGACCAACATGGGCGTGCCGTCGGCCAACGATGGCTCGATCGAACGTGTCGACCTCGACGGGGGCAACCGCACAACGGTCGTTTCCAGCGGGGGCACCTACACCCCGAAGCAGCTTCATTTCGATCCCGCGGGCCGCAAGCTGTACTGGTCGGACCGGGAAGGCATGCGGGTGATGCGCTGCGACCTCGACGGTTCCAACGTCGAGACTCTCGTGCAGACCGGGCAGGGCGACGAGGACCGCCGCGACGAGACGAGATGGTGCGTCGGGGTCGCCGTCGACCACGTCGGCGGGCATCTCTACTGGACGCAGAAGGGCCCCAGCGATGCCGGCCTCGGCAGGATCCTGCGGGCCGGACTCGACCTTCCCGCAGGCGAATCCGCAGCGAGTCGCAGCGACGTCGAGGTGGTGTTCAAGGACCTCCCTGAGCCGATCGACCTCGAAATCGACCATACGACACGGATCCTGTACTGGACCGACCGTGGAGACCCGCCGCATGGCAACACTGTCAACCGGGTTCCATTGGACGACATCGGCTGCATCGAACCAGAAATCGTGGCGACCCACCTGATGGAAGGCATCGGGATCGCGCTCGATCCAGCTCACAATCGCATGTTCGTTACCGACCTGGGAGGCAACGTGTGGGCGGCCGCCCTCGACGGAACCGGCCAGCGCCCGATCCGCGCCTTGCAAGGCAACCTCACAGGTATCGCCTACGCCGAGTTGCCCGACGGGAGTTGAACATGACCACGTTTCCCGGCGGTGCAGAGGAGACTGGCCAGCGACATCGCGTCGTCGTCATCGGTTCGGGTTTCGGCGGGTTAACCGCGACCAAGGCGCTCAAGAACGCGCCGGTCGATGTCACGATGATTGCCCGGACCCAGCACCACCTGTTCCAGCCGCTGCTCTACCAAGTCGCGACGGGCATCTTGTCCGAGGGCGAGATCGCCCCTGCCACCCGCCGGATCCTTCGCGACCAGCGCAACGCGGAGGTGCTGCTCGGTGATGTCGTGGAGATCAATCTGGCTGGACGCTACGTGGTCGCCGAGCTGCTCGGGCAGCGCTACCAGACCGCGTACGACAGCCTGATTGCCGCGGCTGGGGCTGGCCAATCCTATTTCGGTAATGACCATTTCGCTGAGTTCGCGCCTGGCATGAAGACCATCGACGATGCGCGCGAAGTGCGCGGGCGCATCCTCGGCGCGTTCGAACTGGCTGAGCGGTCCAGCGATCCGGCACTCCGCGAGAAGCTGCTGACGTTCACCGTCATCGGTGCGGGTCGGACCGGGGTGGAGTTGGCAGGCCAGATCGCAGAACTGGCAGCCCAAACCATGAAAGGTGCCTTCCGCCATATCGACTCGACACAGGCGCGGGTGATCCTGGTCGACGCCGGGCCGGCAGTGCTGCGGTCAATGGGCGCCAACCTCGGAAACAAGGCCCAGGTGCGGCTGCAGAAGATGGGTGTCGAGATACAGTTCGGGGCAAAGGTCGTCGATGTCGACCGTGACGGATTGACGGTCAAGGACGCCGACGGCACCACCCGCGGCATCGAATCCGCCTGCAAGGTGTGGTCGGCCGGGGTGTCGGCGAGCCCGTTGGGCAAGCAGATCGCCGAGCACGCCGGTGCCGAAGTCGACCGGTCGGGCCGCGTGATGGTACTACCAGATTTGACCGTTGCCGGCCATCCGAACGTGTTCGTCATCGGCGACATGGCTTCGGTCCCAGGCGTTCCCGGTATGGCGCAGGGCGCCATCCAAGGCGCAAAGTACGCAGCGCGGGCCGTCAGGGCCGAGCTCAAGGCCGCGACCCCTGACGTGCGCGAACTGTTCCACTATGTCGTTCGCGAACCGTTCCACTATGCCGTGCGCGAACCGTTCCACTATTTCGACACGGGCTCCATGGCCACGGTTTCGCGCTTCTCAGCGGTCGCCAAGGTCGGTTCGCTAGAGTTGGGCGGCTTCGTCGCATGGCTGGCGTGGCTGCTCTTACACCTGGTCTATCTCGTCGGCTTCAAAAGCAAGATGACCACTGTCATTTCGTGGACGACGACTTTCCTCACGATGAACAGAGGCCAGCTCACCATCACCGAGCGGCAGACCCGCGCTCACCAGTACGTGGAGCGGTCCACCCAACCCGATGCAGCGGCCAGGGTCGCGTAACCCGACTAGGAGACAAGATGAGTTTCAACGTGCCAACCAACTTCGCGAGCAGGCCGGTGGCCGTCATCGGCGCCGGTACGCTCGGACGGCGCATCGCATTGATGTTCGCCGCGCACGGCGCTGAGGTCAGGATCCATGACCTCGCTGAAGCGCAACGCCACGCCGCCGTCGACTACGTGTCGCTGAACCTTCCGGCGGTGGCAGACCAGCTCACTGGTGTTGTGTCTGGCCAGGTTTCGGCTGAAGCCGACCTCGCCGAGGCGGTGGACAACGCGTGGCTGGTCGTCGAGGCGATCCCCGAGCGGCTCGAGCTGAAGAAGCAGGTGTTCGGACAACTCGACGAACTCGCCGCCGCCGACACCATTTTGGCCAGCAACTCCTCGTCGTATGCCAGCCGCATGTTCTTGGACAAGGTCCACCGTCCCGAACGCGTGCTCAACATCCACTTCTACATGCCGCCAAAACAGAATGCTGTCGACGTCATGTCCTGTGGCAAGACGGACGTCATCGACTTCGTGCTGGCGACCTTGCCGCAGTTCGGGCTGCATCCATTCGAAGCACGCAGGGAGAGCACCGGTTTCATCTTCAACCGGGTATGGGCCGCGGTGAAACGCGAAAGCCTGGAGGTCGTTGCCGAAGGCGTGTCCACACCACAGGAAGTCGACCGGATGTTTCAAATCAACACCGGCTCCGCCGCCGGCCCGTTTCGGATGATGGATCAGGTCGGCCTGGATGTCGTTTTGGACATCGAAGAGCACTATTGTGCTGAGCATCCGGAGTACCCGGAAGGGCCCCGCCGGCTGCTACGCAGTTATCTGCGGCGAGGTCGGCTGGGGGTCAAGTCCGGCTCTGGGTTCTACGACGATTATCCAAGCCCGACCCAGTCACGGGTCGATTCCTAACCTGTGGAGAGCTGCAGTGACAAATCACGATCTACTGTCCGTGGCGCGTATCAGCGCACAAGGCACATCAGATGTTGTCAATCAAACGTCGCTTTGGCTTCAGGAAATCCAAGCGATTTCGGCGGTTGCAACCCTTGTCGGCGTTCTCATCGCACTATATGTAGCCGCGATCCGGGAGCCCAGAAAAGCAGTCGCAGAGAGCAGACGCCATAAGGCACAGATGGATGCGCTCCGGCGAGCGCATCGGAAACGTGTTACGGCTCAAGCTCGAAGGGTAATTCCCTCTTGTGTGAGAACCCCGATGTTTGGCGGTTCGTGGTGGACGGTCGGTATCGATAACGCAAGCAACGCAATGGCGACGATCCTTGCGGTCGAGGTCCAAGCCATAGATACCAACGGTTTGGAAGTGCCCGATGGCTGTGAGCAAGTCGACAACACTACGACGCTTGATCAAGTTTTCGATCGGTCCATCCTTGCGGCGCCATCGGGATCATTAGACGGCAGTCTTCAACAGCCGCCATTCGGCGAGATGGCTTTGGCGGGTGCTTCGCAGCAGCGAAGTAGCCGAAAACCGCAAGCGTTCACACAAGCATTGCGGGACGCTTTGATTGGTCACTTCGCCACAGAGTGGCAGCGCGTCCTGCCGCCCCATCAGCACACCGTGATGGCCTACACAACCGCGAGGCCGGATTACACGCTGAGCGTCACAATTGACTACGAAGACGAAGCCGGTTACCGATGGCAGCCAGCCGAAACTCCTGGGCAATTTGATCGCTACCGTCCGCCAGCGCTCCGACATCGGCACCGCACATTTGATGGTTGCGGCAGTAGGTGTATTTGGACGCTGATCAGTCCCATCTGCGGCTCTTGACGCCGCAAGACCCGAAAACGAAACTGAGGAGACAACTGCCATGACCACACCGAACGAGACCACCCGCAAGCTCGAAAACCAGGCGCTACACCTGGACTACTACCCACACTGGCTGGACAACCTCGCCGACGATGTCATCCTCCAAGGCGCCGTGTTCAACGGCGAATTGCGTGGTGCAGAACAGGTCGGGAAGATGCTGAGCTTCGCGCGGAGCCTCTACGCGTTCCAGGACTTCCGCTTCTACGGCATGCGCGGCGACCTCTTTTTGGAGGACTACCGCTCCCGCATCCGTGGCAGCGAGGCCTACCATCCGTCCGGAGTCGAGATCTACAACTTCGTCGTCGTGTACTTCAACGACGCAGGCGAGACCAGTCAACTAGTCATGAATCACCGGCCGCAGTCGGCCGCCCTGCTGTTCTCGTCGTTGCTGGCCAAGCACTTCGGCGATGCTTTCGACCCAAACCTCTTCTACGATGGCGATGTCAGCGCTCGTTTGCTCGATCGCGACCTGTCCCGCGGTCTGTGGCCGCCCTCGTCCCGCTGACCTGCGGCGGTATTCGAGTCGCACTCGAGCCTGGCCCGCACCATGAGCCTGTACGCGACAATGTCACTGGCCGACGGGGTCGCGGGCCCGGGCCCGTGAGCTGGCCGACCAGACACCGTCCGGGAATTCATCGGCTAGCGGTGATGCTGTCAGCCCATTGCTCCAACGTCGGCAATGCACCCGTCGAGACCGGATCGGACGCGCCCGTGCCCGGCTGATCGAAAAAGATCAACCGACCCAGCGATGTCCGAGCTGACGAATTGGCTGCCGAAGGCAAGATCGGTGAGGAGATCGCCGCCGAGCTGGGCGTGTCGGCGGCGACGCTGTACAACTGGCGCCGCGCTTACGGCGGGATGGACACCGACGCCGCCAAGGAACTCAAGGAACTGCGCGAGCAGAACGCGCGGCTGAAGCGGCTGTTGGCCGAAGCCGAACTGGAAAAGGACGCGCTGCGTGAGGTGGCCAAGGGAAAATTCTGAGCCCAGCTGCCAAGCGCCGCGCCGTCGACATGCTCAAGACACCAGTTTGAGCATGTCGGAACGGTTGGCGTGCAAGGCGGTTGGGCTGGCCCGCTCCACCTACCGGCGCCTGCCGACTGGCGCAGACCCCTGCCGATCCCGACGCCGAGATGCGGGCCTGGCTGCGCGCCTACGCCATCAAACATCCTTGCCATGGGTTCCGGCGTGCCTGGGCGGCGTTGCGCTACGACGAGCGCCGTGAGGTGAACAAGAAGAAGGTCCACCGGCTGTGGCGCGAGGAAGGCCTGCAGGTGCGGGTGCATAGTCCGCGGAAACGGGCCGGGGTGTCCTCGATCCCGCCGATCGACGCCGATGCCCCGAACGTGGTGTGGGCGATCGATTTCCAGTTCGACTCCACCATCGACGGCAAGGCGATCAAGATCGCGTCGATGATCGACGAGCACACCCGCGTCTCGCTGCTGCACGTGGTGGAACGCTCGATCACCGCCGAACGGCTAGTCACCGAGCTCGAAGCGGTGTTCGCCGCCGCTGGCGGCCCGCCGAAGGTGCTGCGGATGGACAACGGGCCGGAGTTGGTTTCCCAAGCGCTGCAACGGTTCTGCGAGGGCAAGGTCGGAGTGTCCTACATCCCGCCCGGATCGCCGTGGGACAACGGCTACATCGAATCGTTTAACAACCGACTCCGCAAGGAGTGCCTCAACCGCAACCACTGGAACAGTCTGTTCGAGGCCCGGGTGGTCATCGGCGACTTCAAACACGAGCACAATCACCGCCACCGCCATTCGGCCCTGGGCTACCGAACGCCGGCCGAGTACGCTGCGACTTGCAGGCACACCCACCACCCGGTCGCCTGCCAGATCAACTGAATCCGAACAAAGACAACCCGACTCTAAAACCGGGTGAACTCAGTAACGGGGACTCGCCACTTCGATGGCTCTGATTCACACACCAAGGTGGTATCAGGAACGAGACAGCGCTCGGTGTGGCAAAGGGTCTAACGCCCGAATCGGTGCATCCCTACGCCGACCGTCAAGCTTTAGATTTAGAGGTGGTTTCCACCACCTCGTTGAGGATGACGGCGTGCGGATTGCTGGCCAGTCCCGGCGACGACGATGACCACGCCTGTTCGCGCATGAACGTCCGGTATTTGTTTGCGTCGTCGGCTGTGTCGGAAAAGACAAGTTCCACGATGTACTGCGGATCGTCCTTAGCTTGAAGGACGTGCGCCGCGGTAACGCCATGCTGCTTTCGCGCGGGCGCGCGGCTGGCGACGTCCTGCAGCCACGTGTCGAGGTCGGCGATCCGGTGTTCGATGTGCAAGACGGGCATGGGCCCATATGGCCGCGGTGCTGCCTTTCGCTTTGTCATGCCAGCGCGGTTTTGCCGTTCCCTCCTAGCCAGGCGATGGGGCCCGAGGAATCGGTTGGCATCGAGAGCGGCGGTACTCGCGGCGGCGGTCTCGCGCACGCTCATGACAGTCGCCGAGCGCGGAGTGTCCCTCTCGGCGGCCGCGCACCCATAATGGCCCTATGGCCAGTACTGGACGATCATCCTCGCAGCCGCTCGCTTCTGCCGATGGACCGCAGCAGAGCGGGCGGATCGTGGTCGGCGTCGACGGGTCGCAGGGATCGTTGAACGCCCTGCGGTGGGCGTTCGGGGAGGCACGGGCACGCAAGATCCCCGTCCACGCGGTCTTTGCCTGGCAGTACTATCCACCTTGGGTGGACCCCGGGTTGGGCAGCATGTTCCCGTTGGGCTATCAGCCGGAGGTCGGCGTGCCTGAAGACGCGTTCGCTGAGGCAGCTGCTTCGGTGGAAAAGCTGCTGGACGCCGCCGTCAGCGAGGCCACCAAATCCGACCCGGACAGCGCGACGGATCCGGTCCGAATCACGCAGGAGGCGGTGGAAGGACACGCCGCCCAGGTGCTGCTCGACAGCGTCAGCGGAGGCGACATGCTGGTGGTCGGCTCTCACGGACACGGCGGATTCGTCGGGGCGGTGCTCGGCTCGGTCAGCCAACACGTCGTGTCCCATTCGCGGTGCCCCGTGGTGGTCATCCCCGCCCCGCAGCGGGCAGCGAACGGCTAGCGCAACCCCCCACATGATGTCGGTGTGCTGCCCAGGCAGCTGGGTTGAGTCTTCGGAGATACCGGCAGTTCAGTTCGCCCAGCAGTCGATCACCCACCCTGTGGCCGCGCCCGAACAGTGGTGATCTGCGGTGGAGGCGGCGGCGCGGCGGTCACCGAGGACGGCGGCGGCCGCCCCGCGGGGGTGGAAGCTGTTGTCGGCAAAGATTATGTTGCGTCGCTCCTGGCCGTCACCGTGCACGCTCAGCGGCTGCTCATGCTCACCAACGTCGGCGCGGTCATGGAGCATTTCGGGACCGCGGCGGCCACACCGCCAGCCCAACTCAGTCTCGACGATCTGAGCGCGATGAGGTTTCCCGCCGGGTCCATGGCACCCAAGATCGAATCCTGGCGCCGGTGCGTCAACGCTACCGACCACCGCGCCGGGATCGGGGCACTCTTCGAGCCTTCAGCCCTGTTCGCCGGAACCGCCGGCACCACCATCAGATCACACACGAACAAGCACAACGCTCAGCATTCCCCCGTCTGAACCGCGTACATGCGAGTCGACCAAAGGAGCACCGCATGACGAGCACTAGAACGCTGGAACCTGAACTGCTGCGCAAGATGGACGCGTACTGGCGGGCGGCGAATTACCTGTCGGTCGGCCAGATCTATCTGTATGACAATCCGTTGCTGAAGCGACCGCTGGCGCTCTCGGATGTGAAACCGCTCGTGGTGGGGCATTGGGGCACCACGCCGGGGCAGAACTTCATTTACGTGCACCTGAACCGGGTCATCACGAAGTACGACCTGGACATGTTTTACGTCGCCGGCCCCGGCCACGGCGGTCCGGCGCTGGTCGCCAACACCTACCTCGAGGGCTCCTACACCGAGATCTATCCCGACGTGAGTCAGGACGAGTCCGGGATGAAGAAGCTGTTCACCCAATTCTCTTTCCCCGGCGGTATTTCCAGCCATGTGGCACCGACGACTCCGGGATCGATCCACGAAGGCGGGGAACTGGGTTACTCGCTGAGCCACGCGTTCGGCGCGGTGTTCGACAATCCCGGCCTGGTCGTGGCGTGCGTGATCGGCGACGGCGAGGCCGAAACCGGCCCGCTGGCCACCGCCTGGCATTCCACCAAGTTCCTCAACGCGGTCGGCGACGGGGCGGTGCTGCCGATCCTGCATCTGAACGGCTACAAGATCAGCAACCCCACCGTGCTGGCCCGCATCGAACACGAAGAGCTCGACCAGTTCCTGCGCGGCTGCGGCTGGGACCCGCATTACGTCGAAGGTGATGACCCCGAAGACATGCACGAACTGATGGCCACCACCCTCGACACCGTCATCGAGGGCATCCACGCCATCCAACGCAAGGCGCGGACCGCCGGCGACACCACCCGCCCACGGTGGCCGATGATCGTGTTGCGCTCCCCGAAAGGCTGGACCGGACCCAAGGTCGTGGACGGCCAGCAGATCGAGGGCACCTTCCGGGCACACCAGGTGCCGTTGCTCGTCGACGAGCAGCATCCCGGGCACGTCGAACTACTCGACAGCTGGATGCGCAGCTACAAACCCACCGAGCTGTTCGATCAGGCCGGGCGGCTGTTGCCCGACCTGGCTGCGCTCGCCCCTCGCGGGCAGCGGCGGATGGGCGCCAACCCGCACACCAACGGCGGGCTGGTACTGCGCGATCTGCGGATGCCCGACTTTCGCGTCTACGCGGTTGCGGTGGCCTCGCCCGGCGCGGTGGACGCCGAAGACACCCGGGTGCTCGGTGCCTTCCTGCGTGACGTCATCAGGCTCAACGACGAGGCACGCAACTTCCGGCTCTTCGGACCCGACGAAACCCTGTCGAACATGCTCGGCGCGGTCTTCGAGGTCACCGACCGGCAATGGGAGGCCCGCACCGTCGCCAACGACGAATACCTCGCCCTGCAGGGGCGAGTGTTGGATTCGATGCTCAGTGAGCATCAAAGCGAAGGCTGGCTGGAAGGATATCTACTCACCGGACGGCACGGGCTGTTCAACTGCTATGAGGCGTTCATCCACATCGTCGACTCGATGTTCAACCAGCACGCCAAATGGCTCAAGGTCACCGCGCAACTGCCGTGGCGCCGTGACATCGCGTCGCTGAACTACCTGCTCGCCTCCCACGTGTGGCAGCAAGACCACAACGGCTTCACCCACCAAGACCCCGGCTTCCTGGACCACGTCGTCAACAAAAAAGCTGACGTCGTGCGGGTCTACCTGCCGCCGGACGCCAACTGCCTGCTGTCGGTGGCTGACCACTGCCTGCGCAGCCGCCACTACGTCAACGTGATCGTCGCCGGAAAACGCGCGATGCCGCAATGGCTGAGCATCGAGCAAGCCGAGGTGCACTGCACCGAAGGCATCGGCATCTGGGAATGGGCCGGAAACGACCGCGGCACCGAACCGGACGTGGTACTTGCCTGCTGCGGAGATACTCCGACCCTCGAAGTGCTGGCGGCGGTGTCGATCCTGCGGGAACACTTGCCCGAGTTGAAGATCCGCGTCGTCAACGTCGTGGACCTGATGAAGTTGCAGTCGGCC
This sequence comes from uncultured Actinomycetota bacterium, assembly GCA_963828065.1. Lineage (GTDB taxonomy): Bacteria > Actinomycetota > Actinomycetes > Mycobacteriales > Mycobacteriaceae > Mycobacterium. Next base: position 60,005 of record CAWHDL010000011.1, on the reverse strand, counting down.
AGCGAGCACCCCCATGGACTGAGCGATCGCGACTACGACGCGCTGTTCACCACCGACAAACACATCATCTTCGCCTTCCACGGCTACCCGACCCTGATCCACCGACTCACCTACCGGCGCACCAACCACAACCTGCACGTGCGCGGCTACAACGAAGAAGGAACCATCACCACCTCTTTCGACATGCGGGTGCAGAACAAACTCGACCGCTACCACCTCGTCAGCGACGTCATCGACCGGCTCCCGCAACTCGGCGCCACCGGCGACTACCTCAAACAGACCATGGCCGACAAACTCGTCGAACACACCCTCTACATCAACACCCACGGCCAAGACCACCCCGAAATCCGCAACTGGACCTGGAACCCCCCACAATGACCCGACCGCAACCGCCGCTCGCCGGCCACCACGGCAGCCGACGATCGATGAGTCCATTCCAACCTGCCACACGCGACACCCGACACTCGACCCCAAAGGCGGACACCCATCATGGCCACTGACGCCCCGCAGTCTGGGCCCGTCACCCCGGCGGGGCAGCTCGATCTGAAGTCGGCGCCCATGCCCGAGGTCGAAACAGAGTTGGGCTACTCACCGGGCGGGTTGAGTCAGGCTGAGGCGGTGGCACGGTTGGAGCGGTACGGGCCCAATGAGATCGCCGAGCACAAGACCAACCCGCTGTTGAAGTTCCTCCGCTACTTTTGGGGCCCGATCCCGTGGATGATCGAGATCGCCGTCATCTTGTCCGGCGCGCTCAGGCACTGGCCGGATTTCTTCATCATCCTGCTGCTCTTGCTGGCCAACGGGGTGGTCGGATATACCTCCGAACGGCAGGCCGGCAACGCCATTGACGCCCTGAAGGCGAAGCTGGCGATCAACGCCCGCGTCACCCGTGACGGCGCATGGGTCAACGCGCCGGCGCGGGAGCTGGTGCCCGGTGATGTCATCCGGCTGCGCCTGGGTGACATTGTCCCCGCCGACGCCCGGCTGCTCGACGGTGACGAGGTCGAGGTCGATCAGTCCGCGCTGACCGGGGAGTCGCTGCCCGCCACCCGTGCAGCGGGTGAGGCCGTGTTCTCCGGGTCCATCATCAGGCAAGGTGAGATCGGTGCCCTGGTCTATGCGACCGGCACCCACACCTACTTCGGGAAGACCGCCGAGCTGGTGGCCGACGCGCACACCGTCAGCCATTTCCAACGCGCCGTGCTCAAGATCGGCAACTACCTGATCATCTTGGCCGTCGCGCTGGTCACGGTCATCGTCGTCGCCTCCCTGCTGCGCGGTAACGCAATCCTGACCACGCTGCAGTTCGCCCTGGTCTTGACCGTGGCGGCGATCCCGGTGGCGATGCCCACCGTGCTGTCGGTGACGATGGCTGTCGGCTCGCGTCTGCTGGCCAAGAAACAGGCCATCGTGAGCCGGCTGGTCGCCATCGAGGAACTTGCCGGCGTGGATGTGTTGTGCGCGGACAAGACGGGCACCCTGACCCAGAATTCTTTGACGTTGGGCACCCCGTTCAGCATCGACACCGTCACCCCCGCGACGGTCGTCCTCGACGGCGCGCTGGCCTCCCGCGCGGACAACGACGACCCCATCGACCTCGCCGTCCTCGGCGGCCTCGACGACACCAAGGCTCTGCAGGATTACATGATCACCCACTTCCAACCCTTCGACCCGGTGCACAAACGCACCCAGGCCACCGTCACCGGCCCCGACGCAACCACCTTCACCGTCACCAAGGGAGCCCCGCAGGTCATCCTGGCACTGGCCGCCAACGCCGCGCAGATCAAACCCGCCGCTGACAGGGCAGTCAACGATTTCGCCGCCCGGGGATTCCGATCCCTGGGCGTGGCACGCCGTGACGGGGACGGCGACTGGCAGTTCGTCGGCGTGCTGCCGCTGTTCGACCCGCCCCGCGACGACGCTGCAGCCACCATCGCCACCGCACGAGCGATGGGCGTCACCGTCAAAATGGTCACCGGGGACGCGCTGGCCATCGCCAAGGAAACCGCCGCCAAGGTCGGGCTGGGCACCAACATCCTCGACGCCACCGGCCTGGGTGAGGTGAAGAAGAGCGAATCGGCGGCGGTGGGCGAGTCCATCGAGGCGGCCGACGGTTTCGCCCAGGTCTTTCCCGAGCACAAGTACCACATCATCGACGTGCTGCAGAAACGCGGCCACATCGTCGGAATGACTGGCGACGGGGTCAACGACGCCCCCGCGCTGAAAAAGGCGGACTGCGGCATCGCCGTATCCGGGGCCACCGACGCCGCCCGAGCGGCCGCCGACATCGTGCTGCTGACCCCGGGCCTGTCGGTGATCATCGACGCGATCAAGGAGAGCCGCAAGATCTTTCAGCGAATGAACAGCTACGCAATGTACCGCATCGCCGAGACGCTGCGGGTGCTGCTGTTCGTGACCCTGGCGATCCTCGTCTTCAACTTCTACCCACTCACCGCCATCATGATCGTGATGCTCGCCCTGCTCAACGACGGCGCCATCCTGTCCATCTCCTACGACAACGTCCACTACGCCAACAAGCCCGAAGCCTGGAACATGCGCCTGGTACTCGGGATCGCCACGGTCCTGGGGGTGGTCGGACCGATCGCTGCGTTTGGCCTGTTCTATCTGGGTGACCGCGTCTTCGACCTCGGCCACCCGCGCGTCCAGACCCTGATGTATCTCCTGCTGTCCGTCGCCGGTCACCTCACCATCTTCTTGACCCGAACCCGAGGACCCTTCTGGTCCATCCGCCCGGCCCGCATCTTGTTGATCGCCGTCCTCGGCACCCAGGCAATCGCGACGCTGATCGCTGTGTACGGGCTGTTCATGACCCCACTCGGCTGGAAGTGGGCAGCCGCAGTGTGGGCATACGCCCTCGCCTGGTTCCTCATCAGCGACCGCATCAAACTCCTCGCCTACCGCATCCTCGACCCGGTGAAAACCCGGGAGGACCAGGCCGAAAGGCACGCGGTCATCGATCATGTGTGAAGGAGGTCGCTGGGCTGAGAGGCCTTGGTTAAGGAGACGGGCCGACACTGGTGGCAGAGTCCGGTCCCCATTCTGCGTCGCCCGCTGATGTGTTCGTTCGCGGCGCGTGCGGACGCCCTGAGCAACAGACATACGACATCAGGGGCTCACCCGAGACTCCCTGTCGTGCTCGGAAACACGTGGGCCTGGCCGATATCCGGCAGCGGTGAAGGGCCGCCCCGACGCGCGGTACTGGGCAAGCACTCCATCCGCGGTGCACATCCCACTTTCGTGTCCAACTGTGGACATCTGGTGGACATTTGAAATGGGAATTGGACATCCGAAATGGGAACCGACAGTGGCTGTAGGGTCGCAAATTTCGTGTCATCGCGCGGTTCCTTGACCTGCTGTGATGCAGGTTGTCCCAGGTGATGTCATCGGGATTTCGTCTCAGATTCGTGTCATTTCTTCAGAGGTGGTCGGCATGCCTTTCGACCGCCCCTTTGGTGGCTCGCCTCCGCCGACACGGGTTGGCCGACACACCCCCATAAGTACTATTTCGTCACGTGACGACGATGTGCCGACGACGCCGAGCGCGCTAGATGGCACGGCCGAAAATGCCGCAAGCAGATACGAACAGAACGAAAGCAGCGTACTGACCGCTGTATCCGCGTCAGTTCTCTTCTTGTGCCAGCCGGGCAATCAATCCGCCCGCTAACACATCCTGGACCTGTCGTGGTGAAAGCCTGTGGCGCACAGTAAAGGTCGACTTCTTGGTGAGATTGTCGACCTGCAGGGTGTCCTTGTTCGCAAGGGCGTCACGAAGTTGTTGAATGCGCAGCGTGTCGCCCTGGTCGATCGTGTCGTACTCGCCGGGATTCTCGAACTCGAGGGCCAACACTCCGTAGTTGGCGAGGTTCTGCCAGTGGATGCGGGCGAAGGACTTGGCGATGACAGCCCGCAGCCCGAGGTAACGTGGCGCGATCGCCGCATGCTCGCGAGAAGAACCCTGACCGTAGTTCTCGCCGCCGACGACGATGTGACCGGTTCCCTCGGCCTGCTGTGCCCGCTCAGGATAGGACTCGTCGATCTGGGTGAAGCTGAACATCGCTAGCTTGGGGATGTTGGAGCGAAACGGCAGCGCTCGCGCGCCGGCCGGGGAGATCTCGTCGGTGGAGATATTGTCGCCGACCGTGAGCAGCACCGGCGCCTCTACCTCGTCGGGCAGCGGCGACAACTCCGGCAGACTCGAGATGTTGGATCCCTTCACCAGCTCGACGTGGCGTGCCTGCTCGGCATCCAGTGGAGCCACGAACATCGCGGTGTTCACCGAATGTTGCTCGGGTAGATCGAGCTTGGGATAGTCCATCTGCGCCTGACGCGCCCAGTCTCGCGGATCGGTGATCACCCCCGTCAACGCCGATGTGGCAGCGGTTTCCGGCGAACACAACCAGACCGAGTCCTCCTTGGTGCCCGACCGGCCGGGGAAGTTGCGTGGCATGGTGCGCAGCGAGTTACGACCCGACGCCGGGGCTTCGCCCATGCCGATGCAACCCATGCACCCCGCCTGATGGATCCTTGCCCCAGCGATCACCAGTTGGGTCATTGCGCCCATCTTCGTCAGGTCGGCCAGTATTTCGCGGGATGTCGGGTTGACGTCAAAGCTGACCTGCGGTGCGGTCTGCCGTCCGGCCACGATCGCCGCCGCGATCGCGAAGTCGCGAAGTCCGGGATTGGCGCTGGATCCGATCACCGCCTGCGCGATCTCCTCGCCGGCGATCTCGCGCACCGGCACCACGTTGCCCGGCGAGGACGGCATTGCGATCAGCGGCTCGATCTTTGACAGGTCGATAGTCTCCTCGATGTCGTAGCCGGCGCCCTCGTCGGACACCACCTCGACCCAGTCGCCCTCGCGCCCCTCGGCGCGCAGGAACTCACGCACGGCCTCGTCACTGGGAAACACCGTCGTGGTCGCACCCAGTTCGGCGCCCATGTTGGCGATCACATGGCGGTCCATCGCGGTCAGACTCGCCAAACCGGGTCCGTGGTACTCGATGATCCGGTTCACCCCACCCTTGACGTCGTGACGGCGCAACATCTCCAGAATCACGTCCTTGGCCGAACACCACTCCGGCAGCTCGCCGTCGACCCGCACACCCCACACCTGCGGCATGCGAATGTGCAGCGGTCGCCCAGACATCGCCAACGCCACCTCCAGCCCACCCACACCGATCGCCAGCATGCCCAGCGAACCGGCGGCCGGGGTGTGCGAATCCGACCCCACCATCGTCTTGCCCGGAATCCCGAACCGCTGCATGTGCGTCGGGTGTGACACCCCGTTACCGGGTTTGGAGAACCACAGGCCGAATCGCTCCGCCGCGGTGCGCAGGTATTCGTGATCCTCGGCGTTTTTCTCATCGGTCTGCAGCAGGTTGTGATCGACGTACTGCACGCTCACCTCGGTGCGAACCCGATCGAGCCCCAGCGCCTCGAGTTCCTGCATCACCAGCGTCCCGGTCGCATCCTGCGTCAGCGTCTGATCGATGTGTATAGCGATCTCCTCGCCCGGCGTCATCTCACCGGACACCAGGTGCGAGCCGATCAGCTTGCGGGTGACGTTAAAAGACATGCCTCGCTCCCTCCTAACGGCAATGGCTATCGCGTCAGGCGCTCGCCGCGTAGACCTATGCGATGCTGCCCCCGGCGCCATCGGCTTGACCACCCTGCTGGCAGGAAATGTGGTTCGATGTCGGCGCCACGTTCCCCGACGCGCTGGCGATGGGGACGCCGCAGGCGCGATCGGTGTCCCTTTTCGAGTTGCCGGCCTACGCCTGGCCGGCGAGTTCGCCGGCGATTGCTGCATTGGCGACCACCGAGCGCTTCTTGCGCTCGTCAAAACCAGCCCAGCGGGCGTGTTGTTGGGCGAGGAATAACGAAGTAGAACCGTCAACCTCGCCCCGATCTAGGAGCGCCTCCCCGGCGGGACCCATGGCTGAATCCCGTTTACCGCGAACTTGGGGGTCCCGCGACCACTCGCGGGCGTACGGTTTGGACCCATGAACAAGACAAATTGTGTATCAACGCATCAGCGGTGTGCACGAGGACACGGAGAAAGGAATGGTCATGACTAATCGTCGGTCCGACGATGAAGTCCGGGAGTTCGATGCCCCGCCCAGCCTGCCGCAGAACCTGCAGAAGGTCCTCGTCGATCTCATCGAGCTGCATCTGCAGGGCAAACAGGCCCACTGGAATCTGGTCGGCACCAACTTCCGCGATCTGCACCTACAACTTGACGACATCGTCGACACCGCACGCGAAGCCAGTGACACCATCGCCGAACGCATGCGCGCCCTCGACGCGGTCCCCGACGGACGATCCGACACCGTCACGGCGTCCACCACACTGCCGGCCTTCCCGCCGGCGGAGCGCAGCACCATCGACACGGTCGACCTCATCACCACCCGGATCTACGCGGCAGTCGACACCGTCCGCACCGTCCACGACGATGTCGACGCCGCCGACCCCTCCACCGCCGACCTGCTGCACGTCATCATCGACGACCTGGAAAAGCAAGCCTGGATGCTCAAAGCCGAGAACCGGAAAATCTGACAACCACCGGAGGCCAACCAACAAACGCTGCGAGGACGCGGCGGTGATCGTCGCCGGTCTCCGGAAGCGCTAAATGGCGGCACACCCGTGGCTTATCTGAGATACTCGTTGAACGGTTTGTTGGTGTCCGCCATCTCGCGATCAGGCGGTAGACCCGTATGGATGTCCCGATACGAGCGCCGTCTCGAACGCGCGACGTATGCGGTGGGGACGGCGCCGTTCGCGAACCGCACATGCCGCTAGCGAATGAATGCGTCTACAAGCGCACCGGTTCGCGGGGACCTCATGTGGAGCCGGAACGTCGGCTACGAGTCGAGCATCAGCGCTCAGATCAGGCTGACACGATCATTCCCGCGAATCGTGCCCGTCGCTTCGACGACGGTGTAGATGCCGGCGCAGGGGTAGAGCGAACCCGCGACGTCGATCCTGTTGTGCCCGAGTGCCTTGAGGATCCCGGTGTCCCGGGGAAGGTCGCCCTGGGCCAGGCTCGGCATCACGCAGCGGGGGTCGGGCATGGCCACGCCGATCCGCACCTCGTCGCCGATCGCGAGCGTGCGCCCCACCCACTCGTTTTCGACGAACCCTGGCTCCGTGGTGTCGACGATCACGTTCATGCGGAACCGGCGGGCGTCAAAGCGGCTCTGCGGCTCGAACTCACCGAGCTGCTCGAGGCTCGACGTCGTGAGCACGCTGAGCGGGAAGAGGTCGAAGAACGACCTTTCGGGGACGGCGGAGGGCAGCCCGCGCTCGATGAAAAATGCCGCGCCGAGCCGCGCTTCGACGACCTCGTCCCGATGTCCGTCGGGATCGTAGTTCTCCTCGTCGGGGTGGTATTGATCGATCGTGTAGCCGTGCCGCGCAGCGCGCGCCAGCTCAACGTCGCGCCCGAAGAAGCGCGACAGGACGGCGTCGACATCGGGCGCGTCGCTGAGCACCGAGTCGCCGTCCGCGAGGTCGATCCGCACCGGCGGCAGCTCGTCGCCCGGGCGCGGCGGCTCGATGAACGCCGCCCGGCACGCGAGCAGGCCGGGCCACGCCTTCGGGTTCTTCGCGCTCGCGACCTTGCCCGTCTGCCGGTCTCGCACCGCGTAGGCGCGGTCGCCGACGATCCCGCCCTCCCCCACCTCGACCACGTCGACCTGCTCGCCCAGCATCGACTTGACGGGGAACCGCCACAGCGTGCGCACCGTGCCCACCGTCTCGCTCGAATTCATCATTGCGCCCTCCTGGATGGCGTTTGTCGGGTCCGCCCCCGGCGCTCGCTCACGTCAATATCGTGTCACCGCGCGCTCGCCACCGCGTCCAATCAACGCAAGGCCAATGAGCGAGCGTCGGATTAGATCTAGCAAGAGACTCGTGGTCGCACACCGCCAGTCATCACCGGGTCGCCATACCCGGTCAACCACGACAACTGACGCCTGGCAGATGAGAATGGGCGCCGGCGGCGCCGCGCCAGACCTCGCCTGACGCTCCCTCCAGCCTCAACGCGTCCGGGCCGTGCCCGGTTCATGGGTCCCGTTAGCATCACGAACTGGTCGCAGTCAGTCTCGCCGTCGCCATCACTGGGCTTGAGCCGCCGGTGAATAATTCGCGGCGTGTCTGGCGCTGACCGCGGTCGGCCCTACCCGTACGGTTCCCCCAGGACCGCAGTGCTCGATCCACTGAACGCGCGAACCGATCTGTCGGATCACGCGTCGCTTATATGGCAGACGCTGTGATGTGGGCCCAGGCGTTGTTGCCGTATCCGCGCGGATTCCATAGTGATGCCGGCGATTCGGGTTGGGTGACGCCGGTGTCCTCCCAGGCGCGGGCGGTGATGCTCAGCGGTCCAGGTTCCACATCGACGGTCAGCGACCATAGCGACCACGCCCACGGGCTAGCTGCCGGGCGCAGGTCGGCTTGGCGCCAACTGTGGCCACCGTCGAGCGACACGTCGACACGCTCGACGCTGTGGCCGTCGCCGGCGATCGCCCAGCCGCGGACAGTCAGCGCACCGGCGGTGACAGGTTCACCGTCGGTGGGCACGAGGATGTCGCAGTTGAGCGGCAGGCTCGACAGCGAGATGCCTTCGCCCTCGGGGATGGTGTCGGCGTCGGCCTCTGGCGGCAGGATCCGGTAGTCCAGGGCCTGGAAGTAGTTCTCCGAGGGCGCGGGTTGCACGGTGATTGTGGTGACCCATTTGACGCTGCGGGCCCCGATGTAGCCGGGCACCACAACCCGCACTGGGCCGCCGTGCGCCCGCGGCAACGGCTGGCCATTCATCTGCCATGCCAGCAGCACCTCCTCGGACATCGCCTTGCTCAGCGGGATCGAGCTGCCGTAGGACTGCACCGGCCGAGCCTCCTGGGCCACGTCGGGGGCGAGGAACTCCACATGCAGTCCGTCCTCTCGACGCACGCCGGCTGCGGCCAGCACGTCGGCCAGCCGCACACCGCGCCACTCGGCGGTTGAGATCGCCCCGTGCTCCCACGGGTCCTTGCCCGGGATTGGGCGCACCGCTAGCAGTTCGGCGCGCCGGTTGCCGGCACACGCCAGCGTCGCTACCACGCGATGTTGCTCGAAGTCGGTAGTCAGTTCGTCGTAGGTCAAGGTGAGCGGGTTGTCGACCCGCCCGTTGATGCTCAACCGCCACTGGTCGGCGGGGATGTCCGGAAACGGGCCGTGATTGCGCGCATAGAACGTATCCACCGCGGTGATCTCATTGCCGGCCAAGACTGACGGCGGCGGCTCGGCGTTAAACGGTAGCCGTCCCCGCACAATCATGTCGGGGCGCTTACCCCACATCTGGTTGGACGTGTGGACGGCATCCAACTCATCTGTCGACTTCGTCATCTGGGGGGTCTCCTGGTCGGGTGGCTATGTCTTTTGATGGTTCGTCGCCCGCCGAGCCGGACGATCCATTCACAACGAGAGCGTGGCATCGATGACGGGGTAACACATCACCACGAGCGCCCGTCATGGGCTGCCGCTAACGGCAATCCTCGGGCTGGTGCTGACCGGTACTGGAATCCGGCGCTGGCGGTAAAGACACGACCAACCCGAGAAGCGATCATTGGACCGCGGGACAGGGTGTGTTTTACGACACCTCGCGGTTCAATGCCGAGGCGACCCGGCCGGCGCAGATGTCATCGGGATTTCGTCTCAGATTCGTGTCATTTCTTCAGAGGTGGTCGGCATGCCTTTCGACCGCTCTTCGGTGGGCTCGCCTCCGCCGACACGCGTAGGGCCGACCCACAAGCACTCTTTCGTCACGTGACTGCGATGTGCCGACGGCGCTGAGCGGGTTACATGCGGCGGCCGATTATGCCGCAAGCAGATGCGAACAGAACGAAAGCAGCGTACTGACCGCGGTATCCGCGTCAGTTCTCTTCTTGTGCCAGCCGGGCAATCAATCCGCCCGCTAACACATCCTGCACCTGTCGTGATGAAAGCCTTTGGCGCACAGTGAAGGTCGACTTCTTGGTGAGATTGTCAACCTGCAGGGTGTCCTTGTTCGCAAGGGCGTCACGAAGTTGTTGAATGCCAGTGTGTCGCCCTGGTCGATCGTGTCGTAGTCGCCGGGATTCTCGAACTCGAGGGCCAACACCCCCGTAGTTGGCGAGGTTCTGCCAGTGGATGCGGGCGAAGGACTTGGCGATGACAGCCCGCAGACCGAGGTGACGTGGCGCGATCGCCGCATGCTTCGCCGACGATCGCCATTGCCACACGTTGGCGGCCGAGTTGACCTTGAACCCTCGGCTGCGCGAGCCCGCGGTGCGACGGATCGTGGAGCGCCTGTGCGGTCTGTCGCCGGCTGCGATCCATGAATTGGCCGGCTACATCGATGAACTCGAGCGCAACGACGTCCTGGACCAGGATCGACGAATTCAGCATCGAGTGGCGCAGTAGACACAGAACGGCATGGCGATGACGCCGAGGCTGGTCATGATCCGTGGGCGACGGGCAGATGGTGGCCTGGCGTTGATACTCGACGCAGTCGACGTCGCCGAAAGCGTCCGCATATCGATACCGACGACAGGCGGACAGACCTGCAGGTGCCCGGCCTCGGCGACGCCGACCTGGAAATGCCTCGTGCGACTCGCTTAACTGGTTTTTTGGCTTGCGGAGGTCGGCGTCATAGTCACATTCATCCGGCCTGGTGCAGCGGGATGGTGGCAGTTAGCGACGTGCCGTCGCCAACGGGACTGGACATCGCAAGCTGGCCGCCCAGCGCTTCCACACGGTCCTTGAGGCCGATGAGCCCAGAACCGTTGCCGAAATCGGCTCCGCCGACGCCGTTATCTCGGACTTGGAGATTCAGGACTTCTGCGTCGTCCGTGACGGTCACGATGACCTCTGAGGCCTGCGCGTGCTTGGCGGCGTTGGTCAACGCCTCGGCGGCCACGTAGTACGCGGCGACCTCGACGCTCTCCGGCAATCGACGGGGCACTGTGGCATCGAGGGTTACCGGCAGCGTCGAGCGTCGCGCCAGCGCCTTGATCGCCGGACCGAGTCCTGCCCTGGCCAGGGCGGCGGGATGGAGTCCGTGTGAGATTTCGCGCAGCTCCTCAGATAGTTCCGCCACTGCCGACCCGATCTCGGATAGCTGTTGGGTTAGCTCACTGAGTTCGGGTGGCACTCGCTGTTCGGCCAGGCGCAGCTGCAGCCCCAGTGAGACGGCGCGCTGCTGCGCCCCGTCGTGCAGATTGCGCTCCAGGCGCCGCCGCGTCTCATCGCCGGCTGCGACGATGCGCCCACGGGACTTGATGAGTTCGTCGCGGGTTGCAGCGTTGGCGATCGCGGTAGCAACCAGGTCGGCGAAATCGCCGATACGCGCCTCGGTGTCCACCGCCAAGGGCTCGCGGAGCATCGATCCGACAATAGCGGCGCCCCATAATCGGCCGTCGACAATAACGGGGACTCCTACGATCGAACCGATCCTGTCCTCGCGGATGCGGGCGGCTTCCGGGCCAGAGACGTTGTCGTGGTTGTCAATCCTGGCGGCGCGGCCGGTGCGTAACACCAACGCCCCGACGTCGTCGCCCGCCAACGGAATGCGCTCGCCGGTGACGGGCATGTTCTTTACCCCCGGCACGTACTGAACAGCGACGACTAACCCGGTGCCGTCGGGCTCAAAGCGGAGTAGCCCCGCGTTGAACACATGCAGGCATCGGGCCAGTTCCTCGGTCACCACCGCGAACACCTCCGACGGACTTGCCCCACGCGCCACCAGGGTAGCCACCCGCCGCAGCGCGGCCTGGTCGTCTGCGATCTGGCGGAACTCGGTGTACAGCTGGGCGTTGTCGACCGAAACGGCGAGCTGGCCGGCGATGAGCTTGACCGCGTCGAGCCGTTCGGCGGTGAAGCTGCCGCGCATCAGGCAGTTTTCCAGCACCAGCACCGCTTGTAACGCACCTCGGCTGACAATGGGAACGGCCAACACCGAGCAACAGCTGATGTCGGCGAAGTAGGGGTCGCGCGCAAAGCGGTCGTCGTGGCGCGCGTCGTCGACGACGAGCGGCTCACGGGTGCGTTGGACGTAGCGCAGCACCGACATCGGCAGCGCACGTTCCGGGTCCAGGCCATCGACCGCTACGGCGTCAGCGTCGCCCGGCGCGGGCGGCAGCCAGTCTCGTTGGTCGTCGCTCCACAACAGCAGGTGTACGCCGGTGGCCCCGGTCATCGCGCTGAGGACCTCGGCCACGCGGGCTTGCAGCCCGTCGATATCGGTCTCCGAGCTCAGCGCCTGCGATGCCGACACGATGCCGAGCATGTCGATCATGCCGGTCGTCACCGCCGATCGGCGATGGGCACGCTCAGCGAGCTGATCGTCGCCGTGATCGGCGCTCGCGTCCGCTGTTATCTGTAGGACCGGGTAGGCCCAGTCCAGCTGGTCGACCTTGGCGGTCGCGCCCCACGCGAGGTAGTGCTGACGAGCTTCAGCCAAGAGCTCATAGCCCGTGTGCTCCACGCCGTGGGCGAGGTACAAACGGGCCTCACGTTCAGCGATCAGGGCCCGATGCCACGGGCGTTGATGGCGCCCGGCCTCGCGGCGGGCTGCGTCGAAGGCAAGAACGGCGGCACGAAAGTCGCTGACCGCCCACGCGCGCTCGGCCTCCACCAGCCGCAGCAGATGCAGAAAATTTGTCGGCGCATCGGCGGCGCGGGCGGCCAGCCACCGCGTCACCTCGTCGAGTTCGCGAAGCAACGCGTCGCGCTCCTCGCCGTCGGTTTCGCGCGCCTGCCCGGCAACGGCCAGCGCGTGCAGCACGTGGGCCACGGCGCCCACATAGTGGCCTATCACTGTCGTCAGCAGCGGCATCGCTGCGGCAGTGTGGCGCGCGAGACCGACAGGATCCGCGGAGATTGCGGCGCCGACGGCGCGGGTGATGTGCGCGAAGAACAGCGTCTGCGGGTTGCCGGCGTAGCGCTCGACGGCGACCGTGGCCGGGTTTTCGCCGCTCAGCGCACCGGCCAGCCACCGATAACTGTCGAGACACTCGATGGTTGATTCGGCGCCGATTCGCCGCGCGAACGCCAGCCCGGCGTCGACCTCGGCGACGAAGGTGTCCAGCGACGGCGCGCAGTCGAGCAGTCCGGCCACGATCGACTGCCAGGCGTATCCCGCGTATGTCAGGTCGCCGCCGGCAATCAATCCGTCCCGGGCCAATTGACCTGCCTGCACGCAGTGTTCGACCGGCTCGAACCAGGAACACAGGACCGAGAACAAGAACCGCGCATGCGAAGTGTCGGGCTCGTAGCCGCGGGCCTCGCCGAACGTCAGAATCCGTCGCACCGCCCGATACGCGGCGGCATAGTCGCCGCGCTGTGTCACAGTGGCGATAGCTGCGGTGCTGGCCGGCCCGACGAGGGTCGGGCCTGGGCCGTCCTCGAGCCAGACGCGTAGCGCTTCCAAGCTGAGCCAGACGTTCTTGGCGTGGTCGCCAACAAAGAGGCACGGCAGGATCGCGTTCATCAGACGCGTCGCGGCGATCAGCGTCGGGTCGGTGATGGGGGGGCGAGCCAGATCATCCTTGACGTCGGTGCGGTCCAGCCACCGATACAGATGGTCGAATTGGTTGTCGAGCTCGGTGGCGAGTCGGTCGACGCCTGGAACGATGATGCCGAGCTCAGCCAGCGACTCCAGGCCGAAGCCAACCGCGTCCATAAGGCGGCCGCGCTGGGTAAGGCTGAGCAGTTGCACCACCGTTGCGTCCGCGCGCTGCGTTGCGGTCGTGCATAGTTCCTCGATTACCCGGTACTCCTCGTCTGCCTCGTCAAAGCGCCCGAGGCTGTAGAGCGCGGCGTGGCGGCCGGTGTGCACCTCGACGAGCGTGGCCGTCTCGCTCGGGTCGATCAGTCCCAGAGCGGCAGCGAGAAGCGAATCCAGCAGGGAGTAGTCGCCGGTCAGCGCCGCCTGGTCGGCGGCGCGGCGCAGCAGCGCCACCACGCAGCCCCGCTCGGCTGCGTCGTCGACCACGTCGATCACGGGCAGGTATTGCTCTGCCGCGACGGCGAACAGCTCCGGCACTTCGGCGAGTCGGCGCGCCATCGCCAACTGCAGGGTGCCTCGCTGCTGCGGCTGCAACCCGCCCAGGACTACCTCGCGGGTGCGGTCGTGGCGAAATTGCACCGCCTCATGAAACCCGGGCTCGATCACCAGAAGTCCATCCTCGAGGGCGGGCGCTAGCATCTGTTCCACCACGCTGAGCGGCTCGGCGGTGGCCGTCTGGAGCATGCCCAGTTCGACCCGCCCGCCAAGGCAGGCCATCGCCTCCACGATCGCTTGCGACGACGCCGGCATGGCCGCAACGCGAGCCGCGAGCAGCCCGGCAAGCTCTGACTGGCCCAGATGCGCGCGCACCGCGGCGGCGTCCCACCGCCATCCGTCGGCTGTCGCCGTCAAGATGTCGTCGCGGCGCAGCGCGTTGAGCAACTCCACGATCTCATACGGATTACCGCGGGACAGTGGCTCGATCAGCTCGGCAAGGGCCGCAGCCCCCGACCTGTCAATGTGCAGCATCTCAGCGACCATGGTCACGGAGCCGGATCCGGGCAGATTGTCCAGCCACACACTCTGTATTCGCGGATGCTGCCGCCACCGCGCCACCATCGGCGCCAGCGGATGAGACGTTTCCACCTCGTCGTCGCGGTAGGCGCCCACGAGAAGCAGGCCCTCGAGATGCTCCTCGCTCGACACGAGATCGACGAAACCCAGCGAGGTGCGCCCAGCCCATTGCAGGTCGTCGAGGAACACCACCAGGGGCCGACTCCGCGAGGCGACCGCCCGCAGCACCTCCATTTCGGCGCGCTGCGCCCGCATCTGGGCGGTCAGCGGATTGCCCGGATCGGGGGGCACCGCCAGCAGCGCCGCGAACTCCGGCAATATCGCGGTCAGCAGACCGGCGTTGGCACCAGCGGTCAACGAGATCCGTTGGCGAAACTGCGCCAACTGATCTTCCGGCTCGGCCAGCAGCAGCCGACCCAGTGCACGAAGTGCCTGGTTGATGGCGTCGAACTCCAGATCCCGCCGATACATGTCTGACTTGCCCGCCACGAACCAGCCATCGCTGCGGGTCACCACGGCGCGCAGCTGATCAACCAGTGCGGTCTTGCCGACGCCAGGCACACCGCCGATCAAAACCGCGCGGCAATCGCCGGCTAACGCGCCATCAAACGCCGCGCGCAGCGAAGTCATTTCGTTGTCACGACCCACCAGTCGTGACGGCGGCAGCAGCCGCGCCGGAAGATCATGCCAGCCGACCGGCGGTGGCGCTGCTCCCGGACCCAGCGGAGCATCCTGGAGACGCTGCAGGTCATAGATCAACCCGTCGGCGCTCTGGTAGCGGTTATCGGGCTCCTTCTCCAACAGATGCAGGATGATCGCCGACAGCGCCGCGGGCACGGTCGCATTCAACTCATGCGGCGCGACCGGCACGCGCGCCAGGTGATCATGGGTGAGCCGCAGCGGGTCCTCAGACCCGAACGGCGGTTCACCCGTCGCCAGCTCAAACAGCGTGGCGCCCAACGCGTATAGGTCGGCGCGCTGATCCACTACCCGGCCGGTACGGCCCGTCCGCTCCGGGGCCAGGTACGCCAGCGTTCCGACAATTTCGGTGTGATGGGTGAAGTCCGGGCGGATTTCGGCCAGCGACGTCGCCAAGGCGAAGTCCACCAGGCATGGTGCACCCTCGCCGGACACCACGATGTTGGCCGGCGTGATGTCACCATGCATCACGCCACGACGGTGCATCCCCGACACCGCTTGCGCCAAGCACACCGCAAGCTCGATCAGCTCATCACTGGCCAGCGGCGTCGCCGACTCCCGTAGGCTGCTGGCGCCTGCATCCTCCAGCACGATCGACCCCGCGTCAGGCGGAGCGGGCACCAGGTGCGCGACGCCATCCACACCGCGCAGCCGCTGAAGCATCTCCACCTCATGCCGCAGCCGCCGCTGCGCGTCCGGCCCCAGCGGCTCCTTGCAGATCAGCGTGCGCTCAGGAAAGAACAGCCGCGTGATGCGGGTGCGTCGGCTCTCATGCACGACCTGGGTCCGAACGGGCGGACCTCGGTTCGGAATTATCGCGCCTTGACTCATCCGCCCCCTTCGCGATGGCGGCCCAGCTTTTAAAGTTCCTACTCTACTGTCGGATCCTGGAGTGATGGTCGATTCCTAGTTCTAGATCGTGCCCCGGCCGGTTGGTGAGGCCGCCTGTAGCTCTGGTGGGATGTCGTGCCGGTTGAGCACTGATCCATTAGGTTGTCGCCGGGTGTCCTCGGGCTCGAAAGTGGTTGCACCGCATAACCGATCGAGGAGGGATTGATGATCTTCTGGTCACACCGTTGGAGACGGGTCCGCCGGCGAGCGGCGTTTGGGTTGTGGCGCGACGACGCCGTTAGCTGAGCGGCTCGAAGTTGTAGGTCTCGCCATGGGAGAGATAGTGGAATTCGGTCTTCGCGGGCGACTGGGCGGCGGCCTGCTTGAAGTCGTCGAGGCCGGACATGAATACCGAGAAGTCGTTGTAGTGGATGGGGATGGCCGTCCGGGGTTTGGTGATCTCCACGGCCCGCACAGCCTGGGCCCCGGTCATGGTCACCACCGTCAAGAACAGTGTGGTGCCCCCGGCGTGGATCAGGCCGAGGTCGATGTCGGGATACCAGCGGGGGATGTCGCGCAGCCTGTCGTGCAGCATCGTGTCGCCGGTGATGTAGAGCCGGAACAATCGATCCTCACCGCGGTAGAAGTCGAGCATGGATCCGTTCACGGGCATCAGCATCAGCGCCACCTCATCATCGGTGGAGTGCTTGGCGGGCATCGCCGTGACCACCAGCCGTGCCTCCCCCTTTTCCACGGTCACCGAGTCCCACGTATCCAAGGCCAGACCTTGGGTGAACCCGAGCTCACGGAGCTGGCCGACCGCATGGTCGGTGGTCAGGATCGGGATGGCACGGTCGAGATCTCGGGCCGCGACGTCGTCGAAGTGATCGCCGTGATAGTGCGAGAGCACGATCAAATCCAGCGGTGGTAGATCCGAGACCTGACAGGCAGGCTCGACCTCGCGCCGTGCATAGATCCCGTGACCGAGATCCACGTGATTGCCCTTGTGCAGAAACGCCGGGTCCGTCAGGATCGTGAAACCGGCAAACCGGATCAAAGTCGTTGCGTTGCCGATGAAATACACGTCGCCGTCAGTGAAGCTTGCAGGAGCTCTCTCGTCGGCCGCTAGCCTCAACGCCTCGTTCATAGCGTTCCTCTCAGATTCGTAGGCTGCCAGTGCGCGCGGGCTTATTCGGGCCAGGTGTTGTTGCGGATGATTTCCACGAAGTCGTCTCGGACGAAGGAGTCGTCGAAGTGTTCCAGCACGTCGGCGTTGACGGTGCCGAAGGTGCTGCGCGGCCGGTGCGCCATGCCGTCCGTAAAGGCCTGCAGGATACGGTCTTTGAAATTGGGTCGCGGGTGCGCGGCGGTGACGGCGGCGAGCGCTTCCGCGGGCAGGTCGTCGCGTTCGATGCCCAGCACGTCGGTTTCTACGCCTGCGGTGACGAGCGCGATCTCGGGGTCGAGGAATTCGGGCACCCCCGGGGTGGTGTGCAGCGCGATGGAAAGCCACACCTTGCGCGCGGCAGCTTCGTCAACGCCGTGGTCGAGCAGGAAGTCGCGGGCCGCGTTGGCACTGTCAACTTCAAAGCGCAGGCTTGAGGTGCGGTAGCGCTGGGTCAGCCCGATGTCGTGAAACATTGCCCCCACGTAGAGCAGCTCCAGGTCGGGCTGCAGACCGCGGCGCCGGCCCTGCAGCGCGCCGAAGAGGAACACCCGGCGGGAATGATCGAAGAGCAGATCCTCCTCGGCCGCCCGGATCAGCGTGGTGACGTCCCGCACCAGCGGGGTGTCGGGGATGGTGATCCCGGCGATGGTCTGAGCAGCCCCGGAGCCGGTGAGCAACTGCTCGCCGCTCTCGATCGGGGCGCCGGCGCCCGTTGTTGTCGGTGTGGGGTGGGTGTGGGTCATCGTCGTACCTCTCGGTGATGGATCAAACAGCATGTGCGCCACCCCGCCTCGAGTAGCAGGGCACACGGTATGGGCTGCAACGCATTCCCCGGGGCGATCACGGTCGCTGCGTGGCGTCGACCCTGAGCACCAGAAGAATGACTTCATCGTGGCCAGCGCACGTGGACGATGTCTGCACGGGTGACCCCCATCACATTTTCCAGCCACCGGCACCGTGCGCGTACCTGCTAGCTGCAATCGGGCCTAAACCAAGTCAGCCGTCGGATCAGGCCGGAAGGGGTGCGAACGGAAGGCTCGCGCGGGATGACCTGCAGTTGATACAGATCCTTATCCGTCGCGAACTATGTTGCTGCACAGTCTATTAGCTGAGTCCGAGAAGTTAGACCAATGTCCACGGCAACTGGCTGCCCCGCAGCTTCATTCAGGCCGCTGCGACGACCCGAAGGAGACGGTCTCTCACCACCTCTCGATTAACCCGGCGCCTCGTGGCGCACAGTTCGGCCGCGAAAAAAGCCGACGCCGTCTTCAAAATAGCGTTAGCCCTATGTAATTCAGCGTTCTCCCGCTTCAGCCGTTTGAGCTCAGCGGGCTCCTCGGTCGTGGTCCCCGGCCGCGAGCCGGCATCGACCTGCCTCTGGCGGACCCACTTGCGTACCGTCTCTGCGCACCCGACCCGAGCAGGCGAGCGACCTCGCTGATCGCCGCCCACTCCGAATTGTGCTGATCGCTGATCTCGGCGACCATCCGCACCGCGCGCTCACGCAGCTCCGGCGGATACCTCCTCGACGAACCACCTGACATGACTCCAACCCTCCCAAGAAGTGGAGTCTCCGGACATGCCGGGGTTCCTCTGTGTTTGTCAAGCCGCTGGGCTGGGCGTCGTAGAGTTGCGATCGGCGGGTCCGGGAAGTGACTTGTCCGAAGAGCTGGTGGTCGGGGTTGAGCCAGCCGCGCTGGATGTCAGAGTCGCCCCCGAGTGTCCTCCCGGGCCTGCCGCCAAACGGTGCTCGTCAGAGAGCATGAGTCGCCAAACCCGGTCGGCCAGCCGGCGTTTCAAACAACGCATTGCTTCGTTATGCGACTTGCCAGCCACGACCTTCGTGTCGTAGTAGGCCCGACCGGTGCTCTCGCGCATGCGTACCTGGGTGAGCGCGACGATGTGCAGCGCGAGGTTGAGTTGCCGATCACCACCGCGTGGCAATCGATGTCGCGCGTGGTCGCCGCTGGCGACCTCGATCGGTGCGACGCCGGCATAGCTGGCGAACGCGGAGGCGCTGCGGAACCTGCCCGCACGACGAGTCCGTCCGAGCAACCGCCCCGCGATGACGGGACCGATGCCGGGGACCTCTCGCAGTCGGGTGCCGTGCGCGTCGAGAGTGTCTGTGATTTGGGCTGTGAGCGCCTTCAGCCGCTGATCGGTGTCGCGGATCTCGGCGACCAGCTCGCGGGCCAGTTGTTTGCGAGCAGCTTCGACGGGACCCGCCGGACGCACGCCGGTGAGCAGTCGCGACGCGTCACCAGCGGTTAGATCGGTCGGCGCGCCACCGGGCAGGAGATCACGCAGCAGCGCATGCAATTGGTTGATCAGCCTGGTGCGTTGGGTGACCACGTTGTCGCGGCGCTCGTCGAGCAGGGCCAGAACCGTGGTGAGATCGTCGGCCACGACAGGGTTTGCGTCACCGCGTAGCGCGGCCACGCTGGCCGCCGCTGCGGCGTCGATGACATCGTTCTTGCGTCGTCCGCCCCGAGACAACTCGCGAACACGCGCCGTTGCTATCGAGGGCACGTCATCGACGACCTCCTCTCGCGCGACCAACCATTGCGCCAAATGCCGCCCCAACCCCCGAGCGTTTTCCACTGCCCACCGGCGCTGCTCGAAACCCGACGCCCACTTCAGGAGTCGTCGGTAGCCCGCAAGCGACGCGTCGATTTGCAACGTTGCCAGCACTTTGTCGGTGCCCGTTTCGACGACGCTCGCGGTGTGGGTGCGCTTGTGAGGATCGACTCCGATGGTGACCAATGCGGTTGAACCTTTCATCCGACGGCACAAGTAGGAGACCGCGGACGACACGCCGACTTCAAGCTCCCGGTGACGATCAGTCCTCTGTTGAGTCAGACCGCGGCCACGGCGCCGACCGGCTCGACAAACCCCGGCAGAGCCAGCCCGTAGGCGGCATGCGGTTCACGAGTCAGACCGGTCGGCGCCACGACGGGACGCTAGATCAACTAGCCTCCAGTCCCGCGCATCTGATATAAGTCGGCGGTTCAGTGTGCCTTTGAAGTCGCTTTGCTCGTGGACGAGTGTCGCTCCATCAGCACGCGCAATCTGTCACTGTGACACACCGCGACCCTCGCGTACATCTTCAAGCGGAGGTGTGCGGTAACTCGTTGGATTCGCCGTCCGCGCCCACGGGAACGCGCATCCCGCTCCCGCTCGCCCAAAAGCTCTGAAGGCAGTCATGCTCGTCACCGGGATCCTGCGTTCTCAGCAGGAATGGGTTGATGCTGTAAGGGATTGGGAGATCTGAAGTGCACCGTGCTTCAAGCAGTCGCACCAATATGTTCTTCAGCTCTGAAATGGCCGGTTGCCAGCAATCCAGGAACCCGTATCGCACGCTCGAGCGACGTGTGACGATGGGAAATCAGAGTGGCGCGCTCATTGTCGGCGCCGGCGAGTAGATTTCCGAAGATGCACGTCGTCCAACCCATATACAACGCGGCATGGATGCCCTTCGAAGCAAGGCCGGACGAGCGCGCAGGGCAGCGGCTCGCGAAGTGGCTCAACGACAACGAGCGACGCGGCCGGTCGACGCGAATCATCATGACGCCGCAGAAGTCGGGCAACGCGATCGACAACCCACCGGTTCTGGCGGCGCTGGCCGAGACATCGACGTGGGTGTCCGCTCGATCTGATGGCGAGCCGTGGGGCGGCCCCGTGGTTGCAGCGTGGCCAACTGAGGAATCGTTAATCAAGTGTGTGTCACGCGTCGGAGAATCCACCCTGACAGTTTTCGAATGGGGTAAGGCTCCTGGGGTTCTGGGGTGGGCGACCGCGACCGGCGCGTTCAACGCCGAGACCGGCGAACCGACGCCGCCGCTGGAAGCCTCGCTGCATGACGAGTTCATCAGCATGCTCTTTCGGGATGACTGGCTATCGTCTCCGCCCAAGAGCGGGAGCGACCGCCAATACGTCCATGAATACATGCGAACATTTGGCGGCGCCGGGCTCAACGACGACTTCGTCGTCACGTACTGCATCGCGCTCGGATGCACCCGAGATCCGCGACGCATTCGGGAACACTATCGCGTAGCAAACGCCTGAGTCGTGGCCTGACGGAATGCCCACACCAAGACAAAGTTACGCAGAGCAGCTACTCGAGGAGCTTGGCGGGATCGCCGAGCACTACGCTGCAGTCCTGGCCGCAAGTGGCATTAGGTACGTCAATCCAAATAGCCCCGGATCGATGGTGATCTTCATGGGTGCTTCCGACTGGGGCTGGACCGATAGCGACATCGAACTCGAGGCGGCGCGGATGGCCCTACTCGGAACGCTTCGCGGTTGGGAGCCACGATTTCGCCTCCTATTCCCAAATCCAACTCCGACCATTAGCAAGCGCGTCAAGCACGACCTCGAACATCTTGAACGATGGCTCATCCGTCCCGACAGCTATGACCACTCCATTCCCCGAGACATAGCTACGGCGCAACAGAGGCTAATCGCAACCATCGACGACATCCGCGGCCTATTCGCCTTACTTCCGGCGGACGACTACCCCACTCGGCTGATCGTGGACACGAATGCGCTGATCGACAATCCGAATGTCGCCGCGTACATCGACGCCCTCGGACCGAAGTACATGGTCCATCTACTGCCGGTTGTTCTCGGCGAACTTGACGATCTCAAGCGCGCTGGGCGCAACGAAATGGTGCGCACCGGTGCGCAGCGGGCGGTGGCCGGCCTCAAAGGCATCCGCAACAATGGCAACGCACTTGAGGGTGTCCGCGTCGAGGGTCAGGTCGTTGCCAAGTTCGAACATGTCGAACCCCGCGGAACCAATCTGCCCGACTGGCTGGACCTTGCAGTACCTGATGATCGGTTAGTCGCCGCAGCCCTGCTGTTGCAATCTCAACACCCCGGCTCGGCGCTTCACGTGGCGACGAGCGACATCAACTTACAGACGAAGTTGCACGTAGCCGGTCTACCATTCGTCGAGCCTCCTACCAGTTAAGGCCATGGCTACCATAAGGCGCCCGTACGCTCCTTGTTCATGTCCCTAGACGCACCGACGCCGCCTGCGTGGATCGCGGACCTACCCGAGGACGCTCATGGATTCCACGCGCTCGCCGAAGCCGGCTGGGTCTCTGGCCAGCCCGTGCTTGCGCAAGTCGACAATGATCGCACTGTTGCTCTGGCGCTGCGTCGTGCATGCGCTGTGTGCGGATACGAGATGCCGGAGGGGACGCTTGTCTACCGAGTCTGGGGGCAAGGCGATGCCGAAGACATCCGTCGGTACCAGCGCGAGCGTTCACTCGACGATGCTGGGCCGCTTCACTTCTCCTGCGCCGTCTATTCAGCGATCGTGTGTCCCTATCTACGAAGCGACAGGTCGCGGCTGGGCAAAGCCAGCCAAATCAATCCGGGCGCCGAGCGTGGCCGCGAAGCGGCCATCATGGGTTTCAGACAGATGGGCATATTGGTTCCACAGTCGCAACGTCCACCGCCACGACCTGCACCACGGCCTATGGTCGCCTACGTCGGTCTGAAGAAAGACATCAAGTATCACAACGGGTCCGAGTTGCACTACTTGCTTGGAAAGGCAGTCAAGCGTGACGAGGGGATCATCGACAGTTCTCAACCGCGCCTGTACTGGACTGATTCGCCCGATGACACCGATGCTCTCAAAGAACTGGTCAAAGAGGAGCTTTCAGTGCTCACGGCATCTCAGCCCGACTATCTGATCGATGTGGCCCCGATGGCGCCGGGCGCAACCAATGTTGGCCCATACGGGGCTTACCTGTTCTAGCAACTCGCATCGCCGCGAGCCTGCGCTAAGCGCTCCTCGGGTCGTTCGCCGCCGCCGATAATGTCGCGATATGTCGGCGCCGGAGCTCCTTATCTTCGCTACTTGATTGGGCACAGGTGTTTCCGCGTTGTCAGTTCCGTCGGCTACAGCGGATTCGTTCGATGCTGCCAGGTCCTACCGTCTTCCCAGGCGGGTGCCGCAGGCTGGGCACCACAGCACCTCCGTGCCGAGGATGGCTTCGATCGATGAGAGTTCGTCGAGGTGGTGCGTGCATGCCTGGCGGCCCAGGGGGATTCGGATGGTGTCGACGATGAACTGTGCCCGCTCGACGGGTGTGGTCCCGTAGCCTTCGGCGGCGGTTGTGTTGTGGGCGATGACGTCCCCTTCTCTGGACTGGTTACAGGATGTGGTATCCGATCTCTGCGGCTGCCGCGTGCGTGATGGACCATACGAGCGGGTGAGCGAGCGGGCGGGAGAACAACGGCATCGCGGGTATCGAGTCTGCGGCGGCATTCCACAGCACAATGTTCGGGCGCCCGGTCATAGTCGACGGGACGTAGAGACCGTCGAGTTCAGGCCAGGTCGTGTAGATGGCGCGGGCCCACCGTCGGCATGTGGATCGGGGTGCGGCCAGCAACCCAGTGGATGCGGTGTTGCGGAGCAGCCACGTGCCCGACAAGTCGAGTAGCCGCAGTCTGCGTTGGGGTTGCCACGCGGTGAGAGTCGGCGCGCCGGCGCGGGTGTCGATCACGCGCGTTGTCTGGTAGACCTCGGCAAGGCTGGTTGCGACATCGGCTGCGGCGTACAGGACGGCCTCAGCCCCCGAGGTCGGATGAGGACCGGGGTGTGGGTCCCAGCGCATCGACGGCAGCGGCCCGTGGGTGCGCAGCGTGTTCCAGGGCAGCACGTGCTCGCCTTCGGTGCGGTGGACCCGCCAGAGCGTGTCGGTGTAGTCGGTGATGTCGTGAGGTTCGCTGATGAGCTGTTCGGGCGGTGTTCGTGGCGCCTTGGGTTTGGGCCGTGGGTTCACCAGCGCCCGAGATCCTCGATGAATCCGGCAACTAATGCGGGGTCGCCGCCGGCGGCCAGATGCTCGATCGGCGTCCGGTCGTCGAAGTCGGGCTGTGGGGTGTGCATGAACACATCCAGAACCGCGGGCGTGGTGCCACGTGGTATCGCGGGCACAATCACGTCCAACCCGGGAAGCAGTTCGTCACCAAGGAACTGCCAGCGAGGGATGCGTCGGGTTCCTTGAAGGTCGAAGGCCCATAAGGCTTTTCCAGTGATGCGCCGCGATACGCGGGACCGGTCGACGCCGAGGATCGCGGCGGCTTCTTTGATGCTGACCGATCCTGAGACCGCGCTGGTGAGTTGCCGCAACGCAATGCGGGCGCGGGCCTGACGTTCATTGTCTGCCGACCATGTGTCGATCACCGCTGCTGCACCGGGTCCGGCGTGCTCGCGGAGGAAATCCACCTCTGTCGCGGACAGGGTGATTGCCCCGGGGATTGCCGCAAACGCGGAGTCCAGCTCGTCGAGGACCTCTTCGACACTCAGGTCAATCTGGTGCTTAGCCAGTAGAGCGCCTAGTGCGGGAGCCGTCGATCCATCCATATGCACAGACTAGCACGCCTATGCGCGTATGTGCGCGGCATTTGATCGGACGCTGCGTATGCCCGGTAGTTGCCTGAGCCCGCTATAGCCTCGTAAGGAACTCAAGTTGGGATTTACATCTCAGTCCGCCGCCGACGTCGATGCGGGGCGATCCCGTTAGCGTTCGGCGAAATCCTCTTCCTGCGCGTCGCGGAGGTCACGGTCCATCGATGCGTCTGGCGGCCTGTGCGAGTTCCTCGCCAAGCTGGTCAGCGTCATCGGATGTTGGCGTGACACGGCGCGCTCGACGAGGGTGTGCCCCAAATCGGCTTCGATGCGACCGATCTGCTCGCTCAACCGCTCTTTGCGGCATCCGAGTGCCTCGGCGACGCGTGTGAACTTGCCATAGCTGCCGGCGACGGCGAAACGCGGGATGTGCACCCATGCGGCGGCCGTCTGCATCCCTGCTGGAAAGTCTCCCGGCTCAGTGGAGAGTGCCTCGAGGAGGCGGGTCACACGCGGGTCGAGCAGAGGGCGCCGCTTCCAATGAGAACCGGGATTCCGAATTTTCGGGCCCACTTCCCGATGGTCGAGTCAGAAACGCCGATTTCGTCGGCCATCACACCAAGCGTTCTGCGCTCGACGACGTGGCGTTGGTGGATCCAATCCGCGGTGATCAATTCTCCTAGCGGTTGGCGACGATGGTGGATTCCGTACTCGATGGCTAGGTGGGACACCACCCGAGCCAAGTAGCCCGAGGACAGCGGAAGCTCGAGGCGGCCGGCGATCTGCGCGAAGGTTAACCCTTGATGTTCGTGGAGGTCGCGCAGCTTCTGTTCGGGCAGCAATGCCCGCACGCGTTCGCGGGTGCCGATTCGACGGCGTCCTTTGATCCGTTTCGGTGACCAGGTTCGGACGTCGGCGCTAGGAATGGGGTGGTGTTCGAGCTGGTAGCGGACCTTCCACACGGATGCGTCGAGTCTGTGGGCAAGGGCAGTCACGGTAAGGCCGGCGTCGAGGAGTTTGTACATTGAGTTCGGCTCAATCGTCTCCGGCGGTTTCCCAGGCAGATTCAGACCCTCGAGGAGACTCAGCGGCGGTACCCAGGTCAGGGGCTCACCCGAGACTCCCTGTTTTCCTAAATAGTCGGCGCTGACTGCATTAAGTGCTCGGACCAGCTGGGGTGTGAGGGTTGTCCTCATCCGGTCGGTGCACACTCCCCGGCAGTGCAACGCCTGCGGCGTATTGGGCACCGGGGCGCCGCTGAGCTGTTCGATGAGCCACAGTCGCGCGGCGGCCGCGGTCGTCGGCGATGTGCGCAGACCTTCTTCGGCGACCAGGTGTGTCCACTGTTGCTCGGGCAGCAGGTGATCGTAGTTCAGGGTGCGGCGACGCTGGTAGTCGATCGGCGGTGGGTGTGCCTGCAGGTGTTCGTGCAGCCGCAGCAGCGCGGTGATGATCCCTTCCCAATTCGGATGGGCGCGAAAGTTGTTGGCTGCTTCGGCGATGCGCTGAGCTCCGACGGTGGAGTGCAGGTGTCGTTCTAGTTCGGGTGTCGACATGACGCAGCCGATCGTGAGTAGCAGCCGTGACATCACTTGCCGGGCGGTGCCCCACGGTAAGTCTTCCGTGTCGAGCCGGAACGCCCACTCGGGCCAGAACAGTGTGGGCACCGCGTGCAGCATCGCGTGTTTGGTTGCAAACCGCCGGGTGTCGGGCAGCCGCGGCAGATGAGTAAACGTCCGGTAGCGCAACTCCTCGATCACCGTGAAGTCCGCGGCCCTAGCCTTGAGATCCACGGCGGTCACCGCCGCGCTGTGGGTCAGTCCAGAGACTCGGGTCCGATATCGAATCTCCCTGGCCGGTGCAGAGGACGTGGCTGCCCGGAAGGCGCGACCGGCATCCTCGAGCGAGGGCCGCATCAGCACGGTCAGGGCTGCGGCCACTCCGGTGCCGACCCATGCCGCCGGCGCGGCGAGCGCTACCCGCGTCGCGCTCGCCACGTCCTGGTTCTCGTCGTAGGTGTGAGTTGTGTTCGCCAGCAGGTGCAGGCGTCGGCGCCACAGGCCGATCTCGTGATCGGTCGCGCGGCCTCCGAATAGTTCGATCACGTCAGTGGGGTTGGGTGCTCTGACTATCCAGTTCCCGAGCACGCGCACATCGATGAGCAGCTGCTCCGCTGACACCGGCGCTACGCGGTAGACGCCCGCATCGACTGCATCCGCGGCGAGGAGCTCGGTGAGCGTCTGCTGCATGGTCAGCACGGGATGTCCCGGTCGTAGCTTATCGGGGCGAGCGCGCGACAGCCGCGCTGTGCACCGGCGATTATGCGGCTCGCCCTTGACCAACCGGGAGCAGCGGTCCGGATGTGGATACAGCCGGCGGCTGAACCAGTCCGCGGCGAGCTGCAGCTGAGCGCACTGCGGGCACGAATCGACCAGAAAGCAGCGATGTTCAATGCAGGTCGCGATCCACGGCAGGAACCATTCGAGCTTGCGGCGGCCCGGAGCAGCCTTCATGCAGAAGGGGCAGAACCGCTGCCGATACACCAAGCCCCACGGGGTCCGTGCCCGGCCGGTGCGCGCGTCGGTCGTCATCATCGGGCTGCCGTAATGGCCCATCAAGGTCATCGCGTCGAGATCAGCGACGTTGACTTCCGTGGCGGTCGAGATACTCTCCCGCTCTTCGACGGTCAGGCCTGTGGTCAATACCGCTCCGCGGTGGGTGCTGGCGATCCCGTCCGCACCGACGGGGAGCACGGCGTCGAGGACCTCGCCCCAGGTGGCGTTCATACGGGTGGCGAATGCGGCCAACCACGACTCCAACGCTTCGCCGGGCATGGGCTCGACTCGCACGGGCAGTGTCCGTCTCACCGAGCGCGGCTCGATTCCGGTCCCGGCGCCCAGGGCCGATCCGAGTGGGGGTTCACGAAGGTCGCGGCCGCGGCCTGCGCGATCGTGGCGTCAGCAACTCCCGCTGAGCATGTCGGATCTTGACCCGCATCTCCGGGCGTTGCTGCTCGGAGGCCGCGTCGGTGCGGACCCTGTCGAACAGATCCTGATCGATACCTTCGACGCCGGTGCGGACCGCGCGTTGGCAGGCACGATTGATCAAGGTGGTCAGCGGGCCGATGCGGCCCGAACTTCGTTCGAACAGGTAGTACGACAGATCGACCAGCATCCCCCGGTGCTTGCGTGCCAGTACGACGCGCTTCTCAATGGCCAGCAACAGTTGGCGCCATTCACGGCGATGCTCGGGGGTGTCGATCGTGAATTCGCGCAGCCTCAATGCTGTGATGCGTCGTCCGCTTTGGCCGAGTATGCCGTCGGCATAGGTGCCGTCGCTGTAGAGGCCGCGTTGTCGCAGCCCGATACCGATGAAGATGATGGTGACGGGGAATTCGTTGCTGATGTATTTGAACTGGTTGCTGATCTGCACGCTCGTGGTCCGCTGTTTGAGGAAGTGCAGTTCGTCGACGATGAGCAGCTTCGTCTCGCACGACAGCACGCAGTCCAGTGCCCGGTTGGCGAAGTCCACGGCGGTGCCGCGCTTGATGCCTGCGTGGTTGTAAAACCCGAGCATCGCTCTGTTGAAGTCCTTAATGCCGGTGTTGCCCGACATACCGACGCGGCAGACCGGCCATCGTTCGTTTCCGTCCCTGGTCAGGCGGCCATGCTGGGCAATCTGGTCGTTGTGGTAGCCGTACGCGAAATCCAGTGTTGCGAAGGTCTTCCCGATCCCGGCGCTGCCTTCGATGGCGATCGCGCCCTTGGCTTTGTCACCGTCGTGCTGGTTGCTGGCCACGATGTCGGTGAGATCCTCGCGCAATTGGAGCAGCTGTGAGGTGTTGATGGTCGGCAGGTTCGCGTGCCAGAGGTTGCGCTGCTCGTTGTACTCACGGCGAGCATGGGTGCTGAACGCTGCGAGCTGTCTGGTTGTCAACAGTTCCGGTTGTTCACGCTTGGGTGCCTCTGCCTTGGCTTGGAACCCTTCCTTGCGAGACACTGTGAGGTTGTCCAGCGTGACCTTTGGCGCGCCCACTGGGTCGTGGTTCTCGGAATTGCGGCTGCGCAGTGGAGGGTCTTGCGAACTACGCTGCCGGTGCGATGGTTTCGCGACTGATCTGGTCATGACTCTTCAAACGCATCCGCGTAGTAGGTGTCGTCGTCCATGTCGTCGTCGCTTTCGGCCGTGTCATCGCTGTAGCTGTCGAGATCGTCCTGTGTTTCGGTGCTGTCCGATTCCTCTGCCGCTGGTGGCGATTTCTCAGCGGTGGCGGCGAGCAACTCGGCGATGAATGCGCGGGCCTGCGACTCGTCGTCGGTGGCGAGGTCCGCGAGAAGGCTCGCCCGTTCCCGGGCCACCCGAAGGGCGATGCGTCGCTCGGCTGGGCTCATCCCCAATCCCAGATTCCATTGCTCCAACATCGCCGCCAGCGCGGCGTCGGGCTCCGTGGAGGTGCCGCGAGCGGCGGCAAGCCGGCGGGCGTACTTGGCTGCATCCTCGCTCATGGGCAGTTCTGCGGCCGGAGCCTTCGTCCAGAGCAGGGTGTGCCACTTGCGGGTGTCGGGGCGGCGAAAGAACACGCGCGTGATGTCGTCGGGGTTGACGTGCAGATGCCAGCGGCGCTGCGTCTGTCCGAGATAGTCGCTGTCAGTTTCCCGGAACCCGTTCAGGCCTGGACCGTTGTACCTGCGTCTGTCGATATCCACCCCGTAGTGATGGATTTGGCGTCTGACCGGTCGCAGAAATTCGAAGGCGAGGTCGGGATCGCGCGGTGCTTCGATGTAGCCGGCGCGTTCCACGCCGTGCTGGAACATCTGCGCCGGAGACAGGCGGTGCCTCGGCACGCTGGGGTCGAACAGGCTGTCGTGGGGACGGTGGTGATACACCGCCGCGATCCATTGCCGGATCAGCTGTTCGATCTCATCGAGAAAGAAGAACGCATCGGATTCCGGCGCGACACCGCGCGAATACACATCGGGTCCTTTATAGCCCGGCAGGTGCTGGAGTAGATCCAGCCGCAGAGTCAGGAACAAGCGCTCAAGGATTCCTTTGTCCTGCCCTTGCCTGAGCCGGGCCGGCTGAATGGAGATGCCCATCCGCTGGCACACGCTGTTGATGTGTTGGCATTTGAACGGTCGGCCATGGTCGACCACGATCGTTTCCGGCACGATCGCCGGGTTGGCGACACCGGCCTGACGGCCCGCCAACGCGTCTGCGTCAGGGAAGACGACCCGCGGGATGCCGTGTTCGGGCCACACGGCATGCTCGGGCCAGTAGTCGGGCGCCGGGAGGGGCCGAAACGCCTGAAAAAGAGTTGCGGCGACGTCGAGTGACTTCGTTGTCGGTGTGACGCGAAGCCCGACGACGCATCGGGTGTAGGCGTCCATCGCGACCGTAGCCTCAACGGATACCCACCGCAGCGTGACCGGGTCCAACGCGAACACGTCGAGGCAGTTGGTGTCCATCACCACATATTCACCGGGCCGAGAGGGGAGCAGCTGCCCGTACTCTCGATCCGCCCTGGCGGCGACATCGCGATTGCGTTCCCGGCTGCCGTCAAAGGTTGGTACGCGCCGGTTGATCTGCTCGAGTCGCTTGTAGGCGGTCGTCCTCGGTGGGATGGGTACCACACCGGGTCCATAGATCAAGGCCAACCGGGCACGGGTTTGCATCAAGATGCTTTTCCTGTTCGGCCGCGACATCGCCGCGTTCTCCATCATGATCTCGGTGGCCGTGTCCAGCCACCGCTGATCAGTGCGCCCCAGCGGATTGCTGCACATCGTTGCGGCGATCCCCGCCTCGCCGTGCTCGAGGTAGGCAGCCACCCACCGCCGGACCGTGCGGTGTGAGCGGCCGACCTCGCGTGCCTTGGCGAGGTAGCGCTGACCCAAGGACAACTCCGGGGCATACTCATTTCGCGGCTCACCCGGCGCGGCGGTATTGGCAGACCCGGATTTGTAGCCGGTCAGCACCTCCCTCACATGGTCTGCCTTCTGCGTGACCTCCCGCAGTTGGCTGCTGCTGAGATTGGACAGCACCACGCCGGCGACTTCGAGGTCGTCGTCGCTGCGCGGGCCGTCGTCGATGGTGATGATCGAAGCGCGCCCCGAAGCCAGCAGCTCACGCAGCGACAGCCGGTAGCGACGTTCACCGCCGCGGTCGGCGACCATGACTTCGTTGCCGCGACTCGTCGGGAGCATCTCGACGACGGTGACGGTTTCGCCGTCGTAGGCGAAAGTGGTACCGACACCAACCGGCACTGCGGAGCGGGCACGCCGAGCACTTGGCGCCTGATTGGTCATGCCATCGTCCGGACCATCGTGTGCGGCGAGAGTCTGTGCGTCAAATCAACACGGAACTCTTGCCGCCACAGCAGATGCATCAGGGCCGGCAATGCAGTCGGCCTGGGAAGCGTTGTACGCGAGCTGATCTCCCCTATGGTTAGTTCAGGAACCGTCTGCGCGACCTGCCTCACCTCAGCCAGAACTTCGGGCTTGAACAACCAGGGCCGCCGATAGCCGGCAAGGAAACGGATGTTGCTGTACTCGACTCGTGCGGGCTCGCTGGCGATCTCGTAGATCCACCCCCGGGACTCCACGATCTGGCGCGTCTGCTCCAAGACTCCAGCAAATTCGGGTCTCTCCAACTTGCTTGCGCGCGTCACGTCGATTACAAACACACCGGCCTCGGTAATCACGAGATAGTCGGGGACCCGGCGAATGCGCTCTTCGCCGTTGGTGGCGGTGAGCCGAAATGGTTGACTTACGATCCGCTTTGCCGCCACGTCGAAGTCGGCCATCACCAGCCGAGTCAACTCCAAACGCGACTCGTATCCGACCAATCGGGATTCAGTGGCGCACCAATACAGCCCTGAATAGTTCTTCTGCCCGAGATACCAAGGGAAAGTCCGCCATGGCCGGCCTTCGGCTACGGCGTTGGGGTCCAAGTCGTTCCACGCCACTACCTCGACCTGGCCGTCGGATCGCTTAAAGCACGCCTCAGCAGAACCAGCGACACTCTTGGCATTTTTCTTCATCGGCCGCGCCTTCGTCACACCCACACCGGCGTCTGCGATCGTCGATCTGGGAGGCGGCATCAGTAAATCCCTGGACCACAATCTTTACCGAAGTGAACCTGGATCGAGACCAACATCCGTGGGTTTCCGGTGCTCGCCAATTTGTTGTCAAACCCACGTGCGTTGTTCCATACAGTCACTGACGCCATAGATTTCATGTGGCAGTTCAATACACCGGGCCGGGAAATCACACCCGACTCGCACTGGGACCTTAGCCGATCACAACGCGGCAAAGAGAGCGCCTACGGCCACAGCGGCGCGACCACAGCTCAGAACGAAAACGTCACCACCTCCGGGCCGAGGGTTACCAGTGCCAGTTCGCCGCCGCCGACCTCAGCTCCATTTCAACAATTCCCATTTCCATGTCATAAATGACATCGGGATGACATCCGGAATGGGAATATGACACTCAAAATGGGAACCTACAGCGGACTTTGAAGCTAGGCCAGACCCATCCAGGCCTGCTCCTGGCGGAACGCCACGATCGCCACCTCCAACTCCTGCGTCGGGGTGGCGATCAGCACGGTGGTCGGCGAGGTCTGCACGAAGCGAAGATCCGGTGCCAGTCCGGCGTCACCGACGGCGCCCAGCGTGATGACGGTGGCCGACAACCCGGCGGCGGCCAGCGCGGTGGGGCGGTCGTTGACCGTGATGGTCGGCACGAACGGCGGCGGCCGGCGCCGTTCGGCCACCGCGATGTTGGGCTGGGTCAACGAGTTCCACCGGTCGGGCTGATGGGAGTAAATCGCGATGCGCTCCCCCACCGCCGCGGCGCGGATCAAAAGCTGGCGCACATAGAATTCGGAGGCCTGCATGCTGATGCGAGTCGCGCGGTCCGGGTCGGTCAACGCCAGCATCACAAGGTCGTCGGCGTGAACCGGTGGGTTGGCGGCCGGGTCGTCGTAGCGCGCAGCGCCGACCAGGATCCCGGTCGCGCCGATCGGAATGTCCAGCGGCTCACCGCCATCCAGGTCCCGGGCCGGCACGTTCAGGTGCGGGCGCGCGGTCGGCGCGGCGCGCAGGGTCGCCGCGTACTGGTCCCCGGGCAGCGGGTTGAGGTTCAGCGTCGGGGGCTGCGGCGGGGGCTGCGGATCACCGGTGCGCACCAGCGCCGACACCAGCACCGCGGCATCGTCATCACGGTGACCGGTGCGGTCCTTGCGCAGGCTGGTGGTCTGAACGACGTCGTCGCTGCGCAGCGCCCACATCTGATTCAGCGCGGCGGTCGTGATGTCCTCTGGGGAAAAGTAGTAGTTCGACAGATACCCCGCCGTGGTCTGCACGGTGCGCCAGCGCGACCGCGGGCCCGGCGCCGAGCCGTACCCGGGCGCGGCCGCACCGACTGGCACGGGCGCTGGCCGGTCCGCGGCGTCGGCCTCACTGTCGGGTCTGGTGCGCGCCGGGGCGCGCACCAGACCCGCGCCCAGTTCGGCCAGCGCGGCGTCGAGTTCCTCGGCGCTGAGCGCGGTGGCCCGAATCCCCCGCTGGCGCAGCGCATTCACGATGCGTTCGGTGGCCGCGGCCGCGGCCGCGCCGATCGAGGAGCGGTACGCCAGACCCGGCGCCGAGCCGGTGATGTCGAGGCGCACGACCAGCCGGGTCGCTCGCCGGCCCGCCGCGGGCCGGTCGGCCAGCAGCGTGCTGTACAGCGGCGGGTAGCCCTCGGCGCGGCGCACCCGCTGCCCCGAGGACACCACGTCGATACCGGCCAGGCGCAGACCGCCGGGCTGATCCAACAGCCCGACCAGCACCGAAAGCGGCACGACGTTGGTGCTCACCGACCGCGTCGAGCCCCGCAAAAGCGTTGGGGCATAGGGTCGCCCGCTGACCCGGACCATGGTGAGGGCCTCGTGCTCCTCGACGCGCACCCCACACACCAGTGCACCGTGCGGAACGTCGACCGCCGCACCCACCGGCGCGGGCCTGCGCAGCCGGCGCCGGTGGCGCGCCCACGCCGCCACCCAGCCGGGCGCGTTGCGGCCGTGCACCGTCACCACCAGCAGCAGCAGCGCGGCCAACGAGATCACGGTGGCCGGCCACCAGCCCGCCCGGTGCGGCGGCAGCGCCACGAACGCCGCCAGCGCCACCACCTCGGCGGTCACCACCGCGGCCAACCGTGGACGCAGCGCCACGGTCCGCGCCTTCACGACATCCTCCGGCGCACCGCGACCACCACCGCGATCACACCGGCGGCCACCAGCACCGCGGCCCCGCCGATCAGCGCGGTGTTGCGCGGCCGCAGATCCGGGCGCGGCGGCCCTGGCGACGGATGAAGCGCGGTGTTGAGCCGCTCGGCGGGCCTCGGGTCGCCGGGTGCAACGTCGAAGGTCAGCGCCGCCACCGCATCGACCACCCCGTGGCCGACCTGGTTATCCACGCCGCGCGGTGGATTGTGCGCGGTCTCGGTGATGCGCCGGATCACTTGGTGGGCAGTCAAATTGGGGAACTTGGCGCGCACCAGCGCCACCACCCCCGACACGTAGGCCGCCGAGAAGCTGGTACCCCAGAAGCCGTCACCCATCCCCGGGTCGCGGTCCGGCAGCGCGTTGACCGGCGCTCCGTTGACGCTGGACAAGCCCATGATCCGGAATCCCGGCGCGGCCACCGATACCCACGGACCGTTGATGGAATCGGGCATCGGCCGCCCGTCGGGGGTGACCGCGGCCACCGAAAGCACGTAGTCGGAGAACCACGCCGGCGTCACGATGGTGCGCACCCCGGCCCAGTCCCGCGGATCGGCCGGGTCCAGCGGGTTAAACGCCGGGTTCTGCCCGCAATCGGGCTGATCGGGGTCGCCCTGGTTGCCGGCGGCGGCCACGATCACCGCGTCCTTCTCCACCGCCGCGTAGCGCACCGCGGCGCCCAACGGGTCCTGGTTGACCGGGGTCGCGGCGTTGATGCACGACGCCAGCGACACGTTGATCACCTTGGCCCCCAGATCGGCGGCGTGCCGGATCGCGCGGGCCAGCGTGATGATGTCCCCGGCCTTGCGGCGGCCCTGGGCCTCCTCCGGGGTGGGCCGGGCCGGACTGAACGCCACCGAGGACTGCCTGATCGAGATCAGCGCCGCGTCCGGGGCGACCCCGACGATGCCGTCCGGCGCGCCCGGCGCGGGGCCGGGGATCAGCGGCTGCTTGCCGTCGGCGGGACCTGACGCCGGCGCATCCGGCGGCGGCGGCGCGTCCTCCTCAGGTGGCGGCGGTGGTGGAGGCGGTGGGGGGGCGGTCACCGTCACCGTCGATGGCGGCGGTGTGGTCGGCGGCGCACTGGTCGGCGCCGGGTTTGCCGGCGGGGGCGGCGGCAGTACCGGGGCGCCCACCCCGGCCGGCCGCGGAACGGGCCTGGCCGCCGGGCTCGACGGGGCGCCGGCGATGATCGATGCCACCACCGTGCCGTGGCTTTCGCAGTCGGTCAGCCCGCCGTTGGGCAACCCCTGCACGTAGTCGCCGCCGGCCGACAGCGCCGGAAACCGCGGGTTGGGGGTGACCCCGGTGTCGATCAGCGCCACCGTCACCCCGGCCCCGGTCGAATACTGCCAGGCCGCGGTGACGTCGAGCATGGTGTTGCCCGGCGCCGACTGGGTCAGGTCCGGGTCGGCCACCACCACCGGCAGCGCGCACGCCTGGTTCTGCCGCATCTCCTCGGGCGGACCGGGGGCGTCGTCGGGCGGCAGCGCCGCGGGATCGATCACCGGAGGGGCCACCGCCAGCGCGACCGGGGCGGCAAGCAGATGCCCGGCCAGCAGCGCGCCCGCCGCCAGCGCCGCACCCACCCGCAGCGCAGCGCGGCGAGGGCCCATCAGTGATACCTCACGTAGTGCAGCAGCCCGATCGCCCACGCCGCGAACGGCACGACCAGCGCATAGCCCACGTACTCGAGGTATTCCACCGCCTCACGGACCGGCTCGGAGAAGATGTGCGACGGCACCACGCCGCCGGCCACCAGCGCCCCCGCCGCCACCGCCAGCACCGCCGCGGCGCACCACAACCCGGTCGCGGTGGCGGAGGGATCGGCGGCGAACCCGTAGTGCGCCGGGATCGCCAACAGCGAAGCGCCGGCCCCGAGAACCATCGTGATGGCGTGGCCGCGGGCCCGAAACGCGCGCGCCCGCAGCACCAGGATCAGCGCCACCACCGCCACGACGGCGACCTGCGGCCACTGCCGGCCGTGCCCGGGGGTGATCGCCGCGATCGAGGCCGCCACCTCCACCACCGCGATCCCGGCCAGCACCCCGGCCAGCACCCGGTGCGACCGGCGCGCCACCGCACCCACCTGCTCGCCGCGCAACGTGATGTCATGGGGCGCCGACTCCACCGGCGAGAGCGTGTCCTCGGGCTGCCCGGGAGCCCGCGCGAACAGGTCACGGCCGGTGATCGAGCCGAAGCTCTGCCGCGGCACCCGCGCCATCCACAGCCCCAGCGTCGGCGCGACCCG
This sequence comes from uncultured Actinomycetota bacterium, assembly GCA_963828065.1. GTDB lineage: Bacteria > Actinomycetota > Actinomycetes > Mycobacteriales > Mycobacteriaceae > Mycobacterium. Next base: position 23,809 of record CAWHDL010000011.1, on the reverse strand, counting down.
CGCGGCCACCAGCACGGCGATCAGCATCACCACCGCGATGCGCTGCCCGGGAACCGCCCAGAACATCCGGGTCGCGGCCGTGCCCAGCGCGGCCACCCCGACGGTGATCACCGCGGCGGCGGCCATTTGATACCGGCCGGTGAACCGGGCCAGCATCAGCGCCCCCACGCACGCCACCAACGCCGCCAAAAACCCGTGCGCCGCAGCCGGATGCGCGCCGGGTGGCGCGCTCGCCCCGGCCAGCACCGCGCCGATCACAGCCGCCCACGCTGCACCGTCGACCGCCGCGCGCGGCGCGCCCAGGCGCCCGCACAGCAGCGCCGCGATCGCCAGCAGCACCGCCGCGCCGCCGAACACCGCCGCCGGCAGCATCGTGACCCCGCCGGCCCAGCGCATCCGCCACACCAGCAGCGCCGCCACCCCCAGCGCGGCGCCGGTCAACGCCACCGCGACCAGCGCGGCGTCGCCCGCCGACACCGGCGGGAACTGGTCCTTGGCCCATCGCGCCAGCGCGGTGGAGACGTTCTCGATGTTGGGCCCGTAACGCTGCCCGGAACCGGCTGGCACCAGCGCCAGTAGATCCCCGTCGACCACACCCTGAGCCGCCAGCGAGGCGTCTCCCGACAGCGCGGTCATCCCGACTGCGCGCACGAATTCGTAACTCCCGTGCGGCAATTCCTCCTCGTCGCGGGCCCGCATGTCGCGGTTGACCGCCTCGCGCGCCGGACCGACCAGCGCTGCCAACGGCACCGCCGCCGGCAGCACCACGTCGATCTGGTGCGACTCACCCACCAGGATCGACACCCGGCCCGAGGACGGGACCAGGGGAGCCTGGCTGCTCGGGGTGGACATCGGGCCGCGCCGAGTGGACGTCACCGGCGCTCCCGCGGCCCGTCGGTGGTGGTGACGAAGTGCTCGGCGATCGCGGCGGCGATCTCGGTGAACCGCCGCCGGGTGATGCGGCCCAGTTCATGGTCGACGTCGATCACCCCGCCGGGGCGCAGATGCCCGTCATAGGGCACCTCGATGACGACCTGGCCGCGCCGGGAGAACTGTTCGACGAGCACCGAGCGGGTCCGCCTGTCCGCGTGCCCGTCAGAGTCGTTGAGCACCACCACCGTTCGGTGCAGCAGCCCGGTGTAGCCGTGGTTGGCCAGCCATTCCATCGTCTGCCCGGCCGCCGACGCGGCGTCCACCCACGGGTTGGACACCACGATCAGCGCATCCAGGTCACGCAGCACCTCGGCGGTGACCGCCGAATCCATCGTCGATCCGCAGTCCACCACCGAAATGGTGAAGTGGTTGTCCAGCCGCGCGGTGGCCTCCCGGTAGATCTGCGGGTTGAGCACCCGGCGGCGCGCGGTGGCGGCCTCGCCGGAGAGCACGAACAGCCCGGCGGCGTTGTTGCCGACCCGCGAGCGGATGTCGGCGAAGCTGTGCAGGTGCTGGTCGGCGGCCAGCTCCCAGTAGGAGCCCGCCGCCCGCGGATCCACCCGGCTGGCCAGCTTGCCGAACGCGGTGTCCGCGTCGATGGCCACCACCCGGTCGTCCTGGCGCAGCGACGCCAAAATCGAGCCGACCACCGCGGCGACGGTGGTCTTGCCGGTGCCGCCCTTGCCCAGCACCCCGATCTTGTAGTGGCCGCGCAGCAGCGACCGGATCCTGTTCTCCAACTCGGCCTGGCGACGCTCGTCGGCCGACGGCCCCAGGTTGATCAGCCCGAACGACGCCGAGTGCAGCGTCCGCCGCCAGCCCCGGCCGGGCGGCACCTTGCGGGTGGGCACCAGCTCGCTGGCCCGCAGCCCCTCGACGTACGACCAGTTCGTGGCCGTTGGCGCGGGCGCCGGCGGGGGCGGGGCTTCACCGCGCTGGCCGGGCCGCGGTTCTGCCGCCGCGGTCGGCCACCCGGAGCCGCCGCCGTTGCGCGCCGGTGCGGGTGCCGGCGGGTGCGGGCGCTGGCGAAGCTCCGCGGTCTTGGCCTCCGTGGTCTTGATTTCCGTGGTCTTGACTTCCGACGGGAGCACGCTGGGCCCGAACGCCGGCTGCGGGAGTTCGGTCGTGGGCGGCTCCGGTACCGCGCTCGCCGTATGCCGAGGGGCCGGCGCAAACCCCGGCGGGGATTCTTCTGGTGCCGGGTCGGCCGATGGCTGCTCTTCGGGCTGCTCTTTGGAGTCGTCGCTGTCGCGATCGGTCACATTGTCATCCTCACACCGCTGATGGACGATGTCCGCGCTGGTTGTTTCATTATCAAATATGTTCCGGGGTCAGCGCTCGCCCTCCGTGGGCAGCGCCTCGGCGCCGATCACCGGCGCCAACGTGTCGTGTTGGGTCAACGCGTCCTGGCGGGACAGCGTGGAACCCGGCGGGAAGGTGCGGATCAACGGCCACGGCGCCTGCAGCGCCGACGCCGGTGACACGCCCAGTGCCTTCAGGGTCTGATCGTCGAGTTCGATCCCGTAGCGCACCCCCTGATCGGAAAGCCACCACAGTGATTCCTTGCTGTCTGCGGCCGCGGCGGCGCTGGTGGCCATCACCAGGTTCGGCGCGGACCGGTCGACGAACACCTGATCGGCCTCCACTGCACCCGGGGTGCGGGAGTCCTTGACCACGTGCTGAATCTGCGGATCGGCACCGATCGGGATCGGCAGTCCCTGCCCGGAGAGCACCGCGATCTGCGCGGCCCGATCGGTGGCTCCCTTCGACCACGTCAAACACGTGGTGCCGTTGACCGCGGTGTCCAGCAGATGAAGCCGGGTGGGCGGGTAGTACTGCACCGGCAGGCTGTCGACCACCGGAACCTTCGCCAGCCGGTCGGGCGCCACCACCGTGGGGGTGGTGTCACCGAACGAGTTCGCGCTGCGCAGCAGGGCCGCCACGAACGGCGAAATCCGTTGCACCCCATTGGATAACACCACATAGAAGGTCTGCTCGCCGGGCTGCTGCAGGTCGTGCACCGACAGCACCGAACCCACCACCACGCCCGGGCCGAAGTCCCAGCCCGGCGGCGAACCCGCCCCGGCGACCGCCGGGCTGGTCAACGCGTCGGTGGCGGGCAGCGCGTCAAACACCGCATTGGACAGCCGCACCGGCGCCGGAGCCGCCGAATCCACCCCCAGCGCCAGCACGACTGCCTTGTTGGACAGGTCGATCTCCGAGCGGTGCCCGGCCCAGATGACATAGGTCTTGTCGAGGTGGCCGGCCAGAATCGCGTCGGGCATCCGCAGCGGCGCGGAGCGCTGCCCGACTGTGAGCGCACCCGCGATCGCGGTCACCATCGGCTCCTTGGCCGCCGACGCGGTCGAGGTGGCCGCCGGCGCCGTGTCGCAGACCGTCCACTGCGAGGTGCCTGCCGCGCGGATCGGCATCGCCGCCGGCGCGCCGACGATGCCCACCGTCGGACCGCTCGGATATTTGGCCAGCTCATCGGCTTTGACGAACGTCGGGTTCTTGGCTTCCCCGGCCACCAGGCGGGCGCTGATCAGATTGAGCGCCGGATGCAGCCGGCCGTCGACCAGAACGTAGATGGCGCCGGTGTCTCGGTCGGCCAGGATGGCCGAGCTGCCCACCTGCCCGGCGGGTTTGAACCAGGACAGGACGAACATCAGTGCCACGGCCAGGATCGTGAACGTGAAGCCCAAAATCAGTGCCGCAGAACGGCGCTGCTCGGGGTCGTACTCCAGGCGCACGCCGTGGTGGCTCAGCGCTGCGGCGTTGCGGCGGTTCCAGAAGTGGTGCGCCGTCACCTGCAACCGCGACGTCAGATTCAGCGGCATGCGGCCAACCTTACCGATGCTGACATGGTGAAATTGGCGTCAGTTTTCCCCGCGGCCCGTCGCAGTGGCTATGCACCATTCAGGAGTCGGCAGACGTCGAGCAGTCCCCGAGGGGGGAGCTCAAAGAAGTCCAGGATGATGATATTGGCACCCGTGCCCTGCCATTCTCGGGCAGCCATAGCGAGAACCCCGGGATTGGACAGTTCGGCCGCCTCCCGCAGGCTGCCCGGACGCGACGACAGACCCAGCCCGACATCATCCATCAGTTCTTCGCTCGGGGTGATCTGTCCCTGCGAGACGTAGAACCGGTTGAGGTCTCGCTCTGGCTGCGACCTGATGTGCTCGAGCACACCCGACGCGGTGGGCTGATCGGGCCACAGCGAAATGATCTGGCTCGACTCGCACGGAGGGAAGTTCTCCGCCTCCGAACACCAGACGTCAGAACGCCCGGACGCTGCGACGGCGGCGGCGGAAGCGAAGAGCACAATCACCCGGGCCTTGTCGTCGGGATCGTGGTGAAGGATCTCATTGACAGTGTTGTTCGGGCCGACAGTCGGGGGGCCCTGAACCAGGCGGCCATCAAGAATCCCGGCGATGAAATTAATGAGATCCACTTGGGACTCGGTGGTTTCCATCCCGTAGGCATGATTAACGTCGACGATGATCAGCTCGCTGGGATACCGCTGGGTGAACATCACGACCTGCTGCAACGCGTCATCCAGGGTCCCGCATATCAGGACATGGCCGAGCACGTAAGCCGAATCCACCAACGAAACGCGAAGATCCAGGTAGCGGATCCCCGCCTGGAGCTGATCGCCGATGCTCAGGTCCTGAGCCTTCGACCAGCGCAAAATCAGTGGCCTGGCGCTGGTCCCGCGCTGCTGCGCCACACGCTCCGCCGAGTCGACGACCCGAAGGCGAGCACCCTCGTTGTACGGGTCGAGTGCTGACCGCGTCGTCATCCCATACGTGCCGGAATCGTGCGTACCGGGCAGCGCGACCCGACACAGCGGCACATCGCCGATCTGCTGCGTCATGTCGGCCATCCAGGTTGCGCTTGCGGCCTCCGCCGCGGCCGGTGTCGCTACCAGGGTGCTCAGGCCGACAACACCAGGGACGGCGGCAGCATATTTCAGCACATCACGCCGAGAAAGTGGCATCCAACCGCCCATCCACACACCGGTCCTGCATCGGCACACCCTAACCCGCAAACGCGCGCCCGAACGACCCTCTTCGTCTGGTCGGTCCACACTTGACAATTTCCCCTGTCGCCGAACTCAATGGGTATCGCCAGGGATTGGGAAATGTATTGGGAAATAGGGGCCTTCGCGACCGGCGATAGGCAGAGATTTTTACACGGAAGATTTGCACCATCGTCTGGTCGACGGTGCGAGCGCCAGCACGATGGTGACAAGCGGGAACACCGCAAGGGGCGGGAACGCGATCTCAGCGATCGCGTCACTAGCCGGGAACAACGCTTGGACGATGAGCATGGCGATGTTGATACCGCAGCCGATGACGATAAGTAGCCGACCCACCCGTTTGCGGGCCAGGAGCAGTGCCGCGCCCGACAGCAACAGAACCACGGTAAACACGAGGGCGGCAGCGTTGAACCATGACCTGGCCTGATCCGATAGTTGGTGGTGGTCTCTCGTGTAGCCGATCCAGCGGCCAGCCTCTTTAATCGGGATCGCCCATAGTAGGCCCCCCAGTATCGCCATCACGCCAGCGATCACAGCGGTTGCACCACTCGGCCGTGGATTCGTCATCACGCCGACGGCCGACGGGGCGGCCGCCACGGGCGCGCGATGCTCGGTCCAGTCAGTGCCGTCGAAGTAGCGCAGCATCGGTGCGCCGGCAGGATCGGGATACCAGCCGGCGGCAGGTAATGGTTTGCTCACTGGCTCCCTCAAATCGATCGCCGCGGGTTCAACGTCATCAGTTTGCAAGATCGGCGCAGCAACGTTGGGCGGAATGGCTGCGTAGCCATCGGACCGTCAGTGCCCATAGCTGGGCCGTGCGCCTCGGCGCCACCGTTCGTGCAACCTCGACGCCTGCTAGATCCCGCACGGCGGGGGGCCGAAGAAGAGTACGCACGGCTGAGGTGCCGACGACTGAGCTTTCCTCAGGAGGTCAGTCAGCTCGATAGCCGACGAGAACAACGGCGCTTCCACCTCCGCCCGTTGATCGGGAGGCAGATTTTGGGTGTCCTTATCGACCGTGGTGACCTGCTGCTGTAGCTGTGCTATCTGCTGATTTCGCTGCTCCGGGCTGAGACCGTCCCAGCTGTCATGCAATTCGGAGATCTGCCGCTGCAGCTCCTGCACCTCCGACCTGGGATCGGACGGGCTCGGGCTAGGCGGCGGCTGCAGCGGGTGGAAGTGACTCAGCGCGGGTTGGGCCGTCATCTCGGCCTGCGCGGCACTCGCTGTCATCAGCGTGCCGGCCAGCAGGCCAGCCACCGCTATCGCTGCGATTCTCATGGAAGGTAAAGCTTGCGGCGAACGCCTTGGAGGATTCTTGGCGCGCATCCTGAGATCAGCGGTAATCGATTTCTCAGTTGATCTGACCAAGTTGGGCCGGCGCAGACCCGTAGGCAATAGTGTGCGACGAAACCACGGAGGTGATTGAGCTGTTCTCTGCACAACGGGAGTTCTCGGCGTACGGCCCATCACACTGGGTGGTGCTCGCGGTGTTCGCGATAGGCGCTGCGCTTCTGGTCTGGATCGGACGTCGGCAGACCGAATCGCAGGCCCGGTTCCTCGGCCGCGTCCTGGCGGTTCTGATGCTGGCGGCAATCGGCGTCGCGCTGGTCTACAAACTGATCCGGCCCACCCTTGACGGTTCGGTGCCGCTGCAGCTATGCGATCTCGCAGAAATCACGGCGGCCTATGCTTTGTGGTCGCAGCGACATTGGGCCTTTGTGCTCACCTACTATTGGGGCCTCGTCCTAAGCTCTCAGGCGTTGATCACACCGGACATAGGCACGCCAGAGGAAGGCGCGCCAGATTTCCCCAGCCATCTTTTCGTCACGTTCTTTACGCTTCACGTGCTTGTTGTGTGGGCGGCCATCTATCTGACGTGGGGGCGTCGGATGCGGCCAACCTGGCGCAGCTATCGCTTCGCGATCATCGCGACCCTCGCGTGGGCGGCATTCACGTTCACCTTCAACGCGATCACGGGAACCAACTACGGCTATCTCAATAGGAAACCCCCCGTCGCGAGTCTGCTGGACGTATTGGGCCCGTGGCCGGTGTACCTGCTCACCGAGGTGGCGATCGTCCTCGTCGTGTGGGCCCTGATGACCTGGCCGTGGCAGCGGACACGGCGACACGCCGACGAAGGGGCGAGGATCCCCTGAGAGTGCGGGTCGGCCGTCGGGGGCACGACATCCGTTGCCAGGCCGGGTTGCTAATGCGCGGGATGGATGACAAAGGCGTCTATGTTCTCGTCGTAAACGACCGTTTCGTCCACGAATAGTTGCCCAACCGCGTGGCCGTCCTCCGCGACCGCAATGAAGGTGGCTTCCTCGGCGTCGAATGTCACCGATCCTTGCACGAACATCGCCGCGACCTCGTGTCCATCCGCTCCGAAGACGACAAGCTTCAAGCCTCCGGCATCCTTAAGGTATTGCGCGGCTTCGGCATGTGACGTGACCATCGCTGGGTTCCTCTCTGCTGGTGGCTTTGGTTGCAGCTGAGTATTCCCGAGACCACTACCGAACGGGGTGGGGACAGATCGCGGGCGGGGATAACCCCAGAGTCACGCCGCCTGCGGCACCGCCAGCAGCGCAGCCAAATCGTCGCGCAGCCCCGCGGGCGTGGTCGGCCAGATCGTCATCCACTCCTTGCCGTCGGCCGACGCGCAGGTGGTGATGCTCACGCGGCCGTGGTCGGTGTCGGCGATCGTGAGCACCCGCGGGTGCACGTGCGGGGTGACCCCGGTGTCGATCAACGACACCACCGCCATCGCCGACTCGTCGAAACGCGCGGCCGCGGTGAGCACCTCGGTCAGCGGGGGCGCCAGCCCCAGTCGCGCCAGTGCGGCGGTCAGCACATCGCGCCCGTGCGGGGCGGCGTTGGCCAGCGTCGAATACATCAGCCCGGCAGGGATGTTGACGCCCTCGACGTCGGCGGGCGCCGCGTCCCCGAACGCCGGCAGCATGGCGTTGCAGATCAGGTCGACCTGCTCGTCGCGTGAATCGGACTCCCCCACGGCGTCTATGACGACCTCGTCGCCGTCGCGGGCGGCCATTGCCATCCACCGCCGATGCCGGCACACCACCAGCACCCTTTCGGCCACCGTCGGCGAGGCCGCTCCGGCGGTGGCCGGGTCGGGGCGCCGGATCGCCAGCACGACCTGGCGCTCGGCGCGGCCCAACACCGTCATCCAGTCGCGCACAGTGTGATCCACCGCCCCCGACGAGTCGATGACACCGGCGGCGGCCAGGCTCGCGTATTCGGCGGTCTGCGCCACCGGGACCGGGCCCGCCGTGGTCGACACCATCAACGCATCGTCATGCAGCGACGGGATGAACGGGCGCAGCCGCAACGCGACCGGCAGCGTTTCCACTTCCAGCAGCGCCTGCAACACCCACATCCCGTTGGCTGTCGTCGTTAACGCCATCGGAACTGCTTACCCGCCAAGGACGTTCAGATGACGGAGTTCATGCTCGCCGCGCCCGCGGCATCCTGGCCCATGAAGTGGCCGAGCGCGGTGTCGGCGGCATCGCCGTGCATGCGGATGACCTGCTGGCCTTCGTCGATGCCCTGGTTGATGTAGGCCATCACGTCGTTGAGCGCGTCGGCGTTTTGGCCCTTGAAGCCGTCGGGCAGCCCCGCGACGATCTGCATGCAGGTCGCGCGAATCTGTTCGAGCTCGGAGCTGCAGCTCACCACTTGGGTGACGAACTCGCCGATCATGGCCGGGTTGTACTCGAGAGTCGGGTCGCCGCCGGGTACAGGCATAGCGTGTGTCCTTTCCGGTTAGGTGTAGCCGCGCTCAGACGTGGCGCAGGTTGATGTGGCTGGTGACGGATTGAAGGTTGGAGGTGCTGTGGGCATCGACATCGCCGAACCCGTGCACGTTGCCGCGCAGTGTCTGGATCGCCAGCTCGAATTTGGCCTGCAACCGCCGCTGAGCCGAGTGGATCTCTTCACCGGTAACGGTGCTCGACTGCACCGCCGGGCCGCGCCACGACCCGGGAGCGCTCACGTTGTTCACCGACGCCATGTAGCGCTGCATCACGTCGCACGCCGCGTGCATCTGGCCTTCGAATCCGTTGGCGGCCGTGTGGACGGCATCCTGATCAACAAGTGGCATAACGGATGTTCCTTCTCTCTCGAAGTCGACGGAAGTTCTTCTGCTGGTTTGAGTTTAGGGCGGCGCAGCGGCCCCGCAGTGCACTAAATTTTCGGATCGTCCCCCCTGTTCGCCGTCGGGCGTCCGGTCAGCTGCAAGGTGCGGGTCGGGGCGCGCATACCCTGCCCGGTGGCGCCGTCGCGGGCCATCGCCGCCGGCGCCCCGTACAGGCCGCCGGTGCCCGCCCCCGCCGGCGACCCGGAGACCGGCGCTGGGATCGCATCCTCGTTGGGGACCTTCCATGCGCCGGGCAGCCGCGGCTGGTTGGGCGGGCTGAAGCTGTTGACGGGTTTGGTGAACGCCGACAGCACCCCGTTGCTCGGCCCGGCGGCAGCCGACAGCCCTCCGGAAAGCGCCGGGCTCAGCGCGCCGGCGCCGGGTCCGGCGCCCAGACCCGCGAGCGGGGCGATCTCGGCGGGGGTGGAACCGCTCAGCGCGCCGGCACCGGACAGCGGCCCCAGAAGGCCGCCAAACTGCCCGGCGCCCTGGCTGAGCATCTGCGGCAGCGACGAAAGTGCCTGCGGTGCTTGTGATATCAGCTGCGGTATCTGTCCGGCGGTCGACATCACCGCGGGTAGGGCGGTCTGCATCATGTCGGTGCTGGCGGCGGCCGGGGTGCCGGCCTGGCTGGCCGGGCCGCTGACCGCCTCGGTCATCGACTGGGTGCCCTGCGACAGCGCGTTGATGGCGGGGTCGGCGGCCACCTGGGTCGCGGCCGCCGCGGCCACGGCAGGGTCCCCGGTCATCGGTGCGAGCGGCGGCGGGGTGGCCAGCACCGCCAGCGCCGCGGTCACCGCCGCCTGGAAGGTGCCCATCCAGGAGGCGTTCTGCATCCAGTGGTGGAGGTATTCGCCGTCGAGGGCATTAATCGCCGGGGTGTTCTGGCCCCAGTTGGTCATCACCAGCGCCAGTTGGGTGGCGCGGTTGGTGTCGGACACCGGGCCGGGAATCATGCCGGTCTCCGCGCCGTGATAGGCCGACGAGATGTTGGTGGCCGCAACCACCGCCTCGTTGAGCCAGGCCACCGCCAAACTCATTGCGCCGCTGAACATGCCGGCGGTCATCGTCATCGCCGACCCGCCCAGGCCCGTCCAACCCTCGGCGGCGGTCATCGTCGTGTTGGCGCCCATCACCGCGATCTCGGCGGCCAGCGCGTCCGACAGGGCCTGATACGCCGCCGCGGCGGCCTCGGTGCTGGCGGCGTGGTCGCCGGCGATCAGGGTGTAGTAGTTGGCCTGCGGCGTGTTGGCCGCGAAATCACCGAGAATCATTGGGACGCTTGCCGACCGCTAGGCCGACAGGATCGCCTGACCGATCGTGTCGGTGGCGGCGTAACTCACCCCGTTCACCCCGATGGTGTCGCCGAACAGCGCGCGCATCGCGGTCAGCTCGGTCATCATGGCCTCGGTCGCGGCCCCGCGGGCGTTGAGCCCGGCCGCGGCGGCCGCGGAGACGGTGTCGCCGCCGGGCGGCAGCACCGAGCACACCAGCGGTGCCGCCGACGCCATCACGCTGGCCATTGTCGCAGCTCCTGCGTTCTCCACACCCGCCGACGCGGCGAGCACCGCCGGATCGACACCGATCAAACCTGACATCGAAATGCCTCCCCGAGGACATGTGAGGCGCGCCCGGCAACGGCACGTGCGCCTATCGTAAGCACACCGCAGCAGTGGTCGCTGCGCGAACTTCTCGGCGCCCAACCCCGCGATGGAGTACGTCGTGCCGAGCACAGAGCGTTTGCGGGACAGCTCGATTTGCTGCCGCCGTGGCTTCGGTGTGGGAACATTTGCCGATGACCCAGGACGACGCCGAGCAACGCATCGCCGAGCTGGAACGTCAACTCGCCGACGCGAAGGCGGCGGCTCACGACCAGGAAATGCCCGCGCAGCCGGCCGACCCCGCCGCCGCGCACGCCTCGTTTCCGGCGCCACCACAACCCTCGTTTCCCGCGCCACTGCTGGTTCCGGGGCCACAAATTGGTTCGCCAGTTGGCCAGCCGTTTCCCGGGGCACCATTTGGTTCACCACTCGCCCAGCCGCCGGGTCCGGCGGCCTTCTGGTCAGCCGGTAAGAGCAGCTTCGGCCTGCGCCTCATCGGGTTCTTGCGCACCGTCCTCTTTATCGGGGGGATCGGTGCTCTCATTTACGGCTTCAGCGTCGGCGTCAAGATCCAGCGAGTGTCCCAGGGCGGGCAGACAGCGCGGTGTGGGAACGTTTTCGACGCCAAGTTTGGTCACGATGCCTACTACCAGTTCGGCGGCGGCGGCAGCCTGAGGGCAGCCTGCGCGGCTCAGATCGCGAAGGTACAGCCGATGACCTGGGGCCTCCTCGGCCTCGGCGCCTTTCTCATCCTCGCCAGCTTCGTCGTCCTGCTGATCGCCTGGACGATGAAGTGGCGGCTGGGCTGGAGACCCTGGAGGTCTCGGTTCTACGGCTCCTCCTACTCGCGTATGCCCTGAGCGGATCGGCTACCAGGCCGCCGTCGTGTGCGCCGACGCTTGATAGACCGGGCCGACCGGTTCGGGATGTTGGAACACCGACTTGATGGCCACCCGGCCCGGTCCCTGCAGCGCCAACCAGACGGTCTTGGGGTCGTAATACGTTGAGAACGGTGAACCGGCCCACGAAGCGGTACTGGCGTACTCAAAGTGCAGGAACATGCTGACCGACTGGTCCTTCCACACCAACGCGCTCGGCTGCACCAGAATCTGCTGATTGACTTGCAAGTCCCGGATGAACGTGTTGCCGTGGGCGTGCAGGAGCAGCAGGCCGTTGCTGTCCGCGGCCGCGAAGCGGTCCATGGACATGCCCAGCGGATAGTGCGTCTCCTTTTCGTCACCGGAACGCGTCGTGAACCACACGCTGGCCGGTTGCCAGGTGTAGCCGACGTTGCCGGTGGCGACAAGGAAACGGTGCTCGACGACATCGATGCCCCAGCCGGGAGCCAGCGGCACGGCCAGCGTCTCCCCCGGCTTGTCGGCACTGAACGCGATGTGCCCGGGACCTTGGGCGCGCATCATTATCAGCGGCATACCGGCCAACATCCGGTTCCAGCCGCCCTTCATCGGCAGGGTGGCCAGGCGCACGGTCGGATCGGCGTGCAACAGGGCGTGATGAGAGAAATACACCCAGTCGTCGTCGTGCAGCTCCATCTCCGCGACCGGCACGTACGCGCCGGTGATCTGGCAGGTCGAACGGCCGAACCGGATGCGTGCCATGTCGCGGATCGGCGGTTGCTCGATCCAACCGGAATCAGATACGCGCAGGCTCACGTTCACCGGGGCACCGCAGTGCGGACAGGCTCGATCCGTGCCATCACTGCCCATCCGGCAGTAGGGACAGGTGTAGGCGGCTTGGGGCGGCGGCACCGACATCGCCGTGCTACCCGGAACCGTGGTGGACATACATGGACTGGATTCCCACCCGACCGGGCCCGGTGACCTCGGCCATGTACATCGAGCTCATGAGCCCCGTTTTGACGTTGAGTTTGACCGCGTTCATCGTCACCGACGAGTCCTTGTAGAGAAAGCCCCCCGGCTCCACCAGGATCTTCTCCCCGGGCTGCAGTGTCTTTTGGAACACATTGCCGTAGCCGTGCAGAAGCAGCAGCCCGGGCCACGACTGGGTAACGAACCGATCCATGTACATGCCACTCCCACCGTGGAGCACGTTGGCCAGACCCTTGATGCGGACGAAGGAATAGGTCAACGAGTGCGTCGCGGCGAGGAAGGCGTGCTCGCGCACGTCGATTTCCATCGAAGGGTGCAGCGGCAGCACCACGACCTCGCCGCTGGCGTCGCGCGACAGCGCAATGCGGCCCGGCCCCTGGGCGACATGCACAACCAGCGGCATCCCGCCGAGCAGGCGTTTCATCCCGCCACCGGTGTTCATCAGTGAGAGGGCACATTGGGCTCTTTCCAGAGCATCACGTGGTGCTCGAAGAACACCGCATCGCCCTGCGCCAGCGCCAGCTCGGCCACCGGGACGATCTCGCCCTCGATCTGACACGTCGAGTTGGAAAACCGAAACTCCGTCATGTCGCGCAACCGAGGCGCCTCGGTCCAGCCGGACTCGCTGACGCGATTCTTGACGTCCAGTGGTGCGCCGCACGTCGTGCAACTGGTGCGGTCCGGCTCGTTCTGGGCCTTACACCACTGACATTCAATCCGGTCCATCTAGCAGAGCCCTTCGATCGGTGTCGATGCGGTTCGCCGCCGTGAAGCGGTCGGGTGGGTTCGGTGGCGGCAGGGCGGGATTACGCCGAAGGCGGGGTGATCGACGTACCGCACTCGGAGCAGAACTTCGCAGTGCCGCTCAGTTCGGCGTTGCAGTTGGCGCAGTGCCTGGCCATGGGCGTTCCGCAGGCGTCGCAGAATTTCGCACCGGCGCGAACCTGGCTGTGGCACTCGGGCACTCGACGGTCTCGGCCGCAGCGGGTGCGGTCGCCTCAGGAGCTGGGGCCGGCGGCGGGGTGGCTGGTTGCACAAAGCCAGGTCCACCGCCGGCAAACCCTGGACCGGACGGCGGGGCCTGGGTGGGCGCCTGCGGCGGCGTCATCATCTGGCCGGCCATGCCCAAACCGGCGCCGACGAACATGGGGCCCACGGCGCCGCCACCCTTGGCCATCCCCTCACCAGCACCCTGAAGGGCTTCGGCCTGGGCGGCCTGGAGGAACCCTCCGGCCAGGCGGCTGTAGGCGGTGTCGCCGGCCAGCTTCCTCAGCCGGTCGTTGTCCTCGTCCTCGAGGTTGATGTCGACGTTGCCGAATCGGGCGATGGCCAGCCCGTAGCCGGCCAGATGTTCGTTGGAGTCGCGCATCGCGGCCGTCTCGATCTCGGGAGTGTGCACCGACAGGCCCAGAATCGCCCACTCGCCCGACATGAGGTGCGTGGTCACCTCGGTGCGGGTGACCTTCAGCAGCTGCTGGGCCACCCAGCCCGTGATGGCCTCGTTGTCGGTCACGTCCACGGTCCCGACGAGGTTGAGGATCAGCCGTGCGGGATCGGTGACTCGCAGGGCGTATTCCCCGAACATGCGCAGCGTGACGATCAGGCCGGTATGCGGGTCCTGGACCTCGTCGAGCCGTCCGCCGAACCGGCATTGCGGATACTCCCGGTTGCCGACGAAGTAAAGCTCGGCCTTGAATGCGTTGCTGTTCGTGGCCCAGTCGACGAACATGCCGAGGAACGGGAGCTCGCTGGCATCGAGGACATGCTGACCCGGGGCAAGCACGCCCATCACGCGGCCCTGGTTCATGAAGACAGCCAGCGCGTCGGGTTCGACGATGACCCTGGCGTACTTGCGGATGTTGTGGTCGGGCCACTTGTAGACCATTTGACCCTTGGAAGAGTCGGGCGCGGCGATGAATTCGCGCCGAGCCTCGTTGAGCATGCCCATGGCGGCCACTCCTTTGATCGCGATCGCGTTGTCGTTGTCGCGACCACCTCTTGGGCCCGGCCGCCGTGCCCGGATTCTACGTCGACGTGGTTGGCAGCGCTGTGCTTCCGCAAACGGGCGGTGCTTTGCGATCAGGGTTGGCGTGTTCGTGTCGACGCTGTCGCATACGGCAGCGTCATGGCCTCACGGCGTTCGCCGCGGCGGCTCCGACCAGCCCACCAGCACCCCGTCGGTGCCCGCCGCGGTGGCGTAGATGCCCTTGCCCGGCCGCTGCGGCTCGGCATGCAGGTCGAACGCGATCACCCCGTGCTGGCGGCGCCCGTCCAGGATCAGCACCGGGGCCAGCGAGCCGGCGATGCGGCCCAGCGTGCCCAGCCCCTGGGAATGCTGGGACCAGCTGCGGATGTCGGCGGTGGCGAGCACATGCAGGCCGATCTCCCCGGCGCGCTCCACGTGCTCGGCCAGCCCCAGCAACGGGTTGTCCATCATGGTCCACGACGTGATGTCATCGGCCAGCACGAAAATCCTTCTCCCGGTCCAGAATTGGCGGGTGAGCATGTCCTGTTGGTTGGTACCCGGCGGCGGCATGCGCCCGGCGAACAGCTGCCCGAGCTGCTTGACGGCCTCCCGAATGTCGGTGCTGCTGTACGCGTAGACCGTCAGCCAGTCGTCGGGCACCACCCCGATCAGCTTGCGGCGCGGATCGAACACCGCGATCGTCGCC
The DNA here is from genome assembly GCA_963828065.1 of uncultured Actinomycetota bacterium. Lineage (GTDB taxonomy): Bacteria > Actinomycetota > Actinomycetes > Mycobacteriales > Mycobacteriaceae > Mycobacterium. Next base: position 8,555 of record CAWHDL010000011.1, on the reverse strand, counting down.
TCGTCGGCCGAGTAGCGGGACATGATCGCCCGGCACATGGTGCGCAGGAAATTGGTCCGCCCGGACTGGCCCTGCCCGACCGCCACGATGTGCGGCGCCTCGGCGAAGTCGACGTAGGCCGGCGCCAGGGTGGATTCCGACAGCCCGAACGGCACCATGGTGTGCGGCAGCGACGTGTTGGTGCGGGCCAAAACCTCCTGCAGCGCAACCGATTCCGGCAGCCGCAGCACCTCGGCGGCGCGGTCCGCCCCGGCCACCCTGGCCACCACCTCGCCGACCTCCTCGGCCGGCACCCGCCCGGCCGGTGCATCCAGCTGCGAGATCCCCACCATCAGGTGATGCCCGTCGGCGCTGACGCCGCGGCCCGGCCTGTCGGGCACCTCCCGGGCCGGCTGGCGCCCCCCGATGCGGGGGACTTGGGATTCCTGCCAGTCGGTGAGCACCATCTCCAGGCGCTGACGGCACTCATTCTTCAGCGCGATCCGCAGCCCGGAAATCCAGCTGGTGTGGGTCACCACCACCCGCACCCCGTAGTTGCGGGCCCGCATCAGCGCCACGATCGCATCGGTCTGCGCCGGCATGGCCTCACCGAAGTTGGCCCAGCCGTCCACGATCAGCACCACATCGCCGCCGGCGACCCGCCGCGCCGCGTCATAGGCGCGGCCGCCATCGGGTTGGCTTGGCCCGAACTTGGCCCGCCGCACCCGATCCATGCTCAGTCCCTCCCGGGCGAAGATCTGCTCCCGCTCGGCGACGATGCCCTGCACCGTGGCGATGAGCCGGTTGACGCCCTCGCGGTCCAGCAACGGGGCCACCGCGGCCACGTGCGGCAGCGACGCCATCGCCGCCAGCTGCGGTCCGCTGGCGGCGATGCAGTAGAACTGCACCCGGTCCGGGCGATACATCAGCGACCCGGTGGTGACCATCGTCATCACCGCGTTGGTGGCGCCGCGCTGCGGGGCACACACGATCAGCGCGTTATCGTTCAGCAGGTCAAGGCAATACACATCCTGGCGGTGCTCGCGCGGCCGGTCCTCGAGCGCGATCGGCATCAGCAGCCCGTCGTTGTCGCCGTAGCCGACCTCCCAGGGCCGCCCACGCAGCCGCGCCACCAGCTCGTCGGCGGTCGGCGGCTCCCCCAGCGGCGGCAACCACAGCTGGCGCGGCGGCCACACCCCGGTCGCCTGCGCCGACTCGATCACCACGTCGACAAGCTTGCGGACCCGCTGACCCGGGTTCGCGCCGGTCGCGGGCGACGCGGGCGCCGGTCGGGCTTGCTCCGGGGCGGCCAGCAGACCGTCGGGGTCGTCGGCAGGCGTCGCGATGAACGGGCGCGGCTCAAACCAGGTGCCCGCCCGCCGCGACGCCGCCTCCGGAGCGCTCTGGGCCCGCGGCACGTAGGGCGCCGAGGAGAAAAAGAACCGGTACTCGCGCGGCTGGCGTTGGGCCACCCGCAGATACGCGGTGCCCTCCGCGCCGGTCTCGGGCAGGTGGGCAGCCACCTTGGTGCCGATCGCCTCGCGCGAGTCCTCCTCGCGCCCGGTGCGCGCGGCGATGGTGAAGCCCAGCAGCTTGCGCACGTTGCGCAGCTTCTGGGTGTCCACCGTCTGACCGACCAGCTGCAAAAACATGTGATAGGCGCGGCCAAGCCGCACGATCCGCCAGAACAGCTCCTGATACTTCGGGCCCCACTGCTCATCGGAGAGCAGCTCTGGATACTCGTCGCAGATGATGAACAGCGCCGGCACCGGCGGCAGCGACGGATCGGTCAGCCGCTTCTGGTTGTAGGCGGTCAAATCCGGGCAGTCCGGCAGCGCCGCGCACAGCGCGCCGCGACGATCCAGCTCCCCGTCCAGTGCCTCATACATCCGGCCCACCAGATGGCGTTCGTCGGCGAGGTTGCTCACCGAGGCGACCACGTGCGGAAACCGTTCCAGCACACCGGCGGCCGACTTCAACTTGAAGTCGGTGAACACCACGTTGACCACCTCTGGGGAGTGGGTCAATGCCAGCGACGCCACCTGGGTGATGATGCCCTCGGACTTGCCGGCGCCAGTGGTCCCGACGAACAGCGAGTGCATCCCCATGCCCTGCTGACTGCCCTCCTTGAGGTCGAACTCCACCACCTGACCCGACGGGTCCACCCCGACCGGGAAGCGCAGCCAGTCGCGGCCCTGGGTGCGCCGCGGCGCCCACAGCCGGTCCAGATCCATCCGCTCCGGATCGGCGACCCCCAGCGCGTCGAACAATGTGCGCCGCTCAACGTCGCTGCTGGGTGCGGCCACCGCGGCGCCGGGGGCGCGCCAGCGCGCCAACGCCCGCGCGAACTGCTCGGCCCGGGCGAGGCTCATCTGGTCGGCGGTGGCATAAAACGCGTCGTCGAGCTCGTCGCCGGGCCGCCGCGACGCGTTGAACAGCGCCGGCTCATCGGCGGCCACCCGCTTGCGCAGCACCCCGTCGGCCAGCCGGTACGTCGTGGAGGAGTCGAAACCCACCCAGGTGCGCGGCGAGAAGCCGCCCGCCGACGCCGGCGATGCCGGCACCGACGGCGCCAGCCGGACAAAGCAGGTGCCGTCATAGCCGCTGTTGCCGGTCAGCCCGGCCCAGTCCTCGGCGGTGGCGCACTGATCGTCGATGATCACCCGCAGCGGCAGCGCGCCCCCGCCATCGGCGCCGTGCGGGCCCGACGGCGGCGGCGACCACTCGGCGCGCGGTGGTTCGGCCTCGTCGAGAAACGCCTCCAGCTTGGCCGGCGAGGAGAACACCAGCCGCCGCTCCCCGCAGCCGTCGCGGGCCAAGCCGTGCTGCACGTGCGGCAGCCATTTAACCCAATCCCATTGTGACGGAGCTGAACTGACCACAATGATCTGCACGTCGGCGGGGCTGTGAAAGGCCGCCAGTTGACAGATCATCGCCCGCGCCACCGCGCGCACGGCGTCCATCTCACCGATCAGCGACAGCCCCGGAAAGCGGCGCAGCCAGATCGTTTTCGGAACGTCGTCGATGTATTCCTGCTCAATGAGGAACTTACGCAACGCATGTCCGGTGGCCGGCTCGATGTGCGCGGCGTCGGGAATCTTGGGCTTCTCGATCTGCATCGCGAGTGCGACCTTGCCCACCCCCACCCGTACCACCGCGAACTCGTCGCTGCGCGGGCTGCGCTCCCACATCCGGGCGGACCCGCCCACCCCCACCAAACGGCTCGGCTCCCAATGGAAATGGGTGCGGTGCTGCCACTGGTGGTGGCGCTGCACGTCGACCTCGTCGCGCACCTCGTCCAGCCGGGAGAACCACGACCGCCGGTAGGAGGTGAGCTCACTGTGCGACATCTTGTTGGACGCCCCGCGCCCGCGGATCAGCGTGCCGACCAGACCGAACGCCATCATGCCGCCGAACAGCCCATAGCTGCCGAAGCTGCGCATCCCGGTGGCGTACATCGAGATGATGAACCCGACCACACCCACCACGAGCGTGATCGGCAGCACGATCGCCCACACGCTGCGCTGCGGCGGGATCGGCGCGTTGATCGGCGGATCCACCGCGATCTTGCCGCCACCGGTGCCCGGCGGCGCGGCCGGCTCCCCCGGCGGCACAAAAGGCTGCGTCGTCACCACGACACCCTAACGTCGGCCTGCCACCCGCACCGGCGCCAATTCGGCGGCCTCCCGCGGATGTGGCGTCCGTTTCCGGCCGCTTCTTAGGGTTTCAGGCACCTATCGCAAGGTCGAAAGTCCCTGTTGTGGGGGCTCCCTGGCGGGCAACATGGGTGTTGACGGATAAAAGGGGAGCGATGACTGCACCACTGCAACGAACTGGTTGGTACCCCGATCCGAGTGGCGCGCCCGCCCCGGTGGCCATGCCGCAGCCGAAGGATGATCCGTTCTACTCGTACACCGGCAACACGCCGCTGAAGAGCATCGCGCCGGGAACGGTGCTGGCCACGCGCAGCATTGCCTACCACATCTTGGGTGTCCCGACATCGCTGAAAACCACACAGCTGCTCTACCGGTCGACCAGCCAAACCGGTACCCCGACCGCCAACGTCACCTCGGTCATTCAGCCGCTGGTGCAGCGCAACAAGACGAAGGTGCTCTCGTATCAGTCCGCCTACGACTCGCTCAACCGCAACGACGAGCCGTCGTATGCGATCTCGGGCGGACTCACGCTCGGCGGAGTTGTCCCCACCGTCGAGCTCGCGGTCTTCGGTCTGTTCATCGCCGACGGATACACGGTCATCGTGCCCGATACCGAGGGCCAGCGCGCGGACTTCGCCGCGGGCCCCGAGTACGGGATGAACACGCTGGACTCGATCCGCGCCGCGTTCAACTCGTCGACCGTCGGGCTCCCGCCCAACGCGAAGGTTGCGATGCTCGGCTACTCCGGCGGTGCGCTCGCTACCGAGTGGGCCGCCGAGCTCGCCCCGGCGTACGCGCCCGACCTCGACCGGCGCATGATCGGCGCGGCGATGGGCGGATTGCTTGTCCACCCGGCGCACAACCTGCAATACGTCGAGGGCAGCTACCTCTGGGCCGGCGTCATGCCGATGGCGCTCATCGGCATTGCGCGCGCGTTCGAGGTCGATTTCACGCCCTATCTCAGCGACCACGGCGCGAGGGTCTACCACGACATGCAGACCGCGTCGATCGTCAACGCCCTCGGCCGGTACGGGGGTCTGACGTGGGCCGATCTGGTCAGCCCCGACTACCCGACGCCTGAGAGCCTGCCGCTCTACGCCAGGATGGCCAACAAGCTGATCATGGACGCCGGCGGGACACCGACGATTCCGCTGTTCATCGGCCAGGGCGCCAATGGTGATCTCGAGTGGACGCCGGGCGACAAACCGGGCATCGGCGCCGGCGACGGGGTGATGATCGCCGGCGACGTGCGCACGCTGGCCCGCCGCTACTGCGCGAAGGGCACGAAGGTCCACTACGAGCAGTACGACGCCCTCAGCCACATCACGAGCACCGGGATCTGGCTACGCAACGCGATCTCCTGGATCAAGCAGCGCTTCACCGGCCTGCCGGCGCTGCAGAACTGTTTGTCGATCCCGCCCGGCAACTCGCTCGACCCGCTTGAGGTGCCAGCCCCGGCGGTCAGCGCTGTTACCTAGCCGCCGCCAACGCGGCTTGACCCGACGAAAGGACACGTTGCCGCAGCACATTCGGCGGAAAGGACTGTCCCTGGAGGCGCCCATGCCACAGCCCCCGGCCGATCCGGGCGGGCATCGGTGGCTCGCGCTGGGCGAGGACGCGCTACCTCCCGGACAACAGTGGCTGGCGCCCGGTGAGGCGGACGTGCTGGCCGGGCTGCGGTACACCAAGCGGCGCACCGAGTACCTCCTGCGCCGGCTGGTCACCAAGCACGCCGTCGCGGCTGTGATCGGGCACGCCACCGACCCGACGGCGCTCGCCGGCATCGAGGTGCGCAATGAGCCCAGCGGCGCGCCGTACGTGTGCGTGGACGACACGCGACTGGCTTTGGGCGTATCGATTTCCGACAGGGCCGGCTGGGCGGTGTGCGTGACATCCCCGATCCACGCCCCGGCGGTCGGCTGCGACCTGGAGTTGGTGGAGTCGCGAACGCCTGGCTTCGTCGCCGATTTCCTCACCCCGGCCGAGCAGCGCCTGGTCGCCGCCTATCCGGTGGGTGGGGAGCGCGACGCGGCGGCGAACTTGATCTGGTCGGCGAAGGAAAGCGCGTTGAAGGTGCTGCGCACCGGACTGCGCCGGGACACCCGCTCCGTTGAGGTCGCGCTGGACCCGCCGGGCGACGACGGGTGGGGCGGATTGACCGTCCGCGCCGTTGAGGGCCGGGTTTTTCCCGGCTGGTGGCGGCGTGATGGCCGATTCTTGTTCACCGTGGCGGCCGAGGTGCGCACCTCGCCGCCGGTCGCCCTCGGTGATCCGGCCGTCTTGGCGCCCGCGGCACCGCGGCACTCCTGGCTCGATCGCCCGCTATACCGCTGACATGACCGCTGACATGCCCCGGTCGAGGGCGTCGACAAGGTATGGCCGCAGCGCCTCGGCAGCGATGATGCGGTCGATCGACCCCACCGCCAGTGCCCGCTGCACGGTGTGGATCCCGTCGAACTCCTCGGCCACTTCGCTGAGCTTTGCCGACCGCACCGTCGTGGTGATTTCGCCGAGCCGCGCTCGTGCCGTACTGGCGTCCGGGCCGGTCGCCTCCCTGACCCGCTCGGCGGCCTCGCGTACCCGGGGATCCCGCTGCGTGCGCGCCTCCACATCACGTGCGAACACCGTGGCCGCGGCCGGCGCGCCACCAATCACCGACGCGAATGAGCCTTCCAAGGCCACGATTTCCAGCCGTTCGTTGAGGGTCTTGGAGAACACCACGAACGCACCGCCGTGGTATCGGGACACCACCACGAACACGATCGGGCCGCGGAAGTTGGTCACCGCGCGGCCGATCTCCGCGCCGTACTCCAATTGCCAGCGGCGCATCGACTCCGGTGAGCCGTCGAAGCCGGACAGGTTCGCCAACACGACCAGGGGACGGTTGCCGCTTGCGGCGTTGACGGCGCGCGCCAGTTTGCGCGACGCCTGAGGGAACAGCGTGCCGGAGGACCACGAGGCCGGGCCGCCGGCCGGCACGAATCCGCGCCGCGGCACCGTGTGGGATTCGATGCCGATCAAGCACACCGGCACACCCCCGATATGCGCGTCCCACACGATTGCGGTCTCGGCGGCCCGCCATTGCCCCCAGCGCTCGAGCGGTTCGGAGTCGGCGTCGGCGACAGCGGCCATCACCGAGCGCATGTCGAACGGCTTCTTGCGTTCGGCGTTGTGGCTGGCGGAGAAGATGTCGCCGACGGTGGTCATATCAGAGTCGGCGATCGGCGCATGCGGCGCAGAGCGCACATCCCGGTCGATCGGGTCGGTCGTGGCCCGCCGACGTGGCCACGCTTCACCGGGCACGACGTAGGTGTGCTCGTAGTGCCGCATCAGGATGTCGCAGGCGTCGGCCAGGCTGGGCGCCCAATACTGGCCCTGGCCGTTGGGTCCCATGATCCGGTCGAAGCCTCCGATCCCGAAGTTGTCCTCTGCGGACACTCCACCGGAGAAGTCGAGGGCCTGTTTGCCGGTCAGCACCATCGCGCTGGCCGGCGTCATCACCAAGATGCCGCGGGTGTGCATCAGCATCGTCGACTCGGCGTTCCAGTACGGCTGAGCACCGACGTTCACGCCGGTGACCACGATGTTGACCTCACCGCCGCGCTGCGTGAACTCGATGAGACGGCGCAACACCGCACCGATCCAGTCCATGTTCTCGGTGCCGCTGTCCATCGCGATCTTCGCGCCAGACGACAGCGTGAACCATTCGACCGGTATCTGCATGCGCTCTGCCAGGTCCAGTCCGGCGAGGATCCGCCGGCACTCCGGCTCGGCGATGTTGCCCAGCCCACGGGTCGGATCACCGAGAAGCGCCAGCCGGGTCATCCCTTCTGGCACCTTCTCGGTGTCATTGCGCAGCAGCCCGACGACGATGTTGGCGGTGTTCTGCCCGTACGGCCGCGACATCGCAACGAGGTCGCCGTGCTCGTCGAAATCATGCTCGATGAACTGCCCCGGCGGGAACCGCGCGACAGCTTCGGGCGGCGGGGTGAGCATCCGCACGATCTCATACGGGTAGGGGACACCAAAACGGCTGGCGCGCACTAGTTTTTGCCGGTACGGCGTCAGCGACCGGATCTGCTCCTGGCCTGGTGGCCGTTCGCGCACCGTCACACCGCCACCAAGGCCCTCCACGTCAAGGACGCGGTCGGCGCCGTCGGGAAGTCGCACGCGCAGCACCACCTTCTCCAGGCCTGCGCCGACGGCCAGCGGTGCCAGCGACCGTGCCAGTTCGGGCCACGCGTCACGCGGCATATCCCAGGGCGGACGGACATTCAGCACGATCCGGTTGGCCGCCGGCCGATCCTTGGCGTCGAACCTGGCCAGCTCCTCCCGCATCGCCGACAGCGCCTCCAGACCCATCAGCTCCAGCAGCGGGTAGCGCACGGCACCGGTGTCGGCCCTGATCGGCGTGAGGTCGCGCACCTCGGCGAGCGCGAACAGCCGGTGATCAGCCGGGTTGTCGTGCGCCACGCCGTGGAACACGTACACGTCCTCGGCCGAGCGCAGCCGGCGCAACGTGAAGTTCGACAGCCGCCACAGGTCCAGACGCTTGGCGAGCATGGGGTGCAGATTGCGGTAGGCCGTGTCTTCGACGAACTGGCCGTCGGGCTGGCGGTAGGTCACGTGATAGGTGCGGAACCGCTCCGGTGCCTCGCCCTCCAGGGTCGTCACGGTCAGGTCGAGCCGCCGCAGCAGTCGCCCGAAGTCCAGTCGGCCAGCAACTTCTCCGCCTCCCCACCACCGCGTCGATGTCGGCGCTCTCACCGTGGCGCCACAGCGCCAGGTCAACCACGACCTGCCGCCCGCCGCCCGCCGTGCTGAGGTGCCCGGCGATCGCTCGCGACAGCTCCGGCAGCTTCACCAGCGGTGCGTACGCACTGACAAGATGGATGGGTTGGTCCTCGATGTCGTAGTCGG
>CAWHDL010000010.1:0-160586 GCA_963828065.1 uncultured Actinomycetota bacterium | reverse complement strand
TTTACGTGGAGTCTGGCCGCTTCCTTGCCCAGCGCGGTCCCCGGCTATTCGTCGGCGGCCTATTGGATGGCCGGGCCGTGGCGCCGTGGTGCTGCTTGCGTCGCTGTTGGCCCATGAGCTGGCGCATGCGGTCCTTGCCCGCCGCGCCGGCATCGAGGTGCTGGGGGTGACGCTGTGGCTGTTCGGGGGGGTGACCCGCCTCGGCAGCGACCCGAAGACACCGAGATCAGCGTTCGGCATCGCGGTGTCGGGTCCGGCGACCAGCCTGGCGTTGGCGGCGATCTTCGCGGGCGTGGCGGCGGGCCTGGACGCGTTCGGTGTCACGCACATCGTGGTCGGCGTCGCCTGGTGGCTGTCCGGAATCAACCTGCTGCTGGGGCTTTTCAACCTGTTGCCGGGTGCACCGCTGGACGGTGGTCAAATTGTGCGCGCCTACCTGTGGCGCCGGTACGGCGACAAGGTGCGCGCTGCGGTCGGGGCGGCGCGCGCCGGGCGTATGGTCGCGTTCGTCCTGATCGGCCTCGGGCTGTTGGAGTTCATGGCGGGATCTCTGGTGGGCGGCGTGTGGTTGGTCTTCGTCGGCTGGTTCATCTTCATGGCTGCGCGCGAGGAGGAGAACCAGGCGTTGACCGGTCAGGCCCTCGCCGGTGTGCGCGTTGTCGACGCGATGACCGCCGACCCGCACAAGGCCCCCGGCTCGATCACCGTGGAGGACTTCATTCAGCGCTACCTGCTGGGCGACCGTCACTCGGCCTATCCGGTCGAGAGCACCGACGGGTCGATCACCGGACTGATCACGCTGGCGCAGTTGCGTGGTGTAGACGCAGGTGAGCGTGCCACCACCCTGGTGCGCGACGCCGCGATACCACTGGAGCGGGTGCCGACCGCTGCGCCGCACGAACCGCTCACCGCGCTGCTGAAGCGGCTGCGACCCGATACCGGTGGTCGTGCGCTTGTTGTCGACGCGGGCCGCGTCGTGGGCATCGTCACCGCAAGCGACATCGCCAGACTGGTCGACGTGCGCAGACTCGCGCTGCCCGGATCAGTCGTGGGGCACGGCCGCTGAACTGCCGAAGCCGACGGTCACTAGGTAGAGACACTTCTTGTTCGGGTGGCAGCTCGCCGGTCACCTGGAAGATCACCCGCCTGCCCACCTCGACGGCATGGTCGGCGAAGCGTTCATAGAACCGACCCAGCAAGGCCACGTCGACAGCGGCGGGTACGCCGTGCTTCCACTTGCGATCCATCAGCAAGGTGAACAGGTGCCGGTGCAGGTTGTCCATCTCGTCGTCTTCTTCGCGGATCCGAGCGGCCTTCCGGGCGTCGCGGGAAGGTAGCACTTCCTGTGCGCTGCTGCCCAATTTAACTGCCACCCTGCCTATTTCAGAGAAGCAGTCGTGGACGTCGTCGGGCAACGCGTGTTGTCGATACCGCCGCCGGGCAATCTCGGCCACATGCAATGCCAATGCGCCCCTGCGATCGATGTCGGCGGCGATCTGAAGCGAGCTGACGATGGCCCGCAGCTCACCGGCCACCGGCTGCTGCAGCGCAAGCAGCGAAACGGCGCTCGCCTCCGCGCGGGTGCTCATTGCCACGATCTGCTCATGGTCGGTGATCACCCGCTCGGCGAGACTGAGATCGGCCTCCAACAGGGCCCGAGTCGCGCGTCCCATAGCCGACCCCGCCAGATCGCACATCTCGCCCAACTTGAGGGACAGCTCCGATAACCGCTCGTGGTAGACGGCCCGCATTGTTCAGCCCCCCGTGGTCGCGGCCGGGCACGGACTTCAGCGGCGGCTTCGTCGGCCGCGTCCGCGAGTTCTGACCTCACAACGCTTCGCGATGGACCTTCGGCCCTAGCGAGCGCGGTGAGCGGCGGCGTAGCAACAAAAGCGTGCGGTACAGACCTGATTTTCCAGGTGTCCTCGACGTCAAGGTGTCGACACGCGGCGAGCTCGCCGGCGCCGCGCCGTTCTTGTTCGTTGTCACGATTCCGCGGGCCGCGGCAGCGTGCTGTACCAGCGCTACGACGGGCGTTACGGGCTGATCACCCGACGCGCTCGGGATAGGCGTGGGTCTTTCTGCCTATGCCACTTGCCTGAAGTCAAGGAAGAAGGCGGGTATGTCCAAGGGCTCAGCACAAGAAGGAATCGTGGTAGGGGTTGACGGTTCGGAACACTCCAATGCGGCGGTGCGGTGGGCGGCACATGAGGCAACGATGCGTTCGGCCCCACTGAATCTCGTCTATATCGTCACCACACCGCTGGGCGGATGGGGTGCGTGGGGGTTATCAGAGTCCCGCGTCCCTGAGTATTTCGGCCAACGCCAGGAGGAAGAGGGCCGGCAGATCGTCGCCGACGCAAAGCGGATCGCCGAAGCGAGCGTCGGCGACGGGCAGCTACAGATCCAGGCACGGGTCGTCTTCTGTCCGCTCGTGCCGACCCTGATCGATCTCTCCAAAGAAGCGCAGATGATCGTCGTTGGGTGTCGAGGACACGGGGCGCTGCGCCGCGCGCTGCTGGGCTCGGTGAGCACCGCGCTGGTCCATCACGCGCACGGTCCTGTCGCGGTCGTCCACGATGAAGCTGCCCCACCAGATGCGGCCTCCCGCGCACCGGTGCTGGTGGGCATCGACGGCTCACCGGCATCAGAATCGGCAACCGCCATCGCTTTTGATGAGGCTTCACGGCGTGGCGTCGATCTGGTGGCTCTGCATTCCTGGAGCGACGCCGATCGTCTCGATGACTTCGTCGTTGTGGAATGGTCGACGATCCAATCCAGCGCAGAGGAGACGCTGGCAGAGCGTCTGGCCGGGTGGCAAGAGCGCTACCCTGACGTCAGCGTCCACCGAGTGGTGACACGCGACCACCCGGCACGTCATCTGCTCGAGCAGGCCGAAGCCGCACAACTGGTCGTGGTCGGCAGCCAGGGTCGGGGCGGATTCGAAGAAATGCTGCTCGGGTCGGTAGCCACCGCCGTCGTGCACGCCGCCCGCACGCCGGTGATCGTGGTGCGTCCCCGCTAAGCTCAGCGGGCGCCCAGACCGGTAATCGGAACATGTCGCCCGCCCGATTTCGCAAAGGGGCGAACTTATTGAGGAACAACCTCGTGGGGACGGCACCGACTTGTTTTCGCGCCAATCTATTGGCCGGCACCGGATTCAAGTGTTCTACGAATCAGTCGTTGGCGAGCGCGGCGGCCTGATCTAGGGTCGGCGAAAGTCAGTTGCTAGGCCGGACTTTGATCACCGAACCATCACGATGACCGAGTCAGCGTGGACGAGGAATCGGAGAGTCGGACGCCACCCTCAAGTCGACTGTGAAGTACAGGATCGCGGGCTTCTCACTCTCAATGATATCTCGCAGCCTTCGGAAGACACTGTCCAGCGCTTCCAGCGGATCGACGTCTACCGGCACGACCGAGATACCGACATCGAACCAGTGACCCCCGTACCTGGTGAGGCCGTGTGCGAAACCTGGTATGTCCGTGTGGTCCTCGGGATTCCACGAGACAACCTCTAATGCGCGACTACTCAACATGTTTCCCTTCACTATTCGACGATCCGCGTCGTCAACGCGCCTGGGACGCTTGGAGGTGAACGTATTAGGTTCTCGCCAATTCGCGCCGTACTCGTCGGTTCAAGAGGACAAGAGGACTAACCCGACCGGCGAGAGCAGGTTAAGCCACCAGGATGTCCCATTGATGTACTCATGGACTGGCGACGCCTCAACCATGAAGCTGGCATCAAACCCGGGACGGTTCATTGGTTCGCATCACCTGCCCTTGTGCCGGATTTGACTGTGGTTGCTCGCCCAGCGCCGGCATGTCCCCACTTAGCGGTGCATCAGCCAACCCAACACCGCCTGACGACACCACGGGGCGTTCACTCCTTTTCGTCGTCAGACTTGCTCAGTGCCCGGTCCGCGCTGCGCACAATGCTGCGGTGAAACTCGTACTGCGCGGTGACGAGCCGGTCGGCCAAATCGATCGCGGCGTCGACGATCGTCTTGCGCAGGGGTTGGAGGCTCTCAGGAATCGCCTCATCTACTGTGTGACGGAAAGTACGCAAAGCCTCGCTCGCGGCGTGCTGTCCCGCTTTGGCCGATTCACGCACCTCGTCGACTAGGTCTGCCGCTCGGGGCGCCACGGTCTTTGTCTCAGTACCCGTCATATCAAAATCTCCTCTGCTTCTGCGTTGTTCGCTAATGACGGCGACGCTAATCGCACCTGGCGGTCGGCCGATAAGGGCGAAGGTCACAGAGTAAGGGGCCGATGGTCTCTCTGATGCGTTCAAGTAGTCATAGCCGCGGGAGTCTGTAGAGGACGGCGTTCGGTGTGCGACCGGGATCCGGGTTGCAGGTGCAACGTTCGGATGCGGGCACAGACCTCACGACGAGGAGTACCGAGCTTTGAATTCCGGCTATAACCTTCTGGGTGCGCCGCGCGCTCCCGCCGCGACCGGACTCGACATAGCCGGGTCAGCAGGCCATGAGTGCGGTGAGCGCCTCGACGTCGGCGGGGCCGGTATGCCCCATCCGGGCTGGTACTCGAACAGGTCGTCGACCTGTACCGTCTGGAGGTCGGTGCGGGCGACGTTGACCATGTCGCAGCCCATGGCCATGGCCAACAGGGCGTTCTCCGGCATGCCGAGCTTGCCCGGATCGATGAAGACCACATCGTGATGCAGGCCCAGCTCGGCGAAGGTGTGACGGCGCTGCACAAGTCCCAGCCGGCCACCCCGGCCAGGCGTCGGCCCACCAGGGCGGCGACCGATCGGAACTTCATACCGAACCGAATCCTAGGTCAGCGTTGGCGCCGTAGACGCCGAGCAGGTCGCGGGCCGAGACGATGTCCACCAGGGCGCCGTCCCCCTCCACCGAGACGTGGCGGATGTAGGGATCAATCCATCATCCGGACCGCCACTTCGCCGAACGTCGCCCTCAGGTCACACCACACCAGATCGGTGCCGGCCACGTCGATAGCCTTGACCGACGCCGGGGGCAGGCAGATAGGGGCGGCCACCACACCCATGATGTCGCGCTCGGATACCAGTGCCCGGGTTACTCGTCCTCGCCCACCGCGATTGCCCCCACGTCGCCGGAGATCGACTCCGCCCTGTCACGTTGTCACCCTCAGGTGGTGACGGGGTAACGCAGCCGTGCCGCGATGCCGTCAGTGGGTTCTAGGGACCCGTTCGCGCGGACCAAGGATGCGCCGATCGATATCGCGACGAACGGCAACGCCTCATCAGCCCTCAATGTCCGAGTCGGCGCCACCCCCTGCTCAGACAACACGTCGGCGGTTAGAGCTATGGTCGTGAGATCGTCACTCGCGAGCACCGTTTCGTCCCCGACGTCGCCGATGATCAGCGTCTCGACCGCACCTTCGCGCAGTGCAGCACACACCTGCGCGAGACCTTCGACGGCGAGGCCGGACCGGCGCCCTTTCTCGGCTCGAAACCGTTCGGCGGCCTCGCGGCTCACGGCCAGCCGCCGACGCTCGAACTCGGCCTCGATCGCGTGACGAACCTCGTCATCGACACCCGTGTTGCGCGCGCCGACAGCCAGGTCCACCACGCGCGTCGCAACTCGCTCGGGCAAATCGGCGATCAACTCGGCGCGCGAGCGGTCCTGACCGACCACGAAGACGGCTTCTGTCTTGGAGCCGTCCAATAGTTCGGTGAGCCGGTCCGCCACGGCACGAACGTTCTTCCGGACGGCTTCCTCAGCCCGATGCTGGTCCTCCCCCCGATGTTGCGGATCGCCGTAACCTGTGCTCGCGGACTCTGGAGCCTTGTGCACGGGATAGCCGCCGGCTTCCACCGTGTCGGATCGGACGGTGTCTCCCTGGTAAAGCGTGATGTCGGCGCCGACCCGGTCGACCGCCACCAACACGTAGTTTGCGTGCACAACGCCGGACTCGAGCAATGGGACGATGTATGGAAGCTCAGATATTCGAACAACAGTGGACGCCGGTGCTCTGATGAGGTGTTCATTCAGCAACACCCTGTGGGGTCCGGCAATGACGCCGCGCCCGCTCCGGCCGACTGGGGGGCGTAGATCGAGAATGGCGCGCTCGACACGAGATATGAGGGCGGCGTCGGCGCCCTGGTTCTCAAGCTCTTTGCGTATTTCGTGCCATTTGACGTCGAGTTGGGCGGCGGCGTCTTGAGTGTCGTGCGAGTCTTCGAAGTAGATCGAAGCGAACGGGCCTTGCGTATCCACAAGCTGTCGGAGGCGTTCTGAATTCATCGTCTCGGGTGTTGGTAGGTCTGCCGTCAAACCGCAGAGTGTTGGACGTTTGAGCCGGAGATGACTGTCCCAGTGGGGGTGGGCGTTGGTATCTGCGCCTTTTGGGCCAATGGGGCCGCGATCGGCGGCTCCAGAATTGTCGAGGCAGCCGCGGTCTCGCGGGCGAAGAAGCTTCCGATATCACCGATAGCGCTCATCAACTGCGCTGGGAACACCACCGTGGTGTTCTTGTCGACCCCCAGCTCGATCAACGTCTGCAGATTTCGCAGCTGCAGCGCCAGGGGGTGCGCCATCATGGTGTCCGACGCGTCACCGAGGGCGGCGGCCGCCAACGATTCACCTTCGGCGGCAATGATTTTCGCGCGCTTCTCGCGCTCAGCCTCGGCTTGGCGGGCCATCGCCCGCTTCATGCTGTCGGGGAGCTGGATGTCCTTCAACTCGACCAACGTCACCTCTATACCCCACTCCAGGGTGATCACATCCAGGATCTGACGGATGCTCGCGTTGATGACCTTTGTGTCGGCCAACGTCTCATCGAGGGTGTGCTGGCCGACGACATTGCGCAGTGTGGTTTGGGCGATTTGATCGATCGCGGAACGCACATTCTCGATGGCGATCACTGACTTGACTGCGTCCACGACCCGGAAGTACGCGACGGCGGCAATGTCGACACTGACGTTGTCGCGGGTGATGATGCCCTGCGACTGGATCGGCATCGTGACGATGCGCAGCGACACCTTCCGCAACTGATCGATGACCGGGATGATGAACGTCAGGCCGGGTTCTCTGACACCAATGACTCGCCCGAGCCTGAACAACACGCCCTTCTCGTACTGGATCACCACCCGTATCGACAACGCGGCCACAATCAACGTGACGACAACGACAACAATGACGACGACGGCTATGTTCACGTCACTCTCCTCAACGATGGAATTCGCGGTCAATACGGTGATCGTGTTGTCCCGCAGTGCTGCCGCGGAACCGCATTGCTGCTCGATTGACTCGAACCAGCGAATTCGTGCGAAATCTCGGCTGCTCGTTCTCACAATTCGCGTGTGGGTATCGGAGGTGCAAGTGCCAAAGGTCCTCATGGTGGGTGCGTAGTGGATCCGCCACAAAGGTGAGGTAAGTCCGTAATAGTCATCGCGTCCGATCACCACATACGGCCGCTAGCCGGACGTTGCCGGCACGGCGCCCGGTGAGCGCTGCCGATTCAATGTTCTCTGTCGCGGGCGTAAATCCTCGGGCTCGGAAGGTGTCGGGGCCAATGGTCAGCGGTCGCGGCACAGATACTGCTCGGCCTAACTCCGAGTGCCTCAGATCCAAGGCCCAAACCGTCGATTGCCCCGTGAGTGGGAAGGGATGGCTCGCACAACTTGATCTCCGACTCCGGACACCTCGCCCATCGCGTCGATAGCGTCGAGATTCCGACCTGGTGACGCGGAGGAATGCATGCGCTAACAAGTCGACCTCAGCCCGACCGAACGCATAGGTCGGGGCCGACGGGTGGTAGACGACCTGACCGCCGGACTACGTGCCACGACCGGACCGGGTCCAACGTCCGCGGGCGGAGAGCCCGATGACCCTAGAGCGCGCGAGATCCGTGGACTCTACGTTTTGAAGCGGGAACAGAATTCGCCCGCATCCGAATTTCAGGAGGCATTGCTGTCGGTATTGACCGGCATTGCGCCCGAAGTGGACGCCGACGACATCACCGACTGATGAAGCTCCTGCGTGACCAGGTGGATCTCGACTCGATGGACTGGCTGAACTTTCTCATTGGATTCCAGACTTAAGGTCGACATCCCCGAGTCGGACTACGCTTCTCTACGGACCCTCGCCGACGTGGTGCGCTATGTCGACCAGCATCTGACCGTAGTGAATTGAGCCGGCTTGGCCGCTTTTCGCCGACGGGATCCGCGGTGAGGCCACCTTCACGCAATCGAGACCGCAGTTGCCTCCACGGCAACCGACCGATCAGTTGACCGACGCCGTGCCCGATCCTGCCCCCCACGGGCCACAATGATCGTCACGATGAAGCTGGCCGATTGGGCGCCGGGGGTGGCGCAGTTCCGGTATTACCGGAAAGCCTGGTTGCGTGGAGACCTGCTAGCCGGGCTCACGGTTGCCGCCTACCTGGTCCCACAGGTGATGGCGTACGCGACCCTGGCCGGGCTGCCCCCGGTCGCTGGCTTATGGGCCGCGATTGTGCCGCTTGTCGCGTACGCTGCGCTCGGATCGTCAGGTCAGCTGTCCGTCGGCCCGGAATCGACCACCGCGCTGATGACGGCGGCCGTGCTGGCACCGAGGGCCGCCGGAGACCCGGCCCACTACGCCGCGATGGCGGCCATCCTCGCCTTGCTCGTCGGGGCGATTTGTTTCGTGGCCGGCATCCTACGGTTGGGTCGCCTTGCCAACCTGCTGTCACGGCCGGTGCTGGTTGGATACATGACCGGCATCGCAATCGTCATGATCGGCAGCCAACTTGGCACGATCACCGGCGTACCGGTATCCGGTGACGAGTTCGTCGACCAAGTGCGGTCGTTTGCGGCGGGCACTGCGCCGATGCACTGGCCGACGATCGCTGTGGCAGCATCGGTTCTGCTGCTGCTGCTCGTGCTGGGGCGATGGGCGCCACGCGTGCCCGGGCCGCTCGTCGCCGTCCTCGCAGCGACGGCCGTCGTTGCAGCGTTGTCGTTGGACGCCCAGGGGATTCACGTGGTCGGCGAGATTCCCAACGGCTTTCCGACGCCAGGCTTCCCGTTCGTGCCGATGAAAGAGGTGGGGGCACTGATCTTGCCCGCCGCCGGGGTCGCCATTGTCGCGTTCTCCGACAACGTGCTGACCGCTCGCGCGTTCGCATCGCGGAAGGGTCAGGAAATCGATGCCAACGCGGAGCTTCGGGCGCTCGGTGTGTGCAACGCGACAGCCGGTCTGACACAAGGGTTTCCGGTGAGTTCCAGCGGCAGCCGCACTGCGCTCGCGGATGCGGTCGGCAGCCGTACGCAGCTTTACTCGGTGGTCGCATTGGGTTTCGTCCTCGTCGTGATGCTGTTCGCGGGCAGCGTGCTGCGGCTGTTCCCTACCGCGGCGCTGGGGGCTCTGGTGGTGTTTGCCGCATTGCGGTTGATCGATGTGTCCGAGTTCAGGAGGTTGGCGCGCTTCCGGCGCAGCGAACTGATCTTGGCAGCAGCTACCACAGCGGCGGTGCTGGGCCTAGGCGTCCTGTACGGGGTGCTCGCCGCGGTCGCACTCTCCATCCTCGACCTGCTTCGCCGGGTCGCCCACGCGCATGACAGCGTGCAGGGGTTCGTGCCGCGGCTGCCCGGCATGCATGACGTCGACGACTATCCCGACGCCACTGCGGTGCCCGGATTAGTCGTATACCGCTACGACGCCCCGCTATGCTTCGCCAATGCCGAAGACTTCCGCAGGCGCGCGCTGCGGGCCGTCGACTCCAGCACCCCGCCTGTTGAGTGGTTCCTGCTCAACGCCGAAGCCAATGTGGAAGTCGATCTGACCGCATTAGACGCGCTCGACGCGCTCCGGGCGGAGTTGGCCCGACGCGGGATTGTGTTCGTGATGGCCAGGGTCAAGCAGGACCTGCGGGACTCACTCGGGGCCGCTGGGCTGTTGCCAAAAATCGGCGAAGACCGGATCTTCTTGACATTGCCCACCGCGGTGGAGGCATTCAACCGGCGCTAACCGGGACAAGTTCACGGTTCCTGATCATCCCGCCGCACTCGCCGCCTAGGAATGCCGCTTGCTGGAGGTGCTTCGGGAGGAGTTGGCGCGCAGGGGAATCGTGTTCGCGATGGCGCGGGTCAAACAAGATCTCCGCGACTCGTCGGCCGCGGCGGGCCTGCTGACCAAGATTGGCGAGGACCGGATGTTCATGACGCCGCCCATTGCGGTGGAGGCCTTCAAACGGCGTTGACGGCGCCTCGGGCGTAGGGGTTGTGCATGTCAGCCAAGTCGATCGTGACGTTGAGCACGGATCCGTCGAGGTAGGAGGTGTGCCGCCAGCCGGCGTCGGAGATTACCTTCAGCATTGCGGTGTTGGTGACGAGGATATCGGCGGTAAAGGAATGTATTCCGTTGTCCGATGCGATCTGACCGAGGCGCTTTAGCAGCGCTGTGGCGACACCACGTAAATGGTCCTCATGGGCGACCGCGACGGCCATCTCTGCGACCCCGGGGTCGCGAGATACCACGTAATTGGCTACGCCGATCAGGCGGCCCGCTTCAAAGGCGCCGACGGCCGATTGGGTGTCGTTGCACTCCACCACTTTGCGCGCGAAAGTGTCGAGGTAGGTGGGGTGGGTTACGAAGAACCGCAAGTACTGTTCTTGCTCCGTGAGCCGTTGATGGAGTTCGAGGACGGCGTCGACGTCGTCTGGCCGGAGCCGACGCGCGCACATTTCCGTACCGTCCAGCAGGCGAACGTGCTGCGCGTCGCCCTCGCAGATGGAACTCATCGGCGCACCACGAGTACCGAGCAGCCGGGTGGGGAAGCACTGGATGACGGTGGGGGCCGATGATCCGAGGTATCTGCCCTGCGTGGGCGCCACCCACGACAAGCAACTCGACGGGGTCGTCGTGTGTCGCCAGGTAATGCGCGATGCCGCTGCGTACGGCGACGGGCTGGACGTGCACTTCGGGGTAGCACCGAACCCACACGCCGAGGCGTCGATCGAGCGCGTCGCAGGGGATTGCGCCCAGCCCGGACGGCCACATGCTCAACGCGAGGATGCCCGTGTCCCGTAGTTCCGCCTCGGCGAAAGCCTGATGCAAGAGGCTGCCGTGCCGATTTCCCCGGGTGCTGCGGAAGCTGTAACGCCGCAGAGTCGTTGGTTGGCGTTCTCGCGCAAATGCCGGTGGACGAAACCGGCTTACCTCGATCGCTATCAGTAGGGAACCGTTGCGGTCAGCACCGCGTCTCGCGCCGACCAATCCAGGATGGAAGCACGTGCTACATGCCGACTAGGCACAACGGAACCCTTGGCGGGGGACCTGCGACCCGCAACGGCGGGTAGATCCTAGGACCTCGTTTTCGAGGTATTGCGGCTTTGCGTTTCCAGGACTGCGGCCTGCTCGACTGGGATACACCTGCCCGGTTGGCGTTACCGGCGCCGGGCTGGGCGCGCAAGCGCGACAGTCGAGACCGAATTCGCCCGGAATCCCAGCGCGGTGGGGGCCGAGTGGCAGATCCTGGGTGTGCGCTGGTGATAGCGTTCGTCGTGTCTGTCCGGAGGATGTGATGGCGGTGGGTGGCACGGTCGACCAGGGCTCTGACACCGTCAACGTGCAGGGCCCATTCACAGTGCCGCTCGACGAACTGGCCGCGACGTATAAGACGTATGAAGGCGTGTTGCCAGGACTACTCGGATAGCCGCGATGGTTTCCGATGTCGACAGCGTCGCCGGCGAGGAGCCGCCAGCTGTCGAACCCGGTGAGCAGCGCCGCTACCATCCGCTGCTGCTGTGGGCGTGGAGCCTGCTCCGGTTGGACGTCGTCGGCGTCGCATTCGGCGCGCTGTTCTTTTGCCTGTCGCTCACCCCGTCGCTGCTGCCCCGCGACTGGCTGTTTCAAGGGCTGATCGGCGGCGTCAACGCCGGCATCGGCTACGGCATCGGTGTCGTGATCGGCAAGGTGTTCCACCGCATGGTGCTGCGCGGGCGCAGCTGGTGGCAGCCGAGCCCGTGGGTGCTGTACCGCGCGAAGGCCGTGAGCGTGGGGGTGTCGGCGGCGGCCGGCGCGCTAATGGTGATCCCTGCCGCCGGATGGCAGCGACAGGTGTCGGCGCTGATGGGCACCCAGGGCCCGTCGACGCTGGGCTATATGCGGACACTGGTCATCGCCGCCGCCGTCGGCGGTGCTGTGGTGGGTGTGTCGCGGGTCTTGATCGACGCCGTCAGGATGTTCGCGCGGTACTTCATCAGGCGCTGGCAGGTCAACGACGAGGTCGCGCAGTTCATCGGGACCGCCATCGTTGTGGTGCTGGTCATCACTCTGGTGCACGGGGTGCTGATCCACGGCTTCATCGCCGGCGCCAGCGCGGTGTACGAGCCACACAACGCCAGCACGCGTCCGGGCATCACCCAGCCGATACGACCCGAAAGATCCGGCAGCCCAGAGTCTTTCGCCCGGTGGGACACCCTTGGGTATCAGGGCCGCAACTTCGTCGCGACCGGCCCGCACGCCCAGGAGCTGACCGAGCTCAACGGCCGGCCGGCCAAGGAACCGATCCGGATCTACGCAGGACTGCAGACCGCCGACTCGACGCAAGGCCGGGTGGCTGTCGTGCTGCGCGAACTGCAGCGCACCCACGCGTTCGACCGCAAGGTGCTGGTGATCATCCCGACCACCGGCACCGGCTGGGTCGATCCGGTGGCTGCACGGTCCATCGAATCGATGTACAACGGCGACACCGCGCTGGTCGCGATGCAGTACTCGTATCTGCCCAGCATGATTTCGTTCCTCGCCGACAAGCAGAGCGCCCTCGACGCCGGCAAGGCGTTGATCGACGGGGTGCAGGGGCGCTGGGCGCAACAACCGCCCGATCACCGGCCCAAGTTGGCACTTTACGGCGAGAGCCTGGGCTCGATGGCAGGGCAGGGAGCGTTCGGCTACCTACCCGACATCGCGGAGATGGGCTTCTCCTCGGTGCTGTGGGTGGGGCCGCCCAACGCCAGCACACTGTGGCACGTGTTGACGGTGCGCCGCGACCGCGGCACCCCCGAAGTCGAGCCACGGTATGACAACGGCCGAACGGTCCGGTTCTCCCGGGGAGACGACATCGCCGCCGTTGCCGCGCCACCGTGGGAGGGCACCCGTGTGCTGTTCTTGCAGTACGCGTCCGACGCCGTTGTCTGGTGGTCGCCGGACCTGCTGTTCAAACGGCCGGACTGGCTGGTGCAACCGCCCGGGCGGGGGCGCACCGCGTCGATGCGCTGGTACCCGATCGTGACGTTCTGGCAGGTCGGTTTCGACGTGACCGACGCATCCGCGATGCCCGCCGGCCATGGCCACAACTACGGGGACGCTCAGCTCGACGGTTGGGTGGCTGTGGCACCGCCCGACGGCTGGACACCGCAGGACACCGAACGTATCCGTCGGGCGTTGGAGAAGGTCGAGGCTGCTGGGGGGCCTGAATTCTGACGCGGCGCAGGTGTTTCCGGGTTGCGAATGCCGAGTGGGCCGCCGAGCTCGCCTCGACGTACGCGCCCGACGTCAACGCGCGCATGATTGGCGCGGCGATGGGCGGCGTCTCGTCGACCCGGCACACAACCTGCACTACATCGAAGTCGCTACCGGGCGGGCGTACACGGTTAACGATCCGGGCCAGGTCTTGCGCTACGAACGACTGCTGCATCCGTGGGTGAATCACGCCGACACTGTGCTTGCCATCGACCCTGACGTCGTCACCGGCTTCCACATCATCGCCAACACGACCTTGAACCCGTAGGCAATGACGGTTGGCTGGAAGCAACTCGCCGAGGCCGCCCACCGCGAAACAGCCGAAGACTCCGACTGGTCATCGTGGGACGAATTGCCCATCGCCGATGCGTGATCGAAAGCAAAAAGGCTATGTGACGAAGCCCTGTCTCGCGATGACGCCAAAGCCCTTGACATGCTCGCGCAGCGAGCCTCCACGAACGAGGAGGCCCGCTCCGCCTACCTTGCTTCTTGGACTCTGAACCGTCTCGGATTTGATGCCGGCTTCATAGTTGAGCCGTCACCCTCATCGCTGTCGTAAGGGATGCCGAGGCTGGCCAGCATCGCCGCCAAACCCATCACACCCAGCCCGACCTTGCGGGTGGCCCGGGTGGCGGCTCACGTCGATGACGTCATCGCGGAACCGCACCGCGGGCGTATACGATCGCCGAAGCGTTCTTGCCGAACAATCTCACAGAGTGAACCGCCTTTTCGGCGCCCCAGGACGTCCTCGCCGGGAGTTTCATCTGGGACCATCGAACTGAGGTGGTCGATGCGTTGATGAATATTCGAAAGATCATTCAGCGGTGTGCCGTCCGTTGGTGAGCCGCACAACGTATGTGCGGTCGGCGGCGTGATACTCAACCGTGCCGCCCTGAACAATCATCCCAACCAACGCGTTGCCGTCCTCGAAGAAGTACGCGTCCTCTTTTTGTCGCATGGAATCAATGTGGCAACCGGGCACTATCACGACGCTCCTGCGAGGATCATCGGTAAGGACCACAATCCTCGCGCCGCGTTCCTCTTCTGTGTTCGCCACCGCGTTCTTCACAACCTTCTTGGCTACGGCGTTCTTCACATCCTTCTTCACCGCAGCCTTCTTCTGCGGCTTGTGCCGCTTTATGGCGTGCTCGGCCATTGGTGCTGTCCTCTCCCATACACCGATTGATGCGGTGACGCTGCATCGTCGCAGCAGCGCGCTTCGGTCTCCATGCGTATGGATGACCGGAAGTGTCGCTTCCCACGGCGACCACCAATCTTCCCCGGCACCGTCACCATCTCACCCCACCAACGGTGCGGCGAGGGTCGAACGTCCTCAAGTCCGCGCCCACGGTCACATTGGCCGCCGACAGCGGTCGGGCACAAGGGATGCGCACCGTTCGACCGGAATCAGTTACTCAGTTTCGACCGAAACCAGCCGGTTCGTTCCCTACTAGATCAGACACCGCGGTCGAACCGCCGTGCTAGCTGCGATACAAGCGTTGATCCGAGTGCCTATATTCACAACGTCCCGAACTGGCCGTTGAGCCAGTAACCCCAGCCGACATAGCGATGTCAGAGGGCGGCGGGGTGATCTCCGTCTGCGGCGCGTGCTCGTCACAGACACGGTCGCACCCAGGGACGGGGGCGCCGCGATCCAGGTGTGCGCGATCGGGCCGACCTTGGCCGAGGCCATCGCCTGCCTGCATAGCGACAAGCCCCTGCACGAACCACACACCCACGCGCGATGATCGACCGGGAGGCCGGGCACCGACGGCTTCCGCACCCGCCTTCACCAGGCAGGTGCGGCTTTCACTTGTCCTTCTCGGGGGCCGGACGTTTCGGCTCACGCACCTCGGCCTCCTCACGCGAGCGGGGTTCGCGGTTTCGGTTTGCTCACACTCAGGCCCCCGGCCTACTTCCTCGGCACGCTTCGGCGTTCGGCTTCCGCTTCTCGTTCTCGCTCGATTCGACCTACCCGTTCGTAGAGCAGCCTGATCTCGGACTCGAGCAGATTGACGACGCTGATCAGGTTCGTTACCGCCACCCTCAGGACGTCCTCATCGGGAGTTTCGTCGGTGATCATCGAACTGAGATGGTCGACGAGTCGACGAATATTCGAAAGCTCACTCATTTCACAGTCGTCCTTCGGCGGATTTTCTCGGTGCTGAATTGTATGCGGCTGGCGGGTAGACGCCATAGATGGCGTAGACGAGATGCAGAGGATGTCGCGCCGGCGGCCAATCGACGGTCCCCAGGGCGCGGATCCCCGCTCGAGACCCCGTCGATGCCGACGACGACTGACGGGGCGGCCCACCGGCCGGGCGCATGGGTCAGGGGTTGGGTTGCCGCTGTATGAAGTCGGCCATGCCTGGAACTGTGAACGCCACTATGCCGTGCTCGGGCGCGAAGATCAGGCCCTTCGAGATGAGGCTGGCGCCCGCGGGGCCAAAGCTGTTGACGCCCCGTCCCAGCCGTGCGGCTACATCACCCGAGGAGCTGCCTGCGTCTCCGTCGGACGCCATGGCGCGTAGGTACCGCTGCTCGGCTCGGGTCGCCCTGTCCCAGCGGGCGCGGAAGAAGCCGTCATCGAGGGCGGCTCGTCCCCGAGCTGCACCGACTCGGGCATCGGGAAGGGTGATTGCGGGACCAGGCGCATCGTTCCAGGTGTCCTGGCCGAACTGCTGAAGGAAGTACGGGTAACCAGATGTTTCCCGGACTACGAAGGTGATTGCGTCTTCATCCCACGCGACGCCCTCGATGGCGGCCGGCTCGATAAGGGCCTTGATACCAGTAGAGAAACTCCTCACCGCCCAGCCCCGGCCCCGGCCGTTCAGCCCCGGCCGGCACACACCACCGACAGATGACGACATCATCGGCACAATCGGAAACAGGGTTGCGCGCGACATTCGAGGTCGCGATCATTCTGACAGAAACTCACAGATGATCGCGCGGTGAACTCATTCCAGCCGCGAGGCTGCGATCCCGTTCGTCCGTGGCGGCGGACGGGAGCGGCAGCGCACGGGAGCCGCCACAGTGAGCTGTTCAGATCTGCCGATCGGTCAGCAGGGTGATGAGCTTTCCCGCTGCCTGGCCGAGATGGTTTAGAACCAAAAGGCCCTTATCGGCATTCGCTCGCGACGGATAACCGATGACCCCGCTGGTGGTGTAGGCGCTGATACCCAGCGTGGTCAGGTAGCGGCGATCAGATGCGGTGTGGTCGCTGCGCTGCCAGCCCTCGCGTACGTAGACCGGGTGAGCGGCGAGCAGGATGGATGCTTCGAGTTCGCCTGCGTGCATGTCGTCGTGGTGGTTACTGCTAATGCCGGCGGCATGGCGGGCCTCTGTCCAGTCGTCCCGGCTCGGATACAGCCCGACCTGAATTGCGTTGTCGGTATTGGCTTCTTGCGCGATGTTGGCAAGGACATAGTTCCCGCCGTGACCATTCACCACGATGAGTGCATTAACGTCTTGCTGACGAAGGGATTTACTGATGTCGCCAACGACCGCGGTCAGCGTGGTGGCCGAAATGCTGACGGTGCCAGCGAAATCACTGTGTTCATGCGAGCACCCGAATGTGATCGGGGGAAGTTGAAACACGTTGTAATTCCGACTAATCGCATCCCCGATGGCTGTCGCGATCAGCGTATCCGTGACCAGCGGCAGGTAGGGGCCGTGCTGCTCGAACGATCCAACCGGAAGTACTGCGACCGCGGCATGAACGGTGTCGTGATCTGTCGTCGTGGTCGTTGGCAGGATCATGCCGGACTCGGCGCGATGCTCAGTCATCGT
Source organism: uncultured Actinomycetota bacterium (assembly GCA_963828065.1). Taxonomy (GTDB): domain Bacteria; phylum Actinomycetota; class Actinomycetes; order Mycobacteriales; family Mycobacteriaceae; genus Mycobacterium. The sequence goes on along the minus strand of CAWHDL010000010.1, from coordinate 143,343 downwards.
TGGGTGTCTCCTTGCAAAGTGGCCTCGATCCGTCTCCGCAGTGTAAGCAGGGGCAGGCCTTTATCAGTCCGGGCACGGTCACGAATAATCTTGCGGCAGTGGCGTAATTCGCGGCGAGCTCGATCCGAAGGTGCCACCCGATAGGCCCGGGCGGCGGTGTCAAAGTGATCCAGAGCCGCATGATAATCGCGAAGGACGACGAGGGCACGCAGCAGTCGGGCAGACGCCACCGCGTAATCCCGGTATTGCTCATCCGGCCATCTGTTGTGGTATTCCAGCAGAAGCTCGAGCGCCTTGGCTGGCTGATCAACGGCGATCAACCCCGAGGCGATTTCCGCGGCCACATAGGCCTGGGTGGCGTAGATGGCATGATCATCGGTAACCGGTTCAGTCTGCGCGATGTCCAGAGCGTGTGCGGCGTGCTCGAGGAAGCTTGACCGGTCGTGATTGGCTATCGCGGCCAGCGCCCGCTGACGGGCAATGCTCGCCGCTAAGCGTCCAACCGATAATTCATCAATGAGCCGGGCTGCATCGGTAGCCAGCTCGACAGCAAGTTCGGGATCGCCGCGGAGCTGGATGTTTGAGCGGCGCATCCAGATCATCGCGCGCAGAGCAGGATCCGCTGCCCGAAGGTGGTCTTGAGCCCGCACAGTCAGCTGCTCGGCTTTAACTGGGTCTCCGCTGTCCTGGGCGATCCAGCCGCCCAGTTCGGCGATCCTGCCAGCAGCACGGCGAACGTCGTACCGTAGCTTCGGCGGCGTGACCGGGATGAGTTCCTCGATCGTAGTCAAGTCCCTATCCACCAGGTCACGGGCATAATCGGGACCGAACAGGTGCTCAGCACGGATATGCGCCGCTCGTTGCGCCAAGATGACACCCAGGACGTCGCTGCTAACTGGCGTCTGCACAAGCAGCGGGCGAGGCAGATCGGCATCAACAACAAGGCCGAATAGACGGTCTTCATCGTCCTGGAGGGCATCGGCCAGCAGTGAGCGCCACAATGGGCCGGGATTTCGGCCCTTCTCGAACCCGATGATTTGGCGGCGTAACGACTCGGGCTCGCTCGCTGTGAGTCCACGCGCTGTCCGGATCTTCTCGACCTCGGCCGCCAGATCATTCTGACTCCACCCCCACGCGGCACGCGCGTCACGCAATCGCTGCGCGCTCGCAGGACGGGAACGGGCGGCGTCGGCCACTCACTGATCTTGCCCGATCAAGGCCCCTTCTCCGTGCGCGTTTTTGGAGTCACCCCGTGTCACCCGCAGTCACTTACGGCCAGCTGCTTGCCGCTGATGTTCTGACGTCGTGGCCACAACGGCCATGCCAAACACATCCAACGCAAACAGGAGGAATAAGTGAAGCTCAAGATTGATACGACCGGGGTGTCCTTCACCTGCACTCGCGCGCCAGAACAGCGGGTGAACTTCGACACCGGCCAACCCCGGGTGGACAAGGCAACAGGCTTGCCCCTGTGGCTCGTGCAGGTCATGGCCCTGGACCAATCGGGCGGTGACGTCATTGCGGTGACCGTCGCAGGAGAACCGAAGGTCTCCACCGGCCGTGCCGTCACTGTCACCGAATTGGTGGCACTGCCCTGGTCGCAGGACGGCCGCTCCGGTATCGCCTACCGCGCCGACGCGATCACTGAGGGCGCCGACATGTCGGCGGCGAAGAACCCTGGCACCGCCGCCCGTCCCTAACCCCATCGGAGATCGACGGGGCTGCCCGCCCCAACCCCCTCGCGGAGCGACTCAGGGTGGGCAGCCCCTACCGAGCCCAAGGCGATCTAGGAAGGAATTACGCATGTCCCATTCACCGAACACCAAACGCGGCACCGGATCACAACGATCCAACGACGACTGGATTGTCGAACTGACGCTCGAACTGATCTGGGCCATGTTCAAGGCGGCCGGCTACCTGCTGTGGATGGCGATCCTATTCCCCGCCCTCAGCGTGCCTGCCTTCATCAGTCTGACAATGACGCTGCGCTACGGCATCGGCGCCGGGATGCTCACCGCCATCGGGCTTGGCGCCGGCTACGGCCTATGGGCTGCGCTGGACGCGCAGTCCTTTGAAAGCTGGATAGCGCAGCCTGTGCGCCAGCAATTCCAGATGTGGTGGCGATACAGCCGCACCTGGGACACGGTCTGCACCCTCAACGGCCTGACCGCAACGCCATCAAGACCGCACCCTCACACCGCTTCTGCGTTCAGTCTGGATCGGCAAGCACACCGACGTGATCGACCTGCGCGTGGTCACCGGCCAGTCGGTCGACGATTGGCAGAAGCGCACACGCGAACTCGCCGCCGCCTGGCGCGCTGACCGACTGGTCATCCGCGCCACCGCACCCGGCGAGGTGCGGATCACGATCACACGCTACGACTTTCTGGCCCAACCCATTCGGCTGCCACGCCCCCAAGCCAGCACCAAAGTCGACCTGTCGGCCGTGCCGGTCGGGATCACCGACACCCACCAATGGTGGCGGGTTCCCGTGCTCGGCCATCACCTGCTCATCGCCGGCGCCACTGGGGCAGGAAAAGGATCCGTGCTGTGGTCGGTGATTGCCGGCCTGGCCCCCACCGTCAACACCGGTCAGGTACGGCTGTGCGTCATCGACCCGAAAGGCGGCATGGAGCTCGGCGCCGGGGCAGCGCTGTTCAGCGCGTTTTCTCACGACGCCACCGACACCACCCTGGACGTGCTGCGGAGCCTTGGTGACAGTGATGCACGCCCGAGCCAACCGGCTACGCGGTCACACCCGCCTGCACACTCCGACACCCGCAGAACCGCTATACGTGCTCATCATCGACGAAATCGCCGCCCTGACGGCCTACGTCACCGACCGCAAAATACGCACCGAGATCGAACATCTGCTTGGGCTGCTGCTCTCCCAAGGCCGAGCGGTCGGCATCAGCGTGATAGCCGCGATCCAGGATCCGTCCAAAGACACTCTGCCCGTGCGGCAGCTGTTCACCGTGCGCATCGGGCTGCGACTGACCGAGGCCACCCAAACGGCGATGGTGCTCGGACAGGGTGCCCGCGATGCAGGCGCGGAATGCGATCTCATCCCCGACGCCACCCCCGGTGTGGGCTATGTGATGATCGACGGCACCGCGCAACCCCAACGCGTCCGGGCCTTCCACGTCACCGACGGTGACATCACCACTCTGACACGCGCCTTCACCCCACCTGGCGCAGCCCGGAAGCGGGAGAGTGCCGACCGCGCGGACGGACGTGGGCGGTGAGCAACACAACGCCGGGAAGCGCGATAGTGACGTTGCCGGGCATCCCTGACACCATCGACCACGGTCGTGTGATCGACCAAATGGTGCGGCGGGCCTCCTCGCTGGCGTTCGATGCGTGGTGGCGGCGCGCCGAATCGGTCGGGTTCTGCGCGCATCCCATCCACCTCACCGGGCGTGACCCATTCGGAAGGGAACGTGCGGTTTGGGCGCGCTGCAACAACCGCCGCGCAACGGTATGCCCATCCTGCTCCGACCTCTACGCCCGCGACACCTGGCAGCTCGTGCACGCCGGCTGCCAAGGCGGACACCACAACATTCCCACCACGATCGCCCAACACCCGCAGGTGTTCACCACCCTCACCGCACCCAGCTACGGACCTGTGCACGGCGGCGGGGGACGAGTGTGCCACGACCACAAGGACATCGGCGGCTACCGGCGCTGTGAGCACGGGAAACCTTTGTGGTGCAGCAGAACCCATGAAGCTGGCGGCGCTGCGATGGGTCAGCCGCTGTGTGGTGACTGCTACGACTACACAGGGCATGTCCTGTTCACCTGGCACCTTCCAGAGTTGTGGCGGCGCTTCACCATCACCCTTCGCAGACACCTCGCCGCCACGCTGCGGGCGGCCGGCACCGATCCCGGCACGGTGCGAGTCAGCTTCGTCAAAGTCGTCGAAATGCAGGCCCGCGCCATCCCACACATCCACGCCCTCATCCGCCTCGACCCAACCACCAGCGGCGGCGACAGCGATACGAGCGACTGGGGATCACCGGTCAGCCCAACCGACCTCGCCGCCCTGATTCAACAGGCAGCCCGGTCGGTCACCCTCAGTGTCGACGACGACACGACGGGGGAGTCGCGGGTACTGCGGTTTGGTACCCAGATCGACACCCAGCCCATCGTCAGCCAACCGGTCAGCGCCGATCGTCCACCTGCCCAACCTGATTCACCTACGGGCGGTGTTCCTGGGCGGCGAGTAGCCGGCTACCTGGCCAAATACGTCACCAAATCCCTGGCCGACTTCGGCATCAGTGTCCGGCGTATCACTACGGCGGCGATCGGTGAACTCGATGTCTCCGACCACGTCCGCGCCATCTTGAGCACTATCGCCCAGTTCGCAGAGACCGGCGCCGCCGGGATAGGGAAGTGGCTGCACACGCTGGGGTATCGCGGCCATATCACCACCAAATCCCGCAGCTACTCGACCACCATGGGCGCCCTCAGAACCCAACGCGCCCACTGGAACAGCAATCAAGGATCGAATAGCATCGCTAGCCAACACGATAGTGCGGACGCGGTGAGCAGCCAAACGCTGTGGTGCTTCGACCGCGCTGGCCACGCATCGCTCGGTGACCGAGTGCTCGTCATCAGCGCTGCGCTACGCCGGATTGCTGCCCGCCGCGCCGCGCTGATCGAATCACGGCAAGCCCCTCCCCAGGCGGCGTCATGACAATAACGGCCAACCCACGCGGTCGGCACCGCCCTCAGTTGATCTCAGTGACCGAAGCTGCCGCGCGTCTGGACATCTCCACCCGCACTCTCGCCGATGCCTGGCTCCTGGCACGAGTCCGGTCGAGCAGAGAGCTGCTGAAGCCATGACCGATACACTCCCTCCGCGCCCGTCCATTCAACAGGCAGCCGCATGGCTGGGGGTTGACCCAAAAACGGTGCGGCGCTACATCGCCCAGGGACGCATCAAAGCAGTGAGAGTTGGTCCTCGCCTTATCCGCATCGAACGCGAATCGCTACTGGCACTCGCCACGCCGGTCGGCAACTACTGAGCGGCCAGCTTGGACATGGCCTCGGCAATCTTGACGTCGCGTTCCTGTGCGGCGATCTGATACCGCATCGCCATTCCCGGCGTGGTGTGCCCGAGTCGACTCATCAACTCTTTGGTGGTGGCCCCAGCCTGCGCTGCGAGCGTTGCCCCGACGTGGCGTAGGTCGTGCACTCGCATGTCGGGCTTGCCGACAGCGGCGAACCCCTTCTTCACGGACTTGGTGAACGCTGTGGTGGACAGGCGTCGTCCACGTGTCGTCGTGAACACAAACGCCTCAGGGCCTCTGCCGGTGTGCTTCTGCATGTGCGCCCGCAGTATCTCGGCGACGTGCGGCGGCACGGTCACGTCACGTATACCGGCGTCCGTCTTTGGCCCGCCTACCACTAGGCCGTTGTCGACTATCGTTGCAGCCCTGCGGATTCTGAGGGTCATCCGGTCACCCTCGTTGTGAATGTCCTTGCGGCGCAGCTCGATTAGTTCGCCGAACCGTAGGCCACACCATGCCGCCACAGGAACGGCAACCCGATAGCGCTCGGGCACCTTCTCGGCCACCTTCTCAAGCTCTGCCGGGGTGAGCGGCTTAACGTCACGCGGCTTGGGCGGCTTGCCTGCCGACTTGATCTGACACGGGTTCTCCGCCGCGGCCTTGTCCTCTACTGCGGTGTTGTACATGGTCTTAAGTAGCTGATAGGCGTGCGTGTTGCTCGTCGGTGTTTCCTTGCCCAGGCCGACCCACCAGGCCCTCACCTTGGCTGATGTGACAGCTCGCAGCATCTCGTTGCCCAGGTCGGGCAGTATCCGTGTGTTGAGCAGTCGCGTGTACAGGGAGCGGGTCTTGGGGGTCAGGTCGCGGTGCTCCATCCACTGCTTGGCGTACTCCCGCAGAGTGACCCCCGCAAGCGCCTGGAGCTTGGCGCGGCTCTCCGGTGGCGACCACCCTCCCATTTCGATCAGCCTGCGCTCACTGGCTAGCCAGCCCTCGGCGTCCATCTTGGAGTCATAGGTATGGATGGCGTAGTACCGCTTGCCGTCGCCGTCGTAGATGTAGCTCGCCTGAATGCTCCCATTCCGCATGGTGCGCAGGGTGCCCCAACTCCGTCGCCTGGCTGTCTTCTGTGTAGCCATATCTGCAACCTTAGCGCAACGCTAACGTGTCCGTTTGCGCCTACGAACAGGGCGTTTTGTCCCTACTAAGGTTGCAGATAAAGCAAAAGCCCAGAGGGCTGAAACACCCCCCTGACCTGTGGGGTGAGTGACGGGACTCGAACCCGCGACTTCCAGGACCACAACCTGGTGCTCTACCAGCTGAACTACACTCACCATCGCCGCCGAAGTCGTGTCCGGCGGCGATCGCGATATTAGCCGCTCGTGGCCTCTGGAGCCGAATCCATATCCGTCGATGCGTCGGTCCCGCCGTTGATCTCGTCGGCGATCGCCGCGATCTCGCTGGTCGACGGCCCAGGGGGCGGCACGAACGCGGTCCTGCGGTAAAACCGCAGCTCGCGGATCGACTCCTGGATGTCTGCGAGCGCGCGGTGGGCGAGGCCTTTCTCGGGCTGTCCGAAGTAAATCCGCGGATACCACCGTCGGCACAGCTCCTTGATCGAGCTGACGTCGACCATCCGGTAGTGCAGGTAGTCGTCGAGCGCCGGCATGTCGCGGGCAATGAAACCGCGGTCGGTGCCAATCGAATTACCCGCCAGCGGAACCGTTTTCGCCTGCGGCACGTGCGCCTTGATGTAGTCGAGCACCATCGCCTCGGCCTGGGCGAGGTCGATCGTCGACGATCGGACCTCGTCGATCAGGCCGGAGCGGGTGTGCATCTGGGTGACCACCTCGACCATCCCGGACAGGGCGTCCTCATCGGTGTGGATCACCACGTCGACGCCGTCGCCGAGCACGTTCAAGTCACCGTCGGTGACCAGCGCGGCGATCTCGATGAGCCGGTCCTTGCCCAAATCGAGACCGGTCATCTCGCAGTCGATCCAGACCAGTTCTTCCCGCACAGCGCTCAACAGTAGGCGTAACAGGATCCGGGGACTTCCACTGGCGGATTCTGGCAGTAATGTCTGGAAACGATGAGCACACAACCCGCGCCTCCGCCGCCCAACAGATCGCCGCCGGCTACGCGGTCCAGGGCCAGGCGCTTGAACTCGGGACGGTGGTCGTCAACGGCACCGTCGATCCCACCGCGCGCATCCGCATCCCGCTGGCGACCGTCAACCGGCACGGCCTGGTCGCGGGAGCCACCGGCACCGGCAAGACCAAGTCGCTGCAGGTGATGGCCGAGCAGCTCAGCGCCGCCGGCGTGCCGGTGATGATGGCCGACATCAAAGGCGACCTGTCCGGGCTGTCGCGGCCAGGTGTGAGCAACGACAAGATCGTGGCCCGCGCCAAGGACACCGGCGACGATTGGACCCCAACGGCTTTCCCGGTCGAGTTCCTGTCGCTGGGCACCAGCGGCGTCGGTGTTCCGGTGCGCGCCACGATCTCCAGCTTCGGTCCCATTCTGTTGTCGAAGGTGTTGGGGCTCAACCAGACTCAGGAGTCGACGCTCGGGCTGATCTTCCACTGGGCCGACCAGAAGGGCCTGCCGCTGCTCGACATGAAGGATCTGCGTGCGGTCATCATGTTCCTGACCAGCGACGCGGGCAAGCCCGAACTCGCGGCGCTCGGCGCGGTGTCGGCGACGACCGCCGGGGTGATCCTGCGGGCGCTGGTGAACCTCGAGGCCGAGGGCGCCGACACGTTTTTCGGGGAGCCGGAGCTTGACCCGAAGGACCTGATGCGCCTCGACGCGCAGGGCCGCGGCGTCATCACCCTGCTCGAGGTCGGCAACCAGGCCACCCGCCCGGTGATGTTCTCGACGTTCCTGATGTGGGTGCTCGCCGACCTGTTCACGTTCCTGCCCGAGATCGGCGATGTGGACAAGCCCAAGCTGGTGTTCTTCTTCGACGAGGCGCACCTGCTGTTCACCGACGCGTCGAAGGCGTTCCTCCAGCAGGTGGAGCAGACCGTCAAGCTGATCCGCTCCAAGGGTGTGGGCGTGTTCTTCTGCACGCAGTTGCCCACCGACGTGCCCAACGAGGTGCTGTCGCAGCTGGGCGCGCGGATTCAGCATGCGCTGCGGGCGTTCACGCCGGACGACCAGAAGGCGCTGGCCAGAACCGTTCGCACCTATCCGAAAACCGATGTGTACGACCTGGAGTCGGCGCTGACGTCGCTGGGCATCGGCGAGGCGATCGTCACGGTGCTCTCGGAGACCGGCGCGCCGACGCCGGTCGCGTGGACGCGAATGAGGTCACCGCGCTCGCTGATGGACACGATCGGGCCCGATGCGATCGCCGCTGCCGCCAAAGCCAGCGCGCTGCAAGCCGAATACGGCCAGACCATCGACCGCGACTCGGCCTACGAGCGGCTGCAGGGCAAGCTGGCGCCACCACCGGAGGCCGCGCCACCACCGGGGGCCGTGCCACCGTCCGCCGAGGCCGGCGCCGCCAGCGCCTCGGGCCAGGTCGTGGCGAAGAAGGCGGTCGAGCCGGGCATGATGCAGGAGGTGCTGGAGAGCCCGGCGGTCAAGAGCTTTCTCCGGTCGGCGGCCACCGTGGCCGGCCGCGAGATCACCCGCAGCATCTTCGGCACCGGAACCCGCCGGCGCTAACCATTTCGCCGCTGACGCGAATCAGCCGTCGCCGAGTCTTTTGTAGAACGCGCCGACGATCGGCGCGACGATCGCACGGGGTGCGTAGCCGCTGGCCACCGACATCGCCTTCGACGTCACACCGGGCACGACGCGCATCTTGTTGCGCTCCAACCCGTCCAACGACAACTTCGCGGTGTGTTCCGTTGAGATCCAGAGGAAATCCGGCACCAGCCTCTCGACGAGCGATTGCTCCGAGGTATCGGGCAGCGCGGTTCGCACGGGTCCCGGTGCCAGCACGGTGACGTGCACGCCCGCCTTCTTCAGCTCGCCGCGCAGCGACTCGCTGAAGGTGTTGACGAACGCCTTGGTGGCCGCATAGGTAGCGTTGTTCGGGATCGGTGAATTGCCCGCCGCGGAACCCGAAATCAGGATGCCGCCCGCCCCGCGTTCCACCATCTGAGGCAACACGGCCAGCGTAAGGTCATGCACGCCAAGGACGTTCAGCGCAACCTGCGCCTTCTCCTCCGCCGGATCAAGCGACGCAACCGGTCCGAATGTCGCGGTTCCCGCGTTCGCGCAGAGGATCGAGATGTTGCGTGAGCTCAGCTCATCGCAGAACTTCGCGCGTTCGGCGGCGTCGGCAAGGTCGACGGGCCGCACCTCGACTGTCACGCCGTAACGATCGGTGAGCTTCTCCGCGAGCGCGTTCAGCACATCTTCGCGACGCGCCGTGATGATCAGATGGTGGCCGCGGGCGGCCAGCTCGGTGGCAAGGGCTTCGCCGATGTTCTGCGAAGCGCCGGTGACAACGGCGCGCGCGTCTGGGGTGGGTGCGGGAACTGGCATGCCGACGATCGTAGACAGGCGGTCGATAGGCTCAGCCACCATGGCCAGTCGCCGGCGCGTGCTCGCGTGGGCCCTGTGGGACTGCGGGTCGACGGGTTTGAACGCGATCGTCGTCACGTTCGTGTTCTCGGTCTACCTCACCAAGACCGTCGGCGCCGGCCTGCCGGGCGCGACCACGCCGGCGAGCTTGCTCGGCCGTGCCCTCACGGTCGCAGGCGTCACGGTCGCGTTGTTCGCACCGGTCATCGGGGTGTGGGTGGATGTTCCACGGCGGCGACGACGCACGCTGGGCGTGCTCACCGCGATGTTGGTGCTGCTGACCTCGGGGATGAGCCTGATCCGCGCCGACCCGCGCTACCTAGTGGCCGGCCTGGCGTTGCTCGCTTTTACGGCGGCGTGCAGCGACCTGGCCAGTGTTCCGTACAACGCGATGCTGCGCCAGTTGGCGACACCCGAGACGTCCGGCAGAGTGTCCGGATTCGGTTGGGCTGCAGGATATATCGGCAGTGTGGTGCTGCTGCTTGTGGTGTACACCGGGTTCATCTCCGGCGACGGGCCGACACGCGGGCTGCTGCACATCCCGGCCGCCGAGGGGCAGAACGTGCGCGCGGCGATGCTGATGACCGCGGCGTGGATGGCGGTTTTCGCGCTACCGGTGCTGATCGCCCCGCCGCCGCCGGCCGACATCGTCCCTGCGATGACGGTGAAGACGGGCGTGCTCGGCGCCTATCGCAAGCTCTGGTCGGACGTCGTCGCCGAGTGGCGCCGCGACCGCAACGTCGTCTATTACCTGGTGGCCAGCGCGGTGTTCCGCGACGGCCTCAGCGGGGTGTTCACGTTCGGCGCGATACTCGGCGTCACCGTGTACGGGATCTCGCAGGCCACCGTGCTGCTGTTCGGGGTGACCGCCTGCGCGGTGGCCGCGGTCGGCGCGGTCATCGGTGGACTGCTCGACGACCATGTCGGGTCAAAGACGGTAATCCTGTTCTCGCTGGCGTCGATGATTGCGCTCGGCCTGGTGTTGCTGGTGTTGTCAGGTTCCACGGCCTTCTGGGTGTGCGGCCTGCTGCTGTGCATGTTCATCGGTCCGACGCAGTCGTCGGCGCGCACGCTGCTCCTGCGGATGACCGCTCACGGCAAGGAGGGAGTGGTATTCGGCCTGTACACCATGACGGGTCGAGCCGTGGCATTCCTCGCGCCGTGGATGTTCTTCACGTTCGTCGACGCGTTCGGCACCGACCGTGCGGGCCTGGGCGGCCTGATCGTGGTGCTGGCCGCGGGCTTCGTGGCGATGCTGCTGGTACGCGCGCCGGCGGCGGCGAGGCGTCGCTAACCCGAAGAGCTGCAGATTGTCAGCACCGCGCCGCTGCGTTGCTGAACCTGCACACCGCCAATCGAGATCTTGCACGTGACGGCGCGGCCGGCGTTGATCACGGTGACGCTCGCCGCGTCCTTCGCGGGCTTGGGCAGGCTCACTTCCTTGTGCCACGGCAGCAGCACGTTGAATTCCGTCTGCATCACTCCACCAGTGTCGATGTAGGTGATGTTGATCGCCCGGCCCGAGCCCGTCACCTCATAGACCACCGGCTCGGTCTCCCCGGAGGGGGCGCCGGACGGCGCGCTCGGAAGCGGCAGCGTCGGCAGAGGAATGGGCAGCGGAAACATCGGTGGCGACGATGTCCTGGACGGGGTGGTGGTCCGCGGGAACGTGCTCGACGGCATCGCCGGAATGGACGTCGTCTGCCTCGCGGGGTTGGTGTTCACGTAGACCAACCACACCACCATCCCGAGAACAACGGCGACTGCGAAGCCCGCCGCTGCCCACAGCCAGGGCCGCGGACCGCGGGGTGGTTCGGGAGGCTGATCGCCGGTGGACGCCGTGGGCCCGCTTTGCGGATAGATCTGCGTCCAGTACTGGGGGAGCGGTTCGGTCGGCGCCGGATTCGACGGCATCGACGCGGGGGCGTAGCTGGGTCCGGGGGGCGCGCTGCCTGCGTAGGCCGGGTCGGAGTAGCCCTGGTAAGGGTCTCGGTAGGGATCGGTGGGGTCCGAGGGTGAGCCGGGCCGCGGTGACTCGGTCATATCCACCTCATGGCTGCGAGGGTACCTGTGGAACAGGTACCCGGGTCCACGCTCGCGCGATCGGCCCGCGCGCGTGTTGCTCGGCACCATCAACGCGGGTCAAAAGCGTAGGGTCGCGGATCATGTGCGGTATCTGTGGAGAGATCCGATTCGACGGGCAGTCGGCGGACCTCGCGGCGGTGGCGCGGATGACCGGCGCAATGGTGTCGCGCGGCCCGGATTCGGACGGGGTAGTCGCGCACGGTCCGGTGGCGTTTGGGCATCGGAGGCTGTCGATCATCGACCTGTCCGCGCACGGTGCTCAGCCGATGGTCGACAGCGACCTCGGCCTGACGCTGGTGTTCAACGGCTGCATCTACAACTACAAGGAACTGCGCGCTGAACTGCAGGCCGACGGTTATCGCTTCTTCTCCACCGCCGACAGCGAGGTCCTCATCAAGGCGTTCCACAAGTGGGGCGCCGGATGCGTCGAGCGCTTCAAGGGCATGTTCGCGTTCGCGATCGCGGACCGCGACTCCGGGGTTGTGACACTGAGCCGCGATCGGCTTGGCATCAAGCCGCTCTACATCGCGGCCTCGCCCGGCAAGCTGCGGTTCGCCTCGACGGTGCGTGCCCTGCTCGACGGCGGCGACGTCGACACCGAACTGGATCGCCATGCGCTGCACCACTACATGAGTTTTCACGCGGTGGTGCCCGCCCCGCGCACTGTCTACCGCGGCGTGCGCAAATTACCGCCCGCGACCGTGCGGGTGATCCAGCCGGACGGAAGCTACACCGACACGGTGTACTGGGCACCGGAATTCCGCCGCGACCCCGACCGTCAGGCGTGGTCGAGACGGGACTGGCAGGACGCGCTGATCCAGGCGTTGCGGGTGGCGGTGTCGCGCCGGATGGTGGCCGACGTGCCCGTCGGGGTGCTGCTGTCGGGCGGTATCGACTCGTCTTTGGTGGTCGCGTTGCTGGCCGAGCAGGGCCAGCACGGTCTGGCCACGTTCAGCATCGGATTCGACTCCGCCGGAGGCCAGTCGGGCGACGAGTACTACTACTCGGACATGGTCGCCAAGACGTTTGACACCGACCATCACAAGATCCACATCGATAATTCGCGGCTGGTGCCCGCGTTGCCGAAAACCATTGCGGCGATGAGCGAACCGATGGTCAGCCACGACTGCGTCGCGTTCTATCTGCTGTCCGAGGAAGTGAGCAAATCGATCAAGGTGGTGCAGTCGGGTCAGGGCGCCGACGAGATCCTCGCCGGCTACGACTGGTACCCGCCGCTGTCCGACGTCGCCCGCGAGCAGACCACCGACGCCTACGCCACTGTGTTCTTCGACCGCGCCCACTCCGACGTGATGTCGATCTTCGCCCCCGAGTACTGCCTCGACGTCGACGCGAGCCGCGAGTTCGCCACCCGGCATCACGCCGGTCCGGGCGCCGACACGGCGGTCGACGCCGCGCTGCGGTTGGACACCGAGGTGATGCTGGTGGATGACCCGGTGAAGCGCGTCGACAACATGACGATGGCGTGGGGTCTGGAGGCCAGGGTGCCGTTCCTCGACCACGACTTCATCGAACTCGCCGCCAGGTGCCCGCCCGCGCTGAAGCTGCACTCCGGGGGCAAGGGCGTGCTGAAAGACGCGTCGCGGCCACTGCTGCCGGCTGAGGTCATTGATCGCACCAAGGGCTACTTCCCGGTGCCGGGCATCCGTCACCTCGACGGCGAGGTGTTCGACCTCGTCCGCGACGCGTTGACCAATGACGCGGCGCGGTCACGGGGCCTATATCGGCGGGAAGCTCTCGAGGCGCTGTTGAATGCGCCCAACGAGGGCCGCACCACACTCGGCGCCAACTCACTGTGGCAGCTTGCGGTGCTCGAGATGTGGCTGCAGAGCATGGAGAGCTGAGTCCGGATGCAAGACGGGATGCACGCAAATTACGGCGCGTCGCTATCCCCTGATGCGACCGCATTCGCGCACATCGTCGATGACGGCGGATATCCCCGCGCGGTGCAACGGTTTCTACGCGGTTGGCGCGCGACCTCGTCACGCGACGTGGTGTTGCCGGTCGACGGGCCGGTTCAACGGGTGATCCATTCGGCGGACGGTCATTGGCTGGCCTGCCAGGTAGCACCACAGGGGAGCACCCGATCACAGATTTGGGTCGTCACGACAGATCCCGACGATCGGATGGCCCGGCGGATTGATTTCGAGGACAACGGCACCGCCGAGTTGGTCGGCTGGGACGGCCCCCGCGTGTCGGCGGTCCTGTTGGGTGAAGACGGCCTCGGACAGTCCTGCCTGATCGACCCGGCGGACGGCGGCCGCATCGTCCTGGACCGCCGGTCGGGCGGCCGGCTGGTCGACGCATGGGCCGGGGCGTCGCTGGTGCGTGTTGGCCCACGCGGCTACCAGGAGCTGATCCTGCTGCATGGGTTGACTGAAATCGCTCTGCTGCCATCCGATCCGGGGTCAGTCACAAACATCGGCGTGATTCTCGACGATCAGCAACCGCGCCGGATCCGGTACGGTCCCACCGGGGATGAGATGCGCCTGTACCTCCCGGCGAGCGCGTATGACGTGAACAGTCCCGAAGGCTATGTGCGCGCGCTGATTCGCAGCGACAACGGCTGCGAGCATGCGCGACTGCTCGAGGTGACCGCCACGACCGACGGCGTCTCGTATCAAGTGGTGGCCGAACGGCTCGATTGTGACTTGCAGGAATTCGTGGTCAGCGACGACCTCAGCACGGTGGCGCTGTTGTGGAACATCCACGGCCGCAGCGAGTTACAGATCCTCGAATACACCGACAGAACACTCCTGGATCCGATTCCGTTGCCCGGCATGGTCGCCAGCGAGCTATCGATCAGCGCGGGCGGATCGATGGTCGCCCTGACCGTTGAGGGCCCGTCGCTGCCGCGGACCGTCGAACTCGTCGATCCGCGCTCACGGGAGTGGCAGCGCATCGATCGTGAGCCGAGCCGGGGCCCGGTGGTCACCGGGTCCGCGGCGGACCCGACGCTGGAGACGATCACCTCTGGCGACGGGCTGACGTTCTCCGCATGGCTGCACCGACCGCCGACCGGCGCACCGGCGGCCGGCGCGTTGGTGTATCTGCACGGCGGACCCGAGGGCCAGTCCAGGCCGGGCTACAGCGACGTTTTTCCAGAGCTGCTCAACGCCGGAATCACCGTGCTCACACCAAATGTGCGCGGCTCGGGTGGATTTGGACGCAGCTTCATGCACGCCGACGACAAGGAGAAGCGGTTCGCCGCGATCGACGACGTCGCCCAGTGCGTGCGCTTCCTGGTTGATGCCGGGTTGGCCGACCCGAAGCGCATCGCGTGCGCGGGATGGTCGTATGGCGGCTACCTGACGTTGGCGGCGCTGACTTTTCATCCGACGCTGTTCGCCGCGGGCATCAGCATCTGCGGCATGAGCGACCTGTGCACGTTCTACCGCAACACCGAACCATGGATTGCGGCGGCCGCGTACCCGAAATACGGCCATCCGGTTCGGGACCGGCAGCTGCTCGAGGAGCTGTCGCCGTTGCGCCGCGCCGACGCGCTGACCGCGCCCCTGCTGGTGGTGCACGGTGTGAACGACACCAATGTGCCGTTCAGTGAGTCCGAGCAGATCGTGGAGGTGTTGCTCGAAGCCGGCCGGCCGGTTCGCTTCCTGTCGTTCGACGACGACGGGCATGGCATCGACAAGCGGGAAAACCGCGCGGTCCTCACCGCCGCGATCGCCGGTTGGCTGAACCAGTCGTTTTCGGCCGCGCGTGCGGCATCGTAGATACGCTCACGTTTGGAAGTTTTGACGCTCGGGTAACCGCAATGCACCGGAAGGTGCGGATGGAGGCACGAAGATGGGACGTGGTGGCGGACTTCTCGGCACGATTGTCGTGATCTGGTTGATCATAGGCGCTGTTGCCGCCTATCAGCGCGACTACTTCAAGACGGGCGCGGAGAGCTGCGCCTCAGCGGGCACGATCGCCCTGGCGGTGATCGCTGGGCCGCTCAACTACTTCGGCGTCAACCCGAAGGTCAACAACTGCAAACTGCCGCAGCCCAGCGGCAGTGGCCTGCTGAACAACTGGCACGAAGTGGCCTAGAGATTGGAGTGACATGATCGTCCTTGGAGTCGTTCTCTTACTTATCGGGTTGCTGGTGGACACGACGATCAAGGGTCTCCTTACGGCACTCGGCGTAATCCTGATCGTCGTCGGCGTGGTGCTCTGGATTGTCGGCCGCAGCGGACGCCGGATCGGCGGACGGGCCCACTGGTACTAGGGGCTGGGTCCGCGGTGGCCGCCCGAAAGGGCGGCCACCGTCATTGCGCGTAATACCTCGCGCGATCGCGACGCATCGGTGTCCTTGGCGCCCAGCGCTTTTAGGCTGTGGGGCGTCGAGTTCAACAGCCCGAAAGCCGCATGGGCCATCACCCGGGCGTCGGCTTCGTCAACGCCGTCGCGTCGCCGCAACAGATCGACCCAGATCTCCACGTACTGGCGCTGCGCTTTACGAACCTGCCGCTTGGCCCGGTCCGGCAGGTGCGCCAAATCGCGGTCCTGGATACGGATGAGATCGGGCTCGCCCAGGGCAAAGTCAAGGTGAAAGTCGACGAGCCCATCGAAGGCCACGTCGATGTCGGACGCCTCCGAGACGACCGCCTGCGCGCCGCACAACAGCCGGGTGCTGACACCGACCAGCAGTTCGACGAGCAACGCCTCCTTGTTCGGGAAGTGCCGGTAGATGGCCGGCCCGCTGACGCCCGCGGCCGCCCCGATGTCCTCCAACCGCACCGCGAGATATCCGCGCTCTGCGACGAGGCGCTCGGCGGCCGCGAGCAGCTTCGACCGGCGGTCGGACTTGAGCCTGCTGCGGCGGGTCTGGGTACGCGCGGAAGTGGACATTTCGGTTAATCGTAACTAACATTGATCCGGTTAGTCGACATTAACTGATATGCAGGGTACGCAACGTGGCTTCTCGAGTTTCCCATCGCGACGATCACCTCGCGCTCGTCGCCGAGTTGCGCGACAAACTCGCCGCGGCCGCGCTCGGCGGGCCAGAGCGCGCCCGGGAGCGCCACGTCAGCAGGGGCAAGCTGTTGCCGCGCGACCGTGTCGACGGCCTGCTCGACCCCGGCAGCCCGTTGCTGGAGCTGTCGCCGCTGGCCGCCGACGGAATGTACGACGACGAATCCCCCGGTGCGGGCATCATCACCGGCATCGGGCGGGTGTCGGGGCGCGAGTGCGTGATCGTCGCCAACGACGCGACAGTCAAGGGCGGCACCTACTACCCGATCACGGTGAAAAAACACCTGCGCGCCCAGGAAGTCGCCCGGCAGAACCGCCTGCCATGTATCTATCTCGTCGACTCCGGTGGCGCGTTCCTGCCGAAGCAGGACGAGGTGTTCCCGGACCGGGAGCACTTCGGCCGGATCTTCTACAACCAGGCCACGATGAGCGCCGAAGGCATCCCGCAGATCGCCGCGGTGTTGGGCTCGTGCACCGCCGGCGGCGCGTATGTGCCCGCCATGAGCGATGAGGCCGTGATCGTGCGCAATCAGGGCACGATCTTTCTCGGTGGGCCACCACTCGTGAAGGCCGCGACCGGGGAAGTGGTCACCGCAGAGGAACTCGGCGGTGGCGACCTGCACTCCAAGACATCAGGTGTCACCGACCATCTGGCGCACGACGACCGTGACGCGCTGCGGATCGTGCGCCGCATCGTCTCCACGCTGGGCCCACGGCAGCCGTACCTGTGGGACGTCGCACCGGCCACCGAACAGATGATCGCGACCGCAGAACAAACTGAGCTCTACGACGTGGTGCCGATCGACTCGCGCGTTGCCTACGACGTACACGACGTCGTCACGCGCATCGTTGACGGTGGGGAATTCGCCGAGTTCAAAGCGGATTACGGCACAACGTTAGTCACAGGCTTTGCCCGCATCCACGGTCATCCCGTCGGAGTGATCGCCAACAACGGCGTCTTGTTCAGCGAATCAGCGCTCAAGGGAGCGCATTTCATCGAGCTGTGCGACAAGCGCGTCGTGCCGCTGCTGTTCCTGCAGAACATCTCTGGATTCATGGTGGGCCGCGACTACGAGGCCGGCGGCATCGCCAAACACGGTGCCAAGATGGTGACCGCGGTGGCGTGCGCCCGCGTGCCGAAGCTGACCGTGGTGATCGGCGGCTCGTACGGCGCAGGCAACTACTCGATGTGCGGCCGGGCATATTCGCCCCGCTTCCTGTGGATGTGGCCCAACGCACGCATCTCGGTGATGGGCGGCGAGCAGGCGGCGTCGGTGCTCGCCACCGTCCGTGCCGACTCGCTCGAGGCGGCGGGCACGCCATGGTCGGCCGACGAGCAGGAGGCGTTCAAGGCGCCGATCCGCCAGCAGTACGAACGGCAGGGCAACCCGTACTACTCCACCGCGCGGCTGTGGGACGACGGCGTCATCGATCCCGCCGACACCAGAACCGTGCTCGGTCTTGCGCTTTCGGTCGTGGGCCGGGCACCGGTCGAGTCGGTCTCCTATGGCGTATTCCGGATGTGACCGCATGACGTTTCACACTGTGCTGGTGGCCAACCGCGGCGAGATCGCGGTCCGGGTGATCCGAACCCTGGACAGGATGGGCGTCCGATCGGTGGCCGTGTACAGCGACGCCGACGCCGGCGCGCGTCATGTCACACAAGCCGATGTGGCCGTGCGCATCGGGCCCGCCCCCGCCCGGGAGAGCTACCTGAACATCGAAGCCGTCGTCGAGGCGGCGCGACGCACCGGTGCCCAGGCCGTCCACCCCGGATACGGATTCCTCTCGGAGAACCCCGAGTTCGCCGCCGCACTGGACGCGGCAGGCATCACGTTCATCGGGCCGCCGGCCGCGGCGATCAAGACGATGGGCGACAAGATCGCGGCCAAGGCGGCCGTCGCCGGCTACGGCGTGCCGGTGGTCCCCGGAATCGCGCGGCCCGCGATGACCGACGCGGACCTGGTCGACGCGGCCGGGGAGATCGGCTATCCGGTGCTTGTGAAGCCTTCGGCCGGGGGAGGCGGCAAGGGGATGCGGGTCGTGGCCGATCCCTCGGAACTGGAAGGCGCGCTCGCGTCCGCCAGACGCGAATCTGCTGCCGCCTTCGGCGACGACACGCTGTTCCTCGAGCGGTTCGTGCTGCAGCCCAGGCACATCGAAGTGCAAGTGCTGGCCGACAGCTACGGCAACGTCGTGCACTTCGGGGAACGTGAGTGCAGCCTTCAGCGACGGCACCAGAAGGTCATCGAAGAGGCGCCCTCCCCGCTGCTCGACGACGCAACGCGGGCCCGGATCGGCGGCGCTGCCTGTAGCACCGCGCGCAGCGTTGACTACACCGGCGCCGGCACAGTCGAATTCATCGTTTCCGCCGATCGGCCCGACGAGTTCTTCTTCCTGGAGATGAACACACGGCTGCAGGTCGAGCACCCGGTGACCGAGATGGTCACCGGCACCGACCTTGTCGAGTGGCAGATCCGGATTGCGGCCGGCGAGAAGCTGCCCGTCACCCAGGACGACATCACGCTGCGCGGCCATGCGATCGAGGCGCGGGTGTACGCCGAAGACCCGGCCCGCGGATTCCTTCCGACCGGCGGTGCTGTGCTCCATCTGCTGGAGCCCGGCGACATCCCGGGCGTCCGCGTCGATTCCGGCCTCGCCGTCGGCACGGAGATCGGCAGCGACTACGACCCCATGCTTTCGAAGGTCATCGCACACGGTGCCGACCGCGCGTCTGCACTGCGACTTCTGGACCGGGCGCTGGCCAACACGGCCGTGCTCGGCGTCGTGACCAACGTCGACTTCCTGCGCTTCACGCTGGCCGATCCCGACGTGGTCGCAGGCCGCCTGGACACCGGCCTGCTGGACCGCCGGGTTCGCGACTTCGCTGCCACCACACCGACGGACGACCAGCTGATCGCGGCCGCGGCGTACCGCTGGCTGTGTTCGTGGGCCGACGCGACGAACGATCTCTGGACGCAACCGTCGGGATGGCGCGTTGGCCGTGATGCCCCGACGAGCATCCGGTTCCAGGCCGGTGAGCGCACCGATCACGTCCGCATCGCAGGGCGTCCCCGCGACGCCGTCGCTTGCGTGCAGAACGGCAAAAATCGTTCGCTCGCAGCGGGTTTGGACGGATCACGCCTCGCCGTCACACTGGACGGTCTGCGCACCGAGTATGTCGTCGCCGCAGACGACGGCCATATCTGGTTGGCCGGGACTGCAGGCACCGCCGTGGTGACGGAGGTGCAGGAGGCCGCCGTGCGGCCAGACGACGAGCACCGCGGTGACGCGGAGCTGATCAGCCCGATGCCGGGCACCGTGGTCGCTGTCGGCGTCGATTCCCCGGCCCCCGTGGCTGCCGGCACCGTCGTCGTCACCGTCGAGGCGATGAAGATGGAACACGCGTTGGCCGCGCCGATCGACGGCACGGCCGAACTGCTCGTCGATGTCGGCGACCAGGTCAAAGTGGGCCAGCCGCTGGCCCGCATCACCGGACACCCGAACCAAGAAGAAGGCTCCCGCCGATGAGCGCTCGCGCGAAGAGGAGAAATTGATGAGCGATTTTCTGTCCACCGGCACGCTGCCGGACCACTACCAGCAACTCGCGAAAACGGTGCGCGACTTCGCGCAGAGCGTGGTCGCGCCGGTGGCGGCTCAACACGACGCCGATCACTCGTTCCCCTACGAGGTGGTCTCGGGCATGGCCGACATGGGACTGTTCGGGTTGCCGTTCCCCGAAGAGTACGGCGGCATGGGTGGCGACTACTTCGCGCTGTGCCTTGCGCTTGAGGAGCTCGGGAAGGTGGATCAGAGCGTGGCGATCACGCTCGAGGCGGGTGTGTCGTTGGGGGCGATGCCGGTCTATCGCTTCGGGAACGAGGCGCAGAAGCAAGAGTGGCTGCCGCAGTTGACCAGCGGCCGTGCGCTTGCGGCGTTCGGTCTGACAGAACCCGGAGGTGGCTCAGACGCGGGCGCGACGAAGACCACCGCCCGGCTCGACGACGGGCACTGGGTGATCAACGGCAACAAGCAGTTCATCACGAACTCCGGCACCGACATTACCAAGCTCATCTCCGTCACCGCGGTGACCGGCAGCACCGGTGACAGGAAAGAGATTTCATCAATCCTGGTACCGGTGCCGTCGCCGGGGTTCACGGCCGAGCCGGCGTACAACAAGGTCGGGTGGAACGCGTCGGACACGCATCCGCTCAGTTTTGACGACGTGCGGGTGCCCGAGGAGAACCTGCTCGGCGAGCGCGGCCGCGGCTACGCGAACTTTTTGCTGATCCTCGACGAGGGCCGGATCGCGATCGCGGCGTTGGCCGTTGGCGCTGCGCAAGGCTGTGTCGACGAAAGCATCAAATACGCCAAGCAGCGTGAAGCGTTCGGCCAGCCGATCGGTCACAACCAGGCGATCGCGTTCAAGATCGCCCGGATGGAGGCGCGCGCGCACACCGCACGGACCGCGTACTACGACGCCGCCGCGCTGATGCTGGCCGGAAAACCCTTCAAGAAAGAGGCCGCCATCGCAAAACTCGTGGCCAGCGAGGCGGCGATGGACAACGCCCGCGACGCCACCCAGATTCACGGCGGATACGGGTTCATGAACGAGTTTGCTGTGGCCCGGCACTACCGCGACAGCAAGATCCTTGAGATCGGCGAGGGCACCACCGAGGTGCAGTTGATGGTGATCGCCCGCGATGCCGGTCTGTAACGAATCGGTTGCTGTCCGGTAACGCCGCAGGCTGCGGTATCCCCTCGTGGCGACACGTTCTCCCGGCGCGCCCGGTTACGGCGAACTACACCATTTCGAGCGCATAATGGCGGCAGCGCCAGTGCTACGGCGGGTTCCGGCTGACACGCCGCCGATGCCCCACGTGGGCGCGTGCGCGGGTTTGCTGAACCCGTCGAGCAGTGACGCCGACTCAGGGCTGGGGAATGAGGAGGCGGCGTGCCCACGAGCTCGACGACGGTCGATCCGGAGCCGATCAGGTTGATCGGTCCGGATGGCCTGCCGACGGCCGAGGACAGGTACAACCGCGCGCTGCCCGACGAAACCTTGGCCTGGCTATACGAAATGATGGTCGTCACCCGCGAGCTCGATACCGAATTCATCAACCTGCAGCGCCAGGGCGAGATGGCGCTCGTCGCGTCGTGCCGCGGTCAGGAAGCCGCGCAGATCGGGTCGGCAGCCTGTCTTCGCAAGACCGACTGGCTGTTTCCGCAATACCGGGAATTCGGCGTGTTCCTGGTGCGCGGTATCGCGCCCGGCAAGATCGGGGCGGTCTGGCGCGGAACGTGGCATGGCGGGCTGGAATTCACCAGGAAGCACTGCGCCCCGATCGCGATCCCGATCGGCACCCACGGCCTGCATGCGGTCGGCGCCGCCATGGCCGCACAGCGGCTCGGCGAGGATTCGGTGACGGTGGCCTACCTCGGTGACGGCGCGACCAGCGAGGGTGACGCGCACGAAGCGCTCAACCTCGCCTCGGTCTTCGCCGCCCCATGTATCTTCTTCGTGCAGAACAATCACTGGGCGATTTCGGTACCGGTGAGCCGTCAGCAGGCAGGGCCGTCGATCGCCCACCGCGCTATCGGCTACGGAATGCCCGGGATTCGGGTCGACGGTAATGATCCGCTGGCCTGCTATGCGGTGACAGCCGAAGCCGCCCAACGCGCCCGAGCAGGTGGGGGTCCCACGCTGATCGAGGCCGTCACCTACCGGCTGGGACCGCACACCACGTCCGACGACCCGACGCGATACCGATCGCAGGCGGAGGTGGAGCACTGGGCGGCCCTTGATCCGATTCCGCGGTACCGCAATTACCTCCGCCACGTCGGCGTCTGGAACGAACGCCTCGATGAGCGCGTGCAGGCGAAATCCGCGCGGATGCGAACAGAGCTGCGCGACGCCGTCGTCGAAGCGCCGGACATCGCCGTCACCGAGATGTTCGACACCACCTATGCCGACATCACCCCTGAGCTCGTGGAGCAGCGCCAGCAACTCCTGAGTGAGTTGGCGAAGGAGGCGTGACATGACGCAGATGATGGATCGGCCCACGGCCACACCGGAACCCATCGGCCCGATGCTGACCGAGGTGGCGCCGGCGACGAACGTGACCATGGTCGCTGCCATCAACCGGGCTTTGCACGACGCGATGGCCGCCGACGAACGGGTGCTGGTGTTCGGCGAGGACGTCGCGACGCTGGGCGGGGTGTTCCGGGTCACCGAGGGCTTATCCGAAACCTTCGGCGAGAAGCGGTGTTTCGACACCCCATTGGCCGAGTCCGCATTGATCGGCATCGCCGTCGGACTGGCGCTGCGCGGCTTCGTGCCGGTACCGGAAATCCAGTTCGACGGGTTCAGCTATCCGGCCTTCGACCAGATCGTCAGCCATCTGGCGAAATACCGCATGCGCACGCACGGCGAGATCGAGATGCCGGTCACGGTGCGGGTACCTTCGTTCGGCGGAATCGGCGCCGTCGAACATCATTCGGAGTCCACCGAGACCTACTGGGTGCACACCGCGGGCTTGAAGGTCGTGGTGCCGTCGACACCTGGCGATGCATATTGGCTACTGCGGCACGCGATTTCGAGTCGCGACCCAGTCATCTACCTGGAGCCGAAGCGTCGCTACTGGGCTCGTGGAGACATCGACACCAGCACGCCGGGACTGCCGATCGGGCGCGCCGCTGTTCGCCGCAGCGGCGACGACGTCACCGTGCTGACCTACGGCGGGCTGGTACAGACGGCGCTGCGCGCCGCCGACATCGCGGCGGCCGACTATGGCTGGCAGCTCGAGGTCATCGACCTGCGATCGCTGAGCCCTCTCGACTTCGACGCCGTCGCCGCGTCGGTCCGCAAGACGGGCCGGGCGGTGGTGCTGCACGAGGGTGCACGCACCCTCGGCTTCGGAGCTGAACTCGCGGCGCGCATTCAGGAGCAGCTGTTCTACGACCTGGAGGCGCCGGTGTTGCGCGCCACGGGCTTTGACACCCCGTACCCCCCGGCACGGCTGGAGAAGTTCTGGCTCCCGGGCCCCGACCGGCTGCTGGACTGCGTCGCAAAGGTCCTGGGGGCGCCGTGAGCGTCAAGCCGTTTCTGGTGCCGGATCTCGGCGAGGGCCTCGAGGACGCGACGCTGACGACCTGGAGCGTCGAGGTGGGCGATGTGGTGGAACTCAACCAGACGCTGTGCTCGCTCGAAACGGCGAAAGCCGAAGTTGAGATCCCAAGCCCGTACGCCGGCCGCGTCGTCGAACGCTGCGGTGACGTCGGCGACGTGCTGCCGGTCGGCTCGGTGCTGGTGCGCTTCGAGACCGAAGGCGTCGAGACCGAAGGCGTCGAGACCGAAGGCGCCGAGCCGCAAGGCCGTAACCCCGTACTGGTGGGCTACGGCGCCGACGACGCGATGGACACGTCCAGGAGGCCGCACGGCAATCGGCCGCGCGCGGCGCCTGCCGTCCGCAAGCTCGCCAAGGATCTGCATGTCGATCTCGCAGCGCTGCAGCCCGGGTCGGGCAGCGATGGTGTGATCAGGCGCGAGGACGTATTGGCGTCGACGGGATCGTCGGACGAGATCACTCGGGTGTCGGGTGTCCGCGCTCGGATGGCCGAACGAATGACGCTGTCCCGAAGGCACATTCCGGATGCTCATGCCGCTATCGAGGTCGACGGTACGCGACTGCTGCAACTGCATGATCGGTTCTCGGCGATCGGCGCCGACGTGTCACCGTTCGTGCTGACGCTGCGACTGCTCACGATCACGTTGAATCGGCACCCGGTGCTGAACTCGACATGGGTCGACGGTGACGACGGACCGCAGGTGCACGTGCACCACACCGTCAACCTGGGTATCGCGGTGGCCACCGATCGCGGGCTGCTCGTCCCTGTGGTCGCGGATGCGCAGAGCAAGTCGACGCGGGAGTTGGCGGCGCGGGTGCAGGAACTGGTTCGTGGTGCCAGCGACGGCAGCATTACACCGGCTGAGCTGCAGGGCTCGACGTTCACGGTGTCGAACTTCGGTGCGCTCGGCCTCGACGACGGAGTGCCGGTGATCAACTACCCGGAGGCCGCGATCCTCGGGGTGGGCTCGCTCAAGCCGCGCCCGGTGGCGATCGACAACAAAGTGGTTGCGCGGCCCACCATGCGGCTGACGTGCGTGTTCGACCACCGCATCGCAGACGGCGCGCAGGTGGCCGAATTTCTCTGTGACCTGAGACAACTCACCGAGGCGCCGGAAACCGCACTGCTCGATCTATAGCACTAGCGGCGGCGCGCCGCGGCAAGACGCTCGGCGAACTGCGGGGACCGGATCGACTCCACCTGCGGACCGACCTCGGCGCTGACCGCGAACGCATGCTGCTCGGTGTCGACTGAGCCGGGGCTGATGGTGCGACGCATCGTCGCTTTGGTGGCGACGACGACCTCGCGCGGCGCCGACGCCGGACCGGCAGCGAGCTGAAACGCAGCCTCGACCGGGTCGTCGGCCACGCTCAGTGCGACGCCGTGGCGGACGGCGGCCTGCGCATCGAACCGCATGCCGAACAGCAGCGCCGCCCGGGCCACCTCCGGTCCTGCGGCCCGCTGAAACATCCAGGTCGCGCCGCCGCCAGGGTGAATACCGAGTTTCTGAAACCTCGGATCGAACAGCGCTGCAGGACCCGCGATCCGCACATCGCAGGCGAGCGCCAGGTTGAGCCCGGCGCCGACCGCGGGCCCGTTGACCGCCGCGACCGTCGGCAGGATGCAGTCCGCGACGGCCAGGAACCCGTCGTAGATCTGATGCAGGCCCTCTGGGGCCGGGGCGCTGCCCAGGTCGGACAGGTCGGCCCCGGCGCAGAACGCGCTGCCGGCGCCGGTGACGATCACGGCGTGCACATTCGTGTCGGCCTCGGCACGGGCCATCGCGGCCCGCATCCCCGCTGAGGTCTCCGCGGTCATGATGTTGCGGCGATCTGGGTCGTTGACGGTGATGAGCGCAACGCGATCGCGTACCTCGAACAAGACCGGATCAGACATCCGTCAACAGTAGCGGCGGGTCCAGGGGTTAGATTCGTGAACGTCGTCGTCGCAAAGGAGCGGGCATGGCACTACGGGTGATCCAGTGGGCCACGGGTTCGGTCGGCAAGGCCGCGATCGACTGCATTCTGAAGCATCCGGAATTGGAACTGGCCGGCTGCTGGGTGCACTCGAAAGACAAGCACGGCAAGGATGTCGGCGAGATCATCGGCGAGCCGCCGCTGGGGGTCACGGCCACGACGAGCATCGACGACATACTGGCCATCGACGCCGACGCGGTGATGTACGCGCCACTGATGTGGAACACCGACGAGGTGGCCGCGCTGCTGCGATCGGGCAAGAATGTCGTCAGCCCGGTCGGGCCGATCTTTCCGTCCGAGCGTCAGGCGGCACCGTTGGCCGCGGCGTGCGCAGAAGGCAATGCGAGTTTTCACGGCACGGGCATTCATCCCGGCGGTGTTACCGAGATCTTCCCGCTGATGCTGTCGGCCATGTCCTCGGCGGTCACTTACGTTCGGGCTGAAGAGTTTTCGGACATCAGAACATACGGAGCTCCCGACGTCGTCCGCGACATCATGTGCTTTGGAGGGACGCCGGATGAGGCCGGGAAGGGTCTGATGATCAAGGCGTTGGGTAGCGGCTTCAAGCAGTCGATTCACATGGTGCTGCAGGCCTTGGGTCTCGCGGGAAGGGCGCAGATCCGGACTGTGCACGGTGTCGCGGTGGCCACCGCGCCGATCGAATCGCCGATCGGAACGATCGAGCCGGGCAGTGTGGCAGGGCAGCAGTTCCACTGGGAAGCGGTCGTTGACGGCGAGGTGGTGATGCGGACCGGCGTTACCTGGCTGATGGGCGAGGAAAATCTGGACCCGCCATTGACATTCGGCAGCCAGGGTGAGCGCTACGAGATCGAGGTGAAGGGAAACCCCGACGTGTCGGTGACGCTCAAGGGTTGGCAGCCCGAAACCGTCGAGGAAGGTTTGCTGAGCAACCCGGGAATCGTTGCGACGGCGGCACATTGCGCGAATGCGATTCCCTATGCCTGCGCGGCGTCGCCGGGCATCGTCACGTCGTTGGAGCTGCCACTGGTGGCCGGCCGTGCACATCCGAAGTTGCTCTAGCACGCCGATGACACCAGACGTCGATTTGGATGCATCGGGACTGCTTGACGGCCTCGACGGTCAGGCACGCCTGGAGCGGGCCGAGCTGGTCACCTGGTTGCTTCAACGCGGATTCACCATCGAGCAGATTCGTAGCCCGTTCACGCCGATGCTGTTGGCCGCCAACCGCATCATCGGGGACGACGGGACGTGCGTCTCGCTGCGGGAGCTCTCCGAGTCCACCGGCGTGAGCGTCGAGCTGCTACAGCGACTGCATCGCGCGGTGGGCCTCGCCCGGGTTGATGATCCGACGCTGGCCGTCCTGCCCCGGGCCGACGCGGAGTCAGTGCTGCACGGGGCTGATCTAGTCGCTCTTGGCTTTGAACCCGAGCGGGTCGTGCTGATCTTGCGTCTGTTGATGGATGGCCTTTCGCACGCGGCGGTGGTCATGCGCCAGACGGCTCTTCAATCTCTGCTGAGCCCCGGCACCACCGAACTTCAGCTGGCGCAAGCTGCCGAGGCGCTGTCGCACCAGGCCGACCCGGTGATCGGCCCCCTCGTCGAGGATCTCCTGCGCCTGGCGCTGCGGCACGGGTTCCAGACCGAGGTGGTCAACGCCACGGAGCGCGCGGTCGGTGCATTGCCCGGTTCCCGCGACGTGGCGGTCGCATTCGCCGACCTGGTCGGATTCACCCGGCTCGGGGAGGCGCTGCCCCCTGAGGATCTCGCCCAACTGGCTGGCGCACTCGGTGATCGCGCCCGCGACGTCGCACGCGAACCTGTTCAGTTCGTCAAGACGATCGGCGACGCCGTCATGTTCGTCAGCCCGGACCCGGTGGCCCTGCTCAACGCCGTCCTCGACCTGGTCGACGAGGCCGCGGCGGACGCGCTGCCGCGCCTGCGGGTCGGCATCGCGCACGGCCCGGCGGCCAGCTATGCGGGCGACTGGTACGGCAGCACTGTCAACGTCGCCAGCCGCGTGACGGTCGTGGCGCCGCCGTGGGCGGTGTACGCCGAACAATCCGCCCGTGCCGCGATCGGGGACGCGGCAGGCATCACCTGGGCAGAGGTCGGGCCGCGTCATCTCAAAGGCATCCGCGGTGAGGTGAGGCTTTTCCAGGCGAGTCGTTCAGTCGGCGACAGCTAGCGCGGGGGCCGCGTCTCCACGAAGCGCTGGTGCTGCGCCAACGGAAACAACACACTACGGTTGTGTCAAAGCCCACGAGCGGCCCGTCGACTTACCCGGGATTTTGAGTGCCATGCCTGACGAGAGCGATTCGCGCACCAGCACCATCACCATCGTGACCGACACCCGCCCGGCCACACCGCGGGAAGCAACCCGCGACCTGGACGTCCGCGAGGCCGTACGCAGCGTGGCGGGATTGGCCGCGGGGCAATCCGCAACCTCCGGCGAGCCGGACACCGATGCCGCTTGGATCGACGGACAACGTCAGAGGGGCTGGTCGGACCGGAGTCTTGTCGTCTTCGGCGGCGGGATGGGAATCGTGGCCCTGATCGTGCTCGTGGTGAGCGTCCTCACGGTGTCGGACGACTCCACACACCAGCCCGCACCGCCCCGGTCATCGGTCACCCCGTCGGCGACCGCGCCACCGACGGCGACCACGCCACCGACGCCGTCACCCACGGCGGTGGCGCCGAGCCCGAGCGTCGCGCCACCTCCCATGCCGGTGACCCCGACGCCGTCGGCGCAGCCCACCGCAACAGCCCCCAGCGAAACCGCTCCGCCTCCGGTGCCCGCCGGGATTGTGCCTCGTCGGCTGCACCGCCTGTTCCCGCATCTCTTCCCGTCGGGCTAATCACGCCACAGCCGACAGCGGCAACGACTCCGGCTGGTTCAGCTAACGTCAGGTTCGGTCAGCGTGACCGGCCGCGACGAGTACCAGGACCAGGAGGGGGCGTCGAATGGCCAACGATCCGGCGGTCACACGAAATCCGCTCGGCGCCCCCGCTTTTCACGGTCGCCGACCAGCCCGCTCCGGGGACCTCGCGGTCGAAACCCACGGGATCTCCCCCATCCGCGAAGATCAGCGATACGGCAAGCCCGCCCGGTTGTTCACCGTGTGGTTCGCGCCGCAGGTGAACATGACCGGCGTTTTCACCGGCACCCTTGCGATCACCCTGGGACTGGGCTTCTGGCTCGGGTTCGTCGCGATGGTCATCGGCACGGTGCTGGGCTCACTGGTGGTCGGTTACCTGTCGACCTGGGGTCCGCGGACCGGCGCGGGCCAGCTGCCCAACTCGCGGATGGCCTTCGGCGGCGGCGTGATCCTGCCGGCGTCTCTGCAGTGGTTATCGTCGATCGCATGGGACGGCCTGGTGGGCCTCTTCGGCGCCGACGCGCTCGCCGTCCTTCTCGGCATTCCGTTCTGGATCGCCGTATTGATCGTGTTGGCCGTTCAGGGCGTCGTCGGCTTCTTCGGCTACGAAGTCATCCACCGATTGCAGGCCGTGCTTACCGTCGTCTTGTTCATCACGTTCGTCGTGTTCGCCGTCAAACTCGTCGGCGGCCACCAGATCGTGACGCCCGCCGACGCTCACGGCGCTGATCTGGTCGGGGCGTTCGTCCTCGAGGTCACCGTGGCGCTGAGTCTGGCGATCTCCTGGGCCAGCTACGCGTCCGACTTCAGTCGATACCTGCCCGCGAACTCGTCACGCGTCGCCGTCTTCGGTTTCACGTTCGCGGGCATCGTGACGGCGTACGTGTTCGTGCAGGGGATAGGACTGGCGGCCGCGCCGGTGCTGTCGAACCAGACCTCCCAGGGCGTGCGGTCGGTGATGGGCGGTGGAGTCCTCGGCGGGCTGGCGCTGGTTGTCATCGCGCTGGCGGCGGTCGGATCGGCGGCGATGAACGACTACAGCGGCTCGCTCGCGCTGCAGACCGTCGGCATCCGCGTGCGTCGGCCCGCCTCGGCGCTCGTCGTCACCGCGCTGGCCTTCGTGCTCATTCTGTGGCTGCACACCGGCGACACGTCGTCGAAGTTCCAGGGTGTGCTGCTGGTGGTGAGCTACTGGATTCCCGGGCTCGTCGCGGTAACGGTCATCGATTGGCGCATCCGCACCCGGGGGCGGCCCACCATCAACCCCGCCGAGGAGCACACCGAGCGCGGCGACGCCACGGCGGCGCTCGTCGCGTTCATCGTCGCGTATGCCGCCGCGATGCCGTTCATGAATACGTCCTTGTTAGAGGGACCGGTTGCGCGAGCTTGCCACGGCGCCGACACCGCATATTTCGTCGCCTTCCTGGTTGCCGGCACGCTCTACGGTTGCTACCGGTTTTCACGCCGAACGTGAACCGATGACCGAGAATTCGTTGACGTTCCCCGCACACAAGTCAACGTTCGGTTGTTCAGCGCGTGCATCGCGACGACGACGACGGTGCGTTCTGCTCCGAACAGCCCGCGCGCCGGGTCCAGCAGTGCATCGAGGATCCGAAGGTCACGTGACATACGTCTAAATCCCAAAGCGGCATAATGCTGCTAGTAGCAGGCCGCCCAGCACAAGCCTCTACCGGACAGTGACCGCGGACAACCGGCGCGCGTACGCCGGTGGCGGAAACTTTGCTTTACGGGTCCGGTAATTTCGGCTGAATCAACTTTCCTCCCTGCCCATCGGGCGTAGCTTGCTGCTGGGGCCAACGGCACGACCGGGCATGAGCCGGTGTGGGGCTCGGCATTGCAATCGGCAGTGGCACCACCGGCCCCGCCAGAAAACTGCAACGAAGGGCCGGGCCATGGCAGATGTCGACTTTTGCGTAGTGGGTGCGGGGTTTGCGGGGTTGACCGCAGCGCTGCGGTTAAAACAGGCGGGCCACTCGGTGGCGTTGCTGGAGGCTCGTGATCGGGTCGGTGGCCGCACGTACACCGAGGTCCTGGCCGACGGCTCGTGGGTCGATCGTGGCGGCGCGTGGATTGGGCCGGGACAGGATCGGATCAAGGCGCTGATGTCGGAATTCGGTGTGCCGGAATACAAGCAGTACCGCGACGGCGACGCCATGATGATCATCGACGGCAAGCAGCACCGCTACGGGGGCACGATCCCGTGGTCGATGAGCCCGTGGGCGATCGCCAACCTGGGTGCCGGTCTGCTAGAGGTGGAGCAGATGTGCAAGACGCTTCCCCTCGAGGCGCCGTGGGAGGCGAAGAAGGCCGCCGAATGGGACCGCACCACTGTGGCCGGATGGATCGACAAGAACACGCTGTCCAAACAGGCCCGCGAGATGCTGGACATGGCCCTCGCCGGGCCCTACACCTCGGCCGGATCGGAGACGTCACTGCTGTGGATGCTGTTTCAGCAAGCCTCCGGCGGCGGCCCGATGTTTCTGATTTCGATCAAGGACGGCGCCCAGGACGCCCGCCCGGTCGGCGGCATGGGCGCCATCTACCGCCCGATGGCCGCCGAACTGGGCGATGCGCTGCAGCTGTCGCAGCCGGTGCGCCACATTGCGCAGGACGCTGATGGGGTCACGATCCGCTCCGACGATGTGATGGTGCGGACACGGCGAGTGATCGTGGCGGTGCCGATCGCGATCGCCAGCCAGATCATCTACGAGCCGATGCTGCCGGTGGGCCGGTCATTTCTTCATCAGCGCATGCCCAGCGGCGCGATCTTGAAGATCGCCATCATGTACGACGAGCCGTTCTGGCGCGCCGATGGGCTGTCCGGCCAATCGTCTGCGCCCGGAACCCCGGCCACGCTGACGCTGGATGCCTGCACCGACACCGGCACGCCGGGAATCATGTGTGTCATCACCGAGGGTCCGTCGGCGCGTCAGCTGAGCAGGCTCGATGACGCCGACCGCAAGGCGGCGGTCATCCGTGAACTGGTCGACCGGTTCGGCGCGAGGGCGGGCTCGACGGTCGATTACCACGAGCAGAACTGGACTACCGAGCGGTACTCGGGAGGCGGGATGCTCAGTCATGCACCCACCGGTGTACTGACCGAGTTCGGCCCCGCCCTGCGGGAGCCCTGCGGGCGGATCCACTGGGCCGGAACCGAAAGCTCGGCGGCCATGTGCGGGTGGATCGACGGCGCGATTCGCTCCGGTGAACGCGCCGCGGCCGAAGTGATGGCACGCGAAACGGCTGCGGTCGGCTAAACGGTACGGATTAGTTGGCTACGTCGTTTTCGGGTGAGTTTCCGCATTTGACGCCGCGGGGTTGGTAGGCCCGGGTGGGGTCGAGGACCAGTTTGCGGATGAGCGTTCCGGTGTCTTTGTTGAGGACGCGGATGTCGAGGTCGTCGATGAGCACGGTGACTGTGGTGCTTAATCCGATGTCGTGTAGGCGGCGGTTGTAGCGGATGGTGATGATGCCGACGGCGTCGATTTTGTCGTGCCGGACGCGGTAGTGCGGCGGGATGTGGTAGCCGGTGGGGAAGGCTTTGGGCCGGGCGATTCGAGAGCAAGGTAGATGTTGAACCGATTCACCGGGCGATCGGATCAATCCGATTCGTTCAACGAGCGGGCAGCGGCGCGTGCCAGAATCGAAGCCAGCAGCGAGAACTCGCCCGATGACAACCGCCATGGCTGCAAAAGGAGCTCGTCGTGGATGGGATGACTGACGAAGAAACTGCTGGTTCTTTATCGGCAGCGCAATCGGTTCATCAGCCTAGAAACGGCGCAGGGACTTCATCGCATCACGATGAGCTTCAGACATCTGGGAGCGGCCAAGAAGAAGGCGGAGCGGGAGGCCCTCTTCGTGGAGTCCGAACTCGATCACGAACAGGACTAGGACGCGGTATAGGGCTGACTGCCAGGAGCGCCTCCGGCAGCGCCGTCCCCGCTTCGACCGAGTGAACGTTGTTCGTGACGATGGGTGGGCCTGGGGGTAAGGTGATATCGCCGACCAGAACGAATCGCGGCGTGGCCGCCTGTGTTGGCGTAGACCGCCACGCCGCACCCGGCGAAGATCAGATGGCCTGAGAAAGATCGGTAGCCATTCGCCGGGCGGGGGTATCGCCTGACAGGTTATTGAGCAAGATTTCTGCCTGGAAGGCGAAGGACGATGTCAGCTATTGATGGACGTGTCGCTTCTATCCGAATGTTCACCGTGCCGGGTCGACCGGTGGAAGTCCAGGCGGTGTATCAGTACTCTGCCGTCGCCGCAGACTGGGAGCGGCTGAGGCTGCGGGTACGCCGCAATCCGCTGCCGGTTCTAGCCGACGACAAGCGGTTTTCCGCGATGAGCGTGACTCTGCAGAGGTTGTCCGCTGAACTCGGGCTGAAGACATGCACCACCACGACGGCGAGCGCCGACGGTATTGCAGGGATCACGGGCTGGCAGGGGTTCCTTCCCAACGATCCGGGCTACCTGTATTCCGATACATGGTTCCAGTCCACCGAGAGATGGTGCGGCTGAACGTGGCAAGACTGTGCCAGAGGAGGGCCGGTGAGCGCCCAGGAACACGAGCCGGCCGGAACGGTGCGCCGAGAACCCGTTCCTGGCGCGTTGGCCGTGTGCATTACGGGTGACTACCGGTTGGCGTTCATTCTCGGCGGAGTCGCGCCGCGACTATTGTCGCTTCGGCAAATAAACTGAGTTAACCCACGATGGATCTGCTATATGTGGCGGGTTGCGGAATGATGACCGTGCACAGCTAAACGTTGTGGACGGACTAAACAGCTTGTGACTTAGGTCCCGCGCTTGAGGAGTCTTTGTGTAGTTACTTCGCACGGGAGCGCGACTTAGGGTTCCTAGGACAGGAGAAGCGATCCAACGAAGCGGTGTTCAGCCCTCTTTGTGGCTAACTACCGTTCCATCGGGGCCGATGGACCCCAGGCAGGAAGCTGCAAATGAAGCGGTCCATCATTCCGGCGGCCCGCACGGCGTGGGTGTCGAAGGCGCGGTGTCTTTCCACCGATCCCGACGAACTCTTCGTTCGCGGAGCGGCGCAGAGGAAAGTGGCTGTGATTTGCCGCCACTGTCCCGTCATCGCCGAGTGCCTTGCCGACGCGCTCGACAACCAGATGGAGTTCGGTGTCTGGGGCGGCATGACCGAACGCCAACGGCGGGCGCTGCTCAAGCGGCACCCTGAGGTGGTCTCCTGGTCCGAGTTCTTCGCCGCCCAGCGCGAGCACCGCAAAACCGACCAACCGGCGTAACCAACCACTAGAAGGACTGGCACCCCTTGCCGGACCAAGGAAGCGGCCCGCCCCCCGGAAGGATGACGGGCCCCGGCTGGGGATCTGGCTTAGACGACGTCTCGCGGTGCGGTCCATCAATCGGATTGACGTTCGGGAAATCCCGAACCTGACGGTCACCAGTCTGGTCGGTATGGCTCGTTCAGCGAGGCCACGTCCTGGACGAAAGACCGTTGTGGTGCGAGCTGATTGTGATTCCCAGGCAGGCCAGAACGCTTGACCGCGCCCAGACTCCGCGGGCCACTCCGGCGAGGATCCCTCGGGTGATCTAGGTCTATTTTCGGCTTCACCGGCGCTCTCTTCCTCTGCAGTGGTTCCAATGCTGCCCAGGTCTGTCACAACAGGGGCAGGGCCGGAAGTCCCGTCGGCCCCGGGGCGAAAGCCACCCGTTACGGCTCGGCGAACTGTGGGGAATCACCACTGCCAGACAAATCGCTCTACATCGATCCGGGCGCGACGAATTCGACGCCACCGACGCCGAGCTGCGCCGCCTGATCCGCGAGGGGTTCGAGAGCGGCATCCCAAGTGAGCGGCTCGCCGAGGCGGCCGGGCTGTCAATGTCGCGCGTCTATCAGATCCGCGACGGGCGGCGCTGAGGTGCGCGCAGTCCGGCCGTTTGGCGCTCAGTCGGTGGAGGATTAAGGGAGATCCCCGCAGCGGACGGATGATGACTGAGAATAACGCTTTAAGCTTGCGATTCAAGAATCCATTCGCGCGCTTTGCTGGCTTCATCGGTCGGGAACGCACGCCACTTCCCCGGCAGGAATAAAGCGAAGACTTGCACCGCCCGGTTCATCCATGTCACGTCACTGACTAGTTGAGGTCGGGCAGGGGACCACGCTTCCGGCCGGCATCCCGTTCGACCCGGTCACCGCGTTCATAGCAACCTCAAAACTCGCTCATAGGATGCGCCCACGGTCCGGCGCATTAATGGTGGGGTGACCACGACCGTTGTAGCGCCGCCAGCCGCGGCCACCGCCATCACCCCAAACCATCCCCCCGTCCATCGCGACTCCCCGTGGCGGCAGCGCGCCGCCCTGGCGGTGCTGCTGGTCGCCACCGCGGCGATGTACCTGTGGAACATCACCGTCAACGGGATGGGCAACCAGTTCTACGCCGGCGCCGCCTGGGCGGGCTCGCAGAACTGGGAGGCGCTGCTGTTCGGCTCGCTGGATCCCCACAACGTCATCACCGTCGACAAGCCGCCGGTGTCGCAGTGGGTGATGGGCCTGTCCGGGCAGCTCTTCGGGTTCAGCAGCGCCAGCATGCTTATCCCGCAGGCATTGATGGCCGTCGCGGCGGTCGCGCTGCTCTACGGCGCGGTGCGCCGCATCAGCGGGCCGCACGCGGCGCTGCTGGCCGGGGCTGCACTGGCGCTCACCCCGGTGGTCGCCCTGATGTTCCGCTACAACAACCCCGACGCGGTGATGGTGCTGCTGATGACCGCGGCCGCCTACTGCACCGTGCGCGCGCTGCAGCGCGCCAGCGCGACCTGGATCGCGCTGGCCGGGGTGGCGCTGGGTTTCGCGTTTCTGGCCAAGATGCTCGAGGGGCTGATGGTGATGCCCGCCATCGCGCTGGTGTATCTGATCGTCGCGCCCACCGGACTGCGCAGGCGGCTGGCCCACCTGCTGGGCGCACTGGTCGCGTTCATCGCGTCGGCGGGCTGGTTCGTGGCCCTGACCCTGCTCTGGCCCGCCTCGTCGCGGCCCTACATCGCCGGGTCCACCGATAACAACTTCATGAACCTGGTGCTGGGCTACAACGGCTTCGCGCGCGTCCTGGGCCGTAACCACCAAGGCGGCGGTCCCGGCCGGGCCCCCCACCCCGGCGCCGGCGGCCCCCCGTGGGGACCCGGTGGGCCCGGGGCGCCCGGCGGGCGCGGTGACTTCGGCGGATTCGGCAACCAGGTGCGTGGCCTGCCGCGGCTGTTCACCGGCGAATTCGGCTTCGAGATCGGCTGGCTGCTGCCCGCCGCGTTGCTGGCCGTCGCGCTGGTGCTGATCTCGCGGCGGGGCGCACCGCGCACCGACCTGACCCGCGCCGCCGCAATCCTGTTCGGCGGCTGGCTGCTGGTCGACGGGCTGGTGCTGAGCTTCATGAAAGACATGCCCCACCCCTACTACTGCTTGTCGCTGGCGCCCGCGGTGGCCGCCATGTTCGCGATCGGCATCCACGAGATGTGGCGCAACCGCGCGTCGATGCTGCACCGAATCGGTTTGGCGGCAATGCTTCTCGTCACCGGCGGGTGGAGCGCGGTGATCCTGGGCCCAGACCCGCACTGGCTGCCGCTGCACTACACGATCCCGGCGCTCACCGTGATCGCCGTCGCCGCGCTGCTGTGGGCGCTGAGCAAGAACCGCCGCCGACTGGCCGCGGCGGCGCTGGCGCTGGCCCTCACCGGCGCGCTGGCCGGATCGGCCGCCTACGCGATCGCGACGATCGGCCGCTCCCACGAAGGCGGCGGCGCCTCGGTGGGGCCCGCCGCCGCCCAGCACGGCGGACCCGGCGGCGGCTTTGGATCCGACACCGACAATCCGCAATTGGACGCGATGCTGGCCGCCACCGATACCGAGTGGTCGGCGGCGATCAACCGGTCATCGGCGGCGGCCGGGTTGGAGCTGTCCACCCACACCGCGGTGATGGCGATCGGCGGATTCACCGGCGCCGACCCGGTTCCCACGCTGAGCCAGTTCCAGGCCGACGTCGCCGGCCACCGGATCGGCTACTACATCGCGCCGGACAACAACGGACATGGCCCCGGTTTCGGCGCCAATTCCCACACCGACATCACCAACTGGGTGGTGGCCAACTTCGCGCCCATCAAGGTTGGCTCCGACACCGTCTACAACCTCGACGCCCCCAGCACCGCGGCGGCCGGTTGAGCGCGATGCGAACGGTCAGGCATAGCCCAATGCGGCGTCCTCCTCGCGGATCCGCACGTTGAGTACCAGGGCATTGGCAATGCTGAACACGATCGCGGTCAGCCATGCCGAGTGAACCAGCGGGAGCGCCGCCACCTCCGCGGTAACCGCGGCGTAGTTGGGGTGGTTCATCCATCGGTACGGTCCGCGCCGAACCAGCGGCGCGCCCGGGATGACGATGATCCGTGTGTTCCAGTATTTGCCGAGCACGGCGATACACCACCAGCGGACAACAGTGCTGAGCAGCACGACCGCCACCATCGGCCAACCCAGCCAGGGGATGAACGGCCGGTGCAGGGCCCAGACTTCGACGATGCACGCAACCAAGAGCAGCGCATGCATAACCACGATCACCTGGTAGTGATCGCGACCGAACTCCTTGCCCCCGTGAGCCATTGCCCACGTGGTATTTCGCCGGGCGACGGCGAGCTCGACCAAGCGTTCAGCGCCGACAACAAGGATGAACAGCAGGTAGTACGTCATCGGCCCCTCACCAACTCAGCAGCACCAGCTCGAAGCTGAAGCCCGGCCCCATCGAGACCATCACTCCGAAGGTTCCCTCGGCTGGCGAATCGGCGATCGTGCGGCGCAGGACGTCAAGCACCGACGTGGAAGAAATGTTGCCGTTCTCCCGCATGGAGTCTCTGCTGTGCGCAAGCGCTTTCGGTGGCAGCCCAATCGCATTCTCGATCGAATCGAGCACCTTGGGACCACCGGGATGGCAGATCCACGTCGAGACTTCCGCGGTGGACAAACCGTAATCGGCAAGGAATTGGTTGACCTCGTCGCCCAGGTAGTCATCGACCATTTTCGGCACGTCCTTGGACAGCACGAGCCCGAGCCCGTTGGAGCTGACGTCCCACCCCATCATGTCGGCGGTTGCCGGAAGCAGCAGGCTACTGGACGCCAGGATGCGAGGACCTCGATGTGCGCCGGGGCCCACCGGAGCGCGGTCGGCCCCGGTGGCGACCACTGCGGCCGCGCCGTCGCCGAACAGGCTTACCCCGATGAGCATGGGGATCGAGGTGTCATCGCGCTGCAGTGTTAGCGAGCACAGTTCGACCGACAGCAGCACCGCCACGTGCCCCGGGAAGGCCCGCAGATAGTCGTTCACGCGCGCCATCCCGGCGGTACCGGCCAGACACCCGAGGCCGAACAACGGGACACGCTTGACGTCGGGTCGCAGTCCGATTGCCGGTGCCAGCCGCGCGTCGATGGTCGGCACCGCCACACCAGTGCTGGAGACCGTCACGATGACGTCGACCTCGTCGGGTGCGATGCCTGCCGCGTCGAGCGCCGACAGCACGGCCCGCTCCCCGAGGTCGACCGCAACCTCGATGTAGGCAGTGTTCGCTTCGGTGAAGCCAGTCAGTTTCGGGTATCGCGACAGCGGTAGTGCCAGACTGCGGTGGTCGACGCCAGTCGTTTGGGCGAAGCGCTTGAACCCTGGATCGGCGAACGTGGTGAGCTCGCGAGCCACGTCGTCCTGGTTGTACCGGTTTGGTGGGAACGCCACCGCGGTGCCGGCGACGTACGGAGCGCCGCTGGTGAGACGAGCAATCGGGTCTGTGGATGTCAAAAACGTTGTTTCGGCCATAACTCTGACGACGAATAAGGTCGCGCCGAAAGTCCCGAATTAGCCCATCATGTTCGCCGCGACATCGCCGGCACGGCCACGTTGTGTCCGAGGACAGCGACGGCCGCGCGCCCCGCTATGGTCCTGGCCGTGGTTCACGACTAGTTCGGCCAAGAAGCCAGGTCGACCCGGTACGTAACTCTCAACGTTGCAGTGACCGAGGCTCGCTAGCCACCAGTGAGCACCTGCCGAGCCAGCGTCTGCGCCCGCTCAGCGTTGGATAGAAGCCGGGCCTGTTTGCGGGGCCACCACAGCAGTTCGGCGACAATTATCGCAACCCACAGCCATGACACCAGGGCCAGTCGGATCGACCCGAAAAAACTATCGGTCAACGCGAGGATCAGCGACAGGGCGGCGACGAGCGGAATCACCCACCGATACCGGCGAGCTTCCTCGTGCGCTTCACGCAACCCGGTGCTGTACTCGATGACCGCGCGCGCCAGTCGCGCCGCACCGATCCTTTGGCCAAGTCGGGTCGCCCGAACCACCGCTACCCTATCCGTGCCGTTCAGCTCGTTGGCCCTAGACCAGAACCTTGCCATCCGACGAGCCACCGGGATCCCGGGGACGAGGGGGCCCAGGACTGCAACCGCCACGAGCGCGGCCACAGACCCGGACTCGGCGAACCCGAGCGCGCCGAAGAAGAGACCGACTGGAAGCCCAAGCACGACTGCCCTGAAGACGCCACCACCCCGCCATGCCCACGCCGGAATCACAACCACTGAGTCATTGTGACCGCTGCCGGTCCTGCAATTCACGCTAAGGGTCGCCATTGGCTGCGGCGCTTAGTGCGCCGGTATCCGTAGCTCCTCACCCTTTTTTACCGTCAGCAGCTCGCCCAGTGTGGCCGACCGGGACCCGTCGCGGTCAACCCACGCCCGGCGCGCTCGCCCGTCTGCGCTCTCGCCGCGCTGACGCCCGGCTGCCGCTGCGCCGTGCGGCTCCGGCGGCATGTGTCGCCCCTACCGAGCTCGCCAGGGTGCTGCGCACCGGCTCGCGGGGACGAAAATCCGCCTCCAGCATCCGCCGGACTCTTCGGGGTTGACCGCGCCACCCCGCCGGCCCCCAGCACCCAGCGCTGACCGGCGCACCTCATCACACGAACGGAGACCACCATGAGCAAGACCCCGATCACCGAAGCCCAGCTCGGCATGCCGGCCGCGGTCATCGCGCACACCTTCATCCGGCTGCGCGGCAACCAAACCGCCGACCTCACCGTGCTGCACGCCGGCACTCCAAGCGCCCGAGTGAACCTGCTGTGGGGCGGGATCCTATGGGAATTTCTCAACGCCGAAGCCGCCCAGGGCGTCCTGGAGGCCATGTCCGCGTCCCGGAACACGTTGATGTACCTGCCTGCCGACGCCGGGCCGGCTCCGCAGGAGGACTACGACCGGCCCACCATCGCCTTGCAGTGGCGACGCCGCCCATCGTTCGCCGTGATGAACCGTTCCACGCTCACCCACGATCGGCGCGCGACGGTCCACTGGACCGACATCTTCCTGGGTCCGTTGACGATTCAGCTCCTCGACCGGGCCGCCTTCCACAGCGCCGTCGAAGTCCTGCAGCTCGCCCACAACGTCGCGGTCGCGGTCTGCCCGGACGGGCCGCGCTTCGCCGCCGACCCCACCGACGAGGACTACCGCCCGGCGCAGTGACCGTCGCCGCCCAGGGGCCGCACCTGCCCACCCGCGGGTGCGGTCCCGTCGCGTCACTCCGACCGCGTTCACCGTCCGAACGTCGGTCCCGCCGTCAAGCAGTCGACGCCCCGACTGGCGAGCAGCCAAGCCAGCAGCAACAGCTCGATCGCGACCGCCGTCAGGCCCACCCAAATCTTTGCCACCACAGTCCGTTCCACGCCAAGGCCACCGGGTCCGCCGTTACGGCCCATTCGAGCCTAACGCTCCGCCGGCCGCCCCACCCGCACCAAATCGAACCACCCGCTTGCCCCGGTCTCACCCCCAAAATTCGTGCGGCACATTGGCACAAGGGTGTGCAATGCTGGTTTCGGGGCGCAGTGCGCCCGAAACCCCGCCGCCGCTGGCGGCTCGGTCGTGGTAGGTGGCCGCGGTGCTGACGATTTCCCGATTGTCGCGGTGGAGCATTCGCTATTACAACGAGACCGCCGACGAGGCCGGACAATCGGCGATGCATCGGCAGGCATCGAGTGGTGGGCTGGGTGAGTACTGCTCGAAAGACGATACCCGGGTCCCGGCGTGGATTGTGGTGGGCGACACGGCAATTGTCGGCGTGGCCACCGGACTCGATGGCGCGGCGCTGGACGGCGGATACGCCGACACCTCAACAGCCGCAGGGTGGCTCGACGACGGAATCGCCCCCAACGGGATGCGCGGTCGGGCGTTTTCCGAGACGAGTGTGCACGGGTTCGACCTGGTCTTCGCCGCGCCCAAGAGTGTGTCGCTGCTGCGCGCGCTCACCGATGATGTCGCGGAGAAGGTCATGGCCAACGCCCACGGCTCGGCTATCAAGGCGGCGATGACGTACCTGCATTCCCACGCCGGCTACACCCGGGTGCATAACGGTGTGACCGGCGAGAAGGACATGCAGCGGTTGCCTGGCCTGGTCGCCATCGCTTATCAGCACGAGACGTCGCGTTGCGGGGATCCGCATCTGCACACGCACGTGATCCTGCCGAATCGGCAGCCCCGCGGCGACGGGGCGCTGGTCTCGATCGACTCGAAATCGTTGCACCACGAGGCCAAGGCCGCCGGCGTCATCTATCAGGCGGTGCTGCGCCACGAACTGCACAGCGAGCGCGGCTTCGAGTGGAATCCCGTCGACGAGCACTCCGGCATGGCCGAGATCGCCGGTGTGGACAAGGACTCCATCAAGGCGTGGTCGCGGCGCTCCACCCGCCTGCTGGAATGGGCGAAGGACAATCTGGTGGTCGTCGATGGCGAGCCGACGCCGGCGCAGAAGGCCGCCGCCCAGAAAGCCACCCGTCCAACCAAACCCGAGTCGCTGGCGTGGTCAGCGCTCAAGGATCAATGGCGCGGTGATGACCGCGGTCTGCTGCTTGACCGAGACGCGCACTTTGCGGCGCGCACGGCGCGGCGCGGCGAGGCGCGCACCGCAGCAGACCGCGCGCGCATCGCGCAGATGGCCGCGGGCATCGATAAGGCGGCCTTCACGCGCGCCGACATGGTCGAACTGGTCGGCGCACAGTTGCCCGTCGACGCGCCCGGCGATCCGCGCGCGCTCATCGAGCAGATCGTCGACGAGGTCAGTGTGCGTATCAGCGCACCGCGCGAGGCGCACCATCGGGAGGGGCACGAGAAGTTCACCGTCGACGCGATTATCAGCGAGGAGGAACGTGTCCTGGGCATGGTCGATGAGGCCGACAACCGCAGCCGCCTGGATCTGCGTGCCGAAGACCTCGGCGATCTCTCGGCCGATCAGCAGCGCGCCATCCGCGGCATCGCGATCTCACCGTTCTTGGTGCAGCCGCTGCAGGCTCCCGCCGGTGCAGGCAAGACCCATTCGCTCAAAGCGTTACGTGCGGCCGCGCACCGTGCCCGCAAGGAGGTGTTGGTGCTGGCGTCGACGGGCAAAGCGGTCGACGCGGCGCTGCAGGAAGGTGCCGGGGACAGAGGCTTGACGGTGGCCAAAGCACTGCACCTCATCGTTGGCGGCGAGCTGAGGGTGGATCGGCACACCGTCGTGATCGTCGACGAAGCTTCCATGGTCGGCACTCCTGAGCTCGAAAAGCTGCTGTCGTGCGCGGCGGTCGGGCGCACCAAGATGGTGCTCGTCGGCGACTGCTATCAGTTGGCCCCGGTGCTCGCCCGCGGCGGCATGTTCGAGCAGCTGTGCAGCGAGCTGCCCTGGTCGCAGCGCCTCGTCGAGGTGCGGCGGATGCGCGATCCCGAAGAACGCGACGCCTCGCTCGCGCTTCGCTGCGGGCACGGCAACCGGCTGCGCAAGGCGGTCGGCTGGTACCGCACGCGCGGCCGCCTGCACGCCGGTGATCCCATCGCGATGGCCGCCGACGCTCTGCGGGCGTATCGCGAAGACCGTGCCGCCGGGAAGGATTCGCTGCTGCTGTGCGACACCTGGGAGATGGTGGATGCGCTCAACACGCGCCTGCACGACACCGGGGCCGCGGCGAACGGACCCACCGTGGGCGCCGCGCGTGATCAGGTCATCGGCGTCGGTGATCTGATCATGAGCCGCAACAACGACGCCACCATCAGCGTGCAACCCGGCGCACAACACCGCGGCGGCCGCGTTGACCAGGTCCGCAACGGGAACCGCTGGCGCGTGGCGAGGGTCGACTCAGCGACGAATCGGGTCGCGGCCGAACGCACCACCGACCAGGCGCGGGTGGTGTTCGAGGGCGAGTATCTGCGCGAGCACGTCACCCTGGGCTACGCCGCCACGGTGCATTCGGCCCAAGGTGTCACGGCCGACCGCTGCCATGCGATCGTCGGTGAGGGCGCCACCCGCGCCATGCTGTATGTGGCGATGACCCGGGGCCGCGAGAACAACCACGCCTACATCTATCGGCGCCTGGACGGCGAGACCGATCACGAACACGCCGCTCCGGTCGCAAGTCCTCAGATCCACCGGCTGCGGCGCGGCGACAAATACTCCGCCGCCCACGTGTTCCGGTCGATCCTGGGCCACGACGACCGCCCGCGCACCATGCACGCCGAAGCCGAACGGACGAAGCGGCATGTGCTTCCCGACACGGTCGCCCACGTGCTGGCCCGCAATGACCGGCGTCGCGCGGCGCGGGCTGCCGCCTGGCGGGAACACACCGCGACCGTGCGCACCCGGCAGGCCGCGTACGAACGCATCGGCACCGTCGCCGCACACGGCGCCGAGCGCAGCATCGACGCCGACGGACTCGATCTTTGACCCGCACCGCAGCGGCCTGTCACGGGCACCCGCCGCCGGTGACCGGGCACACGCGCGGGTCGTACGGGTTGTGCAGGCGGCCTTCGATGAACCGGGCGTTGCGCGCGTATCCGGGTGCCAGCCAACGTCCGACGACCATGATGCTGACCCGTTGCGCGCCGGCGCGCCGCAACGTGAGCGCGGCGGAGTGAGCGCTGGCGCCGCTGGTCCAGGTGTCGTCGAGCAGTAGGACGTGCCGTCGTGTGAGGTCGACATCCGGGGTGAGCCGGAAGTGGCGCGCAGAGATGCTGTGGTCGTGGGTCGCCGCCAACCGCGGTGCCAGACAGGGGGATTGGCTGATCGCATTCATCCTCAGTGCGATGGCGGCGAACGGGTGTGGGCCGGGTCTGTTCTTCACCGACGGGATCGTGAGCCGCACATCGATGGGCTGTCCTGCTTGTCTCTCCACGCATCTCTCGTGCAACGTGATGCCCAGGTAGAGCAGCCGGTTGACAATGCCGGCATAACCGGCACGCCTGCTGCGCAGCGGGTCATCCTTGTATCCGCGCAGCACC
Organism: uncultured Actinomycetota bacterium; assembly: GCA_963828065.1. Lineage (GTDB taxonomy): Bacteria > Actinomycetota > Actinomycetes > Mycobacteriales > Mycobacteriaceae > Mycobacterium. The sequence continues at coordinate 99,437 of CAWHDL010000010.1, read as the reverse complement.
TCCGCCGACTGGCTGCCCTTGATGCCGTAGATCAGCGGCACCACAATTTCACTGAGAGCGGCCACCGTGTATGCCCTTTCACAGGTCAGGCACCGGTGACACCCGCTGACCGGTGTGGCGCAGACCGCGCAGGTGACGCCGGCATCGCGGACGGTGTTGTGCAGGTAGGCGCCGGCCGCCTCGGCGAGTTCGTGCTCAGCGCGCCGGACCGGATCGGTCACCTCGTGCACGGGTGTTCGGTCCATGCCCGCACCGTACGGTCGGCGATCGACCGTTTTCGCGCTGCAATCCCGTTCCCGTGGGGGCTGTGCACAGGCGCCGATCCATTGACAGCCCCACACCGACCTAGACCGAGCCTCTGCGTGTCGTAGCGACAGGCGGCCGCACTCGCTGACGACGCCGTAACGTTGACAGACGTGACCGAGCGCGACGACTTCCTGCAGGAAAACCTCAAGCCGGCGCCCGACGAACCACCCGTGGGCGCGGCCGAGGACACACCGCCGCAGCCGTGGTCACCGTCCACCGCGGCGCCGGAGCAGCGGCAGCCGACCGGCCAACACTCCCAGTCGGGTTACCCGAACCCGCGGCCCCAGCCGCCGGTGTCGCGCGGAACCGGATACGGCGATGAGACCCGCACGTTTTCGGTCTCCCGGCCCGACCAACCGCCGTGGCAGCGCGGTGTCCTGCCGCCGGAACCGGCCGCGCCCAGGCCGCGTCCACCGGAGCCCCCCGGTCCCGGGCCGCGTCCGCCGGAACCCTGGCGGCCGCCCCGACCGGGCCCGCCCCCCGGCGCACCGCCCGCGGGTTGGGGCAACTATGTCGAGTCGATCCGCACCAGCGAGTTGGTGCCCAGCCGGCGGATACCGCCTGCGCGCGGCTGGCGGCTGGCGGTGTTCAAGGCGACGTTCGGGCTGGTTAACCCCGGGCAGTCACCCGATGAGCTGCGGCAGGCCGAGCTGGAGGCCAAGGTCCGCACCCTCCTGCGCGGCAACTACAAGATCGGGGTGCTGGGCAAGGGCGGGGTCGGCAAGACCAGCGTCGCGGTCAGCGTCGGGTCGATCCTGGCCGCGCAACGTCAGGACGACCGGGTGGTGGCCATCGACGCCGACACCGCGTTCGGCAAGCTGGGTGCGCGGGTGGATCCGCACGTGGCCGGTTCGTACTGGGATCTGGCCGCCGACGAACACCTGGATAGCTTCGCCGATGTGCGCTCCCGGGTCGGCAACAACGCGGCCGGGCTGTTCGTGCTGGCAGGGGAGTCGGCAACGTTGCGCCGCCGGGTGCTGGATCCGGCGATCTACCGGGAGGCCACCTCGCGGTTGGACCGCCATTTCACGATCTCGATCGTGGACTGCGGATCGACCATCGACGCCGCGGTCACCCAGGAGGTGCTGCGCGACCTGGACTCGTTGATCGTGGTGTCGTCGCCGTGGGTGGACGGCGCATCGGCCGCCGGGCAGACCCTGGAGTATCTGCACAACCGCGGGATGAATGCGCTGCTGCACCGCACCGTGATCGTGCTCAACGACTCCGACGGGCACGCCAACATCCGCACCCGCGCGATTCTGGCGCAGCAGTTCGCCAGCCGCGGCCAGCCGGTGTTCGAGGTGCCGTTCGATGCCCATCTGCGTCCCGGCGGGGTGATCGATGTGGCTCACGAGATGAACCCGAAGACGCGGCGCAAGTTCCTGGAGATCACCGCCGCCCTCGCCGAGCATTTCGCCGGCACCGCCGACCGGCCACGGGGCCGCTGACTCGTTCGCCCCAAATAGGTCGTTATGCCCCGCGCTCGCGCTCGCCGGGCGTGAAGGTCACCGGCATTGATGTCAACTCGTTTGAGAAGTTCGACGTCAAGCGGGTGATCGGCCCGGCGAACTGCATGTCCGGCACCCGCCGCATCAGTTCTTCGAACAGCACCCGCAATTCGAGCCGCGCGAGCGTGTTGCCTAGGCAGAAATGCGCCCCGCCGCCTCCGAATGCCTGATGGGGAGGCTTCTCCCGAGACACGTCAAACCGTTCGGGGTCATCGACAACCGCCGGGTCGCGGGATCCGGCTGGGTACCACATCGCGACCCGTTCGCCTTCCCGGATCGGGTGTCCACCAACTTCGGTGTCACATTGGGCTACGCGCGTGAAGTAGATGACCGGGGTAACCCAGCGCAGCATCTCTTCGACGGAGTTGGGGATCCCGTCCGGGTTGTTGACGAGCTTTTTGCGCTCGCCGCCGTTCTCAATTAATGCGCGCATGCCACCGGACGCGGTGTTTCGTGTGGTGTCGTTCCCGGCGAACATCAAGATCCCGAAGAAGAAGGTCACCTCGGCCTCGCTTAGGCTCTCGCCCTCAACTTCCGCCGAGATCAACCGAGACACGAGGTCGTCAGCGGGATTCGCCTTTCGGTCAGCGGTAATCCCGTTCATGTATCCGCCGATTTCGAGCAGCGCCCCCATACCCAGCTGCGGGTCGGAGGTCGCCGCCGCCCGGGAAAGCGTGTTCGTCCATTCGAACAGCTGCCGGCGGTCGTCCTGCGGTACGCCGAGCATGTCGGCGATCACCCGCAACGGCAATTCGACGGCGATGTCGTCGACGAAATCACATTCGCCCTTTTCGATCACGTCGTCGATGAGCGTCGTGACCGTCGCGCGAATATTCTCCTCTTTCTGCCGGATCAACTTGGGAGTGAAGACGGCCTGCACGACATTGCGATGCTTTGTATGACGGGGCGGATCCATGCCCAGGATGACTTCACCCAACACCTCGGGAGGAACCGCGCCCTGAGCGGTCGTGAACACTCCGCCCCGAGCCGACGAGAACGTGGCGGGTTTGCGGCTGATGGACGCGATGTCGGCGGACTTGGTGAACGACCAGAATCCCGGCTGATCGCCTATGAGCGCATTCCAGTGTGGGCTCGCCTCCGACCGCATGCGTGCGAAGAGTGAGTAGGGCGGACCGTCCTCGAAGTACGAGAGGTCAGTCAAATCGACCTTGGTGAGGTCGACCTCGGTAAAGTTCGGTGTGGTGCTCATCGTGAGCTCCTTTCAGTCGTGGTTATCAGGGCTGTTGCGGACCAATCACCGACGACCGACTCGATGTGGAAGTCGCACTGCTCCTTTGTCATTGGTTCGACACCGCCGTGCTGAACTAAGGCATCGTGTAACCGCCGCTGACGGAGATCAGCTGCCCGGTTACCTGGCGTGCCGCGTGGGGGGAGGAGAACCACACCACAGCGCGTCCGATGTCGTCGGCTGTGGTCAGCCTTCGCAGTGGCGTGTCCTTGAGCATGAAGTCGATCTGTTTCTGATCAAAAACCGCATCCTGTCCGACCGCCCACAGGCTAGATGCGCCAATCGCTTCGGGACCGTCGGGGATCACCAGGCCTGGGCACACGACGTTGGATCTGATGCCGTGACGGCCGTGTTCCCGCGCGGTCGTGCGAGCCAGTGCCACCATCGCGGCCTTCGATGCGCCATAAACGCCTTGTCGGATCTGGCCGAACGCCGCGTCGCTCGCGATAAACACGATCGCTCCGCCACCGACGTCCTTCATGACAGGTATCGCCGCTTGGGTCGCCGCGATCGCGGAGAACAGGTTGATCTCGATGGTTTTCTGCCACTTGTCTCGGTCGGTATCGCTGGCGATAAATCCAGGAACGCTCCAGCCGGCATTGTTCACCAGGACATCCAGGCCGCCCCACGCAACCTGTGCTGCGTTCACTGCGGCTTCGGCGCCTCCGGGAATCGTCAGATCGGCGATCACCACATTGACGTCGCCGGCACCCAAGTCCTTGGCTTCGGCCCGCACCTGCTCAGCCTGCGGCCCGTCGATATCGTTGATCACAACGCGTGCGCCTTCAGCGGCGAACGAGTGCACGATGCCGCGTCCGATATTGGAGGCGCCTCCAGTGACGACGACCCTCGCCTCCGCCAATCCGAGATCCATGTCGACTCCTCACTGTGCTTCGTCGCTTGTGACGGTCTTCAAGATAGTTTAACCTAGATTAGAAATTGCTTACGATGGGACTTAGAGGATGGTTGGCGCGGCGATCGAAGTGGGTGGCGGGAGCTACATGTGAGCGTCGTGCAGTACGCCATCGCGGACGGCGTCGGACACATCACGCTGAACCGGCCCGAGCGCATGAACGCGGTGACAACCGAACTGGCCCGCCAACTCGAGCGGGTGCTCAACGAGCTGTCTGCCGACCCCGCGGTGAACGTGATCGTCATTCGCGGGGCGGGCGAGAACTTCTGTGCCGGAGGCGACGTCACGGAGGTCGAGCGCCTCAGATCTGCTGGCCCCGAAGCGCTCCGGGCGCTGTTCGACGCCTTCCGCCGAGCGTGTGATGTGATCACTACGGTGGATGTCCCAGTGGTTGCTGCCGTCGAGGGTGTCGCCATGGCCGGCGGCTTCGAGCTGATGCAGGCAGCCGACATTGTGATCGTCAGCGACGACGCCAAGATCGCCGACAGCCACATCAAGTTCGGCATGATCCCAGGCGGCGGCAGTACGCAGCGGCTGCCAGGCCTGGTCGGGCGTCAGATCGCGTTGGGACTGCTGTTGAGCGGCGACTGTCTGAGCGGGCTGGATGCGGTGCGTCTTGGCCTGGCCTACCGCAGCTTTGCGTCCCAGGACTTCGAAGCGGGCGTGCACGATTTCGTAACGACGCTGGCCGGCCGCGACCGCACAGCGATGGCCACGATCAAGAAGCTCGTCGGAGGCGCTCACGAGCAGCCGCTGGCGCACGGCCTCGATGACGAGATCACCGCAGTCGTCTCGCACATCACCGACCACGGCGTCGACGAGTTCAGACGGGTAGGAGCGTCCTGATGACCGCCATTGACGCACCGCCCGTGACACTCGATTTCGGCTCCGACGGCATCGCTCGGCTGCGGCTGAACCGGCCGAAAGCTTCAAATGGGCTCAACGTGGAGCTGCTCAAAGCGCTGCACGAAGCCATCCTGCGTTGCCACGCGGATACCTCGGCGCGGGTGGTGCTGCTTAGCGGCGAGGGACGCAACTTCTGCGCCGGCGGCGATATCCACACTTTCGAGTCCAAGGGCTCGGACCTGCCGCAGTACCTGCGGGAGGCGACGGCCTGGCTGCAGTTGGCGACCGCCGCGCTGATCCAGCTGCGCGTACCCGTGGTGACCGCGGTGCAAGGTTTCGCCGCTGGCGGGGGCGGGCTGGGACTGGTCTGCGCCTCCGACATCGTCGTGGCAGCCGAGTCTGCGAAATTCTTCTCCGGAGCAGTGCGGGTGGGAATGGCCCCGGATGGCGGGTCGTCGGTCACGCTGACCCAACTCGTCGGTTTGCGTCAGGCGCTGCGTGTACTGCTGCTCAATCCCACATTGTCGGCGGCGGAGGCACGCGACATCGGTCTGGTCACCGAGACGGTACCCGACAATGAGTTGTCCACCCGGGTAACAGAAATCGCCACCACCCTGGCGAGCTCGCCGACATTGGCCGTGTCCGCCACCAAACGCCTGGTGTGGAACGGGTTGGGCGCCTCGGTTGAGCAACGGCTGGCCGAGGAGTCACGCACCGTGTCCGAATTGTCCGGTACCGCCGATGCGCTCGAGGGGTTACGCGCCGTCATCGAACGCCGCTCGCCGAGGTTCACTGGCCGATGACCACCACGACCGCCGGCCCTGTGCTCGTCGACGATGACGCCGCGGTGCGCACGGTCACGCTCAACCGGCCGCACAAGCGCAACGCGATCGACATCGAGTTGCGCATTGCCCTCGCCGAGGCGATCGAGTCCGCTGACGGTGATCCCGCTATCCGCGTCATCATCGTGACTGGCGCTGGGTCCGTGTTCTGTTCCGGTGGCGACATCTCCACGATGCAGCGCATGCCCCCCCAACGCGCACTTGAGCGAATTGATCTGGCGCAGCGCGTCATCCGCGCGATCTGGAAGACACCCAAGCCGGTGCTGGCGGCCGTGGAAGGGTCGGCATACGGCGCGGGCACCGCACTGGCCGCCGCATGTGACCGCGTCGTCGCCGCGCGCGACGCGACGTTCGCGACCACCTTCACCAACGTCGGCCTGGCCGGCGACATGGGCACCTTCGCGTCGCTGCCGGCACGCGTCGGAGCGGCACGGGCACGTCAGATGCTGATGCTGCCGGCACCCATCACTGCGCAAGAGGCTTTAGCGCTTGGCCTTGTCGATGCGGTTGCGGAGCCGGGCCAGGCCCTGGAGTCGGCGCGCCGCGACGCCCGGCAACTGGCGGCGGGACCCTCGCGCGCCTACGGGGTAATCAAGGCGCTGCTGGCTGATCCGGGAACGGTCAACCCGTTCGAGCTACTCCAGCGCGAAGCCACCTGCCAGTCAGAGCTTTTCGACACCGATGACTTCGCCGAAGGCGTCGCCGCGTTCCGGGAGAAGCGACGGCCGGTTTTCGGCGGAAGAAGAGGAGTGCAACCATGACGTCGGTCATCGACCCGTCGGCCGACACCGGTAGCTCATATGACCGACTGATCAAACCTGACAAGGTGCACGGTTCGCTGTACACGAACCCGGTCATTTTCGCCGAGGAACTGCACAAGATCTGGTACCGCACATGGGTTTTCGTCGGTCACGAGAGTGAAGCGAACCAACCGGGCGATTATGTGCGGAAACGTCTCGGTTTACAGGACGTCATCATGACGCGCGACCGCGACGGCCAGCTGCACCTGCTGTTGAACCGCTGTGCGCATCGCGGGAACCAGGTATGTGACGACGCCAAGGGCAACGCGTCGGCGTTTCGCTGCCCTTACCACGGTTGGACGTACCGCAACAATGGCGAACTGGTCGGGTTCCCGTTCTTCAAGGGCTACGGCCAACGCAAGCTGGACCTCGCTCTGGGTAGGGTGCCGCGAGTCGACTCCTACCATGGGTTTGTCTTCGGAAGCTTCGCTACCGAGGGTCCGACACTATTGGAGCACCTCGGCGCCGCGGCCGGCGAGATCGACCGGCTGGTGCGGTTGTCTCCAGAAGGCCGCGTTGAACTGACCGCTGGATGGCTGCAGCACCGGACTCGGGCGAACTGGAAACTGTTGGCCGAGAACGAAACCGATGGCTACCATCCACAATTCGTCCATGGATCGATCTTCGGGGTGACCGGCAGTACGATCGGACCCCTCTACAGCGATTCCTCGACAGCGGTGACCCGCGATCTGGGCAACGGGCACAGCGAAAACGATCTACGCCCGGAGTTCCGCAAGTTCGCCGAACCGATGCGCTGGTTCGGCACCACGGAGTCCCGGGTCCCCGACTACGCGGCGGCGATGCGCGCCAAACACGGTGCGGAGGCCGAGCCCATCCTCATCGAGGGCGCGCCCCACGTGATGATCTTCCCTAACCTGTTCATTGCAGAGATCCAGGTCTTCAACATTCAACCCGTGGCGGTGGGAGAGTGCATCCAGTACTCGACCGCGGTGCAACTGGTGGGAGCGCCCGAACTCAACCGGCGCATGGTGTCGCAGTGTGTGGGATCGGTGGGACCGGCGGGCATGTTGCTGGCCGACGACACCGAGATGTACGAGCGTAACCAGGCCGGCCTCGGATCGCTCTCGCCGGAGTGGCTCGACGTGCGCCGTGGATTGAACCGCGAACGCCTCGACGACAACGGCTTAACGATCGGCGCAGCCACCGACGAGACCGGCATGCGCGGTTTCTGGAGACAGTACAGAAGGTTGATGGAGGCGACGTGACAGCCGCTGCCGGCACGGATCCCGGTCTGGGGCCGCTGCCCGAAGAATTCGACCGGCACAGAGTTGAGCAGTTCCTCTACCGAGAGGCGCGGCTGGCGGACGAGGGCGACTACGACGCATGGGAAGCCCTGTGGACCGACGACGCGCTGTACTGGGTGCCCATCGGCGGCGAGGGTGGGGATCCGGACCAGCAGATGTCGGTCATCTACGACAACCGCCGCCGCATCTCCACTCGCTTGAAGCAGCTACGCACCGGCAAGCGTTACGCGCAGGCTCCGCGGTCAAACCTGCGCCGGGTATTGTCCAACATCGAATTTTTGGGCGGCCGAAACAATCCCGGGGGTGATGTCGATCTCGAGGTCGCCGCCAACTTCTTGGTCATCGAGTCGCGTTCGCGCGGAACTCATCTGTGGGGCGGTCGCACCACCTACCGGCTACGCCGCCGCGGGGATGACCTCCTGCTCGTCTATAAGAAGGTGGTTCTGGTGGATAACGATCAACCGCTGCCCACGCTCGGGTTTCTGATCTGAGGGTCGGCATGACAATCGAGTTTGGAGACAGCGGGGCCGTCGTCGGCAGCGAGTTCGCTGCGGTGTCGCTGCGACTCGACACCGACGGTAATGCGCCCCGGTTGCGGTTGGAGGATCTGCGCAGCGGCCGGGTACGCCACCTGGACGCGCTGGAACTGGAGACGATCATCTGGCTGCCCGAGGAACGCCTCACGGGTCTCCTCGACCCGTCGCATAGCCGCTGGCGGGGGGAAGCTCAGGAGCCCGACGCTGGTTCACAGTAATTTAACGCAAAATAGAAAATGATGATAGCATCGGCGACAGCACTGTTGGACCACCAACCAATGCCTTTTAATCCGTATTAAAGGGCAGAATCCGGTCGAACTGAGGACCCGAGAAGGGGAGCGCAATTCGCTATGTCGGCTGATCACACCCTCGACGCCGAAGTGCCGACCGCTCAACAGCTTTACCGAGCGCTCGCCGCCGGTGACCGTGCGGCATTGTCGACGCTGCTGCATCCGGAATTCGTCGGTCACGCCACCGACGGCCTTCCGCTCGGCATGGGTGGACGCCACGACGGACCTGAGGCGATGCAGCGCGACCTTTGGTGGACGATCGGACGCCACTACAGGGTAGAGGCGCAGCCGGAGGAGTTCCGCCTTCTCGATGACGGGCGACTGTTTGTGGCTGGACACTATCGCGGAGAGGGTCGCGCCTCAGGCCGCCGACTGGACGCGGCATTCATTCATCTCATCGCATTCGCCGATGACGGGCGCATCGTGTCACTGCATCAACTGACTGACAGCGCGGCATGGGTGCAGGCCCTCGGTGGCGGCGCGGAGTTGAAGACGATCGCCTACTCGGTCATTGATACAGTCGCCACCGTTTGCCTGAACCGTCCGGACGTCCGCAACGCCATCGACATGCAGATGGCTGAGGAAACCCTCGACGTGGCACGGCGCATCGCGGCCGACGACTCGATTCGAGCGGTGCTCATTTGCGGCAACGGCTCCGCACTGACCGTCGGCGGCGACATCGACTACTTCCTCGCCCGTTCCGGCGAGCGGTTCGGCACGCTGTTCGCGCAGATGATCACACCCTTCCACGAAGCGTTCCGTGTCCTGAGTCGCGTCGACGCCCCGATCGTCACCGTCGCCCACGGGGCAGTCGCCGGCGGCGGACTGGGCTTTGTGTATGCGGCGGATCTCGTCATCGCTGCCGAGGACACCAAGTTCGTAACCGCCTTCGCCGCCCTGGGGCTTTCGGGAGACGGCGGCGGAACCTGGCACCTGCCGCGACTCATCGGTCCTCGTCGCGCCGCAGAGGCCTACCTGCGCAATAGGCCGATCGACGCCCCAGAGGCGTTGCAATGGGGGCTGATCAACGAGATCGTCCCGGCCGAGAAACTGCGTAGCCGCGCTGAAGCGGTGGCGCAGGAGTTGGCCACTGGACCCACCCAGGGTTTCGCGCGAATGCGTGCTCTGCTGCGCGACTCGTGGCGCAACGATCTGTCAACGCAGCTGCAAGCCGAGATCGAGGCAATCCGACATACCGGCGACACCGCTGACGCCGCCAGAGCCATCGCCGATTTCGCGGCCAAGCGCCGCTCTGAATTCGCCGGGCGGTAGAGCATGGGACTCATTCAGGACTCCGTGGAGCACAAAGCAATTCGTGAGAGCGTGGCCGGCATCGGTTCGCGATACGGGGTCCAGTACTTCACCGAACGGGGCCGATCCGCCGGTGGCATCGAAGAACTGTGGGAAGACCTCGGGGCCGCCGGCCTGCTCGGGCTACACCTGCCCGAAGAATACGGCGGCGGGGGAGGGGGCATGGCAGAAGCCGTCGTCGTCGTCGAGGAACTCGCCGCACACGGCATGCCCTTGCTGATCTGGGTCATCTCACCCGCGATCTGCGGAAACATCCTGGCCCGCCACGCCTCCGAGGAAATGAAGCAGCGCTGGCTGCCGGTGATCGCCGACGGGACCAAAATCATGGCGTTCGCCATCACCGAGCCCGACGCCGGCTCCAATAGCCACAACGTGAAGACCACCGCGCGGCGCACCGACACCGGGTGGACGATATCGGGTTCGAAGTACTACATCTCGGCGGTCGATCAATCCGATGCGGTGCTGGTGGTGGCGCGGGACGCCGACCATTCGACGCCGGAGAAAAGCGCACTGTCGCTGTTCGTGGTGCCGACCAACAGCCCGGGCTTGACCTATCAGCAAATAGACACCTCGATCGTGTCGCCGGACAAGCAATTCACGGTGTTTCTCGACGACGTGAAGGTCGGTGAGGACGCGCTGATCGGCGTCGCGGGCAACGGCCTACGGCAGGTGTTCGACGGCCTGAACCCGGAACGAATCCTGGTGGGCGCCTTGTGCGGTGGGATCGGCCGCTACGCGATCGGCAAGGCTGTCGACTATGCCAACCAACGCCGCGTGTGGTCCACGCCGATCGGCGCGCATCAGGGTATCGCCCATCCGCTGGCCGAAGCACACGTTGCCGTGGAGCTGAGCAGGATGGCCACGGCCCGCAGTGCCGAACTCTTCGACGCGGGTGAATATGCCGGAGAGGCCGCCAATGTCGCGAAATTCGCTGCCTCCGAGGCTGCGCTCAAGGCGCTCGACCAGTCGATCCAGACCCACGGGGGCAACGGACTGTCGCACGAGTACGGGCTATCCGAGCTGTGGTTCGTGACGCGGCTCATGCGCACGGCGCCGGTCAGCCGGGAGATGGTGCTGAACTTCATTGCCCAGTCATCGCTTGGTCTGCCACGCTCCTACTAGGCCTTGGAGAAAATCCTGATGAGCACAACCCAATTCGACGTCGTCGTCATCGGAGCCGGGGCCGGTGGCCTGTTTACCGCCGCACGCCTGGCACATCGCGGCTACCGCACATTGGTGGTGGAGCGGCGTGACAAGGTCGGCGGCCGAGCCTCCACCGACGACATCGACGGCTTCAAGGTCAACAACGGCGCGATCGTCATCGAGATCGGCGGCATCACCCAACAGACGTGCGAGGAAGTCGGCGCGCCATTCGACATCCGCGAACCCAAACCCCCGCTCCTGTACCGCATCGGCGACAAGGATGTCGACGTCACCGGCGGTGGTTGGGGCTTCTTGTTGAGCAAGCTCACCCGCCAGGGCGCCAAGCTGGTGAAGGGTATCGGCGCGGCGCGCAACGACTCAGGCTTGCCCGAAGACGAGATCTCCACCGCCGAATGGGTCTCCCGCTACACGAAAAATGAAGGCGTGCACGGCATCTTCCGCAACATGTGTGCCTCGATTTTCGCTGTTGGTTCCGAGGATCTGCCGGCCCGGGTATTCCTCACCTACTTCACCCGCAAGAGCGCGTTCAAACGGTTTGGTTTCCACCCAGAGGGCACGATCGGGTTGTGGCGAGGCATCTCCAACGCCGTAGAGTCCAACGGTGGTCAGGTATGGCTGTCCACGGATGCGGTCGAGATAGTTTCCGACGGCGCCACGGTGACCGGCGTACAGGTGATCCGGGACGGTGAGACCATCACGGTCGACGCGCCGGTAGTCGTGAGCGACATCGGACCGGCCGCCACGGTCAAGCTGCTCGGCGAGGAAGACGTCCCGCCCGAATACCAGGATCTGGTGAAAAGGGGTGACCGGCCCACAGCCATGATCTCGGTCAACTTCGCGAGCCGGGAGCGGTTGGTCGACGTGCCGGGGATGCTGAGCTTCGCCAAATCGCGGCGGTTGGCCTATGTCGCCAACTTCACGGACATGTGCCCCGAGATGGCACCGCCGGGGTGGAACCTCTACGTCGGCACCGCGGTGCCCAAGCCGTCGCTGGGCGATTTCGACGAAGCGGCCGAGTCCGAGCTGGTGCTGCAGGACCTGCGCGACAACATCGATCGATTCGATGATCGCGCCACAATCCTGAATATCGCTGTCACACGCGATGATTGGCCGCCACAGCGGGCGGTTGCGGGCTTCGACCTGCCTCACGACACGCCATTTTCCGGATTGTGGAACGTGGGCGACGGGGTGAAGGAGTATGCGAACGGCGGAACAACGGCCTGTGCCGAGACCGCCAAGCTGGTGGTCGACAAGATCGTCGAAGCCCACCACCCAGCCGCTGCCGTGCTGTAATGCACGGTTCAGGTCGCCGCCGCGGTGCTCATTCGTTTGGCGGGGCCGAAAGCAGGCTTATGCGCCGGGCTCAGGCCGTTGCGCACTAGGACTTGAGCGTTGGACACGATCGTGTCCACTGAACTGCGGCGGGGGTCGAACCACTCCGCGGACCAGTTCAAGGCGCCGAGCACCAGCAACTGGGCATGCCTGGCGTCGAGATCGCTGCGCAGCTGACCGTCGGCGCGCGCGCCATCAAACAAGCGCCGCCAGATGCGGCCATAGGCGGCCTCCTCCTTGAGCTGGCGCGCCCGCAGCCGCTCGGGGATCTGCCCCGCGTTGCGGATGGACGCCGAGGCGTAGTCCGACAACTCAAGCTCATGACGCAGATGAGCCTCGACCCCCGCCAGGATCTTGTCCATCGCCGAGGCCTCAGGCGGCAGTGCATCGAGCACGCCTTGCAGGTGCTTGCGCATGTCGGCGATCCCGGCGTACATCACCTCCTCGATGAGGTCATCACGCGACGCGAAGTAGTAATAGATCGCCGGTGCTTGAAGCTCGGCGTACTCGGCGACATCCGACAAGCGCGTACCCGCGTAGCCCTTCACGCTGAGGATGTGCGCAGCGGCGTTCAGAATGCGGCTTCGGGTACGCGCCGACTTGGAGATCGTGGCGCCGGATTCCGCCTTCCGGTGCACCGCCGATCTTTTGGTCACGATTCGATGATAGGTGAAACCCAGACGATTCAGTCGGTGGCGATTCCGTGGCGGATGAACGATTGTGCGTTGTCGACAACGGCTTCCACGGACCCACGGCGGGGATTCCACCATTCGACCGCCCAATTCAGCGCGCCCAGAACAAGCATCTGTGCGATATACAGATCGAGTTCCGGGCGAAGTCGACCCTCCCGGGCCAACTCGTTGATCAGTCGTCGCCAGACCTCGCCATAGCGCTCCTCCTCTAAGATTTGTCGCTTGCGAATCGACAGCGGTACCTGTCCGGCGTTGCGGATTGAAGCCGTCGTGTAGTCGGATATCTCCAGTGCGTGGCGGAGGTGGGCGTCCGCCGCCACGAGCAGCCGTTCGAGCGGAGACGTGCCGTCCGGCAGCTCGCTCAGCGCTGCAGCAACGTGTTCACGCATGTCAGCGATTCCGACCCACATCACTTCTTCGATGAGCTCATCTCTGGAGGCGTAGTAGTAATAGATGGCGGGTGCCTGGATTTCGGCTTCCGCGGCGACGTCAGTCAACCGCAGACCCGCGTAGCCCGTGGCGCTGAGCACGCGCGCAGCGGCGTCGCGAATGCGTGCCCTCGTCAGTGCGGACTTCGACTCTGGGATGTCGTCGTCATCCACCGTCCCTGGCGCCGCGCCGTTCTTTCGCTGCCTGGCCATCGTCTGATCTTACGTCGGCGCCTGTCTTCAAACAGGTTAGGCGCAACCTGTCGTTCAGCACGGTCGGCCCAATAATGGAGATTAGATTTCCCCAAGAGGCCGATCAACTTGCGGCAGTCATCGTGTGCAATCCCTGTCGAATCGCAATTGCCAGCCGGCTGAAGTGCAATTCAAAATCGGTGGCATCGCGCAAGGGCTTGCTCCTCGCCTCGTGCTCATGGCGGTCGGCCGACAACACGCTCAGCCCGGCGGGCCAGGCTCGCGGCGTCGACGACAAGCAGGCCGCGATCGCCCATGCGGATCCAGCCGTGCTCGGTGAAGTCGTCCAGGACGCGGTGCACCAGCGGGCGGCTCGCTCCGGCCAGCTGGGCCAGGTCGGTGTGGGTGAGCGGCGGCGTCACTCGGATACCGTCGCGGTCGCGGGTCCCGAACCGCTCGGCCAAATCCACCAGCCGTCTGGCCACCCGGGCGGTGAGGTCTGCCTGCAGCAGTCCGCACAGCTCAGCGGTGGTGCGCCGGTGCCGCCGGGCCAACAGGGCCAGCAGCGTGTCAACTGCGGCGGGGTGTTCGGCGATCCACTGGCGCATCGCGGTCCGGCTCAGCGACACCGCTTTCACGTCGGTCAACGCCGTCGCGCTGGATTCGCGGGGCCCTGCGTCGAACACCTCGAGCTCGCCGAACATCTCGGACGCGCCGAGGACGGCGGTCAGTCTCGGGGCGCCACCGCCGGGGCAGCGGCGGGTGATCGTGACGTGGCCCGACGTGATGATGTAGAGCGTCTCGCCGGGTTCGCCTTCCGAAAACACCGTGTGCCCGTGGCCGAAACTCACCTTGCCGAGGCGCCGTGCCAGCGTTTTGGCCGCGGCCGGGTCCAGATCGTCGAAGATCGCTGCGCGCCGCAGCCTCGCATCCACAGTTTCCAGCTTTCGTCGGTCACGAATGGTGTTGGGCGCGATGGTGGTGGCGCGCTGATTGCGCGCGGACACCGACTGCCCGGTGAGGGTGGATGGGTGCGCCCGGCGACGACGCTCGGGCCCGTCGTCTAGTGTACCCGAAATCTGTTGCGGCGTTTCCGGACTCGTTTCGGCCCCCGCAACGGCCAATGCCCGTGGTCAATTTCACGCAGCCGGCGCGTCGGGGGTGGGAGAGAATGGTGCGATGGTTGAGCACCACGATCGCGACGGCGATCCGCCGTTTCGCCGGTTCCGGTATGACGCGACGGGGTTGCGCGGGAAATGGCTGCGGCTGTTGACCGACATGCCCACCAGCGATTCGGGAAAATCCGCAAGCCGCTCTGATCGGTGTCACCGATGTGATTGCAGTAGACGACACCCCGAGCGTCTTCCTGGATGTGCGGGTGTACCCGCTCGGTGATCCCGCCCGCACCGGTCTGGTGAAGTTCGATCAGCTTGCCCTGTAAGACGATTAGTGCGTGAATCCTCAATTACCGCAGGGCAGTTCGAACCTGCGGGCCGATCGGCGGTCCGATGAGCACCGACCACGCCACCGGGCGCAGGCCAAGGAATCCGGGGCCGATGACCGGTCGGGCCAGCCGGGCGCCGTGCGCCCACACCCAGTGGTAGAGCTCGGTGCGCGCCCGCGGGCGCGGGCGGGTGCGCGACGCGCAGCAGCCGGGCGCGGCGCGATGCACGTCGACGAGGACCCCGACGCCAAGCCAGCCGCGCTGACGAGCGTGCCATGCGGCGTCGAAGCCGGCGGCGGCCGCGGCGGCGACACCGTGCTCGTCGATGCGCCGCGATGCGATGACACACAACGCGCCGCGGTAGTCGGTGCACCAGCTTCGGGTGTGGATCATCGTGCCCGACATGGTTTCTGGCAGCACCATCAGCGACGCCCACGGCCGGGGTAGGGTCACCGCGAGGCCGTGGCCGCCGCGGTACGGGTCGGCGGGCGGTTGGGCGACGTCGAGCAGGATGTCGCGGTGACACGGCACACCGGGTGCGCACGCGCAGGCGAGGTCGTGGCCGGCCAGTTCGGTGCGGGCCCGCTCGATCAGGTCGGGCCGGCCGGCGAGATGCACCGCGTAGTCGGCGAGCGCGGCGGCGCGCCGCGTCGGGCTCGCCTCGTCACATGCCGGGCCGGCCCAACGGCTGGGGTGGGTCACCGAGATGGTGCGCTCGTCGCTGGTGGCGCCGTCGGGGACGTGCACGGCGCGCGGGTCGAGGGCGATGGGTTCGGGGGCGGCCCAGCGCGGCGCGGGGATCACGGCCGATGCCCGGTGCCGGGTGGACCGGCGGCGGCCGGTGATGTCGGGCACGCGCGGGCTAGGGGGTGGCCGGCCTGGGGTCGCGCACGGGGTGGCCGCCGTGGCTGGCCAGCGAGCGCAGCTGGCGCAGCGCGAAGGTGCGCCCGCGGCCCTCGGCGGGCAGGTGCACACCCGACCACATGCCTTCGGCGCCGGGCGTCTCGACGGCTTCCCTGGCGCACAGCCAGCGCCGGGGGCAGCCCCGGCACAGGGCCTTGAGTTCGGGATCGTCCCCGCCGGCCGCCCACCGGTCCGGATCGGTGCGGCACGGCGTGGCGGTGGTCCGGCGCGCGCCGTCGTCGAGCATCACGGTCATCGGCTGCTCCTCCCGGTTGGGGCGTGGGACGCGATCTCAAAACTTTAGCATCATTCTTTAGCACAGCAATAGTTGATGCTTAAGTTGTTCGGCGAGCGGGGTGGTCGGATTTGGGTGGCCGAATGGGCGTGTCATTGCCGGGGTTGGGGGCGGTCCTGCTGGCTACACTGAGCCGGTGGACGCTGGCGCCGCCGACCCCGGTGTTGCCCGGGCGGGCACCGCTGTCGCAGCTCGGCGCCAGGAATTGGGCATCTCGCAGCGGGAGCTGGCGCGCCGCAGGGCCATCACCGCGCCCGCGCTGATCGCCTTCGAGAAGGGCCGGGCCTGGCCGCGGGAGCGGACCCGGCACACCTTGGAGGAACTTTTGCAGTGGCCGGCCGGAACCATAGCGGGTATCCGCGCGGGAGCGCCGCCGCCGCAGGCCGCCCCGGGCCCGTCGGCGCGCGACGGCGGCGAGGTGGCGCTGGTGGCCGACGCCGTCGAGCTGGCGTTGGCCCGCTTCGACGACGCGATCGGGGCGCTGCCGTCGCCGACATCCACCGGGTTCGCCGCGCGCGCCGGTGTGATCCTGGCCGACCTGCACAAGCTGGAACGGCTCGCGGCGCGGGCGGTCCGCCACAGTGGCGCCTCGCCGGCGGTGATCAAGGCGCTGGGCGCGGTGCGGCGCCGCTACGACGAGCTGATGGTGCAGGTGGCGGGCTCGCCGGGGGCGACCCTGGGGCAACGGCTGTATGCGGCGCGCCGGCGGGTCAACGTCACCGCCGCCGAGACCGCCGCGGCGCTGGGCGCGCCGGCCGAACTGATCGAGGGGCTCGAGGCCGGAAACGCGGTGGATGGCAGCACCGCCGCGCGCGTCGAGGCGCTGATCGAGCAGTGGACGCCGTGACGGCAGAGCGGGTTTCGGGTGCCGATCGGCGCCGCGCGGCGATAATGGCATCGTGACAGTCGACGACATGGCGGCCCGGGTGGTCGAGGTGCTCACCCGTGCCGAGACGCTGTTCGCGCCGCCCGGCGAGTGGCAGGCGCCAGCGGAGGTCGACGCCGCCGCGCAGAGGGCCCGCGCGATTGCCGCGCGCACCGCCGACCTGTCCGGGGCGACGGCGGCGGGGCACCGGGAGATGATCGCAGCCGCCGCCGGGCATCTCGAGCGGGCATCCGACGCGGATGCCCGGTTGGCCGACGCGCTGCAGCGCAGCGCGCAACTGCACGATCAGGGCGCCTCGCAGGCCGCCGGACTGCGCGCCGCGGCCGCCGAGGTGCCCGCGCAGGTGTCGCGCTGGGCGGAGCTGCCAGCCGCGCAGGCGGCCGGTCTGAAAACGTTGCGCACCCAGCTGGCCGGGATGCAACGCCTGCTGGCCCGCCACCGCGCCGCCGCGGCCCGCACCGCCGCCGAGATCAGCGAAGTGAGCTACCGGTCCGACTAGCTGCGGACCGGCCGGATAGCGTCCAGATTTTGCGCGCTGACCGGCGTCGGCGGTGGCTGATACTGAATCGGTGAGCGTGGGTGCGCTGGTGCAATACGTCGGGGAGGTGCTGGGCCGCTCGCACGCATTGTTCGGTGATCCGCCCGACGCGGCGGCTGGAGCCGCGACCGGCGCCGGGGCCCGGCTCAACGACGCGGGTGGGCTGCTGGCCGCCGGCCGGCGGCGGTTCACCTCCCTGTCAGGCGATTTCGCGACCGGATACGACGGCTTCACGCGCCGGGCGGGTCCGGCGCTGGACCGGCTGGCCGGCCTGGAGGACCGCGTCGGTGATGTGCTCACCGACGCCGCGGGCAGCGATCGCCGCGGGCGCGCCCAGTCGGGCGCGGTGCTCGACGGTGCCGCCTCAGACATCGCGTCGCTCGCGGCGTGGTCGGGCACCCCGGCGGGACAGCAGCTGCTACTGACCCAGCTGCGCGGCCGACTGATCCAGCAACGGCAGGTGATCGCCGCCTACCGGGCCCGTGATGCACAGCTTGCGGCGATGATGCGGGCGATGCGCTACCGCACCCGTTTTCCGCCCGGCGCTCCCGGGATGCCCGGGGGTGGTTCGTCTTTGGGAACTGCAGGGTCGACCGGGCAGGGGTCGCTGACGGGTCTTCCGTCGATGTCGGGACTGACCCGCGCGGCGGCCAACCGCAACACCCGCCGCATCCATCTGGCCGCCCGCCACGATCCGCGCGCTGTGCCGGCCGGGCCGGGCGGAGCGGCGGTGGCGGCGGCGCTAACCCGCCGAGGCGACCCGTATGTCTGGGGTGCCAAGGGCCCCAACCGGTTTGACTGTTCGGGGCTCACCCAGTGGGCGTGGCGGCAGGCTGGTGTGCAGCTGGGTGGCGACACCTACGCACAGATTCACGATGGCGTGGCGGTGCCGCCCGGACAGGTTCGTGCCGGGGACCTGATTTTCCCGATGGATGCGTTCGACGGCCACGGTCCCGGCCATGTGCAGCTGGCGGTCTCGGCGAGCGAGGTCATCCACGCGCCGCAGTCCGGCGACGTGGTGCGGTTGGCAACGATGCCGTCGTCGTATGTGGCGCGTCGGCCGGTCCCGTCGCAGTGAGCTCGGTGCCCGAAAAATCGCGCACAGCGCGGGGTTCGGGCAGGGTTAGGCTCGATCCGTCGCAGGAAGGGATGGGGCCGTGGAACCAGCATCGTTGCAGCTCGAAGCGGCAAAGGTGCTCTCGCTGTTGTCGCGGGCGCAGGCGGTGTACGGCGGTGACCAGGAGCCTGCCGCCCCGCCGGAGGTGAAGGCGGGCCGCCACCTGGAGGACAACCTTGGTCGCGGTTGGTTTTAAAAGCTCTGCGCCGGCACGGATTCGGGGGATGTGAGTGGCCGCCGCCGAGCATTTCGATGACATCACCACCTGGGGCCCGTATCAGGGCGGGGCGGGGATGTTCGGTACGACCGGGTGGACGGTGCCCGGCGACGGGAATTACATCGCGGACGCCGACAAGTACTGGGGCTGGATCTTGGGCAAAGCCCGCGTCCAGTACGGCGACCCGGGCATCCGGTTCAACACGAACGACACCTACCAGCAGCGCTATCTGGTGTTCGGCGACGGCACCCGGGTGCCGGTCGACCGCACATTGGTGTATCACGACGCGGGGAACAAGAAGAACTGGATCCAGAACGACGACGGCACGGTCACTCCCGCGGATGAGAACTTCAAACCCGTTGCGGCGCCGTTCATCCCGGCGGGCTACCGGCACGTGGACGGCAAGTTCGCGGCGCTCGACGCACACGGCAACCAGGTCTCGGCGCCGGTGGGGTCACCGCCCGCCGATCGGGTGTGGCACACGGACCGCAACGGTGTGCTGACACCGACCAATGCCAGCGGCGACTACTACGAGATCGACCCCGCCACCGGGCTGCACAATTACTTCGACAAGAACGGACTCCCGATCTCCAAGGAGCGGTATTTCACCGCGCCGCCGGGCAATAACGCGCCGGCCAGCGCAGCGGCGGGTGCCGCGCCGCTGCCCACCGACGAGCAGCAGTCCGGCCGCACCGCGGAGGCGGTCAGGAAGCTGCAGGACGAGCTGAAAGCGCGGTACTCCGACCTCAGCGACGCCGAGCAGAAGTTGGCGGAAAGTCTGCTCACCGCGCGGGCCACCACCGCCGACGGCCAGCGAAAGCTCAACGACATCCAGAAGAAGATCATCGACGCGGTGAACAATCCGGATCTGTCGCTGGACACCCCGGCCGGGGAGGCGGCGTTTCTGAAGTTCCTGCGCGGCCAGGTGGCCGCGATCGGCGACGTGGTGTCCTCGGGCACGCTGACCGCCGACGATCAGGCCACGGCGATCGCGGCGCTGTCGAAGCTGTATTCGCTGCAGCCGGCAGATCAGCCGGCGTCGACCCCTGCGCCGGCAGCGGGACCGGGGGAGGCGGCCCCCGCAGACGGCACTGATCCCGCGCCGCTGGGCCCGGTGGCGCCGGATCCGGCGCTCGGCGATCTGGGCCTGGGCGCCGCGCCGGTCGGGCCCGACCCGCTGTCCTCGCTGGCGTCGATGCTGCCCGCCGCTGCAGGCTCGTTTCCGCCGGCCGGCCAGGGCGGCAGCCCATTGGACGCGCTCGGCTTGGCCGGGCCGCTGGCCGGGTTGGCGTCGCAGCTCGCCGATCAGCCGCCGCGCACTGAGCCGGCCAACCACGACGACGCCAAGACCCGCAGCGACGACACCGTCGCCGACCACCAGAACAAGGGCGCCGACCAGCACTCCGAGCGGCCCGGCGACCAACCGAAGCCGCAGGATCCGCAGCCGCCGGCGCCTGACGCCAACGGCACACCGGGACAGGGCACCCCGCCCGCCGGTCCCGCGGCCGCGCCGTCCACCGCGGTGCAGCTCCCCGACGGGTCGACGGTCAACGCCCGCACCCCGGCGATCGCGGCGGCGGTCAAGTCCTACCTGGCAGGCACACCGCTGGAGGCCGCCTACCGGCAGGCCGGCATCGAGCTGCCGCCGCCGGGCACGCCGGTGACCAGCCCGGCGGACCCCGCCGCGTTGACGGCCGGGGCGATCGGCATGTTCAAGGATCACTACGTGGTGGCGCTGAGCGCGGCCAAGGCGCTGCAGGACGGTCAGGTGGTGTCGCTGTCCGCGGCGGCGGCCGGGCCGGACTTCCTCGGCTGGATCGACCCGTCGGCGCTCAGCGCGCCGGCCGCGACCCCGCCGCCGGCACCGGTGACAACCGGATGACGCGGGCGGCGGCCTTGCACACCGCGCGCACGATTGCTCTGATACCGAGGTGAAGGGAGAGGTCATGGCGGATTCGGTGCGAATCGACGCTGATGTGCTGCGCGAGGTCGCCGGCCAGCACGAGACGGTGGCCGATCAGATCAGCGTGGCGCGGGCGGCGGGCGAGGACATCCACGCGGCGGTGTCCACCTACGGCCCGATCATGCACCAGGTGAAGGCCGCGGTGGGCGATCTGCTGGCCGACCGCGACGCCGCGCTGCTTGAGCATGACGCCGCTCACCGCGCCGCCGCCCACGAGCTTCGCCGGCACGCCGACGCGGTGACCGAGGTGGAGGCCGACAACGCGAGACGGCTCGACCTTTGACCGACGACTCCTCGCTGCCGCTGACCGAGCAGTCCTTCACCGCGTCGACACCGGACGGCTCGGTGTTCGTGCGGGTGTCGGCGCGCGGCCACATCCTGGGCGTTCAGCTCGAATCCGGCGCCACCGCCAAACCGGGCCATGAGCTGGCAGAGCGGATCATGGCGTGCGCCGACGTCGCGTATCTTCAGGGCCAGGTGGCCGTGCGCACCGAATGGGAGCGGGCGCGAATGGCGCCCGACACCCTGGAGGGAATGCCGACCGCAGACGATCTGGCCCGGGCCCGAGACCGATTGAGAAGGTTGTAGCGCGATGAAGGTCGATCCGTCGGGGCTAGCGGACGCGGCGCGACGGATCACGGCCGCGTTGGCGCAGTTGCCCACCGCGGATCCGGTGCATCCGGCGCTGGCAAGCGATGTGACGTCGCAGGGCGCCGCGGCGCGGCTGACCAGCGGGGCTGCGACGCTTGCGGCGCTGATCGGCGAGCTGGCATCCGGGCTGGCGGCCACCGCCGACGTGCTGGCCGGTGTCGCGACCGGCTTCGATGGCATCGAAGCCGCCAGTACCGCCAATCTGTCGACACTGTCGAACGCGGCGTCCTCGGCGCCGGTCACCGGGTTCGCGCCGCCCCCGGCCCACGGTCCCGACGGCAGACCGCCCCTGCCGCCGCCGGTTCCGGCTGCCGGAGAGGCGATTTCGCGTGCCACGCACTCCGGTGATCCGGACGGCGGCGACGGGTTCATCTCGGGGTGGTCCGCGGTGGCCGACGCCGTCGACGACGCGGCCCGCGTGCTGACAGCGGTGGTGGACAATCTGCCCGCCACCTGGAACAGCGGCTTGTCGACCCCGGTGGTGCGGACCCACCTGCTGAATTACCGGAACGCGCTCAACGATTCGGGTGCGCGGTCGCGCGGATTGGCCCGGCAGGCCCGTCAGCACGCCGCCGACCTGATTCAGGCGCGCCGCGACATTCCCACCCCCGAAGAGTTCGATCAGCTCAACGAGCAGCTGCGGCAGACGTGGGAGGCCAACCGCGCCAGCGGCGGGAAGTACGCGCCGGCGTTGGCGGCGCTCAACGCCCGCAAGGTGGACCTGTCCCAACGCGCGGCGGCGGGCTACGGGACCTATCAGCTGGTCACCGACGCCACGACGGCACCCGACTCCGGCGACGCGGACCCCGTTGGGGTGAGCGGTGTGCCCGGCACCGACGCGGCAGGGGAAGCAACGCCGCAGAGCCCCGGCCAGCTGACGGCGATGATGTCGACGTTGCTGCCGACGGCGCTGGGAGCGGTCGGCGCCGTGGCTGGCGGAGCGGCGTCGATGCTGACCAAGGCGCCAGAAGCGTTGGCGCAGGCCGCGACTCAGGCCGCGCAGGCGGCGGTGCAGCAGTTGTCGGGGGAGAATGGGGGCAACGGCGACGACCCAGGTACCGATCCGGCGCCGGCTGATGCCGGTTTGGATGCGGCCGGCCCCGGCGGCGGCGAAACCACGCCGGCCTCCGGCGGGCCGGACTCGCCGACGCCATCGGTGCTGCCGTCGACCGGGCCGGCCCCGACAGCGCCGACCATGCCCGCCGGCGCGTTGCCGGATCCTGTGCAGGGCAGCCCCGGTCCGGGCGGCGTGACGCCGATGGGGATGCCGATGGGCGCGATGACGCCCGGTGCCGGTTCCGGGGCAGCCCAGCAGCGCGCGCAGCGGGCCAAGCACGTGGTGGTGCCGCGGACCCCGCACACCGAGGCGGTGACCGGCAAGGTCAGCGAGGACCGGATCGCGCGCTCGGCGAGCACGCCGGGACCGCCCGAGCCGCCCGCCGACGACCCGCCACCTGCGTCCGGCCCCCAGCCGGTCGTCCGGCGTATCACGATGGCACCGCCCCAGGATGATTCGCCGTGACCGACGGCGCGCCGTTCGATGACCTCGGCGACGCCGAGAAGGTGAAATTCTGTGAAGCCGAGATCATTTCGGCGCTGGCCAAGCTCGACGACGCGATCGCGCGGATGGCGGCGTTGCGCACCGAGGTGGAAGACCCCGACGGCTTGGTGCGGTTCACCCTCGGGGAGGACGGCCGGCTGCTGAGCCTCTTCATCCATGACGCCGCGACCACGTCGTTGACCAATTTGGCGTTGGAGCAAAAGCTCAACGGCTTGTTCGAGGCGGGAAACGAGGCGATGTGGTTGTCGCGCATGGAATTCTGGAGCGACTTCCAGGAGGGGTGAGCGACACACGAGAGAGGCGAATAGCCAGACCGAAAGCCAAAAGAGACCCCACAGGCCGAGCATCATGAGGGAAATCTTCTTGTCTCCTCCCATGAGGAACAGGACGAGCGGTGGAAAAAGTACCGCTCGGGCTATGTGGTGCGTAGGTGGTGCAATACTGCCTTAGCTGATCTAGCTACCAAATCTCACCAGCCATAACACTGATGCGCGATACTGGGATTGAATCAGCGACATCTTCGGTGAGTTCCGACGGTGGATCCATCTGTCCCGTCCGGTTGAAGATCGCGACGGATGCCCCGCGCTGGCTGCGATTCGCAATGTTGGTCTGGGCGATCCCAGCGCAAGTTGTCCACATTTACCTTGCATTTTCGGCGGCCGTAGCCAGGCCCAACGCGCCGAACGCGTGTGACTCGGCCGCGCGGCAGGTGCGAGACTTGTGCTCGTGATCACGACGCGTTCTGCGGACGGCAGCGACGTTCGCGCTCGTGATGAGGGCCAGGGTCCGGTCATCTTGATCCCACACCCTGGCAGTGACGACGGGAGGTCGTGGGGGAGGGTGGCGGCCCTGCTGGCGCGGCGTTTTCGCATTGCGTCTGCATGCCCGCCCGTACCGACTCGATATCCACGCTGGCGCACCGGTCACAATGACGTGCGGGCCGGTGGTGCTGGTCGGGCACTCGTCCGGCGGCGTGGTCGCCCTTGAGGCCCTCGTCGCTGCGCCGTCGTCGTTCGCCGACACGGTCTCTGAATGCGTGACCCAATCGCCAGGGCTGGTTTGCGCAGGCCGCCGCGATCGCGGACTGCGTGCGCACCGCCCCGGCGGCCGATGAACAACTCCCATCACCCACCGCCAAACGATCGTGATCGGACAAGGAATGAGTTAGCGAGGACGGACGACCCTGACGCCGACAAGGTCGACCGGATGCTGATCGGGCTGGCGGCGAGGATCACGCGGAACGTTTCAGGTCATGTGCTGGCTCCTGCGCTGACTTGTTATCTCGGTGTTGCGAGCGTGCCGACGCCCAGACTGACCCGAAAATCGGTGGTCAGTGGGCAGGCCGAAGGCACCCGGCGAGTTCTACACCCACCACCGCGCGCACGCCGCCGAACACGACGGCCAACATGATGGTGCGCCGCCGTCGATGGCGGGTCGCTGATCTGGGCGCCACCACCCGCGCGACCCGTCGGTCGGCCTTCGCGGATCGTTTCGGCGTCCGCATCCAGCACGCCACGCCACCCCGCCGATCGAGGGAAAGGAAACGGACCGGCCCGACCGCAAGCCTCAAGCCTTGTAATCGCGCGTGAGGACATCGACTGGCACCCGACGGTGTGTGAAGACACCCGCATTGGCTGGGGCACCTGCGTGACCGGGTGCGGTCGTCTGGTGTATCGCTTTCGGCTACGACCGGCTCAGGCCCGTCGTGGCCGACCCGCTCAACTGCAGCACGTCAACGGTGGGGAAACGTGCGGCAACCCCGAGTCAATTGTTTGCTGCCAGTGGAGGTGCAGTGACGATGGTGCCGTGCACGTCGCAGGCGGCGGCCAGGGTGTTGTAGACGGTGCCGAAGGTGCTCAGATTGTGATGAAGCAGGTCGATACGTCGCTGCGGCTCATCGGTTACCAGACGTAGTTCCCAGCTGATCTCGGTGAACTTTGGCGGGGCGTCCTGGCGGCGCACTCACCTCGACCTGGGCACTGGTGTACCGCAATGACAGGAATTGCTCGGCGCGCGCCAGGTTCTTCAGTAGGCAGGCCGCGAAGGCGGTGGCCAGCAGTTCGGCCGGGCCCCGGCAAGCCCGACGGCGGGACTCCCCAGCTGGCGTCGAACGCGATCGCCTCGTTGGCCGCCGCGGCCGGGCGCGCTAACTTGCGCGCGCACGGTATACACCGTCGGTGGGTGGCTGGTGTCAGTGCCGGTGATGTCCATGGCTCCAGGGTGCGGCGCGACCGCCGGGCCGCAGAAGGGTCGCAGGTCCCGACCCCGATGTCCGTTCGCCCCCGGCGGTTAAGACCCACCACGCGACCACCCGCCCGACCTGCGGCGAGCTGGGTGACGAAGCCGAGTGCCATCCGCGAGCGGCCAGCGTTGTGTGCACCCACACACAGGACTTCGGGGCGGGCCGCTATGGCATCTCCCTCACTTGGCGGGGCTGGGTTGAGGGACCGGTGCCGGCGTCAGCATCTTGGGGCCAGGTCAGCCGGTGCCGCAGCCATAGGGCGACGTAGACCAGGCCGAGCAGCACCGGGACTTCGATCAGCGGGCCGACCACTCCGGCCAGGGCCTCCCCGGAGGTGACGCCGAACACGCCGATCGCCACCGCGATCGCCAACTCGAAGTCATTGCTGGCCGCCGAGAACGCCAGCGCCGCGGTGCGGGCGTAGGACAGGCGCAGCCCCCGGCCGATGGCGAACCCCCCGACCCACATCACCGCAAAATAGACGAGCAGCGGCAGCGCGATCCGCACCACATTCACTGGCTGGGAGGTGATCGTTTTGCCCTGCAGCGCGAACAGCACCACCACGGTGAACAGCAGCCCGTACAAGGCGATCGGGGCGATGCGCGGCAGCAGCCGGGACTCATACCACTGCTGGCCGCGGGCGCGTTCGCCCAGGGTCCTGGTGAGGAACCCGGCCAGCAGCGGGATGCCCAGGAACACCAGCACGGTTACCGCGATCTCGGCGAAGGACACGTGCAGGCTTTGGGTGGGCAGGCCGAGCCAGCCCGGCAGGATGTTGAGGTAGAACACCCCCAGCGCGGCGTAGGCCAGCACCTGGAACACGGCGTTGAGCGCGACCAGCACGGCGGCCATCTCCCGGTCACCGCGGGCCAGGTCGTTCCAGATCAGCACCATGGCGATGCAGCGGGCCAGGCCGACCAGGATCACCCCGGTGCGGTAGGCGGGCAGATCCGGCAGCAGCAGCCAGGCCAGCGCGAACATCACGGCTGGACCGATGATCCAGTTCAGGACCAGCGACGCCGTCATCATCCGCCGGTCGGCGGTGATCCGCCCCACCTCCGAATAGCGGACCTTCGCCAGCACCGGGTACATCATCAGCAGCAGCCCGATCGCAATCGGCAGGCTGGTGCCGTGGATCGACACCGCGCCCAGCGCGCTGCCCAGGCCCGGGATCACCCGCCCCAGCAGAAGCCCGGCTGCCATCGCGAGGCCGATCCACACCGGCAGGAACCGGTCCACCACCGACAACCGGCCCACCACATGCGTGTCTGCCGGTGCCGGCGCCAGCGCGCCGTGTTGGGTACTCATCTGCTCAGGACCTCGCTCTCATCTGTGCGGACGTCGTTCATTGCCACGCTGCACTGGTTTGGTCCCCGGTGGCGGCGTCGTGGGCTTGCTGGCAAAGGCCGCAGCGGATGCTGCGGGCGGGCGGCTCGACCCTCACCGTGCGGTTGATCACCGCGGTTCGGGTCAGCCAGCGGGGCGTGACGTGCGCATGGTCGGGGCACACACCTGCACCGCACCCGGTGCAGACAGCAGCCGCATCGGCGGTGTCGCCAAGCGCGGCGCAGTCAAAGCACTTCACCGGGGCGCTACCTCCCGTGCATGGACCCGGCCGGTACTCACGGGCAGGGCCTGCGCGGCTGTGCGGCGGCGCGGGCGCGGGCGGCCAGCGCCGCGTAGTGCTCCGCGAGCGCGGCCAGCGCCTCGGGGCGCACCCGGTAATAGGTGTAACGGCCGGCCGGCTGGGCCTCGGCCACCCCAGCCTCGCGCAGCACCCGCAGGTGATTGGAGATGTTGGTCTGGCGCGCCCCGGTCAGCTCGGCCAAGTGGCAGGTGCACAGCTGCTCCTCGGCGAGCAGCTCGATGATGCGCGTGCGCAGCGGGTCTGCCAGCGCTCGCAGCAATTCATCAGTGACAACTGAACTCAGCACATACTGATTACATCGCGGCCGTCGCGCCCGGTCAACCCAACAGAAGGAGAACAGGCCTTTGGGTCCGCCCGGAGGGGCCGCCAGACCCCCGGGCCATCGCCCGGGGTGTAGTGCGCTCGGCCGGCCGGAGCCCTTACCGATCTGGGAGTGCCACTGCCAATCGCGGTGGTCTTGATCGTGATGAACGATCTGACGCCCTGCGGCGATGGGGGCCAGTAGGCCGTGTTGTTTGGCGCTGGCCACAAAGGCTTGTCGAGTTTCGCCGAAGTTTCGGTGGTATCAGGGGCATATCGGTGGTATCAGGGGCATAAGAGAAGCATCACCGGCGGCGTCGGATCTGTCATGGCCCGGCCGTGCGGCGGATGTAGACGTGGTTGTAGTGCCACAGTGCCAGCGAGGCGGAGTAGTTGACGTTGCCGCTTTGCAGCGGGTGAAACGATCCGTCTGGTCGCTGGAAGTTGTGGAACCCTCCAGTGCCGTCCTGGATCGAGAGTAGCCAGCGTGCGGTCTGCCCGGCGTCGGGGGCGAGTGCGGGATCGTTTAGACCGCAGTAGGCCAGCAGCAGATTGGTGGTCGGCCAGGTGGCGGCCATCGTGGTGTCGTTGATTAGTTTCAGCGGGTAGACGCGCTCGCGCCGCGGTGTTGGGCGCGACTCGACCAGGCTGCCGGGGAACGGGCCGGGGCAGTGGCGGTGGGCCCAGGCGATGGCCGCGCGGGTCTGCTCGGCCAGGTCGGGGAACGAGCAAGTGCCGTCGAGGGTGTCGAGCAGCGCCTCGGCGCCCATCAGGCTCATGCTGTACTGCGGGTGGGGTTTTGCCGCCGCGAAGGCGATGAGCCTTTGGGTGAGACGGGCCACGGGTCGGCCTTTGATTTCGAACAGCTCGAAGGGCAGCCGAAGCAGCGGGGCCAGCAGGCCATGTGCTGGCGGCGGTGCGGCGCGGCGGTCGTAGGGACACCAGTACCCCTCGGCGTGGTCGAAGTTGGCGCTGATGTGGGCCAGGATCTGGTCGGCGGCGCGGCGGAAGCGCTGCTGGCCGGTGCGCTTCCAGGCCAGCAGCGCAAAGTGCGCGTACTCGCCGATCTCGATGATGTTGGGCAGCAGCAGCCTGCCATCAGCGGTCACGGTGCCGGCCACCATCCGGTCGGCGGCCCGCTCGAGGTGGGAGCGGAAGGAGTCGTCACCGCTGCACCGCTCGTAGGTGTCCAGACCTTCGAACACGCACTGGGCGGCGTCGAGGGTGAAGGCGCTGTGGTGGCTCCATCCGCCCTGTGGATCCTGGCGCTCGGCCAGCCAGCGCACCGACTTTCGCGCCGAATCCAGGTAGCGTTCGTCACCGGTCAGCGTGTAGGCCCACATCCGCGCGCTGACCGCGTGTCCGACCAGGGTGGCGTCACCGCGCAGCCCGTAGAACTCATCGCCGTCGGCATCGATAGCCCCGTCCGCACGCTGCCTGGAGATGAACCAGTCGGCGTTGGCCACGATGGCCCGCTCGTACTCGTTGAGCACATCCGGCGTGGGTGTCATCGTTGAGCATCCTCCCCTGTGAGGCGGGACGTCACCGAGCTTCTGGTATCGGATCGTGCCCCTAGGGGCCATCATTACACAATATAGTGGTATTGTGTAATGATGAGCGACCAGATGCATTGCACTCCCGCGCAGATCGGTAAGCCCGCGCTGGCCGAGCGGCCGTTGATCACACCCGATCAGGCCAACCAATTGGTGGTGTTGTTCAAGGTGCTCGGCAACGACAGCCGGCTGCGGCTGCTGCACGCCCTGCATCGCGGCGGCGAGGTCGCGGTCGGGCAGCTCGCCGACCTGGTCGAGATGCGGCCACAGGCGGTGTCCAATCAGCTGCAGCGGTTGGCCGATCGGGGCATCGTCGCCGCGCGGCGGGACGGGAACCGGATCCTGTACTCGATCGCGGATCCGTGTGTGCCGAGCGTGCTCGACCTGGGGATCTGCCTCATCGAAGAAACGTTGGTGGGTCGCGATGGCCGGCACTGACCGGTCGGACAAACACCGGATCCAGATCGGCGAGGCCCAGGTCGCCTACCTTGACCAAGGGTGCGGGACGCCGCTGCTTCTGCTGCACGGTTGCCCGTTCTCGTCGTTCATCTGGCGCGGTGTCATCGCCCGGTTGGCCGACCGTTTCCGTTGTCTGGCACCGGATCTGCTCGGTCTCGGCGACACCGAGACACCCCCGGATGCGGACTGGTCGCTTCCTGCGCAGGCCGACATGGTGCTCGGATTCCTTGACGCACTCGACATCACCGAGTGCGCGGTCGTGGGGCACGACCACGGCGCGGCGATCGCGCAGCTCCTGGCCGCGTGTCACCCGGAACGCATCACCCGATTGGTGCTGACCAACGCCGAAGCCTACGACAACTGGCCGTCAGCACACGAGCTGGCGTTCGTGCGCGCCACCCAGATCCCTGGCCTGGGCCGGGTGGTGTTGTGGGCGTGGTCGCGGCGAGCGCTGTTCCGCTACGCCCTCGTGTCGGGCAAGGCCGTCGCCGACAACCGCGCCCTGACCGACGAGCTCCTCGACGGCTACATCGCCGCCAACCTGGCCGACGCGCACCGCCGCGCCAAGACCCGCCGCTTCCTGGCCACACAACTCGACCCCGCCAACCAGCGCCACACCAAAGAGGCGGCGGTCGGCCTGCGACGCTTCACGCGGCCGACGATGATTCTGTGGGGCGCCGACGACATCCACTTCGGACCCCAATGGGCACAGCGGCTCGCCCGAGACATCCCCGGCGCCACACCGCCCATCCTGTTGGATGGCGTCGGTCATTTGCTGATGGAGGAACAACCCGAGACCATCGCCGACCGAATCGCCCGATTCGTCACCGCGACCTCCCCCGCGCAGGATCCGGGCTGCGATGATCGCTGAATCTGTTGTGGCCGTTGCTGTTCTGTCCGGCGCCCGCATAACGCCTAGGTGTTCATCCACAGCACGATCGCGCCCGTCGGCATCCGGGGGCTGGGTCTGCCAGCGCCCCAATTCTGATCCGCGCACTCCACGAGCACGCCACCGTGTTCCGCACCACCGCACTCGTTGAGGGGGCAACGCCGTGACTACCGGCAACACCGAGATCCAAGAACAGGTCCGCGCGTTTTACGCCGCGGCCGCCAACGCCGTCGCTGCGAAGGCGGACCCGCAACCCTTCGGCGACGACCGCGGCGCCACCGTCGACTGCTGCGCCCGCCTGATCGACAACGGCGACTCCCCGTTCGGGCCCGGACTCTACGAGGCCGACGAACGCGAGCTGCTGCCCACCGACGCGGTCACGGCCAGCCTCGGGTGCGGCAACCCGGTCATGGTCGCCGACCTGCACCCCGGTGAAACCGTCCTCGACCTCGGCTCCGGCGGCGGCATCGACGTCTTGCTGTCAGCGCGCCGCGTCGGCCCCACCGGGAAGGCCTACGGCCTGGACATGACCGAGGAAATGCTCGCTCTCGCGATCGCCAACTCCCGCAAAGCTGGCGCCACCAACGTCGAATTCCTCAAAGGCACAATCGAAGCCGTCCCCCTCCCCGCAGCCACCATCGACGTCGTCATCTCCAACTGCGTCATCGCGCTGTCCACCGACAAAAACGCTGTCTTCTCCGAAGCCCGCCGCGTCCTCCGCCCCGGCGGACGCCTCGGAATCACCGACGTCGTCGCCGACGACCACCTCACCCCGGACCAACGAGCCGAACGTGGCGACTACGTCAGCTGCATCGCCGGTGCACTCACGATCACCGAATACCGCGAGGGCCTGGCCGCTGCCGGCTTCACCGACATCGAGATCACCACCACCCACCAGGTCGCCGACGGCCTTTACGCCGCCATCGTGCGCGCCAACAAATCCAGTTGACCGCGCCTCCCGCGATACGTCAGCAGACCAACCGAGACCGCATCCAGGCTCGCCACCGTCACACAACAGATTCTTCGCCGCCAACCACCGAAACCTCGGCAGCTCGCAACGTAAGTCCGGATATCGCAACATCCGTCGCAGGGTAAGTCCGGACGTCGCAAAGTTCGACTGGACAGGACACCATCTGCGACGAGAAGGTGCCCGCGCACAAACGACGTCACCCGATCATCGGTGCAGCCCTGGGGCTGACATCAGCCAGGAGCCGCTCATGGCCACGTCCCGTTAGCCGATCCGCGGACCGCGAGCGACAGCCTGCACGGCATCCCCACACAGAGGCTCTGATCAGCCCTTTATGCTCCACAGGCAGTACGCCTGCTGCGCGATGCCCACGAATGCCCCGGCGTCGCAATACCAATGTCGACCAACGTAGTTCGTCATGACTGAAGGCCCCGCCCAAAACGCTCAACACGAGCAGGCCGATCTGGTGATCGATCAACAACTGGTCCAGCTCACCGCCGGCGCCGGGCTGCTGCGCGAATTCGACGTGACAGTCCCGCGTTAGGTGGTGAGCAGGGGTGTTGCGAGTGACTTGAGGGCGCTCACGCCGACGGGTTCTTCCTCCAGTAGTGGGATGACGGCGTAGCGCCTGGCCAGTTCATCGCGAACTTTTGCGATTTGGTCCAGTTCGGCGGCGGCGCGGCGTCGCAGCAGCGGTGTGCTGGGCGCTGCGGCGGCCACAGAATTGTTGATCACCCAGGCCCAGGGGTGGATGCCGGCGCGTTGGAGGTCGGCTTGTAGTTCGGCAGCTTCGAGCACGGGCGTGGTTTCGGCCAGCGTGATCAGCAGCACCTTGGTCGCGGCGGGGTCCTGCAACCGCATGAGTGGGGTGATGTAGTGCACGCCCGGGCTCATCTGACGGGTGACGTCGCGGTGATAGGAGCCGGTGGTGTCCAGAAGCAACAAGGTGTGCCCGGTGGGGGCGGTGTCGATGATGACGAACTTGTGCCGGGATTCCTGAATGACGTGGGAAAAGGCTTGGAAGACAGCCACTTCCTGGGTGCAGGGTGAGCGCAGGTCTTCGGCCAGGCTGGCGCGGCCGTGCTCGTCGAGCGCGGCGCCCTTGGTGGCCATCACCCGATCTCGATAGGCGCGGGTGGTGTCGGCCGGGTCGATGCGCGAGACCTGCAAATGTTCGACGCTGCCGTGCAGGGTTTCGGCGAGGTTGGCGGCCGGGTCGGTGGTGGTCAGGTGCACCTGGTGACCACGTTGGGCCAGGGTGACGGCGATGGCCGCGGCGATCGTGGTCTTGCCGACACCACCCTTGCCCATGCACATCACCAGTCCCTGTCCGTCGCGTTCAATGTCGTCGATCAACCGGTGCAGGGGTGCATCGGCCACCTCGGGCACCGACGCCTCCTCGGCGAGGACGGTGTCGGCGCGGGCCGTCGCGGTGTCGAAGAGGGTTTCCAGCGCGTCGACACCCACCATGTTGGTGGCTTTCAGTTCAACGAAATCGGTGGGCAGCGCGGTCAATACCGAGGGCGTGTGGGCCAGCGCTGCCTGTTCGCGGCGACGGACCGCGGCGGCCAGGGGGTCGACACCGTCGACCGAGGCGGGCAGCACAGCATTGATGACGACGTGTTGACGGGTCAGTCCGATCTCGGCGAGTTCGCGGTGGGTGCGCTCGATCTCCATGAGAGCCGAGGCGGTGGCGCGGGCCACCAGCACCACCCGAGTGCGCTGCGGGTCGGCCAGCGCGCTGACCGCGCCGGCGTACATGGCTTTTTGCTTGTCGAGCCCGGCCAGGGGGCCCAGGCAGGATGCGTCGCCCTTGCCGGCCTGCAGAAACTGAGTCCAGCTGCCGGGCAGCTGCAGCAGCCGAATGGTGTGCCCGGTCGGGGCAGTGTCGAACAGCACGTGATCGAAGCCACCGATCTGACCGTCGCTTCCGGTGAGTAGGGCGGTGAACTCGTTGAACGAGGCGATTTCGGTGGTGCATGAGCCGGAGAGCTGCTCGGTGATCGCGGTGATTTCGGCCTGCGGGAGCAGTCCGCGCACCGGTGCGATGATGCGCTCACGGTAATCGTCGGC
Organism: uncultured Actinomycetota bacterium; assembly: GCA_963828065.1. GTDB lineage: Bacteria > Actinomycetota > Actinomycetes > Mycobacteriales > Mycobacteriaceae > Mycobacterium. The sequence goes on along the minus strand of CAWHDL010000010.1, from coordinate 66,057 downwards.
GGCCTGCTCAGGATCGATCTCCAGCGCGGACAGTCCCGGCACCGCGGGAATGGCGGTGATGGTATTGCCGATGCTCAGGCCGAACACCTGAGCGACGTTGGACGCCGGGTCGGTGCTGACCAGCAGCACCTTCTTGCCGGCGCGAGCCAGGGTGATCGCGGCAGCGCAGGCGATCGACGTCTTGCCCACCCCGCCCTTACCGGTGAAGAACAGGAAGCGGGGCGCATCGGCGAGAAAGCCGGGTTGGATCATACAGAAGCCCTTCTCGTCCGGGGAAGCCGTACAGGGTCAGCAGCAGCCGGAATCGCCGGGCGCGCAGCAGGAATCGATAGCCGAGACATCGGTCAGACCCAGCTCCGCCAGCCCCGCCGGTGACGCGGTCGCCCCGATGCCGGCCCAGGCGAGCAGTTGGTCTCGGTCAGGGTAGGCGCCGGTGAGCACGGTGACCCCGTCGACCAGCACCAGCGGCAGACCGGCCGAACCGGCAACCTCGATGAACTGCTTGACGCTGTCGTTTCCGACGAACGCCATCGGATCGCCGGCAAGGTTGTGGCGACTGATATCGGCGCCCTGCTGGCGCAGCCACGACAGGTCGGCGTTAAAGGTGACCAGGGTTTGGTCGACGTCGGGGCCGCACAGTCCGGTGTTACAGCACAGTGCGGGTTCGAAGACAGCGATCGTTCGCATGCATGGTTCCTGTTCGTGGTTTAGGCCGGGTCGCCAGATGACTTCGACAATGCCATCAACCCGCTCGGGCCGCGGCTGCTGAAGGGCACTGGTGAGGCCTCTCGTCCGAAATCTGAGTGTGTTGGAGATGAACGACAAATGACGAGTCGGACGGATCCTTCCGGGCGGCTTGACCGCTCCACGATAGCTCAGTCATGATTAACTTAATTATGACTGAGCTATCTTCGGATGCGGTGCGCCGGGTGCAGATCCACGCGGCCCTGGCCGATCCCGGTCGGCTGGCGATCGTGGATCGGCTGCTGCAGGCCGACGCCTCGCCGTCGGAGCTGCAGACCGCGATGTCGATGTCATCGAGCCTGATCGCTCACCACCTGGCGGTGCTGGAGGGCGCGGGGATCGTGCGCCGGGCACGGTCGGAAGGCGATCGTCGCCGCACCTACCTGCAGCTGATCCCCGAATCACTGGACGCCTTGGTGCCCTCGGCCGCGCGGCACGCCGAGCGAGTGGTGTTTGTCTGCACCCAGAATTCGGCGCGCAGCCAGTTGGCCGTGGCGGTGTGGAACCGCCGCAGCACACTACCCGCGGCCTCGGCCGGCACCCATCCCGCCGCCGAGGTGCACCCAGGCGCGGTGGCCGCGGCGGCCCGGCGCAAGCTGCCGATGCGTCCGCACACCCCGCGCCATCTCGATGACATCGTCACGCCCACCGACCTGGTCATTGCGGTCTGCGACAACGCCCATGAAGAACTGCCCGCCAATTCCCAACGGTTGCACTGGTCGATCCCCGACCCGGCGCGCATCGGCCGCGCCGATGCCTTCGACCGGGCCCTCGATGAGCTCGTGATCCGCATCGATCACCTAGCCCCCACCCTGCATCCCCACTAGCTAGCAACGGAGCACAACCATGGCCGACAACGTAGCCGCCAGCTCCGCCCACCTGCGCCAGGACCTGTCCATCGACCAACAGCTGGCGCTCAAGACCGGGGCGACCCGCCTTCAGAACGAGTTCGCCGACATGTTCGGCGTGGAGACCATCGAACGGTTCCTGCACTCCTCCTACGATCAGTTCGCCACTCGCGCCTCGATCCCCAACTTCTTGCCGCTGCTGGCCGAACGGTTTGCCCGCCAGCGGCTGCGCGCCCTGGCGAAGGTGGAAGGCAAATCCACTGACGGCAAGCCCATCGTGTTGTTTCTGTGCACCCACAACGCCGGGCGTTCGCAGATGGCGATGGGATTCTTCACAAAGATGGCCGGAGACAGCGCTATTGCGTGGTCGGGGGGGTCGGAACCCGGCAACGAAGTCAACCCCGCCGCGGTGGCGGCGATGGCCGAAGTGGGCGTCGATATCTCCGGTGAGTACCCCAAACCGTGGACCGATGAGATCGTGCGGGCCGCCGACGTGGTGATCACCATGGGCTGCGGTGATGCCTGCCCGGTGTTCCCCGGGCGCCGCTATGAGGAATGGGTTCTGGATGATCCCGCCGGACAAGACCTCGAGGGCGTGCGACCGATCCGCGACGACATCGAGGAACGGGTCCGCCGGCTACTCGCCGATCTCAACGTGGCCAACCATGCGTAACCACACTCGGGTCGGGAAGCCACCCTCCTTGCCGGTCGCCACGTCGGGCACGCAGCGGCCAACAGTACCGGCGCGCCTGGCCGGCATGGCCGAATCGATCATCGAGTGGCTGCGGGCCGGCTATCCCGACGACGCGCCCGGCCAGGGTTATTCGCCGCTGCTGGCACTCAACGGACCCGCCGCGCTGACCAGCCGACAAGCCGCCCAGATCGTGGCCGAGGTGGGTGATGGGCCCGCGGATCGGATCGACATCGGGATCGCCATCACCAAAGCCACCAACCAGTTGCCCACCCAAGCGCAGACACACGCCATCACACGAGCGCTGCACGTCCCACATCAGCACTAGCGCATCGCACCAACGACCGGAGGAAACCATCGTGGGTATTTCCGTGAACCGATCACTGGCCCCGGCCAGCCTGCTGGCCGCCGCCGTGCTGGTGATGTCGGCGTGCGGCAGCGACAACTCGGCTCCGTCGTATGTGGGCTCGGCGAAGGTGGACTGCGGCGGCAAGCAGGCGTTGGCCGCCAGCGGCTCGACCGCCCAAGCCAACGCCATGAAGCGGTTCATCGATGCTTACCAAAAGGCCTGCCCAGGGCAGACATTGACCTACACCTCGAACGGCTCAGGTGCCGGGGTGAGCCAATTCCTGGCCGGCGAAACCGATTTCGGCGGGTCGGACTCGCCGCTCAGTGGTGATGAGTACGACAAGGCCAAGCAGCGGTGCGGCTCGGAGGCCTGGAATCTGCCGGTGGTGTTCGGCCCGCTGGCCATCACATACAACCTCACCGGGGTCGACACGCTGGTGCTTGACGCGCCGACGCTGGCCAAGATCTTCAACGGCACCATCGCCCGCTGGGATGACCCGGCGATCACGGCGCACAATGCGTCGATGCCCGCTGAACCTATCCATGTGGTGTTCCGCAGCGACGCCTCGGGCACCACCGACAACTTTCAGCGTTACCTGGATGCCGCGGCGGGCGGCGCGTGGGGTAAGGGCACCGGCAAGACGTTCAACGGTGGTGTCGGCCAAGGTTCCCTGGGAAACGAGGGCACCTCGGCAATGGTGAAAACCACCGAGGGCGCTATCACCTACAACGAGTGGTCGTTCGCCCAAGCACAGCACCTGCTCGCCGCCAAGATCGTGACCTCGGCGGGGCCCGATCCGGTGGCCATCACCGCTGACACGGTGGGCAAGACCGTCGCCGCCGCCACGATCGCGGGCCAGGGCAACAACTTGGTGCTCGACACCACCTCGTTCTACAAGCCGACCCAGCCCGGCGCCTACCCGATCGTGTTGGCCACCTATGAACTGGTGTGCTCAAAATACTCCGACCCCCAAGTCGGCACCGCGGTGCGGGCGTTCCTGCAGTCCGCCGTCGGCCAGGGGCAGGTCAACCTCGAAGACTTCGGATACTTCCCGCTGCCCGAGCAGTTCCAGTCGAAAGTAGCCAGCGCCATCAACGCCATCGGCTGATCCGAACCCGACTTCATGCTCACCGCCCACCAGGCGGCGCACCGCCGCGCCGCCACCGACCACCCACGACATATCAGGAGTCAACCTCATGGCAGCTCGTCATATCGTCGCCGTCGGTGGCAGCGACGCCGGCATCAGCGCCGCACTGCGCGCCCGCGAACTGGACCCAACCACCCGATTCACCGTGGTGGTCGCCGATGCCTACCCCAACTTCTCCATCTGCGGCATCCCCTACTACGTCTCCGGGGAAGTCACCCACTGGAGCAACCTCGCCCACCGCAGCGCCGCCGACCTGGCCGCCACCGGCATGCAGGTCCTCACCGACACCCGCGCCACGGCCATCAACGTCGACGAGCACACCCTCGACATCCTCGACCCGGCCGGCGGCCCGCAGCAGCTGTCCTACGACGCCTTGATCGTGGGTACTGGAGCCGTTAGCGCTCGCCCACCAATCGCCGGTCTGACCGGTCCCGACCCGCTCGGAGGAGCCGACGGGGTGCACCTGCTGCACTCCATGGGCGACACCTTCGCTGTCATGGAGTCCCTGAACGCTCGAAACCCGAAGACAGCGGCCATCATAGGCGCCGGGTATATCGGCCTGGAGATGGCCGAGGCGCTCACCACCCGCGGGATCGCCGTCACCCAGATCGAAGCCCTGCCCGAAGTGCTGCCCACCGTGGACCCGGAGCTCGGCGCACTGATTCACACCGAACTGCAGCGCAACAACGTCGAGGTCCTCACAAACACCGCCGTCACCGCGATCACCCGCGCCGAGGGCGGCGCGCTGACCGTTACCGCCACCCGTGATGGCGAAACCCTCACGCGCACCGTGGATTTCGTTCTCGTCGTGGTCGGTGTCCGGCCCGACACCGAACTGGCCGCCGACGCCGGCGCCGAACTCGGGATCAAGGGCGCCATCGTGGTCGACGAGGCCATGCGCACCAACCTGCCCGACGTCTTCGCCGCCGGTGACTGTGTGCATACCCACCACCGGCTGCTCGGCATCACCTGGCTACCGCTGGGCACCACCGCGCATAAACAAGGCCGCATCGCCGGGGAGAACGCCCTGGGCGGCGACGCCCGCTTCGCCGGCAGCCTTGGCACCCAGGTCGTCAAAGTGTTCGACCTGGTCGCCGCCCGCACCGGGTTACGCGAGCACGAGGCCCTCGCCGTCGACCACGGTTGGACACCGGTGACCAGCCAATCGGCCCCCGACGACCATAAGGCTTACTACCCGGGCGCCACCGCGATCCACATCCGCCTCACCGGCGACCAGACCAGTGGGCTTCTCCTTGGCGCCCAACTGGTCGGGCACCGCAGCGCCGAAATCTCCAAGCGCGTCGACATCTATGCGACGGCGCTATTTCACAACATGACCGTCGACGCACTCAGCGACCTCGACCTGTCCTACACCCCACCGCTGGGCTCGCCCTGGGACGCAACCCAGACCGCCGCCCAAGTCTGGGTTCGCCAGCACCACCTCGACGGCCAACGGCGCGCTCTGATCGCCGATGTCGGCACGCGCCGCAACTAGCCGCCCCCGTCTTGACCCGTCAACGCTGCATCCGCCCTATCGCTACATGACAGTTTCAAGGAGGCAATCACCATGACGCACGATCGATCCCGCGCGATCACTGGCCTGTTCGCCACGGGCGTCCTGGCGCTATCGGCGTGTTCCAGCACTGGCTCTGTGCAGCCCTATGCGAAAGAGGCCAAGGTGGACTGCGCGGGCAAGCAGAATCTCACGGCTAGCGGTTCGACCGCTCAGGCCAACGCGATGACTCGCTTCATCAAGACTTATCAGGACGTATGTCCCGGAAAGACGCTGAACTACACGGCTAACGGCTCGGGGGCCGGGGTCAGCGACTTCTCGGCGGCGCCCCCAAACTCACTCCATCGCCGCGCACGACGCGGCGGCATGGGGCGGCAACGGCCGCAAACTGCCTCCGGCCGCACCAGCCTGAAACAAGCCAGCTTCGACGTAACGATCGAGATCCCCAACGGTGTCATGTGACGATAAAGCCTGCGCCGGAGCGGAGACGTCGATCGGCAGATCGAGCGCGACGGACCTGACTACCGCGCTCCATTCACAAAAATGACACGAGTTTGCCAATGTCACGCTGATGGGGTCGGCTGGCTCGCTCCACGGTTAGTTCTGCCTTCGTGGCTTGTGTCTCTAGTGCGGCTGGTCGACGCCAGAGGACCGGCCGATCTGGCTTAAGAGGAGCGTGGCGTCGCCCCTATTGGGATATGCCGATCGACCGGTCCATTGCCACCCACGATGGAGGGAGACGTGTTCCATGATGGTCATCGGAATCGATGCGCACAAGCGCAGCCACACCGCGGTCACTGTTGACGAGATGGGTCGACACGGATTTGTGAAAACTGTTGGTACCACGACACAAGATCACCTGCGACTGCTCAAGTGGGCGGTCGGTTTGGCCGAGGAGCGGTTGTGGGCGATCGAGGATTGCCGGCACCTGACACGGCGGCTCGAACGTGACCTGATCGCCGCGGGCGAGTCGGTGGTGCGGGTCTCGCCGAAGCTGATGGCTCATGTGCGTGACTCGGCGCGCAGCTACGGCAAATCCGATCCAATCGACGCCCTGGCGGTGGCGCGGGCGGCGCTGCGGGAGCCGGACCTGCCGATCGCGCGCCTCGATGGCATCGAGCGGGAGATCCGGTTGTTGGTCGACCATCGTGAAGACCTCGTCGCTGAGCGCACCCGCATCATCGCCCGGCTGCGCTGGCATCTCCACGAGCTCGACCCCGGTTGGACAGCACCGACAAAACTGGAGCGGCACAGCGCATTCGACAAGGTCAAGGCACACCTATCGGATCACAACGACGGCGCCATGGTCCGGCGACTGGCACTGCGGCTCGTCGAGCACTTGCGGCTGCTGACCGAGGAGATCGACGAACTCACCGCCGAGATCACCGTCCGGGTCACCAGGATCGCTCCGTCACTGTTGGCCATCGTGGGCTGCGGGGCACTGAGCGCGGCAAAGATTGTCGGTGAAACAGCCCACGCCGGCCGGTTCCGCTCCAAAGACGCCTACGCCCGTCACAATGGCACTGCGCCGCTACCGGTGTGGTCGTCGAACAAACAACGGCATCGCTTGTCACGCACCGGCAATCGACAACTCAACGCGGCGCTACACCGGATCGCCTTGACTCAGGCCCGGTGTTACCAGCCAGCTCGTGAACTGCTCGATCGCCGTAAGAACGGTGGCGACGGCGGCAGGGAAGGCCTGCGCGTCCTCAAGCGCCGACTCTCCGACGTCGTCTACCGAGCCATGCTCACCGACGAAACAGGCCCACTCCCGCGCACCGCTTGACAGAGGAGCTAGAGACAAACAGTCGATGACATCGCGTGAGACAACTCGCATCGCCGCAGTTCAGCGTGCCATCAGATGACACCGGATTTGGGAGCCTACAGACGATGTAGGATCTCAAAACTAAGTTCCAATTCTCAATCGCAAGTTCCACCACTGACCGGCGCCAAGGATTTCCGCCAGTTGGTATTCGGTCCGGGATCACGGTGGCGGCGTATCACATTGGTGTCCCCAGCATGTACATCTGTTCTGCCGCCACGCCGCCCGGCCCCGGCGCACACGGTATGTGCGCCGCCCACGCCGGACAAGTCGCTCTCAAAGAGCCCGGCACAAAAGGGCAAGCCTCATAACAGTGCAATACGCGCGCGCCTGCCACGTCGGTCACCCATTGTCTGCGGTACGGCGGTCGGAACGCCCGTGTCCCGTCCAGCGCAGCACCTGCAGCGCCGCGGCGACCTGAACCGGGTTCTCTGAGAGCGGTCGCGGCAACAGTGCCTCCGCTCGTGCGACCCGACGCACGACCGTGTTGCGATGTGTGTATTGCCTTGCGGCGACCCGATTTACGCTGCCGTGTTCCTCCACATATGCGAGGACCGTCTCACGAACGTCGCGAGGGGCGTAGGCGAGGTCACCGAGGATCTGCCTGACGAACCGCTCGGCGCCCTCCGCGTCGCTAGTCATCAGGGCCACGAGTTGGACCTCGTCGAAAAAGACCAGGCGCTGGGCCGACTCCAACCGCGCCACCATGCGCTGTGCGGCCGTCGCATCGGCATGGCTTCGCCGAAATCCGTCCACACCCTCCGCCCGCCCACCTACCGCGACGCGTACGGATCCGGACGGATCGACGGAACTGCGCAGTTGCTCACGATTGATGTCTTCGGGCCCGGGAAGCCACACCCACTTGGTGGACGCGCCGGGCCTGATGATCAGCGGGCGACTCTTCCACCATCTCGTCAGGCTTTCGACGACATCGTCGATGCTGCGGACATTGACGTCGGGTTCAGCGCTCCATACGACGACCGCGGTGTGTGCCTGACTGAGCCGGTAGGCCAGCCTTGCTTCGGCCCGCGGTTGTGCTATCGGCGCTCCGTCCAGCAGCAGGGCGACCGTCTCACGCAGTTCGGGCTGGCTGCCTCGCAGGATCTCTGCACGCTCGCTGCTCATCATCTCGGTGACGCGGGTGACCGTGCTCTCGACGAAGTCGCTGATCGACCAGGCAACCGTGTCGAGGAGCTCCCTGAGCAGAACCGAGTCGTCAGTGAACTCGAATGCCTTACCGACGCAGTATCGAAGGGCCTGCGACTGTCCCACCCGGTAGGCGGTTGTGGCCGTCTCCTCCAGACCGCGCCTGATGAGATCGCGCGCGATATACACCACCTCATCGCCGAGGCCGGGCCCAACGCTGGCGCCGGGATGTTGCATGTTCTGTGTGGCCCAATGCAGAAAGCTGGCCCGGAACGCGCGCTCGGACGATGCTCGCAGAACCGGATCCGCCGCGGCGGCTTCCATCCCGGCTGCTTTCAGCGATTCGGTGGTCAGATCGTCTTGGTTCTGCACGAGCGCCTGGGCGATCGTGCGCAGTAGCTCACGCGCCTGCTCGCTCGGGTGCGGGGCGGTCACCGGCACAGCCTATCCGGCGGTGTGCGCAGTGCACCACTGATGAGTGAAGACGGCACCCCAGAATTAGCTCGCAACAACGTGATTCGCCGCTTCGAAACCCTGCCGTTGCACCTCGTCCCCAAGCTTTGACGGTAGTCCAGTGTTAGGCGCAGTTGACGTGCCTTGCCCGTTGCCCACCGCGATACACCAACAGCTGAGGTCAGGGCCGTCACATACCTTCTCAGGCTTGGGTTCGACGCTGGTGTTTAGTGAGCGGGTCAGCTCGCCGCTCGGTCGTCCCGATGAGAAGCTTGCGCACAATCTGCTCGGGACTGTGCCGTTTCCTTGTCGCCATGATCTTGTCGAGCCTTCCTGCCCACACAACGTGGACCGCAAGACTCTCATAAGCCACAGATCAACCGATCGGGGTCAGGCCAGCACCGTAACAACCGTTTGATGCCCGCGCGATCGCTGGTACGCAGACTTGTAGGAAATGAAGCGCTCTATGAGGCAAACCAGCACGCAGCTGATGTGAGACAACGCGAAAGCGGCCAGGTCGGGCCGTCGCGAAAATGAACTCGCCGGTGCGAACCTACAGACGAACGACGGCGGCGGAAAGTCGATGACGCCGACGCCGCCAAGGCGCACAGCCTCCGCGACAAGGGCGTCACGGTCATCGACATCGCAAATGTTGAGCGTGTCTCGCGCGACCGTGTACCGATATCTCGCGGGGTAATAGGCATTCAACGCCTCACAGTCTTCAACACATGCGACGGCAACGTCATACCTCATCGGCTATGGCTCGAACCGGACTAGCTCAAGAAATAAGAAATATTGGCCGACTACAGGCGCCCACGTAAAATTGTCAACTCCTCAGCCATGCGGTAACGAGGGAGCTGACTGGTGCGATGTCGAGGAGATCGGTTGGTATAGGCCGCCCGAGGCGTGCCATTTCGGTGCGGCTGTCGAGAGACGCGACCACCCATCCGTGTCTCATGAGCCACGATGCTGTGTCAGTGCTGTCCTCGTGCTTGATGTAGGTAGTTACGTCCAGACCGACGCCGATAGCGTTGTCGATTTCGGCGGCTTTCTCCCTCCACGCCCCAAGCCGCGTATCACCGAAATGCATTGCTGTGTTGTGGTATACCTCCGCTGCCAGACGGCTGGCCGGGGCGCTCAACGTGGTTACGATACGGAAAAGCTGGTCGTGCTGTGCGGATGACAGGTACGGAAGCAGACCTTCTATCAGCCACGCGGTTGGCGTTGACGTCTCGAATCCAGAGGCGATCAAGGCTGATGGCCAGGACTCGTCGCGCAGATCAATTGGGACCGGATGTAGATCGGCCATCGCGGTTGCACCGTGGGCGCTTAGGACGGATTCCTTGAACGCCTGGACTTGCGGCTGCTCGATTTCATAGACGTGCACGCCTGTCAGACAGGGCAGTCGGTATGCTCGCGCGTCGAGGCCCGCGGCTAGGATCACGACTTGGCGAATTCCCAAAGCTATTGCGGTAGCACAAAATTCGTCGAAAAAGACGGTACGCGTCGCCACATATTCACGACCTGTACGCGCAGCGCGCCGTCCTCTATCGTCTTCGGGGCCCATCCAGGACAAGTCCCCATTCGCCATCGTCTGCCAACCCGGCTCATTTACCGCCGCTACCAGCACGGCGGCAAACTCGTCTCGAATCAATGGGTCCTGTTGCGCCGTTTCCGCGGCACGCTGCGCAGCGACAGCCAGCGCCGTGGTGCCAAGATTCGTCGTAATGTCCCAGCTCTCGCGTGACGCGATCGGTGGCACGTCGGGCATCGCATCGTCGTTCGCATTCATGACCAGGTCCGATCGCCTTACGGATCTTGCTTGTTACACCGTGCGGCTATCTGGCGGACTGGCTGACGGATCCGGGGAGTGCTGTGGAGATGTCGGCCGTGGCCAACAGCAACCCGGCGACGAGCTCAGCGACATGTTCGCGGCTTGTGTCGAATTCACCGCGTAGCCATCCAGCGATCGCCTCAATTGCACCGCTCACGAGTGCAAAAGCAGCAAGATCGGTGTCAAGCTTGCTGGCGGCGGTGTCGCCGAGAAGCTCCCTGATGCCTGCGGACATCGCGGCGGCGATCGCGCGTGTGCTGTCCAAGCGGGCGCGCAGCAGGGCATCGGAGGTGCCGGACCCGAGCAACAATTTTCCGCGGCGGGGGTCTGCGGTCAGAAATTCGAGAGCCGCGTTGGCGGTGGCGTGAACTTGCGCCCGGATGTCAGCCGGGGCCTCACTCGTAGCCGCGCCCACGGCCTCCAATCCCATCGCGGTGAGATCCCGCACGATAGCTTCTAGCAACGCATCTGAGTCGGTGAAATGCTCGTAGAAATAGCGGTCATTGAGGCGCGCGCGTGCACACACCGCACGTTTCGACACTGCCCGGGCGCCATCTTCGGCAAACAGATCGAGCGCAGCCTCGATCAGGGCGGCGCGCCGAGTAGCGCGGCGCTCCTCGGCCGTGATGCCGCCGTAGCCGCGAGTCGCACTAGCCATCGACCGCATGTGCCTCATCTCCTCTTGACCTAATCACATTTTTGGGGCAGTCTGGCACCACAATAACTTCTGGAGCCGATATGCACCAGAACTAGGGCGTAGGAGGTGCTGATGTCGGTCGGTTCGATCGGCGAAACGATCAACCCTGTCATCGCCGACTCCGGGGACCAACACGTCGGCTCGGTGGCTGATCGATTCGAGCGCGTGATGGGATCGCGTTTCCTTGTGCTGTTCGCCTCAGCCCTCTTCGACGAAATGATGCTGCCGGCCGTGTCGGCTGCTCTCGTAGATACAGCGCGGATCCGAGACGACCCGTTTGCGCGTGCGCGTCGCACGGCCGCATCCGATCAACTCACGTTTATCGCTAACGACGTCGATCGTCGCGAAGAGATGCAACGTCTCGTGCGCCTGCACCGCGACATCAAGGGCGTCGGGCCCGACGGAGTTCGCTACAGTGCGATGAGTCCCGAGCCGTGGAATTGGAACCTGATCAGCATCTTCTTCATGCACCGTGGGGCCTTCATGGCTATGACCGGGGAAAAGCTCAGCGCCGCTGACAATCAGGCGATCTGGGATCGCTACCGGGCGCTAACCGAAGATCTTCAGATGCCAGGTCGTGCACGACAACTGACAGATAGCTATGACGAGCTATCCGCATATTACGACGAGATGGCGACCGAGAAGCTTAAGCACACACAGAGTCTCGACATCGTCATGGATGCCCTGCGGCGGCCGCGGCGACCTGAGCACATGTCTGTTCTCACCGAACCGCTGTGGAGACTGCTAGGACCACTCGGAGGCCATGTTGTCGCAGTCCTGGGTTTCGGCATCATGCATCCCCGTGTGCGGGCGATACTTCCGATGCGGTGGACGCGCCGCCATGAGCTGGAATTTGCGGTCCTGACCAGGCTCCTGCAGATCGCCTACCGCTGGTTGCCCCGTGGTCTTACCGACATGCCGCTTGCGCGGCCCAAGTGCGACTACGCGCGAATTGTCGATCACTACAAGGGAATCGGCCTGACTTCGTTCGCGCCGGGCGCCACCGAAACATGCGGGCATTTGAGTGGGTAGATGACACTGGTTGATGACGTGAAAGTCGACACCCGTCCGTACTACGTCCCTGTAAGTGACGAAGAACGGGTATTCAAAGCTGCTTATCGCCAAGGCTTATCGATTCTTCTGAAGGGCCCGACTGGGTGTGGGAAGACCCGGTTCGTCGAGGCAATGGCCCATGATCTCGACCGACCGCTGATCACCGTTGCGTGCCACGACGATCTGACTACCGCGGACCTTGTAGGCCGCTTCCTGCTGCGCGGCGGTGAGACTGAGTGGGTTGATGGGCCGCTCACCCGTGCGGTGCGTGAAGGTGCGATCTGCTACTTAGATGAGGTCGTCGAGGCACGCCAGGACACAACCGTCGTATTGCATCCGCTGGGGGATCACCGGCGCCAGTTGCCCGTCGATCGGCTTGGCGTCACGCTCGATGCAGCGCCTGGGTTCTGTTTGGTGGTGTCGTACAACCCCGGCTACCAGAGCGTGTTGAAAGATCTCAAAGATTCAACCCGCCAGCGGATGGTCGCCATCGAATTCGGTTTTCCGCCAATCGACGTTGAAGAGAAGGTCGTCGCGTGCGAGTCGGGCATCGGGCCCGAGCGGGCCGGTGAGCTGGTTCGGTTCGGCCATGCTATTCGTCGGCTGGAGACGGCGGGGCTACGCGAAGTGGCCTCGACGCGTGTGCTCATCGCGGCCGGCCGGCTGATCGCCGAGGGTCTTGAACCGCGCGTCGCCGCGCGTACAGCTATCGCTGGCCCGCTGAGCGATGACTCGACGGTGACGAGCGGCTTGGTGGAGATGATCGACGCGTATCTGTGTGACTAGACGCCACAACGCAATTGCAACAATCTTGTCAGCGGAACAAATATTTGTGAGGAGTGATCGGTGAGGACAGAACAGGCGGCACCACCATCATCGCCGGACACCGCGCCGACATCCTGGCGGACAACGGGGATTTGGGCCTGGCTTCTTGCTCTGGTGAGTGTCTGCGTGGTCATCACCGCCGGGTGGAATGCCCGCAACTATCCGGATGCGCGGATCGGTAACCCGGGGGTATCCGGTGCGCCTCGTCCGGTGAAACCGCTATTCGGCTTTGACCACTGGCTCATGTTGTTCCAGATCTTCGCCATCGTGTTGGTCGCGGTTCTCATTGCGTGGTTCGTGTGGGGGTGGCGTCGTTATGGCCCCCACCCGTACGTCCTTATGGGCCTGGTGACCACGATCATCGTCTGGCAGGACCCCATCGCGAACTGGGCGCCATACGCGGTGTACGACCCGCGGCTGTGGCACTGGCCGGAGTCGTGGCCGCTGGTTTCGATCTCACCCACTATCGAGCCGTTCGTCGTGTTCGGCTATGCGTTGTTCCAATTCGGCCCGTACTTTCCGGCGGTCTGGGCGCTGCGCAAGATTCAGGCTCGAAGGCCAGTCGACTCATTCGTATGGCGCCACCCACTGATCAGCCTCGGCCTCTTGATTTTCGTGTTTGGGTTCATCATCGACATGATCCTTGAAGTCACCTTGGTGCAGACCGGGTTCTACATCTACTCACAGGTGATCCCGTTCGGCTCCATCTTCGCCGGCACACCTCACCAGTTCCCGCTGCTGTGGGAATCCTCGTTGGTCACCCTGGTGATGATTCCCGCAGGCATCTTGGTTTACCGAGATGACACCGGCCGCACCGTATCCGAAAAGCTGGCCCAGCGCGCACGCATCTTTCCCAAACGACCGGCGCTCGGCTCCTTCCTCGTAATGCTAGTCATCATCAACGTGTCTTACTTCATGTACATCGGCGCGTTTATGGCCATCAAATGGTCTCGAGTAGCGACATCTGTCGCGTGCCCATGGCCATATCCCGACGCCAAAGCCTTTGATCCACAGGGCTTCTACGAAGAGAACGGGCAGAAGGGCCCGTATTCGCCTGGCATCTGGTCGACCTACATGAGCGGTCAACCCGACGGACGTCCGACCGTCACGCTGGGGTCCAAGAGCGACCGCTGTGCGGAGCACAACAATGCGTGACCACACACGCAACTGAACAAGAGATTGTGAGGACTGATAGTGACCACGAAACAAACAACCGCGTCGTCTAAACCGTCGACGACGGTTCCGAAAGGTTCCACGAGAGGAAACATTTGGGGCTGGGTACTAGCAGCCCTCAGCGTCGTCGTTGTGGTGGCTGTCGGGTGGAATGCGCGCAACTATCCCGACGCGCGGGTCGCAAACCCGGAAGTGACGGGAATACCCCGTCCAGTGAGGCCACTGTTCGGCTTTGACCACTGGCTCGCCGTCCTACAAATTTTCACCGTCATCGCGGTCGTCATCCTCATCGCGGTGTGTGTCTGGGGTTGGCGTCGTTATGGCCCGCACCCCTACATCCTCATGGCCCTCGTGACCACGATCATCGTCTGGCAGGACCCGATCATGAACTGGGCGCCATACGCGGTGTACGACCCGCGGCTGTGGCACTGGCCCGAGTCGTGGCCGCTGGTCTCACTCGCTCCCACGGTCGAACCTTTCCTCGTCTTTGGCTACGTCATGTTCCAATTCGGCCCGTACTTTCCGGCGGTCTGGGCGCTGCGCAAGATTCAGGCTCGAAGGCCAGTCGACTCATTCGTATGGCGTCACCCACTGATCAGCCTCGGCCTCTTGATTTTCGTGTTTGGGTTCATCATCGACATGATCCTTGAAGTCACAATGATCCGCACTGGGCTGTATATCTACTCACAGGTGATCCCGTTCGGCTCCATCTTCGCCGGCACACCTCACCAGTTCCCGCTGCTGTGGGAATCTTCGTTGGTCACCCTGGTGATGATTCCCGCAGGCATCTTGGTTTACCGAGATGACACCGGCCGCACCGTATCCGAAAAGCTGGCCCAGCGCGCACGCATCTTTCCCAAACGACCGATTCTCGGCTCGTTTCTGGTGATGCTCATTATCGTCAACGTGGCCTATCTGGTGTACGGAGCGGCGTTCGCCGCCATGAAGTGGTCTCGAGCCACGACGTCCGTCGCGTGTCCCTGGCCATTTCCTGACGCGAAAGTTTATGATCCGCAGGGCTTTTACGAGATGAACGGTCAGAAAGGCCCGTATTCAGTTGGTATGTGGTCGACCTACATGAGCGGCCAACCCGACGGACGTCCGACTGTCACGCTGGGGTCCAAGAGCGACCGCTGTGCGGAGCACAACAATGCGTGAGCCGCGCACCGTCGTCATCACAGGGGCTTCACGCGGACTTGGGTTTGCGTCCGCCGCTCACCTATACAAACTCGGATGGCGCGTGGTCGGGGCAATGCGGACTCCGGACGTCGGCCTTGAACGGCTCCATGAAGCAGCTGGCGCACCGACGGATGATCCGCGGCTGATCGGGGTCCAACTCGACCTCACCGATACCGCATCGATCGCCGCGGCGGCCAAGGCCATCGAAACTGCAGTCGGTGCGCCGCACGCCGTTGTACACAACGCCGGAATCGCCGCCGTCGGTTGTGTTGAAGAGATGGACGACGACGTCTGGCAACATCTCTTCACCACCAACCTGTTCGGGCCGGTGGCACTCACCAGGGTCCTACTGCCGTCAATGCGAGCCGCCGGTCGCGGTCGAATCGTGGTGATCTCCAGCGAGGGCGGTGTGCGCGGAATGCCAGCCATCGCCGCCTACTCCGCCGCCAAAGGTGCATCCGAGCGGTGGGCAGAAGCCATGGCCGGCGAGATCGCGCCGTTCGGTCTCGGCGTAACAATCATCGTGACAGGGACATTCGATACCGACATCCTCACCGATGCGGGAGTGCAGGACTACCGCGACTTCGACGGAGCTTACGGGCCGATCAACACCAACATCGACCGACGAGGCCGCCTTGCCATCCGAATCGCAGGATCACCAGAGCGATTCGCACGCGGGCTGGCCAAAGCCCTCGACGACACCGCGCCTCTCACGCGTCGCGCTGTCGGCCCAGATGCACACATGCTGCTGATCAGCAATCGGTTTCTCCCGAATCGGCTTGTTCAGCAAGTCACACGAGTTGCGATGGGAATCCCGCGTTTTGGTTCTCTACGAAGCGATTTCAGTCGCGTGACCCACCGACTGTCAGCAAGATAAAGGAGTTTTCAAGATGCAGTTGTTCGACGACCTGGACGATTTCGGATCCTTCGACGATGCGGTCGCTGGGGACGTACGCGATCCATACACCGAGCTGTCTCGCATCCGAAGATCCGAACCAGTGCAACGGTTGGACTTCTCGGTGATGCCCGGCGAGGAGGGCAAACCGGTCTTCATGGTGTATCGCCACGAAGACATTCAGGAGATGTTGCGCGACAACGAGACCTACTCGTCGGCCATCATCAAGGATTTCTTCGGTATCGGCAAACACGTGATGGTCGGAATGGATGAACCCGAACACGGCCGGCACCGGGCCCTAGTTTCCAAAGCCTTCTCACCAAAGGCGCTGGCACACTGGGAATCGGACCTGGTGGCCCGGGTGGGTAACACCCTCATCGACGCGTTCGCCGGCCGGGGGAGTGCGGATTTGGTGAACGAGTTCACCTTTCCCTATCCAGCCCAAATCATCGCCGGACTGTTGGGCTTGCCTGAAAAAGACTATTCGCAATTCCAACGATGGTCGATATCGCTGC
This sequence comes from uncultured Actinomycetota bacterium, assembly GCA_963828065.1. GTDB lineage: Bacteria > Actinomycetota > Actinomycetes > Mycobacteriales > Mycobacteriaceae > Mycobacterium. Next base: position 49,173 of record CAWHDL010000010.1, on the reverse strand, counting down.
TGGCGGTGGGCGTCAACCCAGACCGCGCTGCGGAGGCGACCAAGGCACTCGGTGAATATTTAAAACCGATTCTCGCCGATCGCCGCCAACACCCTCGCGACGATCTGACCAGTGGGCTCGCCGAAGCCGAGATCGATGGCGAGAAACTCTCCGACGAAGAGATCTACTGCTTCTTACATTTATTGATGCCTGCCGGAGTCGAGACCACCTACCGGTCATTGGGCAATTTGTTGTTTGGCTTGCTGTCGAACCCCGATCAACTCGACGCGGTGCGCGCGGACAGATCGCTTCTGCCACAGGCAATCGAAGAGGCCGTGCGCTGGGAACCTCCACTCCTATCAATCACCCGGGTCAGCACGCGCGACACGGAACTGGGCGGCGTGCAGATCCCTGCCGGCTGCTCAGTGATGCCAATGCTCGGCGCCGCCAACCGCGACGAAAACCGCCACGACAACCCCGATCGTTTCGACATCTTCCGCCAGGCGCGAACGCCGATCTCATGGGGCCACGGCCCACACGTCTGCCTGGGAATGCACTTGGCTCGCATGGAAATGCGGGTCGCGGTGAACCTGTTGCTCGATCGCCTCGACAACCTCCGCCTCGACCCCGACGCCAATGATCCCCATATCCGCGGGCAAGTATTCCGATCGCCTACCTCTCTGCCCGTCCTCTTCGACGTTCCCAGCAGATAGGTTGCTCAATTGCCCAGAAAAGTCGATCCGCGACCGGCTATTCTTCGAGCGATTGTGCTCGATACGGCAGTTTCGCTGTTGAATTCCGGCGGTCCGACCGCCGTAACAGTCGATGCGATCACCGAAAGGACGACGGTCTCCGGCGCGACGGTGTATCGGTATTTCCGAGGCGGAGGTGAGTTGCTCGGCGCGGCGATCAACGCATCGTTCCCGCATCTCCATGTCGCACCCGAACAAGGATCGCTGCGCGAACGACTGACCACGGTTCTGACGGCACAGGCTAAATCGATCGCGGAGGCGCCGATGTTCCTGGCCGTCTCGTTGTGGATAACGTTGGGCGTGCACATCGACCAGGCCGTGAACATAAAGCGATCGGAGGTGTGCGCGGAAAGCGCGCTGCCCGCAACTCACTTCCAGATCGCCGAGCAGTTCATCGCCCCGTTGAAGGCGATCCTCGATAGCGACGACGTAGGTATCGGATCTGACGACGCTGATCGAATGATCGCGGTGGCGACGCTAATGGGTCCCATCGTTTTCGGGCGGCTCAGCGCCGCATACAACTTCGATTACCCGCGAGGCGTGCATAAGGCTGTAGCCGAATTTCTGGTCGCCCACGATCGGGACAGCGGCCGCCGACCGCACGCGTACAAGGGCCGAATGCATGCCAGAGCTGATTCCGGGTGACGCGTGGTCGCCGTTAACGAGCGGCGTCCACTCCCACGCAATGCATCTGGTCGTTAGGTTGCGCGCCGTCATCGCTACCGATGCAGCGCCGCGACTGACCGACACGAGGAGCAACTTATGAGCGATTACGACTCAGTCGACTTCTTCTCAGACCAATCACTTGTGCCCGACCCGTATCCGTATTTCGACCATTTGCGGTCGAAATGCCCGGTGACGCGTGAGTCGCCTTATGGGGTCATGGCCATCACTGGCCATCGGGAGGCGTGCGCGGTCTACAAAGAGGCCGCGTTCTCGGCGTGCGTGTCGGTCGCCGGCCCGTTCGCCGGAGTCTCGTTCGACTCCGGCAGCGACGACATCGGGGAGTTGATCGCTGAGCATCGCGACAAGATCCCGATGAGCGAGCACATCGTGACGCAGGACCCGCCCGACCACGCGCGCACCCGAGGCCTTCTCAGCCGTCTGCTGACACCAAAGCGGCTCAAAGAGAATGAAGATTTTATGTGGCGGCTGGCCGATCAGCAACTCGACACCTTCGCCGACCGCGGCAGCTGCGAGTTCCTCTCCGACTACGCCAGACCGTTCTCGACACTGGTCATCGCTGATCTCCTCGGTGTCCCGGAAAAGGACCACAAAGAGTTCAACGAGGCAGTATCAGGCGAGATTCCTGGAGCTCTCGGCGACGATTCGCCGAGTCACAATCCCCTTGTCTGGCTCGACGACACATTCTCACGACTGATCGTCGACCGCCGGCGTGAGCCGCGCGAGGACGTTCTGACTGCGATGGCGCTCGCCAAATATCCGGACGGGTCGACACCGGACGTCCACGACGTAGTCCATCTGGCCACTTTCGTGTTCTCCGCGGGACAGGAGACCACGACCAAACTGCTCAGCTCTGGTTTGCGGATTCTGGGCGAGACCCCCGATATCCAGGCGGCCCTGCGTGAGGACCGCAGTCGCATCCCAACGTTCGTCGAGGAGACGCTGCGATTTGAGAGCCCAGTCAAGAGCCACTTCCGGCTCGCCCGGCAGTCCACGGCGGTCGGCGCCGTGCCGGTCGCCGCGGGCACCACGGTCATGCTGCTGCCGGGAGCATGCAATCGCGACCCCTCGAAATTCGAGGAGCCCAATCAGTTCCGCATCGACCGGCCCAACGTGCGCGAGCACATTGCGTTCGGCCGCGGCAACCACTCCTGTCCGGGCGCACCACTGGCTAGGGCCGAAGGACGGATATCGCTCAACAAGATCCTCGATCGCATGAGTGACATCACAATCGCCGAGTCGTCGCACGGCCCAACCGATTCGCGTCGCTACGAGTACGAGCCGACGTTCATCCTCCGTGGCCTAACTGAGCTGCACTTGGAGTTCAAGCCCGTAACCCCGTGGCGCGTTGAGGGTCGATCCTGACGTGAGCATGCCCGAGGTTATGGAGAAGCGACTAGCGGTCGTCAACTTCGGTAGCACCTGTCACATGAACCAAATTTCGTCCACTACTGATTACGGAGGTTCCATGTCAAAATCAATCGAGGTCGTCCGCGAGTTCTGTGCTCTGATGGAGAAGCGCGACCCGGAGGCGCTGCGCCCCTTCTTGGCTGACAACGCGGTGTATCAGAACGTCGGCATGCCAGCATCGACCGGTGTGAATGCAATTGTGGAGAACATGGCAGCGCAATTTTCGATGTTTCCCGACGCCTACACATTCGAGATCGTGAACATTGCCAACGATGGTCCTGTAGTTCTGACCGAGCGCCTCGACTATATCCAGGCGCCCGACGGAACCAAGCCTGCCGTTCCTGTCATGGGCACTTTTGTTCTCGACGATGAAGGCAAGATCACCCGGTGGACGGACTACTTCGACGTCACGTTGACCGTCAAAATCCTTCAAGGCGAGGACATTAGCGCGCTCGTACCCGCTACACCGTGATGCCAGCCCGCGCGGCGGGCCACCGCGCGTGCGGATGGGTAGGGCGCGCAGATGTATTGGCGAGCAACGGTTACGTCGTAAGTTTCAGCGAGAACATTTTGGCGAAGGGGGCGTGGGCGTGGGAGCAGTGATCATGCTCGGCGCACTGTTCGGGCTGATTGTTCTGATATTCGGTGTGGTCGTGTACTTCGACGCGGAAGCGCGAGCGAGTAAAGAGCGCGATCAGTGAGCACCGAGCTGACACCGTTGTTGACTGCTGCCGTGATCTTCGGGTGGGGCGGGGGCATCGCGTTTACCGCGGTCGGTGTGTATCTGAGCATCCGCCATCGCCGCCTCCATCCACTCTTACTTGTGTGCATCTCGGCGATCTCGTTCTCGTGGATCGAGGCGCCCTACGACTGGGCGATGTATGCGCAGTTCCCGCCTGCTCTCCCGCGCATGCCGGCGTGGTGGCCGTTAAACATAACGTGGGGCGGGCTGCCGTCGTCGGTGCCGGTCGGGTATATCTCCTATTTCGTGCTACCTGCCGTGATCGGCGCTGCCCTCGGGCGATGGTTGAGTACGCGGTTCCGGTGGCGCAGGCCGATCACGCTTCTCACGGTTGGCCTCGTCGTTGGGTTCTGCTGGGCGTTGTTCTTCAACGCAGTCATCGGAGCGCGCCTGGGCGTCTTCTATTACGCCTACGTGATTCCCGGGCTCGGCTTGTTTGAGGGGACTAAGCACCAGTATCCGATCTATGACGCGTTGGCGATGGGCGTGCAGATGATGGTCTTCACGTACCTGCTCGGCCGGACGGACTCCGAAGGACGAAACGTCATCGAAATGTGGGCCGACAAGGTTTCGAAGAACCGTGCCCAATCGACCATCTTGTCCATCATCGCTGTCGTCATCATCGGAAACCTGCTCTACGGCGCTGTTTTCGCGCCTCATCTGGTTACGAAGCTGGGCGGCTGGGTGACGGCGGGGCCGACGGAGCAGCTGTTCCCTGGCGTACCGAACCAGCCCCGCTAGGGCACCGCGCCAAATGATTTACAACCCACGCTCGCGCCAACGCAGAAAGGAGAACCAGTGACCAGTAACCAGGCTGGGGAGCTGTACTACGACCCGTTCGACTTTGGTATCGATGATGATCCGTATCCGGTGTGGAAACGGATGCGGGCAGAGACCCCGCTGTATTTCAACGCCAAGTACAACTTCTATGCGCTGAGCCGCTACGACGACGTCGCGCGTGCACTCCCTGATTGGCAAACGTATCGGTCGGGTCGTGGCACGACCGCTGACATTTTGTTCAGCGGCATCGAGGTGCCGCCGGGAATCTTGCTGTTCGAAGATCCACCTCTGCACGACTTGCACCGGCGCCTGTTGTCCCGGGTTTTCACCCCTCGACGGATGCTTGCCGTCGAGGACCTGGTGCGTGATTTCTGCTCGCGTGCACTGGATCCGTTGCGTGACTCGGATGGGTTCGACTTTGTTATCGATCTTGGTGCGATCATGCCGATGCGGACGATTGGCTATTTGCTAGGAATCCCCGAGGAAGGCCAGCAGATCATTCGCGATCGCAATGACACGAGCATTTCGGTCCGTTCACAGCAGGAGGGTGCGGGGGGCGTGAGCCCGACAATCTTTGAGGATTCGATCGCACTGTTCGCCGAATACATCGAGTGGAGAGCAGCGCATCCCTCCGATGATTTGATGACAGAACTGCTCAACGCAGAGGTGGAAGAACAAGACGGGTCCGTGCGCGCGCTCGAACGTACCGAAGTTCTAGCCTATACCGCGATGATCGCCGGTGCCGGCAACGAAACCACCGCGCGACTGATTGGATTCATGGGTCAACTGCTCGGTGAGCACCCCGATCAACGACGTGAACTCGTCGCCGACCCTTCGCTGATTCCCTCAGCGGTCGAAGAGACATTGCGCTACGAGCCGCCGTCACCGGTACAGGCGCGTTACGTCGCGCGCGATGTCGAGCATTACGGGCAGACGGTGTGCGAGGGGTCGTACATGCTGCTACTCAACGGGTCAGCCAATCGGGACGAGACAAGATTCGCCGAACCCGACCGGTACGACATCCACCGGCAAGGTGGACATTTGAGTTTCGGCCAGGGACTGCATTTCTGCCTCGGCTCGGCACTGGCCCGGCTCGAGGCACGGGTCGCGTTCGAAGAGGTCCTCAAACGATGGACAGACTGGGACGTCGACTATGACAACGCGAGCCGAGCGCGCACCTCCAGTGTGCGAGGTTGGGCGCAGCTGCCGGTTAAGACCAAATAACTCGATCGGCGTCAACCACCGTTACGCCTTTACCCAGCTACAGACGTAGTCGACCTTTCCGCTGGCAATCTGAATAGGGTTCGAATCCCTCCGCCGCTGCCATGTCGTCCTGTCGAGGGCTTGAGACCTGACCGAGCCGCTCACCCCCGCGAGTTCACCTCACGTGAATCTTCTCGTCAGGTCAGCGTGGGGGGCCGAGGATGATCTGTCCGAACTTTTCGGCTCCTTCGGCCATACGCTTGCTCGAGATTTGGAAGCCCTCTGGGCGCGGCGTTGCTTTGTCACGACCGGAGTAACGGAACATGCCCTCGATACCCGCCGGGGTGTTGATCATGAGCAGGTCCGCCTTCTTAGACGTGATGCGGTACGCGTGCGGAACGTTCTTGGGCAAGAAGACGATGCCGCCCTCCGACAGCTCCATCTGCTGGTCGTCGTACCAGAGCAGCGCTGTGCCCTTGATCAGCATGAACACCTCGTCCTCGCGAGTGTGTTTGTGGTAGGGCGGCGCTTCGCCTTCGCTCACATCAAACCGTCCGATCATCAACTGGCCATCGGTGGCCTTGCCGTCGAGCAACATTGCCAGTGTGCCGCCGTCGAGCCATTCCAGTTGTTGCTGCTGCTCTGGTTGCGCCAGATAGGCCATGCTCATAATTCATCTCTATTCACGGTCGCGGTGGCACGGACTGTTCCCGAGTTGATCATTGGGACGACTTCAATGTCGGATGGTCAACAATATCCATGTGCGCAGCGTGAACGTGCGTCCGCTAGTCATCCAGGCGTGAGTGCGGGAGCCAGACCGGCTCGCCTAGTGGTGCGGCCGCATTCAGGCGACGCCCGAACTCTGCGGAACGTTGGACTGGGAGGGCCACGGCGTCGAATGCGCAAAGGCGGCTTCCGGGTTCATGGATAGTGGGAGACCATCCACGGTAGGTGATACCGACGCACTGTGCTGCTGGGCCATTCGTCTCGCACCGAGACGGGCCTAGGCGTGAGCTACTCAGGGATAGCCGTCAGGTGACGGCACATTCTGAACGGGTTTGTCCGCGTCCCGCAGCGACGGGTATGTCCACCACGGACGGGTGGCGGCGTTCTGAAGAAATCACACGCGTATGAGACGGGTGCTCGATGACATCGCGTGAGACGGCTCGCATCGGCGCAGGTTAGGAGGCCACGATGTGACACGGGATTTGAGAAGCTACACGGCTTCTACGAAGTGATTAATTGACGCATCACAGCGAGTCGATTCGCCTTGAACCGCCGTACGGCCGAGGTGTACGCACCAATGACATCGAATCCGTGGTAACCGCCAGGAACTACTTCCAAATGCGTCGGCACCCCGGCTGCGCGGAGCCGCTGAGCGTATGCGACATCTTCGTCGTGAAATAGGTCTCCGGCGCCGACGCCAATCCATGTTGGCGGCAGACCCGAGAAGTCCTCGCGTCGTGACGGTGCCGCGTAGGTGCTTACTCCGTATGCGCCAGGTTCGCAGCCCAGGTACGAGCGCCAGCCGAACGAATTGTCTTCTGGTGTCCATCCTCTCGCGCCAGTGGCGGTTGACCGCGCGACAGTGCGGTCGTCGAGCATTGGGTAAGTGAGAATTTGACCGGCCAACTCCGCGAGCCCGGCATCCACGCAACGCAAGACGAGCGCGGCGGCCAGACCGGCACCAGCCGATTTCCCGGCAACCAGAATCCGACGTCGGTCGATGTCGTCACGGGCAATCAGCCATTCAAGCGCCGCATAGCAATCGTCGAGAGCGGCCGGATACGGGTGTTCGGGAGCGAGGCGATATTGGACGCTGACCGCGACCGCGCCGAGCTGGGCGGCCATCCTGCGCACCGCACGGTCATTCGTCGCCGCCGACCCCGCCACGTAACCGCCACCGTGTATCCATAAAAGAACCGGCGCGGCTGCGTCCAGGCCACGGGGTCGGTACAGCAGTCGCACACTCGCTGTGGCGGACACCTTCACGACTTCAACTTGACGAAGGCCCACGGCTCGGTCCAGAAGAGCACCTCCCGCTCGCATCAGCTCGAGGTGCCGAACGTATAAGCCTCTTCGATACGGCAACACGTGCGCGAGGACGGGAAGCCACAGGTCCACGGCCTCGGCGCTCGAGCCCTCCGCGTCCAATGAACACCCTTCCCGGCGACAGCAACGGCACCGAGATTAGTGCGCGCGCCCGACCGGAACAATTGTTTGGTTATGACCTTGGTCGCCGCGCCTCAGTGTCCGTCACCCTGCGCACCTCCCTCGCGTTCTTCGGACGCGGAGAGGCCCCGTTGCCTCAGATTCAATGAGAACGGGGTGACGGATAGCGGAGTTCTGAAGAAATGACACGAGTTTGAGACGAATCCTCGATGACATCGCGTGGGACGACACGCATCATCACAGGTCAGGAGGTCGCGGCGTGACACCGGATTCGAGAAGCTACAGCGACGTGTAGGTTCTCAATTCTCATGGCCAAATCTCAATCGAGATTGAACCGCCGACTTATATCAGATGCGCGGGACTGGAGGCTAGTTGATCTAGCGTCCCGTCGTGGCGCCGACCGGTCTGACTCGTGAACCGCATGCCGCCTACGGGCTGGCTCTGCCGGGGTTTGTCGAGCCGGTCGGCGCCGTGGCCGCGGTCTGACTCAACAGAGGACTGATCGTCACCGGGAGCTTGAAGTCGGCGTGTCGTCCGCGGTCTCCTACTTGTGCCGTCGGATGAAAGGTTCAACCGCATTGGTCACCATCGGAGTCGATCCTCACAAGCGCACCCACACCGCGAGCGTCGTCGAAACGGGCACCGACAAAGTGCTGGCAACGTTGCAAATCGACGCGTCGCTTGCGGGCTACCGACGACTCCTGAAGTGGGCGTCGGGTTTCGAGCAGCGCCGGTGGGCAGTGGAAAACGCTCGGGGGTTGGGGCGGCATTTGGCGCAATGGTTGGTCGCGCGAGAGGAGGTCGTCGATGACGTGCCCTCGATAGCAACGGCGCGTGTTCGCGAGTTGTCTCGGGGCGGACGACGCAAGAACGATGTCATCGACGCCGCAGCGGCGGCCAGCGTGGCCGCGCTACGCGGTGACGCAAACCCTGTCGTGGCCGACGATCTCACCACGGTTCTGGCCCTGCTCGACGAGCGCCGCGACAACGTGGTCACCCAACGCACCAGGCTGATCAACCAATTGCATGCGCTGCTGCGTGATCTCCTGCCCGGTGGCGCGCCGACCGATCTAACCGCTGGTGACGCGTCGCGACTGCTCACCGGCGTGCGTCCGGCGGGTCCCGTCGAAGCTGCTCGCAAACAACTGGCCCGCGAGCTGGTCGCCGAGATCCGCGACACCGATCAGCGGCTGAAGGCGCTCACAGCCCAAATCACAGACACTCTCGACGCGCACGGCACCCGACTGCGAGAGGTCCCCGGCATCGGTCCCGTCATCGCGGGGCGGTTGCTCGGACGGACTCGTCGTGCGGGCAGGTTCCGCAGCGCCTCCGCGTTCGCCAGCTATGCCGGCGTCGCACCGATCGAGGTCGCCAGCGGCGACCACGCGCGACATCGATTGCCACGCGGTGGTGATCGGCAACTCAACCTCGCGCTGCACATCGTCGCGCTCACCCAGGTACGCATGCGCGAGAGCACCGGTCGGGCCTACTACGACACGAAGGTCGTGGCTGGCAAGTCGCATAACGAAGCAATGCGTTGTTTGAAACGCCGGCTGGCCGACCGGGTTTGGCGACTCATGCTCTCTGACGAGCACCGTTTGGCGGCAGGCCCGGGAGGACACTCGGGGGCGACTCTGACATCCAGCGCGGCTGGCTCAACCCCGACCACCAGCTCTTCGGACAAGTCACTTCCCGGACCCGCCGATCGCAACTCTACGACGCCCAGCCCAGCGGCTTGACAAACACAGAGGAACCCCGGCATGTCCGGAGATGATGTGCCCCGGGTTTTGTGGAGTCGTGTTGCTGGGCTCTAGGCCACGGGTTGGCTGGATTGGTGGATCACTTCGAACTCTATCGGGGTGCGCATTCCCAGTGCAGAGTGACGTCGTTGGCGGTTGTGGAAGATCTCGAGATAGTCGAAGATGGCGTTTGCCAGCTCGATCCGGGTCTTCCAGCGTTTCCGGTTGAGCAGTTCGGTTTGCACTCTGCCCCAAAAGGATTCGATGACAGCGTTGATGCTCCTATATCCGTCAAGCGGCGGATTTCTGGACGTGGCCGTCGTCGCGGAGGGGGCGCATCAGTGCCCAGAGTTCGCGGGCGAGGAGTCGCTTTAGGCAGCGGATGATTTCGGCTTTCGTCTTGCCTTCGGCGATCCGGCGGGCGAGGTAGGCCTTGGTGGGTTCGTGGTGTTGCATTCGCACGATTACCGTCCGGTAGAGCGCAGCGTTGGCCTGACGGTGGCCGCCACGGTTGAGCCGATGCCGAGTCGTCATCCCAGAGGAGGCCGGGATCGGTGCAACGCCACACAGGCGTGCCCAGGCCGGTTCACTGCGGACACGCCTGGGGTTGTCGCCGGCCACGATCAACATTTCGGCGGCGGTATCGGCGCCAACGCCGAACGCAGCAGTCAACTGCGGGGCGAGTTGGGTGGTCAGCTCGCCGAGCAGTTTCTCGTGGGCGCTGATCTCGTCGTTGAGCTGCTCCCAGCGCCGCGCGATCGAGCGCAAGGTGTGTTTGGCGGCGGCTTCTACGGTGGTGACCGCTCCGGGCCGCAGTCCGGCGCAGCGGTGGATCAGCGCCATCTTCGACAACTCCTGCAATTGCTCACGAAGCTCGCCCGGGGCGTTGACGAGGATCGTCTTGAGCGAGATCATGGCAGACGTACGCGCTTTAACGGCAACGTCTTTCGCGACCTTGATAGTGCGGATCATCTCGACAATGCCGTCGGCGGTCTTGGGAGTCGCATGGGCGTGACCGGCGAACACCGCCCGGGCTGCATTTTCGGCGTCAAGTGTGTCGGACTTGCCGCGCAGTCGACGATCTCTGCGATCGGTGCGCATCACCTCGACCACGCCGATGTCACGGCGCCGTACCGCCGCGGTCAGTCCGGCGCCGTAGGAACCAGTTCCCTCGATCGCGAAGGTGAGCTGGTGCCCGAATCGGGCCGCCCAGTCGATCAGCTCCTGATATCCGGCGCTGTCCGCGGTGAACTTTCCGGTGCCCAGGACACCGCCAAAGTCGTCGAGTGCGACTGCGACATGGATGTATTTGTGGGTATCGACGCCGATCACGACTCGACCTCGACGTGGTGTGTTTGTCATGCTTGTCATTGCGACCTTCCAACGGTTGTGACGCTGGCCGGTCGGGTGGACGGGACTGTGATGGGACCTGGTGAGGTCAGGCTCCTATAAGGTCACGCCCGCCCGGCCAGCACCAGATGAGCGCCGCCTGGCGGACGACAGATCAACAGCCAGGACACCCAAACCTCGGGGTCAGTCATAACAAGAGTCAGGCCACCAGACGGCGGCTACCAGTCTCACAGCCACCAGACGGCGGCTACCAGTCTCACAGTCGTAGCAGTCTCCGATCGAGCCCATTGACGGCACGAGGCCTGACCGTCGCGCGATCGGAGAAGGCCCAGGACGTGAATTGGACCCCGTGATCGGAGTGGACGATCGCGCCAGGTTCAGGTGCACGGTTGGCGATCGCCATTCCGAGGGCATTGGTGACCAGGGCCGCGGTCTGGCTGCGTGACCGGCGAACATCGCCCGGGCTGCATTTTCGGCGTCAAGTGTGTCGGACTTGCCGCGCAGTCGACGATCTCTGCGATCGGTGCGCATCACCTCGTCAAACCCGAGAGCCGAAGCTGTCGTGCGTCGGGAACGGTCGATATCTGGAACGCTACCTGGAAGAGGACTATTCAATCGCTTTGAAATCTTCTATAAACACCCACGGTACGGAGGTAGTGTGGCCGCACGCATCTACGGGTAGGGACACTGTGCCGATGGAGTCGCCACCAACAATTTCAGCCGCGAGGAGCCCATTCCGTGTCTGACCGGCCAACTGACGAGCCCAGCAATCCGCTTTGCGCTGACCAAGAAGGGCCAACCTCAGCCAACGATGACCTCGAGCCCGGCGCTGACACGTCGACGGCAGCCGATGACAGCAACGAAGGGGCAGAGCCGGCGCAACCCCACCGCTGGCTACCTCGCAGGCTCGACTGGGCAGGCTTGCTGGCCTGGGTCGTTCTGCCTGCCCTCGCTTTCGTGCTGGCAATCGCCACCGGTTTCTTGAAATGGCAGGATGGCAGGTTGCGCGACTCCGAAATCGCCAGCGTCCAAGCGCTGCAGGCCGCCCGACAGGGCACGGTGGCGATGTTGTCGTATAGACCCGAAACCGTCGACAAAGACCTGGCCGCCGCCCGCAACTATCTCACCGGAACCTTCCGCGACTCATACACCGAGCTGACCAACGACGTGGTCATCCCCGGCTCCAAACAGCAACGGATTTCAGCGGTCGCGAAGCTGCCTGCGGCTGCGACAGTGTCCGCCAGCTCGAACCACGCGGTGGTGCTCGTCTTCGTCGACCAGACCACCGTCATCGGTGACGGGGCGCCCACTGATACGGCGTCCACTGTGCGGGTGAAACTCGACAAGGTCGGCAACCAGTGGCTGATTTCCGAATTCCAACCGATCTGAGATCGCCGGGCGCGCAATAGCTTCCATGATCGACCAGTGAGGATGTGGACCAGCAAGATGTATGCGGCAAGAACCATGACGAGTTTGACTGTGGCGGTTGTGGGCAGCGCCGCGATCATCACCTCCGGCCCAGCGCAGGCAGATGCGGTTGCCTACCTGGTCAACGTGACGGTGCGCCCCGGATACAACTTTCCCAACGCTGCCGCCGCCCTGGACTACGGATACGCCCTCTGCGACAAGGTGGCGGCGGGTAGGGGCTACGCCGATCTCGTCGGCGACGTCAAGGCCGACTTCAACATGTCCGACGAATTTCAGGCGTCCTATCTGATTTCGCAGGCCGTCGGGGAATTGTGCCCGGCGTCGATCTGGCAACTGCGCAATTCGGCAGCAAACTACCGGCCGGCGGCGCAGTAGGTAGGCGCGGGCGAAAGGTGGCCAGATGGAAGGTCAACAGACGACTGCAGTGAGAGGTCGAAACCCGTGGCTGGTGGCGGCGTGCTCACTACTTGTTGGCGTCACGTTATTGACGGCGCCGACCGCGCACGCCGACAACAAAGAGACTCAATGACGCACTGGTGGCCAACGTCTACACAATCCAACACCAGGCCGTTTGCACGAACGCCTACGAATCGATCTGCGCCTGCAATTGGCGGCGCAGTGGCACACCAATGATGCGTTGCAGAACCGCGCGCTGAACGCGGACATCGGATCGGATGGGTCCACAGGGAGCGATCGGGCGGTGGCGGCGGGGTTTCGGGGTCTGGTCGGAGAATAGCCTCGACCGCACCGTGGCCCGTCTACGGCTCGCCCGCGTGACTGATCACAGACCAACCGAGACCGGGCCCATCGGCGTGCACACCCGCGAAACCGGGTTTCCGACAAGGGCGCAACCAAGGCCTGTTGCGGTGTAGGTCACGCCGGGGCGCCACGGGCGAAAGTTCAACTCCGCTGAATTCCATGCAGGTCCGGTTTGGCATTGCATGCCAATGCCTTCGGCCTGTATGCAGGCGGTCACGTCTGCCGGCTGCGCCTCACCATGACATGCCGTCGTGGCCATGGTGGTGGTCACCGCGGCGACGCCGAAAGGTAAGTCGGTCCGGCGTGGCGGGTCCAAGCGGTATGAGCATGGCGCCTGTGGCTCAGGTTGGGCCGGGATCTGCGTTGGTATGGCCCAGCTCGATGCCGCCGGTGACGGCACGCTCATCGTTGACACCAGGAGCGCGATGGTGGCCAATTGTTTGAGCAAACGCCGTGACTCAGAGACCCCGGCTAAGTTGACTGACCGCGGGCTAGATCCACACCGGCGCGCATCGGTGTCACCGACCGTTTCAGAGGGCACCGCTACTTGGGTCATCGCTGGACCTCGTTCACAAGACGCCGCACCCACCCGCGTGAACCGATACTGTAGTCCGTGAACGGAGCATTAGTGGCGTTTCTGGCCGACCGCACAGGCGTCTGAGAATTAGTTCAGATGCCCATATCCGCCGCGTGCTCGGGTGTAACCTCACTCAACTGCGAATGAGTGCGAATGAGGTTGTCCGCCGGAGGGGAACATGTTCGTCGGAGGAAGTCAGCGGCCAGTGCTGGTCACCAGCGGGTGCGGTAAGGCCCGCTAGTGGCCGCCCCCGGCATCGTTGCCAAGCCGCTACGAGGCTTTGGCGGCTTCTATGCGATGAGCCTCGACACGTTTATGTTGATGTTCAAGCCACCTTTCGCGTGGCGCGAATTCATCTCGCAGGCTTGGTTTGTGGCGCGGGTGTCGCTTCTGCCGACGCTGATGTTGACCATTCCGTACACGGTGTTGCTGACGTTCATCGAAAACATCCTGCTGACCGAGATTGGCGCCGCGGACTTTTCCGGCACCGGCGCCGCTCTCGGATCGGTGAGACAGATCGGGCCGGTGGTGACGGTGTTGGTGGTCGCCGGTGCTGGCGCCACCGCCATGTGTGCCGACCTCGGTGCGCGGACGATTCGTGAGGAGCTCGACGCGCTTCGGGTGATGGGCGTCGACCCCATCCAGGCGCTTGTGGTTCCCCGCGTGCTGGCGGCGACCACCGTGTCGCTCGCGCTGTCGGCCACCGTGATCATGGTCGGCCTCTCCGGCGCCTACTTCTTCTGCGTGTTCATTCAGCACGTCTCGCCCGGCGCCTTCGCATCCGGCTTGACCCTTATCCTCGGTGCCTCCGACGTCGTGATCGCTTTGATAAAGGCGGCCTTGTTCGGCCTCTCGGCCGGGCTGATCGCCTGCTACAAGGGCATCTCCGTGGGCGGCGGCCCGGCCGGTGTCGGCATCGCCGTGAACGAGACGGTCGTGTTCACCTTCATGGCGTTGTTCGCGATCAACATCGTCGCGACAGCCATCGCTATCAAGGTGACGCCATGACCGCCACGGCTGCGCGTCATCATCTCCCGCGCGCACGGGCCAGAGTTCGCGGCCTGGTCGACGGCTGGAACCGGGTTGGCCGGCAAACGAGGTTCTATGGCCGAACACTGCGGTCCATCGGTTACGTCTTCGTCCACTACAGGGTGGAGTTGACCCGGTTGATCGCCCAGATGGGCTTGGGTGCAGGAGCGCTTGTGATCATCGGCGGAACGGTCGCGATCGTCGGCTTTCTGACCGTGACCACAGGTGCGTTGGTAGCGGTGCAGGGCTACAACGATTTCTCCGAAATCGGTGTGCAGGCCTTGACGGGATTTGCTTCGGCCTTCTTCAACGTCCGGCTTATCGCACCGGCCACCACCGCCATCGCCCTGTCAGCCACCATCGGCGCCGGGGCCACCGCACAACTCGGCGCCATGCGAATCAACGACGAGATAGATGCGCTCGAGGTGATGGGTATCCGCACCATAGCGTTCCTCGCGTCGAGCAGGGTGATAGCCGGGCTGCTCGTAGTGATCCCGTTGTACTGCGTGGGTGTGCTGGCGTCGTTCTGGGCCGCACGGTTTGGCACGACGGTCCTCTATGGGCAGGCTACGGGTGTCTACGACCACTACTTCAGAACGTTCCTGAACCCGACCGACCTGATCTGGTCGTTCGCCCAATGCATCGTCCTGGCGATCGTGATCATGCTCGTGCACACCTTCTACGGCTACACCGCGCGGGGAGGGCCGGCCGGGGTAGGGGAGGCCGTCGGGCGTGCGGTGCGTACCTCGCTGATCTTCTCCGCGTTCGTCCTCGTGATGATCTCACTGGCCGTGTACGGTCAGTCGGGCAACTTCAATCTGGCTGGGTAGCGCCGTGGACGATGACAAAGGGGGGCTGCATCCGGCGTGGTGGACGCTGATCCTGGTGCTGGTCTTCGTCGGCGCGATCGTGCTCACCTACACGTTGTTCATGGGCACTCTCAGGTCGGTCGTCCCGGTCACGTTGACCTCCGAACGGTCCGGTCTGGTGATGGAAACCAACTCCAAGGTCAAACTGCGCGGAGTGCAGGTAGGGCGCGTCGCCGCGATCACCGGCGGCAGGGAGCCGGTGAGTCTGAAGCTGGAGATCGACTCTGACCAGATCAAGTACATCCCGGCGAATATCGAGGCCCAGATTCGGGCCACCACGGTTTTCGGCGCCAAGTTCGTCGAGCTGATCTACCCCAGTAACCCCAGCCCGCAGCGGCTGGCGGTCGGCCAGGTCATACGGTCGCGCAATGTCACCAGCGAGGCCAACACCGTCTTCGAGAACGTGGTCGAAGTGCTGGATCAGGTCGACCCGGCCAAGCTCAACAGCACGCTCTCCGCGCTCGCCGAAGGCCTCCGCGGTCAAGGTCAGCGGCTCGGTGAGGCCACCACCGCCGCCAACCAGGTGCTGCTGGCGCTGAATCCGCGCTACGGCACCATTACCGCCGACTTGCGGGCGGTCAAGGACTTCAACGACACCTTTAGCGCCGCGGCGCCAGACATCCTGACCACCCTCGATGCGCTGAGCACGACCAGCACCACCATCACCGGTCATGCCAAGCAGTTGGATGTGTTGCTGATGGCCACCATCGGGCTTTCCAACAGCGGTATCAGCCTGCTCGCACCGAATCAGGCCAACCTCATCAAGGCCATCAACGTGCTTCGGCCGACGACCGACCTGCTGTACAAGTACAACCCGGAGTACACCTGCCTGCTGGTGGGCGCGAAAACCCTACTGGACACGGGAGGTTATGAAGGGCCCGGCGGTGACGGACGAACACTTGTCCTGGACACGACCCTAACGCTCGGAAAGGACCCGTACCACTATCCCGACAACCTGCCGATCACAGGCGCCACGGGCGGACCGGGCGGCAAACCGGGGTGCGGCTCGTTGCCCGACGTCGCAAAGAACTGGCCGGTTCGCAACCTCGTCACAAACACCGGCTTCGGAACCGGAATGGACTGGCGGCCAAACCCCGGCATTGGCTTCCCGGGCTGGGCCAACTACTTCCCGGTCACCCGCGCGGTGCCCGAACCGCCCAGCATTCGCAACCTCTTCGGTGGGCCTGCGCCCGGACCGATCCCGTATCCGGGCGCCCCGGCCTACGGTGCGCAGCTATACGCACCCGACGGCACCCCCCTGTGGCCGGGGTTGCCGCCGGCACCACCACCCGGAGCGCCGCGCGATCCCGGCCGGACACCGGGCTCCGAGCCCTTCGTGGTCCCCGCGCCTGCACAAATGCAGCCCACCCCGCTACCGCCCAGTCCCACTTCCGCAGGAGGCCGCACCCTCACCTTGATCACCCACCGCCGAAGAACCCGAGGCCCCGAGAGGTAACCAGCCATGCGAGCAAGGCTCATCCACGACGCAGTGCGTCTCGCTGTGTTCCTGGTTGTCTGCCTGCTCGGTGTTTTCGCATTGTTCGCGGTCTTCGGCAAGCTGCGGTTCGGGGAAGACACCAGCACCTATAGGGCCGCGTTCACCAATGTGACCGGCCTGAAGAACGGCGATTTCGTTCGTATCGCCGGCGTCGAGGTCGGCCAGGTGAAAAAGGTGGCGATTCAGCCCGACACGATGGCGCTCGTCGAGTTCACCGCCGATCGTTCGGTGATCCTGACCGAGGGCAGCAGGGCCGTCATCAAATACGACGACCTCATCGGCGGCCGCTACCTGGCACTGGAGGAAGGCGCCGGCGGCACCAAGAAGCTCAACCCGGGTGCCACGATTCCGGTGGAGCGCACCTCGCCGGCGCTGGACCTCGACGCACTGATCGGTGGTTTCCGGCCGCTGTTTCGGGCGCTGGATCCGGACAAGGTGAACGCCTTGTCCGGCCAGTTGATCAAAGCGTTGCAGGGCGAGGGCGGGACCATCAACTCCTTCCTTGCCCAGACCGCGACGCTGACGAACACGCTGGCCGACCGGGATCAGCTGATCGGAGAGACCATCATCAGCCTCAACACGGTACTGGGATCGCTCGGTGACCAAAGCGACCAGTTCGCAAAGGCTGTCGACTCGCTCTCCGAGCTGGTCAAGACCCTCGCAGCGCACAGACTGGACATCGCCAACGGCGTGGCGTACACCAATGCTGCCGCCGCGAGCATCAGCGACCTGCTGGCGCAGGCCCGGCCACCGTTTGCGAAAACGGTCCGGGAGACAGACCGCTCCGCGGGAATCGTGGTCGCCGACCACGAGTATTTCGACAACCTGCTCAACACGCTGCCGGACGCGTATCAAACGTTGGCGCGGCAAGGCATTTACGGCGACTTCTTCAGCTTCTACCTGTGCGACGTCGTGCTGAAACTCAATGGCAAGGGCGGCCAGCCCGTGTATGTCAAAGTTGCCGGCCAGTCCACCGGGAGGTGCGCGCCGCGATGAAAACCTTCAGCGAACGCAATCTGTACGTCATCGGCGCGATCGGGCTGGTGTTGACTTTCGGGATCATCGTGGGTGCCATGCAGTATGACAAGCTGCCGTTCGTCAACCAGAGCAAGGAATACTCGGCCTACTTCGCCGAGGCGGGCGGACTGACGACCAGCGGCAAAGTGCAGGTTTCGGGTTTCAAGGTCGGTCAGGTCAAGTCCATCGAGCTCGACGGCCCGCGGGTGCTGATCAAGTTCACCGTCGATAAGCACATCCGGCTCGGGGACCGCACCGAGGCGGCGATCAAGACGAAGGGTCTGCTGGGCACGAAGATCTTCGAGATCACCTCCCGCGGTGACGGCCAATTGGAAGGCCCGATTCCGCTGGAGCGGACAACGTCGCCGTATCAGCTGCCCGATGCACTGGGCGACCTTGCGACCACTATCAGCGGCCTGAACACCGACCAGTTGTCGGATTCGTTTAGGGTGCTTGGCGGCTACATTCGCCGACACCCCGCCAGAGCTGCGTGTCGCAGTCGAGGGCGTGGCGCGGTTCTCGCAAACGCTCGACGAGCGTGATGCGCAACTGCGCGGTCTGCTCACCAACGCCGACAAAGCCACGACCGTGCTGGCCGAGCGCAGTAACCAGATCGTCAAACTGATCGCCGACACAAATGCACTTCTGGCCGAACTCTAAGCCAAAGCGCCGCACTGGATCAGCTCGGCGGCAACATCTCCGCGCTTTCAGCCAGCAGCTGCAAGGCTTCATCGGCGAGAATCAAGACACCTTGAAGCCCGCGTTCGACAAGCTCAATGGCGTGCTGACGATCATCGACAACCGCAAGCAGCAACTGCAGAAGTCGATCAATCTGCTTGACGCTTACACGATGTCACTAGGCGAATCAGTGTCGTCCGGCCCGTTCTTCAAGACCTATGTCGCGAACCTGCTGCCGGGACAGTTCATCCAACCGTTCGTCGATGCCGCATTCTCCGACCTCGGTTTGGACCCCAATGTGAAGCTCCCTCGGAGCTCACCGACCCGCAGATCGGCCAGCCCGGGACACCGGCGCTCCCGGTGCCTTATCCGAGGACCGGCCAAGGAGGCGAACCGCGTCTGACTCTGCCCGACGCCATCACGGGAAACCCCGGCGACCAGCCATGCGGTCCGCCCGGCTTGCCCGGCTCGGCTGGCCCCGGCTGCTATCCCTACCGCCAGCCGCTGCCCGCCCCGCCACCGGGCGGACCGCCGCCCGGACCGCCCGCGTTGCCACCGCCCGAATTGGCTTCCGACACCATCCCCGACGCCGAGTCCCGTCTTTGTCCCGGCGCCCGGTGAAGTGCCTCCACCCTCGGGGGCCGGACAATGATCCGCAAACGCAGGCCCTGGCTGGCTGTCGGCCTTGTCGTGCTGTTGATCGCGGGGGTGGTGATGCTGTTTCGAACTACGGAGACGATCAACCGAACGAATGTTGTCGCATACTTTGAAAACAGCAACGGCATCTACCCCGGCGACGATGTCCGCATCCTCGGTGTGACCGTCGGCAAGATCAGCCAGATCGAGCCGCAGCCCGAACGGGTCAAGATCACGTTCTTCTATGACAGCAAGTACAAGGTGCCGGCTGATGCGAAGGCCGCGATCCTGTCGCCGACGCTCGTGACCTCGCGTGCCATGCAACTCACCCCTGCCTACACGGGTGGGCCGATCATGGCCGACAACGCGGTCATCCCTCAAGAACGCACGGCGGTTCCGGTGGAGTGGGACGACGTCCGCAAGCAGTTGGCGAAGCTGACCGAGACGTTGCAGCCGACGGAGCCGGGCGGCGTGAGCACGTTGGGAGCGCTCGTCAACACCACTGCGGACAACCTCCGCGGGCAGGGTGCCAACATCCGCGACACCATCATCAAGCTGTCGCAAGCGTTTTCGGCACTCGGTGATCACAGCAAGAACATCTTCTCCACGGTGAAGAACCTTGCGATTCTGGTGTCGGCGCTGCAGGACAGCACCAACTTGATGCGGCAGCTGAACCAGAACCTGGCATCTGTGACGGGGCTGCTGGCCAATGACCCCGACGAAGTAGCCAACGCGGTACACGACCTCAACGCCGTCGTGGGTGACGTTCAGAAGTTCGTGGCCGATAACCGCGAAACGCTGGGCACGACGTCGGACAAATTGGCGGGAGTCACCCAAGCTTTGACCGAGAGCCTCGACGACATCAAACAATTCCTCCACGTGGCCCCCAACACGCTGCAGAACTACGTGAACATCTGGCAACCCGCCCAGGGCGCGATAAGCACCGTGCCGATGATCAACAACTTCGCCAATCCGATTGGCTTCCTGTGCGGCGCTATTCAGGCGGCGTCGCGGCTGGGCGCCGAGCAGTCGGCGAAGCTGTGCGTGCAGTACCTGGCGCCAATCGTGAAGAACCGCCAGTACAACTTCTTGCCTCTCGCCCAGAATGTCTTCGTCGGAGCCACGACGCGGCCGAATGAGCTCACCTACAGTGAGGATTGGCTGCGCCCCGATTACATTCCACCGCAAGCTAATCCGCCGCAGCCGCGGCCGCCTGGTGGCCCTCCGCTGGCGACGGGGGGTCCCCCGCTCGCCGCTGAGGCAGCTGCGGCGGGGGGTCCCCCGCTCGCCGCTGAGGCAGCTGCGGCGGGGGTGCCGATCGCGACGAATCCCGCCGACGGCCTGGCCGGCATGATGGTGCCTCATGGAGCGGGATCATGATGGGTCGGCGGGCAATTTGGTTGTGCCAACTGGTAGGCATGCTCACGCTGGCCGCCGCGTTGGCTGGCTGCGCGGGGTGGCGAGGGCTGAACTCTATTCCGCTGCCGGGCGTGCAGGGGGCGGGCCCGGGCGGGTTCACCATCCAAGCGCAGATGCCCGACGTGGAAAACATTCAGCAGAACTCACGCGTTCGGGTCGGTGACGTCAATGTCGGCACTATTACCCGAATCGAGCGTCAGGGCTGGCATGCACTGGTGAGTATGCGGCTGAACCCTGACGTCGATCTGCCTGCCAATGCGACGGTCAAGCTCGGTCAGACCAGCCTGTTGGGTTCACTGCATGTCGAGCTCGCCCCGCCGACAGATGTGCCGCCTGAGGGCAAGCTGCACGAGGGCTCGCTGATTCCGCTGTCGTCTGCGGGGAAGTATCCGAGCACCGAGGAGGCGCTGTCCGCAGTTGCGCTGTTCCTCAACGGCAGTGGGCTCGGCAATGTTCAAGACATCACCGCCGCATTGAGTACCGCTTTCACCGGCCGCGAGAACGACTTGCGAAGCCTGATCGAGCAGCTCGACACGGCCGTCGGCCATCTCGACGACCAGAAACACGACATCATTGCCGCGGCGGACAGCCTGAACAACCTGATCGGGCAGTTCGCAGCGCAAAAGCCGGTGGTGGACAAGGCGTTACGGACAATTCCCGATGCGTTGGCTGTGCTCAAAGATCAGCGCAACAACCTGTCCGAGGCCCTCGTACAGTTGGGTAAGTTCAGCGCGCTGGTCGCCGACTCGGTAAACCAGACCAAAGAAGCACTGGTGCAAGAACTGAAAGACCTTGCGCCGGTGCTGGAGTCACTTGCCAATGCCGGTCCTGCCCTGACCCGCGCGCTGAGTTTTTTGCCCACGTTCCCCTTCCCCAAGGAAACGCTCACCAACTGGATGCGTGGCGATTACGCAAACCTGACCTTGATCTTGGACTTGACGCTGAGCCGGATCGACGCCGGGTTGTTCACCGGATCGCGTTGGGAGTGCGACCTGACCGAGCTCGAGCTGCAGTGGGGCCGCACGATCGGCCAGATGCCCAGTCCGTGCACCGCTGGCGGCCCGTACAACCCCGGCAACCCGTTGGTCGCTCCGTACCGCTGGGACCAGGGGCGGTGACATGCGTCTGACTCGGCAAATCCTCATCCAGATGGCAATCTTCGCCGTGCTGGCGACGACGGCGCTGATGATCATGGTCTTCGGCTACATACGACTGCCGGCGCTCGTTGGCATCGGGCAGTATCGCGTGACCATGGAGTTGCCCGAGACCGGCGGGTTGTATCCGAGAGCCAACGTCAACTACCGCGGCACGCACGTCGGCGAGGTGGAAAGCGTCCAGTTGACCAATACCGGCGTCAAGGCGGTGCTGTCGCTGAACTCGAACGTCAAGATCCCCGCCGACCTCGAAGCAGAAGTGCACAGCCAGTCCTCCGTCGGTGAGCAGTTCGTCCAGTTGCTGCCGCGCAGCAGCGGAGGTCCGATGTTGAAGAATGGCGACGTGATCCCGCAGGATCGCACTACCGTTCCGACGGATATCAACACGGTCATCGACGCGACGACGCGTGGCCTGCAGGCGATCCCGCGCGACAATCTGAGGACGGTCATAGACGAGGCCTCCGTCGCGGTCGGCGGGCTAGGGCCGGACCTGCGGCGGCTGATCAACGGAGGGACCTCACTGTCGATCGACGCCCGCCAGAACCTGGACTCGCTGACCACCCTGATCGACCAGTCAAAGCCCATACTGGACTCGCAGACCGAGACCGGGGCTTCAATCCGGGCGTGGGCGTCCAACCTGGCGAACATCACCGGCCAGCTGCAGAGGCAGGACACCGCGGTGGCCGGGATACTGGACAAGGGCCCTGGTGCCGCGGAAGAGGTGCGGGCACTTCTCGATCGGCTGCGGCCCACTCTTCCGATCGTGCTTGCCAACCTGGTCAGCATCGGGGAGGTGGCCGTCACCTATCAGCCGAACCTCGAGCAGTTGCTGGTGCTGCTACCTCAGGGCACTGCCGTCACACAGGGCGTGGGGGTGGCGAAGCGGAACACCATTCAGGACTACAAGGGCGATTATCTGGTCTTCAACCTGAACTTGCTCATACCTGCGCTGCCGGCGCCGATACCGCTGCCGCCGCAGGGGCTGCCGCCGCCATGTACCACCGGTTTCCTGCCCGCCCAACAAGTGCGAGTGCCCACCTTCGATGACTATCCCAACCGACCGGCGGGTGACGTTTACTGCCGTGTCCCGCAGGATGCGCCGTTCAATGTGCGTGGTGCCCGCAACATACCTTGCGAGACCGTCCCGGGTAAACGTGCTCCGACGGTGAAGATGTGCGAAAGCAACGAGAACTACATACCGCTCAACGACGGCTACAACTGGAAAGGCGACCCGAACGCCACAAACTCCGGACAGCCCATTCCGCAGCTGCCCCCGGGTGCTGCGCCACCTGCGCAAGCCCCCCCTCCGCCGGGTCCGGCGGCGCCCCTGGCGGCTGTTGAATACGATCCGGCGACTGGCAAGTACGTTGGTCCTGACGGGCGGGTTTACACGCAATCCAATCTGGCCCAGAGCGCCCCAGAGGAGCGGACATGGCAAGAGATGCTGCTGCCCCCGGCGACGAAGTGAGCGAGTCGACAACCCGGGAAGAGCAGCCGGAGCCTGCCGAAGTCGATGAGGCCGACGGCGAAACGAGCGAAGCCGGCGAAGCCGAGTCCGAGGAAGCCGACGACGTCGCGGCCGACGACGACGCCGATGTCGACACTGAGCAGCCCGCTGTCGACACCGACGCCGACGAGGAGGCACCGGCCAAGCTCAAGATGTCGCCGCTGCGGCTGGCGACCGTCGCGGGGCTGGTGATCCTGTTGGCGCTGGCGGCATTGACGGGGTGGCTCGGGTTCCGCGCATACGAGTCGTACCAGGCCGACCAGCAGCGCAAGCTGTTCCTCCAGGTCGGCAGGCAAAGCGTGCTGAACCTCACCACCATCGACTGGCAAACGGTCGATGCCGATGTTCAGCGCATCCTGGACTCCGCGACCGGCACCTTCTACGACGACTTCCAGCACCGGGCGCAGCCGTTCATCGATATCGTCAAAAAGGCTCAGTCGCACTCGGAGGGAACCATCAGTGAGGCCGCGCTCGAGTCGGAGTCGAGTGACCAGGCCCAGGTGCTGGTAGCGGTGAGCGTCAAGACGTCCACGGCCGGTGCAGCCGAAGAAAGGCCACGCGCGTGGCGGATGCGGATCACGGTGCAGAAGGTGGGTGACGAGGCCAAGGTGTCCCACGTGGAATTCGTGCCATAGTCGCGCTGGCGTCAGGTAGCCGTTGGCAGGATCTTCTTGCGCGAGTTGGCCAACCAACTCGCCGCAATTCAGCGCGCCCATCTGGTGGCGCTGGCGCAGCGGGTCCCGGTACTGCCCGGGGATCGAACAGCGCGCGTTTTGGACATCGACTCGCTGCTGCGCAAGGGCCTCTCGTCCCTGATCACCACGCTGTCGACAGCGACCGCGGCGCCGGTGGATCGCCGAGGCGCGGCTGCGCAGCGGCAAGATCGGCTCCGGGCGCGCCGCCGCCATCGGAACAGGGCTTCTGCCGAGCGAGGAAGGAGAATTCGATGATCGAAGTACTGCCGGACATGCCGGAGGGCCGAGTGCGCGTACTTGGAACCTAGCGAGCCACGTTGCCGGATCTGTCGAGATCCTGATGTGTGCCGTCTGGTCAACAACGTCCTGGATCGGCACGGTGTCCCCGTCTTCCTGGAGGGCGGCAAGGGCTGGCGACTTCTCCCGTTTTGCCGACCCGGACAAGCTCGTCGCCTACGTCGGGCTCGACCGTGGCCACGAGCCAGACGACACATGGTTCACGAATGGAGCGGATGGCCATCATGGGCCAGGCGGTGGTATCGCGATCGACACGCGCCGCGGCGATACGGTGTCGCGAATCGCACCCGTCGTCGTGCACCGAAGCGTTACTGTCTCAGATAGCGTTCGACATGGCGTTGGGAGGGCGGATGTGCGCCTATCACACCGTGGTGGTCGGCACGGACGGGTCGGGCCCGTCGATGCGTGCGATCGACCACGCAGCTTCGATCGCTGCCGCCTCTGACGGGAAGCTCATTATCGCAACGGCGTACGTTCACCATGGCGACCAGGGGTACTACCACCATAGCGACGATCCGCGCGCGGAGGACATCCTCAAGGACGAGGGGTACAAAGTGCACGGCGATGCGGCGGTCTACGAGATGTTGCATGAAGCCCGTGAGCGGGCCGAGGCGGCGGGGGCCAAAAACGTCGAAGTGCGCCCGATCGTCGGCAGCCCGGTCCATGTGCTGGTGGATCTGGCCGATGAGGTCAAGGCTGACCTGTTGGTCGTCGGCAACTTGGGAATAAGCACAGTCGAAGGTCGGTTGCTCGGATCTGTCCCGTCGGTCGTGACCCACCGGGCCAAGACCGACGTCCTGGTCGTGCACACCAGGGACTGAACGCTTGTCGCGCGGTGCAAGTGAACCTGGCGCTTCAGCTCGGCATGCAGGTCGGCATCAACCCGGGCGAATTCGTCAGGCTGGCTCGACGACGCGGAAAATGCGCTATTGGAGGTCGACCACTCTGACGCCGCATTGAGCTGGATGTCGTTGGGAATATTTCTGTAGATGCGCCGCGGCCCGACGAATACGCCCGTGCCAGCCAGCGTCGATCGTACCCTTACGGCTCGAGTGGAATCTGGCCCCGACGTCAGACGCGGCTTCAGGATCGGCATCGCGGTCGATGGCCGTTTCCGAAGACGTGCGGCTTCGTTGTGCCGAGCCGATCGAACAAGGCAGCGAGGAGTGCCAGCGAGATGTGCATCATGGAGAAGCTCCCGGAGTCATAGTGCAACCGGAAACCGCGCTCTCGCCGCTGCGCGCCAATTGAACGGCCGACTCGGCCGAGACCAAACAAGTCAGCCGGCGGCCCACCCCTTTGCGCGCTGGAGCTCGTCGAGGCCGAACAGGGCGAGCTCCCCGGGGACCATCCGCGCCAGCGCATGCAGCGTATAGGCGACCCATTCCTTGTCGGATACTACGGCGATTCGCTTGAAGGCCGAATGATGCTGAAGGAGAGCGCCGGAGCCCAGCTTCAGGTCCTCGACCAACCCTGGTCATCCTGCTCATCCGAAAGTGGTTGCAGCCCAGAGGCTTCACGCGCGCTCATTGCGCCGGAAGACAAGGGCCGCCTCGAGTGCCCGTGACTTACGGCCGCGCCTTCGGTGAATGGACACCGCTGACATGCCCGTTGCGAAGGAGAGAATTGGGTGTTTTGTCCGTCGCAGCCTATGTTTGAACATGAAGCGGTTAGTTCGCGGTTAGTTCGGCGGATAAGCCGGTGGGGGGTAGACACCCCGCAGGATCCAGGGCAACCAGTCGATGCCGTACTCGATCTCGTCACTCGCATCGTAGTCAGGATTGGGATCAAGCGCCGAACCTGTTGCCTGTGCACCATTAGTGGCGTCGATTGATCCGTCCGGACTCCCGTAGACGGCCACCACCACGGTGCGATCGAGACTGTTCTCCGACCACACACCGATGTCGGTGTTGGCGCAGTTGGACATGATCGCGAAATCGGTGGGGTTGTGATACCACTGGTTGAGGATTTCGATGCCGCTGATGGCCAGCGCGGGGTTGATCGCTACGGTTTCCGCTACTTTGCCGCGATATCCGGCGGCCTGGGCGCGCTGTTGCGGTGCGGATCCATCCGAGCCCGTGTCACCGCCGACGCTGGGGTTATTGAGAACGTCGACGGCATGCCATTGCGCGGCCAATCGCAGCTGCGGGCTAATTCTGACATCGTTGGTACAGCCCGCTTGATGCTGAATCGTGTACACATTGACGACGACGCTGTTGTTGAGGCGGCTGTTGTCGGCATGAGCAGGTGGAGCGCTCATCACGATGGCAACGGGGACGAGGGCCAGCAGCGGCGCCGATAGGGGCACGTGACGTGCCGGGCAAAATCTACGCAACATCGGTGTGCATACCTCCTAGGGCGCCTCGTTGTGGGGCGGCTGGTAGGGCGCCGCGGAGTTCCGGAACTGCCAAATCAACGCTGGGCACAACTGGTTGACTGCCTGCGTCAGCAGATACGGAGCCTGGTACTCGTCGGAGGTGGCGAAATCCGTCTTGATATCAGTCATGATCTGCGCATAGCTGCGGCCTTAGCGACCTTGTCGATGATCGAGTGCCGGCCCAGCGCCGCATCGGCGTTGGGAAAGTCGAAACCGGCCAGGACGGTCACGGCAACCGGGTAGGTGACTGCGGCGCCACGAGCGGACGGCGTGGTCAATGATGCCGCGACACCGAGTAGCATCGTAGAAGCCACAGAGCTGACCAGCATGCGTGATCGTAGCATCGACGATCGCCTCAACTGGGTCGAAGGCAGATATCAGCCAAGGGTTTTCCACCTTGCCTCGGGCCGGAAACCAGGACGTGGTGTCACATTGATCTCTTACGATTCGCCATCCCACGCCCTTCGGTGTGAAGCCGCGCTGTGTTGAACGTTGCGCATCCTTCTAGCGGAGCGGCTCTCAAACAGGCAGTGATTGTCTTTCCTACTGCGGTCCGTTCGATCTGGCACCTGTATCGGTGGTTTCCGAGCGTGATTTACGGGATTCGATCCGGTGCGCGACGAGGGTAACGAATACGCCGCGGCGCTCCGCTCGGCTGGCGTCACCGTCGACTACCGGCAGTTCGACACACTTTCCCACGGCTTTGCAAGTCTGGCCCCATTCGGAGGGGGCAGCGCCGACGCCACCGCGGCCACCATCTCGGCCATCCGGGCGCCAACAACCCGGTTTCGAATGCGGCATACGAAAAGTGACACGGATTTGAGACTGAACCGCCGACTTATATCAGATGCGCGGGACTGGAGGCTAGTTGATCTAGCGTCCCGTCGTGGCGCCGACCGGTCTGACTCGTGAACCGCATGCCGCCTACGGGCTGGCTCTGCCGGGGTTTGTCGAGCCGGTCGGCGCCGTGGCCGCGGTCTGACTCAACAGAGGACTGATCGTCACCGGGAGCTTGAAGTCGGCGTGTCGTCCGCGGTCTCCTACTTGTGCCGTCGGATGAAAGGTTCAACCGCATTGGTCACCATCGGAGTCGATCCTCACAAGCGCACCCACACCGCGAGCGTCGTCGAAACGGGCACCGACAAAGTGCTGGCAACGTTGCAAATCGACGCGTCGCTTGCGGGCTACCGACGACTCCTGAAGTGGGCGTCGGGTTTCGAGCAGCGCCGGTGGGCAGTGGAAAACGCTCGGGGGTTGGGGCGGCATTTGGCGCAATGGTTGGTCGCGCGAGAGGAGGTCGTCGATGACGTGCCCTCGATAGCAACGGCGCGTGTTCGCGAGTTGTCTCGGGCGGACGACGCAAGAACGATGTCATCGACGCCGCAGCGGCGGCCAGCGTGGCCGCGCTACGCGGTGACGCAAACCCTGTCGTGGCCGACGATCTCACCACGGTTCTGGCCCTGCTCGACGAGCGCCGCGACAACGTGGTCACCCAACGCACCAGGCTGATCAACCAATTGCATGCGCTGCTGCGTGATCTCCTGCCCGGTGGCGCGCCGACCGATCTAACCGCTGGTGACGCGTCGCGACTGCTCACCGGCGTGCGTCCGGCGGGTCCCGTCGAAGCTGCTCGCAAACAACTGGCCCGCGAGCTGGTCGCCGAGATCCGCGACACCGATCAGCGGCTGAAGGCGCTCACAGCCCAAATCACAGACACTCTCGACGCGCACGGCACCCGACTGCGAGAGGTCCCCGGCATCGGTCCCGTCATCGCGGGGCGGTTGCTCGGACGGACTCGTCGTGCGGGCAGGTTCCGCAGCGCCTCCGCGTTCGCCAGCTATGCCGGCGTCGCACCGATCGAGGTCGCCAGCGGCGACCACGCGCGACATCGATTGCCACGCGGTGGTGATCGGCAACTCAACCTCGCGCTGCACATCGTCGCGCTCACCCAGGTACGCATGCGCGAGAGCACCGGTCGGGCCTACTACGACACGAAGGTCGTGGCTGGCAAGTCGCATAACGAAGCAATGCGTTGTTTGAAACGCCGGCTGGCCGACCGGGTTTGGCGACTCATGCTCTCTGACGAGCACCGTTTGGCGGCAGGCCCGGGAGGACACTCGGGGGCGACTCTGACATCCAGCGCGGCTGGCTCAACCCCGACCACCAGCTCTTCGGACAAGTCACTTCCCGGACCCGCCGATCGCAACTCTACGACGCCCAGCCCAGCGGCTTGACAAACACAGAGGAACCCCGGCATGTCCGGAGACTCTGATGTGCCCCGGGTTGGACGGAGTCGGTTTGTTTGACTTCTGGTCACGACACCAGTCGAAGGAGCCGTGTCCGTGTCCAAGCGATATCCCGAAGAGTTTCGCCGCAAGGTGTTCCATCTGGTAGCCGCGGGAGCTGCGGGAGCGGGCGGTTCGGATGGTGGCTGAGATCAGCGATCAGCATCATTCGGAGTGGGCGGCGATCAGTGAGGTCGCCCGGCTGCTCGGGGTCGGCTGCGCCGAGACGGTGCGCAAATGGGTGCGCCAGGGCCAGGTCGATACTGGCTCACGACGGGGCACGACAACCGAAGAGTCCGCTGAGCTGAAGAAGCTCAGGCGAGAGGTCGCCGAATTGCGCAGGGCTAACGCGATTTTGAAGACGGCGTCGGCTTTTTTCGCGGCCGAACTCGACCGGCCACCACACTAATCACCCGGTTCATTGCCGACCATCAGGGCCACCGCGACGGTCCTGATGGTCTGCGGTGGGGTGTCGAGTCAATCTGCACACAGCTGACCAAGCTGGGCGTGCCGATCACCCCATCGACCTATCAAGGCGATTAACCAGGCGATGGCAAGTTTGGGTACTGCCCTGCAGAACGCGGACGTTGGCGCCATGCAGGCAGCGTGTCGACAATTGAGCAGCGCCGGTGCGCAGTTCGGTGCCACCCTGCCCTCCCCGCAGCCGGCGATAACGAATGAGGCCCAAGCCGCCGTCACTGAGATCAACGCCGCGTCCAGCGCGTGCCTGGCCGACCCGCCCGACCCCGCCGGGGTCGCGTCGCACGCAACGGCGGCCAATAACCACCTGGCGGCCGTAGGAAAGATGGCGCAAGGCGGTTGATGCCTCACCGCCTATAAGTCGTGAGCGCCATTCTCGCTCGTCATTTCGTCGGTGTGCCGGCCGTGGCTGGTCTGTTCCGGCTTCGGGTCATGGCGTCATTGATCGGAGCGGTGACGTGATCCGTGCGGGCTCGGGTGCGATTGTGGCGCGGTGCGCAGTATTGGGCGAACTCATCGAAGACGGCGCGCGCTTGGCTGCGGGCTATGGCCGGAAGGCCAGCGTGTAGCTGTTCCCGATAATCGGGGCCCAGCGCCCGCTCGGCTTGCACCGCCATGGTCGGTTCGGCCAGCCAGATGTCAAGAAGCTCGTCGTCCACTTCGAGGTGGAAGAGCACGCCCCAGGCGCCGTCGCCCAGCCGGAACGCCTGCACCTCGGTCTGGGCAGAGTGTGCCAGCTTCACCGAGTCCTCGGGCAGGCTGAATTGTTCGCCATGCCAATGCATGGCGTGAGCGCAGGGGCTCAGGTGAGCCGCGAGCGGATCGTGCGGATCGGTGATCTCGACGGGGGCTACCCCGATTTCGGGGCGCGGCGCCGCCGTGATGGTCGCCCCGGCTGCCTTGGCGAGGAGTTGTGCGCCCAAGCAGATGCCGAGGATCGGAACTCGCAGGGCTATCGCTCGCTGCAGCCAGGCGATCTCCTCGGCGAGGGGGAGCAGCGCGTCGGCATCGTTCACGCTCATCGGACCGCCCATAAAGACCGCGCCCCGGACCGTGGTCGGATCTGGCAGCCCGGCGCCGCTGGGCTCGTCGAGAATGTTGCGCACCACCACCGGCACGTCGGAGAACGAGTCGAGGATGAGGTGCGGGCCTTCCCAAGGCACATGCTGCACGACCAGCAAAGGGAGCCTCTGGCCCGCATCGGCTCTGCTCATGGCCGTCATTATGCCTGGGCCACTGAGCTTTCAGCAGTCGAGTCGGCCGTGGGGTGGTCGCGGATATCGACGGTTGCCTCCAGGTCGGCTTCCATGGCGCTGATGACCGTCCGGTCACGGCGGTGCAGAATGGCAAGCCACGCACCGCCGACCAGCAGGTAGGCCAGGAAGTAGTACGGGAAGTATCGGACCGGCACTGGGGGCAGCGGGTAGAAGCTGCCGATCGTCGGAACCAGCAAACACAGCAGAGCGACGACCGTGATGAGGATGTTCTTGCGGGTCAGTTCGTTTCGGCGACGCAAGTACATCGGGGCCGCTACCGAAACGAGGTAATAGGCCAGCAGGAAGCCGAACGCGGCCAGGGTGCCCGCGTCGCCGAACGTCGTGAGCGGGTCGGTGAACGCCTGCATGATGGTGGGGATCGCGAACACGATGATGGTGTAAACGGTGATCGCGATGTGCGGCGTCTTGTTGCGGTGGTGACTGTTGCCCATGGCGTGGTGCAGGGCCCCGTGACGTGCCATCGGGTAGAAGATGCGGGCGCCGGCGTTGACGCAAGACAGCGATAGGGAGAAGAAGCTGACCATCGCGCCCAGGGATATCGGGGCCTGAAGGTAGCTGACGTGGTACGCGTCGGCCAGTGCGTTCACCGGCGCGGCCAGTTGGTCCAAAGACAATCCGGCGTGTGCGGAACCGAGGACTTCGACGTAGCTGACGAAGACGAAAAACAGGCCGGTTATCGCGAGGCTCCAGGTAACCGCGCGCGGGATGTTGATCAACGGGTTCTTCGCCTCGCCGCCCAACGCGGTAGCGCTTTCAAATCCGACCAGGCTGAAGATGCAGATAACCACCGCTAGGCCCATGCTTTTTAGGCTCACGCCGTGCAGGGAGAGTTGCGCGGTGTCGACGGGGCTGCCGTGGCCGAACAAGATGACGATGCAGACCCCCAGGATCACCGCGATGGACAGTGCCTCCAGGAAAAGCGTCAGCAGCGAGGACACCCGGATGTCCTTAAAGGCGACGAACCAGCAGACCAGGGCACTGAAAGCAAAGCACACAATTGCGGGTGGATGATGGTGGATGCCGATCGCATCGAGGAACTGGTTGACGAATATCGAGAATCCCGAGAACCCGGCGATCGCGATGAACGCGTAGGACCATAGCAGCGTCCAGCCCGACAGCACCCCCCACCGAGGGCCGAGACCTCGACCGATGTAGGCGTACATCGAGCCCGGTGATGCCGAGCGCCGGGCAAACTGGTTGAGGTTCATGACGACGAAGGAGAGCATGATCGTTCCGAACAGGTAGGCCAGCCAGGTGCCATTACCGGCGTCGGAGAACGCCAACGGCACGATGAGCACCGCGGTCATCGTGGGCGAGATGAGCGCGATCGATTGTGCGAGCAGGGTGGGGAAGCCCAACGCCCCGGTCCGTAATCCGTGCTGATTCGGGCTCGCGGCTGGTGCGCCGGAAGGTGTGGTCGAGGTGGTCATCGGAATGTCCTTGAGGTAGAGGCTCCGGGCGATCTGGGTTTCGTGGGCAGCATTGCGCCACAGTCGGATTCACGCTGGGGCGACTAGTACCTGCGCAGTTGTCGAAGTACTGGCCGTCCAGCAGTAGGTCTTCCTAGAAGCCACAGCCTAAGACCAAGTTGCCTCCTAGGCGACCTCTGTTGCCCATGTTTACCTGCTGGTTACACCTGGTTCCAAGCGCGCGCAATCAACACGCCGACACGGCTCTGTCCTCGCGTCGAGGACAAGAACGTCCGACTTGGCACCCCGCGACACAGAGGTAGTGTCGTGAAAAACTGGCCGTGCCATGGTAAATCGGCTCCACTGTGGACGGGGAAGTTGACACAATCCTAAGGTTCTAGCTCTAGCCGGGCCCCACTGGTGAGGTGACCCCTCCACTGGTGTAACCGGCAAGTTAAATTCGACAACTCAAGTTGCCTGCGAGGCAAGCTCCGTCCTAGCGTCGATCCCGACAAGCATTCGCCGCCGGGGGTAATTCCGGCGCCGTACGAGGGAGATCGGCCGTCATGGAAACTAGCATTGACATCGAGGCAACGGGAGCTAACTTCTCAGTCGCCAAGCAACTCGACGTCCGGGCTCGCACTCATAAGGCACTCCGCCAGATCGCGGCCAACATCACGCCCGGCATGGTCGAAGAGGACGCTGCCGCGATGGCGCGCGAGGTCCTCGGAACAATGGATATGCGCAAAGGGTGGCACCGGGTGATTGTGCGGTTCGGCCCGAATACCACCAAAGACTTCATGGCCAAGTCAGAGCCGGGTGTTGTCCTCGGCGACCAGGACATCTTCTTCATCGACATCGGCCCCGTGTATGGAGACACCGAAGGTGATGCCGGTGAGACCTTTGTGTTCGGCGACGACCCCGAACACCACAAGGCTAAGCACGACGTTCGCGCGTTGTGGGACGACGTGCGAAACCTGTGGCGAGACAAGGGACTCACCGGGCACGCACTGTACGAGTACGCGATCAAGTCCGCGGAGGAACGTGGCTGGCAACTCAACCTGGATCTGTCTGGCCACCGGTTGTCGGAGTTTCCCCACGAGGCGCACTATGACGGTTCGCTTGCCGATGCGGATCTGTACCCCAAGCCCAATCTCTGGGTCCTCGAGATGGCTATCAGGCATCCGACTCGTCAGTTCGGTGCTTTCTACGAAGACTTGCTGCTTGACGACCAGTCCTTCGACGACTGAGCACCGTGACGGTTCCGGCCGTGCCCTGAAAGGTGAAGCGACGATCGAAGCGCTAGTGGTGAATCCGGCTCAGGTCGACGCGGTCGTCGGCGCTTACGAGCAGAACCTCGGCGGTGCGACGAGCGCTCATGCGATGCGGTCGGTGTGCGTCAAAGTGTGCCGTGGTGTCGGTGGACAGTTCGTAGATCACGCCGTCGTGTTCCAGTTCGATGGTGCCGCGCAAGACATAGAGGAGCTCCTCGCCGTGGTGTTGCACTGGCGGGCTGGCCGGGCGGCGCGGGGTGACCGTGACTCGCAACGCCTCGATGGCGCGCGAATCCAAGTACCCACTGCATGGTGCGATTTTCAATCCGCCGGCTGAGTGACGCGGTGCATCCGGTTCGAACGTCGCTAGCGAGCCTCCCCGTGTGTCCTCGCCCAGCAGCGTGCTGATTCGCACGCCGAGCGCGGTTGCCAGGTCGACTAACGCGCCGATGGAAGCCTGCCTCTCACCGGACTCGAGTCGGGACAGGTGTGCTTTCGACAGACCCGCGAGCTCTGACACCTGATCGAGTGTGAGGCCGCGCGATTCGCGGGCGCTGCGCACGCGTTGACCGAAGGCATCCAGATCGACGAATGAAGTCATGCGGATACCCTATTCCATCGTTGCCTCGACGGCGACACAGGTTGTCAAGGACCCGATGTCACGCAGGAGGTTCGTTGTTAGAAGCCAGCATTCGCGTTCGTGTATTCGCGGAGACGGTCCGCGGCGGGGAACCCCGGCCCCAACCCCGGGTTCACCCTCGATGGCCATCAGCTGCGGCCACCATCCCGTACCGAAAGAACTACCGCTGTAGCAGGAGGAGCGTTTAACAGGGCGATTGTCGTCGGCGACGGCAGCACCGCCTACTCCTACGGCGGCGACCAAGCGAACCCGCTGACCAACGTCGGCAACAACACCGCTGTCAGCCTCGGCGGCGGTGCCAATTCCTACGCTGGGGAGCGACCCTTCGTAGCGTTCCCGCCCGGCTCCAATACTCGCAACAACAGTTTCGCGTTCGCCGGCCCGGGCAAGACCGCAGTCAACGCCGTCAACCCGTAAAACGGACTCCCACGGCGGCAGCTCGCTGCATTTCACACCTCCTCACCCTGACGGTCAACTGCGTAATTGCCGCTGACGCCCATCTGGCGGACGTTTACGCTGGCCCTATGACCTCGGGCGGGACCACTGGGCCGGGTGCGACATCACCGGAGAATGCTCCACACCCTGCGCCACCGCCTCCGGCGCCGCCCTATGCAACGCCCGGTCCGTATGCTCTGCGGCCACGCCGAGGCCGCGGGCTTTTGGCCGGCATCGGAATCGCGGTCGCTGTCGTCTTGGCCGCCGCGGCGTTGGTGATTTCGCTGGTCACCGCACACCGCAACTCGACATCATCAGCCGCACCGCCGCCGTCGCAACCTACGGATCAACCTGCGTCGACCGCCGACTCGGACAAAGCTCTGTGTGAAGCTATCGCCCCGCTGATCAAGGAAAGCAACGCGGAGGCAAAGGCGTTCGTCGCCCTGGGCCATACCGGGACGCCGGAACGTGACGCGGGCATACCGGCATATGTCGCTCAGACCGACGGACTGGGTCAAACGTGCCCAGCCTGTTGCTAGACGGACATCCCGACTCCGCCGCCAGATTACCTGACTCGTTCGCTGCAGCGGTTACATCGACGACGTTCACGCGTATGTGGGAAATATCCGGCCCGGGCCGGCCACTGACGGCGACACCGCCGCGTGGAATGACAGCCTTGTCGCGTTGAGCGGACCATTTGAGGTCTGCGGCGATCTGGGTGTGCCGCTGTGGTAAATGTCGGAGCCCCGTCGGCGGTGCCGACACGGCCGTTTTCGACTCTGATCATCGGTGGGCTGTGGCCGACCACGTCACCGGACGCGTGGTCGGAGGTCGGCGATGGGCTGGCCCAAAAATCTGCCGCGCTTGAGCAGAACACCACCACAATTCGTCAGCTCGCGGACGGTCTGCCCGCTGATAACTCGGGCCGAACGATCGACGCCATGCATGAAATGTGTCTGCGGCAAGCGGTGGCGGTGGTCAAGCAGGCCGACATCTATCACTCGATGGCGCGGGTCGTCAGTGAGATCGCCCGCCTAATCTACTCTGCACGAAGCAGACTCGATCAGATCGACGCGAACGCGAACGCGGAAATCGCGCGTCTCCGGCAAGAGGCCGGAAAGATTGGCCAGTATTTCGCTGCGATGCAGAAGATTTCAGAGGTGATCGCGGAAGCCCGCGCTCAAGCAATCGCGGAAAGCGGCAAGGCTGTCGCTGAAATCACCGGCCTCACATCCCAGATAGGTGGTCCCAGGCTCCGGCACCGTCGGGTGCACCCGACTGGATCACCTCCTCTGGATCCCGGAGAGTTGCAGCGATTCAGGATGGGCGGTCCCGGTCCGGGCCTCCATGGCCTGCTCGGCAACCTACCCAAGAGCGGCGGCCCCGATGGTTCGCCGCTGCCACAACGCCCGAGCACCGCCGATGGCAGGGGTGGAGCAGAGCCGTCATCGGGTCAGACCAACTCCGGGACGCCGGAATGGGCAGCACTCGCCGGGAGACGACGCCGCGCCAGAACGAATCCGCTGCACCCATCCGCTGATCAGCTTCATGGTGGAAGCGAGCCTGACCCAAATGTCAACTGCCGTCAGGGATGCCACCACCCATCCTGCCGTCGACGGGCGCACCGTCGGGTGGACCTGGCGGGGGACTGCCGTTGAGTCCGCGGGGGTTGTCGTCACCATCGCTGCCGTCACCGTCGAACTTGGGGTCGCCGCCTCCGCTCAGTGGGACCGGGCTGGCGGGTTCGCCGCCCCCGTTAGCGGCAACTGCCGCGGCGGGCGGTGCTCCGCCGGCGGCGACGGGTGCGGACTTTTCCCGTGGCTTCAACGCCGGTCTGAATGCGAACCCGACCCTCCCGCCTCCGGTGGCGGCGCCTCCGCCGTCGGCGTCCGCGGCGGCTTCCGGCGCCCCGGCGGCAGGTCCGGCGCCCGTTGCCCCGTCCGCAACGGCGAGCCCGGCAGCTGCGTCGGCGGCGCCGATGGGCGCCCCGATGTTCGCGCCGTCACCGGCTGCTTCGTCGGGTCCGCTGCCGCCGTTCGGTTCGGATGTGACGCCGCGGCAGGTGGTTCCGGCCTCCGGACCGCCATCCGCGGCACCGGCCGCTCCCGCCGCACCGACGCCGGCGGCGAGCCCGGCCGTGGCGCCGCTCCCGCCCGGGGTTGCGGGTTCCGGTGTGGGCGGCGCGGCGGCGGGTGCCTATGCCGGAATGAAGTCGAACAATCCCGATCCGCTGCTGAACGCGGCGTCGCAACTCGTGTACCAATTGATGCACGCCTCGCGGGTATACGGCTGTGTGGACTGGTGCGTCGGAATCTTCAAGACCGGCTACGGGATTGACACGGTGGTGGTCAGCAATGAAGGTGCTGGCTACATCCCGCCTGGGGTGTTCTTGCCGCGCTCGGCGCGAACGTTGTTCTCTGACACCGGTTTAACCGCCGCATTTCTCGCGCGCTGGTTCGGCTGGGTGAATCCCGCGCAGACGATGCTCGCGTATGCGGCGCTGATCGGCGACCACGATCCGAATTTGCAGTTGTATGCGTTGGCGGTGTCGACCGATCATGGCGGTTCGGCGCTGCCGGCCCGCGACGCCGGCGTGGCGTGCTATGAGGATTGCGGGTTGTTGACCTCGCCGGTCCGCGCGGATGCCGAGCCGATGGCGCTGGACGAGATGCACGTGCATCGTCTGCAGACGCTGGACGCGGCCGAATATGCGCGGCTGATCCGGATGACGGTGCCCGAAGCGCAGCAGCACGACGCGTCGTGGGCCACAACGCGGGACGCGGTGCACACCGCGTTGAGCCGGGCGTCGAGTCTGCTGGGTCTGGAGGTACCGCCGGTGATTCGTCACGTTGCGAGTGCCCTTGATCGGAGTGAACCGGTCAGCGGTGAGCAGTGGGATGAGTTGGAGTTCGCGCGGTTCAACGCCACGCTCGACAGCGCAAGCCAGCGTGCGGGCCGGCGCGCCGACGATGTGATGTCCCCGCATGCGCGGGCCTGCCACAACCTCGCCCGCGTCGCTGAGCTCTTGCTGATGTGGCGGGGCGCGCCGAACTATTGCGATATCGCTTACGAGGCAGCTCAGATCGCGATCGAGGCCCAGCTCTGGCCGGGCGACGGGGCGTAGCGGTTTTGGCGAAAGAGGAAGGAAGCGCCGATGAGTGGTGGTGACGAGCCGGTCAAGATCGAGCCGGCCGAGGTGCAGCAGACCGCGCAGGGGGTGGCGACCGCGCTGGGTCAGGCCGCTGAGCCCGTTCCGGTCCCGGCCGCCACCGGCGCCTCGCCGATCGATCTCGCGGCCGGGGCGGCTGCGACGACGGTGATCGGCTACGTCGCGGCCGGGTCGGCGGATCTGGCGCCGCGCGGCGGCGAGGTGCTCGGCGCGGCCGACACCGCGTTGGCGGGCTTGCAGTCCGCCGACAGCGCGAATGCCGCGGATCTTTCGGCCGTGGGGGAGCAGGCGGGCGCGCAGGAACTGCCTGCCCGCCCGGGCGACAATTCGGCGGACAGGATCTTCAGGGCGTCGCTGCGCGGCAGTGAGGGGTGCGCGGCCCGGTAAACCGTGCCCATGCCGCCGGAGCCCAGCACGGCTTCGATGCGGTAACCCGATATCACCGTTCCCGCGCTGAGCGCCATCAGCGCCGACCTAGTGCGGCAGGTGCTATCGAGGCGGCGAGGTGCTCGTTGATCATTTGCGTTGCACCCCCCGTTCCGATGTGAACGTTGCTGCGTGAAGGGTATCGGAGCCTAGCCGTTCTGGCCGCTGGCCGTTCAACGACTTAATGCTGTTGTACCGAGGGCCAAAGACTCTGCCCCCGGATGGTCGGCGGATGCAGACTCCGGAATTGGGTGCTTGCTCTTGGCCTTACTGCGGCGATCACGACGCGCTCAGGGCGCGCGCAAGGCCTGATGGTCATGGAAGGGACGAAACCAATGACCGCGAACATCGGCCTGGACCGAGATGCCCTCGACATGATGCTGGACTCGTTGGACGAGTTCATCGCCGCGGCCCTGCCTGATGAGCGTCGGCTGGAGCTCGACCATGACGACGTCTGCCCAGAAGAAACAATCCGCGCGATGTGCGGTTCGGAACTTGGCGTGCACCTCGTGTTCATCCCCGAGGAGTACGGGGGCTTCGGAGGCAGCGCGTTCGACTCCTATCGGGTGTGTGAACGGCTAGCCCGCGTCGACATCGGGGTCGCTACCTCAGTGTTCGCCACGTTCCTCGGTACCGACCCCATCCTGGTCGGCGGGACCCCCGAGCAGCGCAAGGAGTGGCTGGGGCGCATCGCCGAGCAAGGCATCCTGCTCGCCTATGCCGCAACGGAGCCCGAGGCCGGCAGCGACCTGGGTGCCATGAAGACGACAGCCACCCCGGTGGAGACCGATGGACAGCTGACCGGATACCGACTCACCGGGCGTAAGCAGTGGATTAGCAACGGCTCGATCGCGGATGTCTACTCGGTTCTGGCACTGGCCCCGGGCGGGCCGTCGTGGTTCATCGTGGAGACGGGCACCGCCGGCTTTGCGACAGCGCCGCCAGAAGACAAGCACGGTATCCGGCTATCCAACACAGCCGGGCTGTTTCTCGATGACGTGGTGGTCCCGGCGGAGAACCTGATCGGCCGCGAAGAAGGCCGCGGACTCGTCCAGGCCCAGCAGGTCTTCGGATACACGAGGGTGATGGTCGCTGCATTCGGTCTGGGCGGCGGCTGGGAAGCCCTGGACCGGGCGATCGCCTACTCGCAGACCCGCATCCAGGGCGGTGCTCCGCTCTCGGCCAAGCAGGGGTTCACCCACAAGCTGATCGTGCCGCACGCAGTGCGACTCGAGGCGGCGCGGGCGTTCCTGGAGGCGACCGCGGCACGCATCGACACGGGCGAGGGCGCCGGCGGCGCGCTGAACACCGAAGGCGCGGTTGCGAAGTACATGGCCACCGAGGCGGGCAACGCCGCCGCCGAGGCAGCGATCCAGGCCCATGGCGGCTATGGCTACACCCGGCCCTACCTGGTCGAAAAGATCAAGCGGGACGTGCGGATCACGACGATCTACGAGGGCACCTCCGAGATCCTGGAGATGACGATCGCCCGCGACCGGTGGCAGCAGCACCTGAAGACGTCCGGCGCCTACTACCACGACGCGGCGCGCAGCCTCGATGGCGTACCCGAGGATTGCGGCGGTCCCACCGCAGCGCTCGCGC
Source organism: uncultured Actinomycetota bacterium (assembly GCA_963828065.1). Lineage (GTDB taxonomy): Bacteria > Actinomycetota > Actinomycetes > Mycobacteriales > Mycobacteriaceae > Mycobacterium. Next base: position 9,425 of record CAWHDL010000010.1, on the reverse strand, counting down.
TGGACTGTTTGGCCGCGGTGATGGAGGCCTGCCGGGTCGGTCGGTTGACCCGCAATCAGCACGTTCTGCTGCGGCTCGGCGAACTCGTGGCCTATGCCGAGTGTGCCGGCGCGCTGGCGCGCCGTGCGCAAGCGGCCGCGGCAGGCGCACTGCCCGACAAGGCCGACAAACGCTTCGAGCCGGCCGGGCTCGCCGCGGTCAGCAGGGTCTTCGCACGGGAGGCGGCACACAAGGTCGCCGAGGACGGCCTGCGGTGGGTGGCCGGAGCGGGCACGGGTGCAGACCTGGCCGCCGCCCTGCCGCTGGAGCGGGTACGGGGCGCGCAGACCGGTCTGCTCGCCGACATGAGCCTGGTCGCCGACGCGCTGTACCGACGGGAGGCCGGATCGTCATGACTACCCCGATGGAGCCGATTGCGGTGGTCGGTGTCAGCGCGATCATGCCCGACGCGGCCGACGCGGCCACGTTCTGGGGCAACATCAAGTCCGGCCGCTACAGCATCAGCGACGTGCCGCCCGACCGCTGGGATCCGCAGCTTTACTACGACTCCGACCCGCACGCACCCGACAAGACGTATTCGCGCATCGGCGGATGGGTGCGCGACTTCGCCTGGGAGCCGCTGGCGTGGAAGCTTCCGATCCCGCCGGCGGTCAGCGTCCAGATGGACGGCGGCCAGAAGTGGGCGGTGGCGTGCACCCGCTCAGCGCTGCTCGACGCCGGCTGGCCGGACTGGACCGTGGACCCCGAACGGGTCGCTGTGATCATCGGCAACGCCATCGGCGGTGACAAGCAGCACGACAGCAACCTGCGTATCCAATTTCCGATGTTCGCAAGGGATTTGATGGCTGCGCCGTCCTTGGCCGCGCTGCCGCAAGAGGTGCGCGACGCCGTGCTCGCCGAGACCCGCGCCGCGTTTCTCGACCGGTTCGAGGACATCACCGAGGACACCATGCCCGGCGAGCTCGCCAATGTCCTCGCGGGCCGGGTCGCCAACCTCTTCAACTTCCGTGGCCCGAACTTCACCACCGACGCGGCGTGCGCTTCCGGGTTGGCCGCAATGTCGGCCGCGGTGCGCGGCTTGCAGGCAGGCGACTTCGACGCCGTGATCACCGGCGGGATCGACCGCAACATGGACGCGACGGGGTTCGTCAAGTTCTGCAAAATCGGGGCGCTATCGGCCACCGGCACCCGACCGTTCGACGCCGGCGCTGACGGCTTCGTGATGGGTGAGGGCGCCGCCCTGTTCGTGCTGAGACGCCTGTCGGACGCCGAACGCGACGGCGACCGCATCTATGCGGTGCTGCTCGGACTGGCGGGGTCAAGCGACGGCCGCGGCAAGGGCATCACGGCGCCCAACCCGGTGGGGCAGCGGCTGGCGGTGGAGCGCGCCTGGCACGTCGCCGGAGCAGACCCGGCGCTGGCCACCTGCATCGAGGCGCACGGCACGTCGACGCGCGTCGGAGATGCCACCGAACTGGCCAGCTTGACCGACGTGTTCCGCAAGGCCGGCGCGGCCAGCGGCTCGATCGCGCTGGGGTCGGTGAAGTCGAACATCGGCCACCTGAAGGGCGCGGCCGGGGCCGCCGGCCTGTTCAAGACGGTGCTCAGCCTGCACGAGAAAGTGCTGGCGCCCAGCCTGCACTTCGAGCATCCCAACGAAAGCGTCGACTGGGACGACGTCCCGTTGCGGGTCAACACCGAACTTCGCGAGTGGCCGGCGCCCGAGAGCGGCGTGCGGTGCGCCGGGGTGAGCGCATTCGGGTTCGGCGGCACCAACTTCCACGCCGTGCTCGAGGAGTACGTGCCGGGCCGACACCGCGCCTCCGATGCGAGCCGGTCGTTCCCCGGCGCGAGCGTCGAGCAGCGATCCCCGGCGGTGAGCGCCTCCGCGACGGCCGGCTCCGGCGCGCCGATGGCGCCGCTGCGGGGGGCCGCGGTGGTCGGCGGCGCAGACGACGATGAGGTGGCCGCGCAACTGGAGCGGCTGGCAGACGAGGCGTCCGCCGGGCGCGCCCCGGCGCCGGGCTTACCCGACCCCGCGCTGGCGGCCACGGCCGTGCGGGTTGCGATCGACTATGCCGATGCCGCCGACCTGGCGGCCAAGGCGGCCAAGGCGGTCGAGGCGCTGCGCGGCGGCAATCCCGCCATGTGGAAGATCCTGCGTGCCCAGGGCGTGTTCATCGGCCGCGGCCTACCGGGCAAAGTCGCGTTTCTCTTCACCGGCCAGGGCTCGCAGTACGTGAACATGTTGGCCGACCTGCGTCGGCGCGAGCCGATTGTGGCGGCGACGTTCGATGAAGCCGACCGGATCATGGAGCCGCTGCTGGGTCGGCCGTTGACGGAGTTCATCTTCGCCGACACCGCCGACACGTCCGCCGCCCAACGGCTCGAGCAGCAGCTGATGCAGACCGAGATCACCCAGCCGGCGGTGCTGACCACCGACCTCGCTCTGACCCGGCTGCTCGATGCCTACGGCGTGCGTCCCGACATGGTGATGGGCCACAGCCTCGGCGAGTACGGGGCGCTCGTGGTCGCGGGCGCGCTGTCGTTCGGCGCCGCGCTGGAGGCAGTCAGCACACGGGGCCGCGAGATGGCGAACCTGTCGGTGGACGACAACGGCGCCATGGCCGCGGTCCTCGGTCCACTCGCCGAGATCGAGCGGATCGTCGGCGAGACCGACGGGTACGTCGTCGTCGCGAACATCAACAGCACCGGCCAAGCCGTCATCGGCGGTGCCACCGAGGCGGTCGAACGGGCGGTCGCGGCGTTTGAGACGGCCGGCATGGACGCCTCTCGCATTCCGGTCAGCCACGCGTTTCACACCGCGATCGTCGCGCCGGTGAGCGAACCGCTGAAGGCTGTGTTGCGCCGGCTCGACCTGCACCGGCCGAGCCTGCCGATCGTGTCGAACGTCACCGGTGACTTCTACCCGGCCGACGCCGACGCCGACGCCGTGCTCGATCTGCTGGGCCGCCAGGTGGCTTCACCGGTGCGGTTCGTCGACGGGCTGCGCACCCTGCACGCGGCAGGCGCCCGAGTGTTTGTCGAGGTCGGCCCGAAGAAGGCGCTGCACGGGTTCGTCGAGGACGTGCTCGGCGACGACGTGGTGGCGTTGTTCACCAATCACCCCAAGACCGGCGACGTCGCCGCGTTCAACCAGGCGTTGTGCGGGCTGTATGCGGCCGGGCTCGGCTACGCCGGACCGGCGCCCGCCGAGGCTGTAGACACCGCCCCTGCCGCGAGTACGGAGACCGCGATGACCGACGTACAGTACGCCGAACTGGGCCGACACCTCGTCGACGTGGTCCAGCACGGGCTGCATGCCGACACCGCCGGCGCGGTCGCCGCCCGGCCATCGGCGCCGGGCGTCGTGGCGCCGGTGGTGGTGACCGGCGCGGCCCTCGGCCTGCCGGGCGTGGAGAGGGTGTTCGACGACGAGAACATCGCCCGCATCCTGGGCGGTCAGCAGTTCATCGACACGATTCCGCACCGGCTCCGTCGCGAGATGCTCGACCGGCATATCACCCGTCTGGTCAAGCGCGCGTCCGGCGACCCGTCGTTCGAGACGATTGACACTGAAGCGGAGGTCATCAAGCTGGCCGGCCGCAGCGCGCCTCTGGATATGGTCAGCGAGTTCGGCGTCGACACCGCCCGCGACGCCGCGCTCGACTCGACGACCCGGCTCGCGATCGGGGCGGGGTTCGACGCGCTGCGCGACGCCGGAATCCCGCTGGTGATCCACTACAAGACCACGACGCTGGGTACCAAGCTGCCCGACCGGTGGGGGCTGCCGGAATCGATGCGCGATGACACCGGCGTCATCTTCGCGTCCGCCTTTCCCGGCCTGGACAACTTCGCCCATGATCTCGAGGGCTACTACATCGACCGCGGCAACCGGGAACAGCTGAGCGCGCTGGAGGCGGTGCGCGCGCGGATGAGCGGCGACGAGCCGGCCTCGTCGGAGCTGGACCGGCGCATCCACGAGCTGTGCCACACCCTCGAGACCGATCCGTTCGTGTTCGACCGGCGCTTTCTGTTCCGGTGCCTGTCGATGGGGCACTCGCAGTTCGCTGAGATCATCGGCGCGCGGGGGCCGAACACCCAAGTCAACGCGGCATGTGCGAGCACCACGCAGGCGGTGACGCTGGCCCACGACTGGATCCGCGCCGGCCGCTGCCGGCGGGTGGTGGTGGTGTCCGCCGACGACGCGAGCTCTGACGCGCTGCTGCCGTGGCTCGGGTCGGGGTTCTTGGCATCCGGCGCGGCCGCCACCGACGACCTGGTCGAGGAGGCCGCCACACCGTTCGACCAGCGCCGGCACGGGATGATCCTGGGCATGGGGGCGGCGGCTCTGGTGGTGGAATCTGCCCATTCCGCTTCCGAACGCGGGCTGCAGCCGATTTGCGAGGTCCTGGGCACGATGACCGCGAACAGCGCGTTCCACGGCACCCGGCTCGACGTCGAGCACATTGGCGACGTGATGGAGCAGCTGCTGGACCAGGTCGAGGCCCGCGGGGTGGACCGGCACGCCATCGCGGGCAGCACGGTGTTCGTCTCGCACGAGACGTACACGCCGGCGCGCGGCGGCAGCGCGTCGGCCGAGATCCACGCGCTGCGCCAGGTGTTCGGTCCCGACGCCGATGCGGTCGTCATCACCAACACCAAGGGCTTCACCGGTCATGCGATGGGCGCCGGAGTCGAGGACGTCGTCGCGATCAAGGCGCTGGAGACCGGCCTGGTGCCGCCGGTGCCGAACTACAAAGAGCCCGACCCCGAACTGGGCCATCTCAACCTGTCGACGGGCGGCGGCTACCCGGTGCAGTACGCCCTGCGGCTAGGGGCGGGGTTCGGCTCGCAGATCGCGATGACGCTGATGCGCTGGACGCCGGTGCCCGACGGGCGCCACCGGCCGCCGGACGAACTCGGCTACGCCTACCGGATCGTCGACCACGCGGCGTGGCGGCGGTGGCTGTCGCAGGCCGCTGGCACCGCCGATCCGCAGCTGGAGGTCGTGCAGCATCGGCTGCGCGTTGTCGACACGGGCCCGCCTGTGAAGACGGCCCCTGTCTCCGCGCCCGAGCGGGCGCCGGTGGAGCAGGCCGCGCCGGTGGCCGCCGAAAAGGTGTTGGTGGGGCCACCGTCGGCGCCGGCACCGCAGCCCGCCGTCCCAGTCGGCGATGAGCTGACAAATACGGTGGTGGGCATCGTCTCGGAGCTGACCGGCTACCCGCGCGATCTGCTCGACGTCGACCTGGACATGGAGGCCGACCTGGGCGTCGACACCGTCAAACAAGCCGAGATCTTCGCCGGCATCCGCCAGCACTACGGCGTCGCCCGCGACGACACCCTCAAGCTGCGCGACTTCCCGACGCTGACCCACGTCATCGGCTGGATCCGCGACAAAACCGGCATCCCGGCGCCCACCGGGGCCGCGGCGGCACCGACCGCGGCGGCACCGACGCCGCTCGGCCCAGCCTGCCGGGACCCCGCCTCCGGCGGTGCCGACGTCGGCTGCTGACGAGTTGACCCAGACCGTGGTGGGCATCGTCTCGGAGCTGACCGGCTACCCGCGCGACCTGCTCGACGTCGACCTGGACATGGAGGCCGACCTGGGCGTCGACACCGTCAAACAAGCCGAGATCTTCGCCGGCATCCGCCAGCACTACGGCGTCGCCCGCGACGACACCCTCAAGCTGCGCGACTTCCCGACGCTGACCCACGTCATCGGCTGGATCCGCGACAAGACCGTCGGCACCGCACCGGCGGGGGCGCCGGCCGACGCAGCCGCGACAGAGGCTGCGGCCGCACCGGCGGGCGGCGCCGGCCGCAGCCGGGGACGGGGTCACCGACACGGTGGTGGGCATCGTCTCCGAGCTGACCGGCTACCCGCGCGACCTGCTCGACGTCGACCTGGACATGGAGGCCGACCTGGGCGTCGACACCGTCAAACAAGCCGAGATCTTCGCCGGCATCCGTCAGCACTACGGCGTCGCCCGCGACGACACCCTCAAGCTGCGCGACTTCCCGACGCTGACCCATGTCATCGGTTGGATCCGTGACCGAATCGAGGCGAGCCCCCTCCCAAAAGCATCCGGTGACCCGCCGGCTGCGGCTACGGGCACAGCGGCCGCCGCGCCGACCGTCAAAGGCGACATCGCGGCTACGGACCGGATCCCCAGGCGGGTGCCGATACCCGTGCTGCGACCGGAACTGTCGGCCTGCGTGCCGACCGGGGTCACGCTTGGCGCCGGCACCCGCGTGGCGGTGATGCGCGACGAGGGCGGCGTCGCCGACGCGCTGATCACGCGGCTGACCCGGCTCGGGGTCGAGGTCGTCGCGCTCAGCCCCGACGAGGACGTCCCCGACATGGCAGTCGACGGCGTGTACTGGCTCGCGGCGCTCGACGACGAGGGTCCGCTGCAACAGATGGACCTCGCCGGCTGGCATGAAGCGCTGCGTCGCCGCGTCCGCAACCTCTACCTGACGATGCGGCGGGTCTACGAGCGCAGCCCGTTCCTGGTGGTGGCCACCCGCCTCGGCGGATACCACGGCTACGACCCGGCAGGAGCGACCTGCCCGCTCGGCGGCGCGGTCACCGGGTTCGCCAAGGCGTACCGCCGTGAGAGGCCCGACGCGGTGGTCAAGGCCGTCGACTTTGCGGTCAGCCGAAAAACGTCGGCGCTGGCCGACGTGCTGGTCGATGAGACGTTGCGCGATCCCGGCTGTGTGGAGGTCGGCTACGCCGCAGGTCGGCGATGGGGTATCGGCCTGGCGGAGCGCCCGTTCTCGGACCCGCAGAGAGACGGGCTGCCCTCAGACCCGGTGTTCGTCGTCACCGGCGCCGCCGGCGGCATCGTGTCGGCGATCACCGCCGACCTGGCCGCGGCGTGGCGCGGCACGTTTTACCTGCTCGACGTCACGCCTGAGCCCGACCCGGCCCACCCCGACCTGCGCCGGTATACCGAGGACCGCGACGGCTTCAAGGCCGAGCTCGCCGGCCGGATGCGGCGGCGGGGAGAACGCCCGACGCCGGTGCTGATCGAACGGGAGCTGGCACGCTTCGAGCGGATGCAGGCCGCTGCCGCTGCTGTCCAGGCCGTCGAGCAAGCGGGCGGCACGGCCCACTACAACAGTGTCGACCTCACCGACGCCGACGCGGTAGCGAAGGTGCTCAGCCAGATACAGGACACCAGCGGGCGCGTCGACGTGCTGTTGCACGGCGCGGGAATAGAGGTCAGCCACGCCCTGCCCGACAAGGAACCCCGCGAGTTCGATCTGGTGCTCGCGGTCAAGGGGGACGGCCTGTTCAACGTGCTGCATGCGCTCGACGCCACGCCGCTGGGCGCCGTCGTGGCGTTCAGTTCGGTGGCCGGTCGGTTCGGCAACGTCGGACAGACCGACTACAGCGCCGCCAACGATCTGCAGTGCAAGCTGTTGAGCAGCCTGCGCCGCACCCGTCCCGAGGTCCGCACGCTCGCGATCGACTGGACCGCGTGGGGCAGCATCGGGATGGCAACACGCGGATCGATCCCGAAGATCATGGCGGCGGCCGGGGTGGACATGCTGCCTGCCGAGGCCGGGGTGGCGTGGATCAGGCGTGAGCTGAACACCGGTATTCCAGACCGCGAGGTCGTCGTCGCCGGTGCGCTGGGCGCGATGGCCGGCGAGTTCCATGACACCGGCGGAATCGACCCAGCGTCGCTGACGGTGGACGGGCCGATGCTCGGCGAGGTCGTCCGCGCGAGCGTGCACGACGGGCTGGTGGTGCGCACCACGCTCGACCCGACCGCGCGACCGTTCCTGGATCACCACCGCATCGACGGCACCCCGGTGCTGCCGGGCGTGATGGGCATGGAGGCGTTCGCCGAGGCTGCCCGCTTACTCGCGCCCGACTGGCACGTCGCGGCCGTCGAAAACGTGGACTTCCGCGCCCCGCTCAAGTTCTACCGCGACGAGCCGCGCACGCTGACGATCACCGCGTTGCTTCGCCCGGACGCCGACGACCTGGTCGCCGAGTGTCGCCTGTCGGCCGAGCGCGCGGTGCCCGGCGCCGACGGGCCCCGCCAGACCGTCCACTTCACCGGCTCGGTGCGACTGACCAGGGATCCGCCCACGGTCGCGGGCGAGGAAGCGGTGCACGACGGCACCCCGGCACTGACCCCGGAGCAGGTCTACCGGCTGTACTTCCACGGTCCCGCCTATCAGGTCGTGAGTGCGGCGTGGCGGCACGGCGCCGGCGCGGCCGCCCGGTTCGCCGCCGACCTGCCGCCACAGGTGGATGGCCCGGTGCTGACCGGACCTCGGCTGGTGGAGCTGTGCTTCCAGGCCGTGGGCCTGCTCGAGGCCGGCACGGACGGGGTCTTGGCCCTGCCACTGCACGTCGGCGCGGTGCGGCTGAACGGGCAGCCCGAGGAGCGGCCCGGCCTGGTAGCCACCGTGCGGCGTGGGGTCGGCGGCAGCTTCACCTGCGCCGTGCACGACGAGGAGGGCACGCCCGTTCTGCAACTCGACGGCTACCGCACGGTGGCGCTGCCGGACGCGCCGCCCGCCGACGTCGTGCGCCCGATCCGGACCGTGCTGGGCGGCTGAGGAGACGAAGCGGTATGGAAAAACAGATCCGGCGGCTAGGTATCGTCAACCGGGGCGAGTCGGCCGTGCGCGCCCTCACCGCAGTCGCCGAACTCAATCAGCTCGCTAACCAGCGACCGATCCGCACCGTCGTGCTCTACACCGATCCGGACGCCGACTCCTGGTTCGTACGAGAGGCAGACGAAGCGGTGCCGCTCGGGACCGCGACGTTCGTCGACCCGGCCGACGGCACGCGCCGATCGCGCTATCTCGACGAGGCCGCGGTGATAGCAGCGCTGCGTGGCTCCGACGTCGACGCGGTATGGGTCGGCTGGGGCTTTGTGGCAGAGCATGCGTCGTTCGCGCAGGCCTGCGAGGAAGCCGGCATCACCTTCGTCGGCCCGAACAGCGCCACAATCCGGCGGCTCGGTGACAAGGTGGCCGCCAAGCGGGTCGCCGAACAGGCGGACGTGCCGGTGGTGCCGTGGAGCGGCGGACCCGTCGACGATGTGACCCAGGCGACCAGCATCGCCGCGCAGCTCGGCTACCCCCTGGTGGTGAAGGCGGCATCGGGCGGCGGCGGGCGTGGGATCCGGATGGTCCGCGACAACGACGAACTCGCCGCCGCGCTGCCGTCGGCGCGCGCCGAGGCGCAGCTGGCCTTCGGCGATCCCACCGTCTTTCTCGAGAAGCTGGTACCGGCCGCTCGGCACGTCGAGGTGCAGGTGATCGCCGACGGCTACGGCACCGTGTGGGCGGTCGGCATCCGGGACTGCAGCCTGCAACGCCGCCACCAGAAGGTCCTCGAGGAGTCGGCGTCCACGGTTCTCGACGCCCGCCAGGAGCAGGCGATCCGC
>CAWHDL010000009.1:0-414433 GCA_963828065.1 uncultured Actinomycetota bacterium | reverse complement strand
ACCGATGACCTGACGCCGCGCACGCCGCGTGGGTAAAGTTGGCCGAAAGCTTCGAAGGTATGCCCCGAGCCAGGAGGGTCCATGTGGTATTGGCTGTTCAAGTACGTCTTCATGGGACCTTTGCTCACCTTGGTGGCCAGGCCGAAAACCGAAGGACTTGAACATATCCCCGACTCAGGTCCGGCGATCCTGGCCAGCAACCACTTGGCCGTCGTTGACAGTTTCGTCAAGCCGCTCGTCATCAAGCGTCGCATCACCTTCCTGGCCAAGGCGGAGTACTTCACCGGCACCGGCCTGAAGGGCCGGTTCATGCGCTGGTTCTACACCGCGGCGGGTCAGGTGCCGATCGACCGCACCAATGCCGACGCGGCGCAGGCCGCGCTCGACACCGCCAAGCGGCTGCTCGACGAGGGGAAACTGCTCGGTATGTACCCCGAGGGCTCGCGCTCGCCCGACGGCCGGTTGTACAAGGGTAAGACCGGGCTTGCCCGGCTGGTGCTGGAGACGGGCGCACCGGTCATTCCCGTCGCGCTGGTCGGCACCGACGTCGTCAATCCGCCCGGCACCGTGGTGTGGCGGTTCGGCAAGGTGACCGTGCGGGTCGGCAAGCCGCTCGACTTCTCCCGTTTCGAGGGCCTGGCCGGCAATCGCTTCATCGAGCGCGCCGTCATCGACGAGGTGATATACGAGCTGATGCAGCTGTCCGGCCAGGAGTACGTCGACCTGTACGCGGCGGACGTCAAGGAGGGGACGGCGCAGCCGGCACCGCCTGTCGCCGCGTAGACCGCGTCGGCTCGCCGCCGCGGTACGGACGCGGTGCCGCCCGCGTCGCCACCGTGGCGCCGGCCACCAGGATCACGGCTACCGCCCACCAGATGTAGGACGCACCGACAAGCTGGCGCCACACCGAGGCCGTCGACTCCCGATGTTCGGGGAGCAGTTCGAACGGTGTCCACACCATCATCACCAACCCGACCGCGGTGATGGCAGCCAGCGAGAGGTTGCGGCGCTGATACGCCAGCGCAGACGTCGTCAAGAGCGTCGGAACGACCCACACCCAGTGGTGCGACCAGGACACCGGCGAGACCACCAGACCGAACAGTGCGATGCAGCACAGCGCTAGCACCGGCTCTCCGGCCCGCAGTGTCCGCCGCGCAGCCCACACCGTCATCGCGAGCACGGCGAGGCCGCCGACCATCCAGATCGTGAACCGTTCCGTGTTGGTCAGGTGGAGGCGGGCCAGCGCGCCGACGATGTTCTGGTTCTTGAAGTAGCCGGAGGTGCCGATCCGGTTGGTGTCGCGCAGCGTGGAAGTCCAGTACTCCAGCGAGTCCCGCCACGCCAGCGCGAAACCCAGCAGTGTCGCGCCGACAAACGAAATCGCCACAGTGAGAGCTGCGTGTTTGTCGCGGCGAAGCGCGAAGTAGAGCAGGAAGACGGCAGGCGTGAGCTTCAGCGCAATAGCCAGGCCCAGCAGCAGACCGCGGGGCCACGGGGTCCGACGCGGCAGGCAGTCGGCAAGCACAAGCGTCATCAACACGACGTTGATCTGGCCGAGCACGAGGTTCGTCCGGATCGGCTCGAAGTAGTAAATCGCCACGACGGCGATCGCGACCGCGAGCCAGCACCGGCGCGCCCAGGCCGGGCCGGTCGACACGGCCGACGTCGGCCACACCTCGAGTGCCGCCAGCACGATCATCGTGGACACGACCAGCAGCACCAGCGTGATCACCGTCATTACGACGCTCGCCGCGTGGTAGGACAGCCACGTGAACGGGGTGAACACGATCGCCGAAAGCGGGGGATAGGTAAACGGCAGGTCGGCCCCGCTAGCCGTGTGGAACGAAGCGCTGTCGTGGTACAGCGGCCGGCCGTTGAGCCAGGCCTGTGCGCTCATCCGGTAAACGTCTAGGTCTATCTGGTATGGCAGGTGGGTGAACAGCACCCAGAGGCAACGTGCCACGACGACGACCGTGAGAAGCTGAAGCAGCCGCCAGACGAGACGGCGCGAATTGGCCGCCGGTAGCCAACTTCTCATGACCCAACCAGCCTATCGGGACGCGCCGGCATGAAGGGGAAGGGATATCACCCGCAATAGTGGCGGCGCGGCGTAAATTTTGCCCGTGCACCAATCGATAGAGCTGGACCTCGTCTCGCCCGGGCGGGTCCCGTTGCTGTGCTGCCTGATTGCTTTTCTCCTCACCTTCCTCGTTACTCGGACGATCGTGCGGTACATCCGCCACCACGCCGACAGTGGTGCTCCACGGAAGTGGTGGCACCCCCGCAATATCGGCCACGGCTCGCTGCATATCCATCACGTGGTGATCGGCGTGATCCTGGTGATGCTGTCCGGCGTCACGATGGTGACGCTGGCGGTCGACGGAGGAGTACGCGTATTCACCGTCGCCTCAATATTTTTCGGTATCGGTGCGGCGCTGGTTCTCGATGAGTTCGCGTTGATCCTGCACCTGGAGGACGTCTATTGGGAGGAGGACGGCCGCACCTCGGTGGATGCGGTGTTCGCAGCGGTCGCCGTGGCAGGGCTGCTGATCATGGGTTTCAATCCGCTGGCCTTCTTCAATATCGGTGAGTGGCGCCACGACCATTCGATCCTCGTCAGGACCAGCATCGTGACGACGGCCGTCCTGACGTTGGCGCTGGCGGTCGTCGTGTTGCTCAAGGGGAAGGTGTGGACCGGGCTGATCGGCATGTTCATCACCCCACTGCTCGTGGTCGGCGCGGTCCGGCTGTCGCGTCCGCACGCGCCGTTTGCCCGGTGGCGATACACCGACAAGCCGAACAAGATGTATCGCGCGCTGGAGCGCGAGCGGCGGTACCGCCGGCCGATCGTGCAGGCCAAGCTGTGGTTGCAGGATGCTGTCTCCGGCCTACCGCGCTTCCCCGACGACAAGCGGGTCAACCAAGAACTCGACCGAGAGATTCATGCTGCCACGCCGCCGCCACGGCACCACGAATCGATAACGGCGGCCTAGGCCCCGGTGCGCTACTTCTACGACACCGAATTCATCGATGACGGCCGTACGATCGACCTCATCTCCATCGGGGTGGCCGCGGAGGATGGGCGCGAATACTACGCGATTTCAACGGAGTTCAACCCCGAGCGGGCCGGCCGCTGGGTGCGCAAGCACGTGCTGCCCAAGCTGCCGCCGCCGTCGTCACAGCTGTGGCGCTCGCATCGGCAGATCCGGTCTGACCTCGAAGACTTCTTCGGCATCGACGGTGACGAGTCCATCGAGCTGTGGGCCTGGGTGGGCGCATATGACCACGTCGTGCTCTGCCAGTTGTGGGGACCGATGACGGCGCTGCCGCCCGCGATCCCGCGGTTCACCCGTGAGCTGCGCCAGTACTGGGAGGAACGGGGGTGCCCCCGGATGCCGCCGCGGCCCCGCGACGCCCACGATGCGCTGGTCGACGCGCGGCACAACCTGCACAGGTTCCGGCTGATGACCTCCGCCGGAGGCGGCAATTCCACCACCGCCGCCGGCGGCGGCGATTCCACACCGGCACCCGCCTGAGCTCCCATTTCGCCTGGTTACCATGTACATGTGAACTGGACCGTTGACATCCCGATCGACCAGCTGCCGTCGCTGCCGCCATTGCCTCCGGAGCTGCGCGCGCGCTTGGACGCGGCGCTGGCCAAGCCGGCCGCCCAGCAGCCCACCTGGCCGGCCGATCAGGCCAAGGCGATGCGCACGGTCCTCGAGAGCGTGCCGCCGGTCACCGTTCCGTCCGAAATCCAGAAACTGGCCGGCCAGCTCGCGGACGTCGCGCAGGGCAAAGCGTTCATGCTGCAGGGCGGGGACTGCGCTGAGACCTTCGTCGACAACACCGAGCCGCACATCCGCGGCAACATCCGCACGCTGCTGCAGATGGCGGTGGTGCTGACCTACGGCGCCAGCGTGCCGGTGATCAAGGTGGCCCGCATCGCGGGGCAGTACGCCAAACCTCGGTCGTCGGACATCGACGCCCTGGGGCTGGCGGCCTACCGCGGCGACATGATCAACGGCTTCGCCCCGGACGCGGCGGCGCGGGAGCACGACCCGTCGCGGCTGGTCCGCGCCTACGCGAACGCCAGCGCGGCGATGAACCTGGTGCGGGCGCTGACCTCGTCGGGCCTGGCGTCGCTGCACCTTGTGCACGACTGGAACCGCGAGTTTGTCAGGACTTCGCCGGCCGGCGCCCGCTACGAGGCCCTGGCCAGCGAGATCGACCGCGGGCTGACCTTCATGAGCGCGTGCGGCGTCGACGACCGCAACCTGCAGACGGCCGAGATCTACGCCAGCCACGAGGCGTTGGTGCTCGACTATGAACGGGCGATGCTGCGACTCGCAGAAAACGAAGCGAACGAGCCCGCTCTGTACGACCTGTCGGCCCATTACGTGTGGATCGGGGAGCGCACTCGCCAACTCGAAGGCGCGCACATCGCGTTCGCGGAGGTGATCGCGAACCCGATCGGCGTGAAGATCGGCCCGACGATGACGCCCGAGCTCGCCGTGGAGTACGTCGAGCGGCTCGATCCGCACAACAAGCCGGGCCGGTTGACGTTGGTGAGCAGGCTGGGCAACAACAAGGTTCGCGACCTGCTGCCGCCGATCATCGAGAAGGTGCAGGCCACCGGACACCGGGTGATCTGGCAGTGCGACCCGATGCACGGAAACACCCACGAATCGTCCACCGGCTACAAGACACGGCATTTCGACCGGATCGTCGACGAGGTGCAGGGCTTCTTCGAGGTGCACCGCGCACTGGGCACCCACCCCGGCGGCATTCACGTCGAGATCACTGGGGAAGACGTCACCGAGTGTCTCGGTGGAGCACAGGACATCTCGGACACCGATCTGGCCGGACGCTACGAGACGGCGTGCGATCCGCGGCTGAACACCCAGCAGTCACTCGAGCTCGCGTTCCTGGTGGCGGAGATGCTGCGCGGCTGAGGCCGCTGGGTGGCTAGATCAGGCCGTCGATGTTGCTGCCGAGCGTCCAGGCGGCGGCCGCCACGACGCCCGCCACGATCAGCACCGCCGCCACCCAGAACCACACCATCCGCTTGGCCCGCTGTCGGGCCAAGCGGAACTCGCTGAGCTCGATGCCCGCGAATTCGCCAGGCGCTCTGGGAGATTCGGTGCGGTCCCAGTCCTGGGGACCGCGGGTCATCTGCCGCGTCGGGTGACGCTGCGGGGGAGCGGGCGGTGCAGAATAGAGCTCGGCAGACGCATGCTGCGCGGAGTTCCGCGGGGCGGGCACACGGAACTCGGGTAGCGCGAGTTGGCTGGCGATCGCGTCCAGCTCAACGGCCATCTCTTGGGCGTCAGCGAACCGCTCAGCAGCGTTGCGGGCCGTCGCGCGCCGCACCAGGTCGTCGAATTGAGTTGGCACACCGCGAATGACGGTGCTGGGCGCGCGAACGTCGGTGTCCATCCGCGCATACGCCACCGCCAGCGGACTGTCGCCGGCGAACGGCGCGTCACCGGTCAACAGCTCGTAAATCAGGATGCCGCAGCCGTACACGTCGCTGCGCGGGGTCGCGTCGCCGCTGCTGATCTGCTCTGGCGACAGGTACGCAGCTGTGCCCAAAATCACGCTGTCAGAAGTGATCTTCGCCTCGGCGACGGCGCGGACGAGGCCGAAGTCGGCGATCTTGACCTCACCGTCGTCGGAGATCAGCACGTTCTCGGGTTTCACATCGCGGTGGACAAGGCCGCTACGGTGCGCCACCGCTAGCCCGCCCAGCACGGGCCGGAGCACCGCCGCGACGGCGTGTGGCGGCATCGGGCCGCGCTCGCGCAGCAGTTCTCGAAGCGTCCCGCCCTCGACGAGCTCCATCACCAAAAACGGGTGGTGGCCGTCGACACCCTGGTCGTAAACCGCCACCAAGCCAGGGTGTTTCAACCGTGCGACGGCGCGCGCCTCGCGTTGGAAGCGCATCAGGAATTGCTGATCAACGGCGTAGCGGGATTCCATCACCTTGATCGCGACCGGGCGATCGAGGCGGATGTCGAGCCCGCGGTACACCGCCGACATGCCGCCGGTGGCGATGATCGGCCCGACGCGGTAGCGGCCGTCCAGCACGGCACCGACCAGCGGGTCGGGTCTGACCTGGTGGGCCTCCATCGGGTTCATGGTAGTCAGGGGCACCGCCGATCTAGACTGAGCGCGGTGAGCAGCGTTCCGGTCGGTGACGACGTACTAGAACCGCACGAGCCTTGCTACGACCTGCCCAGAGTCGCCGAAATGCTTGGCGTCGCAGTGACGAGGGTGCACCAGCACCTGCGCGACGGGCATCTGCTCGCGGTGCGACGCGACGGCATCGTGGTGGTGCCGCAGGTCTTCTTCACCGATACCGGCCACGTGGTCAAAAGCCTGCCGGGGCTGCTGGGGGTGCTGCGCGACGGCGGCTACCGCGACACCGAAATCCTGCGTTGGCTGTTCACCCCGGACGAGTCGCTGACGGTGCTGCGCGACAACGCGCGCGAGCCACTCACGAATGCTCGACCGGTCGATGCCCTGCACTCTCATCAGGCTCGAGAAGTGGTGCGGCGGGCTCAGGCTCTGGCGTACTGACGTCGGCGGCCGGCGTCTTGATGAGCACCCGCCACGCGATCAGCGCGCACGCGGTCGCGATGCCGACGTGAATCCACGAGTACATGCCGTGCGAGCCGTCGGGCTTGAAGATCACCATGATCCACGTCGAGAACCCCGCGATCGCGGCGATCCACCTCCGCGACTGCGTCAGCGCCGACATCACCGCCAGCGGCCAGGTGTAGTACCACGGCAGCGCGGCAGGCACGAACAACACCACGACGACCATCACGCAGGCGATGCCGATCAGGGCCTCGCGATCGTTGTGGCGGCACCGCCACCACAGCAACGGCAGCGCGACGACGATGATCCCGATTCCCACCAGCCGGGTGACCTCGAGTACCGCGTAGAACTGCACGCTGCCGAACAACCCGCCGACCACGTTGATGAGATTGGCTGCGGCCGTCGGCAGCGTGAGCCAGTTGATGATCTTCACCGAACCGGCGAGTGCGGTCAGCCAGCCGAGACCGACGCCCGCCGCGGCGGACAACACCGCGAACACGGCGACGAAGATCAGGACCGAGCCCACCGCGGCCTCGGCGAACGCGGTCGCCTGCCCACGTCGGCGCCGCTCGCGCAGCTGGCGGACCCACACCCACACCAGGAAGGGCAGCGCCAGCGCGGCGGTGGCCTTGACTGCCACGCCGACGGCCACCAGTGCTATCCCGGCCACGGGGTGGCGGTCCATCGTCAGCGCGATCCCGGCCATCATCAGGCCGACCATCAGCATCTCGTTGTGCACTCCGCCCATCAGGTGGATGATCACCAGCGGGTTGAGCACGCAGATCCACAGCGCCGCAGCGCCGCTGGTGCCGATGTGGCGGGCGATCCGCGGTGCCGCCCAGATCAGCAGCGCCAGCCCGGGCAGCATGCACAGCCGCAGCACCATTGTCCCGGCCACCACGTGGTCGCCGACCAGCATCGTGACGAACTTCGCCACCAGGATGAACGCCGGCCCGTAAGGCGCGGTCGTGGTGGTCCAGATCGGGCTCACGTTGTCCAGCAACCCATTCGGGTTCTCCACCGGCCCGACCAGGTAGGGGTCGAATCCGTCGCGCAGCAGTGCGCCCTGCGCGAGGTAGGAGTAGGTGTCGCGGCTGAACACGGGCGCCGATAAGAGCAGCGGAGCAAGCCAGAAGCCGGTGGTCGCGATCATCTGGTACTCGTCGGCATGCCCGTCAATCACGCACCGCCCCAACCAAATCCACGCGACCAGCATCAGTGCGACGCCGGCCCACAGGATTATCGACGACAGTACGAGGCCGTGGCCGAAACGCAGCCAGGAGAGGTGCAGCGATTCCAGCAGGGGGTCGTGCAACCGGGTGCTGCCTGCGCCGAGGCCGCCCGCAGTGATCAGCAATGCACCGAGGCACCCGAGCAGGGCAGGTCGGCCGTCACGCGTGGTGATGAGCTCGTGCAGCCGGGACATGTGCGCGGACATGCTTTTCACGCTGACCGGTTGGAGGCCAATCTGGCGAGTTCGAAAAGGCCGACCTTGGCCTGGTCGGCGATCGGCGCGGCGTTGAGCACGTCGACCGCATGCCGGGTGAGGGTGTCGATGCGGCTTTCGACGGCCGACAGCGCCCCGACCGTCGTGATCACCTCACACAGCTCGCGCACCCGGTCTGGAGTCAGCTCCGTACCGATGGATGTGCGCAACAGATCGGCGGCCGCCGGATCGCTCTGTTCGGCCCGTTCGACGGCCTCGGCGAGCAGCACCGTGCGTTTCCCGGACCGCAGGTCGTCGCCCGAAGGCTTACCCGTCACAGCGGGGTCGCCGAATACCCCCAGCACGTCGTCGCGCAGTTGGAACGCAACGCCCAGGTTCGTGCCGACCTCGTGGAAGGCGGCGAGCACGTCGGGACGGTCGGCGGCCGCGGCCACCCCCATCTGGAGCGGCCGGGAGACGGTGTAGGAGGCCGTCTTGTAGGTGTTGACGGTCATCGCCGACGCGATCGAATCCACTCCGCTCGACTCGGCGACGATGTCGAGGTATTGGCCGCCGAGCACCTCGGTCCGGATATCTGCCCACACCCGCTGGATTCGTCGCCGGGCGTCGGACGACAGCTCGGCGGTGGCGACCATGTCGTCAGCCCAGACCAGCGCCAGATCGCCGAGCAGGATCGCGGCCGACAACCCGAATTGGCGTGCCGATCCTCGCCAGCCGCTGTCGCGATGCGTGTCCGCGAATTTCATGTGGACGGTGGGCAGCCCCCTGCGGGTCGCAGAGTCGTCGATGACGTCGTCGTGCACCAGTGCACATGCGTGCAGTAGCTCCAGCGCCGAGAACAACCGCAACATCTCAGGATTGACGGGGTCGGGGTCGTTGGTGACGGCCCGCCAGCCCCAGTACGCGAACGCCGGCCGCAGGCGCTTACCGCCGCTCAGCACGAACTCCTCGAGCGCGCCGGTCAGCGCGCCATAGTCGGCGCCGATGTAACCGGCGTCGCGGCGACGCGCGCTCATGTACTCGCGAAGCTGGTCGGCGACCGCGCCGGCCAACTGTGGCGCCGACGGTGCGGCGGCTTCGACGCTCAGCGCGGCGCCCCCTTTCGCTGTGAATACCCGGTGTCGTGTGGTTCGGCGAACCGAGGGGAGCGGTCGCGGCTGGCCCATGCGAGTGAGCCGATCAGTGCGGCCACCGCGAGCGCCGCCAAACCCATCCACACCGCGGCGCCGGTGAACGAGCGCGCGCTGGGATCGGTGTAGCGGGCCTGGGCGGTCATCGTCGTCACGACGCCCGGCTTGAGTTTCCACTCGACGACCTGCGAATCCACCTGGTCGCCGTTCGTCGAGGTGACGGCGCCGGGAAACGACACCGAAAGCGACACGTCGGCGTCGGGGTCGGTCAACGACGTCAGGTCGGCCCGGCCCTCCAGAATCACCGCGTCGCCGGCCCGCCGCACGGAGATATCCACCCCGGCCGCATCGTGGTTCATGTTCGCCAGTTGTGGGAGTTCGGCGAACGTCAGGTCGGAGAACACCGCCTGCGAACCGACATAACCGTTGTTGGAGTAGTCGGAGATCGCGACCTTTTCACTGAACGGCAGGCCGCCGCCGTTGAACTGCGGGCCCTTGTCGTCGGAGTTGCGCGGCTTGGACGCGGCGGTGATCTGCCCCGACACCCGGTCATCAGGGGAGATCGTCATCGACGCCCGGACGCGTACGCAGCCGGTGGCCAGCGGGATGAGTATTAGCAGGACGAGAAGCGAAACCGCGTGACGTCGCCGAAGCCGGAGCACGGGGTCATCTTAGAGGGGCAGCTTGCGGCCCAGGATCGCGAATGCGCGTGGATCCCCGGCGAAGTGGTGGCCGCGGATGATGTCGGTGAAACCCAGCCGCCTGTACAGCCGCCATGCGCGGTTGTTCTCGTGGCGGATCTCGGGCGTTGACAACAGCACGTAGGCCTCGCCGCGGCCGGCCAGCAGCCGCCGGATCAGCGCCTCGCCGAGCCCGCGGCCCTGCGCGCTGGGGTGAATATGCAGCTCCGTCAGCTCGAAGTAGCTGTTCATCAGCGAGCCGATCTCGGAGTGCTCCAGCCCGGCCCGGCGCATCCCCAGCACCACCTGCTGCTGCCACCACTGGTCGGGCGCCCCGCAATAGCCGTACGCCACGCCCATCATCGGCGCGTCGAGCAGAATCTCGGACTGCAGCGCTCGGTCGTGCCCCTCCGGCACATCGACCGCGGCGACGGCCTGCCAGCCCTTGCGCCTGCTGTGTTCCATCCACATCGATGCACGATGGTCTTCCGTCCCACGGGGGTATCGCATGGCGTCGACGTAGATCGCCAGCGCGTCGCCCAGTCGGCGTTGCATGTCGCGCGGCGACAGATCAATCAGAAATGTCGCCACGTCCGGGTCCCTCCCTGAAGCGTCCGTGTCCATCTCAAGCCATTATCGTGCGCACGGCGAATGGGGCCTGCGCTACCTATCACCCTTGTTCACCGGTAGAATCGGCCAATCAACAAGGTGGTACGGCCGCCACTGGCCTCGTATCATGACTATCAGTTGCTCGATAGGGCGAGCACCAATCAGGATCGCAGCGGCGGCAAGGAGGGACGTATGCCACTCTCCGATCACGAGCAGCGCATGCTTGACGAGATCGAGAGCGCGCTGTATGCCGAGGATCCCAAGTTCGCCTCGAGCGTTCGTGGCGGCACGCTGCGTGCTCCGACGACGCGTCGGCGGATCCAGGGGGCGGCGCTTTTCGTGATCGGGCTGGCGATGCTGGTGTCCGGCGTCGCATTCAAGGCCACGATGATCGGAACGTTCCCTGTGCTGTCGGTCGTCGGGTTCCTCGTGATGTTCGGCGGCGTGATTTTCGCGATCACCGGGCCGCGGAGGTCGAAAACCACCGACCGTCCCGCGTCCGGCGGGCGGCAACGGCGCGTCAAGGGGTCCGGCGGATCGTTCACCAGCCGAATGGAAGACCGCTTCCGTCGCCGCTTCGACGAATAAGGCTCGCAACCTCTTAGCGGGGTGACCCGGTGACGGGTCGCCCCGTTTTTATTTCAGCTGACCCCTCTCGTGAAGCTGATTTTGTGTAGCTGATGTGGTCTTTTGCGCTGTATTTCTGCTCCGTCGTGGGGAGGGGTGGAGGAGACACACGCGGAATTGCTAGGATGGGGGGCAATGTGGGGGATTGTGGGGTAAAGTGGCGGACATCGGAGCCCCCAGGGTTCCGAGGGTGTGGCAGGAGGACGCGGAGTGTTCCTCGGCACCTACACGCCCAAGCTCGACGACAAGGGGCGGCTCACGCTGCCTGCGAAGTTCCGGGATGCGCTGGCAGGAGGGTTGATGGTCACCAAGAGCCAAGACCGCAGCCTCGCGGTTTATCCCCGGGACACGTTCGAACAGATGGCGCGACGGGCCACGAGTACATCGCGCAGCAACCCGGAAGCGCGAGCGTTCCTCCGCTACTTGGCGGCGGGAACCGACGAACAACACCCCGACACCCAGGGCCGGATCACCCTGTCCGCCGAACACCGTCACTACGCCAACCTGACCAAGGACTGCGTCGTGACGGGATCGGTTGACTACCTGGAGATCTGGGACTCGGAGGCCTGGCTCCACTACCAGCAGGCCCACGAAGACGACTTCTCCGCGGCCACCCATGAAACCCTGCGCGACATCCTCTGACCCGCATGCCCGTGCATCGTGGCCTCTGCCCGATCCGCCCCTGGCGTACTTCCCCAACGCCAGGTTCGCGTCATCGGGCAGGGACCAGGGTGCAGGGGTCTTCTCCTCTTCGCGCAACTGCTCATCGGTGGTCGTCACCTCTAAGCGCAGGCGCTCATCGGTGGTCATCGTGACCAGTCACATCCCCGTTCTGCTCGATCGCACAGTCGAACTGCTGCGCCCGGCGCTCACCCGGCACAGCCCCGACGGGTCGGGCGCGGTGCTGGTGGACGCCACGCTGGGTGCCGGCGGGCACGCCGAGCGGTTTCTGACCGAGTTCGAGGGCTTGAAGGTCATCGGGCTGGACACCGATCCCGACGCGCTGTGGATCGCAGGGGAGCGGCTGGCTCTGTTCGCCGATCGGGTTGTCGTGGTCAGGGCGCGGTATGACGCGATCGCAGGCGTTCTGGCCGAATCCGGTTATTGGGCCGGTCAATCCGCTGACGCGGTGCTGTTCGACCTCGGGGTGTCCTCGATGCAGCTGGATCGTCCGGATCGCGGATTCTCCTATGCCGCGGACGCACCGCTGGACATGCGGATGGACCCGGACGCCGAGCTGACGGCCGCCGACATCGTCAATACCTACGACGAGCAGGCGCTGGCTGACATTCTGCAGCGGTTCGGCGAGGAGCGCTTCGCCCGGCGCATCGCATCGCGGATGGTCCGTCGTCGCGCGGTGCGTCCGTTCACCCGCACCGGCGAACTGGTGGAGCTGCTCTACGAAGCGATCCCGGCACCTGCCCGGCGCAGTGGCGGGCATCCGGCCAAGAGGACGTTCCAGGCGCTACGGATCGCCGTGAACGGGGAACTCGATTCGTTGCGCGCGGCTCTGCCCGCGGCGATGACCGCGCTCGCGCCGGGGGGACGCATCGTGGTGATGGCCTACCAGTCGCTGGAAGACCGCATCGTCAAGACCGCGTTCACCCGTGCCGCGGCGTCGCGGACGCCTAGCGGGCTGCCGGTCGAATTGCCCGGCCACGAGCCGCAGTTCATCGCATTGACGCGCGGTGCCGAGAAGGCCGGTGCCGCGGAGATCGACCGCAATCCGCGCAGTGCGTCGGTACGGCTTCGGGCGCTGGAGAAGGTTGGCAGAAAGGGTGATTCATGACGACTAGGCGCGAAACACCCGCGAGAAGGCGTACTGAGCGTAGCGGTCGCGACCGTGTCAGCGCGTCGGGCCGCGACGCTCGAGCCAAGCGCCCC
Source organism: uncultured Actinomycetota bacterium (assembly GCA_963828065.1). Lineage (GTDB taxonomy): Bacteria > Actinomycetota > Actinomycetes > Mycobacteriales > Mycobacteriaceae > Mycobacterium. The sequence goes on along the minus strand of CAWHDL010000009.1, from coordinate 401,453 downwards.
ACACGCTCGGGCCCGGAGACGACTCCGACCCGCAGGAAGGCGCCTGCGGCCAGCACGAGCCAGGCCAAGGCGCGAGCAAAGGCGCGAAAAGCTAAGGCACCCAAGGCGGTTCGCGCGCCACTGCACGAACGGTTGATCGCGCGGGTGACGTCGATCGATCTGCGGCCACAGGCACTGGCGGCCAAGGTGCCGTTCGTGGTGCTGGTCATCGGGTCGCTGGCTGCCGGCCTCGGGTTGACGCTGTGGCTGTCCACCGACTCCGCCCAACGGTCCTACCAACTCGGCACCGCGCGGGACACCAACCGGGTGCTGAACCAGCAGAAAGAGTCGCTCGAGCGCCAGGTCCTCGAGGCACAGGCCGCCCCGGCGCTGGCCGAGGCCGCGCGGAATCTCGGGATGATCCCGTCGCGGGACACGGCCCACCTGGTCCAAGACCCGGCCGGCAACTGGGTGGTCGTCGGTGACCCCAAGCCCGCGGAGGGTGCGTCGCCGCCCCCGCTGAACACCAAGCTGCCGGATCCGACACCTGCGCCGCCGCCGTTTCCGGTCGACCGCGTCGAGGTTCCGGTCCTTCTGCCCAGCCCGCTGAAGCCCGTGCCCGCGCCTGGCGCGATACCGCTGGGGAGCACGCTTCAGCCGGGCGCCAACCCCGAGGTGCTGGTTCGCGCGCCCGCGGCACCCGCACCGCCCGCAGCACCCGCACCACCCGCAGCCCCCGCGCCGGCTGCCGAACCCATTGTTCCGACCGGTCCACTGCCCGGGCCCCAGGCCGGTGCCCCGAGCGCGCCCGACGCGCCGCCGCCAGCGTGAGGCGCCGCGGCGCACAGCCGACGACCAGGCAGGCTGGCACGGGTCGCTCCGCGCGGGACCGGCGGATCCGACCGATTGTCGAGGCCACCACCAAGCAGGGCAGTTCGTTCATCGCCCGGCACCGGGTCGGAAACGCGGTGATCTTCGCGGTGCTGCTCCTCGCCGCCGGACAGTTGTTCAACCTCCAGGTGCCCAGCGCGCCCAAGCTGCGCGCGGAGGCGGCGGGTCAGCTCAAGGTCACCGATGTCGCGAAGGCGATGCGCGGCAGCATCGTCGACCGCAACGGCGGCAAGCTGGCGTTCACGATCGAAGCCCGCGCGCTGACGTTCCAGCCGGTCAAGGTCCGCAAGGAGCTCGCCGACGCCAAGCTGAAGAAGCCCACCGCGCCCGACCCCGCGCAGCGGCTGCGCGAGATCGCCGACGGGGTGGCGCAGCGGCTGGACAACCGGCCGGACGCGACGACGATTCTCACGAAGCTGCAGAGCGACGACAACTTCGTCTATCTCGCGCGCGCGGTGGATCCCGCAGTGGCCACGGCGATTACGACGAAGTTCCCGGAGGTCGGCACCGAGCGCCAGGATCTGCGCCAGTACCCGGGCGGCGCGCTCGCGGCCAACATCGTCGGCGGCATCGACTGGGACGGCCACGGCCTGCTCGGCCTCGAAGATGCGATGGACGGCGTTCTTGCCGGCACCGACGGTGCGGTCACCTACGACCGCGGCTCGGACGGGGTCGTCATCCCGGGCAGCTACCGCAACCGGCACGCTTCGGTCAACGGATCCACGGTCGAACTGACCATCGACAACGACATCCAGTACTACGTACAGCAGCAGGTGGAGCTGGCGAAGAACAACGCCGGGGCGCACACCGTCGCGGCCGTGGTGCTGGACGCGAAGACGGGCGAAGTGCTGGCGATGGCCAACGACAACACGTTCGACCCGGCCCAGGACATCGGCCGCCAGGAGGACAGGCAGCTGGGGAACCCGTCGGTCTCCTCGCCATTCGAGCCGGGTTCGGTGAACAAGGTCGTCACCGCGGCCTCGGTGATCGAGTTCGGATTGTCGAACCCCGACGAGGTGCTGTCGGTGCCGGGGTCGCTCAGCATGGGCGGCGTCGAGATCCACGACGCCTGGGAGCACGGCACCGTGCAGTACACCACCACAGGAGTGTTCGGCAAGTCGTCGAACATCGGCACGCTGATGCTGGCGCAACGCGTCGGGCCCGACCGCTATGCGGACATGCTCGCCAAGTTCGGACTCGGCCAGCGCACCGGCGTCGGGCTGCCCGGCGAGAGCGAGGGTATCGTGCCGCCCATCGACCAGTGGTCCGGCTCGACGTTCTCCAATCTGCCCATCGGGCAAGGGTTGTCGATGACCTTGCTACAGATGACATCGATGTACCAGACCATCGCCAACGACGGGCTGCGGGTTCCGCCGCGCATCGTGCGGGAAGTCGTCGCCCCGGACGGCAAGCGCACTGACGAGCCGCGGCCGGACGGCGTCCAGGTGGTGTCGCCGCAGACCGCGCAGACCGTGCGGAACATGTTGCGCGCCGTCGTGCAACGCGATCCGACCGGCGAGCAGCAGGGCACCGGGCCGCAGGCGGCGGTCGACGGCTATCAGATCGCCGGCAAGACCGGCACCGCCCAGCAGATCAACCCGGGCTGCGGCTGCTACTACGACGACGTCTACTGGACCACGTTCGCGGGCATCACCACGGCCGACGACCCGCGGTACGTGGTGGGCATAATGATGGACAATCCGCACCGCGCCGCCGACGGCAAGCCCGGGTCGTCGGCCGCCCCGCTGTTCCACAACATCGCAGGCTGGCTGTTGCAGCGCGAGAACGTGCCGCTGTCACCGGATCCCGGCCCGCGGCTGACGTTGCAGGCCTGACGCCGCACCTGGGTACGGTGTGACGGTGTCCGTCCCGCTGCGCGAATTAGCCGAGCGGATCGGCGCCGAACCCCGCCGGGGCGACGAGGTTGCGGCGGTTCAGGTGACCGGGGTGACGCTGCGCGCGCAGGATGCGCAGCCCGGAGACCTGTTCGCAGCCCTGCAGGGAGCGAATGTGCACGGCGCCCGGCTCGCCGCTGACGCGGTCGCCGGCGGCGCCGTGGCGGTGCTGACGGACCCGGCCGGTGCGGCCATGCTGCCATCCGGCGTCGCGGTGCTGGTGCATCCGGCGCCGCGGTCGGTGCTCGGGACCGCCGCCGCTCTGGTGTACGGGGACCCGTCGTCGCGGTTGAAGGTCATCGGGGTCACGGGTACGTCGGGCAAGACGACGACGACGTATCTGGTCGAGGCCGGGCTGCGGGCCGCGGGCCGCAGTGCCGGGTTGATCGGCACGGTCGGCATCCGCGTCGACGGCGTCGATCAGCCGAGCGCACTGACCACCCCCGAAGCCCCTGCGCTGCAGGCGTTGCTGGCCGCCATGGCCGAGCAGCACGTGGACACGGTCGTGATGGAGGTGTCGAGCCACGCGCTGGCACTCGGGCGGGTCGATGGCGTGGGATTCGCGGTGGGCGGCTTCACGAACCTGTCGCGCGACCACCTCGACTTCCACCCGTCGATGGAGGACTACTTCGACACCAAGGCAAGGCTATTCGATGCCGACTCGCCGCTGCGGGCCCGCGCGGCAGTGGTGTGCGTCGATGACGACGCGGGCCGCGCGATGGCGGGTCGCGCGGTGCACCCGGTCACGGTCAGCGCCGAGGGGGCGGACGCCGACTGGCGCGCCGTGGACATCCGCACGAACGCCGACGGCGGGCAGCATTTCGTCGCAGTCGATCCCGACGGTCAGCGTCACGAGGTCGATATTCGCTTACCCGGACGGTATAACGTCACGAATTGCCTTCTCGCGCTTGCTCTTCTACGTGTCGTCGGCGTGGCACCCGAGGAAGCGGCGCCCGGACTGGCCGGCGCCCAAGTGCCGGGACGTCTCGAGTCGGTGGACCGCGGGCAGGGCTTCATGGCGCTGGTCGACTACGCCCATAAGCCCGGCGCTTTGCAGGCGGTGCTGGAGAATCTGCGGCCGCAGGGCGGCGGCCGGCTGGCGGTCGTGCTGGGCGCCGGCGGCGATCGCGATCCCGGGAAGCGAAATCCGATGGGGCGCATCGCCGCAGAGATTGCCGACCTCGTCGTCGTCACCGACGACAATCCCCGCAGCGAAGACCCTGCGACCATCCGCGCGGCGATCCTGGCCGGTGCTGCGGAGGCCGACAGCGCCGCCGAGGTCGTCGAGATCGGTGACCGGCGCGCGGCGATCACCCATGCGGTCCGCTGGGCACGCCGGAGCGACGTCGTCCTGGTCGCGGGCAAGGGCCACGAGACCGGGCAGACGGCCAACGGGGTCACCCGGCCGTTCGACGACCGCGAAGAGCTGGCCGCGGCGCTGAGCGAGATAACCTCCACCGCGTGATCCCGTTGACGGTCGCCCAGGTCGCCGAGATCGTCGGTGGCGAACTGGCCGACGTCTCTGCCGCCGATGCCGCCAGGCTGCACATCACCGGGACCGTCGAATTCGACTCACGCAAGATCACCCCCGGCGGCTTGTTCCTCGCGCTTCCCGGCGCCCGCTCCGACGGGCACGACCACGCGGCCGCGGCGGTGCAGGCGGGTGCGGTCGCGGTGCTGGCCGCGCGGCCGGTCGGGATTCCGGCGATTCTGCTGAGACCGACGGCGGCCGTCGATCCGCGCGCCAGCGTCCTGGAGCACGACGTCGACGGGTCGGGCGCCGCGGTGCTGGCTGCGCTGGCCCGGCTCGCGTCGTTCGTGGCGGCGGAACTGGTGGCGGGCGGGCTGACGATCATCGGGGTGACGGGCTCGTCGGGCAAGACGTCGACCAAGGACCTGATCGCCGCGGTGCTGGCACCGCTGGGAGAGGTCGTGGCCCCGCCCGGGTCGTTCAACAACGAGCTCGGCCACCCCTGGACCGTGCTGAGGGCCACGCCAGACACCGACTTCCTGGTGTTGGAGATGTCTGCGCGCCGCCCCGGCAACATCGCCGAACTTGCCGCGATTGCGCCGCCCTCGATCGCGGTCGTCCTCAACGTCGGCAGTGCGCACCTCGGCGAGTTCGGGACGCGCGATGCCATTGCGGCCACGAAAGCTGAACTACCACAGGCTGTTCCGCCGTCGGGCGTGGTGATTCTCAACGTCGACGACGCGGCGGTCGCGGCGATGGCGGACATGACAGCGGCCCGCGTCGTGCGGGTCAGCCGCGAATCCAGCGCCGCGGACGTATGGGCGGATCGGGTCGGACTCGACGAGCTCGCCCGACCGAGCTTCACGCTGCACGCACCCGATCTCGAAATGCCGGTGACGCTCTCGGTCCACGGCGAGCATCAGGTCGCCAACGCGCTGTGCGCCGCGGCCGTCGCGCTGGAATGCGGCGCGACCGGCCGGCAGGTCGCCGCGGCTCTGGCAGCAGCGGGTCCGGCGTCGGCGCACAGGATGGAGGTGACGACGCGTCCGGACGGGGTGATCATGATCAACGACGCTTACAACGCCAACCCCGACTCGATGCGCGCGGGACTGCAGGCGCTGGCCTGGATGTCCCGGTCGCCAGGGCGGCGCAGTTGGGCCGTGCTGGGCGAGATGGCCGAACTCGGCGACGACGCGATTTCCGAGCACGATCGCATCGGACGGCTGGCGGTGCGATTAGATGTTTCTCGACTCGTTGTCGTGGGAACCGGGAGGTCGATGCGCGCCATGCACCACGGAGCGGTCATGGAGGGGTCGTGGGGGGGCGAGGTCACCATGGTCGATGACGCCGACGCGGCGCTCGCGTTGCTGCGCGCCGAGCTGAAGCCCGGCGACGTAGTCCTTGTCAAAGCGTCGAACTCGGCCGGATTGGGCGCGTTAGCCCAGGCTCTAGCCCGGGCAACCACGGGATGAGGCAGATACTCATCGCCGTCGGCATCGCCCTGACGGTGTCGATCCTGCTGACCCCGCTGCTGATCAACCTGTTCACCCGGCAGGGATTCGGCCAGGAGATCCGCTCGGACGGCCCGCCAAGCCACAAGACCAAGCGCGGCACCCCGTCGATGGGCGGCGTGGCGATCGTCGCGGGCATCTGGGCCGGCTATCTCGGCACTCATCTCGTCGGCCTTGCGCTCGACGGGAAGGGTCCGTCCGCCTCGGGGCTGCTGGTCCTCGGGTTGGCGACGGCCCTCGGCGGCGTCGGGTTCGTCGACGACTTGATCAAGATCCGAAAGGCCCGCAACCTCGGGCTGAACAAGACCGCCAAGGCCGTCGGGCAGATCGTCGCCGCGGTTCTCTTCGGCATTCTGGTGCTGCAGTTCCCCAACGCCGACGGGATCACTCCGGCGGGGGCCCAGCTGTCATACGTGCGCGAGATCGCGACGGTCACGTTGGCGCCCGCGCTTTTCGTGCTGTTCTGCGTCGTCCTCGTCAGCGCCTGGTCGAACGCGGTCAACTTCACCGACGGGCTCGACGGGCTGGCGGCCGGGTCCATGGCGATGGTCACGGCCGCATACGTCATCATCACGTTCTGGCAGTACCGCAACGCGTGTTCGACAGCCCCCGGGTTGGGCTGCTACAACGTCCGCGACCCGCTGGACCTCGCACTGATCGCCGCGGCCACCACGGGCGCCTGCATCGGGTTCCTGTGGTGGAACGCCGCGCCCGCCAAGATCTTCATGGGTGACACCGGGTCGCTCGCGCTGGGCGGGATCATCGCGGGCCTGTCGGTGACCAGCCGCACGGAAATCTTGGCGGTGGTGCTCGGCGCGTTGTTCGTTGCCGAGATCACGTCGGTGGTGGTGCAGATTCTGGCGTTCCGCACCACCGGCCGCCGGGTGTTCCGGATGGCGCCGTTCCACCACCATTTCGAGCTCGTCGGCTGGGCGGAGACCACCGTGATCATCCGGTTCTGGTTGTTGACCGCGATCGCCTGCGGGCTGGGTGTCGCGCTGTTCTACGGCGAATGGCTTGCCGCCACCGGTAACTGAGATGGTCGAGAACGTGCTTCCCGGACCGCGGGTGCTGGTCGCCGGCGCCCGCGTCACCGGCCGCGCGGTGATCGCCGCGCTGGCGCCACTGGGCGCACAGGTGACGGTCTGTGACGACGATCCCGCCGCGCTGCGCGGTTATCCGGCGGCGCTGACACCCGCCGAGGCGGTGCCGCGGATCGCCGACTTCGACCTGGTGATCGCCAGCCCCGGCTTCTCGCCCACCACAGCGCTGCTGGCGGCCGCGGCGGCCGCCGGCGTCCCGATCTGGGGCGATGTCGAGCTCGCTTGGCGCCTGGACGCTTCCGGGCGCTACGGGCCGCCGCGACGCTGGCTCGTCGTGACCGGCACCAACGGCAAGACGACGACCACCTCGATGCTGCACGACATGCTGCTGGCCGCCGGCCGCCGCAGCGTGTTGTGCGGCAACATCGGCAGCCCGGTGCTCGACCTGCTCGATCAGCCCGCCGAGCTGCTGGCGGTCGAGTTGTCCAGCTTCCAGCTGCACTGGGCGCCTTCATTGCGGCCCGAGGCGGGCGCGGTGCTCAACGTCGCCGAGGACCATCTGGACTGGCACGGAACGTTTCAGCACTACGCCGCCGCGAAGGCGGGGGCGCTGCGCGGGCGGGTGGCCGTCTGCGGTCTGGACGACCCGGTGGCCGCGCGGTTACTGGCCGACGCACTGGCGCCCGTCCGCGTCGGCTTCCGGCTCGGCGAACCTGCGGCGGGAGAGCTGGGCGTTCGCGACGGGATGCTGCTGGACTGCGCGTTCGCTGCCGCCGGAAAGGCACTGTCGCTGGCATCCGCATCCTCCATCCCCGTGCCCGGACCGGTCGGGGTGCTCGATGCGCTCGGCGCGGCCGCGCTTGCCCGGGCGGTCGACGTGCCTGCCGACGCGATCGCCGCGGCGCTGTCGTCGTTCCGCGTTGCGCCACACCGCGGGCAGTTGGTCGCCGTTCTCGACGGGGTCGCTTACGTCGACGACTCCAAAGCCACCAACCCCCATGCGGCACAGGCGTCGATCGCGGCCTATCCGCGGGTGATCTGGGTGGCCGGCGGTTTGCTCAAAGGTGCGTCCGTCGACGAGATGGTGCAGCAGGTCGCGAATCGGCTGGTCGCCGTTGTACTGGTGGGCCGGGACCGGGCGGTGGTTGCCAACGCGTTATCGCGACACGCCCCGGATGTCCCCGTCGTCGAGGTGACCGCGGGGGACGATGCTGTGGTGCAAGGGGCCCGTGAGACTCAAGTGTCTGATGTGACCGATGTGACTAGTGTGACCGAGCCGGTTGGCGGGCGAGTGATGGCCGAGGTCGTCGACGCGGCTCGACGGCTCGCGCAGCCGGGCGACACCGTGCTGCTGGCCCCCGCCGGGGCGTCGTTCGACCAGTTCACGGGCTACGCGCATCGCGGCGACGCGTTCGCAGCCGCGGTGCGCGGCGCGGCGCGGTAACCGCCGATGCGCGACGTGCTGGCCCGGCTTCTGCGTCGGGGCGAGAACTCCGGGGAGCAGAGCGCCGCCACCGGATCCAAGGTCGTGTCGTGGCTGGGCCGCCCGCTCACGTCGTTTCATCTCGTCATCGCGGTCGTCGCACTGTTGACTTCGCTCGGGCTGATCATGGTGCTTTCGGCGTCCGGCGTGCGGTCCTTCGACGACGACGGGTCGCCCTGGATCATCTTCGGCCGTCAGGTGATGTGGACGGTCGTTGGGCTGGTCGCGTTCTACGTCGCGCTTCGGGTCCCGGTGCGGGTGTTTCGACACACCGCGTCGTTCTCGTTCGCGCTGACGATCGTCATGCTCGTCTTGGTGCTTGTTCCGGGAATCGGCAAGGAGGCCAACGGATCTCGCGGATGGTTCGTTGTCGCCGGCTTGTCGATGCAGCCGTCGGAGCTGGTCAAGATCGCGTTCGCGATCTGGGGCGCGCATCTGCTGGCAGCGCGCCGGATGGAGCGGGCGTCACTGCGCGAGATGCTGATCCCGCTGGTGCCGGCGGCCGTTGTCGCGCTCGGTCTGATCGTCGCTCAGCCCGACCTGGGCCAGACCGTGTCGCTGGCGATCATCCTGCTCGGGCTGCTCTGGTACGGCGGCCTGCCGCTGCGGGTGTTCGTGAGCTCGCTGTTCGCCGCGGTCAGTGCTGCCGCGATCCTCGCGGTTTCGGAGGGCTACCGCTCCGACCGGGTGCGGTCGTGGCTCAGCCCGGGGGCCGACCCGCAGGACTCGGGCTACCAGGCCCGGCAGGCCAAGTTCGCGCTGGCCAACGGCGGCATCTTCGGCGATGGGCTGGGGCAGGGCACCGCGAAGTGGAACTACCTGCCCAACGCGCACAACGACTTCATCTTCGCGATCATCGGTGAGGAGTTGGGGTTCGTCGGCGCGTTCGGCACGCTGTGCCTGTTCGGCCTGTTCGCCTACACCGGCATGCGGGTCGCTCGCCGCTCAGCGGACCCGTTCCTGCGGTTGCTGACGGCCACCGCGACCATGTGGGTGCTGGGCCAGGCGTTCATCAACGTCGGCTACGTGATCGGGTTGCTGCCCATCACCGGCCTGCAGCTTCCGCTGATCTCAGCGGGCGGAACATCGACCGCGGCGACGCTTTTCATCATGGGCATGATCGCCAACGCGGCGCGTCACGAGCCCGAGGCGGTGGCCGCCCTGCGGGGCGGCCGTGTTGACAAGGTGAACCGGTTGCTGCGCCTGCCGATGCCCGAACCCTATGTCCCGTCCCGCACCGAGGCGTTGCGCGACCGACTGCGGTCGCGGCCCACTTCGCCGAAGCCGCAGAAGGCGCCCAAGCCGACAAAATCACCCAAGGCGCCCAAGCCGAAGAAGGCGTTGCGCAAGGTGCCCCGCGACACGTCGCGCAACATTCCGGCCGCCGCCGGGGCGGCTCGCGGGTCAGAACACCATAGAATCGGCCAACGCCATGGTGGACAGCGGCGCAGTCCCAGGAACGGGGGTGCGCGCAGACGGGCTCTGGAAGGTCAGCGATGAGCGCTTGCGCGAAGAGCAGAGATCACCGTTGAGAAGCGATCAGACGACGGCTGCTCAGTCGTCCGGAGGGCTTCGGGCCGCGTCGATCTCTGTGGTGCTCGCCGGCGGCGGCACCGCAGGCCACGTCGAGCCCGCGATGGCGGTCGCCGATGCGCTCACCGAGCTCGACCCCGCAGTGCGCATCACCGCACTGGGCACCGCTCGCGGCCTGGAGACCCGGCTGGTCCCCGAACGCGGCTATCAACTTGAGCTGATCACGCCGGTGCCGCTGCCGCGCAAGCCCAACGGCGATCTGATGCGGTTGCCACTGCGCGTGCGGCGAGCCGTGCGAGAGACCCGGGCGATCCTGGACCGCGTCGAGGCCGATGTGATCGTCGGCTTCGGCGGCTATGTGGCGCTGCCCGCCTACCTCGCCGCCCGCGGCGGCACACGACGCCGGCGCCGCGTGCCGGTGGTGATCCACGAGGCCAACGCCAGCGCGGGGCTGGCCAATCGGGTGGGGGCCCGGCGCGCGGAGCGCGTGCTGTCGGCGGTGCCCGACTCGGGCCTGCGCCACGCCGAGGTCGTCGGCGTGCCGGTGCGGTCGGCGATCACCGCGTTGGACCGGATCGCGATGCGCGCCGAGGCGCGCGCGCATTTCGGCCTCGCCGACGATGCGCTGGTGCTGCTGGTGTTCGGCGGCTCACAGGGGGCCGTGTCGATCAACGAGGCCATCGCCGCCGCAGCGAAACCGCTTGCTGCCGCAGGCATTTCAGTGCTGCACGCACACGGGCCGAAGAACCGGCTGAACCTGCCGCAGCCTGTCGCGGACGAACCGCCGTACATCGCGGTGCCGTACCTGACCCGGATGGACCTCGCCTATGCCGCGGCCGACCTGGCGATCTGCCGGTCGGGCGCGATGACGGTGGCCGAGGTCTCCGCGGTCGGGCTGCCAGCGGTCTACGTGCCGTTGCCGATCGGCAACGGCGAACAGCGTCTCAACGCGTTGCCGGTGGTCAACGCGGGCGGCGGGCTGATCGTGGCCGATCGGGACCTCACGCCGGACTACGTCGCCCACACCGTAGCGGGACTGCTGACCGACGGGCCGGGGCTCGCCGCGATGACCGCCGCAGCGGCGCTGGTGGGCCATCGCGACGCGGCGCAGAAGGTCGCGCAGGTCGCACTGGACGTCGCGATCAGGGCACGCCGCGCCGGGAGACCAGGATGATCCCGCATCCGCTACCGGCCGAGCTGCAGCGGGTGCACATGGTCGGCATCGGCGGCGCCGGCATGTCGGGCATTGCCCGGATCCTGCTGGACCGTGGCGCTGTGGTGTCCGGGTCCGACGCCAAGGAGTCGCGCGGTGTGCTGGCCCTGCGCGCGCGTGGCGCCGAGGTTCGCATCGGCCATGACCCGTCCTCGCTGGACCTGCTTCCCGGCGGCCCGACGGCGGTGATCACCACGCATGCCGCGATCCCGAAGACCAACCCCGAGCTGGTCGAGGCCCATCGGCGCGGCGTCCCCGTCGTGCTGCGGCCCAAGGTGCTGGCCATGCTGATGAGCGGCTACCGGACCGTGATGGTCACCGGCACGCACGGCAAGACGTCCACGACGTCGATGCTGATCGTCGCGCTGCAGCACTGCGGCCTCGATCCGTCGTTCGCGGTGGGCGGCGATCTGGGGGAGGCCGGCACCAATGCCCACCACGGCAGTGGCGACTACTTCGTCGCGGAGGCCGACGAGAGCGACGGCTCGCTCCCGGAGTACGCGCCCGACGTCGCGGTGGTGACCAACATTGAGGTGGACCACCTGGACTTCTTCGGCAGCGCGCAGGCCTACACCGCGGTGTTCGACGACTTCGCGGACCGAGTGGCCCCGGACGGCGCGCTGGTCGTCTGTGTCGACGACCCCGGGGCGGCCGCGCTGGCTGAGCGCGCCGGGGCTCGCGGGGGGCGTGTGCTGAAGTACGGGAGCCAGGACGGCGCCGAGATGGCCGGCGTGCTGCTCAGCTGGGAACAGCAGGGCACCGGGGCGGTGGCACACGTGCGGCTGGGGGGCGAGGACCTGCCGCGGGTGATGCGGTTGTCGGTGCCCGGCAGGCACATGGCGCTGAACGCGCTCGGCGCGGTGCTTGCGGCGGTCGAAGCGGGCGCCGAACCCGAATGTGTGCTCGACGGCCTGGCCGGGTTCGAGGGCGTGCGGCGCCGGTTCGAACTCGTGGGCACGGCCGACTGGGTTCGGGTATACGACGACTACGCCCATCATCCGACCGAGGTCCGTGCGACGCTGGCGGCGGTGCGCACGCTCATCGAGCAAGCGCCGCGTGCTGCCGATCGCAGTGGTCGCGCGATCGCCGTCTTTCAGCCCCATCTGTATTCGCGCACAGAGCTTTTCGCACGCGACTTCGGTCATGCGCTCGGCGACGCCGATCTGGTGTTCGTCCTCGATGTCTATGGTGCACGTGAACAGCCGATGGCCGGGGTCAGTGGTGCACTGGTCGCCGAGCACGTCGATGTCCCGGTGCAGTACGTGCCCGACTTTTCCGCGGTGCCCGACCTGGTGGCCGACGTGGCGCGGCCCGGCGACGTGGTGATCACCATGGGCGCCGGAGATGTCACGATGCTCGGCCCGGAGATCATGAACTCCCTGCAGGTGAAGGCGAATCGCAGCGCACCCGGCCGTTCGGGAGTGATGCGGCAATGACCGAGCCGGTGCCGGGAGAAGTCCACATCACGCCCGAACCCGAAGAGGACTTCGAAGGTCCGCGCCGTCGGGCCCGTCGAGAGCGTGAGCAGCGCCGCTCCGCGGCCGCTCGCGCCCGCGGGATCGAGGACGCCCGGCGTGAGGCCAAGCGGCGGGTCACTGCCGCCGCGACTGCACCGAAACCTGTTGAGAGAGGCGTAGTTCGGGGTCTGAAGGTCCTGACGTGGGGGATCGTCATTGCGGTGATATCCGTCGGCCTCGGCCTCCTGCTGTACTTCACCCCGATCATGTCGGTCCGCAATCTGGTCGTCGACGGCCTCCAGGCGTTACCGCGTGACGAGGTGGTCGCGGCGGTGGCCGTGCCCACCGGGACTCCGTTGCTGCAGGTCGACACCGACAAGGTCGCCAACCGGGTCGCGACGATCCGCCGGGTGGCGTCGGTGCGGGTGCAGCGGGAGTATCCGTCGTCGCTGCGCGTCACGGTGGTCGAGCGGGTACCGGTGGCGGTCAAGGACTTACCGGACGGCACGCATCTCTTCGACCGTGACGGCGTCGATTTCGCGACTGCGCCACCACCGCCCGGGATCGCGTACCTCGATGTCGACAATCCCGGCCCGAGCGATCCGCCCACCAAGGCGGCGCTGCAGGTGCTGACCGCGCTCCGCCCGGAGGTGGCCGGACAGGTCGTCCGCGTCGCCGCGCCGTCGGTCGCGTCCATCACGTTGACGCTGTTAGACGGGCGCGTGGTGATCTGGGGGACCACCGATCGGACCGATGAGAAGGCCGAGAAACTCGCGGCTCTGCTCACCCGGCCGGGCCACACCTATGACGTGTCGAGCCCCGATTTGCCGACGGTGAAATAGAGAAATTCCGCGTTCAATACGGCGCGCCTGCATGGATAGCGCCCAGCGTCGCCATACCGTGCGTGGTGCACGAAACTACTTGACATAACTCTAAACCTCAAGTTGAGGTTGAGGGTTTGCCCCGAGGGAAGGCGACCGATGACCCCCCCGCATAACTACCTCGCCGTCATCAAAGTCGTCGGCATCGGCGGTGGCGGCGTGAACGCCGTGAACCGGATGATCGAGCAAGGGCTCAAAGGCGTGGAGTTCATCGCTATCAACACCGACGCGCAGGCTCTGCTGATGAGTGATGCCGACGTCAAGCTCGACGTCGGCCGCGACTCCACCCGCGGACTGGGTGCCGGGGCCGATCCGGAGGTCGGACGCAAGGCCGCGGACGACGCCAAGGACGAGATCGAGGAGCTGCTGCGGGGCGCCGACATGGTGTTCGTCACTGCGGGCGAGGGTGGCGGTACCGGCACTGGCGGGGCGCCCGTGGTCGCCAGCATCGCGCGCAAGCTCGGCGCGTTGACCGTGGGGGTTGTCACACGGCCGTTCTCGTTCGAGGGCAAGCGCCGCAGCACGCAGGCCGAAACCGGCATCACTTCGCTGCGTGAGAGCTGCGACACGCTGATCGTGATCCCGAACGACCGGCTGCTGCAGATGGGCGACGCGCAAGTCTCGCTGATGGACGCCTTCCGCAGTGCCGACGAGGTCCTGCTGAACGGTGTGCAGGGCATCACCGACCTGATCACCACGCCGGGCCTGATCAACGTCGACTTCGCCGACGTCAAGGGCATCATGTCGGGCGCGGGCACCGCGTTGATGGGTATCGGGTCGGCACGTGGAGACGGCCGCGCGCTGAAAGCCGCTGAGATCGCGATCAATTCGCCGCTGCTCGAGGCGTCGATGGAGGGCGCACAGGGTGTGCTGATGTCGATCGCCGGCGGTAGCGACCTCGGTCTGTTCGAGATCAACGAGGCCGCATCGTTGGTGCAGGAGGCCGCGCATCCGGAGGCCAACATCATCTTCGGCACAGTGATCGACGACTCATTGGGCGACGAGGTGCGGGTCACCGTCATCGCGGCCGGCTTCGACGCCAACAGCTCGAGCCGCAAGCCGGTGGTTGGCGCAGGCGCCAAGGTGGCCGCCGGAAGTGCGGGCACGGTGACGACGACGCTGTTCGAACCGGTCGAGGCTGCCGCGGTGCCGGTGCACACCAACGGTTCGACAGTGCGCATCGGCGGCGACGATGACGACGACGTGGATGTGCCGCCGTTCATGCGTCGCTAGATACTGACAGGGTGACGGTTCGGGTGCGGCGGGTGACCACCACCCGCGCAGGCGGTGTGTCCAAGCCGCCCTTCGACACGTTCAACCTCGGTGACCACGTCGGCGACGAGCCGGAAGCGGTGGCGGCCAACCGAAAGCGGCTCGCCGCAGCCATCGGTCTCGAGGAGGACCGGGTGATCTGGATGAACCAGGTGCACGGCGACCGGGTGACGCGGGTCGACGGCCCGCGCGTGACCGCGGTCGAGGCCACCGATGCGCTGGTCACCACGACGCCGCGGCTGGCGCTGGCGGTGGTGACGGCCGACTGCGTGCCGGTGCTCTTGGCCGACGCCCGCTCCGGCGTGGTGGCCGCGGTGCACGCCGGCCGGGTGGGGGCACAGCGCGGCGTGGTGGCACGGGCGGTGGAGGCGATGCAAGCCGCGGGCGCCGATGTCGATGACGTGTCGGTGCTGCTCGGTCCGGCGGTCAGCGGCCCCAACTACGAGGTCCCCGAGGAGATGGCAGCGGAGGTCGAAGCGGCGCTGCCGGGCAGCAGAACCACCAGCCGTCACGGCACTCCGGCCTTGGATCTGCGTGTCGGAATCGAGGGGCAACTCAGCACTTTGGGTGTGAAGGCGATCGATATCGACCCCAGGTGCACGTTTGCGCAACCCGCTCTGTTCAGTCACCGCAGGGACGCCACGACGGGGCGGCTGGCGTCGGTCATATGGATGGAATGACGGAACGCGAAGAAGAATTGCGCGTTGCTCTCGCAGCGGTGCAACGACGAATCGACGAGGCCGCCGCCGCCGCCGGCCGCAATGCCGGCGAAATTGAACTGCTGCCCATCACGAAATTCTTTCCGGCGACCGATGTCGCGACTTTGTCCCGACTCGGCTGCCGCTCTTTTGGCGAATCCCGCGAACAAGAAGCCGCCGCCAAATCCGCGGAGGTGGCAAAACTGATAGGCGAATCCGTGCGCTGGCACATGGTCGGCCAGATCCAGCGAAACAAGGCCCGGTCACTTGCGCGGTGGGCCTACGCCGCTCATTCGGTCGACAGCACGCGCCTGGTCGCCGCGCTGGACCGCGCCGTCGCCGCGGAACTCGATGCGGGTGCTCGAGACGAGCTGCTTCAGGTGTATGTGCAGGTCAGCCTCGACGACGACCCCTCGCGCGGCGGTGTGGACGCCCGCCGTCCGCAGTTGGTTGACCAGCTGTGCGACGAGGTGGCCGCCGCGCGAGCACTGTCGCTGGTCGGGCTGATGGGTATTCCGCCGCTCGACACCGACCCAGGGCAGGCGTTTGCGCGGCTTGCCGCGGAGCACCAGCGGGTGCTGCGCGCTCACCCGCAAGCGACCGGCCTGTCGGCGGGCATGTCGGACGACCTGGAAGTTGCCGTGAAACATGGGTCGACCTGTGTGCGTGTCGGTACCGCGTTGTTGGGACCGAGACCGCTAACGTCACCTTCAGTAGTCACTCCTGTCACATCTTCATCACGCGAACGAGCCTCCCGGAAGGGTCACAGATGAGTACGCTGCACAAGGTCAAGGCCTACTTCGGCATGGCGCCGATGGAGGACTACGACGATGAGTACTACGACGACGACGATCGCGGACGTGGCTACGCGCGGCGTACGCAGGGCGAGCGGTTCGGCGACGAGGGCTACAGCCGCCGGTACGACGATCGCCGCGAGTACGACGATCGTGAACCCGATGACTACCCACCCGGCTACCGCGGTGGCTACGACGAGCCGCGTTACGAGCGGTTGAGGGGCACCCGTGACTTCGAGCGTCCGTCTTCGCGGTTTTCGCTGCGCGGCGCGACCCGCGGCTCGCTGGCGATGGATCCCCGGCGAATGGCGATGCTGTTCGAGGAGGGCAGCCCGCTGTCGAAGATCACCACGCTGCGGCCCAAGGACTACGGCGAGGCCCGCACCATCGGTGAGCGCTTCCGCGACGGCACGCCGGTGATCATTGACCTGGTCACGATGGACAACGCCGACGCGAAGCGGTTGGTGGACTTCGCTGCGGGGCTGGCCTTCGCGCTGCGCGGCTCGTTCGACAAGGTGGCCACCAAAGTCTTCCTGCTGTCGCCATCCGACATCGACGTGACCGCCGAGGAGCGCCGCCGCATCGCCGAGGCCGGGTTCTACGCCTACCAGTAGGATCTCGTTGGCTGGGCCGACAGTCAGAGTCGGTAGGCTGGCAGCGCCGGGGCGTTGTCGTCGAAGTCACAGTGAGGTCGTGCCAGGTTGCGGCTGTTCTTCAATATCTTGGGTTTAGCGCTGTTCGTATTCTGGCTGCTGCTTATCGCCCGAGTGGTCATCGAGTTCATTCGCTCGTTCGCGCGCGACTGGCGCCCGCGGGGCGCCACGGTGGTGATCCTCGAGATCATCCTGACGCTCACCGATCCGCCGGTTAAGTTGTTACGCCGCATAATTCCCCAGCTCACGATCGGCGCAGTCCGCTTCGACCTGTCGATCATGGTGTTGCTGCTGGTCGCGTTCATCGGCATGAACCTGGCGTTCAGCGAGGCCGCGTAGCCCGAAGGTGGGATGAACATTTCCCAACGCGAAATTGAGCACGCTAGATTGAAATTACTTCTTAATTATTATGCTCGGCCGCAACCGGCGGGTCTGATGTGACAGGATGGACGCCAGTTACAGTGCTGGCAACCCGTTCGGTCTACACTTCCACATCAGCTTCGACCGTCCAGACTTGAGGGGGCAGACAATGCCGCTAACGCCCGCCGACGTGCATAACGTCGCATTCAGTAAACCGCCGATCGGCAAGCGCGGTTACAACGAGGATGAGGTCGATGCGTTCCTCGATCTGGTCGAGGGTGAGCTTACGCGGCTGATCGAGGAAAACTCCGATCTGCGCCAGCGCGTTGCCGAGCTCGAGCAGGAGCTCGCGGGCGCACGGTCCGGCGCCGGTGTGTCGCCCACCCAGGCCATGCCGATCTACGAGCCGCCTCCGCCACAGCCTGAGCCACAGCCTGAGCCACAGCCGGCGCCGCGGCCCGTCTACGAGGCGCCGCTGGCTGCGGCGCCAGGCATCGCTGAAGAAGAGCAGCATTTGAAGGCCGCGCGAGTACTGGCCTTGGCGCAGGACACCGCAGACCGGCTGACCGGCACCGCGAAGGCCCAGGCCGACAAGCTGCTCTCGGATGCCCGCGCGAACGCCGAGTCGATCGTGGCCGAGGCTCGTCACACCGCCGAGACCACTGTCGCTGAGGCCCGGCAGCGCGCCGACGCGATGCTGTCCGACGCGCAGATGCGCTCGGAGACCCAGCTGCGCCAGGCGCAGGAGAAGGCCGACGCGCTGCAGGCGGACGCCGAGCGCAAGCACTCCGAGATCATGGGAACCATCAACCAGCAGCGCACTGTGCTGGAGGGTCGCCTCGAGCAACTGCGCACGTTCGAGCGCGAATACCGCACTCGGCTCAAGACTTATCTAGAGTCTCAACTGGAGGAACTGGGCCAGCGCGGATCCGCTGCGCCGGTAGACTCGAGCGCCAACAACGAAAGCGGTGCGTTCAACCAATTCAATAGGGGCAATAACTAGCCCGGGGGGCTGATTCGATGCTCATCGTTGCACTTGTCATGGCCGTGATCGGCCTTGCCGCGCTGGTCACCGCGGTGGTCACCAGCAACGAAATCATCGCGTGGGTCTGTATCGGCGCCAGCGTGATCGGCGTGATCTTGCTGATCGTCGACGCGCTGCGTGAGCGGGCGCGGCGCGACACCAAGGGCGCCGCTGCCGACGACACCAAGTCCGACGCCGACTATCCGGACGAGGACGCGGGCGAAGACGCGGGCGAAGAGGATGCGCCGGCTGCGGACGCCGCGAAGTCCGAGCCAGAAGAGCACAAAGACTCCGAGACTAGCCAGTAGTTCCGGTCGCCAGCAGTTCGCGCACCTCGTCGTCGGATGTCTGGCTGAAGTCGCGGTAATACTCGCCGACCGCCAGGAATGCCGCAGGGACCTCTACGCAAACGACATCATCTGCAGCGGCGGCCAGTTGCCGGTACGCGCTCGGCGGGGCCACCGGCACCGCGACCACGATTTTCGCTGGGCCCGCTGTACGGATGGCCCGAACGGCCGCCAGCATGCTCGCGCCCGTGGCTATTCCGTCGTCGACCAGGATGACCGTCTTGCCGGCGGGTTCGATGGGCGGCTGCCCGCCGCGGTACGCCGCCTCACGGCGCGTCAGCTCCGCGGATTCCTTCTCGATCACCTGCGCCAGCTGTTCGTCGCTGATTCGCAGGCTGCGCACCACGTCGTCGTTGAACACCACAAGCCCGCCGCTGGCCAGCGCTCCCACCGCGAGTTCCTCCCAGCGCGGGGCACCGAGCTTGCGGACGACGAACACGTCCAGTGAAGCGTGCAGTGCGGCTGCCACCTCCCACGCGACGGGGACACCGCCCCGCGGCAGGCCGAGCACAAGCAGGCCCTCAGCGCCCTGATAGGCCGAAAGCGCGTCGGCGAGGACCCGGCCGGCCTCCCGTCGGTCGGAGAATATGCCAGTGGCGCCGCGCGCCAAGCCGGTGAATCGTCGCATCGCGGTTCCCTCCCCACTAGTGTCCTCCAATCCGGACAACCGGTGGTATCGAATACCTGCGTCGCCCCCGTGCCCCGGCCAACTATTTCGCGGGCGGCATGGGCGGCGCGTCATTCGGCGCCATCTCGGCGGCGACCCGCCGGAACAACATGTCGGCCTCGTTGGAGTAATTGCCCTGGTCGTCGAAGGCCTGCGGCTCGTATGTGTTTGCCACCGCGACCGCGATCTTCTGCGACGGCAGGTACCCTTCGACGGCCGCGTAGCCGGCGAGCTGCGGGTTCTGCAGGAGCCAGTGGCCGGAGATGATGATGCCGAGCCCGTAGGTGTAGACGTCGTTCTGTTCAAAGCACGTTGGGCAGCCCTCCTGCGCGTGGGTCTTGCCCCGAAGGTCCGTCGACACCAACGCCTTGTACGAGTCGGCGGACAGCAGCTTGCCGGACCCGATGCCTACCGCCGTGGCCTCGAGATCGTAGATGTTCGTTGTCTGGATCGCGCCGTGTGTGATCGTCCACGACGGGTTCCAGTAGGTGGATTCTTCGTAGAAGGGCGTGCCGGGCGGAATCTTCAACGCCGCGCGGCGCTCGGACGAGAATGCGTGCAGTACCGGCGACGGGATCTCGGGGGTGTCGAAGTTGGCGGTCTGCGATAGGCCGAGCGGACGAAGGACCTTGTCGTTCAGCAGCGTTGGCATGTCTTGGCCGGTCGCCTTCTCTAGCGCAAGCCCCAGCAGCACGTAATTGGTGTGGGCGTAGTTCCAGTTGGTTCCGGGTGGGTAAAGCAGTGGCCGCGAACGTATTTGCGTCAGAATATCGTCGGTGGTCCACTGCTTGAATGGGTTGGCGTACAGGGCCGCATCGAACGCGTCGTTGCCAAGGACGTAGTCCGGGTAGCCAGACGTCATCTGTGCCAGCTGGCCCAACGTGACCTGATCTGCGTGCGGGAAGTCGGGCAGCCACTTCGACATCTTGTCGTCGAGGCGGACCTTCCCGTCGTCGACGAGCTTCAGCAGCAGGGTGGACACGTACGAGATCGCGACCGCCCCGTTGCGGAAGTGCATTTGTGGAGTGGCGGGCACCCCGGTCATCGAATCGCCGACCGCCTGTGTCAGCACCTCTTTGCCGTTCACGGTGACGCGGACGATCACCGCCTTCAGGTGTCGCTCCGCGAGCGTGTCCTTGACGATCTTCAGCACGGCGTCAGCCTTGGCGGTATCCGTCGACGCGGCGGGTGGCGAGTTCACTGGGCCGCCGCAGCCGGCGAGCAGGCCGAGTACGCAGAGAAGGGGCACAAGCCGTCTGGCAGCCGCAAGTGCCACAGTGGAGTGAGACAACGCACCTACCGTGGGTCAGAGGGATGAGCAATCTGTACATCATCGTCGTCGCCGTCGTGGTCGTCGCGCATTTTGCGTTCATCGGCTACCTGGTGGTCGGCGGATTTGTTGCGCTGCGCTGGCCCCGCACGATCTTCCTGCACATATCGGCCGTCGTCTGGGGAGTCGGCCTCGTCTCGCTTCACCTGGTGTGTCCGCTGACCGAACTGGAACGCTGGGCGCGGGCACGCGCAGGTACGTCGCCGCTGCCGTCCGACGGTTTCATCGCCCACTACATCACCGGGGTGCTGTATCCGGCCGACGCCGTGGAAGTCGTCGAGGGGGTCGTATTCGCTGTCGTCGTCGTATCGTGGGGTCTGTTCGCTTATGCGGTGGTCAGGGGGCGGCAAAGGAGTAGCCTGCGGCCATGAGCACGTCAGATGTGTGGCTGCTCGGCGGCTACCAGACGGACTTCGCGCGCAACTTCAGCCGGGAAGGCCTTGACTTCGCGGATCTCACCGGCGAGGTGGTGCGGCGCACTCTCGAGTCGTCGAAAGTGGACGCGGGCGACATCGGGGTCGTGCACGTCGGCAACGCGTTCGGAGAGCTGTTCACCGGCCAGGGCCACCTCGGCGCAATGCCTGCGACCGTCTGCGACGACCTGTGGGGAGTTCCGGCCGCCCGCCATGAGGCGGCCTGCGCGTCGGGCAGCGTCGCAGGGCTGGCCGCTATCGCGGACCTGAAATCGGGCGCGTATTCGAGCGCGCTGGTGATCGGCGTCGAGTTGGAGAAAACGGTGCCGGGGGACACCGCGACGAGCTACCTCGGTGCGGCGGCCTGGATCGGGCACGAGGGTGAAGACGCAAAGTACATGTGGCCCTTCATGTTCAGCGAAATCGCCGACGAGTACGATCGGCGGTACGGGCTCGACGAGGCCTATCTGCGGGCGATCGCGGAGCTGAACTTCAGCAACGCCCGCAAGAACCCGAACGCACAGACGCGCGACTGGCAGGTTCCGGATCTCACGGAGGCGGAGGCCAATCCGGTGATCGAGGGCCGGTTGCGCCGGTTCGACTGCAGTCAGGTCACCGACGGTGGCGCCGGCGTGGTTTTGGTTTCCGATCAGTTTCTGGAGGCGCATCCCGACGTCCGGCCGCTGGCACGGATCCTGGGGTGGGGTCACCACACCGTCGGGTTGGGGCTGCGGCAGAAGCTCCAACGTTCCGCCGAGAACCCTTACGTCCTGCCACATCTGAGGACCACCGTGCAGGATGCATTTGATCGGGCCGGGCTCACGCTCGACGACCTCGACGGGTTCGAGGTGCATGACTGCTTCACGCCGAGCGAGTACCTCGCGATCGACCACATCGGGCTCACGCCGCCAGGCCAGTCGTGGCAGGCAATCGACAACGGCGACGTCGCCAACGGCGGCCGGTTGCCGATCAACCCCAGCGGTGGCCTGATCGGCGGTGGCCATCCTGTCGGCGCATCCGGTGTCAGGATGCTCGTCGATGCCGCCCGGCAGGTCAGCGACTCGGCGGGCGACTACCAGGTCGAGGGCGCGCGCACCTTCGGCACGCTGAACATCGGTGGAAGCACGGCAACGGCCGTCAGTTTCGTGGTGGGCGCCGCTGATGGACGTTGAGGTCATCGGCAAGTTCCTGTCGACATTGCCCGAGGACGACGACCACCCGTACCGGACCGGGCCGTGGCGGCCGCAAACGACGGAATGGTCCGCGGACGATCTTCTGGCGGTCGAAGGTGAGGTTCCCGGCGACATCGACGGTGTTTATCTGCGCAACACCGAGAATCCGCTGCACCCGGCGTTGAAGTTTTATCACCCGTTCGACGGCGACGGGATGGTTCATGTCGTCGGATTCCGGGACGGAAAGGCGTTCTACCGCAACCGGTTTATCCGCACCGAGGGATTCCTCGCAGAGAATGAGGCGGGTCAGCCGCTGTGGGCCGGGTTGGCGGAGCCACCGAAGCTGGCCGAACGTGACGGGTGGGGGGCGCGCGGCCGGATGAAGGACGCGTCGAGCACCGACGTGATCGTGCACCGAGGCACCGCGCTGACAAGCTTCTACCAGTGCGGCGACCTCTACCGCATCGACCCGTTCTCGGCCGAAACCCTTGGCAAGGAAACGTGGAACGGGCGATTCCCGTTCGACTGGGGAGTTTCGGCACACCCGAAGGTCGACGAAGCCAGCGGCGAACTGCTGTTTTTCAACTACAGTAAGCAGGCGCCGTTCATGCACTACGGCGTGGTGGACGAGCACGGCGAGCTGGCGCACTACGTCGACATCCCGCTGCCGGGCCCGCGGCTGCCCCACGACATGGCGTTCACCCGAAATTACGCCATTCTCAACGACTTTCCGCTGTTCTGGGATGCCGAGCTGCTGAAGAGGGACGTGCACGCAGCGCGGTTTCACCCGGATATGCCGTCACGGCTCGGGGTGATTCCGCGCCGCGGGCAATCCGACGACATCCGGTGGTTCGAGGCTGAGTCCACCTACGTGCTGCATTTCGTGAACGCGTACGAAGACGGTGACGAGATCGTGCTCGACGGATTCTTCCAGGGCGATCCGGAACCGGTTGACAGCGGGTCGGGGGACAAGTGGCAGCGCGCATTCCGGTTCCTGGCGCTCGACCGGATGCAGGCGCGACTGCACCGGTGGCGGCTCAACTTGGTGAGCGGCGCCGTTCGCGAGGAGCAGCTGTCGGACAGCATCACCGAGTTCGGGATGATCAACAGCGGGTATGCCGGCGGCGCATATCGGTACACCTACGCCGCCACCGGTAAGCCCGGATGGTTCTTGTTCGACGGCCTGGTCAAGCACGACCTGCAGACCGGCGCGGAGGAGCGGTATGCGTTCGAGCACGGCGTGTACGGCAGCGAAACGGCGATGGCGCCGCGCGTGGGTAGCAGCTCGGAGGACGACGGCTACCTGGTCACGTTGACCACCGACCTGAATGCCGATGCATCCTACTGCCTGGTGTTCGACGCGGGGCGGGTCGGCGACGGTCCGGTGTGCAAACTCCAACTGCCGGAACGGGTTTCCAGCGGCACGCACTCCACCTGGGTGGCTGGCTCGGAGTTGCGGCGCTGGCCCGGTAATTAGCCGTTGCAGTCGCGGAGGTCGATCTTCGACCCGGGTGGAGCACCGTCTAAGGCTGCCGCGTCGGCGGCGTCTTGAAATAGCGCGACCCCTCCCGCGAACGTTTTCCCGTCGCTGCTCACCGCGATCGAGAGACAGCCCAGTCCCGATGTGAGCATCTGGCAGTCGTTCGTCTTGCCGAGGACGTCGCACCACAAGACGGCTGCATCCTCCGCGTCTTGTCGAGTCCGATAGTTGAGCCGCATCGCTTCTTGTCCGGCCGAAGGCGACGCCGCGGCTGCGCCCCAGCATCCTGGCTTGCATTCAAAATCAATATCAGCTTTAGCCACCGGCGCAGCCACCAGCGATCCCGCGGCGACGATAACGCCGATCACCGCGGCCAACCCAACGTTCCTGGTGGTCATCGCGACCTCAGTGTCGCAGCGTCAGCCTTAAGCGTGGGGGAATTGACTGGAAGTCGGCTGTTGGCGGCTAGAACGGTGGTGGTGTCGCACGCGGGGAAGAAGATCCGGCTGCCGGGACGGGTTCTCGGCACGCAGACCCGCAATGATTGCCCGGCGGCTACGTCGATTCACGAAGCACCAGCGGACTCGCCACCGTTCCAGATGCCGGGGCCGCTGCCGGTGTCGGTCCCGGTGTCTATCCCGGTGCCGCCAGCGGGGTTGCCGCCGTTGAAGTACCCGGGGCCGGTGCCGGTATCGGGCCCGGCGCTTATCCCGGTGCCGCCAGCGGGGTCGCCCCCGTTCCAGAGGTTGGGGTCGGGGCCGGTGTTGGGCCCGACCCCGGTGCCGTCATCATCGCCGAGCCGTTGTTGGGCAACGAAGCCGGCTGTGGGACTGGCCGCCGGGGCGGATGCCTCTGTGGCGATCGTGATCGCCGCCACGGTCAGGGCCGCAAGTGCCGCCGACGCCACCTTTGTGAGATTGATGTTCACTTTATGTCCCCTCTCGGTTGATCGCCTCGTCGTGGGGACGCGAGGGACTCGATGCGGGGCATGATCCCGCTCGCGGGCCGCTGAGAGGGAGATCCGGGTATCAGCGTAGGTCGCGGGTGTTGATGATGACAATCCTCGGCTCCAGTGACCGTGCGATACAGATAGCGCGCCCGTCGGGCAGCTGCCGGTCTGCCCAGCCGCGGTCACCGGTCCAGAATTTGAGAGTGCCTGCGGGGGAATCGAGTTGGAAGTCCTTCGAGCAACGCCGACTAATCGAACTCATTGCTTCGGGCCAGCATGTCAGTCTCCGGCCCTACATGATGTTGGTCGCCTGAGTTATATGTGCCCGGGCATCCCGCCCATACCGCCCATCCCGACATGAGGCATCCCGGCATCAGGCGGCGGCGGTGGCGGAGGAGGCGGCGCGTACGGGCCCCCCGCGCACGCCCCGTCGCCAGGCATGGTGGCACATTGGGGATCAAATGGGCTGGTGGGAAGCCCCTGTGTGGTGGGAGGCCCCTGATAGTACGGGCCGCCCTGGCAGGTGGCGGACAAAGGCATCTGCGCGCATCTGGGATCATCCGGGCCGGTGGGAGCGCCAGAGTCGTCAAGTAGAACCGGCGTTCCGGACGTGCCCAGGAAGCCGGGCGTTGCGTTCGCCGGAACGGTCGCACCCGTCGCGGCTATTCCAATCCTTCCAGATGACGGTGCCGTCGGGGAGCTGCCGATCGGTCCAGCCGCGGTCACCGGTCCAGAATGTCTTGAGTAGGTGGTGGTAGCGGATACGCAAAGAACGTTCTTAAATCACAAGCCATCCGGGTCAAGCTCACGGGGATGCCCTCCGCGCAATCTGCGGTAGCGACTCAGGCTCAGGGACCCCCTCGGGGTTGGGACCAAAGCCTCCCCTCTTCAGGGACCCTGGTCACTAGCCGATGCGACCAGGCAACCAAACACTGAGACCTGTAGAGCCTTCAAGAAGGGGGCCATCGTGTACCGCACAACTTCCCGACTCCGCGACGAAGTCAGAAGCATGATGAACGAAGTTCGACTCATCGACCTCACCTCGGATGAACTATTAAGCATCATCGCCGTGTTGTCCCCGGCCCATGTCCGAGTCCGGGCAGACCAGCCGAGCACGTCGTAGGGTTAAGAGCCCCCACCGCTAGGTCGTCCTTGATGTAGCGCCAGGTCCAGCGCGGGCACGCCTACGCCTAACCCGCCGTTCCGCGATCTCATCAGCCCGGCACCGTTCCGGTAATTCACCAGTCCATTTGACTGCGTGGGTGGTTGTAGAGCCAGAACATGATCGGGTGGTGTGACCGTACGGGCGGGCGACCTGGGAACACGTAGTGGTTGCCCATCGCCTGCACCATCGCCAACTTGCCCCGCCGCGCGCCGGCACCTCGTGCAACTTGTTTAGCGCGGCCGTCAACTGACGCTGCGAAGACGGGTGCGTTGTCGCCAGGCGCTTGTCGTCTAGGAGGCATCCGGCACCCACTTCGGGGGCGGGGCGGGGCGGGCCAGGCCGGGGCGGCACGCCCGCCCCACCGGGTGACCTGCCTGGTGCTCTCGCCGTTCTGCCACACCGACACGAGGGCAGTGTCGACCCAGACGCGGGCCGTTGTCACGCGGGCTCCGGGTAGCGCGCAGCCGTGGATCGGGATCTCTGTCGTTCGCCCACTCCAAAAGGCAATCAACCTGGTGTAGTTCCGCGTATAACTTGGGGTATGGCGACGCGCATACCCACCCAGGATGAAATCGAAGCCATGGCACCGACCGAGTTCAAGGTGCTGGAGAACCGGCTGCGGCGCGC
Source organism: uncultured Actinomycetota bacterium (assembly GCA_963828065.1). Lineage (GTDB taxonomy): Bacteria > Actinomycetota > Actinomycetes > Mycobacteriales > Mycobacteriaceae > Mycobacterium. The sequence continues at coordinate 375,145 of CAWHDL010000009.1, read as the reverse complement.
CGCCGACCGCCAGGGGCTGCGGCTGGCGAAGTCCCACAGGCGCGACCCCCGCGCCGCCGACTACGGCCAGTACTGGCTGATGGACGACAAGAATTGGCCCATTGCGGGCGGCCAGTCGGGGATGTTCCTCAGCGAGGTGGCCGACTTTCTGTGGGGCGAGGCCGGTCCCTTCCCCGACCAATTGGCATTGGGGAAACGCCAACCGGCGACATTCAGCCAGGACGCCGCGGTATTTACCCCGGTGGTGCAGCACAAGCGCGCGGTGTGACGCGCGTAGAACTACAAGTGTGAACCGTTCGGAACTGGCGGATTGCTCGCAGTCTCAACGGATTTGACTCTTCTTGGCCCAGTCGAATATTGAGCTGAAGGCATCGCCAATGTTCTCGGGGTCGACTTCGCTTCGAGGCTCTCGGCGTGACGTGCCGCCTGGTACTCGGCCTCATCAATGATCTCGCCGCTGTAGATGGGGGATAGGGGATTGTCTCCGTCGCGCACCCGCGGTTGTCTCCACCCGGGCCCAGTCCTCGATGGCCACCACCACCGCCGCGTCGTCGGCGTCGCTAAACGCCGCCGGGTCCAGCGGCAGGGTATCGAACATACATTCGATTATATCGACCGCCACCGACACCCAAGGCACAACCTTGAGCCGCTGTGGATAACCCCATTGGTCAACCTAAGCCGCAGGTAGTCGCCCTAGAAACGGCTTGGCCCTCGAGGCGGTTCTGGTACACGATCGCACGCCGGCCGCTGAAACCCCCGGGGCTTATCGCCTTCTCAGTGAGTGTCCGAGGGGGTGTCTGAGTTCAGGACACCGTTCACACCTGTCTCGGGACATCGTGCACACCTCAGGCGTAGGGGTGGACGATGGGAATGGCAAATCTTGTGGTCGCGGCCGTGTTGGTCGAGGGGCGGACCAAAAGTGAGGTTGCACGTGAGTACGGGGTGTCGCGACGCTGGGTGATCACCCTGGTTTCAGCGCTACCTCGCCGAGGGCGATCCGGGCTTGCGACCACGATCGCGGCGACCGTTGACCAGTCCCGGCCGCACCGCCAAAGCCCTCGAGGATGAGGTTGTCGAGTTCCGGAAGGAACTCGACCGCGACGGGCATGAGGCCGGTGCGGCGACGATCGCGTTTCACCTCGACCAGCGCCACGGCCGCAGCCCCGCGGTGTCCACGATCTGGCGGATCCTCTCAGCCCGAGGCTTTGTCACCCCCCAGCCACACAAGCGCCCCAAAAGCAGCTATATCCGGTTCGCTGGCCGAGCAACCTAACGAACGCTGGCAACTCGACATCACCCACTGGGCACTGGCCGACGGCACCGACGTCGAGATCCTCAACATCGTTGACGATCACTCCCGGCTCTGCCTGGCTAGCGACACCATGTACGGTGTTCAAGGCCCGCGACGTCGATGACAGCTTCGGCAAAGCCGCTGCCGCCTACGGCAATCCGGCCAGCCTGCTCAGCGACAACGGCGCCGTCTTCACCGGCCGCTACCGCGGCACCGGCCGAGTCGCCCTAGAAGTCACCCTGCATACCCGCGGCATCAGCTTCCGCCACTCCCGGCCCTACCACCCGCAAACCTGCGGCAAGGTCGAACGCTTCCACCAAACCCTCAAGAAATGGCTCACCCGCCAACCCCCAACCCAGACCACTGCCCCAACTACAGGTCCAGCTCGACAGCTTCCGCGCCTACTACAACACCATCCGGCCACACCGTGCACTACGCCGCCGCACCCCACAACAGAGCCTACCTCGCCCGACCCAAGGCACTACCCACCGGCACCCCGCTACACCGACGGCTCCTACCGCATCCGCCACGACCGCATCGACAGCAACGGCAAGCTCACCCTGCGTCACAACAGCCGACTACACCACCTCGGCATGGGCCGCCGCTACGCCGGCACCAACGTTTTGATCCTGGTGCACGACCTACACATCCGGGTCCTTACCACTGACGGCGAACTACTCCGAGAACTCCAACTCGACCCAACCAAGGACTACCAACCACAACCCAAACCGTGAACGATGTCCTAAGACACATGTGCACGATGTCCCGAGACATCGCATGAGTGTCCGAGGGGGGACTTGAACCCCCACGCCCGTTAATAGGGCACTAGCACCTCAAGCTAGCGCGTCTGCCATTCCGCCACTCGGACCTGTGCGGGCAGCTAAGGCTATCGGATTCGGCGAACCGGACCCAAACCTGCGACCCGATCCCTGCGACCCGATCCCTGCGACCCGATCCTGCGACCCGAACCAATGGAACCAATGGTAGGAAAGGGGACTGTGACAGGTCCCGTCGATGAGGTGGTCGACCTCGTCAGCACGTTGATCCGGTTCGACACCTCGAACACCGGTGATCCCGAGACCACCAAGGGCGAACGCGAGTGCGCGCAGTGGGTGGCCGAGCAGCTCGAAGATGTTGGGTACGAGACGGAATACGTCGAGGCCGGCGCCCCGGGACGCGGAAATGTCTTCGCGCGCCTCAAAGGTGAGGACGCCAACCGGGGCGCGCTGCTGATCCACGGGCACCTCGACGTCGTGCCCGCCGAAGCCGCCGACTGGAGCGTGCACCCCTTCTCGGGCGCAGTCGAGGACGGCTATGTGTGGGGCCGCGGGGCGGTCGACATGAAGAACATGGTCGGCATGACGCTCGCCGTCGCTCGGCATTTCAAACGCACGGGCACCGTTCCGCCGCGCGATCTGGTGTTCGCGTTCCTGTCCGACGAGGAGGCCGGCGGCAAGTTCGGCAGCCACTGGCTGGTCGATCACCGGCCCGACCTCTTTGCCGGCGTCACCGAGGCGATCGGCGAGGTCGGCGGCTTCTCGCTGACGGTGCCGCGCCGCGACGGCGGCGAACGCACGCTCTACCTGATCGAGACCGCCGAGAAGGCGATGATGTGGATGCGGCTCACCGCACGCGGCCGCGCCGGGCACGGGTCGATGATTCACGACGACAACGCCGTCACCGCCGTTGCCGAGGCGGCCGCGCGGCTGGGTCGCCACCAGTTCCCGATCGTGATGACCGACGCCGTCGAGCAGTTCCTCGAGGCTGTCGCCGAGGAGACCGGGTACTCCTTTGATTGGGGTTCCCCGGATCTCGATGGGGCGGTGGGCAAGCTGGGACCGATCGCCAGGATCGTCGGCGCCACCCTTCGTGACACTGCCAACCCGACCATGCTCAAGGCTGGCTACAAGGCCAACGTGATTCCGGCCACCGCGGAGGCGGTGGTGGATTGCCGGGTGCTGCCCGGTCGGCTGCGGGCGTTCGAGCGGGAGGTCGACGAGCTGATCGGTCCCAACGTCGCTCGCGAGTGGATTGTCGACCTGCCGTCGTATGAGACGTCCTTCGACGGCGAACTGCTCGACGCGATCAACGCGGCATTGTTGGCCGCTGACCCGGACGCCCGCACCGTGCCGTATATGCTGTCCGGTGGCACCGACGCAAAAGCCTTTGCGCGCTTGGGGATTCGCTGCTTCGGCTTCGTGCCGTTGAGGCTGCCGCCCGACCTGGACTTCGCATCGTTGTTCCATGGTGTCGACGAGCGGGTACCCGTTGACGCGCTGACCTTCGGCGTCGGAGTTCTCGAGCACTTCCTGTTGAACAGCTAGAAAGGACCAACATGGCGTTTCCCTATAACCCCTACGACTACTTACCGAAGCTGGCTGCGTTCACGCTGACCTCTGACGACATCAGCGACGGCCGGCCGCTGAAGATGCCCCAGGTCAGCGGCATCATGGGCGCGGGCGGCGAGGACGTGTCCCCGCAACTGAGCTGGTCGGGTTTCCCCGAGGAGACGCGCAGCTTCGCCGTCACGGTCTACGACCCCGACGCGCCCACCGCGTCGGGTTTCTGGCACTGGGCGGTGGCCAACCTTCCTGCGACATGCACGGAGCTGCCCGTTGGCGTAGGCGAGGGCAGCGAATTACCCGGCGACGCTGTCACTTTGGTGAACGATGCCGGCATGCGCCGCTATGTCGGCGCGGCCCCGCCGCCCGGGCACGGCCTGCACCGCTACTTCGTGGCTGTGCACGCCGTGAACGTCGAGAAGCTCGAACTGAGCGAGGACGCCAGCCCGGCGTACCTCGGCTTCAACCTGTTCATGAACGCGATCGCGCGCGCCGTCATCCATGGCACGTACGAGCAGAAGTGAGGCTAGCGGCGCGCTGCTGACCCGACCGCCTCGGCCATGCTGCGAAAACCGCCGTCGTGCAACCGATTGGCGATGCCGTCCTGGATCCGCTTGGCCCACAGACCGCCGCCGTAGATGAAGCCGGTGTAGCCCTGCAACAGCGATGCGCCGGCCGTGATCCGCTGCCACGCGTCGTCGGTGGTCTCGATGCCGCCGACACTGATCAGCGCGAGCCTGTCACCGACCCGCGCGTAGAGCCTGCGCAGCACGTCGAGCGACCGCTCGGCCAGCGGCGGTCCGGACACCCCGCCCTCACCGAGCATGTCCTGGCCAGGGGTCTCCAGCCCATCGCGCGACACGGTGGTGTTCGTCGCGACGATGCCGGCCAGCCCGAGCTCGACGGCCAGGTCGGCGATCTCGTCGATCTCTGCGTCGGTGAGATCCGGCGCGATCTTGACCAGCACCGGCGTCGACGTCTCCGAGCGCGCCGCCTCCAGAATCGGGCGCAGCGACTCCACCGCCTGGAGATCACGAAGCCCGGGCGTGTTGGGCGAGCTGACGTTGACCACGAGGAAGTCCGCGAGCGGGCCAACCAGCCGGGCGCTCATCCGGTAATCTTCCGCCGCCAGTTCGGGCGGCGCGACTTTGGTCTTGCCGATGTTGACCCCGATCGGTATGTCAGCGGCATGTTGGGTGAGGCGCGTCGCCAGCGTGCCGGCGCCCTGGTTGTTGAACCCCATCCGGTTGAGCAGCGCGCGGTCGGCGGGCAGACGGAACAGGCGAGGTACGGGATTGCCCGGCTGCGGGGCGGCGGTGACGGTGCCGACCTCGGCGAAGCCGAACCCGAGCGCGGCCCACGCGTTGAGTCCGGTGCCGTCCTTGTCGAAGCCCGCCGCCAGGCCTAGGGGACCGGGGAATCGGACACCGAACACGGTGTTGGCCAGGATCGGATCGCGCGGGGCCAGCCGACGACGCAGCATGCGGCGCGCAAGCGCGGTCGCGGTCACCAGCCGCAACGCCGCGAACACCCAGGTGTGAATCCGCTCGGCGGGCACCAGGAACATCACCCGCCGCACCATGCGGTAGCTCATCACAATCCCGGCTGGTCGCTTGGTCGTTCAGTCTTCCTGCGCCGCAACAGAACTCGTCGACTACCGTCAGTGTACAACCGAACCCGCGTCAACTCCCAGCCACGGTATTCGGCCTCGATGGACAACCGCGTCGACGCGGACAGCCGCGTCACATCGGGAGGTAGCCGCAGTGGGACCCACTCGTAGTCGTCGGAAAGGTCGACGTCCCAACCCTTGGGCAGCCGTCCGCGCGCAGCCGTCACGGTGGCCGCCCGGCGTTGTCGAGGACCTGCACACCGTCCCCGCTGGCCGACACCACGTACAGCGTGTCCGTGGCGTCGTCGAAAGCCAGCACATCAGGTTGCCGCACGGTTGGGTAACGCACCTTCTCCACAGGTATTCCGGTGGCCAGATCGTAACCAACGACGACGTTCGCCGCCGTCAGTGACACCCACGCCAGGGTACGGGTACCAGCGAGCCCGTACGGCGCGTTTCTCACCGGGTAGCGCTGGCGCAGCATCAGGGGCTCCGTGCCGAACACCAGCAATTCGTCGCCGCGAGTGTCCGCGACCAGCACCCGGCCCGCCGGATCCGCGGCAAGCGTCGTGGCGCCCTCGCCGGCCCGCAGGGCCTGCTGCGCACTGCCGCCAGCGTCGATCGTGGTCACCGACGTTTGTCCGCGGTCCAGCACCACAGCTGTGTTCCCTTGCGTCACAAGGCTGTCCACCCGCGCGAAGACCTTGACCTCAGCGGCGACCGCGGTATCCGAACCCAGCGTGACCACGGCACCGTCGGCGCTGCCGAGAACGAGTCGGCCGTCGGAGCGCCGGGCGATCGCGGTGAATTCCGTGTTGTCGTGGCCGTCGACGCGCATCGTCGTGGCCTCACCGGCGCGCACGTCGACGCGGAGGTAGCCGCCGCGGGTCGACAGATACACCAGCCCGTGCCCGTCACCGGTCAGCGCGGTCGCCCCGCTGGGCAGTGCCACCTTGCGTGGGTCGCCGGTCGACGGCATGACCGTGAGGCCGTCGTCCGAGAGCACTACCAGCGAGGATGTGGCCGCATCGAACACGGCGGCCAGGGCTTTGACGGGTAGCCGGCGCACCTCGCCGGCCGGCGAGGTCGTAATCGGCGGAGATACCGCGGGGCTGGCCGGAACGATCGTCGTCGGGGGACGCTGGTCCGGATTCGAAGAGCACGACACCGCGCTGAGAGTCACCAGGCTAACCACCAAAAAACGGCCGACAGCGCTTCGACGTGGACATTTCGCGCACTTCAGCAACGGTAACCCTCAGTCCTGGCAATCATGCTGACGATGACCGGCCAGTCTAGGTCAGAAAATCGGCTGGGAATCGCCCAGTCTGGCCTATCGGGCAGCGCCCCCGGCGGTATGGTCGCGCCATGACTCTCGCCGCTGACAGCGATTGTTCCAGCCACGAGTTCCTCGTCGAGGACGTGAACACGGGCATCTACGCCAACGGTTTTGGCCAGACCGGCGACGGCCGCAGCTTCGCGTTCCGCACCGATCGCCTCCAGCTGATGGTCGAGGTGTACCGGCCACGGCTGGTGGGCCCCGTGCCCCACGAAGACGACGTGGTCGCGGTCGCCACCCGCCGGCTGACGGACATCGACGTGACCGATGAGCGCAGCCTCGTGGCCGCGGTCCGCGACGCGGTGGCTAACGCGCAGCCGGTAAGCCGCGCCGGTTCCAAACCGGCTCTGTAGTCAGCCCCCGGGTACGGTCGTCGCGTGGAACCGGCGGCCATGTCGTGGTGGCAAGTGATTATCCTGGCGGTCGTGCAGGGAATCACGGAGTTCCTGCCGATCTCGTCGTCGGGTCACCTGGCCATCGCATCGCGGGTTTTCTTCGCCGGCGACGCAGGCGCGTCATTCACCGCGGTCAGCCAGCTCGGCACCGAGCTGGCCGTGCTGCTGTACTTCGCCCGCGACATCTGGCGCATCGCCAAGGCGTGGCTGAACGGGCTCGTCGTCAAGGCTCACCGCGACAGCGTCGATTACCGGATGGGCTGGTACGTGATCATCGGCACCATCCCGATCTGTGTGCTCGGCCTGCTGTTCAAGGATGAGATCCGCACCGGCGTGCGCAATCTGTGGGTCGTCGCGATCGCGCTCGTCGCGTTCTCCGCGGTGATCGCCGCCGCCGAATACTTCGGCCGCCAGACACGGCACGCCGAGCAGCTCCGGTGGCCTGACGCGGTAACCGTCGGCCTCGCGCAGTGTCTCGCGTCGGTGCCCGGTGTGTCGCGGTCGGGCGCGACGATCAGCGCGGGGTTGTTTTTGGGATTGGATCGGGAATTGGCCGCGACATGACGGTCATCCTGTTGCGGCATGGCCGCTCCACGTCGAACACCGCACACGTGCTGGCGGGCCGCTCCGAAGGTGTCGACCTCGACGAGCGCGGCCGCGAACAGGCCGAGGCGCTGGTGGACCGGCTCGGGTCGTTGCCGATCCGTGCGCTGGTGTCCTCGCCGCTGCTGCGCTGCATGCGCACGATCGAGCCGCTGGCCGCCGCGCTGGGCGTCGAACCGATCGTCGACGAGCGGCTCTCTGAGGTCGACTACGGCGAATGGACCGGCCGCAAGCTGGGCGACCTGGTCAACGAGCCGCTGTGGAAAGTGGTGCAGGCCCAGCCGAGCGCCGCGGTGTTCCCCGGAGGCGAGGGTTTGGCCCAGGTGCAGGCCAGGGCGGTGACGGCCGTTCGCGAGCACGACCGTCGCCTCGCCGATGAGCAGGGGGGTGACACGCTGTGGCTGGCCTGCACCCATGGCGACGTGATCAAGGCTGTCGTCGCCGACGCGCTCGGCACGCACTTGGACAGCTTTCAGCGGATCGTCGCGGACCCGGCGTCGACCAGTGTGATCCGCTACACGCCGATGCGGCCGTTCGTGCTGCACGTCAACAACACCGGAAACGACCTGGCGTCGGGGCTCAAACCGCCCCCGGCCGACGGGCAGGTGCCGGCGTCCGACGCGGTGGTGGGCGGCTCCACCGAATAACCCGTGACGTTCCGCACGTTCACCATTTACGAAGGTGCTGCGTCTACCGGTATTTTGGATGTGTCATGTCCCGCGCCATCCACGTGTTTCGTTCGCCCGACCGCTTCGTGGCCGGGACCGTCGGGCAGCCCGGAAACCGGACCTTTTATCTGCAGGCGGTGCACGATGCCCGCATCGTCTCGGTGGTGTTGGAGAAGCAACAGGTCGCTGTGCTCGCGGAACGGATCGGCGCGCTGCTCATCGAAGTCAACCGTCGCTTCGGCACCCCGATCCCGCCGGACACCGGCGACGTCGACGACCTCAACCCGTTGGTGACGCCGATCGACGCGGAATTCCGGGTGGGCACGATGGGGCTGGGCTGGGACTCGGAGGCCCAGACCGTCGTCGTCGAACTGCTCGCGGTGACCGACACCGAGTTCGACGCATCGGTGGTGCTCGACGATGCGGAGGAGGGTCCTGATGCGGTGCGGGTCTTCCTGACCCCGGCGTCGGCGCAGCAGTTCGCCGCCCGGTCCAATGCCGTGATCTCCGCGGGCCGCCCGCCGTGCCCGCTGTGTGACGAGCCGCTCGATCCCGCCGGCCACATCTGCGTGCGCACCAACGGCTACCGGCGCGGAGCGCTGGACGGGTCGGCGGATGACGCCGAGTCGTGACGACGTTGAGGCGCTGAGCCGCGGCGAGCTGACGGTCATCGGGCGCATCCGCTCTGCCAGCAACGCAACGTTTCTCTGCGAGGCGGAGCGGGCGGGCCACCGAGCACACTGTGTTTACAAGCCGATCGCGGGTGAGGCGCCGCTGTGGGATTTTCCCGATGGCACCCTCGCGGGCCGAGAAGTGAGCGCATACCTGGTTTCAGTCGCCCTGGGCTGGAATATCGTGCCGCACACCATCATTCGCGATGGCCCAGCCGGTAGCGGGATGGTGCAGCTGTGGATCGAGGAACCCGGCGACTCGTCGACGGACATCGAGAGGACCACGCCGGATCTCGTCGACCTCTTCCCCGCGGAAAAGGTGCCGTCGGGCTACGTGGGGGTGCTCCGGGCCTACGACTACGCAGGCGACGAGGTCACGCTGGTGCACTCGGAGGATGTGCGGCTGTTCCGGATGGCGGTGTTCGACGTGCTGATCAACAACGCGGACCGCAAGGGCGGCCACGTTCTGGTCGGGCTGGACGGCAACGTGTACGGCGTCGACCATGGCGTGAGCCTGCATGTGGAGGACAAGCTGCGCACGGTGCTGTGGGGGTGGGCGGGCAAGCCGATCGACGACGACACACTGTCCGCGGTGGCAAAACTGGCTGAGGCGCTACCGGGTTCGCTCGGTGACGAGCTGACTTCGCATATCACCCGCCGTGAGGTCGTTGCGCTTCGCAGGCGCGCCGAGGCGCTGCTGGAGAATCCGGTGATGCCGACGCCGGACCGGCGTCGTCCGATCCCGTGGCCGGCGTTCTAGCGTGGCAACCGTGATCCTTACCGACGCGGCCCTGGCCGCCGAGCTCGCCGGGGCCGCAGGTCGGCTGCTGCTGGGCGTCCGCGACGAGCTCGGGTTCAGCGACCGGTGGGCGCTGGGCGCGGCGGGCGACAAACGCGCCAACACGGTGATCCTGGACCGGCTGCGCGACGAGCGGCCCGACGACGGCGTGCTGAGCGAAGAGGCCCACGACGACCTGGCCCGGCTGAAGAAAGAGCGGGTCTGGATCATCGACCCGCTCGACGGCACCCGCGAGTTCTCCACCCGCGGCCACGACGACTGGGCCGTGCACGTCGCGCTGTGGCAGGCCGGTTCCGAAATCACCGATGCCGCAGTCGCTCTCCCTGTCCTCGGCGAGCTCTACCGCACCGACACGGTCAGCGCCGACGCGACGAGCGACGCGACCGGCGACGCGACCGCACGGCCGATCCGGGTCGCGGTGAGCGCGACCAGGGCGCCGTCGCTCCTGTACCGCATGCGGCACGACGTGGAGATGGAGGCGGTGCCGATCGGCTCGGCGGGCGCCAAGGCGATGGCGGTGGTCCGCGGCGATGTCGACGCCTACCTGCACGCGGGCGGTCAATGGGAATGGGATAACGCCGCGCCGGCCGGTGTGGTGCTGGCGGCCGGGCTGCACGCGTCTCGGCTCGACGGCTCGCCACTGCGCTACAACCAGTTCGATCCCTACCTACCCGACTTCCTGATGTGCCGCCCAGCGCTGGCGCCGGCCCTGCTGGAGGCCATCCAGCGGGCGGTCTGGTAGTCGGCCCGGCCTACCCTCGACAGCATGCAATCGTGGTCGTCAACCCCGGTACCGGCCCTGCCGGGCCGCGGTCTGCAACTTCGGTTGTACGACAGCGCCGATCGCCAGGTGCGGCCGGTGGCGTCCGGGCCGACGGCGACGATGTACGTCTGCGGTATCACCCCCTACGACGCCACCCACTTGGGGCATGCCGCGACGTACCTGGCGTTCGACCTGATCAACCGGATATGGATCGACGCCGGCCATCACGTGCACTATGTGCAGAACGTCACCGACGTCGACGATCCGCTGTTCGAGCGAGCGAACCGCGACGGGGTGGACTGGCGCGAGCTGGGCAACCGCGAGATCGAGCTGTTCCGCGACGACATGGCGGCGCTGCGGGTGTTGCCGCCGCGCGAGTATGTCGCCGCCACTGAGGCCATCGACGAGGTGGTCGAGCTCGTCGAGAAGATGCTGGCGTCGGGGGCGGCGTACATCGTCGACGACCCGGATCACCCGGACGTGTACTTCCGCGCCGACGCCACGTCGCAGTTCGGCTATGAATCCGGCTACGACCGCGAGACGATGGCCCGGCTGTTCGCCGAGCGCGGCGGTGACCCGGACCGCCCCGGAAAGGGCGACGAACTCGACGCGCTGCTGTGGTCCGCCGCACGCGAGGGCGAGCCGAGCTGGCCGTCGCCGTTCGGCCCCGGGCGGCCCGGCTGGCACGTCGAGTGCACGGCGATCGCTTTGAGCCGTATCGGCACCGGCCTTGACATCCAGGGCGGCGGCTCGGACCTGATCTTCCCGCACCACGAGTTCTCGGCGGCGCACGCCGAATGCGTGACGGGGGAGCGGCGTTTCGCCCGCCACTACGTGCACGCGGGGATGATCGGATGGGACGGGCACAAGATGTCCAAGAGCCGCGGAAACCTCGTGCTCGTGTCGAGGCTGCGGGCAGACGGTGTGGAGCCGGCAGCGATCCGGCTCGGCCTGCTGGCCGGTCATTACCGGGCGGATCGATCGTGGAGTGCGCAAGTGCTCCACGACGCACAGGCCAGGCTGGCGTGTTGGCGCCAAGCCGTCGCGATCCCGTCGGGACCGGATGCGACCGATGTGCTGGCCCGCGTCCGCCGTTATCTAGCCGATGACCTCGACACACCGAAAACCATTGCAGCCCTCGATGGTTGGGCCACCGATGCACTGGAGTACGGCGGCAGCGACGCCGGCGCACCCGTCCTGGTGCGAACCGCCGTGGACGCATTGCTCGGCGTGGATCTCTAGGTTTTGCCCGCCCCGGATGGACGCCGAAGTCGCTTAGCCCCGGAAACCCGGGCCACGGCGGCGCAGGTAGCGCTCGAACTCTGCGGCCAGCGTGTCGCCGTCGACCTTGCTCAGCGCCTCGGTCATGTCGACCTCCGCGTCGCCGCGCTGCTCGAGCTGAGCGACGTATTCGGCGATTTCCTCGTCGTCGGATGTCATCTCGGTGACGGCGGCCTCCCACTCCTCGGCCTGCGCGGGCAGGTCGGCCAGCGGCACCTCGATGTCGAGGACGTCCTCGACACGCCTGAGCAGCGCGACTGTCGCCTTCGGGTTCGGCGGCTGTGATACGTAATGGGGAACCGCGGCCCAGAATGTCACCGCCGGAATACCCGCGTTCACACACGCGTCCTGGAACACGCCCGCGATCCCGGTCGGCCCCTCGTAGCGGGTTTCCTCGAGCCCGAAGAAGTGCGCTGATTCCGGCGAGTACGCCGCGCCCGACACCGGCACCGGCCGGGTGTGCGGCGTGTCGGCCAGCAGCGCGCCGAGGATGACGACGGTCGACACGTTCAGCTTGTCGGCGATGGCCAGCAGCTCTGCGCAGAACGTGCGCCACCGCATGTTCGGCTCGACGCCGTGCATCAGCACGATGTCACGGTCACTACCCGGCGGGCGGCAGTGCGAGATCCGCATCGACGGCCATACCAGCTCGCGCGTGACGCCGTCGACCTGACGGATCACCGGACGGTTCACCTGGTAGTCGTAATACGCCTCGTCGTCGATCTCGATGATCGGCTCGGCCTCCCAGATCGCGTCCAGATGCTCCAGTGCGTCGCTGGCCGCGTCACCGGCGTCGTTCCAGCCTTCGAACGCCGCTACCACCACGGCGTCGTGCAGCTCGGGCAGTTCCAAACCTCCTGTAGCATTCGACGGGGTCATAAGTTCAGCGTAGAGCGTGTTTTGACCGCACGAGCATCTTGGCTCAATCCCAAATTTTGCTAGACCGACTACCCTATTAACGTGACCGCCCCCTCCCGTCGTGACTATGACACCGACCTGTTGGCGACCCTGTCTGACCGGGTCGTGGTGGGTGACGGTGCGATGGGCACGATGCTTCAGGCCGCGGATCTGACGCTCGACGACTTCAACGGTCTCGAGGGTTGCAACGAGATCCTCAACGACACCCGCCCCGACGTGCTCGAGCACATTCACAGGGCGTACTTCGAGGCCGGTGCCGACGCCGTGGAGACCAACACGTTCGGCTGCAACCTGTCCAACCTCGGCGACTACGACATCGGCGACCGCGTCCGCGATCTGTCAGAGAAGGGCACCGCGATCGCACGGCGTGTCGCCGACGAGATGAGCACGTCCGACCGCAAGCGATACGTGCTGGGATCGATGGGTCCGGGCACCAAACTGCCGACGCTCGGGCACACCGAATACGCGCTGATCCGCGAGGCGTACCAGCAGGCAGCGCTTGGCATGCTGGACGGCGGCGCCGACGCGATTCTGGTCGAGACCTGCCAGGACCTGTTGCAGCTCAAGGCGGCTGTGCTCGGTTCGAGGCGGGCGATGGCGCAGGCGGGTCGGCACATCCCGGTGTTCGCGCACGTCACCGTGGAGACCACCGGAACGATGTTGCTGGGCAGCGAGATCGGCGCGGCGCTGACCGCGGTCGAGCCCCTCGGTGTCGACATGATCGGGCTGAACTGCGCTACCGGGCCCGCCGAGATGAGCGAGCATCTACGTCACCTGTCCCGTCATGCCCGCTTACCGGTGTCGGTGATGCCGAATGCCGGGCTGCCGGTGCTCGGCGCCAACGGCGCGGAATACCCGCTGCGCCCAGAGGAATTGGCTGAGGCTCTGTCGGGGTTCATCACCGAGTTCGGGCTTTCGCTTGTGGGTGGCTGCTGCGGTACCACGCCCGAGCACATCCGTCAGGTCGCCGAGGCGGTACGCGATCTCGAACGGGCCGCCCGCAATGTGACCTACGAGCCGGCCGTGTCGTCGCTGTACTCGGCGACACCGTTCGCGCAGGACGCCTCTGTACTGATGATCGGCGAGCGGACGAACGCCAACGGCTCCAAGGCTTTTCGCGACGCGATGCTCGCGGAGGACTACGAGAAGTGCCTCGACATCGCCAAGGAGCAGACGCGCGACGGTGCGCACCTGCTCGACCTGTGCATCGACTACGTCGGCCGCGACGGTGTCGCGGACATGAATGCGCTGGCCAGCAGGCTGGCCACCGCGTCAACGCTGCCGATCATGTTGGACTCCACCGAAACCCCGGTGCTGAGAGCGGGTTTGGAGCACCTGGGCGGTCGTTGCGCGGTCAACTCGGTGAACTACGAGGACGGCGATGGCCCCGAGTCCCGATTCCACAAGACGATGGAACTGGTCGCCGAGCACGGCGCGGCGGTGGTCGCGCTGACGATCGACGAGGACGGCCAGGCCCGCACCGCCGAGACCAAGGTGGAGATCGCCGAGCGGCTGATCGAGGACATCACAACGAATTGGGGAGTCGACGAGTCGTCGATTCTGATCGACTGCCTGACGTTCACGATCTGCACGGGCCAAGAGGAGTCGCGTCGCGACGGCATCGAGACCATTGAGGCGATCCGCCAGCTGAAGACGCGTCACCCCCAGGTCCAGACCACGCTCGGCTTATCCAACATCTCGTTCGGCCTGAACCCGGCCGCGCGGCAGGTGCTCAACTCGGTGTTCCTGCACGAGTGCCAGGTGGCGGGGTTGGACTCCGCCATCGTGCACGCGAGCAAGATCGTGCCGATGAATCGCATCCCGGACGACCAGCGCAACGTCGCCCTGGATCTCGTCTACGACCGCCGCCGTGACGGCTACGACCCGCTGCAGGAATTCATGCGGATGTTCGAGGGCGTGTCGGCGTCGTCGTCGAAGGAGTCGCGTGCCGCCGAACTGGCCGCGCTGCCGCTGCTCCAGCGGCTGGCCCGGCGCATCGTCGACGGTGAACGCAACGGCCTGGAGGGCGACCTCGACGAGGCGATGACGCAGAAGCCGCCGCTGGAAATCATCAACGACGACCTGTTGGCCGGTATGAAAACCGTTGGGGAGCTGTTTGGTTCCGGCCAGATGCAGCTGCCTTTCGTGCTGCAGTCCGCCGAGGTGATGAAGGCCGCAGTCGCCTACCTCGAGCCGCACATGGAGAAGTCCGACGACCCGGACGGATCGAGTGGGAAAGGACGAATAGTCCTGGCCACCGTCAAGGGTGACGTCCACGACATCGGCAAGAACCTGGTTGACATCATCTTGAGCAACAACGGTTACGAGGTGGTCAACATCGGCATCAAACAGCCGATCGCCACCATTCTCGAGGTCGCACAAGACAAGAGCGCCGACGTGGTCGGTATGTCCGGGCTGCTCGTCAAGTCCACGGTGGTGATGAAGGAAAACCTCCAGGAAATGAACCACCGCGGGGTGGCCGAAAAATTCCCCGTGCTGCTGGGCGGTGCGGCGCTGACCCGCAGTTACGTCGAGAACGACCTGACCGAGGTCTACCAGGGCGAAGTGCATTACGCGCGCGACGCGTTCGAAGGCCTGCACCTGATGGAGCAGATCATGAACGCAAGGCGAGGGGTGGCGACGGACACGGACAGCCCGGAGGCGATCGCGGCCAGGGCGAAAGAAGCCGAACGCAAGGCCCGCCATGAACGGTCGAAACGCATTGCCGCGCAGCGCAAGGCGGCCGAGACACCGGTCGAGGTGCCGGCGCGGTCAGACGTCGCCGCCGATGTCGAGGTACCGCTGCCGCCGTTCTGGGGCACCCGGATCGTCAAAGGGGTCGCGCTCGCCGACTACACAGGCCTGCTCGACGAACGTGCGCTGTTCCTCGGTCAGTGGGGTCTGCGCGGGGTCCGCGGCGGCGAAGGGCCGTCGTACGAGGAACTGGTGGAATCCGAAGGCCGCCCGCGGCTGCGGTACTGGCTGGACCGGCTGTCCACCGACGGCATCCTTGCCAACGCCGCGGTGGTGTATGGGTATTTCCCTGCGGTTTCGGAAGGTGACGATGTCATCGTGCTGACCGAGCCGAGACCGGATGCGCCCGAACGATTCCGGTTCACCTTCCCGCGCCAGCAGCGCGGCCGCTTCCTGTGCATCGCCGACTTCATCCGATCCCGCGAGCGGGCGGCCGACACCGGGCAGGTTGATGTGTTGCCGTTCCAGCTGGTGACGATGGGCCAGCCGATCGCCGATTTCGCCAACGACCTGTTCGCCGCGGACAGCTACCGCGACTACCTGGAGGTGCACGGCATCGGTGTGCAGCTGACGGAGGCGTTGGCGGAGTACTGGCACCGCCGGGTGCGCGAGGAGCTGAAGTTCGCCGACCACGCGATGGCAGCGGAGGACCCGGGAGCGGTGGAGGACTACTTCAAGCTCGGATACCGCGGCGCCCGGTTCTCGTTCGGGTACGGCGCGTGCCCGAATCTGGACGACCGCACCAAGATGATGGCCCTGCTCGAACCGGAGCGCATCGGCGTCACGCTGTCCGAGGAGCTGCAGCTGCACCCCGAACAGTCGACCGACGCCTTCGTGCTGCACCACCCGGAGGCTAAGTACTTCAATGTGTAGAGCGTGATGCGCGGCGTTCTGTGGGACATGGACGGCACCCTCGTCGACTCCGAGAAGCACTGGGATGTGGCGATGCACGCGCTCTACGACCGCCTCGGTGGCGTGTTGACGCCCGAAGTGCGAGAGGCAACGGTCGGTGGCTCGGCTGAAGGTGTGATGCGCATCGTCTACGCCGACCTGGGCCTTGAACCTGACCCCGTGGACATGTCCGCCACCGCCGACTGGCTGCACGATTACACGGCGGACTTGTTTGACCAAGGATTGCCGTGGTGCGAGGGCGCCCGGGAGTTGCTGGAGGTGTTGGCAATTGAGGGTGTTCCGATGGCGCTCGTCACCAATACCCGACGCTCCCTCACCGAGCAGGCACTGAACAGCATTGGCCGACAGTATTTTTCGGTGACCGTGTGCGGCGACGAGGTGGCGGCCGGCAAGCCCGCGCCCGATCCGTACCTACGTGCTGCCGTGCTGCTCGGCGAGTCCCCGGATCGCTGCCTGGCCATCGAAGACTCCGTGGCAGGCACCGCTTCCGCGGAAAGTGCCGGTTGCCCGGTGTTGGTGGTGCCGAACGACGTCGACGTGCCGCGCGGCCCGCGGCGCCGGCGCATTCGGTCGCTTGCCGGCGTCGACGTCGACGCACTGCGTGCGATCCACGCGGAGCTGGATAACGAGTTGGAGGAACGCACCGCCTGACCCCTTGTTCGGTGCTTGAATGTGAGTCTCATCACTCAATGCCGAGGAGGGGCGCCTCATGGCTGGTCACGGTCCGGTGGATGATTCACCCTCGGTCTTCGAGGACGAGGAGTTCGTCTCGGGTCGCAGCGCTGTCCGGATCGCATCGGTAGCCGCCCTCGGCGGGCTGTTGTTCGGCTACGACAGCGCCGTCATCAACGGCGCCGTGAAGTCGATCCAAGAGCATTTCCACATCAACGACGCTTCCCTGGGCTTCGCCGTTGCCTCGGCGTTGCTGGGTGCGGCGCTCGGTGCCGTGACCGCCGGCCGAATCGCCGACCGGATCGGCCGCCTCGCGGTGATGAAAATCGCTGCGGTGCTGTTCCTGGTCAGTGCGATCGGCACCGCACTGGCCATCAACGTCTGGGTCGTCGTCGTGTTCCGAATCGTCGGCGGCATCGGTGTCGGCGTGGCGTCCGTCATCGCGCCGGCCTACATCGCGGAGACGTCGCCTTCGAGTATCCGTGGGCGGCTCGGTTCGTTGCAGCAGTTGGCGATCGTGTCCGGCATTTTCCTGTCGCTGGCCGTCGACTGGGTGCTGGCCCACCTCGCCGGCGGCGCCAACAACGAACTCTGGCTGAAAATGGAAGCCTGGCGGTGGATGTTCCTGGTGATGGCCGTACCTGCGATCGTCTACGGCGTGCTGGCCTACACGATCCCGGAATCGCCACGGTATCTGGTTGCCACCCACCGGATTCCGGAAGCGCGCAAGGTACTCACCACTTTGCTGGGCGCGAAGAACCTGGAGATCACCATCACCCGGATCCAGGAGACGTTGCGCGCGGAGAAGCCCCCATCCTGGCGTGATCTGCGCAAGCCGACAGGCGGGGTCTACGGCATCGTGTGGGTTGGCCTCGGGTTGTCGGTCTTCCAGCAGTTCGTCGGTATCAACGTGATCTTCTACTACTCGAACGTGTTGTGGCAGGCGGTCGGGTTCGGGGAGGGATCATCGTTCACGATTACGGTGATCACCTCGGTGACCAACATTCTGACCACGCTGATCGCGATCGCGCTGATCGACAAGATCGGCCGCAGGCCGCTGCTGCTGATCGGCTCGGCGGGCATGGCGATCACGCTGGGCACGATGGCGCTGGTCTTCGGCACGGCCACCTTGGTCGACGGCAAGCCGCACCTCGGCGGTGTGGCAGGCCCGATCGCGCTGATCGCCGCCAACCTGTTCGTGGTGGCATTCGGCATGTCGTGGGGTCCGGTGGTGTGGGTACTGCTCGGCGAGATGTTCCCGAACCGCATCAGGGCGGCCGCGTTGGGTCTCGCAGCCGCCGGACAGTGGACGGCCAACTGGTTGATCACGGTGACCTTCCCGGGACTGCGTCACCAGCTGGGCATCGCCTACGGCTTCTATGCGCTCTGCGCGGTGCTGTCGTTCCTGTTCGTGTGGCGGTGGGTTGAAGAAACGAAGGGCAAGTCGCTGGAAGACATGCACCAGGAGGCATGGCACCACGAATCCCGCGCGGCCACCTGAAACCCGCGTGACCGGCAGGCGTCCCGCATGACACAATCGCCAGCCGTGAAGACCTTCGATGCGCTGTTCGCCGAGCTGAGCGAAAAGGCGCGGACCCGCCCCGCGGACAGTGGCACCGTCGCCGCGCTCGATGGTGGTGTCCACGGACTGGGCAAGAAGGTCCTCGAGGAGGCCGGCGAGGTCTGGCTGGCCGCCGAACATCAAGGCGACGACGAGCTGGCCGCCGAGATCAGCCAGCTGCTCTACTGGACGCAGGTGCTGATGATTTCCCGCGGGCTGACCCTCGACGACGTGTACCGGACGCTGTAGATGCTCAGAGTCGCGGTGCCGAACAAAGGCGCACTAAGTGAACCGGCCACCGATATCTTGGTCGAGGCCGGGTATCGCCGTCGCAGCGATCCCAAGGACTTGACCGTCATCGATCCCGCCAACGACGTCGAGTTCTTCTTCCTGCGGCCGAAAGACATCGCGATCTACGTCGGATCCGGCGACCTCGATTTCGGCATCACCGGGCGGGACCTCGCTCAGGAATCGCAGGCACCGTTGCGCGAGCGACTCGCGCTGGGGTTCGGGTCGTCGAGCTTTCGCTATGCGGCGCCGCAAGGCCGCGACTGGACCCTCTCGGACCTCGCGGGCAAACGGATAGCGACCGCATACCCCAATCTCGTGCGGAAAGACCTCGCGGACAAGGGGATCGACGCGACGGTGATCCGGCTGGACGGCGCCGTGGAGATTTCGGTTCAGCTGGGTCTGGCCGACGCCGTCGCCGACGTCGTCGGATCTGGCCGCACGCTTCGCAGCCACAACCTCGTCGCTTTCGGTGCGCCGCTGTGTGATTCGGAAGCGGTGCTGATCGAGCGCGAGACCCCCGACCATACGACCGCGGCCGCACGCGACCAGCTGGCGGCCAGGGTGCAGGGCGTGGTGTTGGGGCAGCAGTACCTGATGCTCGACTACGACTGTCCGCGCGCGGTACTCGACCGGGCAGCGGCGATCACGCCGGGCCTGGAGTCACCGACAATCGCACCGCTGGCAGATCCCGACTGGGTCGCGGTGCGAGCGCTGGTGCCCCGCAAAGACGTCAACACGATCATGGACGAGTTGGCCGGTATTGGCGCGAAAGCGATCCTCGCCTCCGATATCCGGTTCTGTCGCTTCTAAGCTGACTCCCTGCTAGCGTGCCGGAGCGGGGGCCGATCCGAGGAGTTCCGATGTCACACATTGCGGTTCTGGTGTTCGCACTACTCATCGGCGTGGTCGCCGGGTTACGTGCTCTCACCGCGCCGGCAGTGGTGAGTTGGGCGGCGTTTCTGGGATGGGTTGACCTCGACAACAGGTGGCTCCACTGGCTCGGTCACCCCGCGACCGTGACAGTTCTGACCATCCTCGCCGTCGTCGAATTGGTCACCGACCAGCTGCCGAAAACGCCGAGTCGAAAGACGCCGCCCCAGTTCATCACGCGCATCATCACGGGCGGGTTCGCGGGAGCGGTGTTGGGCGCGGCGTACCACTACACGTGGAGCAGCCTCGGCGCAGGCGTCGTCGGCGCGGTGCTCGGCACGCTCGGCGGCTATGAGTTGCGCAGCCGGTTGGTGGCCGCCACCGGCGGGCGAGATCTCCCGATCGCGCTCCTCGAAGATGTGATTGCCGTCGGTGGTGGCTTTCTCATCGTCTACTATTTCGGCGCGCCGTGACCCGACGGTTCGACGCGATCATCATCGGTGCCGGGCAGGCAGGCCCGCCGCTGGCCGGCAGGCTCACCGACGCCGGGCAGACCGTCGCCGTGCTCGAGCGCAAACACATTGGCGGCACCTGCGTCAACACCGGGTGCATCCCGACCAAGACCCTGGTGGCCAGCGCCCACACCGCGCAGACGGCGCGCCGCGGGGCAGAGTATGGCGTCGGCACTGGATCCGTCGGGGTCGACATGGCCAAGGTCAAGGCACGCAAGGACCGCATCATGCTGAACGATCGGGCCGGCGTCGAGAAGTGGCTGGAAGGGATGAACGGTTGCACGCTCATCCGCGGACACGCCCGTTTCGAGGACCCGAACACGTTGCGCGTCAACGATGAACTGATTTCGGCTGACAAGATCTTCCTGAATGTCGGCGGCCGGGCGGTGATCCCTGATATCCCGGGACTGGCCGAAGTCGAATACATGACCAACGTCGGGATTCTCGAACTCGATTGTGTCCCAACCCATCTCCTGATCGTCGGCGGCAGCTACATCGCACTGGAGTTCGCTCAGATGTACCGGCGTTTCGGCGCGGAGGTCACGGTGTTCGAGCGTGGCTCACGACTTGCCGGCCGCGAGGACCCCGACGTATCGGCCGCCATCAAGGACATCCTCGAGAAAGAGGGCATCGCTGTGCAGCTCGGTGCCGACGACGTCCGCGTCGCGGGGATCCCCGACGGCATCGCCGTGACCCCCCGCGCCGGCGCCGCGGCGACCGCAGGCTCACACCTGCTGATGGCGGTGGGCCGCAGGCCCAACACCGACGATCTCGGTCTGGACCGCGCCGGGGTGGACACCGACAACCGCGGTTTCATCGTGGTCGACGACCAATTGCGCACGAACGTCGAACACATCTGGGCGATGGGCGATTGCAACGGACGAGGCGCGTTCACGCACACGTCGTACAACGACTTCGAAATCGTGGCCGCGAACCTGTTCGACAACGATCCGCGGCGGGTGAGCGACCGGATTCCGACCTACGCGCTGTACATCGACCCGCCGCTGGGCCGGGCCGGGCAGACCGTCAGCCAGGTGCGCGCGTCCGGGCGCAAGGCCCTGCTGGGGTTTCGCCCGATGACCCGCGTCGGTCGCGCGGTGGAAAAGGGTGAGACACAAGGGTTTATGAAGGTCGTCGTCGACGCCGACACTCACCAGATCCTGGGTGCCGCGATCCTCGGTGTCGGCGGCGACGAGGTGGTCCACGAGATCCTGGACATTATGTCGGCCAAGGCGCCCTACGACACGCTGGCGCGGACCATGCACATCCATCCGACTGTCAGCGAGCTGGTGCCGACGATGCTGCAGGAGATGAAGCCGCTGTAGCCGCCCTGATCAGCGACGTTGCACGAGCAGGGTCTGCGCGCAGGTGCCGACGAACCCGGTTCGGTCGAAGATCTCGGCGCTCGTGACGCCGATGCCGTCGGGTCCGATCGACGCGCGCGCCCGCAGCGCGAAGTCCTCGCCGACGGGTAGCCGGTGCAGGTGGACGTCGGTGTCTGTGTTCATGAAGATGAAGCGCCGGTAGTCCAGCGCCGGGCCGACGCCGTTGACGGAATCAACCGCCAGGGTGAGTTTCTCCAACGGCGTGGTGTCCTCGCCGTCGACGAGTTGACCCTGCGGACTGAGCCAGAACAACCCGGCGCCCGACGGGTCGTCGGGCTGACGCCGCCAGTCCACACTGCCGAGGTACCCGGTCAACCCCCACCAGTCGGCAGGCAGTGGCTGCGCGGGTCCTTCGACCAGTGGCGGGTAGCGGTCGGAGGCGACATCGCTGGTGTCACTTGTCGCGAGCGCCCACGCGGTGACCCGCGCTACCGGGCGGGCGCCGTCGTCGCCCGCAGGCGTCATCTCCGCCATGAGCAAAGAGATCCGCCGGCCGGGGCGCTGCACCCATGCCCGCACTTTCACCGGCGCGACCGGGATCGCGCCGAGGATATCCAGCGTCAGGCGACCGGGGCGCATTCCAGAGCCGCGCAGTAGCTCGATGATCGCCCTCGTCAGCAGCGCCAGCGGAGGTGAGCCGTGCTGGATCGCGGGATCCCAGTTGCTGGAGGTGATATCGGTGGATTCGAACGTCTGGCAATCGCCATCGGCGCCGAGTCGGCGGTAGTAATAGCCCGTCACGCGGCCGATTCTGATCCCGGCGCCTCGGGCCAGCCGGGGTACGGGGGTGGCGTGCCGCCGAACGCGGGGCACCGTGACTGGTGCGCGCACCAGTCACACAACCGTGACGGGCTTGGCCGGAAATCGCCTGTGGCACCGGCGGTTTGGATGGCCCGCCAGATAGCGATCAGCGTCTTTTCGAATCGAAGCAGCTCGTCGAGGTCGGGCGAGTAGTCGAGTATCTGGCCGTCCGCCAGGTACACCAGTCGCAGCCGCGTCGCCAGCACGCCGCGCGACCGCAGCAGCGCCACCGCGTAGAACTTCATCTGGAACATCGCCTTGAACTCGGCCAGCGCCCAGGCTTCGGGCGGAGCCTTTCCCGTCTTGTAGTCGACGACACGCAGTTCACCCGTGGCCGCGACGTCGATGCGGTCGATGAAACCGCGCAGCAGGGTGCCGTCCGACAACTCGACCTCGATGCGCTGTTCACAACTCTGAGGGTCGAACCGGGTCGGGTCCTCCAGCCGGTAGTAGCCGGATAGCAGTGCACGCGCCTCGTCGAGCAACGCGGTCCGCTGCTCACCGCTGATACTGGCGACCAACTCGGGCTCGGCGGCGAGCACGCGGTCCCACGCCGGGCCGACGAGCGATATCGCGGTGTCGGGCAGCCGCTCGGAAGCAGGCATGGCGTACAACTGCTCCAGCGCGGCGTGCACCACGGAGCCACGCAGCTGGGCCGCCGACGTCGGTTCGGGCAGCCGGTCGATGGCGCGAAACCGGTACAGCAGCGGGCACTGTTTGAAGTCGCTGGCCCGCGACGGCGACAAGGCGGGCCGGGAGCTGCGCGCGGCCGGCTGCTCGCTCATGGGGGAAGCCTAGGGCGAGGCACCGACAACCCCGGGCACGTCACGCGGCGCGTCTGCTGGCAGGGTGAAGCCGTGGCACATACCGGTGTGTTCGCCGTGGGTGATCGCGTGCAGCTCACCGATGCCAAGGGCCGTCACTACACAATGCTGCTGACCCCGGGAGCGGAGTTTCACACCCACCGCGGCTACGTGCCGCACGACTCGGTGATCGGCCGGCCCGAGGGCAGCGTGGTCAAGGCCGTCAACGGCGATCACTTCCTGGTGCTGCGACCGCTGTTGGTCGACTACGTGATGTCGATGCCGCGCGGTGCGCAGGTGATCTATCCGAAGGACGCCGCCCAGATCGTGCACGAGGGCGATATCTTCCCGGGCGCCCGGGTGCTGGAGGCGGGGGCCGGCTCGGGCGCGATGACGTGCTCGCTGCTGCGGGCCGTCGGGCCGACCGGCCGGGTGATCTCATACGAGAAGCGCGACGACCACGCCGAGCACGCCGAACGCAACGTCGCCACCTTTTTCGGTGCCCGGCCAGAGAACTGGGACCTCGTGATCGGCGACGTCGCTGAATTCTCCGGTGCGCAGGTCGACCGGGTGGTTTTCGACATGCTCGCGCCGTGGGAGGTGCTTGAGGCGGCGGCCGCCGCTTTGGTGGCGGGTGGGGTGCTGATCGTCTACGTCGCGACGGTGACCCAGCTCTCGCGCACGGTCGAGGCCTTGCGCGATCAACAGTGCTGGACTGAGCCGCGCGCGTGGGAGACGCTGCAGCGCGGCTGGGACGTCGTGGGCCTCGCCGTGCGGCCCGAGCACAGAATGCGCGGCCACACCGCGTTTCTGATCAGCGCCCGCCGGCTCGCCCCCGGCGCGGTTGCCCCGGCCCCGGTGCGGCGCAAGCGTCACCTCTAAGCGTCAGAAATCGTCGCTGCGGTGCAGGCCGCGGCGCGCCGACAGCAGGGCGACCTCGGGCCG
Source organism: uncultured Actinomycetota bacterium (assembly GCA_963828065.1). Lineage (GTDB taxonomy): Bacteria > Actinomycetota > Actinomycetes > Mycobacteriales > Mycobacteriaceae > Mycobacterium. Next base: position 350,963 of record CAWHDL010000009.1, on the reverse strand, counting down.
CCCGGCCACCAGCCGTTCCGCCGCGTCGAGCACCTCGATCACGTGCGCGCGCTCGGCCGCGGTTACGGCAACGCCCAGGCCGGCGCGGCGGTGCAGGTCCAGCGCGCCGGTTTCGGCCGCAGAGACGCTGAACCTGCGGCGCAGCTCGGAGACGATCGGCCGCACCACCGAGCGTTTTTCTTTCAGAGAGTGCACATCCCCGAGCAGCACGTCGAGCTCCAGCCACCCGATCCACACAGGACCGCTCAACCTGTCGGGGTCGGCATCGGGGTGGGCGTGGCCGGATTCTGGTTGAACGTCAACAGGATGTCGGCCGTCGTGCGTGCCAGCTGCCACCCACCCCCCGGAGCAGGCGTGAACTCCATCGGGAACGTGAACCCGTTGCTCATGGCCGGGTTCTGGCTGTGCACGGTCACGTCCGAGGTCACGTTCCCGGGCGGGTTGGCGGCCCACGCGATGTTTTCGGCGGTGAAGCCCAGCGGCGTGTAGCCGCTGTCCTGCAGGGCCTTGCCGAACTTGTCGAGCTTGTCCGCGTCGGGGCTGGTGGCGCCCTCGACGAGTGCGACCTTCTGCTCGCCCGGTACCGAGGCGTCGGCGAGCCGGTACAGCACGTCGGTGAGTGCCTCGGGTGGCGGCAACGGGGCCTCGGGTGGCGGCGCAGCCACCACAGCCGACGATGTGGTGGCTGACGCGGATTCCGACGCCGCCGGATGGCTGTCCTTGCCGCACGCGGTCAGTGCAGGCGCGCATGCCACCAGTCCGGCGGCGACCGCGGCCACAGCCGTGTGACGCCGCCGCGCTGTCAAACCGATCAACCGGACGAGGAAAGCGCCGCCTGCATCACCGACATGGCGGACGACTTTGACACCTGCCAGCCGCTGGGCCCGCCGGGCGTGAACGTCATCTGCTGGGTGGTCGGGGGCGTCTTCGGCCCGGACACGTTGACGGTCCCCGTAACGGATCCGTCGGGCGCCGGCGGTGAGACGTTGGTCACCGTCAGATTCAGTGGAAAGTCGCCGTTCTGGTGGGCCTGACTCAACAGCCGGTTCGCGGTGCGGCCCTCGAAGATGCCGACGCCGCCTTGGATCAGGCCGGCGTTTTCGGTGATCGTCGGCGCGTTGGCGAGTTGGTTCAGGATGCCCGTCAGCTGACCGGCGAGGTCAGGATCGTTATCAAGCGGCAGCGGGGCGCCGAACACCACCGGCGTGATAGCCGGCGACACGCTCGTAGGGACAGCTGCAATGGAGGTCACACCGACGGCCGCAGCACCGACCAGAGTGGCCGCTGCGACGCCAGTGGTTATGGATTTCAGGCTCACAAATGTCCTTTCGCTTCGCCCGGCTAAAACGTAACGCTAGCAGTTCACCGGCGCGCCAGTCTTTTAGACCGCACACGATGGGGATTTCGCCGGTAGCGTTGAGGTATCCGCCGCACCAACTTCCGGTGCGGGAGAGGAGCGCAACATGAGTGAGTCAGAGCGTTCCGAGGCCTTCGGAACACCGATGTCCAGCGATGATGCTGCCGAACTTGAAGACCTGCGCCGCGAGGCAACCGCTCTTCGGGAACAACTTGAAACCACCTTGAGTGCCCAGGGCGGCCTGCGCAGTGCCCGCGATGTTCACCAGCTCGAAGCCCGTATCGACTCTCTCGCCGCGCGGAATTCGAAATTAATGGAGACTCTTAAAGAAGCACGCCAACAATTGCTGGCGCTGCGCGAAGAGGTCGATCGCCTGGGCCAGCCGCCCAGCGGATACGGCGTCCTGCTCTCGGTTCAGGATGACGACACGGTTGACGTGTTCACGTCGGGTCGCAAGATGCGGCTCACCTGCTCGCCGAACATCGAGGTCCAGTCGCTCAAGCAGGGCCAGACGGTCCGGCTGAACGAAGCTCTCACGGTCGTCGAGGCCGGCCATTTCGAGGCGGTCGGTGAGATCAGCACGCTGCGCGAGATCCTCTCCGACGGCCACCGCGCGCTCGTCGTGGGTCACGCCGATGAGGAGCGCATCGTGTGGCTGGCCGAGCCGCTGCTGGCCGTCGAGGACATGGCGCCCGAGGTTGCCGATGTGTTCGACGACCTCGACCGGCCCCGCAGGCTGCGGCCCGGTGACTCGCTGCTGGTCGACACCAAGGCCGGGTATGCCTTCGAGCGCATCCCCAAGGCCGAGGTCGAGGACCTCGTGCTCGAAGAGGTGCCCGACGTCAGCTACAACGACATCGGCGGGCTGACTCGCCAGATCGAGCAGATCCGCGACGCGGTCGAGCTGCCGTTCCTGCACAAGGAGCTCTACCGCGAGTATCTGCTCAGGCCGCCGAAGGGTGTGCTGCTCTACGGGCCGCCCGGCTGCGGCAAGACGCTGATCGCCAAGGCGGTGGCCAACTCGCTGGCCAAGAAGATGGCCGAGGTGCGCGGCGACGACTCCCGTGAGGCGAAGTCGTACTTCCTCAACATCAAAGGCCCGGAGCTGCTCAACAAGTTCGTCGGCGAAACCGAGCGCCACATCAGGCTGATCTTCCAGCGGGCCCGCGAAAAGGCGTCCGAAGGCACGCCGGTGATCGTGTTCTTCGACGAGATGGATTCGATCTTCCGCACCCGCGGCACCGGGGTGAGCTCGGACGTGGAGACCACGGTTGTGCCGCAGCTGCTCTCCGAGATCGACGGCGTCGAGGGCCTGGAGAACGTCATCGTCATCGGCGCCTCCAACCGCGAGGACATGATCGACCCGGCGATCCTGCGGCCCGGCCGACTGGACGTCAAGATCAAGATCGAGCGGCCGGATGCCGAAGCGGCCCAGGACATCTACAGCAAGTACCTCACCGAGAACCTGCCGGTGAACGCCGACGACCTTGCGGAGTTCGACGGCGACCGCACGGCCTGCATCCAGGCGATGATCGTGAAGGTCGTCGACCGCATGTACGCCGAGATCGACGACAACCGCTTCCTGGAGGTCACCTACGCCAACGGGGACAAAGAAGTCATGTACTTCAAGGACTTCAACTCCGGGGCGATGATCCAGAACGTCGTGGATCGCGCCAAGAAGTACGCGATCAAGTCGGTGCTGGAGACCGGGCAGCGAGGTCTGCGCATTCAGCACCTGCTCGACTCGATCGTCGACGAGTTCGCCGAGAACGAGGACCTGCCCAACACCACGAATCCCGATGACTGGGCACGGATCTCGGGCAAGAAGGGCGAACGGATCGTCTACATCCGCACGCTGGTCACCGGCAAGTCGTCGAGTGCCAGCCGGGCGATTGACACCGAGTCGAACCTGGGCCAGTACCTGTAGGTCAGGACGTCTGAAGCGAGTAGCTGTTCGCGAGGTCGTCCTGGGTGACGTGGGCGGCCTGTGTCGTGGTGTCCACTCGCAGCGGGCTGGTGAGCGTGTGCGACTCGTAGGTCCATCCCGTGGGTAGGTTCAGTCGGCTCGCGAGCCTCGGGAGGTCGTCCAGGGACAGGGCGGGATCGACTGTCTGACTCCACGTCTGCATCACCCAGCGTCGGCCGTCGGGATCGATCAGCTCGAAGACCGGCCGGCCCGCGTCGAAGGTGAAGACGGTGTTGCGGCTGACCCGGTTGACGGTGTAGGGCGCCGGGTTCATCGAGGACAGCTGGACCGTGGCCTGCCGCAGCATCTCGATGCCGCCGAAGGTCTTCTTCACCGGCGCACCCTGGGCCACCTTGTCGATGCTGCTCATCAACCAGTAGCGGGGTCCGTTGAGCAGGGCCCGTTGTGCGTCGTTCTGACTGGCGATGGCCGTGGTGTCGAGCTTGGACCACAGCTCCGCCGGACAGTCGTTGAGAGGGAAGGTGTTGTACACGGTGGCTTCGGGCCCCGAGTCTGAAAGGCGCACGAGAAGCACCTCGCCGTAACGCATCCCGAACACGTCGGCGGTTGGTTCAGGCGCGTGGTTGGCGGCGATGATCGCACGATACCGGTTGCGCGCGACCAATGTCAGCCGCAGGCCATCGATCAGCGGATCGAGGAAGAGCGACCGGTACTCACTGTCGCTGACGGCGCGCGCGCTGAGGTACATGAACGTCAGCGCGCCGAGAAACAACGTGACCTGAATCAGCGCGTTCGGCACCGGGATCGTCATCCCCAGCAACTGTCCGTCGCTCGTACCGTTGCGCGTCCACGCCTCGAGCAACTGGGGATTGAGCAGAATCAGACCCAGCACGAAGAAGATCAGCGAGGTGACCACGGCCACGGTGAGCACTTGAACCAACTGGGACATGATCAACACGAACGCCACATTGAACCGCTCGCGGCGCTTCAACGGGTCGGCGCCCGCGGGGTCGGGCATCGCCGCGAACGGGGTCCCCGCCAACGCGGGTATCTGGTCCGCGGGTGGGCTCGGGTGCTTCAGCATCGGTCGGATGCGCTCGAGGGTGCTCCCCGCAAGGAACACCGCTGCGATCGTGCCCAAGAACAGCAGCGCCGACCACAACCGGCCGCGGCCCACCGACGCGGCCATCAGCCAGACAGGGGAGTTGAAGAACACCAGCACGGTCAGCAACACCACCGGCAGCGCCCGCAGCATCAACTGCCCGACCAACCCGAACTGCGATACCGCGAGCCGGGTCGCCCAGCCCAGCACCGAGCCGAGTCCCGTCGCGGTCAGCAGCGGAACGATCAGCAGGCCGAGCGCCGTGCCTGCCACATCGGTGACGCCGCCGTCGAACGCGTCGCTCACCAGTGCCACTGCGGCGGCGACGGTGGAGGCGACGAACCGGGCCCGGGTAGTGCGCAGCCGGGACACCAGCCAGCCGGTGACGATGACGAATGGCACCGTTAACACGAGCACGGCCAACACGATCCATTCGACGGGCGTGGGTTCGCCGTCGATGTCGACGTGATCGTTGCCCACGAGCAGGTAGATCACCAGCTCGACCACCATCAGCGCCGCGAAGCCGGTCAGCACCGGAGCGGAGCGGGGCCACAGCCCGCGCCACCTGGCTCGCCGCGTCACGACAGATGGCAACCCGTTGTCGAGGAACCATCGCTCGGCGGCGCGGCGGGTGGCATCGGGCGTCGGCATGGGGAACATCATCGCCCGCGAGCAGGATTCGCACGTCGCATAGGGTGAGTTCATGCAGCGGATCATCGGGACCGAGGTCGAGTACGGCATTTCGTCGCCGTCCGACCCGACCGCGAATCCGATCCTGACGTCCACGCAGGCGGTGCTGGCCTACGCCGCCGCCGCGGGGATTCAGCGCGCCAAGCGCACGCGTTGGGACTACGAAGTGGAGTCGCCGCTGCGCGACGCCCGGGGGTTTGACCTTTCCCGCTCCGCGGGTCCGCCGCCGATCGTCGACGCCGACGAGGTCGGTGCGGCCAACATGATTCTGACCAACGGCGCCCGACTGTACGTCGATCACGCGCACCCGGAGTATTCGGCGCCCGAATGCACCGACCCGCTGGACGCGGTCGTGTGGGACAAGGCAGGCGAGCGTGTGATGGAAGCCGCCGCGCGGCATGTCGCCAGCGTGCCGGGTGCCGCGAAACTGCAGCTCTACAAGAACAACGTCGACGGTAAGGGTGCGTCCTACGGCTCGCACGAGAACTACCTGATGTCGCGGCAGACCCCGTTCTCCGCGGTGATCAGCGGGCTGACACCGTTCCTGGTGTCGCGGCAGGTGATTGTCGGGTCGGGGCGCGTCGGGATCGGGCCGGCCGGCGACGAACCAGGGTTTCAGCTGTCGCAGCGCGCCGACTACATCGAAGTCGAGGTCGGGCTGGAGACCACGCTGAAGCGCGGCATCATCAACACCCGCGACGAGCCGCACGCCGACGCCGACAAGTACCGGCGGCTGCACGTGATCATCGGCGATGCGAACCTGGCCGAGATGTCGACGTATCTCAAGCTCGGCACAACCGCGCTGGTGCTCGATCTGATCGAAGAAGGCGTCGACCTGTCGGACTTGGCGTTGGCGCGGCCGGTGCACGCGGTGCATGTGATCAGCCGTGATCCGACACTCCGGGTCACGGTGGCCCTTGCCGATGGGCGCGAGCTGACGGGTCTGGCGCTGCAACGCATTTATCTGGACCGGGTGGCCAAGCTGGTGGACAGCCGCGACGCCGACCCTCGGGCCGCCGACATCGTGCAGACCTGGGCAAATGCGCTGGATTTGCTTGAGCGCGACCCGATGGAGTGCGCCGATCTGCTGGACTGGCCGGCCAAGCTTCGCCTGCTCGACGGCTTCCGGCAGCGGGAGAACCTGAGCTGGTCGGCGCCGCGCCTGCACCTCGTCGACCTGCAGTACTCGGACGTTCGGCTCGACAAGGGCCTATACAACCGGCTGGTGGCCCGCGGGTCGATGAAACGGCTGGTCACCGAGCAGCAGGTGCTGGACGCGGTGGAGAATCCACCCACCGACACGCGTGCCTACTTCCGCGGCGAATGCCTGCGGCGGTTCGGCGCGGACATCGCCGCCGCTAGCTGGGATTCGGTGATCTTCGACCTTGGCGGCGACTCGCTGGTGCGCATCCCGACACTCGAACCGCTGCGCGGCAGCAAGGCCCACGTCGGCGCGTTGCTGGAGTCCGCAAGAACGGCTGCCGAACTTGTGGATCAGCTCACCACGACGTGACCAATTCCCGTCGCTTGGTTTCCTCTACCGCTGATGCCCGGCAATTCCTGCGCTGACCGGTAGGCTAGAAGAACCGGTGGTTGTGAGACCGCCGATGACGACGCAGGAGGCAGCGATGGCTCAGGAGCAGACCAAGCGTGGCGGTGGTGGCGGCGACGACGACGACCTCACCGGCAACGCGGGGGCCGGGCAGGAGCGTCGCGAAAAGCTGACCGAGGACACCGACGACCTGCTGGACGAGATCGACGACGTGCTTGAAGAGAACGCCGAGGACTTCGTGCGCGCGTACGTCCAAAAGGGCGGACAGTGACCTGGCCGCATCGCGAACCGTTGGCCATCCCCAATACCGTTTCCGGAGTCTCATCCGTACCAGTGGACCTGTCGTCCTTCTCTGATTATCTGCGCCGGCAGGCGCCGCAGCTTCTTCCCGTCGGCGGAGCCGGTGACGCCGGCATCGCCGCCGGTGCTCAGTTGGCGCACGGCACCACGATCGTCGCGTTGAACTTTCCCGGCGGCGTGGTGATCGCCGGCGACCGCCGTGCCACTCAGGGCAACGTGATCGCCAGCCGCGATGTGAAGAAGGTGTACATCACCGACGACTACACCGCGACGGGCATCGCGGGCACCGCGGCGATTGCGGTTGAGTTCGCCCGGCTCTACGCCGTCGAACTGGAGCACTACGAGAAGCTCGAAGGCGTGCCGCTGACCTTCGCAGGCAAGGTCAACCGGCTCGCGATCATGGTGCGCGGCAACCTCGGAGCTGCGCTGCAGGGCCTGGTGGCACTTCCGCTGCTGGTCGGGTACGACATCGACGATCCCAACCCCGAGTCGCCCGGGAAGATCGTGTCGTTCGACGCGGCAGGCGGCTGGAACGTCGAAGAAGAGGGCTACCAATCGGTGGGCTCCGGCTCGGTGTTCGCCCGGTCCTCGATCAAGAAGCTGTATCGCCAAGTGGTCGACGAGGATTCGGCGCTGCGGGTGGTGGTGGAAAGCCTCTACGACGCCGCCGACGACGATTCGGCCACCGGCGGTCCGGACCTGGTTCGCGGCATCTACCCGACCGCGGTGACGATCAGCGCCGCCGGCGCCGTCGAGGTGCCCGAGGCGCGGATCGCGGAGCTGGCCGGCGAAATCATCGAAAACCGTTCCCGGAGCAGGGCTTCGCGCTCCGATAACAGCGAACCCACCGACGCTCGGGGCGGCCCGTGACCTTCCCATACTTCATCTCGCCCGAGCAGGCGATGCGCGAGCGCTCCGAGCTCGCGCGCAAGGGCATCGCCAGGGGCCGCAGCGTGGTCGCGCTGGCGTACGCCGGCGGTGTGCTGTTCGTCGCGGAGAACCCGTCACGATCGCTGCAGAAGGTCAGCGAGCTGTACGACCGGGTGGGCTTCGCCGCCGTCGGCCGGTTCAACGAGTTCGACAACCTTCGCCGCGGCGGCATCCAGTTCGCCGACACCCGCGGCTATGCCTACGACCGTCGCGACGTGACGGGCCGCCAGCTGGCCAACGTGTACGCGCAGACGCTCGGCACGATCTTCACCGAGCAGGCCAAGCCGTACGAGGTCGAGCTGTGCGTGGCCGAGGTCGCGCACTTTGGCGAGACGAAACCGCCTGAGCTGTACCGGATCACTTACGACGGGTCGATCAACGACGAGCCGCATTATGTGGTGATGGGTGGAACAATCGACCCGATCGTCACCGCGCTGAAGGACTCGTACCGCGAGAACGCCACGCTCGCCGAAGCGGTCGGCATCGCAGTGGAGGCGCTCGAGGCAGGCACCAGCACCAACGGGTCGGGCTCTGCGGAGTCGCACACGCTCGGTGTTTCCACGCTCGAGGTGGCGATCCTCGACCAGAGCCGGCCCCGCCGGGCGTTCCGTCGGATCACCGGGTCCGCCCTGGAATCGCTTCTGCCGAAGTCTGATTCGGGTTCCGCGTAGCGCTGCTGCCGCGGTGCGCTGGCCGGCAGGGCAGCGCGATGCTGAAGGTGCTACCGGTGTCTAATCCGTCGCTGCTGGCCACGAGCTGGCTCAACGCCGTCGTTGAGTGAGCCGATCGCGCCGCCGGTCCTGATCTGTGCGAGTGGCATGGCCCGGCGTCGAGACAGGCCGCCCAGCAGACCCACTTGGCGCGGGAATCGGCCTGATAACGGTGTCGCGCCTCGGCATGCCCGCGTAACCAGTACCCTCGATTGGGTGCAGCGTCGGATCATGGGAATCGAGACCGAATTCGGTGTCACCTGCACGTTCCACGGCCACCGCCGGCTCAGTCCGGACGAGGTCGCGCGCTACTTGTTCCGCCGTGTGGTGTCGTGGGGCCGCAGCTCGAACGTCTTCCTGCGTAATGGCGCGCGCCTGTACCTCGATGTCGGCAGCCACCCCGAGTACGCCACCGCGGAGTGCGACAGCCTGATTCAGCTGGTCACCCACGACCGCGCGGGCGAGCGGGTTCTCGAAGACCTGCTGATCGACGCCGAGCAGCGGCTCGCCGATGAGGGCATCGGCGGCGACATCTACCTGTTCAAGAACAACACCGACTCGGCGGGCAACTCTTACGGTTGCCACGAGAACTACCTGATCGTCCGCGCTGGCGAGTTCTCCCGGATCTCCGACGTGCTGCTGCCGTTCCTGGTCACCCGCCAGCTGATCTGTGGCGCGGGCAAGGTGCTGCAGACGCCCAAGGCGGCGACGTTCTGCCTGAGCCAGCGCGCCGAGCACATCTGGGAGGGCGTCTCATCGGCCACCACCCGCAGCAGGCCGATCATCAACACCCGGGACGAGCCGCACGCCGATGCCGAGAAATACCGCCGCCTGCACGTGATCGTCGGCGACTCGAACATGTGCGAGGCCACGACGATGGTGAAGGTCGGCAGCGCGGCGCTCGTCCTTGAAATGATCGAATCCGGGGTCGCGTTCCGCGACTTCTCGCTGGACAACCCCATCCGCGCGATCCGCGAGGTCAGCCACGACCTCACCGGCCGTCGTCCCGTGCGCCTCGCGGGCGGGCGGCAGGCCAGCGCCCTGGACATCCAGCGCGAGTACCACGCCCGCGCGGTGGAACACCTGCAGACCCGCGAACCCAACGCGCAGATCGAGCAGGTCGTCGACCTGTGGGGCCGACAACTCGACGCGGTGGAGAGCCAGGACTTCGCCAAGGTGGACACCGAGATCGACTGGGTGATCAAGCGCAAGCTGTTCCAGCGCTACGAGGACCGGTCCAACCTCGAGCTCTCGGACCCCAAGATCGCCCAGCTGGACTTGGCCTACCACGACATCAAGCGCGGCCGCGGCGTCTTCGACCTGCTGCAGCGTAAGGGCCTGGCCGCGCGGATCACCACCGACGAGGAAATCGAAGAGGCGGTCGACACGCCTCCACAGACGACGCGTGCCAAGCTGCGCGGTGAATTCATCAGCGCTGCCCAGGAGGCCGGCCGGGACTTCACGGTTGACTGGGTGCATCTGAAGCTCAACGACCAGGCGCAGCGGACCGTGCTGTGCAAGGACCCGTTCCGGTCTGTCGACGAGCGTGTTAAGCGGCTGATCGCGAGCATGTGAGCACCTACCCTGGTGCGGTGGGGATCTCCAAAGTCGAACGGTTGATGAACCTCGTCATCGCGCTGCTGTCCACCCGCACCTACATCACCGCAGAACGGATCCGCCGGGTCGTCGCCGGCTACGCGGACTGCTCGACCGATGACGCGTTCAGCCGAATGTTCGAGCGCGACAAGAACGAACTTCGCGATTTGGGCATCCCGCTGGAGACCGGTCGGGTGTCGCGGCTCGATTCTGCCGAGGGCTACCGGATCAAGCGGGACGCCTATGCACTGCCCGACATTTCGCTGACCGCCGACGAGGCCGCGGCCGTCGCCGTCGCGGTGCAGCTGTGGCAATCACCGGAACTCATAACGGCTACCCAGGGCGCGCTGCTGAAGCTGCGGGCGGCAGGCGTCGACGTCGATGCCGCCGACGTCAGCGTGGCCATCCCGTCGGCATCCGCCCTGCCCGGCATCCGCGGGTCCGAGTCGCTGCTTCCAATCCTGTTGAACGCCATCGATTCGGGCCAGGCCGTGCAGTTTCAGCACCGCTCGTCGCGGATCGAGCCGTATAGCACCCGCACGGTCGAACCGTGGGGCGTGGTGACCGACCGTGGCCGGTGGTACCTGGTCGGCAGGGACCGCGATCGCGATGCGGTCCGAACGTTCCGGTTGTCGCGGTTCGGCGCAGAGGTGACCACGATCGGCCCCGTCGGCAGCGTGCGCAAGCCCGACGACGCCGACCTGCGCGACATCGTGGCGAAAGTTGTCGGCGAGGCCCCGACCGGCATTGAGGCGCGGGTTTGGGTGGCCTCCGACCGCGCGACGGCGCTTCGGCGCGCGGGCACGGTGGTCGAGAAGATGACGTTGCGCGGCCGCGACGGCGACGTGGTGGCGATCGACATCGGCTCGACGGACCGGCTGGCCCGAGAGGTCGCCGGATACGGCGCGGACGCTCTGGTGCTGGAGCCGGAATCGCTGCGCGACGAGGTCCTCGCGCGGCTGCGGGCGCAGGCGGTCTCCGGATGAACCAGCTGTCCACGCGGCTGGTCCGGCTGCTGAACATGGTGCCGTACTTCCAGGCCAACCCTGGGATCAGCGCACCCGAGGCGGCCGTCGCCCTCGGGGTGAGCACCAAGCAGCTGATGACCGATCTCAACCAGCTGTGGATGTGCGGGCTGCCCGGATACGGCCCCGGTGACCTGATCGATCTGTCGTTCTCAGAAGAAAGCATCGAGGTGACCTTCTCGGCCGGGATGGACAGGCCGTTGCGGCTGACCTCGCCGGAGGCAACGGCCGTGCTGGTCGCGCTTCGGGCGCTTCAGGAGGTGCCCGGCATGGTCGATCCGCAGGCCGCGCGCAGTGCGATCGCGAAGATCGAGTCGGCCGCGGGGGAGCCGCAGGGGAACCCCCACACGGAGGCGGTGGCGGAAAGTCCCGCCGCGGCGGCAGTCCGCGAGGCCGTCCGACGTCACAGGGCCCTGTCGATCGAGTACTACTCAGCCTCGCGCGACACGTCGTCACAGCGGATCGTCGACCCGATCCGGATCGTGTTCGTGGGCGACCAGAGCTATCTGGAGGCGTGGTGCCGCAACGCCGAGGGTGTGCGGCTGTTCAGATTCGACCGCATTGACGCGGCCGAGGTGCTCGACGAGCCGTCGGCGCCGCCACCCCCGGCCGTTGAGGCAGGACCCGACACGTCGTTGTTCGATGCCGATCCGTCTCTGCCGTCGGCGACGCTGCACATCGCGCCGAGTGCGACCTGGATGTTCGACTACTTCCCGATGCGCATGCTGCGGGAATTGCCCGACGGCTCCTGCGAGGCGGAGATGACCTACGCATCGGAGGAGTGGATCGCACGGGTGGTGCTTGGGTTCGGGGCGGCGGTGCGGGTGCTGGCGCCGACTACCCTCGTCGAGCGGGTCCGCCACAACGCCGCCGCGGCGTTGAACGTTTACGAGAACTCCAACGTGTGACTTCCGGGGCGCTGCCCGGGCCTGCGGTAGCATCAAGGGGACGTCTGGAGGTAGGCGATGTGGGAAAATCTCTTCACAGGTTGGCACCTGGTGATCCTCATCGGGTTCTTATTCCTGCTGTTCGGTGCCAATAGGCTGCCCGGCGCCGCCCGCTCGCTCGGGAAGTCGATGCGGATCTTCAAGTCGGAGATTCGCGAGTTGCAGCACGAGGGCAAGCCGGAGGATCCGCCTACGACTAAGCCCAACCCTGTGCAATCCGAGCGGGTCGACACGCCGGCCCCCGACGACAAGCCCACCGACGCCCGGCCGGCCTGAGGCGCGCCTCGCCGGCACCATCCGCCGCGCACCGCGGCACCACTGAAAACCGCCTGTGAAGACTCCCGGTTTCCTGCGCCGGCTCGACCCGCGCCGTCGTCGTAGTCGTGTCAATCCCGACGGGACGATGTCGCTCGTTGATCATCTCCGCGAACTGCGCACCCGGTTGCTGATCTCGATGGCGGCGGTTTCGGTCACGACGATCCTCGGTTTCTTCTGGTACAGCCACGGGTTGTACGGCATGGAGAGCCTCGGCGAGTGGCTGCGTCATCCGTACTGCTCACTGCCGGCGTCCGCCCGCGCCGACATCACCGCCGACGGCGGTTGTCGCCTACTTGCGACCGCGCCGTTCGACCAGTTCATGCTGCGGTTCAAGGTGGGCCTGACCGCTGGCGTGGTGCTGGCCTGCCCAGTGTGGCTCTACGAACTCTGGGCGTTCATCACGCCGGGGCTGTACAAGAACGAGCGCCGGTTCGCGGTGCTGTTCGTGTCCTTTGCGGCGCTGCTCTTCGTCGCCGGCGCCGTGCTCGCCTACATCGTGCTGTCCAAGGCGCTGCACTTCCTATTGACCGTCGGCAGCAACGTCCAGGTGACCGCGCTGTCCGGTGAGCGATATTTCGGCTTCCTGATCAACCTGCTGCTGGTCTTCGGGGTCAGCTTCGAGTTCCCGCTGCTGATCATCATGCTCAACCTGATCGGCATGGTCAGCTACGCCAAGTTGAAGTCGTGGCGGCGCGGGCTGATCTTCGGGATGTTCGTCTTCGCGGCGTTCGCGACGCCCGGATCCGATCCGTTCTCGATGATCGTGCTGGGGCTTGCGTTGACCATGCTGCTTGAGGTGGCGATTCAGGTCGCACGGATACACGACAAGCGCAAGGCCAAACGGCAGGCCGCCGCGGGCTGGGCGGTCCCCGACGACGAAGCCGCGCCGATCGAGCCACCGTCGACGGTGCCACCACCCTCGTCGGTGCCGTTGGACGCCACGTAAGGGCGACATGACAACGAGCGCCACCAGCGGCGAGCTTCAGAGGTTCTCTGCGCTCCTGCCGTTCACGCTCGACTCGTTCCAGGCGAATGCCTGCTCGGCACTGGAAGCCGGGCACGGTGTGCTGGTGTGCGCGCCCACCGGCGCCGGCAAGACGGTGGTTGGGGAGTTCGCGGTCCATCTCGCGCTCGAAGCGGGCCGCAAGTGCTTCTACACCACCCCGATCAAGGCGCTGAGCAATCAGAAGCACACCGATCTGGTCGCCCGCTACGGCCCGGAGAAGATCGGATTGCTCACCGGCGATGTGTCGATCAACTCGGGCGCACCCGTGGTCGTGATGACCACCGAGGTGCTGCGCAACATGTTGTACGCGGATTCCGATGCGCTGGAAGGCCTTTCGTATGTGGTGATGGACGAGGTGCACTTCCTTGCCGACCGGATGCGCGGCGCGGTGTGGGAAGAGGTCATCTTGCACCTGCCCGAAGAGGTGCGCCTGGTGAGCCTGTCCGCAACGGTCTCCAACGCCGAAGAGTTCGGCGGGTGGATTCAAACGGTGCGCGGCGACACGACCGTCGTCGTCGACGAGCAGCGGCCCGTCCCGCTATGGCAGCACATGATGGTCGGCAAGCGGCTGTTCGATCTCTTCGACTACTCCAGTGGCGGCGGGCCGGATGACGCTGGGCGCGGCAGCCTGGTCAATCCGGAGTTGTTGCGCCACATCACCAACCGGCGGGAGGCCGACAGGCTGCTCGACACCGCCCCACGCGGCCGTGGCCGCGGTTCGCGGCCGCGGCTCTATCGGACGCCGTCGCGCTACGACGTGGTCTCGGTACTCGACCACAGCGCGTTGCTGCCTGCGATCGTGTTCGTCTTCTCCCGCGCGGGCTGCGACGCCGCGGTGGCCCAGTGCCTGCGGTCGGCACTGCGGCTGACCGACGACGACGAACGCGATCGGATCGCCGAAGTCATCGACCGGCGCACCGCCGACCTGTCCGACACCGACCTGATGGTGCTGGGCTACTACGAATGGCGAGAAGGACTGCTTCGTGGGGTCGCCGCGCACCATGCCGGAATGCTGCCGATCTTCCGGCACACCGTCGAGGAGTTGTTCACCGCGGGCCTGACCAAGGTCGTCTACGCCACTGAAACGCTGGCGCTCGGCATCAACATGCCGGCCCGCACGGTGGTGCTGGAGCGTCTCGTGAAGTTCAACGGCGAACAGCACGTTCCGCTGACACCCGGTGAGTACACCCAGCTGACCGGGCGGGCCGGGCGTCGCGGGATTGACGTCGAGGGTCACGCGGTGGTGCTGTGGCAACCCGACGTCGACCCCGCCGAGGTCGCAGGGCTCGCCTCGACGCGCACGTTCCAACTTCGAAGTTCGTTCGTGCCGTCGTACAACATGACGATCAACCTCGTTCACCAGATGGGGCCCGACCAGGCCCATGAATTGTTGGAACGCTCTTTCGCGCAGTATCAGGCCGACCGGTCGGTGGTCGGGCTGGTCCGCGCGATCAGCCGCGACGAGCAGCTGATGCAGCAGGTCGCCGCCGAACTCAGCAGTGATGCCGGCGAAGAGCAGACAGCCGAAGCCCTGATCGGCTATGCGCGGCTGCGCGCGAAGCTCAGCGAACGGGAACGGGCGCAGGCACGGTCGTCGCGGCTGCACCGTCGGCAGCTGGCCAACGAGGCGCTGTCGTCGTTGCGGCGCGGCGACATCATCTCGATCGCGCGCGGCAAGCGAGGTGGGCTGGCCGTGGTGCTGGAGGCCGACCGCGACTCCACCGACCCGCGCCCCCTCGTGCTGACCGAAAACCGCTGGGCCGGGAGGATTTCGTCGGCGGACTACGCGGACAACGCGGCGCCGCTGGGCTCGATGACGCTGCCCAAGCGTGTCGAACACCGCCAGCCGCGGGTGCGCCGCGACATGGCGTCGGCACTGCGGTCCGCGGCGGCGGGTCTGACGGTCCCGAGCCGCAAGGGCGGCCGGAACGAGCCGGACGCCGAACCAGAACTGCGGGCGCTGCGGGACGAACTGCGACACCATCCGGCGCACCCGATCGCCGACCGGGAGGCCAAAGTCCGAATCGCGGAGCGATACCTGCGACTTGAGCGGGAGATCGACCAGCTGCGCGGCAAGGTCGCGGCGGCCACCAACTCGCTGGCGCGCACCTTCGACCGGATCGTCGGCCTGCTCACCGAGCGGCGGTTCATCGAGGAGAGATCCGACGGTGCGCTGCACGTGACCGACGATGGGCGGCTGCTGGCCCGAATCTATTCGGAGAGCGATCTCTTGGTGGCCGAGTGCCTGCGTGGCGGGCTCTGGCGTGACCTGGGGCCCGCCGAGCTGGCTTCAGTGGTGTCGGCCGTGGTGTACGAGACCCGGGGCTCCGACGGGCCCGCGCCGCGTGCAACCGAGATCCCGACCGCACCGCTGCGGCGGGCGCTGGCGGGGACCCGGCGGTTGTCGGCCGTCCTGCGCGCCGATGAGCATCGGCATCGCCTCAACCTGAGCCGCGAACCCGACGAGGGGTTTGTGACCGCGGTGTACCGCTGGGTGACCACGGGTGACCTGGCCGCGGCGCTTGAGGCCTCCGACGTCACCGGCACCGGGACGCCTCTGCCTGCGGGCGATTTCGTGCGCTGGTGTCGTCAGGTCGTCGACATGCTGGACCAGATCCGGAACGCCGCAACGGACAACGGGTTGCGCAACTCGGCGAAACGCGCGATCGACGACATTCGGCGCGGCGTTGTCGCTGTTGATGGCGGGTAGGGTGGGGCGAGCGATGAGCGCTTGCGCGAAGAGCAGAAGACAACGCTACGGTGGCACACGATTGCGACGAGTAGGAGAACTGAAGCACGATGAGCGGACCTCAGGGGCAGGATCCCAATCAGCAGTGGCCGTCGGACCAGTCGGCACAGCAGCCGCCGGCTTCGGAGGAGCAGACTGCCCAGGCCGGCCTGCAGCCACCGCCTGCCCCGGAGGAACCGACCGCTCAGGCCGGCTGGCATCCGCCCGCGTATGCGCCGACGCAGTACGGGCAGCCGCAGCCGTATCCGGGCGCGCCGCAGTACCCCCAGCAGGGCCAGGAGTTCGGCCAGCAGGCCACCCAGTACGGCCAGCCGGGGCAGTTCCAGCCGGGTTCGTACGGGCAGCAGTACCCGACGGCCGAGGGATACGGTCAGCCGCCGCCGTACGCCCCGCCGGGCGCTCAGTACGGGGAAGCCGCCGCGCCGGGCAAGGGCTCGAGGAGTTCGCTGGCGATAGTCGGCGGCGTCGTCGGTGTGCTCGCTGCGATCATCGTCGCCGCCGTCCTCGTCATGGGCTTCTGGAAGCCGGGCTTCTTTGTCACGACGAAGCTCGACGTGAACAAGGCGCAGTCTGGGGTGCAGCAGATCCTGACCGACCAGACCAACGGTTACGGCGTGAAGTCGGCCGACAACGTCAAATGCAACAACGGCCAGAACCCGACCGTGAAAAAGGGCGACACGTTCACCTGCGATGTCAGCGTCGACGGTCAGCACAAGCAGGTGACCGTGACGTTCCAGGACAACAGCGGCACCTACGAGGTTGGCCGACCCAAGTAGACCCAAGTAGACCCAAGTAGTCAGTTCGCGGGCAGAGCGTCCAACGCCTTCTGCAGTCGGCCGATCGACGAGCCGATGCCGTGTTGCTTGGCCAACTCGGCCACCCGCTTAGGGTCGGCCGCGGACAGTGGCAGGAGGTCCGTCTCCCTCGACAGCGTCACCGGGGCGTCGGTGGCCACCCGCACCACCGGGAACGCGGCGTCCACGTAGACCCGTGCAGACAGCAACTTCGTGCGGAATGTCTTGGACAGCTTGGATTTCGGGTCGTCGGCCGCGTTGAGGATGCGTTCCAGTGAGCCGTACTGACCCAGCAGCGTCATCGCGCTCTTCTCGCCGATGCCCGCGACGCCGGGTAACCCATCGGACGGGTCGCCACGCAGCAGTGCCAGCTCGGCATAGGCGGGTCCCGCGCGGTGCGCCGGCACCCCGTAGCGTTCGGCCACCTCGGCCGGGCCGAACATCGTCGCGTTCGACAGGCCGCGGCCCAGGTACAGCACCTTGACCGGAACCGGTTCGTCAGCGACGACCTGCAGAAGGTCGCGGTCCCCACTGACGACGACCACCGGATCGGTGCGCTCGCGCGCCACCAACGTGCCGAGCACGTCGTCGGCCTCGTAGCCGGGCGCGCCGGCGGTGGCGATGCCGAACGCGTCGAGAACGTCGAGGATCCAGTCGACCTGCGGTGTCAGGTCGTCTGGCACCTCTTCGACGTCGACCTCGCCGTCCGGGTTGGCGCCGGCGACCCGGTGGGCCTTGTAGGACGGCACCAGGTCCACCCGGAACTGGGGCCGCCAGTCGAGGTCGAGGCACACGACGAGCCTGCCGGGCCGCTCGCGGGTGACCAGCGTCGCGACCGCGTCGAGAAAGCCGCGCAGAGCGTTGACGGGTCTGCCGTCAGGCGAGGTGATCGACGAGGGCACGCCGTAGAACGAGCGGAACCACATGCTCGCGCCGTCCAGCAGCAGCAGGGGAGCGGGCATGTCGTCATCCTGCCAGCCGACTAGGGCGTTAGCGTTGACGCCGTGAGTTCGAGGTTCAGCGTCGACATCTACGCCCGCCGGCTGCACGAGGCCTCAACGGCGACCGCGGCGGCCGGGTTGGCTGGTCTGATCGTCACCCCGGGCTACGACCTGCGGTATCTGGTCGGCTCGCGTGCGCAGACCTTTGAGCGGCTCACCGCGTTGGTGCTGCCGGCGGGCCGCGCGGCGACCGTTGTCGTGCCGCGGCTGGAGCTGGCGTCGCTGAAGGACTCCGCGGTGGCGGAACTGGGGCTGGCGGTGCGCGATTGGACCGACGGGGAAGATCCGTACCGGCTGGTGGCCGACGCGCTGGGAGGCGCGCCTGTCGCGACGGCGGTCACGGACTCCATGCCGGCTCTGCACTTGCTGCCACTTACCCATTTGCTGGGCGTTACGCCTGTGCTCGCGACCAATGTGTTGAGGCAGCTGCGGATGATCAAGGACCACAGCGAGATCGATGCCCTCCGCAAGGCCGGGGCGGCGATCGATCGAGTGCACGCGCAGGTGCCGGACTTCCTGGTGCCCGGCCGGACCGAAGCCGACGTCGCAGCGGACATCGCCAAGGCGATTGTGGCGGAAGGACATTCAGGCGTCGCGTTCATCATCGTGGGATCGGGTCCGCACGGCGCCGATCCACACCACGAGTGCTCGGAGCGAGTGTTGCAGGCCGGTGACATCGTGGTCGTCGACATCGGGGGCGCCTACGAACCGGGATATCACTCGGACTGCACCCGAACCTATAGTCTGGGTGAGCCGGATCCTAAAGTGGCGCAACAGTATTCCATACTCCAACGTGCACAGCAGGCGGCGGTCGCTGCGGTGCGGCCGGGTGTCACGGCCGAGCAAGTGGACACGGTGGCGCGGGGCGTGCTGGCCCAGGCGGGGCTGGCTGACGCGTTCGTGCACCGCACCGGTCACGGCATCGGCCTCTCCGTGCACGAGGAGCCATACATCGTGGCGGGTAACCGGTTGCCGTTGCGGCAGGGCATGGCGTTCAGCGTCGAACCGGGCATTTATTTCCCGGGGAAGTGGGGCGCGCGCATCGAGGACATCGTGGTCGTCACGCCCTACGGCGCTGAGCCCGTCAACCACCGGCCGCACGAGCTGACCGTGGTGGACTAGCCCCGGTCCAGCAGGTCCGACGACCCCAGCACTCGTTCGACCTCAATCTCGATGACGACCCGCTTCGGGTTCTCCCGCGGGCTGCGATAGCGCTGCGCGTAGCGCAGCTCGGCGTCGCGCACCGCATGGGTTTCGGTGTTGACGCTGGCCCGACCCTCCAGCGACAACCACCGCGCGCCGTCCACCTGGCTCAGCACAGCGATACCGCCCCGCTGCGCGTTGACCGCCTTCTGCGACCCACCGGAGGTGATCACGCGGGCGATGTGCGTCTTCGGGTCGAACGTGAAGCCGACCGCCACGACATGCGGCGTGTTGTCTGCGCGCAGTGTGGTCAGCATGGCCAGATGGCGCTCGGTGAGGAAGGCCAGCGCTTCGCTGGTCAACCGCGTGGTCGACGGATTCGCCATCGCAGACCACGCTAGCGCAAGGGATAGTCTCCAGGCGTGGGCGACACGGGCACCGACGTGGTGGTGATCTTCGGCGGCCGCAGCGAGATCGGCACCGAGCTCGCGGCCCTGCTTGCGCCCGGTGCGACGGTGGTGCTGGCCGCCCGCGACCCGCAGAATCTCGACGAGCAGGCCGACAGGGTCCGCGCGGCGGGCGCCACGGCGGTGCATGCCGTGCCCTTCGATGCCGACGATCTCGCGGCCCACGGCGCGCTGGTGGATTCGCTCGTCGCCGAACACGGTCCGATCACCACCGCGGTGCTGGCGTTCGGGATTCTCGGCGACCAGCGCCGCGCCGAGGACGACGCCGCACATGCGGTGCAGATCGTGAAGACCGATTACGTCGCGCAGGTCAGCCTGCTGACGCATCTGGCGCGGGCCATGCGCGCGGCCGGCCGCGGGCGGTTAGTGGTGTTTTCCTCGGTGGCGGGCGTGCGTGTGCGCCGCGCCAACTACGTCTACGGCTCCGCGAAGGCCGGACTGGACGGATTCGCCAGCGGGCTGGCCGACGCACTGCACGGCTCTGAGGTCCGGCTGCTGCTGGTGCGGCCCGGCTTCGTCATCGGACGGATGACGAAGGGCATGACCCCGGCGCCCTTGTCCAGCACCCCGCAGCAGGTGGCGGCGACGACCGCTCGCGCGTTGGCGAGGGGTCGCCGGTCGGTGTGGGTGCCGTGGGTGCTGCGGCCGGTGTTCTTCGGAATGCGGCTCCTGCCGCAGGCGGTGTGGCGGAGGCTGCCAAGGTGATCGTTGTCGTCGGCATCGGCGCGGACGGGATGGCCGGATTGTCGGGGGAGGCCCGTGCCGAATTGGCGCGTGCGCAGACGATCTACGGCTCGCGTAGGCAGCTGGATCTGCTCGACGACTCCGTGTCGGCGCAGCTGCACGTGTGGCCATCGCCGATGTTGCCCGGGCTGCGTTCGCTGCCTGCTGGCGTGCACGTGCTGGCCAGCGGCGACCCGCTGCTGCACGGCGTCGGCGGCACACTCGTCCGGTTGTTCGGGCCACAGCAGGTGAGGGTCCTACCCCATATCTCGAGCGTCACGCTGGCATGCGCACGGATGGGCTGGACCGTGCCCGACACCGAGGTGATCAGCCTGGTGACGGTGACGGCCGAGCCCCACACCGCGGTCCGCCGCGGCGGGCGTGCCGTCGTGCTGTCGCGCGACGCGTCGACGCCCGCGACGCTGGCGCGGCTGCTCACGGACACCGGCCGGGGTGACTCGCGGCTCAGTGTTCTCGAGCAGCTCGGCGGGCCGGCCGAGCGCCGCCGAGACGCGACGGCCTCCGACTGGGCGGACCAGCCGCCCGGTGACGTCGACGACCTCAACGTGGTCGCGGTGCACTATCTGCCGGACGACCGCGTCGCGTCCTTGTCCGACGAAGCGTTCGACCACGACGGGCAGATCACCAAGCACGGTGTCCGCGCGGTGACGCTCGCGACCCTCGCTGCGCGACCGGGCGAGCTGTTGTGGGACGTGGGCGCCGGGTCGGGCAGCATCGCTGTCGAGTGGGCCCGCAGTGCAACCGGCTGCGCGGCCATCGCGTTCGAGCGTCACGAACAGCGCCGTGACCGGATCAGGCGCAACGCCGTCGCATTCGGCGTGCGCGTCGAGGTGCGTGGGCCTGCGCCCGAGGCGTTCGACGGTGCCGCGGACCCGTCGGTGATCTTCGTCGGCGGCGGCCTCACTCAGCCCGGCCTGGTGGACGCGTGCGTTGACCGACTGTCCGTCAACGGCCGGCTCGTTGCCAACGCCGTCACCGCTGAGTCGGAAGCCGTTCTCGTGCAATGGCATTCGTCACTTGGTGGTGAGTTGCGGCGGTATCAGCACTATGCGGGCGAGCCGCTGGGCAAGTTCACCGGCTGGCGGCCCGCGATGCCCGTCACGCAGTGGGCGGTCACGAAGAGATGACCGTCTACTTCATCGGTGCCGGACCGGGGGCCGCGGATCTGATCACGGTGCGCGGCCAGCGGCTGCTCGAAAGCTGCCCGGTGTGCCTCTATGCAGGTTCGATCATGCCCGACGATCTGCTTGCGCTGTGTCCGGCGGACGCGCGCGTGGTCGACACCGGGCCGCTGACCCTCGATCAGATCGTCGAGGAGCTGGCGGCCGCGGACGCGGCCGGTCACGATGTCGCCCGGCTGCACTCCGGAGACCCGTCCTTGTACAGCGCGGCAGCCGAACAATTCCGGCGCCTCGACGCGCACGGCATCGACTACGAAATCGTGCCGGGCGTACCGGCTTTCGCCGCCGCGGCCGCAGTGCTGCGCCGCGAGCTGACGGTGCCGGGCGTCGCGCAAACCGTCACGCTCAGCCGAGTGGCAACCCTGTCGACCGCAATGCCGCCGGGGGAGGACCTGACGACGCTCTCGGCGCCGGGTGCGACGCTGGTGCTGCACCTTGCCGCCGCCCAGATCGACACCGTCGTGCCACAGCTGCTCGACGGCGGTTATCGACCCGAAACCCCCTGTGCGGTGGTGGCATTCGTGAGTTGGCCGCAGCAGCAGGTCCTGCACGGCACGCTGGGAGACATCGCGGGCCAGATGCACGCCGCGGGCATCACCCGCACCGCGGTGATCGTGGTCGGCGACGTCCTCACCGTCGACG
The DNA here is from genome assembly GCA_963828065.1 of uncultured Actinomycetota bacterium. Taxonomy (GTDB): domain Bacteria; phylum Actinomycetota; class Actinomycetes; order Mycobacteriales; family Mycobacteriaceae; genus Mycobacterium. The sequence goes on along the minus strand of CAWHDL010000009.1, from coordinate 328,782 downwards.
GGTTCGCCGACAGTTATCTGTACTCGCCGGCGCGCCGGCGCACCGGGCGGCACTGATGCGCGTGTTGCTGCTGGGCGGTACGGCCGAGGCCCGGGTACTCGCCGAGCGCCTTCACCCCGACATCGACGTGATCAGCTCGTTGGCCGGACGCGTGCCCAACCCCGCACTGCCGGCCGGCGAAGTCCGGATCGGCGGGTTCGGCGGCGCCGAGCCGATGCGGCAATGGCTTGTCGACAGCCGCGTGGACGCTGTCGTCGACGCGACGCATCCGTTCGCCGCGGTGATGACCGAGCGGACCGCCCGGGTGTGCGGCGAGTTGGGGCTCCCGCACCTGGTGCTGGCCAGGCCACCGTGGGATTCAACTGATTCCATCGTAGTGGACTCCGCGGCGGAAGCCGCTAAACGCATTGAGCACCAACGGTATTCACGTGTGTTTCTGACAAGCGGGCGATCCACCATCGGTTCATTCGCACATTCGAATGCCTGGTTCCTGATTCGGGTGGTCATCGCACCCCACGCCGACTCGCTTCCGATGCGTCACACCCTGCTGATGTCTCGCGGGCCGTACACCTATGAAGACGAGCTCGCCCTGATGTTCGAGCACCGCATCCACGTGCTCGTCACGAAGAACAGCGGCGGCGAATACACCCGCGCAAAACTGGACGCCGCCGCCGCGCTCTACATTCCCGTCGTGATGGTCGACCGGCCGCCGCTGCCGCCCGGCGTCGCCAGCGTCGAGACCGTCGATGAGGCGGCCGCCTGGCTGGCGGACGTGCGCGAACGTCAGGACGGGTAGTGGCGCGGGGTGAAGACGGTGTCGCCATACCACTGCGTCTGCGAAGAGCCGACGATGAGCAGGCAGCGCATATCGACGCTGGCCGGGTCGAGATCGGCTAACCGCACGACGCGCACGTCTTCCTCGGGGCCCGACACATCGCGCCCGACCACCACCGGCGTGCCCGGATCGCGGTGGGCCAGCAGCAGGTCCCGCATCGCACCGACCTGCCATGTGCGGCTCTTCGACGCCGGGTTGTAGATCGCGAGCACCAGGTCGGCCTGTGCGGCCGCGGTCAGCCGCGCCTCGATGACCTCCCACGGCTTGAGCCGGTCCGACAGCGACAACACGGCGTAGTCGTGGCCCAGCGGTGCCCCGACCCGGCTGGCGACCGCCTGCGCAGCCGTCATCGCCGGAATGACCCGCACCCGCACCCCGGGCCACTGCTTGGCCTCCTCGAGCACCGCGGTCGCCATCGCGAACACGCCTGGGTCGCCCGACGACACGACTGCCACCGCGCGGCCCTGCTCGGCGAGTGTGCAGGCCAGCCGGGCGCGGGACGGCTCGTCGGTGTTGTCGCTGGGGTGGCGGCACTGTCCGTCGCGAGGGGGCACCCGGTCCAAGTACGGCCCGTAGCCGATGAGATCGGTGGCCGCCGCGAGTTCGCGCCGGCTCTGCGGCGTCATCCAGTCCATCGCGCCGGGACCCAGGCCGACGACGGCGACGCAGCCCACCGATGCGCGTGGACGGCGAGTGCCCGGCACCAGAGCCAACGAGAAGTACGGCACCGAACCGTCATCGACCGCGGCGGCAGGCAGCACCCGCTCGGCCGATGTGCTGGCCCGTTCGACATAAAGCGCATCGTCGAGCCGGCCGGCAAGCGAAAGCGCCTCCCTCACAGCGGGATACGACCGACCCAACTTGAGCACCACGGCGGCGTCGGCATCCAACAGATGCCTCGCCAGCTCGGACACCGGCAGCGTTCCGGGGAGGATCGCCAGCACCTCATCGCCGTGCACCAGGGGCGTCGCGGTGGCCGCTGACGCGGCGCTCACCGACGTCACGCCCGGCACGATCACCGCGTCGAACCGTTCGGTGAGCCGGGTGTGCATGTGCATGTAGGAGCTGTAGAACAGCGGATCGCCCTCGGCGAGCAACGCCACATCACGGCCCGCCTCCAGATGTGCCGCGATCCGGTCGGCGCACTCGCGGTAGAAGTCCTCCATCGCGCCGGCATATCCACCCGGGTGGTCGACGGTTTCGGTGGTCACCGGGTAAACCAGATGCTCCTCGATCTGGCCCGGCCGCAGGTAAGGCTCCGCGATGCCGCGCGCGATGCTGCGGCCGTGGCGCGCGCTGTGATACGCCACCACATCTGCCTCGCCGATGACGCGCGCCGCCTTGACCGTGACGAGCTCGGGGTCACCGGGCCCCAGCCCCACCCCGAACAGCGTGCCCTGGGTTGTCACGCCGCGCCGCCTGCGATCGCATTCACCGCGGCCGCGGCCATCGCGCTGCCGCCTCGCCGTCCGGTCACCAGCAGATAGGAGATGCCCCGCGGGCGCGCGATCAACTCCTGCTTGGACTGCGCTGACCCGACGAAGCCGACCGGCCCGCCGAGCACAGCCGCCGGAGCGGGCAGGCCCTCGTCGACCAGCTCCAGCAGCCGGAACAACGCGGTCGGGGCGTTGCCGATCGCCAGCACGGCGCCGCCGATCCGATCTGCGGCCAACTCGACCGCGGCCGCCGACCGGGTGGTCTGCTGCCGGGCGGCCACCTCGGCGGCACGCGGATCGGCGACCAGCGAGATCACCTCGTTTCCGCCCGACAGTCGGGTGATGCCGGCCGCCACCATCGACGAGTCGCAGAGCACCGGCGCGCCCGCGTCCAACGCCTCCTTGGTCCTGGTCACGACGTTGTCGGTGTAGGCGACGTGCCCGGCGACGTCGACCTGGCCGCAGGTGTGGATCAGACGCACGACGACGCTGGCGACATCGTCGGGAAACCGGGCCAGGTCGGCCTCTTCGCGAATCGTCGCGAATGACTGCCGATAGATCTCGGCCGGGTCCCGGATGTAGTCGAGCACGCGCTCACCCTACGAACGCAGGCGCCGGTATCCGTCACCGGTGGCCACCAGCACCTCGTCGCCGGCCCGGCTGCCGCATGCCCGCTCGCAGCCGACGTAGTGCCGGTGGCGCCCACCGACGACGTCCAGAGCATTCGCCGCGGCTGCGCGCACATCGGCGGCGGAGTGCGCGCAGCCGGGGCTGCCGGTGCACGCGCTGACGCCCAGCCACGGTGAGTTCTGGTCGAACACCAGGTCCATCGGCGCCAGCACCCGCAGCGAGGTGTCGGCGACCCCTTCGTCGAGGTCGCACACCAACACCGACCGCCACGGCGTGATCACCATCGGCGCGTCGATTGCGGCGAGGAGTTCGGCGGTGCGGGCGGCCAGCACGCCAAGCGGAACCGCGGCGCCCAGCGTGACACGACCGTCGTTCTGGGTCAGCCAGCCGACGCCCGCCCGCGTCACCGGGCGCCACGTGGCTCCCGGCTCCCTCGAGACCGTCAGTCCTTCGAGCAGCGCACCGATGTCCGTCAATTCGTTTACCCGCCAGGTCTTTCCGCGCACACTGGTGAAGCGCGTCGCGACGCTCACCAGCGTTGTCACCACCTCGTCACACGGCACGCGAACCCCGGTGTCATGCCCGGCCAAGAGCAACGCCGCGGTATCTCCGACGACATGCGCTCCAATGTCGGGCGCAAGACCCGACACGTCGCCGCGCCCGTCGTCGATCCCGAACCAGAACCTTCCCGACAGCGCGGCCAACTCCTGCTCGGCCCGGATCGCCGCATCGAGTTCGCTGACCCACGACCGCACGTCGGGATGATCACCGACTCGACCGGACAACGGCGAGGCGACGATGTTGCGCACCCTCTCGTGGGTGGCCGACGGCAGCAGACCCGCGGCGGCCACGGCTCCCGCCACGGCGGCCTCGTCCGTGATGCCGCGGATCTGGATGTTGCCGCGTGACGTCAGCTCCATCGCGGGGGAGCCGAAGTCCGTGGCCGCCCGGGCGAGGGCCTTCAGCTGGGACGCCGTGATCATGCCGCCGGGCAGCCGGATTCTTGCCAGCGATCCGTCCGCGGCGCGGTGTAACGACAGCGCGCCGGGGCAGGCGTCGACGTCGCGCGCGCGGACCACCTCCTCACCGTAGGACACCGCAACGTGCCACCATGGAGACAGGATGGTGCCTATGCCCGATAGCAATAGGGCGCGCATGGTCGCTCTGATCGCGCTGTTGGTTCTTACCGGCATCGCGCTGCGCGGACACCTGCCGGGCGTGGACCGTTCGACGTCGCGCGCCGCCAAGCCACAGCCCCGCGCCGACGATCGGGGTGATCGCGCTGCTCGGCGCAGCGATCGTCATCATCACGATTGCGATCGTCGCGACACTGCGCGAGCCGCGTCCGCCGCGGCAGGGCGCACAGCACCTGGACAGAGCGTCCGGCGGGGAGCGCGCGCGGCCATCGCTGCGGATGCTGCTGATCGTGCTCGGCGTGATCCTCGCCTGGCTGATCGTTGTCGTGCTGCTGTTACAGCTCAGCGCGGTCGCAGATTTCGGTCACCCGTCGGCGACCAGCGCCCCCGCCACCGCTGCGCCCGGCGCCAGTCCGGCCCCGCCGCCGGCCTCGCCGCCCCAGCCGCCGCAGCAGCCGGGCGGAGACGCGTTCTGGTACATGTTCGCCACCACCATGTTCATGCTGGTGTTGTGGGCTGCCGGGGTAGTCGTCGCGCTGGTGCGGCACCGGCGCGCACCGAAACTGCAGCCCGTCACCGGCGAGGCCGCCGAGCCCGCACCTCAGCACGCCCCGCACTCGCTCGCGGTGGCGGCCGAGCGCGGGCTGGCCGAGATGGGTGACCTGAGCCGCGAACCGCGCGAGGCGATCATTGCGTGCTACGCGGCGATGGAGGACGCGCTCGCGCACTCACCTGGGGCCGTGCCACAGGACTCCGACACGCCCTCGGAGGTGCTGGCCCGGGCCGTCGACCACGATGCGATTCACGCCGGCACCGCGACCGAGCTGGTCGACCTGTTCGCCGAGGCCCGGTTCAGCCCGCACGTGATGGACGAAGGGCATCGGGAGGTCGCGGTGCGCGCTCTTCAGCTGGTGCTCGCGGAACTGAAGAGCCCGGCATGAACAAACTTGTTGTCCTTGGCCTCGGCCTGGTTGTGGCAATGGAGACAATGGCGTTTGTGATGGCCGAGCATCGCTTCGTGATGTGGGTTTCGGGTGCGGCGGCGGCGGTGGTGTTGTTCGCCGGCCGCTGGCTGCTGGACCGCGAATCGGGTGCGCACAAGCCCGAGTTGCTCGCCGACGGCCCTGCCGAGTCGATGCGGCGTTGGATCGCCCGGACCGAGACGATGATCCACTGGGCCGATTCCAGCCGGCGGGACTGGGATCATCACTTACGGCCCAGGCTTGCAAGAGAATTCATGGTGGCCACCGGTCAACGTGTGGGTAAGGACCCGTCGTCGCTGCAGGCGACGGGCCGGATGGTCTTCGGCGACGAGCTCTGGCAGTGGGTTGATCCGGGTAACGTCGCCCAGCGCGGTGGCCACGAGCCGGGGCCGGGACGCGGTGCGCTCAGCGAAATCCTCGAGAGGTTGGAGCGGGTATGACGATGCCGGCGGTGACCACCGCGCACTCCGAGGCGGTGCTCGACGAGATCGAGCGGGTGGTGGTCGGAAAGCGTGCCGCGTTGACGCTGATCCTCACCACGGTGCTGGCGGGCGGGCACGTGCTGATCGAGGACCTCCCCGGTCTTGGCAAGACGCTGATCGCGCGGTCGTTCGCCGCGGCGCTGGGTCTGCAGTTCACCCGTGTCCAGTTCACGCCCGACCTGTTGCCCGCGGACCTCCTCGGGTCGACGGTCTACGACATGCAGTCGGGCCGCTTCGAATTCCGTCGCGGGCCCATCTTCACCAACCTGTTGCTCGGCGACGAGATCAACCGAACGCCACCCAAGACTCAGGCGGCGCTACTGGAGGCGATGGCCGAAGGCCAGGTCAGCATGGACGGTGAAACCCACCCGCTCCCTTCGCCGTTCATCGTGTTGGCCACCGACAACCCCATCGAGTACGAGGGCACGTATCCGCTTCCCGAGGCGCAGCTGGACCGATTCGCGATCAGGCTGGAAATCAAGTACCTATCCCCGCAAGACGAGACGTCGATGTTGCGCAGGCGGCTGGAAAGAGGTTCGGCGCAAGCGAAAGTGAACCGCGTCGTGGACGCAAACGATCTCCTCGGGATGCGCGAGTCCGTCGAGCAGGTCACGGTGCACGAGGACATCCTGCACTACGTGGTCTCGCTCGCGGCGGCCACGCGAAACCATCCGCAGGTCGCGGTCGGCGCCAGCCCCCGGGCCGAGCTCGACCTGGTGCAACTCGCCCGCGCCCGCGCACTGCTGTGCGGTCGGGATTACGTGATACCCGAGGACGTCAAGACACTCGCCGTCGCGGCGATCGCACACCGGATCAGCTTGCGGCCGGAGATGTGGGTGCGCAGCGTGCACGGCTCCGATGTCGTCGAGCAGCTGTTGGCCCGCCTGCCGGTCCCGCGGGCGCGCGGCCGAAGTGAGTGAGATCGCGGGCGGCGGCACAGACGCGCGCCGTACCGACATCGAGTTCCGCTGGGGCACTTCACGGTTGACCAGAGCGATCGCCACCTGTGCGGCGGTGGGTCTCGCCGCGGCGCTGATCGACGGACGCTGGCACATGGTTGCGTTCGTGGCGCCGCTGCTCGGGGTGTTGTGCTCGATCCCGTGGCAGAGAAGTGCGTCAAAGGTCCAGGTCCACGCGAAGCCGGGCCTGGCGCGATGTTTCGAAGACGAAGAGGAAACGACGACCGCCTGGGTAACGACGGAGTCCACCGACGTCGCGGTGGAGTTCGAGATCGCGGCACCGGTGGGCATGGAGATCGACGTTCTCGAGGACAGCTCCGCTCAGCTGAAAACCGTTGCCGCTCAGGCCCAGCGGTGGGGCAGGTACCCGCTATCCGCCGAGCTGAGGGCTATCTCGGCCGGCGGTCTGTTGGCAGGGACGGCGACGGTTGAGATCGCCGAGATCTTCGTGTTCCCGGTGGCGCCACCGCAGTCGACGGGAATACCTCGCACCGAATTGCCGGACCGCCTCGGCACCCATCTCACCAGGCACATCGGGCCGGGCGTCGAATACGCCGACATCCGGGCATATCTGCCGGGCGACCAGTTGCGCATCGTCAACTGGGCGGTGAGCGCCCGGCGCGGCAGCCTTCATGTCACCGAGAGGTTGACCGACCGCGCCGCCGATGTCGTGGTGCTGATCGACACCAGCACGCAGGCTGCAGGCGCGGCGACGGAGTCCGCCGAGCGGGCGGTGCGCGGCGCGGTGCAGGTGGTGCAGACCGCGCTGCGCAACGGCGATCGGGCAGGGATCGTCGGGTTGGGTGGTCGTCGGCCCCGGTGGCTCGGCGCAGACATCGGGCGGCGTCAGTTCTACCGCGTGCTCGACGCCGTACTGAGTGCTGGAAGTGAATTCGAAGTCACCACAGGCACGTTGGCGCCCCGCGCCGCCGTCCCGCCGGGCGCGATCATCATTGCGTTCTCGACGCTGCTTGACACCGAGTTCGCGCTGGCGCTGATCGATCTGCGCAAACGAGGGCACACGGTCGTTGCCGTCGATGTGCTGCACGGCGCCCCGTTCGAGGAGGAGCAGGACCCGATCATCACGCGAATGTGGGCGCTGCGGCGGTCTGCGATGTATCGCGACATGGGGGTGATCGGCGTCGACGTGGTGGCGTGGCCGGAGGAGGTCACGCTGGATCAGTCGATGCGGCTGGTGCCAGATCATGGCCACCACATGGCGGGACGGCGATGAGATGACGTCCTCGATCCAACCTGCACCGCTCGCATTCTCGACCGCATTCGGATTGCTGATGGTGACTGCCGCGGCAGTTCACACCGACCGAGCCGGGTTTGTCGCGATCGGAGTCGCGGTCGTTGCCCTGCTTGCCGGGCTTCGATATCGAGGCGCCGCAACCCTTTCCGTGCTTTCGGTCATCGCCGCAATCGTGTTGTCCGTTCCGCCGCCGCTGTTCGCGGCGCTGTCCGGGCTTTCGGCCGCCGCCTATCTCGTCATCCGGCACGCGGCCGGGGCAGGGGTCGTCACCACGACTCGCCCGACCGTGATCGCGATGGTCACCTTCACCCTCATCGGGATCGGCGCGACATCGGTGCCGCTGCACCTGCCGTGGCTGCCCCTGGTGGCTCCGCCGGCGGTCGTGGTGATGTTCCTGCTGGCCGCGTGGCCGTTCCTGCGTGGTCAGCGGATCAACCCGATAGAAAGCGGGCCTACCCGTGCCGGATGAGGACCTCACCCGGGCCTGGGACGACCTGATCGGCCGGCACACCGCCGACCCGGCGGCAGCCGCGACGGGGCGGGCCGTGCTCGCCCGCTGGGCCGAGCCGCACCGGCGATATCACACGCTGAACCATCTTCGTGGCGTGCTCACCCGCGTCGAAGAAATGGCCGATCACGCGGTCGACCTCGACGCGGTTCGGCTGGCTGCCTGGTACCACGACGCCGTCTATCAGGGCCAGCCGGACGACGAGGAGAGCAGCGCGCAGCTCGCGGAGGCCGATCTCGCGGCGCTGGGCGTCGACCAGCCGTTGGTAGCCGAGGTCGCCAGGCTCGTGCGCCTGACAATCAGCCACCAACCGGGGCCCGGCGACCGCAGCGGAGAGGTGCTCAGCGATGCCGACCTCGCGGCCCTCGGCGTGGAACCGCGTCGCTACCGCGCGAACTCCGCCGCAATTCGGGCCGAGTACGCCCACGTGCCCGACAACGATTTCCGTGCCCGACGGGCCGTCGTGGTTCGCACGTTGCTGTCGGGTCCGGCTGTGTTTTATACGCCGTTGGCGCGCGGCCGCTGGGAATCGCAGGCGCGGGCCAACCTCGCGGACGAGCTACGAGCGTTGGAACCGCCGTAACGAACTTGTCGGTGCCCCCGGCTATCATCGAATGTATGTTCGAGTCGCTCGATGACGGCGGGGTGGTGGCGTCGATGGGGGTGGCGTCGCGTGAGGAGAACGCGGCGTGTGCGCGGCGGTTGGAGGCGATGGGCGAGTTGTATGCGCGCCGTGCTCCTGAGGACGATGTCGAGCGGATGGACTGGGCGATTGATGGGCACGAGAACGTCGTCGCGGAGATTTCGGCGGAGTTGCATGTCAGTCGGGGCCGTGCGCGGGGGCAGTTGGGTTATGCCATCGATTTGCGTGAGAAGCTGCCGCGGGTGATGGGGGTGTTTAAGACCGGGGTCATCGATATGCGGATGGTGATCGCGCTGGTCAACCGGGTGGGTCTGATCAAGGAGCCGACGTTGATGGCCAGGTTGGATGCGGTGTTGGCCAAGTGGGCGCCGAGGTGGATGCGGTTGTCGGGGCCCAAGCTTGAACAGCGCGTCGATTGGTGGGTGCAGCGTATTGATCCGGCCGGTCGGCGGGTGCCGGCGGCGTGCCCCGAGCAGCGCTACGTCGAGTGGTTTCCGGCCGCAGCCGGATTGGTCAGCATGTGTGCACAGTTGCGCGCGACCGACGGCGCCGCGCTGGATCAGCGGCTTGACGCGTTGGCCGACAGTGTGTGCCGCGATGATCCGCGTACCCGGGCGCAACGTCAGGCCGATGCGTTGGGTGCGCTGGCCGCGGGGCTGACCGAACTGAAATGCGAATGCGAGTCTGCGGCGTGCGCGGCCGGGCAACGGTCAACGGGCGCCAGCATTGTCGTGCATGTGTTGGCCGAGCAGCCCACCGTCACTGGCACCGGCGTTATGCCCGGCTATGTTCCCGGGTTCGGGCCGTTGCCGGTGAACGCGGTGCGGGATCTGGCCGGCACGGCGAAACTGAAGCCGCTGAACATACCGCACCCTTCGACACGGTCAGAGCCTGGTTATCGCCCGTCGGCGGCGCTGGCCGAGTTTGTTCGGTGCCGCGATCTGACGTGCCGGTTCCCGGGCTGCGAGCAGCCCGCCGAGTTCTGCGACATCGACCACACCGTGCCCTATCAGGTTGGCGGGCCGACTCATCCGTCGAATCTGAAGCTGCTGTGCCGGTGTCATCACTTACTGAAAACCTTCTACACCGGTAGCGGCGGCTGGGCCGACACACAGCTACCCGATGGCACCGTGGTCTGGACGGCCCCCACCGGACGCACATACAGCACCAAACCCGGCGGGGCCCTGTTCTTCCCGATACTGGCCAGCTCCCACCGGCGACGCCAGCATCCGCACACTCACCACCAAACCGGCCGCGTGCCGCGGCGTGATGATGCCCCGGCGCACCCGCACCCGCTACCAAGAACAAAACGATCGCATCACCGCCGAACGGGCCATCAACGAAGCCCGCATCGCCGACGAACGCCGACAATACGAAGCGTGGCTGGCCGCCACCTACGAACCACCACCCTTCTAGCGCTTCATATTTCGCCGATGATCTGCTCGCGTTTGGCGCTGCATTCGGCGTCCGAGATCACACCCGTGGCGCGAAAGCGTCTCCAGTTCACGCCCGTACGAGTGGTCGGCGCCTGTGGCGCCGCTGCCGGCGTGCTCCCCGACTACTGCCCCGATGCCTTGGCCTTCGCTTTGGCCTTGGAGAATTTCAGCTCGCGGCCGGATGGGAGCGGAGCGTCGGGTTGGGCATAGGGAAACGCGCGAAGCACGATGAACTCGAAGCGATCAATGAGGCAGCGCACGGTCGCACCGACGACGAGCCGCTCGGTGTCCAGCGGTCCGACCATCGTGTAGACCCTAGTGATGTGTCCGGTTGGGTTCAGCTCTACCTCGCAGTCGACGCGCTGGCCGGATTCGCCGACAAAGCCGGGTTCGACCGTGCGGAATGTGACGGTCCCTTCCTGCCATCGGACGTTCTTCGTTTTACGCTTAATCGCGGCCATCAGGACGGCGCAGCCCCCGAACAGCGCGAGCCCGATCCAGATCAACACGCCGTTCAACGGGCGGACGATGCCGAAGCCGGCGATGCCGAAAACGAACACTGCGACCCCTAGCAGGGCGAGCCCCTGCACCGTGCGCACAACGACGCGTGTGGTTCGCGGCCGTGCACGGCTGATCTCAGCATCGCGGCCGGCGGCGAGTGGCTCAGCTAGCCGGCGTTCTAGGTCGGCGATGTGTTTTTCGGGGTCGAAGTCCTCCGGGCCGCCCTGGCCGGGATTGACCCCGAACTGTCGGCCCGCAGCCATCTGCCCAGGCGGCTGCGAGTAGTTGTCGGTCCAGGTGCTGCCGTTGAAATAACGCAGACGACCGCCACCCGCGGGATCGGGATACCACCCTGCAGGAGGAAGCGGCCTTGTCATTCAGTGTCTCCTAACACGGGGCGATGTCAGGCAAGACAGATTTACACTTCGGACGAGTCGCCGCCGATGACGGTCTGTACCGCGCTTCTGCTTGGCAAGCTGGTCCACCAGCAAATGGTCCCACCCCGGAAGCCGCGCCGGGCAGGAAATCGCGGACGCTCGCCGACCACTTCTAATCGGCCCTCACGGTTGAAGTGTTCTTCACGAAGTCGGTGCCATCATCTGCTGAAAACCACACGGCGCGCCTACGTTCCCTCTTCCCAGCCTGATGCGCGCGTAAAGTTGGGCCGCACCGGACGGACTGGGGGGCAGGCAGAGTGAGCAATCCGGACGGCCTGCGTGTACAGAACGACTCGGTTGTGGCGGTCGATGTCGTGTTGGAGCCCGACGAGACCATGACGGTGCGAGCGCGTGGGGTGAACGCCCGGCTGCTCGCCGTCTATCCCGAGGGTTTCGCGCTCGATGCCGATCACCAGCCGCACGTCACAATCCTGCAGCGGTTCGTCCGCGCCGCCGATCTCAACGACCTCTACGCGGCAGCCAACAATGTCTTTGCCTCCGAAGATCCGACCGCCTGGACCTTGACGGCTTCAAAGGCGTACTACATCCCCTCGCCGCCAATTGGCCTTGCGGGCATCGTCGTCGAGCCCACAGACGATCTACTCAGATTGCAACAGAAGCTGATCGACGCGATAACGCCCTATACCGTTCCGACTGGAACCGTCGACGCATTCGCGAGCACGCAGCAAGGTCGCGACATCCACGAGTTCTTGGTGCGGTACGTCGCCACCTTCGTGCCCGCCGCGTCGGGCGAAAATTTCAATCCGCACGTCACCACGGGAGCAGGTCCGCAGACCTACCTGGACGAGATGATGGCCGAGCCGTTTGAAGCGTTCGCCTTCTCACCTGTCGGAGCCTCGCTATACCAACTGGGCACGTTTGGCACCGCGCAAAAGAAGCTCGCGGCGCTGACCTTGAAACCCTCAGAGTCCACGTAGCGGCTGAACAGTCCGAAATGTTCTTTAGCAATTCGATGCCAGCTGCTTCGCAAGACGTCCGCGTCAGGTTACGGAGGCCATCGAGCACAGGCATGCCTTCTCCCGGCCCAGGCGCTCGGCCTCGCTTCCGCTCGGTTCATCCTCGAATGTGTAGCGAATGTTGAACGGCTTGTTCCTGATGAAGAGCATGAGACAGTCGCTGTCCTCGGTCGCACCGTGGTACATCGTCATTCCCTCGGGGAACCAGACAAAACTCCCCGACCCGAAATCCCCCTTGTTGGTGCGCAAGGTCCCGCTTAACACGAACATGCACAGACACTCGACGACGCCGCACAACCATTGCGCGTCGTAGGGCCAGCGCAGCGCGAGCGCAGCTGCGGTGTCCTCCAGGAAAGTCTAAATTAGAGTGTTCTTTCTCAAATCGATAACACCACCTGTTCAAGCGCCTTTTGCCCACGCCCAGGCGGTAAGCCGCCAGTCAGCGCCGACTTTACGGAGCGCGACCGTGTACACCGAGCCGGTTTGCGTGACTTGCTGACCGCGTAGGTCGAATGTCATGGTCGCGGGGGCGACGACATAGGCGTTTTCGCCGGTGACATCGACGTGCCGTGGCTCGCCGAGCGTGATGCGGTAGCCGGAAGCGCCGAGGTGCTCGCCTTCGGCAAGCACATCTGTCCACCAGTCTTCGGCGGCTGTCGGCCCTTGCCAGACGTGGGGCGACATTCCGTCGAGAATCTGCATGGGGTCAGCGCATGCGGCTGCCATGCCAGCCGGGTCCGCGTTGTTGAAGGCGTCGACATATTGCAGCACTGCGGCCATTGGATCGTCTGAGTTAGACACGGCCTCGACGCTAGTCCCCGACACCGGCGATGAGCTTCCCGCGATGTGGTAATCGGGGCCGGGGCTGCTACAGCTCGCCGGCCTCGTGCATGTCGCCCAGCGTCGCTGATGAAGGAACGACTCGAAAACAGGGTTTGAGCTGCGGTGATGGGCCTCTGGACACGGGGTTAAGTAAAGTGTTCTTTCTCCAATCGATAACAGCATTTACCGAACACGTTTGGGCCGGTACGCAAAGCAAACTGCCCGACGGTGCCCATCTAGGCCGGACTAGACCCGTTCGAGATAGAAGTATGCGTAGCGGCCATTGTCGAGGGCGTTCTTGCCGTCCATGATGCCCATCACGGCGTTGTCGTCGATCTTCTTGAAATGGTCGTGAACGGGCTGCCCGTCGAACACCATCGTCGCGGTGACCTCGCCGCGAAATTCCTCCATCCATAGGCTGCCTTCGCCGTTCTCGGTGTTCGAGTACTTGTTGCCGTCAGCGTCCAAGCAGACCAGAGGCTTCGCGTCGGTGGCCGAATTGAAGGTCTTGCCGAACCAGTTGATGAGGGCCAACGTTCCGTTTTCCCGGTGGCCGGTGTCGAATTCGCCGCCCTGCCATTCACCGATCATGAAGTCGATGGTCGCAGGCTCCAGCGTGGCCCAGAACTCGTCGAGGTCGGCGTCGGGGATGAGTACACGGTGTGGACCGGTCACAAGACGCTGTCCGGCGCGCTCCTTGAGCTCGGTGAACTTCTTGCGGGCCAGGTCGTCGCTCACGGCGCTCTCCAATCCAGCGGCGGTAAGGATTGTGAATACACTACGGCTCCCCCCGCTGGCATGTGGAGACTCTGATCCCGGCCAACAAGCCGTTTTTTGAGTGTTCTTTCTCAAGTCGGTGTCAGCACCGAGTTAATGCGATTCGCACCATCGGTCGTCGTACATACAGCAAACTATCAGCATGCTCCCAATGCCCTTGCCTGTAGCCACAGAGGGTCAAACCGTACTTGAGTACCTGAAATACCAGCACACAGCGCTCTTCGCCGCCTCCCACGGTCTGACTGACGAGCAGGCGCGCCGCACTCCGACGGTCAGCACGCTGTGCATCGGTGCGCTCATCAAGCATGCGACGACCTTGCAATACGCGTGGACGCAGCAAGTGGTTCTAGGAGAATTGCGTGCGGCCCCAGACGATCCCCGATCGTTGACGGGGATGATGGCGGACCTCGCCGACCAACACACCTTTCACGACAACGAAAGCCTCGAAAGTCTGCTGGATGCGTATAGAGAACAGAACGCCGAAACGCTGCGGGTGTTCGCCGAGGCCGACCTCGACGCGACAATTGTCGTACCCGACCACATTCAAGTTTGGTACGAAGATCCTCATTGGACGGTGCGATGGGTGCTCTTGCACATCATCGAGGAGCTGGCACGGCACGCCGGACACGCCGACATCATCCGCGAATCCATTGACGGCGCAACGATGTACCAGCTACTTGTTGCCTTGGAGGGCTGATAGCCGCCGCGAGAGATGTTCCCTGGATCTAAAGTGTACTTTCTCCTAATCGGTAACACCCAACGGTTTTCAAAGATGCCCCCCGTTTGGAAAAAACGGCCAGGGGGGTTCTAGCAACCTTTCTGGGCGGAATTGAGAAGTCTGGAGCAAATGGGAGGGCTTTGGCGCATCTACCGTCTGGCGGCTAGTGCGATGGCTCTTTGGCTCAGGTTGATGTGTCGAAGAAGGCGAGCGCGGGTTGTGGTGGGGCACCGGGTGATGCGGCGTTGGGGATGCCGCGTGATCGGCTAACTCGCTTGGTTCGGCGCGGCTTCTGGCGGATGCGGCGGGTCTGGTGGAGGTTCTTGTTGTCGCGGCGGTCGTCGCAGTTCGTGCATGCGCCGCGCAGGTTGGATCGTTCGAGCGCTAGGTCGTGGCTTGCGTGGATGCCGATGATGTGGTCGGCGCTGGTGGATACCCGTGTGCAGCTGTCCAACTGGAGCCAGCACAGCGGTTCCTCTTTGACGACTCGCTTGGCCAAGCGAGTGTAGATCGCCGAGGCGCGGATTTGGCGGCACTGCTCACAGGCCATCGCTGGATCATCCCATCAGGTCACGACATGTCGGGGGATCGTGCCAGACTGCGCGGCGTGGCGATGCGCGCGTGTGCGATTTGCGACCGGGAGAGGCCTGTGTCGCGCAGCTGTCTGCCAGCTGGTGAATACACGAGCCAGGAGTGCCGTCGCACTGATCCCGCTCATCGTGCTCAGGTGCAGGCGAATGCGCGCGCCGCTTCTCGGCGTTGGCACAAGGAGCGTCCCACTGAGCGTGCGAAGGCTCACCGCAACAGGGTCGGCCGGCCGCGTCGGGCGCGGTTGAGGGCGTGCGCGGGTTGCGGTGTGGCACACGAGATTGGGCGGTCTTCGTTGCCGCAGGGGCAGTACAGGTGTCGTGAGTGCCGGCGCTCGCAGCAGCGCGCCGGATAATCGGGCTGCGAGCCCGCAGGGGGTCGCCTGGATGCTTGCTACTGCATCTGGTCGAGCATGGTCGAGAAGGCCGCCTTAAGCGTTAGTGCCTTCTTGACCTCATCAGCCGTCACGTACGGGTACTCGCCGTACTCAAGAAAGCTCGGTACGTGATGCTCACGAACGAACTGGACGAACCCCTCGGGACGCTCTCGCCAGTCCTCGGGGAACCCTTCGAGGTTCTCAAAGGTGGTCGCGATGCCCGACGCGCTGAACAAAGTCACTGCATCCTCGGTGTACTTGTCGAAGTCGGTGTCGAAGATGCCCTGGTACTGGAAATACAGGTCGTCGCCGATATTGAACAGCTGCCACCGCAGATAATGCAGCTTCAGCGGAGCTAGAACCCAGGGATCCTTCTCGACTGCGGCCTCAATAGTTCTCCCGTGCTCGCGGATCGCCTCTTCGCGGCCCGGTTTGACCTTCGCGATGATCGTGAAGCCATAGCACGCGGGAGTGCGCGGAAAAATCGGCCCGTACCGCCCCCGCTCAAGCTCGAAATATCCTTCTTTTGGGATCGCCAGCGCCGCTGGCTTCGTCCAGTCGTGATCGGTCGCAGACATGCTCGGCTCCCCTTCTTGACGCTGATGGAGCGGACAGTACGCCTGATTCAGTAGGCGTGACGGCAGACGGCAGCCGTTCAAGGCCCGCATCCTCGCGCCGTGCTGAGGAGCCCATCAGCCAGGGCTACTACCTCACCCGGTCAGCCCGCTTACGCAGCACGCTCCTCGGGGGCTTCCGGCGGGGACTGAGCCTCGTCGTCGGCGGGCGTCGGCGGCTGCGCGACGACGATCTCAACCCTGTCCTCGCCCGTCCGACGTTCCCCAGAGCTTCCCCGCCAGAAGAACCACGCCGCCGCCCACGTGACGCAGCCCACAGCGACCGCCAGGACTAGCGAATGGCTCGTGTAGAAGGCCAGCAGAAACGTTGAGCCGATCAGCGCCGGGGTGGTCAGCGCGGTGTCAATGGCGTCAATGTCGCGCTTCATGCGTTCCCTTTCAAGTCGTGTCGTGGTGTTTTCGCTGCAACTGCCCTCAGCCCGCCTTTTATTTCGCGACGCTTCAAAAAGGGACCATCGGCAAAGTGAAATCGGCGTCGGAGTCGGGAGAGAGTGTCGATGAAGCATGACAAGCTGAAAACCGTTGTGCTGTCGGATCGTGGTGTGCAGCGGCGCTATCACGTTCACCGGCTCGTGCGCGAAGCGTTCGGCGACGCAACGCCCGCCAACAGCTCGCACGATCGCAGCCCGGCGGCTGTGGCTACGGCGCAGGCCGCGATGAGTGAGCCCGCGACCGATCGGCAGACTGCCGGGCCGGGCGGGGACGTGATTGCGCCGGGTATTTACGACGGCAGCGGTGGCAACCGGACGTATCCGGTGCAGTTGCATGGCTTGCCGTCGCCTCGTGGCCCGGTGCAGATCGGCTCGGTGTCGTGATCGTGATAGCCCGGTCCATGCCCGCAGAGCAGGCAGTTGGCGTCAAGGTCGCTCTGGGACTGCTCAACGGGCATGTCGACGATTCTCGCACCGGCCAACCGAGCAAGCCACCGCCGAGGTGTCGTCGAGGCGGGACTGCTACAGCTCGCCTGCCTTGTGCATGTCGCCCAGGGTGACGGCGTAGTCGTTGAGCCAGTCGGCCAGATCGCCCGGGTTGGTCGCCACCGCGTAGACGTCGCCGTTGCCCGAGACGACCGTCCAGCATTCGGTGTGCCTGAAAATTGGCTGCGAAAAGACTGTTACGTGTCAGGATGTGCGTACGAGGCAGGGAAGGTGTGCCACATGGCCGGGGTCTTAAAGGGTCGCTACATGGCCGACGTAAGTCGGCTCGGCGACGAGGTCGTTGTGTTCGTTATCGGGATGCGGATTAACAAGCCCCTCAAGGTCGGCTTGTGGTGGCCGGTATTCCATGGCATGTTCACGATGCTGAAATACCTTGAGGCACGGCCCGAAAAGGGGCTGCTCGCATATCGCACGGCGCTTCCACCGTTGATCGTGCAGTATTGGCGGTCCTTCGATGATCTGGACCGGTTTGCGCGCGACAAGGATGACCCTCACCTGGAGCCATGGCGGCGATTCAATCGCAAGATCGGTAAATCCGGCGATGTCGGAATCTGGCATGAGACGTATCGAGTAAAGACGAGTGATATCGAGACCATCTATGGCAACATGCCGCCGAGCGGGCTCGGCGCGGCCTCGGCTCTAGTGCCGGTGCGGCGGGGCAAAGACTCGGCGGCAGCCCGAATCGGTGTGGCCGCCGAGGACAAGCCCGCTCTGCGCGCTTACTGACGACTAATCCCGGCGGGACAGGGTCTGACCTGCGATGATGCACCTCCAGAAATAAAGTGTTCTTTCTCAAGTCGATAACATCACTTACTGAAAACCTTCTACACCGGTAGCGGCGGCTGGGCCGACACACAGCTACCCGATGGCACCGTGGTCTGGACGGCACCCACCAGTTTGCGACATCCCGAGCACACCGACGCCGGGTTCGGCAAGAGGTGGCTACCCGACACGCAAACCCGGCACACCGGAGATAACCCCCGCAATGTCCCGCGACGCCAGCACCGTCCAGCCGGTGTTGTAGCCCGACTCCTGATACGCCGGGATCGCCGGGAACCACTGCGGCAGGTCCGGGAGGTTCCGCAGCACCCTCTGGTCGATCACCTTGCCGGGTCCGTGGTCGTAGTACGAGTAGCTGTCATCCGGGACCTTGAAGTCGTCGATCATCACAACGGCGCGTCGCCAGTACGAGAACACGAGGTCCAGCTCCTCCTCGACCGGCACCATGTCGCCCCAATGCGCGTCCAGGTAAAAGAACACGCGGTCTTTAGGCACCGAGCGGTCAGCGCTGAGGTCTTTGAGCACATCGACGCTGGGACCGAGGTGAACGGAGATGTTGCGGTACCGCCGAAGCCGCAGCGAGCAGTAGGCGTGCCGCCGCGGGTTCAGTTCTACTGTGTGCACCGGGACACCGAATCCGGCGAGCCAGCGCGTCGTCGTGCCCCGGTTGGTGCCGGTCTCGATGATCGCCTCGACGCGCATCGCTTTGATGATCTTCGCCACAACCTGCTGCCTACCCCGCTGGCCGTTCAGCGGCCCGGTGCACTTTCGCGGCGGAGGGCTCTCCTTCAGCCCCGGCTTCAGCACGAACTCCGCGTAGCCCTTGAGGCGTTCACGCATGGGATCCTTCGTCAACGACGGACTTTGGTGCCGATCGCGCACCACCGCAACAATATGACACCAGCGTATGCGCCGCCGCCCCAAGCGGGCGGTACCGGCATCAGCTCTGCTCCACGTCGTGGGTGTAGCCGGTCGACTGGACGCCGTCGAACCAGCGTAGCGACGCCTGCCGCCACGGGTCGGCGAACCAAGCCCGCCGTCCGCTGCGGTGGCTTCTGGGCCAGTCGCGCCCCGGCGTACGCGGAGCCGCCCACGAGCAGGGCGCGCAGCAGGATGTCGATCACCACTCATCGCCGTCCGCGTAGTGACCTGGCCAGCCGGGTCCGAACTCCCGCTCCGGTCGACGGGAATCCGCTCCCCGCCCGCCTGCGGATTTAGTCGACACAGCAAACATCATAGGAGACTTTGGTTACATCAACCCGACATTACTTACCGGCCGGACCTACTCCACCAAACCCGGGGGCAGCCTGTTCTTCCCGATATTGGCCACTCCCACAGGCGAAGCCGCGATCCGCACACTCACCACCGAACCGGGCCAGGGTCGCGGCTTGATGATGCCGCGGCGCACCCGCACCCGGACAGAGGAGCGCAACGAACGCATCACCGCCGAACGGCGCATCAACGGACAACGCCTCAAACGACAACGATGGCTCTTCGACGAACTCGAAAAAGACCGACAATCGATGGCCGCGGACGAACCGCCACCGTTCTAAGACGACCTCGCTGAAAGTTGTTGTCGGCGGTTTGATTGCCGCAGGCTGGGGTTTGGATCTTGTTACCTGCGGCAATCCATCGGTGGAGGATAGAGCTGAAATGCACGAATCGCGGTTCATGAGCGGTGGGCGCCGGGCCCTTGTCGCGGTCGGCGCAGTGTTCGGTATTGCGCTGCTAAGCGCTGGTGTGGCAAGTGCCGCCGACCCGGTCCAGTTGAAGAGCCGATTGGGCAATTGGTGTCTCGACGGCCCGAACGGGAACAACGCTGCGGCGATGGTCAACGCCTGCAATGGGTCGAAGTCCCAGCTCTGGGTTTTCAACGCTGCCGGTCAGATCGAGAGTGTGGCCTTCCCCGGGCATTGCGTGAGTATCGGCGACGCAGCGGATAACACCGCGGTGATCGTCTCGCCTTGTCAGACCAATTCGAACAACGAGCGGTGGAACACCCAGGCCAACGGCCAGGTCACGAGCGCCCTCGGTCCCTGCCTCAACGTGTTCGGCGGCGTGGCGCAGCCCGGGACTCCGGTGATCGCCTACCACTGCATTGCCGATGTAGCCGACGAGGAGTGGGATAGCGTTTGACGGGTGCCTGAGCCGACCGTCCTGCTGCTGTCGACCTCCGACACCGACCTGCTCACGGCCCGATCGAGCGGCGCGACATACCGGTGGGCCAACCCGTCGCGCCTCGATGTCGACGATCTTGAAGACCTGCTCAGCGGTGTCGACCTCGCGGTCGTGCGCATCCTCGGCGGCTATCGGTCGTGGCAGGACGGCATCGACGCGGTGACGTCCAGCGGCGTGCCCGCCGTGCTGGTCAGCGGCGAGCAGGCCGCCGACGCGGAGCTGACGGACCGGTCCACCGTCCCCGCGGGCATCGCGGTGCAGACGCACCTCTACCTCGCCCACGGCGGCGTCGACAACCTCCGCCAGCTGCACGCGTTCCTGTCCGACACCGTGCTGATGACCGGGTACGGATTCACCCCACCCGTGCCGTCGCCCACCTGGGGTGTGCTCGACCGCCCCGCCATCGACACTGACGGACCCACGATCGCGGTGTTGTATTACCGCGCGCAGCAATTGGCGGGCAACACCGGCTACGTCGAGGCACTGTGCCGCGCGATCGAGAACGCCGGCGGTCGTGCGCTGCCGGTGTATTGCGCATCGCTGCGCACCGCCGAGCCGGAGATGCTCGACCTACTGGGAGCCGCCGACGCGCTTGTGGTGACCGTGCTGGCCGCCGGGGGAACGATTCCCGCCACCGCGACCGCCGGCGGCAACGACGACAGCTGGAACGTCGCACACCTCGCCGCGCTGGACATCCCGATTCTGCAGGGGCTGTGCCTCACCAGCCCTCGTGCCGCCTGGGCGGCCAACGCCGACGGACTCACCCCGCTCGACGCTGCCAGCCAGGTTGCCGTGCCGGAGTTCGACGGCCGGATCATCACGGTCCCGTTCTCGTTCAAGGAGATCGACGACGAGGGGCTGATCTCGTACGTGCCGGACACCGAGCGCTGCGCACGGGTCGCGGGCATCGCCATGCGGCACGCGCGATTACGCCGCATCGCACCCGCCGACAAGAGGGTGGCGCTGGTGTTCTCGGCGTACCCGACCAAGCACGCGCGCATCGGAAACGCCGTCGGCCTGGACACCCCTGCGAGCGCGATCGCGCTACTGGAGGCGATGCGCGAGCGCGGATACCGGCTCGGCGAGGTTCCTGGCCTTGACGCCCGCGATGGTGACGCGTTGGTGCACGCACTCATCGAGCGCGGGGGACAGGACCCGGACTGGCTGACCGCAGGCCAGCTCGAGGGCAACCCGGTCCGTGTGCCGGGCACCGAGTACCGGGAGTGGTTCGAAACGCTGCCAACCGAACTCAAGGACCGGGTGCTGCAGCACTGGGGGCAGCCGCCGGGACGGTTGTTCGTCGACCGCAGCCGCGATCCCGACGGCGAAATCGTTGTCGCCGCAATCCAATCCGGCAACGCCGTGCTGATGGTGCAGCCGCCGAGAGGGTTCGGAGACAACCCGGTGGCGATCTACCACGACCCCGACCTGCCGCCCAGCCATCACTACCTGGCCGCCTACCACTGGCTCAACGCGGGGTTTGGCGCCGATGCGATCGTGCACCTCGGTAAGCACGGCAACCTTGAGTGGCTGCCCGGCAAGACGCTCGGCATGTCGGCGGCTTGCGCATCCGATGCCGCGCTTGGTGATCTGCCACTCATCTACCCGTTCCTGGTCAACGACCCCGGCGAGGGCACTCAGGCCAAGCGGCGTGCGCACGCGGTGCTCGTCGACCACCTCATCCCGCCGATGGCGCGGGCCGAAACATACGGAGACATCGCCCGGTTGGAACAGCTGCTCGACGAGCACGCCAACATCGCCGCGTTGGACCCCGCGAAGCTGCCCGCGATCCGCCAGCAGATCTGGACGCTGCTGTCCGCCGCCAAGATGGACCACGATCTGGGCCTGACCGAACGGCCCGCCGACGAGCAATTCGACGAGCTGGTGCTGCACGTCGACGGGTGGCTGTGTGAGATCAAGGACGTCCAGATCCGCGACGGACTCCATATCCTCGGTGCTGCACCGCAGGGCGATCACCAACTCGATCTGGTGCTCGCGATTCTGCGCGCACGCCAACTATGGGCCGGCGACCAATCATTGCCCGGTCTGCGGGAGGCGCTCGGCCTCGCCGAAGATGCGACCAGCGACCGCGCGGCCGTCGACGCCGCAGAGGCCGACGCCCGGGCGCTGGTCACGGCGCTGCAGATGGCCGACTGGGATGCCGCCGCGGTAGACGCCCTGACCGACGACCCCCAGGTCGCAGCCGTCCTGCGGTTCGCCGCCACCGAGGTGGTGCCCCGACTCGCAGGCACCGCGGCCGAAATCGACCAGGTGCTGGCTGCGCTGGACGGCCGGTTCATCGAGGCCGGGCCGTCGGGGTCGCCGCTGCGCGGCCTTGTCAACGTGCTGCCCACCGGGCGCAACTTCTATTCCGTCGACCCGAGGGCGGTGCCGTCACGACTGGCGGCCGAAACCGGTGCGGCACTGGCAGATTCGCTGCTGACCCGCTACCGCGACGAGTTCGGCGAGTGGCCTCAGTCAGTCGGGCTGTCGGTGTGGGGCACATCGGCGATGCGGACCGCCGGCGATGATATCGCCGAAGTGCTTGCGCTGCTGGGCATTCGACCGCAGTGGGACGACGCGTCGCGGCGGGTGACAGGACTGGAGCCCATACCGCTGGCCGAGCTGGGCCGACCGCGAATCGACGTCACGATCCGGATCTCGGGTTTCTTCCGCGACGCATTCCCGCACGTCGTCACGATGCTCGACGACGCCGTCCGGCTCGCCGCTGGTCTCGACGAACCCGCAGAAGACAACTACGTGCGGGCCCACGCGCAGGCCGACCTCGCCGAGCACGCTGACGAGAGGCGTGCCACCACACGAATTTTCGGCTCCAAGCCCGGGACGTATGGCGCCGGCCTGCTGCAGCTGATCGATAGCCGCGCGTGGCGCAGCGACGCCGACCTCGCCGAGGTCTACACGGCATGGGGCGGCTTCGCGTACGGCCGCGGGCTGGACGGCGCGCCGGCATCCGACGACATGCAGCGCCAATACCGGCGGATCGCGGTGGCCGCCAAGAACACCGACACGCGAGAGCACGACATCGCCGACTCCGACGACTACTTCCAGTACCACGGCGGCATGGTGGCCACGGTCCGCGCGCTGACCGGCCGCGACCCGGCCGCCTACATCGGCGACAACACACGTCCCGACGCGGTGCGTACGCGCAGCCTGTCCGAAGAGACGTCGCGGGTGTTCCGGGCCCGTGTCACCAACCCGAGGTGGATGGCCGCGATGCGCAGGCACGGGTACAAAGGCGCGTTCGAGATGGCCGCGACCGTCGACTACTTATTCGGCTACGACGCGACCGCGGGTGTGGTTGCCGACTGGATGTACGAGCGTCTGACCGAGCAGTACGTGTTCGACGATGTCAACCGCAAGTTCATGGCTCAGTCCAACCCATGGGCACTGCACGGAATGGCCGAGCGGTTGCTGGAAGCGGTCAGCCGCGGCATGTGGGCGCACCCGGACGCCGAAACCGTCGACGGGCTCAGGCGGGTGCTGCTGGAAACCGAGGGTGAGCTCGAGGCATGACCACCGGCTAGATTGAACCGGTGGCACCGACATTCGATGAGGTTTCCAACGCGAAGTACCTCCTGTTGACGACATTCACCAAGGACGGCCGGCCCAAGCCGACGCCGATCTGGACCGCGCCCGACGGCGACCGGCTGCTCGTCATCACCGAGGAAGGCTCGTGGAAGGTCAGGCGGATTCGCAACACCCCGCACGTCACGCTGGCGGTGTGCGATATGCGAGGTAACCCGAAGAGCGAGGCGATCGACGCCACCGCAACCATTCTCGACAAATCGCAGACCGGACTGGTGTACGACGCGATCGGCAAGCGGTACGGACTTCTGGGGCGCGTGTTCAACCTGTTCAGCAAGTACGTGCGAGGCGGCACCCAGAAAAACGTCGGGCTCGAGTTGAGAGTGGCGCCTGACGTGATCCAGCCAGGTTGACCGGCTCGGAACCCAGGCCGAACCCGGTGCGTTTCTCTCTCATGGTGATGCGGTGGTTCCTGATTTATGTCGTCGTCGAGATGGCGGCCGTCGTCGCGTTGGCGTCGACGATTGGTATCGGCTGGACGGCGCTGCTGTTACTCGCCACCTTCGCCATCGGACTGGTGCTGGCCGGTTCCCAGGTCAAAAGGCATATCCGGCGGTTGCGCAACGGCTTCGACAACCCGCAGGGTGCGCTCACCGACAGTGCGTTGATCGGACTCGGCACCCTGCTCGTCGTGATACCCGGTCTGGTCACCTCCGCGCTGGGTCTGCTGCTGTTGGCGCCACCCACCCGGGCCGTCGCCCGTCCGGTTCTGTCGGTGCTGGTTGCGCGGCGGGTCCCGTTGATCGGTGCGGCGGCCGCCGGTTCCGGGCGCTACGATGCCGCCGATTCCCGGCGCTACGACACCGCCGGACACGGCGACTACATCGACGGCGAGGTCATTGACGTCGTCGAGGTCGAGCCGCCTGCGCTCCCGCGCGCGCCGTCGTAGCTTTCGGCTCGGTGACGACACTTCTGATCCGCGGCCGGGTGCACAGCCCGACGCATCCCGGGGCCACCGCGATGGCGGTCCGCGACGGCGTGGTCGCGTGGCTGGGCGGCGACGACATCGGGCGCAACCAGTTTCCGGACGCTGAGGTCATCGACCTGGACGGAGCGTTCGTCGCACCCGCCTTTGTCGACAGCCACGTTCACACCACCGGTACCGGCCTGACATTGACGGGACTGGATCTGAGCCCGGCCACGTCCCTGGACGACTGCCTGCGCCGGATCGGGGAGCACGTCCGGGCGTATCCCGACGGGTCGCTGTGGGCCCACGGCTGGGACGAGACAACGTGGCCGCGGCCCGTCGCCCCGACCACCGCCGACGTGGACGCGGTGGTCGGCGACCGGCCCGCATACCTGGCGAGGGTCGACGTCCACTCGGCCGTTGCCTCCACGGCGTTGCGACGACTGTCGTCGCAGCTCGATACCCGTGCTGGGTTTCATCCGCAAGCCCCCCTGACCGCCGGTGCGCACCACGACGTGCGTGCCGCCGCTCGTGGGCTGCTCAGCTCGGCGCAGCGTGCGCAGGCTCGCGTCGCTGCACTGGATGCCGCCGCGGCGCTGGGCATCGTGGCGGTCCACGAATGCGCCGGGCCCGACATCGGCGGGCTCGGCGACTGGCAGGAGCTGCGCGACACCGAGCACGGCGTCGAGGTGGTCGGCTACTGGGGGCAGGCCGTCACGAGCGTCGACGAGGCCATCGACCTGCTTGCGGGCACCGGGGCCCGCGGTCTGGCCGGCGACCTGTTCGTCGACGGCGCGTTGGGCTCGCACACCGCATGGCTCAGCGAGCCGTACGCCGACGCCGGCCACTGCGGGAATCGCTATCTCGAAGCCGACGCGATCACTGCGCACGCGTACGCGTGCACCGAGGCCGGCATCCCCGCCGGCTTTCACGTAATCGGCGACGCAGCCGTCACCACCGTCGTCGAGGCGTTCGCCGAAGTCGTCAACCGGTGCGGGATCGCCGCGGTGGCCCGCTGCGGGCACCGCCTCGAGCACCTGGAAATGGTCAACGCGGAGCAGGCCGACCGGTTGGGGTCGTGGGGCGTGATCGCCAGTGTGCAGCCGAATTTCGACGCACTGTGGGGCGGCGACAGCGGCATGTACATCGAGCGGTTGGGCCCGGAGCGGGGCCGTCAACTGAACCCGTTGGCGCTGTTAGCATCCGAAGGCGTGCCCCTCGCATTCGGCTCCGACACCCCAGTGACGAGCATGAATCCCTGGGCGACGGTGCGGGCCGCCGCGCAGCACCGCACGCCGGACAGCGCCGTCTCGGTGCGCGCGGCGTTCGCAGCGGCCACCCGCGGCGCCTGGCGGGCGGGCGGGGTCCGAGACGGCGTCACCGGGACCCTGGTTCCCGGGGCGCCCGCCTCGTACGCGATCTGGGACACCGGACCGTTGGCGGTGAGCGCGCCGTCGGATGCGGTGCAGCGATGGTCCACCGATCCGAGGTCACGGGTGCCCGCGTTGCCTCGACTGGACCACGACGCTCCGTTGCCGCGGTGCCTGCGCACGGTTCACCGCGGCGAGGTGATCCATGGCTGACCCCGACGCGTCATTTTCCCCCCGCGGGCGGCACGCCGCCGTCGACACGGAGCATGAAACCGACGACACCGAGATCATTCCCGCGGTCACCGATGATGCGCCGGCGGCTGACCGAGGAGAAGCCGGCAGGCCCGCAGCTTCCCGCATGGGTCGGCCGAGTGGGCCGCAACGTCCTGGACCGTCTGCCTGGCCTCGGCCGGGCCTTCGTCGAACGCATACCCGCCCTGGGGGCGGCGATCGGCGCAGGCCTGCTGCTGTGTGTGAGCTTCCCGCCGTTCGGATGGTGGTACAGCGCGGTCATTGCGTTCGCGGTGTTGACCTTGGTGCTGCTGCGCGAGTCCACCACACCCGCCGGCGGGTTCGGCTACGGGTTTCTGTTCGGTCTGGCGTTCAACATCCCGCTGCTGCCGTGGACGGGTCAACTGGTCGGCCCGGTCCCGTGGCTGGCGCTGTCCGCGATGTCCGCGCTGTTTCCGGGGCTGTTCGGTGCCGCGGCGGTCGCAGTCCGGCGACTGCGGGGCTGGCCCATCTGGTTCGCCTCGCTGTGGGTCGCGGCCGAATGGCTGAAATGCACCATCCCGTTCGGCGGATTCCCGTGGGGTGTGGTCGCATTCGGTCAGACCGGCGGCCCGATGCTGCCGATCGTGCGGCTGGGCGGGGTGCCGCTGCTGTCGTTCTCGGTGGCGCTGGCCGGGTTCAGCATTACCGCGCTGGCGCTTGAGGTGCATCGCTGGTGGCACAACCGCGACGACAACCCGCCGCGCGTCCTGCTGCCCGGCCTGTGCATCTGCGCGGTGCTGTTCGCGATCGCCGGGACGTGGCCCGCGGTCCGGCATTCGGGCACCGGTGCAACCAACGATCGGGTGATCACCGTCGCCGCGATTCAGGGCAACGTGCCCCGACTCGGCCTGGATTTCAACGCCCAGCGCCGCGCCGTGCTCGACTACCACGTCCGCGAAACCATCCACCTGGCCGACGACGTCCTGGCGGGACGCGCCCCGCAACCGCAGCTGGTCATCTGGCCGGAGAATTCGTCGGACATCGACCCGCTTCGTAACCCCGATGCAGCGCAAGAGATTTCAACGGCGGCCGCGGTCATCCACGCGCCGATCCTCGTCGGTGCGGTGCTGCAGGGCCCGGACTATTCCGTCGACAACCCGGCGTCGACGAACACGGTGATCGCGTGGGACCCCGTCCGGGGTCCGGGGGAGCGGCACGACAAGCAGATCGTGCAGCCGTTCGGTGAGTACCTGCCGTGGCGGAGCTTCTTTTCACTGCTGTCGCCGTACGCCAACCGGGCGGGCTACTTCGTCCCCGTCGACGGCGACGGCGTCGTTCACGCGGCGGGCGTGCCGGTCGGCGTGACCACGTGCTGGGAGGTGATCTTCGACCGTGCCGCGCGCGAGTCCGTCCTCAACGGCGCCCAACTGCTGGCCGTCCCGACCAACAATGCGCTGTTCGGGCGGCCGATGAGTGAGCAGCAGCTCGCCATCGCGAAGGTGCGGGCGGTCGAGCATGACCGCTACACCGTTGTTGCAGGGACCACAGGGATCAGTGCGATCATCGCTCCGGACGGTCATGAGGTGGCCCGTACCAACTTCTTTGAGCCCGCCTATCTGGATAAACAGGTGCACCTCAAGGTCGATGTGACGCCCGCCACACGTTGGGCGCCCATCGTTCAGGCGGCACTGATGGTTGTCGGCGGTTCGGCCCTTGTCGTCGCGATACTGCACAATGGATGGTTCATCCGTCGGCTGAGGCCGGGCGGCAAGAATAAAGGAGCCACATGACCGTGCCTGGGGGACGAGCCGGCGCCCGGCCGAGCCAGCGCACGCTGGCGATCATCCCCACCTACAACGAACGCGAGAACCTGCCGCTGATCGTCGAGCGTGTACACAAGGTGCTTCCCGCCGTACACATCCTGGTCGTCGACGACGGCAGCCCGGACGGCACCGGCGACCTCGCGGACCAACTGGCGTTGGCGGATCCAGACCGGATCCACGTGATGCATCGGACGGCCAAGGACGGCCTGGGGGCCGCCTACCTGGCCGGTTTCGCGTGGGGACTGAGCCGCCAGTACTCGGTGCTCGTCGAGATGGACGCCGATGGCAGTCACGCACCCGAACAGCTGTCGCGGCTGCTCGATGCCGTAGACGCCGGGGCGGATCTGGCGATCGGCTCTCGTTACGTGCCGGGCGGGGAAGTCCGCAACTGGCCGTGGCGTCGGCTGGTGCTCTCGCGGACTGCGAACTGGTACTCGCGGACGCTGCTCGGCACCGACATCAACGACATCACGGCCGGCTATCGCGCATATCGCCGGGAGGTGCTCGAGAAGATCGACCTGTCGTCGGTCGACTCCAAGGGGTACTGCTTCCAGATCGACCTGACTTGGCGCACGATCAACGACGGATTCACCGTGGTCGAGGTGCCGATCACCTTCGTCGAGCGCGAACTGGGCGTGTCGAAGATGAGCGGATCCAATATCCGCGAGGCGGTCGTCAAGGTGGCCCGATGGGGCATCCGCGGGCGGATGGACAGGGCGCGCGGGCTGGCTGCGGTCGAGCGGCGCTAACCGCGGCGCCGCTGCCGGATGATGTCCAGCCGCTCCTTGAGCAGCTCGTCGAGCTCCTCGACGGAGCGGCGCTCCAGCAGCATGTCCCAGTGCGTGCGGGGCGGCTTGACCTTCTTCGGCTCGGGCAGGTCACCCTCGATCAGGGTGCCCTCCATCCCGTTGCGGCACTGCCAGGTGCCGGGGATCTCGGCGTCATCGGCGAACGGGACCTCGAACTCCTCGCCGTTCTCGGTGCGATACCGCGCGATCTGACGCGGCGCCAGGTCGTGGTTGCGGTCGGTCTCGTAGCTCACGGCTCCGAGCCGGCTGCCCCTCAGGACGCGATCAGCCATCGTCAACACTCTCCATTCACTGCATATCCGTGCATATTGTCCAGCTAAACAACGCAAAAGCCGTGCTGGCAGTTCCCACGCCGTGCGCGACGCGACACTCAAGGATACCGGGCTTTGCCGTCAGCGCCGTCTAGAGTCGTGAGGCGTGGCCCGTCGCACGCAGCCGTGCCTATGGTGCGGACGAGAAGTCGCCGACGTCGGGATGGGGCGCCGACGGCAGTACTGCCGGCAATCCTGCCGACAACGCGCATATGAGCACCGCGCCGCGGTGCGAGGAACAACTCTGCCGGTCAATGCGGTGGTGCTCTCTGCCGACGAAGCCGAACGGCTGTCCGACCGCGTCTACCAGCTGCGCTGCGCCGCCGAGGACGTTTCCATTGCGGTCGACGAGGGCGCCGACCCGGCCGAACTACGCGACCTGTGTGACACCCTGCTGACCGCGGCGAAGGCCGCCGACGGCTGGCGCTGACCCAAAGAACCCGGTTTGCCGCCCGGCTGCGTTGCGCGCCCACCCAGATGCATAGATATGTAATCTTGCATGAGACTGCAAGTAAGCATAGTGTGCGAGATATGACTCGCACAGTGCCCCCGACGCAGTCGGTGACTCGGTTCATGGATGACCCCATCAACCTGACTCAGTTCATGGACGACCCGATCAACTTCTTCGGCCGGTCCTACACCCAGATGCACACCATCGGTCGCCCAGAGCTCGAGGAGCTGCAACGACAGGCCATGGGTATTCGGTTCCGACAGCACCACGAGAGCATCGAGATCCTGCGCAAGCTAGCCGACCGGCTGGAGATCAAGGCACTCGTCGAATTCAACGACGTTGTACCGCTGCTGTTTTCGCATACCGCGTTCAAGTCATATCCGGCTGCGCTGATCGATAAGAAGCGATTTGATCTGATGACCAAGTGGTTGGACAAGCTTACGAGCTATGACCTTTCACATGTCGACACCAATGGTTGCGACAGCATTGACGAATGGATCGACCGACTCGATCAGCAGACCCCGCTGGAGGTGATCACCTCCAGCGGCACCACCGGCACGCTTTCGATCATTCCCAAAGACAAGCGGGGCGCAGAGGAAGGCATGCAGATCTGGAAGATCTGCCTTTTCCAGACATTCGGTGAGGACCCCACCGAGCAGCAGCTCCATCCTTCCGTCGACGTGATCTGGCCGAATTTCGCCAGTGGCAAGCTCGGTCACCTGCGCATCGCCAGCATGATCAGACGCGGCTTCACCGGCGGTGACGAAACCAAGTTCCACCCGCTCTACTCCGGCTCCGTCGACACCGATCTGATGTTTCTGGCGTCGAAGATGCGCGCCGCGGCCTCGCGCGGCGAACTCGACCGCCTCGAGATTGACCCGGCGCTGGCCGCGCGCAAAGACGAGTTCATCGCGATGCAGGCGCGGCAACCACAAGAGCTCGACGCGTTCTTCACCAGGATCACCGAGGAACTGCGCGGCAAGCGGGTGTTCATGATCGGTACCTACAGCTTGATGTACGACATCGCCAAGGCCGGCCTCGAACGCGGGATCAAGGAAGTCTTCGCAAGAGACTCCGCGATCCTCACCGGCGGGGGCATGAAAGGCGTTGTGCTGCCGGCCGATTTCATGGATGTCATCACCGAGTTTCTCGGTGTCGATCGCATCCAGGTCGGTTATGGCTTCTCCGAAGCCAGCACCTTCCACTGGGCGTGCGAGGAAGGCCGCTACCACGTCATGCCGTGGGTCATTCCCTTCGTGCTCGATCCCGACACCAGCGAGCCACTGCCCCGGACGGGTCGGCAGACCGGACGGGCGGCCGTTTACGACATCCTGCTCAGAGCGCACTGGGGCGGTGTGATCTCCGGGGACGAAGTGACGATCGACTGGGACCTGGTATGCCCCTGTGGCCGAACGAGTGTCGCGTACGAGAAAGACATCATGCGCTACAGCGAGAAGAAGGGCGTGGACGATGACCGCATCACCTGCGCGGCGACGCACGAGGTGCAGAACGAGGCGGTCGACTTCATGAAGAGTGTGACCGTGTGAGTAGCGCGTACATCATCCCGCTGTTCCTGCGCGGCGAAACCATCACCGACAACCTCGTCGCATTTGAGACGCGCAATGGGAGTGCGCAATTCCAGGCCCCCGACATGAGCAAGTATGTCGGGCAACTCCCGCTCAAGAGCCCGGCGGAGATGACGGATCTCTACCAGCTCAGCTTCGACGACATCCTCGACGTCCTCGGTGCGCTGGGCGACGCGCTGGATTTCGACTCCAACGTCCATCTGCAGCAGGCGTTTGAGGCGTCACTGGTGGCCAATGTCCTTCCGGCGGAGATGCTGAAGAACAGTTACCGGGTGCTGCAGCCGCTATTCACCCGGGAAAACATCCTCGAGATCGCCGACAGTCAGGTCGGGCTGGACTACCTCAACGGATGGGTGCCGCACCGACTGCTCGACGGCCGCGAACTGCGGGTGCGCGCATTCGGGTCCCGGGTGCTGCATATCCCCGCCGGCAACGGCGGCCTTGTGTCGGCGGTGACCATTCTGCGGTCGGTGATCACCCGCTCGGACGTCATTATCAAGGCACCGTCCAACGACCCTCTGACCGCGATTGCGATCGCGCGCACGTTGGCCGACGTGGCGCCGGACCATCCGATCACCAGACACCTGGCGGTGGGCTACTGGAAGGGCGGCGACGTGGCCGTCGAGGAGACCCTCTACCAGCCCCAGCACATCGAAAAGATCGTAGCCTGGGGCGGATTGGCCTCGGTCAAGCACGTGACCCGCTACATCCAGCCCGGCCTGGAGCTGATCGCGCTGGACCCGAAGCGCAGCGCGACCATCATCGGCGCGGAGGCGTTCAAGGACGACGCGACGATGCGCGAAGTCGCACAGCGGGCCGCAGTCGACATCGGTGTGGCCAATCAAGAGGGGTGCGCCAACGCCCGAGTCATATACGCGCTCAGTGGAACTGACGACGTCGGCCTGGCCAACGCGAATCGGCTCGGCGCGATGATCTACGAGGAGCTCATGGCGTTGCCGTCCTTCATCAGTACGCCGCCCGTGTATCCGAATCGAGATCTCTTCGAGCACCTCGAGTCCTCGCGCATGACCGAGGACTTCTACCGGGTGATCGGCGGGCAACAAAAAGAAGGCGCGATCGTCGTGTCGCAGTTCGACGAACCGGTCGACTACTCACCGATGCTCTCGGGCCGGGTCGCCAACATCGTGCCGGTGGAAAGCATCGACAAGGTGACCGCGGCAGTGAACGCGTATACGCAAACGATCGGCATTTACCCCGAGTCGCTCAAGCACGAGCTGCGCGACATCCTGCCGCTGTTCGGCGCGCAGCGGTTGACCAGTCTCGGCTATGCCTGCAGCATCGCGATCGCGATGCCCCAGGACGCCATCGAACCGATCCGGCGCATGTGCAAGTGGATCGTGGACGAAGAGTGTGATCCGGACGTGGTGATCCCACTGTGGCGACTTGGCCAGGCCACCGCCGGGACGCCGCAGTCATGACGCAGCGCCCCACCGCTCTGGACGTCGTCACCGGGGTCGACATGTCGGGGAAAGCCTGCGTCGTCACCGGAGCGTCGTCCGGGTTGGGCAGGGAGTCGGCAAGAGCGCTGGCGGCCGCGGGCGCACACGTGGTGCTTGCGGCGCGCGATCGTGCCGCTGTCGCAGAAACACAGGCATGGATCCGCGCGGAGTTTCCCAGCGCCCGAACGTCGGTCGTTCATCTGGATTTGACGTCTCTGGCAAGCGTTCGGGCCGCCGCGGCGGCGATCCAGGAGATGACGCCGGCGCTCCACGTGCTGATGAACAACGCCGGGGTGATGTTCACGCCGTTGCACCGCAGCGCCGACGGATTCGAGATCCAACTGGCGACAAACCATCTCGGTCACTTCGAGCTGACCCGGTTGCTCACTCCTACGCTGGTCGCCGCCGACCGCGCCCGAGTGGTGATCCTCTCGTCCGGGGGCCACAGCTTGGGGGACATCAGTTTTGAGGACCCGAACTGGGAGCAGCGCGACTACGACAAGTTCGTCGCATACGGCGCGTCGAAGACCGCGAACATTCTGCACATGGTGGAACTCGACCGGCGGCTGCAGGGTCTCGGGGTCCGCGCTTATTCGGTCTGCCCGGGTGCTGTCGCGACGTCGCTGGCCCGGCACATGTCCAGCTCGGATTTCTCGGCGTTGCGCAAGCACGCCGGCGGCGCCATCATCGACTTCACCGTGCCTGCGGTGGGGGCGGCCACCCAGGTGTGGGCGGCGACCAGCGCGGATTTGACCGACGTCGGATCGGTGTACCTCGAGGACTGCCGGATCAGCAATGACGTTGCCCCGTATGCGATCGACCAGGGGCGGGCCGCTCAACTGTGGGCGCTGTCCGAGAGCATGTGTGCCGCCGCGGCGGGTTTGCGATGAATCGAACCGACAGGCGAAAGCAAGAAGTCCGTGATCGGATTCTTGGCGCTGCTTTCGATTTGTTTCTGCTGCAAGGTGTTACGGCGACCACGATTGAAGACATTTGCGACCGTGCTGACGTTGCGAATAGGACATTCTTCAACCACTTTGCGACCCGCCAGGACATGGTGCGCGCGTTGGCCGAGCGTCGTCTGCTGAACCTGCATGACGTGGTGTCACACCGCGCAGGCGACTCCGCAACCGAAAGGCTCGTCGGCGTCTTCGACGACATTGCCGCGACGTTGGTCACGTCGGGCGACACCTACCGGGAAATGATCGGCGAGATGTTCGCGAGCACCGGCTACGGCGTTCAGCGCGGCTTCGGCCTGCACGACACCTTCCTGGAACTCGTCAAAGACGGCGTCGCCGAAGGTGACATCAGCCCACTCCACGACCCACAGACGCTGGCGGACATCATCGTGGGTGCGCTGTTCGGTGGCCTGATGAACTGGACGGCCGACAAGACCTACTCGCTGAAGACCGGGCTGCACGACATGGCGGTGGCGCTGACCGACTTGCTCGGTGCCGACCGCTGAGCCTGCGGTCAGCAGCTGAACTTGAGCCCGACATCGGGCGGGGGAGCCACCGTTTTCAGGCACCCGAACGGCTCGATGCCCGCGTCGCTGTACCGTACCGCCGACTGATGCGCGTAGTTCACGCAGTACAAACCGACCTGATCCGTACGGCATTGGTAGTCACCGAATTTCAATGTCTTGCCATACGGGAGTTGCGGACCGTCACCGTTTTCGAACGGGCCCGGGTCGCCGTGGAAGCTGCCGACTGACAGCGACTCACCGTCGAAATTCACCCAGCCTCCGGCCCAATGAACCTCAATTCCGGTGGGGCGTGGCGGCGGGTTCTTGAGCTGCACCAGGCACATCAACTCGTTGGTGTAGCTCGACATCGTCGCGCACGTCGTTTTGCCCGACGGGGTGGTGAACGCGACGTCGTCGCCCAAGTCTGTCGGGGTGCCGTCGCGGGTGGCCGTGTGAAAGCCGGCGGCATCGGCCGGTTCCCCGGCAGCGATCCATGCGATGACGTCCGCGATCGGCGCACCGGGGTTAGGTGCGGCCGCGGGCGCTGGCGCCGAGGTCGGTGACGACGACCTCGACGGCGAGCTCGAGATAGGGGTCAACTTGGTTGGTTGAGACTGGCCTCCGACGGTGTCCGAGCAACCGGCCACCAGCATCAACGCGAACACAGCAGCGGCCCAACAACGCATGGGTGACACCGTATCCGCCGAGTCTGTGATGACGGCTGAAGCGGATTGGCGAGTCCCAACCGGACGGCCGGCCGCGGTTCGCTAACGTCCGCTAACGTCAAGGAATGGTCGATCGCAATACCCGAGTGACCACAACGAGCGGCACGGTCGAGGGAATGACCGGGGATGGCGTGACGAGATGGCGGTCCGTCCCGTACGCCCGCCCGCCCGTGGGCCGGCTGCGGCTGCGGGCGCCACGGCCGCCGATCCCGTGGCGCGGCGTCCGCTACTGCCACGATTTCGCGTTCTGTGCGCCCCAACGGCGCCGATACACCGTCCTCGGCGTGAACAAGTACCAGCCGATGAGCGAAGACTGCCTGACCGTCAACGTGGTCGCGCCCGCCACACCGACCGACGAGCCGCTGCCGGTGCTGTTCTTCATCCACGGCGGTGGATACATGCTGGGCAGCTCCGCGACTCCGATATACGACGGTGCCGCGCTGGCGCGGCGCGGCTGTGTCTATGTCTCGGCGAACTATCGGCTCGGCGCGCTTGGCTGCCTCGACCTGTCGTCGCTGGCGACGCCCGACCAGCCGATCGACAGCAACCTGTTCCTACGCGACCTGGTGTTCGCGCTGGAGTGGGTGCGCGACAACATCGCATCGTTCGGCGGCGACCCGGACAGGGTGACGATCTTCGGCGAGAGCGCCGGCGCGCACGCTGTCGCGACCCTGCTCGCGGTGCCGGCCGCCCGCGGACTGTTCGCGGGCGCGATCTCCGAAAGCCCCGCCAGCGGCATGGTCGTGGCGCCCGAAGCCGCGCCCAGATTCGCCGCCCAATTCGCCGAGAACCTGGGCATCGACCCGCGGAACGCCGCAGCGGGGCTGATGCAGACCGAACCCCATCGTTTCGTCAAGGCGCTCGACCAACTGCTTGCCCGCTTGGTCGAAGAGCCCGCCGGTTCGTTCGCGATCGGGCCGATCGCCGATGGCGACTATCTTCCCCGGGACCCGTTTCAGGCGATCGCACGCGGCGAGGCCCACCCGGTTCCGGTGATCGTCGGCAACAACGCCGAAGAGGCCAGGCTGTTCACCCGTTGGCTCAAGATGATGCCGACGACCGAGCGGACGATCGAGCGCCTGCTCGGTGCTGCCGATCCCGCCGCCCGGGAACGCATCACCGCCGCGTACCCCGACTACCCGCACCCCGACGCGTGCATGCAACTCAGCGCCGACATGTTCTTCGGGTCGGCGGCGTGGCAGATTGCCGAAGCGCACCGCAAGCACGCGCCGACGTATATGTACCGCTACGACTACGCGCCGCGCGCCCTCAACTGGACCGGGCTCGGCGCCACCCACGGGACGGAGTTGCTCGCGGTGTTCGACCTCTACCGCACCCGATGGGGCTCGCTGCTGACGTTCGCCGCCGACCAACGCTCCGCGCTGCGGGTGAGCAACAACATTCAGTCGCGGTGGCGCAGGTTCGGCAGGACGGGCGTGCCCGGGGAGGGCTGGCCGACCTACGACCAGGACCGGGCGGTCATGGTCTTCGACAACCACTCCCGGATTGAACACGATCCGTATCCGGCGCGCCGGCAGGCGTGGGAGGGTTTCACGCTGGTCCAATGAACCCTAGGGTCAGCGGCATGGCCGACACCGAGCCGACCCTGTTCGGCAACTATCAGTTCGAGGTCTACCTGAAGGGAATGTCGGGCCAGACGCCGGACTTCCCGATGGGTTGGGCCGAACTCGAGGCGCAGGCATCAGCCGCGATGGACCCCGGCGCCCGCGGCTACGTCTTCGGCAGTGCCGGCACCGAGGACACCGAACGCGAGAACAGGGCGGCCTTCACGCGACACCGGATCGTGCCGCGAATGCTGCGCGACGTGTCGTCGCGCGACCTGCGCATCGAGATCTTCGGTGTGCAGCACGCGGCGCCGGTGCTGCTGGCGCCGATCGGCGTGCAGTCGATCGTGCATCCCGACGGGGAATTGGCTGCCGCGCGCGGTGCCGCTGCGGGTGGGATCGGATTCGTCGCCTCCACCGCGGCGTCGTACACGATGGAGGACATCGCGGCAGCCGGCGGCGACGTGCCCCACTGGTATCAGCTGTACTGGCCCAAGGACCCCGAGCTCACCGCCAGCTTCGTCGCCCGCGCGGAGGCGGCAGGCTACGGCGCGCTCGTCGTGACGCTGGACACCGGTCTGCTCGCCTGGCGTCCGCGCGACCTGCAGACGGCCTACCTGCCGTTTCTGAAGTCTGTCGGGATCGCAAACTATCTGTCGGACCCCGTTTTTCGCGCTGCGCTACCGGAGCCGCCCGAGCAGAATCCGACGGCTGCCGTACTGCAGTTCGTGAGCGTGTTCAGCAACCCGGCGGTCAGCTGGGCCGACCTCGCGGCGCTGCGTGCGCTGACGACGATGCCGATCGTGCTCAAGGGCATCCTGCATCCCGACGACGCGCGGCTGGCCCGCGACCACGGTGTGCAGGGAGTGGTCGTTTCCAACCACGGGGGACGGCAGGTGGACGGTGCGATCGCGGCACTGGACGCGCTGCCCGACGTCGTCGACGCCGTCGGCGATGACCTCACGGTCCTGTTCGACAGCGGCATACGGTGCGGATCCGACGTGGTCAAGGCGCTCGCACTCGGCGCGCGGGCGGTGCTGCTGGGCCGGCCCTATCTGTGGGGGATGGCGCTGCGCGGCGCCGACGGTGTCGCGCAGGTGATTCGTAACCTGCTCTCGGAAGTCGATCTGACACTGGCACTTTCGGGACACACCTCACCGCGCACGCTCAATCCCGCTGTGCTGAGCCGTCGACCGGCCTAGGGTCAGCCCATGCGCGCCGATGAGCTGAGCACCGAGTGGTTGAGCGCGCAGGTGAATGCGCCGGTTTCTGCGTTTCACGCCGAACGCATCGGCACGGGACAGATGAGCGAGTGCTATCGCGTCGCCCTCGAGTACGACGGCGACACGCAGGCACCCGCGTCGGTGGTCCTCAAAGTCGCGGCATCGGACCCGGTCAGCCGCCAAACCGGCGTTGCACTGGGCCTTTACGAACGCGAGGTGCGGTTCTACACGGACGTGGCTCCTCGGCTCGTGGGTCCGATCGCGCCGTGCTACCACGCCTCGTTCGATGCGAACGCGGGGACGTTCGCGTTGCTGCTCGGCGACGCCGGGCCCGCGGAGGTCGGCAACGAGATCGAGGGCACCTCGGTGCAGCGCGCGCGGCTGGCGGTCTCGGAACTGGGACGCTTGCACGGCCCCGCCATCGGCGACCCGGCCCTGGCAGGCGCCGCGTGGCTGAACCGCGAAGCACCGATCGGCCAGGCGTTGCTTGCCCAGCTGTATGCCGGATTCGTCGAGCGCTACCGGAACCGCGTCGCGCCGCAACACCGCGCGGTGTGTGACCGGTTCGTCGCAAACTTCGACGCGTACGTGGCCGCCGACGAACAGGCGGGCGGTCCGAAGGGTCTGGTCCACGGCGACTATCGACTGGACAACATGCTGTTCGGCCTGCCCGGCGCCGACCGGCCGCTGACGGTCGTCGACTGGCAGACAGTCAGCTGGGGACCGGCGATGACCGACCTCGCCTATTTCATCGGTTGCGCGCTACCGGTGCCGGCGCGTCGGTCGCATGCCGAGGAGCTGATGGAGTGCTATCACCGGGCGCTGGGTTCCACGACCACGCTGACCCTCGACGACGTGCGTGACGGAGTACGGCGGCAGACGTTCGCAGGGGTGATGATGACGATCGTGTCGCCGATGCTCGTGCAGCGCACAGAGCGGGGCGACGAGATGTTCATGACCATGCTCGAGCGCCATTGTCAGCAGGTGCTGGACTACGACGCGTTGGCACTGCTACCGGAACCTGTTGCGCCGCAGGCCTTACAGCCCGATCCCGCTGACGAGTTCGCGCACCCGGCCGGCACCGAGCCGATGTGGAATGAAAGCTGGTACTGCGATTTCGTCGACCCGCATCAACGCATCGGCGGATATGTCCGGCTCGGGTTGACCCCCAACGAGGGTGCCGCGTGGTTCACCGCCCTGTTGTGCGGTCCCGATCAGCCGACTGTCGCGGTGCTCGACTTCTCAGCACCACTCGACGACCCGTTTACATTGCGTACAAACACAATCGACTTCACCCACGAGGTCGTGGCCGAGCTGCAGACGTACCGCGTGCACGTATCGGGTCGCGGGGAATCGCACGATGATCCGGCCGCGCTGCTGCGCGGCGAGCCCGGCCGCGGTGTGGACGTCACCATGGACCTGGAGTGGTCCACTGTCGGCACCCCGTATCGGTACCGCCTGACGCCGCGCTACGAAATCCCGTGCACGGTAACGGGCAGTGTCAGCGTCGATGGCCGGCGGATGACGGTCGACGCTGTGCCCGGACAGCGCGACCACTCGTGGGGGGTCCGCGACTGGTGGGGCATGGAGTGGGTGTGGAACGCGCTGCATCTCGACGACGGCACTCACCTTCACGGCGTGGACATCCGACTGCCCGGCGCGCCGCCGATCGGTGTCGGCTACATCCAGAGCCGGGGGGCCGGGCTGACCGAACTCCAAGCCGTCAGCGCCCGAGCGTCGTTCGCGGACAACGGGTTACCGATGGCCACCACGATCACCTTCAACCCCGGCGCGGTGGAGGCGGTCGCCGACATGCAGGGTCACGCCCCGCTGCGGCTCGAGGCGCCCGACGGCCGAGTCGCCTGGTTTGCACGGGCCTGGGCGACGGTGGCCACGTCGGACGGTCGCAACGGTGCCGGCTGGATCGAGTGGAACCGACAGTGTTAATCCCCGGGTCGCTTCGCACCGGCCCGCCGGCAATCTTCCGGTGAGCCGCACTCAGCAGTACCTGACCTTCGCCGCTGCCATCCTGGTCACCGGTGTCCTCAGCGGTATCGCCGGTGGCTTCACGACCGTGGTCGTGAAGGCCATCGAGCACGTGGCCTACGGGTTTACCCAAGGAC
This sequence comes from uncultured Actinomycetota bacterium, assembly GCA_963828065.1. GTDB lineage: Bacteria > Actinomycetota > Actinomycetes > Mycobacteriales > Mycobacteriaceae > Mycobacterium. Next base: position 289,115 of record CAWHDL010000009.1, on the reverse strand, counting down.
CACTGCTCAGCGGCGTCAAGGACGCCCCTGTGGAGCGGCGGCTGCTCGGACCGGCGATGGGCTGCGCGCTCGCCGGCTTGGGCTGGATGCTGCTGCGGCGGCGGGCCACGGTGCCCGGTCTCACCGAGTCGATCCGGGAAGGCCGCCCATTCGCGCAGGGCCCGATGGCGGTCGACGCGCTGCTGCAGGTTCTGGCGGTCGGTTCCGGGGCGTCGCTGGGGCGAGAGCAAGCGCCCCGCCTGTTCGCCGCCGCCTCCACCGAGTTGCTGATCCGCGTCGGATCGATCCCGCCCGCGCACCGTCAGATCCTGCTGGGCAGCGCGGCCGGTGCGGGCTTGGCGGCTGTCTACAACGTGCCGGCGGCGGGCGTGTTGTTCGCTCTGGGCCTCGTGTTGCGCACCTGGCGCCCGCTCGCGGTGTTCGTCGCCGTGGCCACCTCATCCATCGCCACGGTCACGGTATGGCCCATCACGCACGGCGCGCCGACGTTCCTTTGGCCGGATACGCATTTCACCTGGAAGGCGTTCGTGTTCGCGATCACCGCGATGCCGCTCGCCGCGATCGTCGGCACCGCGTTCAACGGCCTGATCGCGCGGGTCAAACCGAGTGCGCCGCCGAAGTCGTGGACCCTGATACCGGCAGTCGGGCTGGCCGGGCTCGCGACCGGCACCGCATCGATCTGGATGCCGCAGATGCCGGGCAACGGCAAGAGCATCGTGCTGGAAAGCCTCGCGGGCGGTGACACGCTGGTCGCGGTCGCGGTGGCGGTGGTACTCAAACCGGTGCTCACCGCGTTGTTCATCCGGGCCGGCGCGGTGGGCGGCATGCTCACGCCCGCGTTGTCCACCGGCGTTGCGACCGGCGCGTTCGTGGCGCTGGCGGTCGACCGCCTCGGTGGACAGGTCAGTGTTCCGACGCTGGCGCTGATCGGTGGCGCGGCAGTTCTCGGGGTCACCCAGCATGCTCCGGTATTCGCCGCGGTTTTCACCGCCGAGCTCACGCATCCGCCGTTGGAGGTGTGGGCCATGTTGCTGTTGGCCGCGGTGGGTGCACACGTCCTGCGCGGTGCCGTCACAACCGGGCGCTCGCGTCGTCGAGATCGTCGTGGCCCAATCCCATCGGTGTCATCGCCGGAATATCGCCGCCGGCGATGACTTGCCGGGTGATCGGCGTCAGCGCGGCGAACAGCTTCTCGACGTCGTCATCGTCGAGCGCGTCGAGTGCACGTAGGGCCAGCCTGTCGGTGGATGATTCGATGTGGTTCTTGAGATCAGTGCCCGACGCGGTTAACGTGCCTTCATCATCGAGGAGCCCGCGAGCGGCCAAGGCGATCTCGTGTTCACGCCACGAATCGTCGTCGTAGTCGCGGGCACGCATCATGTATTCGCGGGGTACCCTTCCGGCGGCCGTATGCAGCACATTGCACTCTCGACCCGAGATGCCCTCCGCGATCAGCACGGCGACGTGGGCGTCACCGCGGTGCTCTCGCAGCAGCGTGAGCGCGTGCCACAGCGCCAGTACCGGCTCGTCGGGCCAGGGCAGTGCCCGGTTCGCGGCGAACAGGGGACGCCCGTCGACAGCCGCGTGCTGCGCGGCCCTACCGGCCAATTCGGCCGCGGTCCGGACGCTCTCGCTGTCATCGACGCCGTATCGGCGTAGCGCGGCTACCGCCGATTCGTGACGCGCGAGCAATGCCGAATCGGGCCCGGCGACCGCCCACGCCCCACTCATGGCCTTGGCGACCCGCTCCGGTGCGAAGTTGTAGAACGTCGCGGTGACCACCTCCGCAGGCACCCTGCCCAGCGGCGCCGAGCGGGCCGCGAAGTACCCCATCCAAAATCCGCGATAGCCCAGGCCGTCGAGGGCCGCGCGTGCCTCTGGGGCGAAGTAGGTCACTGCGTGGACGGGTTCGAAACGATGAAAGAAACGGCGGGAAAGGTCGGGTCGTCGGTCCACCACAAGAGTTAACCTCAGCCTGCATACGGGCGCGGACCGGGGTAAGGACAGGCATGCGATCACCAATCGTCGTGATGGGGGTGTCCGGATCGGGCAAGTCGACGGTCGGGGCCGCAGTGGCGCAGCGGCTGGGCGTGCCGTTCGCCGACGCCGACGACTTTCACCCGCCCGCCAACATCGCGAAGATGAAGGCCGGCATCCCCCTCGACGATGACGACAGGTATCCCTGGCTGGAGGCGATCGGCCACTGGCTGGCCGAACACTGTCGAGACGGTGGGGTGATGAGCTGCTCGGCGCTCAAGCGTAAGTATCGCGATCAATTGCGGAGGCATTGTCCGCAAACCGAATTCGTGCATCTGAGCGGCTCACCGGAGGTGATCGCCGGGCGGCAGGCAAGCCGGCCGGGTCATTTCATGCCCGCATCGCTGATGGCGTCGCAGTTCGCGACGCTCGAACCGCTCGCGCCGGATGAGCGCGGCATGACCCTCGACGTAACCCATGACATCGACTCGATCGTCGAAAGCTATCTCGCGCAGGCACATCCAAAGGAGACGTGATGAGCCCGATATTGCTCGCCGCCGACCTGCCCCGGCCGGTCGCGGCGGGGTGGCAGCTGATCCTGGCTGCACTGGTCGGCATCGCGTTGATTGTTGTGCTGATCACCGTCGCCAAACTGCATCCGTTCCTCGCATTGATCTTCGGCAGCCTCGCCGTTGGCAGCGTGGCGGGGGAGAACCCCGAGAAGGTGTTGAAGTCATTCGCAGACGGGTTCGGGTCGACCGCCGCCAGTGTGGGCATCTTGATCGCGCTGGGTGCGATGTTCGCGAAGCTTCTCGCCGATTCGGGCGGCGCCGACGAAATCGTCGACACGGTCGTTGGCCACGCGTCGCCGCGTGCGCTTCCATGGGCCATGGCGCTGGTCGGCGCGATCATCGGGCTGCCGATGTTCTTCGAGATCGGCCTGGTTCTGCTGATGCCCGTGATCTATTTGGTCGCCCGGCGATCCCAGCAGTCGCTGATCACCGTCGGGATCCCGGCGTTGGCCGGTTTGTCGGCGATGCACGGCCTGGTCCCTCCGCATCCCGGGCCGCTGGTCGCGATCGCCAATCTGCACGCAGATCTGGGCATCACGTTGGCGCTCGGTGTGGCGGTGGCGATACCGACGGTGATCGTCGCGGGCCCGCTCTTCGGCAGGCTGGCGGGCCGTTGGGTCGTGATCGAGGCGCCGGATACATTCTCGACGAGCGAGTCGGGCGGCCCGGCACCGGCCGACGAAATCCGCCGTGACCGAACGGAACAGCGGTGGCGACGGCCCTCATTCGGGATCACGCTGTTCAGCGTGCTGCTGCCGGTGGCGCTGATGCTCGGCAAGGCGGTCGTTGACGTCTTCGTTAAGGACGACAGCCGGCCCGTCCGGGTTGTTTTCGATGTTCTCGGAACCCCGTTGGTGGCGTTGCTCATCGCGGTCGTGGTCGGCATGTTCACGTTCGGCGTGGGCGTGGGTATGTCGCGCGACGAGTTGGCGAAGTGCGTCGCGTCCGGTCTTCCGCCGGTGGCGGCCATCATCTTGATCGTCGCGGCCGGCGGCGGGTTCAAGCAGATCCTGGTGGACAGCGGGATCGGCACAATGCTCGCAGACTGGGCCAAGGGCGCTCATGTTTCCGTATTGCTCCTGGCGTGGGTGATTGCCGTGCTGATCCGGCTCGCCACCGGGTCAGCCACGGTCGCAACCGTGACCGCGTCATCGTTGATGCTCGGCCTTGTCGAGGGCATGAGCAGCGGCCAGGTCGCGTTGGTGGTACTCGCCGTCGGCTCGGGCTCGCTGTTCTTCTCGCACGTCAACGATGCCGGCTTCTGGCTGGTGAACCAGTACTTCGGCATGACCGTGGGTCAGACCATCAAGACCTGGTCGGTGATGGAATCCGTGCTGTCGGTTGTGGGGTTCGTGTTGGTGTTACTGCTGGGCCTGGTGATCTGACCGCGGCCGGCAACAAGGCTGGTCGGCCCCATGTCGCCACTGTGACGAATCTCAAACGAAGAACGTGACGCACGTCATTGCCGTGCAGGCATCGCAACGCTGACCCTGGGCGTTTAACCATCTAGAGGCGTGCAACCACGACGAGTTGTATTGGGGATAGCCGTGGCCCAAAAACCGAATGAATTTGCGTTTGCCTACGACCTGACGCTCGACGAAGCGCGCCGGCGGACTGCTGTGCTCGAGGCTATCGGAGACGACTGGGATCCCATCCAGGCGCTCACCGAAGAGGAGTTGGCATGGGACATGCTGTACTCCGACCTCGACGACGAACAACAGCGGATTTACGACGACTTGGTGCGCGCCGGCGTGCTCCCGGATCGGGCGGCGAACCGTGTTGCCGATTGATCCCCACGCCGACCGAGGCCGGCGCGCCTGGCTGCCATGCCCGCGCTGTGATCACGGCGCTCACTGCACCGAATGCCAGAGCAGCCGCAACTGCGCCACCCACTGGCAGTACCTGCTGAGCAACCAGGCCTGGATGGTGCATCTTCAGTGCCCCGGCTGCGGACATGTCTGGACAGCCGACACCCGGCGGCGTCGCAGTCGACGCGACGACAAGGCGGCCTGACCTCACGGCTGCGGGTGCTGCTCGCCACGCCGGCCACCGTCAGCCACCGGTCACATCGGCGTACATCTTGTTGAACTCCTGGGTCTGCTCATCGGATAGCGCCGGCCACGATTTCACGTTGTCGAGAACCGACTGTGGCGGGTTGATCAAGGGGTTGGCCGCCAGCCTGGGGTCGATCTTGTTCAGGTCGGCCACCATGTTCGACAGCACCGGCACATACTTGATGTGCGCGATGAGCCTGGCGTAGTTCTGCCGGTCGCATACGTAGTTGATCCATATCTCCGCCCAGTCCTGGTGCTGGGTGGTGTACGGGATGACCATCGTGTCGATGAAAATCGTTCCGCCGGTCACCGGTACCACGAACTGCAGATCGGGATTGTCGGCCTGCAGCTGGACCACGTCACCCGAATACGCTTGTCCGACAATGATATTGCCAGCCGCAAGGTCGTTTATGTAGTCGTTGCCGGTGAACTTGCGGACCTGTCCCTTGTCTTTCTGCTCCTTGACGAGATCGACTGCTTTGCGGACGGTTTCGGTGGTCGGGTTCTCGGGCGAATTCCCTTGCGACAGCATGATCATCCCGAGCCCGTCCTGAGCGTCGGCGAACATGCTGACCTTGCCTTTGAAGGCGGGGTCCCACAGGTCTTCGATGGTCTTGATGTCACGCCCGGTGACCGCCCTGTTGTAAGCAAGACCGACCAGGCCAGACATGTAGGGGGCACTGAACTTTCGGCCAGGGTCCACGCTGGCGTTGAGGAGATCGGGCCGCATGTTCTTCAGGTTCGGGATGTTCGCTGCGTTGAAGTTGTTGAGCCAGCCGAGGCTGTGCAGGCGACCAACCATGAACGATGTCGGCACCACGAGGTCACAGCCGATGTCCTGCTTGCGCGATAACAGTTCCTTGACCTTGGCGAACCACTCTTCGTTGTCGTTGAAGTCTTCCCTGTAGTCGACGGTAATACCGGTCTTGTTCTGGAAATCGGCGATGAACCCGTCGGCCATGTAGAACGGCCAGTTCGAAATCCGCAAGGCGTTCGAGACGGGTGCGGATGGGCCGGGTTTCGAGCCGCACGCAGCAACCAACGACGGGCCGATAGCGAGCGCGGCGGCTGCCACACCGCCGCGACCGAGGAACTGCCGTCGCGTGGCCCGGGCAACGGTGAAACGGGGGCGCAGCCGCGGGTCGATCTCGTTGGCCATTGTCATGCCCTGCCTGCGTCCTTTCACCGCTCGGCGCAGATGCGGTCGCGGCCTGGTTGCTACCTTCGCGGATCGAGTGGACGTCCGCAACCGATTCCCCTCCACGCATTTTCGTGGAGCAGGCGGTCACTGTGGCACTGTGGGTGGGTCGGAATCGCACTGCATGACGGAGGAGGACCCGTGAAGCTTCGCGACGCCCTGGACGCAATATCGACAGACGGTGGGGCCACGCATGTCTACAGCCAGCCGTATGAAACCGCCGACGGGATCACCGTCATCGCTGCGGCAAAGGTCCGCGCAAAGGTCCGTCCGGTGAAGGCCAACGCGCTGGAGGCGGCCAGCGAGGAGGTGGCGATACACGCGAAACCGCTCGGTGTGTTCGTGCTGCGCGGCGGCGACGTGAAGTGGGAGCCCGCGATCGACGCGACCCCTATCGCCCTTATCGGCGTGCTGACGGGGTTCGCCGCGGCGACGCTGGCCACACTGGCGATGGTCCGTCGTCCGCCGTGGCCGGATCTGCACGGCACGATCTACCCGGCCGTGCGTCGCAGCCGCTCGACGTAGTCGCTGCGTGATTCGGAATCGATGGCTCCCAGCACGCGGCCGCGGGTGAGCCTGCCGCGGATGGCGCCGAGCCAGCCTTCGGGAGCGATGGCGGCCACCGTCTCGTAAACGCGCATCCAGCGCGGCACGGCGACAACGGCGCGGCGATATCGGCAGGATTTCACCACCGCCTCGGCGATCGCGTCCGGATGGACCGTCGGCAACACGCCGCCGAGCTGAATGCCGGTCACCAACTCCGTGCGAACCGCCCCGTCGGCATGATGCCGGCGTTGTTCACCAGCACCTGCAGGGGTGCGTCGATGGAATCAAGGAAACTGGCGAAGGAATCACGGGAGCGTAGGTGATCGCCACGGCCGCGCCGCTGAGCGCGATCGCCGTCATGCAGCTACCGGCTCGGGCGCACTAACCGTCGTGTCAGCGATGCGAAGGCGCTCGAAGAACAGGTGGCCGAGCCCGGTGCCTGGCCGCAACGCGATCAGCCAGACGACTACCGCTGCGACGGGAACGCCGATCCACCAGCCCAGCAGGTGTATCAGCACGCTGGACACGATCGCGGAGCCCAGCGCGCCTGCGAACACGAAACCCAGAACCGCGGCGACGACCGTCGGGGTTCTCGGTGGGGCCTGCATGCCGACGAGCCGGTAGCCCTCGTGCAGCCACGCCGACATGATCCACAGCAGCACCACCACAATCACGGACATGCCTGCGAGCGTCAGCGCGACCGGCGACGTCAGCCACCGGCCTGCGCGCCCGAGCGCATCGCCGAAGGACGGGTCGTGGGGCCACGACTGGAACAGCGCCCGGTCTGCGGAGAAGAACCGCTGATAGCCGCGGCCGTCCCAGCCGTGCACGAGGATGAAGAACATCCCGAAGTAGCCGACGCCGACTTGCAGGAAGGCCGCATACCGGCGCCCGGCGCGGATCAGCTTCGCGGTCACCCAGTAGCCAAGGATCCCCTGACTGACGTTCGTGATCGCGAACAGCGTGACGAGCCAAGCGGGAATCGATGCGTGGTCGCGGGCGACTTGCATTGTCTCCCAATCGGGGAACGCCCACAGCAGATACGCACCGCTTGGTGCGAACAGCAGCGCGCAGTACAGCATGGTGACGGTGAAGTAAGGGGAGGAGAAGTGCCGTTGCCAGCCGGTCTCGGCCGCACCGGACGGACGGTCCTTCGACAAAGCGATCTGATGCGTTGCGGCGACGGCGAATCCAGCGCCGAGGCCGTACGCCCAGAAGACGTCTACTTCAACCATGGGAACCTCCGGTGGTGAGTGTCGTGGCCAGTCCGCGCACGATCGTCCGGGCCGCGAAGTGAACCGTCTCGTCCCAGGTGTTGCGCAGCAGTTCATGTCGCGTGCTTGTGAAGTGGTCGGCGAGGCCGGTGACCGTCGACCACAGCAACGCGAGAGTGAGTTCGGTGTCCGCGACACTGGCCCGGTCGAGGATCGCCCGTGCTTCGTCCAACACTCGGGTGGACGACGCGGCCAGTTCGTCGCGGGTGGCGTGATCCACCTGCGACCGCTCGCCGATGACGGACAGGATGTCGAGGTCTTTGCCGAATTCGGCGTACACGTCGCGGTAGCTGGTCGCGACGAGCACGAACAACTCCTCGAGATGTGTGGTCGCCGAGAGCTTGGGCGCGAGATCGCGCAGCATCTGGTCGAGTCGGTCGGCGTACAACGCGGCGAAGAGCGCCTCTTTGGTGGGGAAGTAGGTGTAGACGGTGCCGAGGCCGACGCCGGCGCGCCGGGCGACGTCGCGCATCTGCAACGCGGCCAGGCCGTCCTCCCTGAGCAAGGACCGCCCGGCGCGCACGATGTCGCCGCGGCGGGCGGCACGGTCGCCCCACTTGGTCCGGATCGGCGAATCCAATCTGAACGTCCAATCTGAACGAGCCCAATATGAACTCCGTTCATATTGGGCGGACGCCCGCCACAGTGTCAACCCTCGGCCGTCGCAGCGGCCTCAAGCTGGCGCGAACATCTTATGTATGCAAACATACATAAGATGACCGGTCCCCGGGAGCGCATGGTGCGGTCTGCCGCGCTGCTGATCCGGGAGCGCGGCGCTAAGGCAACCGCCATCTCCGACGTGCTCAGACACAGCGGAGCGCCGCGCGGGTCGGCGTATCACTACTTTCCCGACGGCCGCACGCAATTGCTCTGCGAGGCTGTCGATTACGCGGGGGAGTACGTCGCAAGGCGAATCGCCAGCGGGGAGCACGCGATCGACGTGCTCGACACGCTCATCGAGTCCTATCGTGACCAGCTGCTCGGCAGCGACTACCGGGCAGGTTGCCCGATCGTCGCGGTCGCGGTCGAGGCCGGCGATCCCGACGACCCGGGTGGGGCGACTCCGCTGATCGAACGGTCCGCGGCGGTGTTCAGCCGCTGGACCGATCTGATCACCCGGCGCCTCGTGTCCGACGGCGTTGAGCCGTCGCGTGCCGAGGAACTCTCGATGCTGATGACCACCGCGATCGAGGGCGCGATCATCGTTGCCCGCAGCTCTCGCGATCTGAAACCCCTCGACCTGGTTCATCGCCAGCTGCGTGCACTGCTGCTGGCCGAACCCCCGGACCGAAAGGCCGACGATGACCGCTGACTGGAAACCCACCGCATGCATCCTGTGCGAGTGCAACTGCGGCATCGTCGTGCAACTCGACGGTCGCAATCTCGCCAAGATCCGCGGCGACAAGGACCACCCGGCCTCTCAGGGCTACACCTGCAACAAGGCGTTGCGGCTCGACCACTACCAGAACAACTCCAACAGGCTGACGTCCCCGATGCGCCGAACCCCCGACGGCAGCTACGAGGAAATCGACTGGGACACCGCGATCACCGAAGTCGCGGAGGGCTTCAAGCACATTCGTGACACCCACGGCGGCGACAAGATCTTCTACTACGGCGGCGGCGGCCAGGGTAACCATCTCGGCGGGGCCTACGCCGGCGCGTTCCTCAAGGCCCTCGGTTCTCGGTATCGCTCGAATGCGCTGGCGCAGGAGAAAACAGGGGAGCACTGGGTCGACAGGCATCTGTACGGCGGCCACACCCGCGGTGAGTTCGAGCACGCCGAGGTGTCGGTGTTCGTCGGCAAAAATCCGTGGATGTCGCAGAGCTTCCCGCGGGCGCGGGTCGTCCTCAACGAGATCGCCAAAGATCCCGAGCGCGCGATGATCGTCATCGATCCGGTGATCACCGACACCGCGAAGATGGCCGACTTCCACCTGCGGGTGCGCCCCGGAACCGACGCCTGGTGCCTGGCGGCGATGGCGGCGGTCCTTATGCAGGAGAATCTCTGCAACGAATCGTTTTTGGCCGAGCACGTCAACGGCACAAACACCGTCCGCGAGCTACTGCGAGACGTCCCGGTGAGCGAATACGCCGACCGCTGCGGCGTGGACGAGGAGTTGCTGCGCGCAGCCGTGCGGCGCATCGCACGCGCCGACAGTGTTGCGGTCTTCGAGGATCTGGGCATTCAGCAGGCGCCCAACAGCACGCTGTGCTCCTATCTGAACAAACTGCTGTGGATCCTGACGGGCAGCTTCGCCAAACGCGGCGGCCAGCATCTGCATTCGTCGTTCGCGCCGCTATTCGCCGCCAGCGGTGTTGGCCGCACGCCCGTTACCGGAGCTCCCGTGATCGCTGGCCTCGTGCCGTCCAACGTGGTGCCCGAAGAAATCCTGACCGACCACCCGGACAGGTTCCGCGCGATGATCGTCGAGAGCAGCAATCCGGCCCACTCCGTCGCCGACTCGACGTCCGTGCGGGCCGCGCTGGAATCGCTGGAACTCGTTGTGGTCATCGACGTCGCGATGACCGAAACCGCTCGCACGGCCCACTACGTCCTGCCGGCGGCCACCCAATACGAAAAACCGGAGGCGACGTTCTTCAATCTCGAGTTCCCGCACAACAACTTTCACCTGCGCCATCCGCTGCTCGATCCGCTCCCGGGCACGCTGCCCGAACCGGAGATCTGGGCACGTCTGATCCGTGAACTTGGCGTTGTCGACGATGCCGAGCTCCGGCCGCTGCGCGATGCCGCGAAAGAAGGGCTCGGGGCGTACGCGCAAGCGTTCGTGGCGGCCGTCAGCAGCAACCCGGCATTGAACAGGGTGCTGCCGTTCGTGCTGTACGAGACGTTGGGCCCGACTCTGCCCGACGGCCTGGCCGGGGCAGCGGCGTTATGGGGCCTCGCCCAGAAGACGGCGTTCACCTTCCCGGAGGCGGTTCGCCGTGCCGGGCATGCCGACGGCAATGCGCTCTTCGACGCGATCCTGCGGAACCGCTCGGGAGTGACCTTCACCGCGCACGAGTATGAGGACGACTTCGATCTGATCACCCATCCGGATCACAAGATCGCCCTCGACATGCCCGAAATGCTCGACGAGATACGCGCTTTGCGCGACTCGCGATCCGGGCTGACGACATCGGAGTTCCCGATCGTGCTGTCGGCTGGCGAGCGCCGTGCTTATACGGCGAACGACATCTTCCGCGACCCCTCGTGGCGCAAACGCGACGCTGACGGCGCGCTGCGGGTCAGCCTCGAGGATGCCGAGGCGCTCGGACTCGCCGAGGGTGGCCGTGCGCGAATCACCACCGCGGCCGGAAGTGCCGAGGCGAGCGTTGAAATCACCGAGGCGATGCTTCCCGGTCACGCGTCGTTGCCCAACGGCTTCGGCCTGGACTTCATCGCTGACGACGGCACAACACGGATCCCCGGTGTGGCCCCGAACGCACTGACATCCACCAAGTGGCGGGACGCATACGCGGGAACGCCGTGGCACAAGCACGTTCCGGCCCGGATCGAAGCGGTTCCGGAGCCCGCGATCGCCAGCGGCTAGGCGTTCTGCGTCAGGAAGGCTCGCAGTAGCCGGGTGACGGTGTCGGCCTGCTCGAGTGTGCTGGTGTGTCCACAGTCGGGGATCTGCGCGAGCCGCGCGCCGGGGACCCGCTCCGTGATGAGCTGCGCCTTGATTGGCGGTGTTGCACCATCGTCGGCGCCGACGATCACCAACGTGGGTGCGATGATGCGGGAGATCTCGTCCTCGATCGGGAGCCGGTTCGCAACGCCCATGACCGCCTTGGCGACACCGGAGCGGGGGCTGGCCTTCAGCCGCTGTTCCCATTCCTCGATAACCGGTTTGCAGGATGTATCGGCCAGGAAGGCGGGACCGAACATGATCGGCAGCACCGCTTTTCGCAATGGCGAGATGCCGGTGACTCGGTAGATCCGTCCGAGCATTTTGTAGCGCTTGATCTTGTCGGGGTCCTCGGGTCCGGCGCTGGTGTCCAGCAGCGCCAGCGTGCGGACGAGTTCGGGCCGGCGGGCGGCGATGCGCTGTCCGACGAAGCCTCCCATCGAGAGGCCGACATAGTGGACCGGCGCGACGCCGAGCGAATCGATGAGCGCAATGGCGTCGTCGGCGAGGGTATCCATGTCGTAGCCGTCTTTGGTGGCGGCGCTTTGGCCCTGACCGCGCCAATCGATTGCCACACAGCGGTGTTCACCTTGAAGCGCGGTGATCTGAGGATGGAACATCCAGCCACTGAACAGCAGTCCATGGCCGAAGAACACGGTCCGCGCGTCTGGCCGGTCCGTCGGCATCCCCGTGTCGGTGTAGTGAATTGTGGCGTCGTCACGAGTAAAGGTCGGCATCTGAGCCCCCGGCCGATCAGGCGAGCGCGGACTTCGCCGCGGCGAGGTTGTCGGCCGCCAGAACCAGGCGGGTATTGGTCGCGAGGTACGCGGTGGTGAGGTTCACGTCGGCACCACCGAGCTTGTGGGCGACCTCACCGAGAGTGCCGGGCCGGTCCTCGATGGTCAGGACGATCACCTCTTCCTCTGCGGCGATCTTGATGCCGGCGCGCTGGAGCGCCTCGAAGGCGGGCGTCGGATCCTGAACAAGGATGTGCACCTCCGCCTGGCCACCAGCACTGGTGAGGGCGCACAGGCCTTCGATGTTGGCGCCAGCCTGGCCGAGCACGTCCCCGACACGGGCCAGCTCGCCCGGCTGGTCATCGAGATATAGCGTCAGATCGGTCGGCATTCCGGGCTCCTTTCGTCCCCGCCATTCAGGTGATTTCCGCAACGAAAACGCCCATGCCGCGCGCCGCCCGGCGAGCGAATTGCGGCAGCGTGGGGTCGTCGCTACCGGCCGGCACGATCCGCGGGTTGGTGATGTGCACGTCTCGCCGGAACAGGTGCACGTCGGCCTCCCCGGCGGCCAGCACATTCTTTACCCAATTGGTCTTGCCGTGGGCAAGTCCAATGGCCAGCACGTTGCCCTTCCGGAGCGCGTTGACCACGGTCTCGTACTCCTTGCCCGACGTGCGGCCGCGGTGCTTGATGATCGCGAATGTCGGCAGATATCGCGCGAGTGGCCGGATCAACGGGTTGAAGTACTTGATCTGCAGTCGTTCCACCACGGGCGGGAACTTCATCGGGACGCCAGGGGCATTGTTGGGGTGATCTTGGGGGGACATGTGGCTCCATTCACGAACGCGGTCTGCGGTCACTGTACGGCGCTTCAAGTCGCGGTCGTCTGCGGCCGGGGGTAATCCTTCAGGGAGATGCTGTCATGCAGACGAATGGTGCCGGAACTGAGTTTCGCGATCGCACGGCTGACCGATCCCGGCAGCACGTTGGTCAACCGCGCCGCCGCCACAACTGTCCAGAGATCGAGCGGACGGGCCGGCACCACCTTCTTGGCCGCCGAGACCGCGAATGTGCGGCTGCGCTTCACATAGTCGCCGATCTCGCGCTCGTACGCCGCGAACGCGGCGCTGTGATCCCGGCACGTGGGTGGCGAGCTCTCCCGCCAAGACGTACGCACCCACGACCGCCAGGCTGGTGCTGCCACCGACGGCAGGCCCCGGGCAGTAGCCTGCATCGCCCACCAACGTGACGCGGCCGCGCGACCAGGTGTCGAGTCGCAGCTGCGTGATCGAGTCGAAATAGAACGCTCCAGTGCCATCGAGTGCGGCCAGCAGGCGCGGAACCTCCCAGCCGGCATCGGCGAAATGCTCACGCAGCAGCTGCTTCTGCCGGGATGCGTCCCGGCGGTGGTACGGCCGTGTATAACTTGCGGAGGTCAACGGTGACGGGCTTGGCGTCCGCACGGTGGATCACGAGGGTGTCCGTGCCCGTCGCCTTGCTCCGGACCTGTTCCAGCAGACCCATTTTCGTCACAATCTGCATCGCCGGCCGGAAGAGGTCAACGGCGTGACCACCGGTCTTGCGCAGCGTAGCCAGTAGGCGAGCACGGGCCCGGCGAAGCCATGTAGCTCATGGGCGACTAGAGCTGGTGGAGCTGCTGAAGCTGGGCGACCAGGCTTGCGATGTCAGGCTCAGGCCGCGCGTCCGGCGGTGTGCCCAGCGGGTCGGTCGGCGGGTCACCGAGCAGTAGCCGCGCGACGTTGCTGACGCCATAGCGAAGGGCGTCGAGGTTGTAGCCGCCCTCGAGCATGAACACGACCTTGCCCCCGCAGTACCGCTGCGCCATTCGGATCACTTCGCGGGCCAGGTGTGAGTACCCGTTCAACGTCAGCCGCATCCCGGCAAGCGGGTCCTCCCAGTACGCGTCGAAGCCCACGGAGACGAGGACCAACTGCGGCTCGAAGCGTTCGGCGGCGCGCCAGATGATCCGCTCGAAAACTGTCGCGTAGTTGGCGTCGCCACTTCCGGCGGGCAGCGGGATGTTCACCGTGTAGCCCTGGCCCGGCCCGGTGCCGATGTCGGTCACCGCGCCCGTGCCCGGATAGAAGGGGTACTGGTGCGTTGAGACGTACAACACCGACGGATCGTCGTAGAACATCGCTTCGGTGCCGTTGCCGTGATGCACGTCGTAGTCGACGATCAGGACGTGCTCGATCCCGTACTGCCTCTGCGCGTACCGCGCGGCGATGGCGACGTTTCCCAGCAGGCAGAAACCCATCGCGTGACCGGGCATTGCGTGATGGCCCGGCGGGCGAATCGCTGCCAGCCCATTCTCCGCCGATCCGCTGAGCACTCCGCCGCAGGCGCCGAGCGCACCGCCAGCCGACAGCAGTGCGATTGTCAGCGCGTCCGGACCCGCGTAGGTGTCGGCGTCGAGGAACGTCGGTCGCGGTGTGGCGCTGACACGCCGCAGGAGGTCGAGATAGGCCTCGGTGTGCACGGTGAGCACCCAGTCTGTGTCGACTGCCTCAGGCTCGAGGAATCGCATCCGCGCGCACAGGCCGCTCTCGTCAAGTCCGTGCCAGATGGCGCGAATCCGCTCTGCGTTCTCGGGATGCCCGGGGTAGTCGTGCTCGGCGTAGCGAGGATGGGTCGCGTAGATCGTCGAGGTCATTGGCGCCCGACGGCGTCGACGACCACTGCGGTCATGTCGTCGTGGCCGTCGGCCCGAAGCGCCATCTCGACCAGTTCATCGGCTGCAGACTGGGGATCTCGATGTGCGCGCAACACCTGCTCAATGACCGAAGGATCGAACGCTCCGTGGACGCCGTCAGAGCACGCCAGAATGCGGTCACCGACGCTCACCGGCAACACCGACACGTCGGGCTGGTGGTCTGTCTCTGCGAACAACGCCCGGGTCAGCAAGTTCCGGAACGGAAGTTCTCGTCGCGCAGACTGAACCACCGCGCCTGCGTCGATCAGTTGCTGGACAACGGAATGGTCCACCGTCACCTGATTCAACCCGGCGGAATCCAACCGGTATGTGCGCGAATCACCGATATTGACGACCATCCAGGATGGCTTGCCGTCGACCTGGGTGACGATCACCCCACTCAGTGTGCTTCCCGGCGGGCGCCCGCTGCTGCCCGGTATCCGGCCAATCCGCTCCCGTGCATCTTGCAGGGCCGCCGTGAGCATTCCAACGTCGACCGACACTTGCCCGGACAGGGCCAGCAGCGCCTGTACTACTTCCCGGCTTGCGAGCTCACCGTCGGTATGACCTCCGACGCCGTCTGCGACGGCGAACACAGGCGGCTGTGTGCAATACGCATCCTGGTTGCGCTCGTGGCCCGCACCTATGTGCGTGGCCACGCCCCATTCGACCTTCGCGGTACCGATCTCCGCGCGACCGGGCATAACACGTACCCCTACCGTCGCCCACCTATGTAGATACTGCACCCAGGTGGCACCGGACGAGGTGATTCCGGCGCGATTCGGCTTGCGTGTTTGCCTCGATCGCCGCCATTGCACCGTCTGCGCCGTGGGCGCCAGCGTCGCGTGTGCACGAGAAACTTCATGAAATTCGTTATCGGCGTTAGCATTGCGCCAGACCGGCCGACGCCAGGGGAGCGCCGCGCCGGAAACCGACGGGCGCTACTCCTACTTCTCGAACTACTGCCAGAGGAGGAGGTCTTGGGAACCGTTGAAGTAGGCCACTGACGTCGGAGAGGCCCCAGTGACGTCGAAGTAAACCTTGCCCCTGGATGAGTCGCCCTGCTGAAGGGTGGCCCCGCTAATGCCGTTGGGTGAGGCGGCCTGCCAGAGGACCTGGTAGTTCTGGCCATTGGCGGCGCGGGCGTTCAGGTTGGGAATGATCGGGGTCACAGTGCCCTGGATGGCCTTGACGCCTGCGTTGGCTTCCCACAGCTTGCCCGCCAGCGGGTAGCCGGGGATGGTGTCGTTGCTGGGCCTGAGGTCAGCGATGCCCCACGCGGCGATGGTGACTGCGCCTCCGTTCGCGTCTTGCAGCTTCTGCCAAGCGCCGAACTTCGCGACTTGCGGGTCTGCGGACGCGGCCGGTGCGCCGATGATCACGGCGGCCGCGACTGCAGTTGATGCTGCTGCCGCCATGATGCCGGTACCGATCTTCATAACTCGCTCCTTTTCGCTCGAAGGTGGCCTCCCTGTGAGGCCACCCGCGGGTGTTGACGGGGTGTGACAACCGGTTTGCAGGGTCAGGGTGAGCGTAGCCGATCGACCGTCACGTTGAACGTGAAAAGCGCTGCGAAGTGGGAGGCACCCGTTAATCGACTGAGGTCGCATGTTCGCCGAGGCGGCCCGGCGGCTCATTATTGTCGACGAGCTTTCGGCCGCATCAACACTCCTCACCGCGAAGTGTTGCAACCACCCCTTTGAACCGTCCCGGTGAGTCCGGAGACTGTCTCGCGTCGCCGCAGTTCTCATAGAGGCGGCGGTGGTTGAACCAGTCGACCCATTCGGCGGTGGCGTGATCTGCCCGCACCGAAACAAACAGCACCCGGGCTCGACACGGGCTACGAGTGGCGCGTTGAATTGGCTTGCGGTTGTGTGTCCAAGGGCCGTGAGGCTCAGTGCATATGGGTCATGTCATCGCCGGGCGGCAGGATGAGGAAGTTCGCCATCATGCCGGTGTCCTCATGCGGAAGTATGTGGCAGTGGAAGACGGACTTGCCCACGTGTTCCTTGTAACGGATGCGGATGACGACAGTCTGACCTGCGCCCACCCACACTGTGTCTTGAATGGTTCCTGGCGGCAAGGGTTTTCCGTCGACGGAGATCACTTCGAAGCTGTTGACGTGGATGTGGAATGGGTGTCCCTCGTCTCCGCCGGGGTGTCCGGTGCCAACCTTGATCCACCACTCCTCGACGTCGTTGAGGTGGGTGACGACGGGTATCTCCTTCTCGTCGTAGATGGCGTTGTTGACCAGATAGTCGCCGCCGGTGACCAGGTTGATCATCCCGGGTGTCGAGCTCATGAACTCGATCATCCGGACACGTTTGACCTCTTCGGGTTTGATCAGCGGATAGAGCCGGCTCGGTATGGGCAACTTGGTCGGCAGGGCCATGTTCTTCGGCGGCCCGGTAACCTCGATTTCGGCGATGACTTTCTCATCGCTCTTGAGGAACTGCGCGGTCTGCGCCAACTGCCGGATGCGGTAGATGCCCGGCTTGGCGTTGCCTTTGATAAGGAAGTCCGCGCGGTTGCCAGTAGACTTCCTGCGGCGGAAATCGTTGCCTGGGAGGGTAATCCACTGTCTTAGCCCGCGTGGGCACCATCCAGCCAGGCGTGGTCAATACGTCACTGTGACGCAATGGTGCGCCGGGGCAGGCACACCCAGGGCGCACTATCCGACACCTCAACTTGTCCGGATTAAGCCAGTCCGGCATTTTCATGTCTTCGTGGAAACGAGCAGACGTAGCGGTTGCGCACGCCGCACCGGCCGCCTAGGAGCTGCATGACCTGGCGAGTCGTTGGTGCGGACATCAAGGTCGGCTTTCACCTGATGCAGCCCGCAGCAGGTTTATGCCGATAAGCCACATTATGTCAAGTAAACCCCCCGTGGTATTGCATCAGATGAATCAGGGCCACTCCCCGCCGTCGTCGCTTCCCCGTCGCTTTTTGATGATCACCAGCTTTGGTGTCGTGCTGGCTGCGGCTGGCCAGGGGTCTCTATCCCAGCACCGATTCTGGCACCATTGCGGGGATGGATGCGCGTTCGGAGCCAGGTCCCAATGATCCATTCGAAGAGGCCATTGACGACGCGCTGAGCTCATTGCCGGCCGATCTCCGCGCGGCGATGAACAACGTCGAGATCGTCGTCGAGGACGAGCCTCCCGCCGGTCGGCCTCTGCTCGGCCTGTACCGCGGCGTACCGCTGCCGCGAAGGAGCAGTACGTATAGCGGGGTGCTTCCCGACAAGATCAGCATCTTCCGCGGGCCAATCACGCGGCTCGCCGCCGGTGACACCGATCGTCTACGCCGCGAGATCAGACATGTCGTGCTCCACGAGATCGCGCATCACTTCGGGATCAGCGACGAGCGATTGATTGAGCTCGATCGCTACTGAACCGGCGGAGAAGAATACGGCGGTTTACCGATAATAACCTTGCCGTTTTCATCTGATGAATCAACGGCTGCTCTTCTCCTCGGTGTGATTGGTTGTCCCTGCCTTTACTGACGAAACTGTTGTGGATGTGGGGATTTGGAGGGGTCCCCCAGGCTTGCTGATCGGAGCCGACTTTGGCTAATCGCTCACGCTAGACCTAGGTACGACGCGGCGGCCGCCACTGCCTCGTGCTCGAGGGCTAGCGTTCTGACACCACGCACGCTTAATCCACCTAAGGCTCGGTCGAACAGCGTCACCTGAATCCAGCTTGCCTCGAGAGTCGACCACCACCGGAGCCCGGCCACGCCGGTATGGCGCTCGAACTGGCCGACCGCGTAGGCCTGTGTCACCGAGCGCTGACCCGTCGCCACGATCGAAGGCCGCAGCGACTCCGTGACCAACACGGCAGGGTTATCGAGGTCGATGAGTGTGGCGTCCTCCGCGAGCTCCAACTCAGCCAGCGCGAGCTGTCGACCCGAGCGAACGAGCAACTCAGGGTGCAGGTCCCCGGTGCCCCGGAACGGTGCCAGGGCCTCGGCGACCGCCGAGACGGCCACCTCAGCCAAGTAGAGACAGCCGTACCGATCTGGGGCGTCGTGGCGCCCGCTGCCCTGATGCGCCCTGGGCACCCAGAGGGCGTGGCCGGGCTCTCCGACCGGCACCGACGGGTCCCATGGCAGGACCCGCCACAGCCTCACGCGAAACTGCCGGCTTGCTCGTTCGCGATCGCGTCAAGCACCTCCCGCGCCTGGCCGCGGCGGATGAGGTCCACAGGCCGCCGACCTCCCAAGCTCGGGTTCATCCCGACCAGCCAGCGCTTGGCGGCCTCAGCCGAATAAACGCGCAGCAGGTGCGCCATCACAAGCTCCAGCAGGTCCACGCGTCCAGCGTTGACATCATCGATCCCCTGACCTCTGCGCCACCGCGTGACCTGCGCGGCGTTGACCCCGAGCAACTCAGCCAGGCGCCGCTGCGAGCCGAAGTCGCGACTCAGCGCGATTACCTTCTCTTCCGTTGACACAGGCACGACTCCAGTCTAGCGCAACATAATATGTTGCGCGCAGTTCCAGGCTCGGAGCACCGGTCAGGGTAGCCGGTGATGCACCTATCACCGTGTTACCGAACCATTTTGGCGGCTTCACTCGCAGCTCACACGGACCCTGGTGCTGCCAGGATGCGGTGGCTTGACGATGAAATTTGTTCAAAGTCGGAATAACCTGGTCCCGACGGGCGTCGCACCCGTCAAGGCCGACAGTTAGGGATGGCGATGAAGATCGGGATCTCCACGTTCGTAAACGACGACTCGATCGACACGGTGTCACTGGCCCGTGCGATCGAAGAACGGGGTTTCGAGTCGCTGGTCGTCGCTGAGCACACGCACATCCCGGCCAGCCGGGAGACGCCGTACCCGGGCGGTGGCGAGCTGCCGCCGATGTACTACCGGACGCTCGATCCGTTCGTCACTCTGGCCGCTGCTGCGGCGGTGACCTCCAGGATCGAGCTGTTCACCGGGATCGCGCTACTGATCGAGCGCGATCCGATCATCACCGCCAAGGAAGCCGCGAGCATCGATCTGATCTCCGGTGGCCGGTTCGTGTTCGGCGTGGGCGCCGGGTGGAATATCGAGGAGTTGCGCGATCACGGCACCGACCCGAAGACTCGCGGTGCACTGCTGGACGAACGCATCGAGGCCATCAAGGCCCTCTGGACCGAGGATCCCGCCGAGTACCACGGTAAGTACGTCAACTTCGACGCGTCGTACAGCCGACCTAAGCCCGTCCGGCAGCCGCATCCGCCCATCTTCATCGGCGGCGACTCCGATGCCACCGTCAAACGGGTGATTAGGCACAAAGCGGGCTGGATCTCCAACGCACTCCCGGTGGAGGCGCTGACGAAACGCATCGACCAGATGCGTGACGGCGCCGGCCACGACGTCCCGCTGGCGATGTTCGGCACGCCCCAGAACCCCGACTACTGGCGCGCCGCAGACGAATTGGGTTTCGGCCAGCTGGCGCTGCTGTTGCCCACGCTACCGACCGGCGAGTCACTGCGGCTGCTCGACGACTACGCCGAACTGGTGGCTCAGTATCGCGGTTAGCGCGCGGGCGGCGTACACGGAGTTCGTCGGCAGGAAATGCTCGAGGTCCTCAGCGCAGGCCTGACGCGTGTCAAATCCCCAGGCGCCCGATAGCGTGTCAACCATGCGTGGGGCCACCGTCATCATGCTGGTTGTGATCGGCACGGTATGCGGTTCGCTGGCACCGGTCGCCGCGCAGCCACCTGAGTTCGACTTGCAGGCGCACCGCGGCGGCCGAGGCGAGACGACCGAGGAGTCGCTGCGGGCCTTCGGGAAAGCGTTGGAACTGGGCGTCAGCACCCTCGAACTCGACATCGTCCTGACCAAAGATGCGCAGCCGCTGGTGTGGCACGACCCAAAGATTGATCCGACCAAATGCGCCGACACCAGTCCTGCGTTTCCCGGCGATCCGATGTACCCGTACGTCGGCAAGCTGGTGCACGAGCTGACTCTGCAACAAGTTCGCACCCTCGACTGCGGCAAGCTGCTTTCCGACTTTCCCACTGCCGAAGTCGTGCCCCACAACAAGATCGCCACACTACCGGAAGTCTTTGCGCTCACTGATTCCTACGGCGCCGATGTCCGCTACAACATCGAAACGAAAGTCCAAGCGGACCAACCCGAAACGTCGGCCCAGCCAGGGCAATTCGTCGACGTCATCCTGGCGGCGGTGCGCTCGGCCGGCAAGATGGACAAAGTCGAGATAGAGAGCTTCGACTGGCGCACCTTGCCGATGGTGCGGCAGGCGGAGCCGTCGATACCGTTGGTGGCCTTGTGGGATGACACGACCTGGGTGCCCGAATCGCCCTGGACAGACGGCGTGAACCCGGCGGTCGTCGGCGATCCGATCACCGGCGCCATGCTGGTCGGCGCCAACATTCTGTCACCGGGCTACTCGGTGCCTTTGGATTTGACCGTCAAGGATCCCGGCTTTCGATTGGTGGCCGACCGGGCGTTCAACGACCGGGCACACGCGTTAGGGCTCAAGGTGATTCCCTGGACGATCAATGATCCTGACACGATGCGGGCGCAGATTGCGGCCGGCGCCGACGGCATCATCACCGACTATCCGACCCGCCTTCGCGCCGTGATGGCCGAACTGGGTTTGCCGCTCCCGCCTGCCTACAGCCGGCTCAGATAAAGGCACGCGGCAGCGAAGCTATCCGGCCCCAAGACACTTCCCATCGAGTTCGAGGCCCGACTGACCGGACCGGATCACCCGGCGACGGCCTGCCGGCCGGCCGCGCCAGTGATGTTCTGGATCTTCTTCACATCGCTGCGCATACCGAAGCCGGAGATCACCTCCATCACGCCAAGGATGATCAGCCAGATGCCGACCACCAGCGCCAACGTGACGATCGAGTCGAACGGATAGGCCAACACCACGATACCGGCGATGATGCTGATGACCCCGAAAAAGATCGCCCACCCGCGACCGGGAAACTTCGGCTCGCTGACCGCCGATCCCACCGCGGCCACACCGCGGAAGATGAATCCGATCCCAATCCAGATGGCCAGCAACAGAACCGCGTACCCCTGACCGAAGTGCCGAAACGCCAAGATCCCGAGGATCACCGACGCCACGCCGCTGATGAAGTTCAAAAATCTGCTAACGCCTGAGGAGGGCAGGCTGAACGCGAGGATCACCAGCGCAATACCGGACACCACCAGGTACACACCAAACAACACGGCCGCCACCACGATCGAAGGTCCCGGCCACATCAACATCACCACGCCGAGGATCACGGCCAGAACGCCGAACAGCACCACCGAAATCCAGATGCGGTGCATTAGATCTGAAACAGGATGTGCGGTGTCACTCATTGACGGCTCCTCGATGAAGGCGGTCTCGCAACGAACTCATTGTTGCTCCGCGGTGAACTGGCGGGGTTGTGTGAGGGGACAACGTCGGCGCCGCGATGGTGTGGCGGCGGACAATTTGACCCTCGCGCGAAATCGGGACCATGAGGACCATTAGGTAGTCAGTTGATCTTGAAGGTCGTCGTAAAGCTGAGGCGACTCACATATAGGGGTCGGCCCAGGCGCTGATAATCCGGGCCGCCCGCGCCGCCTGGTTCTTCCCAGTGAGCAGATGGTCGGCGCCTTCCAGCGACACGAAGCTGCGGGGGTGCCGGGCGGCGCGGAAGATCTCACTCGCGTTGGCGATGCCAACAGTGTTGTCGGTCGGCGAATGCATGACGAGCAGCGCCCGCCGCAGGGTGCGGATTCGTTCGCGGAGATCGGCGGCGCGGACGTCCTCGGACGAAATCTCGCTTGAGAGTCAGTGCCTTGCCGCCGATGAGGAACGGTGCCTCGCCGTCGGCATCGATCCGCTGGACCAGGGCGTCGTAGTTATTCTCGACATGGGCCGGTTGGTACGGCGCGCCGATGCTGGCCACCGCCGCCACTGTCTGACACTCGTGCGCGGCGGCGATGACGGCCGAGCCCCCAAAGGAATGCCCGACGAGCAGGCGTACCTCGCGGCCCGAAGCGTTCATGAACTCGACCGCGCGGACTGTATCGGCGACCTTGTGCGAGAACGACCCGTCGCCCCAGTCGCCCTCGGAGTCGCCCAAGCCGAGGTTGTCGAAGCGGAGCATGCCGATGCCCTCACTTGCGAGCTGCTTACAGATCCGGCTCGCAGCCGGGCTGTCCTTGCCGAGTGTGAAGCCGTGGGCGAAGACACCCCATCCGCGGACCTCGCGCTCGGGGAGATCGACGAGACCCGCCAAGGCGGGTCCGGTGGTGCTGGGGAACCTGACGCGCTCGGCCACGGCGTCATCCTGTCACCAGCCGACAGCTCTGGTAAGGGCGTCGCGATCGATCGCAAATTGGTAGATGGCCGCCGTAAGTCAGCCCTCGGCGTCAGGACGCCGTTTCGTCCCCGCGCGGCCGTGGGCCGGGCAGCCGCAGGAGCAGCCGCGAACCGCCCAGCGGGCTGGCATCCAAAGACGCTGTGCCGCTGTGTAATTCGGCCTGCTGGGCGACCAGGGCAAGCCCCAGCCCAGACCCCGAGCGCGACGCCGTCGACCCGCGGGAGAACCGTTCGAAGACCACGACGCGTTCCTCCTCGGGCACGCCGGCGCCGTTGTCGTCGACGGCGATCTCCACGCCGGCCCGGGAGCTGACCGCTGACAGCTGGATCCGGGTGGCGCCGCCGTGCTTGACGGCGTTGGCGATGGCGTTGTCGATCACCAGCCGCAGCCCCACCGGCAGTCCCAGCGTCAGCACGGTGGGCCCGGGCGCCAGCGACACGTCCAGGTCGGGGTAGACCCGCATGGCGTCGTGGGCGGCGCGGTCCAACAACTCGGTGATGTCGAGCGGGACGTGGTCCTCGGCGGTGGTCAATTCGCCCTGCGCCAGCCGCTCCAGCGCCGTCAGCGTGGCCTCGATCCGGCTCTGGGTGCGGATGACGTCGCCGATCACTTCCTGACGCTGTTCGTCGGGCAGGGCCAGGGTGGACAGCACCTCCAGGTTGGTCCGCATGGCGGTGAGCGGGGTGCGCAGCTCGTGCGAGGCGACCGAGGCGAAGTCGCGGGCCGACTCCAGCGCGGCCTTGGTGCGCTGTTGCTCGTCGCCGATGCGGGCCAGCATGCCTTCGACCGCCTCGGAGATCTCGACGGCCTCCCACACCCCGCGCACCTGGACCTCGTCGGGGTTGGACTGCGCGTTGATCGCGCGGGCGTGGGCGGCCAACCGCTGGAACGGGTTGATCATGATCAGCCACATCACCCCGCCGACCAGGAAGGTGCCGACGATGACGCCGCCGCAGATCAGCAGCACCCGAAGGTGCTGTTGGTCGATCACACGTTGGGCCTCGGCCACCGGCGCGCCGAGGGCCACCGAAGCCTGACCGGCGGCGAACGTGCGGACCCGGTAGTCGACACCGTTGATCGTGGTGTTGGCGTAGCCGTTGTCGAACTTGGGCAACACGATGTTGCTGGGCACCGACACCGTCTGGCCGTCCACGCGCACGGTGCGCACGAGGCTGGGGTCCGGCGGGGGCTGATCGGTACCGGGCCGCAGTGCGCTGTGCAGCAGTGTGCTGACATCACCCAGGCTGCTCAGCGAGTCCAGCCGCCGGTCCAGCTGGCTGTGTTGGTCGGTGGTGATGCCGACCCACACCCAGGTGCCGATGGTGATCACGACAGCCACTACCGACAGCGCGGCGACGATCACGATGGTGCGCAGCGACAGCACCGGCATCGGCAGCCGCAGCAGCCGATACAGGCGGTCGATGAGCGCCATTATTGAGCTCGCAGGACGAAGCCGACGCCGGGCACGGCGTGCAGCAGCCGGGGCGCGCGGTCGGCCTCGAGCTTGAGGCGCAAATAGGCGATGAACATGTCGACGACGCCGGTGTCGGCGGCGAAATGGCTATTCCCCCACACCAGGTCGAGCAGCTGGGCGCGGGACAGCACCGCGGGGGTGTGCTCGGCCAGCACGGCCAGCAGTTCGAATTCGCGTCTGGTCAGGTCGAGACCGACCCCGTTGACGCGTGCACACCGCTGCCGAATGTCGACTTCGAGCGCGCCGACGGTGATCGCCTCCGGCGACGACGCGGCGGCGGGGCTTCGCCCTTGCAGCAGCGCCCGTACCCGAACAACCAACCCACCCAACGCGAACGGCTTGAATAGATAATCGTCGGCGCCGGCCTCCAGCCCGGGGACCCGGTCATCGACCGAGCTGCGCGCCGACAGCACGCACACCGGAACGTCCTTATCCATCGCGCGCAGCGCAGTAACCGCGCTGACACCGTCGAGCTCCGGCACGTTGATGTCGACCACGATCGCGTCGGGCCGGGAGTGTGTCGCGCTGCGTAACGCCTCGCCGGCGTCGTCCATCACCAGCACACGCGGCGAGCCGCAGTCAATGCGCATAGGACAATCTTGCCTGATCGCGGCCGCCCCACGCACGTCCGTCCGTCTGCCACCCAGCGCGATCACCGCTCCCCGCGGCCTGTTCCGCCGCGGAGATGTGCGGCGTAGAAATTGACGTCACGGGGTCGGCCCACGACCGATTCGGTTGCACCACAATGATCATCGGCACATCGCGCGCTTCCTCGACCGCTCAGGCTCCACACGCGCGACTGTACGCCCAAATTAGGTTAGCTAACGGTCTCCTCGATTCGACGTGGACCGCTGCCACGGGCTAGGCGGCTGGCGGTATTAGTGGCGGACGGCATACGTTGGCGGTCGGATCCCACCACCAGCCGCTGTCACATGCGAGCGGTTGCGGCCCGACGCCCAGCGGCCGGCATACGTTAGCCGTCGGGTCCCACCACTGACCGGCATCGCATGCCAAGGGTTGCGGCCCGACGCCCAGCGGCCGGCATACGTTAGCCGTCGGGTCCCACCACTGGCCGGCGTCGCATGGCAGAGCTAGCGGCGCGTCTGGCGGCCGGCACACGTTCGCCTTCGGATCCCACCAATCGCCGTTCGCGCATTGCGCCGAGCTCACTGCCGGCGTTGCGATAGTCATGGCCGCCATCGGCGCTAACGTCATCACGACGATGGGCACCAGCCGGCAAACGAACGTCCTCATTTCAGCCCTCCCCTAGTGTGCTCAACCTTGGCCGGGTGCCAGCTTAGGCAGGGGCGGACAGGCAGCGACCTCACCGCCGCGATAATCGGCCGATCACAGACAGGAGTCCACTCAAGGCTGCGGCGTGTTACCCGCGTTTACCCCGCACCCACTGGAGAGTGCCGAAGTTGTTGGTCCGCACGCTGGTGAACCCGTGATCTTCGAGGATGTCGCCGATTTCGTCTTCACCGAACAGATGGGCCCCGATGTTGGGCAGCATCCGCCAAAACCGGGCGGCCCGCCCGGCGGTGGGAACCATCACGGCCAGCCGTCCGCCCGTTCGCAGCACCCGCGCCATCTCCGCCAGCGCAGCCGCTGGATCCGGCACCAGTTGCAGTACGGCGATCGAGACCACCGCGTCGACCGTCTCGTCGCGTAGCGGCAGCCGTTGCGCATCTGCGCGAAGGAAGCCGATCTGTGGTCCCGCTTCCGCGCGCACCGCGCGGGCCAGCATCGCCTGCGAGAGGTCGAGGCCCAGGGCCAGCCCGTCCGGGCCCGCGGCGCGCGCCAGCGACGCGGTGACGGTACCGGGGCCGCAGCCGACGTCCAGCGCGATCCCGCCGGCCGGGATGTTCAACCACTCCGTGGGTTGTTGAAGGGCGCTGAACAGCCTGCGTATCAGCGCCTGCATGTTGTCGTAGACCAGAGACCCGACCGGCGAGGCGAACACCGCCTCAACCGCAGGGGTCCCCGTCGGCAAACCGGCGTCCAGGAGATCGAGATAGCCGTTGCTGACATCCGGTTCGGCCGGTGGATCGGCGAGCAGCTCCAGCGCCCTGCGCACCGCGGGCGGCAACGTGGTGTTCACATCCGTCATACGCATTCCTTTGAGAGAAGTTCCAAACCGTGCGGGCAATTAACCAGTCGCGCAACTGAAGACAATGGCGTCGGTTCGCAAGCCATCGCCTGGCCTTCAGGCGCTCGACATCCCAGAATACCGCCGCACCGGCGTGACCTTTAAGCGCGCGCTGCTGAAACGAGGGATTCGGAAGATCTACGAAATCTGAACCCGGACAGAACAATCGCAGCGTCGCCTGCAAGGTCATCAACCCGACACGCCAACGCCCGAACGATAGCGGCTCGCTCCCCCACGTGTCCTTCGCGTGCAAAAATGAGCGTGCAGCGATCACAAGGGGGACGGGATGCGTTCGGACGTTCGCGACGGCGGTCGCAGGCAGCTCCAGATCGTGGCGGCCACATTGGCGGCCATCCCGTTCCTAACGGGTCTAGCGGGCATGATCGCCGGTCCGTCGACGCTGCCCGGCGATAACAGTCGACTTGAACCAAGCGCCGACAGCGAGTACCGCTTCGTCAGCACATTTTGGTTCGCCGCCGCGCCTGTCATCTGGTCCACGGTCCCCCACATCGACAAACAGGGCCCACGCCTCCGCGCGGTGTGCGGTGTGGTGTTTCTCGGCGGTCTTGCCCGGCTGGTGTCGTGGCGTCGCACCGGCCGTCCGCATCCGTTGTTCGTCGGCGCAATTGCTCTTGAGCTGATCGGGATGCCCTTGCTGGTGGCGTGGCAGGCCAAGGTCGGCAGACGCTCGCGATAACACGCCTGGTCGGCTTTTTCTCGCGCTGAGGGTCTATGCCGCTTTGGTGATGAGCTCGTCGACGACCCATTGGGCGACACCGACCGGGTAGGGGTTCGGTAGTCCGAGGACGAGGTGCTGGAAGCCGGCATCGATGGCGCGGCCGATCGCGTCCCGAGTGACGTCGGGACGGTCGTAGGAGACCGACAGGTAGACCGACCGAGTGAGAGAGGCGGGGTCACGACCGATCTCGGCGCAGTAGTGGTCCAGTAGAGCGCTGCGGCCGATGGCGTCGTCGATGTCGTCGCCGGGGATGTTCCACACGTCGGCGTGCTCCGCGACGACGCGCAACAACGGGGCCGAGCGACCGCCGACGAGGATCGGCGGGTGCGGTCGCTGCACCGGCTTGGGATTCCCGAACGCACCAGTAAGCCGGACGTGGGTGCCGGTGAAGTCGAACGGCTCGGTCTCGGTCCACAACCGTCGGATCACCGTGAGCGCCTCGGCGAGGCTCTCCACGGAGTGCGAGAAATCGTGGAACGGCAGCCCGTGCGCTTCGTACTCCCGCCGGGCCAGGGGCTGGCTGGGTCGGGAGCCGGCGCCGATGCCGAAGTCGAGCCGCCCTCCGGAAACGATGTCCACCGTCGTGGCGATCTTGGCCAGCATCGCGGGCGGCCGGAAGCGGTTGCTGGTCACCAGCAGCCCGACCCGTAGTCGGTGGGTCTGAGCGGCGAGGGCCGAGAGGAGCGTCCAGCCTTCATGCGTCGGCCCGTCCCGGTCCCCGAATATCGGCATCAAGTGGTCGAAGAGCCACGCGTGCTCGATCTCCGGGATCATGTCTGCCTCGCGCCAGACCCGCAGGACGTCGTCGTACTCGACCTGCGACGGGGCGGTCATGATGCCGAAACGCCCTCGGGGTGTCTGCGCCATGAATCAGTTCTCCTCTGCTCAATCCAGGGATGATCTATGATCCGACAAGCGGAACGATGTTCCGGAAACGACCATACGGAACAGTGTTCCGTATGACAAGCGGGTGTGTGGAGGTGCCTGATCAGTGGCTGATGCTGCGCGCGGATCGGGTACGCCGCCACCGGGGAAACGGTCCGACGCCCGGCGTAACGAGAAGACCCTGCTCGGCGTCGCCGCCGCGGCCTTCGTTGCCTCCGGCGTCGACGTGCCCGTGCGCGACATCGCCGCCGCAGCCGGCGTCGGCGTCGGCACGATCTACCGGCACTTCCCGACGCGAGCCGACCTCATCGTCGCCGTCTACCGCCACCAGGTCGAGGCATGTGCTGATGCCGGTCCTGCCCTCCTCGCCGACGGCAACTCACCACACGCCGCACTGACGGACTGGATCAACCTCTTCGTTGATTTCCTGATCACCAAGCGCGGTCTCGCCCGCGCATTCCAGTCGGACTCCGCCGCGTTCGAGACACTGCACGCCTACTTCCTCGACCGCCTCGTCCCCGTCTGCGCCCAGCTGCTCGAGGCGGCTGCCGCGGCGGGTGAGATCGTCCCCGACGTCGAGGCGTACGAGCTGATGCGTGGCGTAGGCAACATCTGCGTCGGCGCGGACACCGACCCTGACTACGACGCACGTCGCATGGTGCAGCTCGTCATCGCGGGGCTGCGCCGCCAGTAGTCCGCGCTTCGCGACGACGCCACTAAGTCGGTCCCCTGTTCCGGTTGCAGAATTACCGGTGGCCACGAATACCGTTGCCATACCGGGCACGTGAGAGAACTCAGCGCGCCGCAAGTTAGGCTCGTTTTATGGCCGTTGAGTCAACCATGATCGCGCTGGGCACTCCGGCGCCCGCCTTCGAACTGCCTGACGCGAGCGGCGGGTTCGTCCGGCTCGCCGACTTCGACGCCGCCCCCGCATTGGTCGTGGTGTTCATGTGCAACCACTGCCCGTACGTGCAACGGGTGGCGGCCGGGCTCGCCCGACTGGGCACCGACCTCGCCGAGCGCGGGGTGGCGATGGTCGGCATATCCAGCAACGACGTGGCGCGCTACCCGCAGGACGGGCCGGCGGAGATGGCCCAAGAAGCTGCCCGGCACGGCTGGACGTTCCCGTACCTCTATGACGAGAGCCAACAGGTGGCACTCGCTTATAGCGCGGCGTGCACGCCGGACACGTTCGTCTTCGACGGCCAGCGCCGACTGGTGTACCGCGGTCAGCTCGACGGAGCGCGGCCGGGCAACGACAAGCCGGTGACTGCGGCCGACATTCACGCCGCTGTCGACGCGGTGCTGGCCGGCACGCCGGTCCCGGCCGATCAAATTCCCGCGATGGGCTGCGGCATCAAGTGGAAGCCAGGCAACGAACCGGGCTACTGATCGGGCATAGATACCCGCTCTCACCTGCGGTGATGACCGATCTGCTGCCAGCAAACTGCAACCTTATGGTGGACACAAAACCCCAGGACACACCCATATCCGGACATGCAGGCGTTGCGCTAAGGTTGCAGATATGGCATCAAAAGAAGACCGCCAGGAGGCGGAGCTGGGGCACCCTGCGAGTCATGCGCAACGGCCGCATCCAGGCAAGTTACATCTACGACGACGGGCAACGCTACTACGCCACGCATACCTACGACTCCAAGATGGACGCCGAAGGTTGGCTAGCGAACGAACGCAAACTCATCGAACTCGGGGAATGGACGCCACCGGAGACGAGAGCCAGGGCCAGGGCCGCAGCGGGCACCACACTGCGCGAGTACGCCGAGCAATGGCTACCTCACCGCGACCTCACACCCAAGACACGCGCCCACTATCGGGAGCTACTCGACAGGCGGATACTGCCGGGCCTCGGTGACGAGATTCTGCGGGCAGTGACGCCTGCGAAGGTGCGGGCATGGTGGGTCGGTCTGGGGAAGAAAACCCCGACCAGAAACACGCACGCCTACCAGCTCCTCAAGGCGATCTACAACACCGCTGTGGAGGACAAGGCGGCGACAGAGAACCCGTGCCAAATTAAGGCGGCGGGCAAGCCTCCGAAGCCGCGTGACGTTCAGCCGCTCACGCCTGCCGAGTTGGTCAAGGTGGCCGAAGCCGTGCCGGAGACTTATCGGGCGGCGGTGCCGGTAGCGGCGTGGTGCGGTTTGCGCTTCGGGGAACTCATCGAACTTCGCCGCAAGGATGTCCAAGTGACCGATGACCGCATGGTGCTACGAGTCCGGCGGTCCGCAACGCGCGTCGGAAACACAATCGATGTGGGACGCCCCAAGACTGATGCCGGCATTCGGGACGTGACAGTGCCGCCTCACGTCGCCGAGATGCTGCGAGCGCACATGACCACCCACACGGGACGGGGCCCAGAGTCGTTCGTGTTCACCACTACCAGACGCGAGCGGTTGTCTACAAGGGCGTTCACAAGGGGCCTCAAGGCCGGGTATGCCAGCGTCGGCAAGCCTGACATGCGCGTCCATGATCTACGCCATGTCGGCGCGACCCTCGCCGCCCAGGCGGGGGCAACCACCAAAGAACTAATGGCACGACTGGGGCACACGACGCCCGCGATGAGCATGAGATACCAGATCGCCGCAGCGGACCGGGATGCTGTTATTGCCGAGGCGCTTAGCAGATTGGCCGAAAACGGCTCTCTGCTAGCCTAAGGATTCATTAAAAAGAAACGTGCAGATAAGTGCAGATAAGTGCAGATGAGTGCACGAAACGGATCGAACTTACTGTTACCGGCGTTGGAATCTGGCGGACTATTTGGACGTTCCCGCAGGTCACCGAAGGATTCCACACCCATAGTTGGCGGGACTTTGACCCGGAGGGTCTCCCGCAAAGTTGCAGGTCAGAGCATGCGAGAATTGCTCAATCGTCGCCTTGTCCATGTTTGTCCACGGTTACACTAATTTCTGCTTAGCTCAACTAGTCGTTAGCTGTGCAACTTGGCCGTAGTTTCGTGACATGACCAAACACGAAGTGGCAGGGGTCGACCTACCGCCCCACCCAACAATCCCGCAATCAGCTGCGTTTGCCAACGCCTCACAGAAGACCATCCGAAGATGGATTGCACAGGGCAGGCTGAAGGCGTACCGCGTTGGCCCGCGAATGATCCGGGTTGACCGGGAGTCGCTGCTGGAGCTGGCGCGGCCGATCGGTGGGGCGGCGTGACCGCGCCGCAGCGAGACTGCACTGTGTGCACGGACCCCGCACTATGCGCCCAGCATGGGTTGCTCGATGCGCGCACGACGAAGGGCGATTGGGCTACGAACCCACTGACCACCGAGATCCACTGCACGCTGGAGGATGACAAGCCAGCTGCGCTGGTCTATGAACTGCTGCTCCGGTTAGCCGCCAACCTGGAAGTGGACATTTCCGAGCTAATGGACCGTGAGGCGTGAGGCGGCGTTTATCGAGAGCTGAGGCCCGGAATTGAAAACGGGCCTTATTTGATGCCGATTTGATAGAATCTAGAGAGAAGAATGCCCAGAAAGCCCATCAGCTGGAAAAGGGTCTGCACCCTCGCGGCTGACTTTCACGTCGGCGACAACGGTAAAGTCAAGCTCATTGATCCGCCTAACCGCCGGCTCACCCATTCCGAAGCCTGCGGCCACCCGACCATCACCCTCGGGGATAACGAGTATTTCGTCGCCGATCTGGTGGCGCGGGCACACCTGAACCGCCGTAGTGGATGGATCTTTTTCAGGGATGGCGACAAAAAGAATTGCCGCGCTCAGAACATCCTCGTGCTGAACGACAAACACGACCCGCTGCGCGTGGATCAGCGGCTACTCACTGAATACCGCGGGTGGCGGAAGATCGGCCACGTTATTCGGGTCGGGTAACAACACTTCGTAATGATTGGATATAGAACAATGGGCAGAACTCTGCGTGTAAGCGGAATTGACCTCGCGACCATGAAGCGTCGCGGACGCCCGGAAGTCGTGATGCGGCTCGTTTATCCCGGTGGGCATCTTGACATACCGCTGCCACCGGAGGATGCCTCCACACTGGGGATGGCTTTGCAGGAATCCGCCAACGGATAGACGGGACGTTCCTACCCAACCGGTCTCCCCTGCCCCCTCTTCCATGCGTTTTTTGGGGCGGTGAACGGTGCAAAGTGTCACGCGTTACGTCACACGTTGTGTCCAGCGTGACCGAGGCTAGGCAAGGCTAGGCGAGGCAAGGCACGGCAAGGCGCGGATTTAAACCGGGTTTTCGTGATGAAGCGTGGTAGTGGTCGGGTGACACGGTTGGTTGCCTGACCTTGGGAATGGCCCTGGGGCCTCATGATTCGTGGTGTTACGGAACACGAACAGGAAGGCCCCAGGTGATTGAGAACAGTAGTGCCACGGCGATGCTCGGGCTGGCAGGCATGGCCGTGTTGGCGGTCTCGGAGGGCGACCGCGAGGTCGAGTACGCGATCGAGACGACGGCAAGCGTGGGTTGGTGCCCGACCTGCGGTGCGCAGGCGCGGTTGCACAATCGGCGCCCGACCTGGGTGCGGGATCTGCCCGCCGGGGATCGGGCGGTGACGTTGGTGTGGGTCAAACGCATCTGGCGCTGCATCCATGTTGAGTGTGAGCAGCAGACCTGGACCGAGAGCCATCCGCAGATCCGAGCGCGGGCGTCGTGGAGTGAGCGGGCCCGTAAGCAGGCGTGTCGGCGGGTCGGTCGGGACGGGCATTCGGTGGCGGCGGTGGCCCGCGATTTCGGGGTGGGCTGGGCGGCGGTGATGGCCGCGGTCGTCGAGTACGGCACCCCGTTGATCACCCACCCCGACCGCCTCGACGGGGTGGCCGCGGTCGGGGTGGATGAGACGGCGTTCGCCCGCGCCAACCCGATCCGCTCGACGCTGTTCGCCACCGGCATCGTCGACCTGCACCGCGGCAAGCTCATCGACATCATTCCCGGGCGCAGCCGGAAAGTGTTGGCCGACTGGCTGATCAGCCAGCCCGCCGAATGGACGGCAGGCATCGAGGTGGCGGCGTTGGATCCGTTCCGGGGCTACGGCGCCGCCCTGTCGGCCGGTCTGCCGCACGCGGTGCGGGTCCTGGATGCCTTCCACGTGGTGCGGCTCGGATTCGCCGCCGTCGATGACGTGCGCCGCCGTGTGCAACAGCACACCTACGGGCATCGGGGCCGGCGCGAGGATCCGCTGTACGGCATCCGCCGGGTGCTGCGTCGCGGCGCCGAGAACCTCAGCACTCACGCGTGGGCGCGGCTGCTAGCCGGCATCGAGGCCGGCGACGAGCACGGTCAGGTCGCCGCCGCCTGGGTCGCCGCCCAAGAGCTGCGCGCGATCTACGGCTGCCGCGACCGTGACCGGGCCGCGGGCCGCCTCTATGACTGGACCGTGATGTGCATCGACTCGCAGGTTCCCGAACTGCGTCGGCTGGTCCGCACCCTGACCATGTGGCGCAATGAGTTCCTGGCCTATTTCAGCACCGGTCGAATCAGCAACGGCCCCACCGAAGCGGTCAACCTGCTGATCAAGAAAATCCTCCGAGTCGGCCACGGCTTCCGCAATTTCGACAACTATCGGCTGCGCCTGCTACTGCACTGCGGAATCACGTGGCAACATCACACCCCGACACCACTACGAGGTCGACTACCACGCTTCGCCGCGTAGAGCCTTTAAACCAGGAACAGGCTAAGGCTTCAGGCCAGTTTAGTCGCGGACAGGCGCGTTTAGGCGCGTACCCGCTAGGCCACAGGCCAAGGAAACAGGATTAAGGACTAAGGCGCGGACAGGCGCGTTTAGGCGCGTACAGGACAGCCGCAAACACCACGAGAAATTACGAGATGAGAAGACATGACGACAACACTTAAGACCAAGGGCACATCGCTCGACACCCGGCTACGTAACTCGCTGCTACTGGATGCGCGATTGCAGCGCCGACTGACCGCCGATGAGTTCCGCGCCTTTGTCAATCTGAAAGTGTGGGTGGTTTCCCTGATATCGGACGGCGCGTTCGACCCCGACGAGGCCGAGATGATTCCGAACCTCGACCGCCGGCACATCGACCGCCTAACCGAGCTCGGAGCAGTGGAGTGCGACGACGCCGGGAATTACCGCATCCACCCCGAGTACTGGTCCTGGCAATCGAGCAGGTCCGATCTGCAGAAGATGGAGCAGAAGCGCGAGGCGAACCGCGAGAGGCAAGCCAAACTCCGAGCCGGTCACCAAGGAGAAACGAATGAAAATTGACGACGGCCGCACACCTATCTACCTCCACCACCGCGATAACGGCGCGGTCGTGTTGATGCAGGGGCCTAGCCACATCAGATTGTCGAGCCGCGAGGTTGACCTACTCGTCCGCGCCCTAGTCCAAGATCCGCGCCCTAGGACTTGCGCTGAATACGCGGACAAGGCCGCTGTGAATGTGGTAGCTCAACACCTATGACCATCACACGAGGGCTAGCCGCAGCCGCTATGCTCGCCGGGTTAGCTGTCGGCACAGCTAGCACAGCGTGGGCTGACACAACGATGAGCGGCCACTACACCTGGACCACGACAGCCCCTCACACCGGTCAATCGAGTTCCGGCGATTATTACTTCACACCCTGCGGCGACGGATGCGCTTCACCAGCAAGCACACCCGGTGGACCGGCCGTTGGGCAGGCGCGGTTGGTTAACGGACAATGGACAATGGATGGCACCTGGCCCGTACAGTGTCCCGACGGTACCTCTGTTCGTGTGTCATACCACGACACCTGGGATCAAAACACCCTGGCAGGCACAGACGCACTTACCTATAGCGTGCCAGCCTGCGGCAACCCAGCGGGGTATCAACAGATCAACAACCTGCAGCTCAGGCAGGCCGAAGGCTCGTCGTCGAAACCAGGCACCTGAAAAGTAACGGGCCGCCCGGCCACGCCAGTTCGATAGCCCGCACCCCGGCCGAGGCACGGCTGGCAGCAACACACCGCGGCTAGCCAGCAAACATTCCTAGCGTGACGACCGCGCTCACGTGCACGTCGAACCTGCGTTCACCGCGTGACAAGCATTTAGTTGCTGCCACTACATAACCCACTGACCAGGAGGTATATCGACATCCCCAAGCGCGCGCCCGCTGCCGACCGCCTGCCGGGCGACTGTATGTCGATCCCGAGCCGCACCGCATTTTTCTGTCACGATCCCAGCAAACTTTAGGAGACACCCTTGGCCGATATGGAACCGCCGAGGCCGCTGTCCATCGCCTCCCGGCAGATGTTCGATCGGCACGCGGCCAGAATCGCCGAAGAGGGACGTTGGTCCGTGATCGACCACGATGCGCTAGCCACATACTGCGAGACCGTCGAGTTGTATCTGGCCTGCAAGCGGGCGGTCGACGAGCACGGCGTCTTGGTGAGGGGGCGCACCGAGCACGAGCGGGTGAAGAATCCGGCGCTGACGCCGATGAACCAGGCCGGTGCCGCCGCTATCGTCCTGGCGAGGGCGGTGCCATTGACTTAATCCTGACCCCGATCATTCCGGGGCTGCTCTTCGATTCCTGGCTTAAGGAGTTGTGCGCCGATGAGTAGCGCTATATCCGAGCGGGCGATCCGCTATCCGCCACTATCTCCGCAACCACGTCGATCAACCGCTGGTGCGGAAATACTCATTCGTGGCCGCACGGTATGAGGAGATGAAGCTTGCGCAGATCGGCGGTAGTGCGACGCCGGCCGAGGATGCGGCATTCTGTGAGGTTACCGAGATGCTTAGGGCGCTGACTAAGAGGCTTGACTTAGCGGTGTTACGGTGACAGCATCACCAGCTGGAGAGGCTTCTTACCCGGGCGATCCGCAGCGGATTATCTCGGATTCATGGCTGGAGTCCGCCCGACTGTGGTTCGGATGAATAACCGCTAGTCGTCGTCCTCGAAGGGAGACTCAGCAGTGGATAGTTCTGGAGTCATTGCTGTTATTACAGCATTTGATGCGGTCGCAGGGGGAGACGAAAACTTTCTTGAAGAAATTTCCTATGTCGTCGAATATGTTGCCCCGTGGTGTTTCATTGACGCGCTCGGGGTGGGGTTTGAAGGCCCGGGTGTGTGCGGAGCGGCCAGCGCGGGGACGGCTGGGGCGAGGACGATGCCGACCGTGGCGGCCACGACTGCGGCGGCGATGCGAGGAGATTTGTTCATGGACCTGTTCCTTTGCTCTGCGTTACCGCAGTAGTGGACGCGGTTGTTGGGTTTGCTGAGAGCAGACTAACTGACGGCGGCGTCACCGCGCGGGCGTTTCAGCAAAGACCGGCCCACCATCGAGTGAACACCTGAGACGCGTCCAGTCAACCCGGTGGCGCGCCACCGCAAGCGGGTTAGCGCTAAAACTCAGAAGCCACAAAACCACCGCTCCATAAATCGCCTTGTCCACCCCGTGAAAGTGCCTTTAGAAACGAACTGGGAGCCATTTATGACCACCGCAGACCTAGCGACCGTACAGAAACTCGGGCTTCTCGTCTGGGATATCATCGCCGAGCTTTCGCACCGGGGCGAAAAGACATTAGACCCCGATAGCGCCGAGGCGATTGAGCTACGGGAAACCGCGTACATCGCCACCGGCAAGCCTGGGGCGGGCCGCGACCTAGCCTATACAACCTTGGAATGGCTGAACGGAATGGCCTCGTTTGACCGCCTCAAAGCAGCCTCCCAAGCCTACGCAGAAGACCAGAATCACGTAAAGACTTCGGGCTAATCATCTAGCGCCCGCCGTATCGCCGCCCAGTAAGCTTTTCCGGTCTGAGGCCCATGTGTCTTCCGCGGAATCGCCGAATTCCGACGTAACGGCCCCCGCTAGGAATTAGTCCTCAATGTCCATAAGGACATTGGAAAGTGCCGACCGGCCGCATTGTCGTCAATGATGTCGATAAGCCAGCCATAAGGCGCGACTGACCCGTCATTGCTCCCGACCTGCCCACTGCTCACACCTTCGGGTGTCCCCGGTCGCTCAGGTTCCCCGCACTGACTGCTCAGGGTAAGCAATCGCCGAAATTAGCGGCATCCATTACCTGAACAAAGGAAAAAACAGAATAATGATTCAAGATATCGAGTCCCGGCAGCGAGAACACGCCCTGAAAGGCGTCGAATTACATAATCGAGCCGGGACCGCCAAAAAGAACGGCACGCTCAAGTCGGTCGACGCCGATATTAAAGCGTGGCTCGCCGAGGGCGACCGCCTCAAAGCGGATAAGGACAAAGCAGTCATGTCCGCAATGAAGGGCTTCGGCTCCGCGCCGGAGACTAAGGTGGTTAATGCGGCAGCTTCCCCGCTGTCCATCCCGCAATCCGAGTACAAGGGCCTTTTCGAGGCAGTCCAAAAGCGTCTCCCGTCCTATTCGATCGACTTCGATCGGGTGAGCACCAAGGCCGCGTTCGGCGAAGGCAGTTTCCAATCCGGGTCGCTTCCGCCTATCCTGATGCCCCAGAACACGCTGGGCTTGCCTTACGAGCCGGATCGTTTGTTGGATCACTTTATCCAGCAGTCCGCGCCTATCGGGCCTGGGGTGGAATGGATCGCTCACGTCGGGAATGCAAATCCGGCAGCCGTAGTCGATGAGCTTCAGCCCAAGCCGGATTTAGGCTTAGAGCTGACAACCCACACAGCGACATGGACCAAAGTTGCGTGTCTGTGCTCGATCTCTATGGAGGCCGCGGAGGACTTCCCGACCTTCATGCAGTTCGTCCCTAACGAGATTTACCGGGCGATCATCGACGCCGAGACGAATGCTTTCGTCACCTCGACAACCGATCCCGTCGGCCTGCTCCACGTAGGCTCGACCCTCACCAGGTCGGTCGGGTCTGACACGGACATCGACGCGATCCGCAAGGCCATGAACGACATTCGCGTTGGCGCAGCGTTCGGCCAGGCGGATTTGATCGCCATGCATCCGACAACTTGGTCATCCGTCTCTCTGAATAAGAGCAGCACAGGCCAGTACCTCTTAAATCCCGATGACCCGTCGGCCATCGGCGACCTTAAGAGCATCTTCGGCGCGCAAGTCGTCACCAACAGCTACATTCCAGCCGGCACCGCCCTGGTGTTTGACACCAAAAAGGCCGTGCTCCGTTGGGTTCGTAGTGGCTTCCGCCTCGAAATCAACAGCTACGGCGATACCGAATGGTCGACCAACGCGATTTCATTCCGTGGTGAATTAAGAGAAGCTATCGGGGTTCAGTATCCCGCGGCCATCAACATCCTTACCGGCCTACCGACTTCCTAAGGGGTTCAACAGATGTCATACATGGACTCAACTGGGAGTTACGTGCAGCCCCAAACGCTGGGACTCGCGCCGGCCGTCTCGTTTACCGCCAAGTCGGCTACGGGTGCGGGCAGTGCATTGGACGGTCTAGCCGTCCGGGCGAACGCCGTGATGGTGGTTACCACGTCCGCTGGAGTTTCAGCGGGATCGGTGCAGCTGCAAGGCTCACTTGATGGCACTAACTGGGTAAGCCTGGGTAGTGCCGTTTCGACTACCGCGGCCAGTACGAGCACTTCGGTGGTCGTTACCGGCGCTTATGTGCGCTATGTCCGTGCGAATGTCGCCACCGCCATTACCGGCGGCACGGTGGCAGCTTTGGTCGGAGTTTCCGGCTAGTACAAAACCCGCCGCGCCCGTGGTTCTAGGCATATTCCCACGGGTGGCGGCATCGGTCGCAGCACTGGGGCGTTCCATTCCTTGCGCCCCCCGCGGGTGCTGCGGCTGGCCGAGGTGTGCCCGGTGTTTTTAGAACTTCCACTGGGCACCCTCGGCCCCCAAAACTTGCTCGCCTGCGCTCCCCCTTTCCTGGCATTGGTTCCGGGGATGCTGCGGCGGCATTCCGCACGGGGCCTTCTCCTCCCGTGTGCTGGGGCCGGGCTAGTGGCCTCCTTTCGCAGCTAGCCCGGCCCCTCCAAGCCTCCCCGCTCTCCTATCGCGGGGTGGAAAGTCCGTGTAATGGGTGGTTGCGCGGCAACCGGTCCCACGCCGAGTGCTTCTTGTTAGTTGTGTCGCTCAGCGTGCGACCAGGCCGGGGGTCGCGGGTGTGTTTCCTAACCGCGCCCGCGCTCCCGGCCTCTCCAAATCACCTGATCTGAGAGCTGACGTGCCGAACTCCTTGCAGCACATCGTTTTGCCGTTCGCCTATAGCCTCAATCGCTTGAGCTAGCGCCTTGAGCCCCTGCGCCATCTTCATCGCGGCCGGATCGCCTGGCTCCGCGCTCTAGCTCCTGAAACCGGTTATACGCGGCCCTTGCCAGCTGGGCTAACCAGTTCTTCGCGATGTTCTGATTAATCGCGAAGCGTGATCCTCTGGCGGTACACCTTCGTATAAACAGCGTTGGCGCGTCTGCATTGGGCGCACCGGCAGCCATAGTTCGTGTAGCCGTTCATTGTTCCGTGCCGCTTATCGCCCGCTGGCAGAACCCCCATGAGCCGATTATGCCGCACGTTCTAAGGAGGTGGCGATGATGTTCTACCTCCTTGGTTCGGTGTGGATCTGGATTGCCACGCCTGCCAAGCCATGCCAGGAAGGCGAGTAGCCAGGAAAACAAGCCGCTTGAGTTAGTCCTTGTAGACCCTGACCACGACGATGCAGACATCGAGGCCGGAGGGATCGGTTTCCGGTGACAACGTGCGGATTAGTCGGTCGGGCGGCGGCGGTCGCCCGCGCCGCCGCCCCAACGACTAAGAGCTACTTGCCAAGTCTGCCGCTATCACCGAAAGGTCGTACTGAGCCTCCGGGGGGAGCGAGTTTATGAACGCCCCCAACTGTGCCCAGTTGCGCCGGGGTGAGCTTGGCCAGTAATGTGCGTGTTTATGAACTGCCCGAACCTTTTCTCGGGAGTCAACTTTGCCTTTAGGGTTCGAAGGGCGGGTTGAGCTGTGACTTTCGGGGCCGCGTCTTGCGTGAACGCCCTGCTCGTCCTGGCTTCGGGCTTCGGCGCATCTTGCGTGACCGCACTGCTCGTACTAGAGCGTCGGGCTTCGGCGGATTCCATTCCGTCCGTGCCGTGATCCGCGAATGCCATGCCGCCGGGTGCGCCGACCAACAAGGCGCCCGACGCGAGCACGCCCCCGATCACTGTCCGCCCGTGTAGCGAGTGCTGAGGGATCTGCCGGTGCTTGGCCATAACCACTTCCTTTTCCGTTGACCGCTGGCGAACCGTCGCCAGTGATATTGACACTGACGAAAGCAATGTAAGCCCCCGATCACCGAAACGGACGATAATCGGCTAATCCTGTTTCGTGGGAAGTCCGAGGCTGCACGACCATGGAGTATTTGCTAGCTAAGCTAAGCTATGGTGTCGGGGAACTCGATCAGCAGAACCCTGATCACCGGTTGCGCCTTCGTTGATGTCCAGCGGCGAATCGGCGAGCCACACGCCAGGCCAGGCAGCGGGGGGTCGCCGTACTGTTTCGGCGTGCTTTCCCGGCCCCGGCTCTCGTACACGCGGAGTTCGTCGGCAGCCGGTGGCGTCGCGAGGTCGTCGGGTGTCGGTCGTGTGGTGGTCATTTCTTGCCTCCTGTCTGAAGCGGGGTGTTAGGGCTTCGACTCTAACTCGTCGCCGAAGCCGCCGCTAGGGCAAATCTGTTGTGCCCGTACGGGTTCCGTAGACGTACGGCTTGCCGGTCACCCCGCCAACGGCCATGTCGGACAGCGTTGCAATAAGGTTGCAAAGGTCTTTCTGGGGTCGCAGTGGTGAGGGCTAAAACCGCCTTTTACCTGCGGGTAAGTGACGAGACTTGAACCCGCAGCAGCCAGGTAACACACCCGGCTACTGAGCTCGTACACCGAAACTAGGCTGCAGCCATGAGCCTCGTCACCTACGAGCTGCAAGACCACATCGCCACCATCACCCTCAACCGCCCGGAGGCTCGCAACGCCATCAACGGCGCCCTCCGACAGGACCTGAACGCGGCCTTCGACCGGTTTCGCGACGAGGAGGAGGCTTGGGTCGGGATCCTGACGGCAAACGGCAGCGTTTACTGTGCCGGTGCCGACCTGAAGGACGGCGAGGGCGCGGTCGGCACCTTTGGCGGCACGTTCTGGGAGAAGCCGACGATCAACTCTTTTGAGAGCGGGATGGAGCTGTTCAAGCCGACCATCGCCGCCGTGCACGGTCCCTGTATCGGCTACGGACTGACCGGGGTGCTGTTCTGCGACTTTGTGATCGCCAGTACCGAGGCCACGTTCTGCTACCCCGAGGTGTCGATCGGGGTTGCCACCATCGTCGGGGCTATCCGACTCCCCAGGCGGGTGGGCTGGGCCAGCGCCATGGAACTGCTCCTGACCGGGAAGCCGATGAGCGCCATGCGGGCCAAGGAAGTCGGTCTGGTGTGGAAGCTGGTCGAGCCCGACGAGTTGCAGACCGAGGCTCGGGCGTGGGCCCGGACCCTCACCCAGGCCGCACCCCTGGCCCAACGGGCGACGAAGGAGGTGGCGTGGCGAACCGCGGACATGGGCTGGATCGAGTCGGTCCGGTTCGGTGAGACCATGCGCAAGGTGGTCGGCGCGACCGAGGACGCGGCCGAAGGTCTTCGAGCATTGCGCGAGAAGCGCACTGCGGAATGGCAGGGCCGCTGACGCGCCGACATCACGGCAATGAGAGGGCGATTCGATGCCGGTGCTGACTCCTCAGCAAGACGATTTTCCGCGGTGGTACCAAGATGTCCTGACCAAGGCGAAGCTGGCCGAGAACGGTCCGGCTCGCGGAACCATGGTGATCCGGCCGAACGGCTACGCGATATGGGAGCGGATGCAGGCGGAGGTGGACGTACGGATCAAGGCCGCCGGAGCGCAGAACGCCTACTTCCCGTTGCTGATCCCGATGAGCTTCTTCGAACGTGAGGCTGAGCATGTCGAGGGATTCAGTCCCGAGCTAGCCGTCGTGACGCACGGCGGTGGCAAGGAGTTGACGGAGTCGCTTGCCATCCGTCCGACCAGCGAGGCTGTCATCGGTGAATACATGGCCAAGTGGATCGATAGCTACCGCGATCTGCCGTTGCTTCTCAATCAGTGGGCCAACGTCGTCCGGTGGGAACTCCGGCCGCGAATCTTCCTGCGCACCACGGAGTTCTTGTGGCAGGAAGGCCACACCGCCCACGCAGAAGAATCTGACGCGCGGCACTATGCCCGCCGCATTCTGCACGACGTATACCTGGATTTCATGCGCAGCGTCCTGGCCATGCCGGTGATCGTTGGCCGTAAGACCGTCAACGAGCGGTTCGCCGGCGCAGAGAACACCATGACCTGCGAGGGCATCATGCGTGACGGCAAGGCGCTGCAAATGGCGACGTCGCACGAGCTCGGCCAGAGGTTCAGCCGCGCTTTCGACATCAGCTACTCCAGCGCCGAGGGCGCGACCGAACTGTGCTGGACAACCTCATGGGGCGCGTCCACACGGATGCTTGGCGGTCTGATCATGTGCCACGGCGATGACTTCGGGCTCGTCCTGCCGCCGGCGCTCGCGCCGGTACAAGTCGTCGTCGTGGTGGTCAAGGACATCGATGGTGCAGTCACACGCACCGCCTCTGCCCTGGTTGAGGAGCTCGAGGTGCAGGGCGTGCGGGTAAGACTGGACGACAACGTTGCGCAGGGCTTCGGCTGGCGGGCCACCGATTGGGACTTGCAGGGCGTGCCGATCCGGGTGGAACTCGGGCCACGGGACCTCGCCGAGAATGCCGCCCTCCTCTACCGGCGGGACACCCGCGAGAAGAACAAGGTAGGTGTCGACCGCGTCGTTGACGAGGTGCAGCGACTGACCGGGCGCATCCAGATGGACATGCTCGAAGACGCGACCGCACGCCGCGACGCCTTCATCTCCGACTGCACCACGATCGAACAGGCGCGCGATGTCGCGCAGACGGGCGTCGCCCGCCTGCCTTGGGAGTTGGTCGGCACCTCGGGCGAACGGGATCTCGCGGCCAGTGGCCTGACGGTGAGATGTCTGCAACGCAGCGACGGATCGCTGCCCGAAACCGGTCACGACGCAGGTGTGCTCGCCTACGTTGCCCGGGCCTACTGAGTTGCGATGCTCGACAGCCGCGTACCGACCATGATCGCGTTCGTCTGCGCGATGCCCATGGAGCTGCGCCCGTTGCGGCGGCGCCTCGGCCTCCGACGGAGCGGCCTCGGTTACGTCGGGCGGATAGGCGAACGTGAAGTGATCGCGGTGGTCACCGGGATGGGCACTGCCCTGGCCCGCGCGGCGGTCATCCAACTGCTGGCGGCGGTTCACGCCGAGTGGGTGATTGTGGTCGGTATTGCCGGCGCGATCGAGAACGAGACCCCGATCGGCACGCTGGTGCTGCCCGAGCTCGTCGTCAACGGCGCCGACGGCTCCGAGCACCGGCCCAAGCCGCTCCCCCTCGGGAATGCGCACGGGAAGATGTGGACCACCGACGAGCTCCTCGTCGACCCCGAAGTACATGCCGACCTTCGGGCCCGGGGCGTCGTATCGCTCGACATGGAGACGGCGGCGATCGCGGCGGTGTGCGAGGAGCGGGGGGTGCCTTGGTCGGTGGTGCGTGCGATCAGCGATCGGGCCGGCGACGGCAGCGTGGACCTCGAGGTTTTCAGCCTGAGCCACCAGGACGGCACGACGAACGTGCCCGCCGTCGCCCGTTTCCTGGTCAGGCACCCCGGGGCCATCCCCCGCCTGGCCCGCCTGGCCAGAGGGTCGAAGGTGGCGACCAAACGGGCGGCCGAAGCCGCCATCCGGGCCGTCAGCTGACCGGCCGGCCCAGCGCGATCTCGGTGGGTTTGGGATGTTTGGACGCCCCGCCCTGCCAATAGAAAGCGGTTGGGGCGCCCGCGCTGTCGGCGACCAGCCCGATGGTGCCCGTGCCGAGCCCCGTGTCGCCGGGGTGGCGGCTGTCGGAGGCATGTGGGCTCAGTGTGGAGTCGGCGACCGGGAGCAGCCATTCGCCGGCGCGAGCGGGGTTGGCGACGGGTGCGGCGAGCGCGATCATGACGTGGCCGGTTCGCCGTCTAGTCCTCGGTGGCCAGCCAGCACGACGTCGCCTGCCTACCCGCCGAGTGCCGAGCCGGGCGCAGGTAGCGCTGTGTCGGCCAGTGCCGAGGTGCTGGTCGGCAGCGCCGAGGCGGCAGTCGGTAGCACGCGTCCCAGCGCGTAGTCCAGCAGCCCGGAGCAGTCGTAGAAGAACGTGCCGCTGGCCTCGTCAACCTCGGTCTTGTGCTGGTAGTGGGTGGTTCGCATTGCGGCCAACTCCCGTCGCACTTCACCGAGCAGCGACCCGGATGATGCAACGGCGCCCGGAGGCGACGGCGCGATGGTGTCGCCCCCGGACCCGTGGCTACACCCGGACAGTGCACCCAGCACCAGCCAGCACAACAGCATTCGCGCCAAAGCTATCCGTGAAATGCTGATCGTCTCCACGACGCCGGCAACGACGGCTACCGACCCGAAATCCCTATGACCACTCGATGATCCGGGTCAGGTATGGAGTCATGTTGTTGGT
The DNA here is from genome assembly GCA_963828065.1 of uncultured Actinomycetota bacterium. Lineage (GTDB taxonomy): Bacteria > Actinomycetota > Actinomycetes > Mycobacteriales > Mycobacteriaceae > Mycobacterium. The sequence goes on along the minus strand of CAWHDL010000009.1, from coordinate 244,386 downwards.
GCGCACCGGCGAAACCACGACGACGGGATCGGTGGCCTCCAGCATCTGCCCGTTTCCCAGATACATTGCGACGCTTTGGCTGCCATTGGGGCCGTAGAAGATCAAGTCGCCGCGAAGCGCCTGAGCCGGCGCGATCTTGCGGCCGACCATGTACTGCTGGGTCGATGTGCGTGGCATCTTGATCCCGACCCCGGCGAAGGAGTACAGGATCAGACCCGAAGCGTCGAATCCGACCGTGTTGGCATCTAGGCCGGTGCCGCGGGTCGCCCCTGCAGTGTCGCCGCCTCCATATAAGAACGGCACGCCGCGCTGCGAGAGCCCGCGCTGGATCACGTAGTCGATTGCCTGCTGGCGTGTTCCCGTCCAGGAGTTGTCAGCGGTCGCTAGACCGGGCGTCGCCACCAACAGGGCCAGACCCATCACGAAGGCAAGGATGCGTCTCATTCGAATTCCACTTCTCCCCGGTCCTCATCGTGTGACCCCTCGGGATCACAACAGTCACTCCCATCACTTCTACAACAATGGTGCCAGTTGCTCGCCTGGTTGCGTCACTCGGGAGGGATGATTTTTTCGTACCGTGACCGAATGGTGACCGGCCTGGTTGTGGGATCGGTGGCCACTCCCCTGACCTGGCCCGACGCATCGGGTCGTAAAAATACGACCGAGTCGGATACCGGTGTGGAGAGCACCGCCGCGTCACGGGCAGAGCCCGCTGATCAGACCAAGCGGGTTAGCCGAGGCTCAGCCACCATCCGTACAGGCTGGACAGGTCGGGTCCCTGGACCTGTCCGAGCAGCAGCACGTCGTCCTTTGTCCACATCAGGATGGGCGCATTGTTGTGCGTTCCGCAGACCAGCGACCCCGCGTTGAAGGCCGGGGTGGCCTCGTAACTCCAGGAGCGCGGCGAATCGATGCTGCCCGGGCATTGCGAAGCCGCATCAGCGTTGACGCCATCCTGGAATTGGCTGGCCAGCGCGTTCGCGTCGGCGAACAGTGAGAAGCGCGCGTTTGTCGGCCCACTGGCCCCCTGGGGCGCACCGCAGTCCACTGTTGCCAGCGCCTGCGGGGTCGGGTCGTCGGACGGCCCGCACGAGGTTGCGTTATAGCCCGGTGGCATCACGCGGTAAAGGTTGTCCAGAGGCGTCACCGTCGGGGTTGGCGTGGATGTGGTCGTCGATGTGCCAGTGGATGTGGTGGCACTAGCGGATGTCGATGTGGTGCTGGAGGTCGATGTGGTGGTGCTCGAATTGGTCGTCGTGGCGACGTTTTCGACGGATATCGTCGACGGACCGCCGGGCGCCGGTTTACCGGCGAACGTTGCACCGACGGCACCCAGCACGGCGAGAGCGGCAAGGGCGACGGCGCCCACAACGAGCCGTGTCCCGTCCGTGCGGCGGACCGGGGTATCGCTCAGTTGTCGGGGGACGGCACTCATCGTCATCACCTTTCGCTCGGATTGCGGACCGACACTAGCGCGGCGACCGGACCGGCGCCAATTGGCTGGTGTTACCGGCCGCGCTAACGTCCTCGCGGCGCCAACACTGGCAATTAGAGTGATTCAGCGAACGCGGCGCAGCCCCGCACGTCGTTGCTAGCTGGAATGCGCTCAGCCTGACGCGAACCCGGCCATGTCGAGTGCCCGGCTACCCGGCTTCGATCTTGGGTGGGCTTGCGCCTACCCCGCCGCACGAGTTGGCCCCGGGGATACACTCGCAACGTCAACGGGAACCGCGCTGAACGGAGCGCCATGGCCATTATCGAAGCGGATCTACAGACCACCAACCCGTTCGAGCAGGACGTCGCGGCAACGCAGCGATACTTCGACAGTCCGCGCTTCGACGGGATCATCCGCCTTTACAGTGCCCGCCAAGTCGTCGAGCAGCGCGGCACGATCCCCTCCGACTACATCGTTGCCCGAGAAGCGGCGGCGGCTTTCTACGACCGGCTGCGTGAGCTCTTCGCCGAGCGCAAGAGCATCACCACCTTCGGCCCATACTCGCCGGGGCAGGCCGTGACGATGAAGCGGATGGGCATCGAGGGGATCTATCTGGGCGGCTGGGCGACTTCTGCGAAGGGCTCCATCAGCGAGGATCCGGGACCCGATCTCGCGAGCTACCCCCTGAGCCAGGTGCCGGACGAGGCTGCCGGCCTTGTGCGCGCTCTGCTCACAGCGGACCGCAATCAGCAGTACCTGCGGCTGCGCATGACAGAAGCGCAACGCGCCGCGACCCCGGCGACCGACTACCGCCCGTTCATCATCGCCGACGCCGACACCGGCCACGGCGGCGATCCGCACGTACGCAACCTGATCCGCCGCTTCGTCGAGGTGGGCGTGCCGGGCTACCACATCGAGGACCAACGCCCCGGCACGAAGAAGTGCGGCCACCAGGGCGGCAAGGTTTTGGTGCCTTCGGACGAACAGATCAAGCGCCTCAACGCCGCCCGCTTCCAGCTCGACGTGATGCGGGTGCCCGGCATCATCGTCGCCCGCACGGACGCCGAGGCGGCCAACCTCATCGACAGCCGCGCCGACGAACGCGACCAGCCGTTCCTGCTCGGTGTCACCAACCTGAGGATCCCCTCCTACAAATCCTGCTTCCTGGCGATGTTGCGTCGCTTCTACGAGCTGGGAGTCAAAGAGCTCAACGGGTATCTCCTCTACTCTCTGCCCGAAGGCGAGTACGCCGCGGCAACGCCATGGTTGGAACGCCAGGGCATCCTTAGCGCGGTCGCCGAGGCGGCCGCCGCGTGGCAGAAGGATGGCGGGCAATCGCTTGACGCACTGTTTGACGACGTCGAGTCGCGCTTTGTCGCTGCCTGGGAGGCAGACGCCGGGCTGGAGACCTACGGCGCGGCGGTGGCGGAGCTGCTCGCATTCCGCGAGAACGAGGGCGAACCGCCCGACATGAGTGCCGCGGAGTGGCGGCAGTTCGCCGAACGCGCGCCACTTTATGACGCCCGGGAGAAGGCGCGGGAGTTGGGCGCCGACGCCGGATGGGACTGCGAGCGGGCGAGGACGCCCGAAGGTTACTACCAGCTCCGCGGCGGTATCCCGTACGCGATCGCCAAGTCGTTGGCTGCCGCGCCGTTCGCCGACCTGCTCTGGATGGAGACGAAGACCGCGGATCTCGCCGATGCCCGGCAATTCGCCGACGCGATCCATGCGCAGTTCCCCGACAAGATGCTGGCCTACAACCTCTCCCCGTCGTTCAACTGGGACACCACCGGGATGAGCGACGACGAGATGCGGGCCTTCCCAGAAGAGCTCGCCAAGATGGGCTTCGTCTTCAACTTCATGACCTACGGCGGACACCAGATCGACGGCGTCGCCGCCGAGGAGTTCGCCACCGCCCTCAAACAGGACGGCATGCTGTCGCTGGCCCGCTTGCAGCGCAAGCTGCGCCTGGTCGAGTCGCCTTACCGCACGCCGCAGACCCTGGTCGGCGGGCCGCGCAGCGACGCCGCGCTGGCCGCCTCCTCGGGGCGCACGGCGACCACCAAGGCCATGGGCGAGGGCTCCACGCAGCACCAGCATCTCGTGCAGACCGAGGTGCCGAAGAAGCTGCTGGAGGAATGGCTGGCGATGTGGAGCGAGCACTACCAGCTCGGCGAGAAGCTTCGCGTACAGCTGCGGCCGACACGCGCCGGCTCGGACGTGCTTGAGCTCGGCATTTATGGCGAACGCAGCGATGGCGAGGAGAAGCTCGCGAATGTGATCGTCGACCCCATCAAAGACCGCCATGGACGCAGCATCCTCACGGTGCGCGATCAGAACACGTTCGCCGAGAAGCTGCGCCAGAAGCGCCTGATGACGTTGGTACACCTCTGGCTGGTGAACCGATTCAAGGCCGACGCGGTGTACTACGTCACCCCCACGGAGGACAACATCTATCAGACCGAGAAGATGAAGTCCCACGGCATCTTCAGCGACGTCCACCAGGAGGTCGGCGAGATCATCGTCGCCGACGTGAACCAGCCGCGCATCGAGGAACTGCTGGCGCCGGATCGCAAGGCGCTCTGGCGGTTGATTCGCAAGGAGGATTAAAGGGGCTCCCCGCGTCACCGGGAAGGACGACGCTGCCAGATCCGACCCGCGAGGTTGATCGGTGCCAGCGCGGCTCGCCAGCCGGTCCCTTGTCATGGGGCCCCGACGCCGACAAAGTGACCACAGCGCCGTCTGCACCTGCGCCGTCCTTGCCGGGTATCAAGTCAATAGTTGCGTGGGCAACGATTATTCGCCCGTCCTTGCACACGGCGGGGCCGAACTGCTTCTGCAGCGGCGCGCGAAGGGCAAACGCCTCTGGCCGGGCTACTTACGTCACGGCATGAACTGCAATCCGAGATCGATTGTACACCAGAGACTTTCACGCCGTGGTTCAAGATCGAATGGGCGCGGATTGTGCGAATGGCCAACGAGCTGGCCCCGCCGCCGTGATCGGCGGGTCGCTCCGTACGGGCCATCGGATGGCGCCCAGGTTGCGGTTGTGCCCAGGCTGCCCGGTCGCGTACGAAACATATTTCTTAGCAAGCGGTTAGACGCTGCTCTCTGTCACCTTAAGTTTTGACATTAACGTCACAGGCAGGTTGGCCCGCTTTAGTCGGCCATCTTCGTCATCACCGAGAACGAGGCTGCCATGACCGCGACGATCAATACGTCCGCTTTCGACTGCGGACGCGCCCAGTTGCGATGGCATTTTCGTCACCTGGCGACGGTAGTGACGATCCATGGCGAGATCGATGCGGTCAACGTCGATCGAGTCATCGGGTATATCCAACGGTTGATTCTTGCGAGAGACCCGCTGGTCCTCAACCTGAGCGACGTGAAATTTTCCGCCGCGGAATGCATTTCGCTTTTGCGCTTGGTTGGCGAGGACTGTCGCCAGGCCGAGGTGGAATGGACGCTGGTCGCAGGTCCCGACGTCAGCCAGATGCTGCGCGACTCCGGATACGAGACCACGTGTCCGATTGCACGATCGGTGCCCGATGCACTCCACCAATTCTCAGACGTGATCGTCAGACGCCGTCAGCTGCTGCTGCCGCTCGTCAGAAAATCGGCATAGGGCGCATTCGTCGGCCTCCTGAAAGCTGGGTCACCCCGAAGTCTTGACTCATTCCAGAAAAGGGCGTAATCGTGGTGAGGTGACATCGCCGGATTACGCGGAGCAGCTGCGCATGGCTGACCTACGTGTGACCCGCCCCCGGACCGCTGTGCTGGAGGCGGTGCAGGCGAATCCGCACGCCGACACCGAGGCGATTTTCGGTGCCGTGCGGGCGCACCTACCCGAGGTGTCGCGTCAAGCCGTCTACGACGTGCTCGCTGCCCTGACCACCGCCGGCCTGGTCCGGCGAATACAGCCGTCGGGCTCCGTCGCCCGCTACGAGTCTCGGGTCGGCGACAATCACCACCACGTCGTCTGCCGTGTCTGCGGTGTCATCGCCGACGTGGACTGCGCCGTCGGCGAGGCGCCCTGCTTGACCCCGTCTGACGACAACGGCTTCGCTCTCGATGAGGCCGAGGTCATCTACTGGGGTCTGTGCCAGGACTGCTCGGCATCACAAAGTTCTCGGTCACATCCGTGATCACTGCCCTATTCACCAACCCCCGGAAGGAATGTTGTGTCTGACAAAGCGCCTGCCCCCGCGGAACACACGGCGAGCCGCAGCGAAAGCGAAGACCCGGCTATCGCCTCGCCTACCCCTAAGGCGCATCGGCCCCTGACGAACCAGGACTGGTGGCCCAATCAGGTTGACTTGTCGATTCTCAAGAAGCACGCGCCACAGGCCAGCCCGATGGGCGATGACTTCAACTACGCGCAGGAATTCAGCAAGCTCGACGTGGAAGCGCTCAAGCGCGACATGTTCGAGCTGATGACGAATTCCCAGGACTGGTGGCCCGCCGACTACGGCCACTACGGACCACTCTTCATCCGGATGAGCTGGCATGCCGCCGGTACCTACCGCATTGCCGACGGCCGCGGCGGCGGCGGTGAAGGCGCGCAGCGCTTCGCCCCGTTGAACAGCTGGCCCGACAACGTGAGCCTGGACAAGGCCCGCCGGCTGCTCTGGCCGCTCAAGCAGAAGTACGGCAGGAAGATCTCGTGGGCCGACCTCATCATCTTCGCGGGCAACTGTGCGTACGAATCCATGGGATTGAAAACGTTTGGCTTCGGATTCGGGCGCGAAGACATATGGGAACCCGAGGAAATCTTCTTCGGCGAGGAGGAGGCGTGGCTGGGCACCGACAGGCGCTATTCGGGCGACCGGGACCTCGCGAACCCATTCGGTGCGACAACCATGGGCCTGATCTACGTGAACCCGGAGGGTCCTGAAGGACAACCCGATCCAGCGGCTGCCGCGAAGGATATCCGCGAGACGTTCGGTCGGATGGCGATGAACGACGAGGAGACGGCCGCGCTGATCGTCGGCGGCCACTCCGTCGGCAAGACCCACGGTGCGGGCGACGGCGACCTCGTCGGTCCAGAACCCGAGGGCTGCCCGCTCGAACTGCAGGGTCTCGGCTGGAAGAGCTCGTTTGGCACCGGCGTGGGCAAGGACGCCATCACCAGCGGCCTTGAGGTCGTCTGGACAGCCACCCCAACCACCTGGGACAACACGTTCTTGGAGATGCTGTACGGGTACGAGTGGGAGCTGACCAAGAGCCCGGGTGGCGCCTGGCAGTTCACCACGAAAGACGGCGCAGGCGCGGGCACGATCCCCGATCCATTCGATGGGCCGGCTCGCACGCCGACGATGTTGGTCACGGATATCACGATGCGGGTGGACCCCATCTATGGCGAGATCACCCGGCGCTGGCTGGATCACCCGGAGGAGTTGTCCGAGGCATTTGGGAGGGCCTGGTACAAGCTGCTGCACCGCGACATGGGACCGCTCTCGCGCTACCTGGGTCCGTGGGTTGCGGAGCCGCAGCTGTGGCAGGATCCCGTCCCGGCGGTCGACCATGCACTGGTCACCGACGAGGACGTGAAGGCCCTGAAGGCCAAGATCCTCGACTCGGGTCTCTCGGTCTCGCAGTTGGTCTCGGCGGCGTGGGCCTCGGCGGCCAGTTTCCGGGGTACCGACCTGCGAGGCGGCGCTAACGGCGCACGCATTCGCCTTGCGCCGCAGAAGGCTTGGGAGGTCAACAAGACCGCCGACCTGGATGCCGTACTGCCCGCCCTGGAGAAGATCCAGTCGGACTTCAACGGTTCGGCTTCTGGCGGGAAGAAAATCTCGCTCGCCGATCTCATCGTGCTCGGCGGCTCCGCGGCCATCGAGAAAGCGGCCACGGACGCCGGGCACGACATCACGGTGCCGTTTGCGCCGGGGCGCACGGACGCCTCGCAGGAACAGACCGATGTGGAGACGTTCGCGGTGCTCGAACCAAGGGCCGACGGCTTCCGCAACTACCTGCGGGCCGGAGAGAAAGCTCCGGCGGAGCACCTGCTGGTGGACCGGGCCTACATGTTGAACCTGACCGCACCCGAGATGACGGTTCTCATCGGCGGCTTGCGGGTGCTGGGCAACGGCAAGACCAAGCATGGTGTCTTCACCGACCGTCCGGGGATGCTGACCAACGACTTCTTCGTCAACCTGCTCGACATGGGCACCGCGTGGAAGGTGTCGGAGTCGACGGAGAACGTGTACGCAGGTAGCGACCGCGCCACGGGCGCGCCGAAGTGGACCGCGACCGGTGCGGACCTGGTCTTCGGTTCCAACTCCATCCTGCGTTCGCTGGCCGAGGCTTACGCCACCGACGATGCGAAGGACAAGTTCGTGGCGGACTTCGTCAAGGCGTGGGTCAAGGTGATGAACAACGATCGGTTCGATCTCTGATCCTCGGTAACCTCCAGCGGCACCCCGCGAGCTGACACCGCTCGCGGGGTGCCGTGTTTTTCCTCCGATGCGCACGACTGTCGATAGATTTGGCGCAAACCATCCGCCACCGACGGAACACATGCCCCTAGACACTGACCACGCTCCATTCCTGCTGCTGACGATCCGCGCCGAGGACGACGCGGCGGACGATGAGTATTCGGCGATGATGCGCTTCGCCGGGCTGGATGAGGCTGGCCTGCACCGAATCCGCCTGACCCACCAGCCTTTAGGACCGATCGACCTCACCGACTGGTCCGGCATCATCCTCGGCGGCGGACCGTACAACGTCAGCGACGCCGCGGAATCGAAGTCCGCGACGCAACGGCGCGTCGAATCCGAGCTACTCCCCCTGATCAGTCGTCTCGTTGATCGCGACTTTCCCTTTCTCGGCTGTTGTTACGGGGTCGGCACGCTCGGCTCGGTTGTCGGCGCCACTGTCGACGACACCTACAGCGAGCCCGTCGGCGTGGTCGGTGGGATCACACTGACACCCGCCGGCCGCGATGACCCCCTCTTCGAAGATCTGCCCGACGTCTTTGACGCGTATGGGGGGCACAAGGAGGCAGCCAGTTCGCTTCCCGCTCATGTCGTCCGCCTCGCGTACTCGGCCGCCTGCCCGGTTCAGGCGTTCCGTGTTGGCAACAATGTGTATGCGACGCAATTTCACCCCGAACTCGATGCCGACGGGCTCTGTACGCGAATTGACGTCTACAAGAACTATGGCTATTTCGCCCCCGAGGCGGCTGAGTCACTGAAGTCGGTTTCGCGAGAAATAGATATCGAACATCCTCCGGTGGTCTTGCGCGGATTCACTGCGCGGTACGCGCGACGGCCGTGACCGGCGCGACTGCTCCGTTCGGCGGCTACCCGGCCACACCGCCGCCTCTGCGACGTCCGGTCGTCCTCGATCAGCGTTGGCGCGACGTCACTTTCGTGCATTGGCCGGTACGCGCCGAGAGCGTTGCTCACATGTACCCGCCCGGTACACGCCCCGACGTATTTGCCGACGGCATGACCTATGTCGCGCTGGTGCCGTTCGCGATGAGCGAGACCGCAGTGGGGACATCACTTCCACTCCCCTACTTCGGCACGTTCCTGGAGACCAACATTCGGTTGTACTCGATTGACGATGCCGGCCGACACGGCGTGCTGTTTCAGTCGCTGGAAACCGAACGGTTAGTGGTCGTAGCGCTCACCCGGGTCGGCCTCGGCGTCCCGTACACGTGGGCGAGGATGCGGATGAGCCGGTCCGGTGACCAGATCACGTATGACAGCGTCAGGCGCTGGCCTCGGCGCGGACTGAGGAACCGGCTCACAATCAGTGTTGGTGACATGGTTGAGCCGACACCGCTTGAGGTTTGGCTCACCGCGCGATGGGGTGCGCACACCCGCAAGGCGGGCCGCACGTGGTGGATGCCCAACGGGCACGAGCCGTGGCCGTTGCACGCCGCCGAGGTCGTCGAACTTGACGACGATCTGCTTGTCGCCAGCAACGTGCCACCCGCCGGCGAGCGTTTACGCACACTGTTCTCCCCGGGAGTGCGTGCGCGCTTCGGCCGCCCCACTCTCGTCCAGTAGGTCCATGTGCGGCTAGGAGTCGGTGAACCGGGGCAGTCGTCGCTGCTGGAACGCCGTGGCGCCTTCAACGAAGTCGGGCGACTCGAGTAGCGCACTCTGGCCGCGTTTTTCACGCTCCAGCGCGGCCTCGAGTTCACCGAGGCTGGCGACGTTGATCGCCTCCTTGGTCTTGCGAATCGCCACGGCGGGGCCGGCGACCAGTGTGGCCAGCAGCCCGTCGACTTCGGCGTCGAAGCTGTCCGCCGGGTAAACCGCGCTGACCAAACCCCATTGCAACGCCTCGGCCGCCGAGATCCGCTCCGCCAACAGTGCCATGCGCATGGCACGAATACGGCCCACCGACGCGGCGATCAACCAAGACGCCCCGCAGTCCGGCATCAGGCCGATCTTCGTGGCTGACAGCATGAAATACGCGGCGTCCGAAGCAATTACGATATCGCAGGCAAGCGCCAGCGATACGCCTCCACCGACCGCAGGACCATGGACCGCGGCGACTACCGGATGTGGGAACGCGGCGATCGCGCGCACGGCGCGGTTTGCCGCACCGATGAGGTCTGCGGGAGGCCGCGCCGAAGCAGCGGCCAGATCCTCGGCCCTGATGGCCCCGCCCGAGCTGAAGGCGCGGCCTGCGCCCCCTAATCGCACTGCTCTTACCCGAGGATCGGTCGCGGCTTGGTCCAACACCTCAGCGATGCCGATGAGCACCACTTCGTCGAGCGAATTCAAGCTGTCCGGCCGGTTGAGGGTGACTCGCAGGACACCGTCCGACAACGTGACGGCCAGCCCGGTTCTCACCACACGCGTCTCCTTCGACGGGCTCTCGGCGCCGACCCTACGCTGGCAATCGAAACTGCAACGTCGCGAACCCGCCAGCGCCCGACCCGTGTCGCGTGATCTGGTTGCGCACTTGGTGCGCCGGACGCCATCGCCGCCGTCGCCGAGATGCTTTGGCCCGCATAACGACCGAAGGGACTATTGCGCGCCGAACTGGATACCTTGGTTTACCTGATCGATGGCCTGATTAACCAAATCGATTGCTTGGACCCGATGTCCGCCCTTGTCCGGGATGGCTTGTTGCAGTTCGTTTAGCGCGTTCTGCAGATCGTCTCTGGCGTTGAACATGTGCGTTTGCACCGCGTACGCGGTGCCGGCGCCCAGGAGGCTGAAGCTGACTGCGGTGAGGAGTCCGGCAACGATCAACCTGAACTTGGAAACGTGCATTGCACAGTCCTTTCGAAGGAGGTAGCCCCGACTGATTCGGAAACCTAACAGCTCGGACCCAGTCGCACCCCGCCTCATAGAAATCAGCAGCAAATGCTCAGGGATCTCGTCGATGGGCTGGCGAACAACCCTATGTGCGTTTTTCGCCCTTGCCGAGCATGAGCGGCATCCGGTCGAAGTACACCTCGTTGCGGCGGATCAGCCCGTCTTCAACCGTCACCGTGCACACGCCGTCGCACTCGACGATCCGGTCGCCGTCGGGGATGACCGCGTGCCAGTAGTTCAAGAATCCGCCGTTGAGTGGTCGCACCTGGGTGTTTGTCCACACCCAGTCCGGGTACCGGGCCAGGAGACGGCGAAAGTACGCGAGGATCTCCGCGTGGCCCCGCACACCGGCCGGTATACCTGGATCACTGTAGACAGCATCGTCCGCATAGAAGGCGGCCAGGCGCTCGGGATCGTCACCGGTCCACGCGGGCAGCCATCGATCGGTGAACTCCTTCGCGTCCGTCTCGGACATTCCGTAGAACATCTGCATAAGCGCACATCATGTCATCGCGGCGCGGAGGGAATTGAATTCAACTTGTTGGCGGCCGCTGCTGGTGACGGACGCGCCCCGAACTACGGCTGCTTCCCCTCGATCTCGCCGGCGATTCCGCCCTCGATACTCGCGAGTGTTCCGGCTGGCAACACGATCAGGCCGTCGAGTTCCTTTCGAGCGCGATCGTAGGCGTGCCGACGTTCCTCTTGTGTCGCTGCGGAGTCCGAGGCCAGACGTAGCAGCCGCTGGGCGCGGGTCAGTCGTTGCTTATCCTCGGCGGAAAAATCGCTGCACCGTCTGCGCATTGCTTCGGTCTCGGCGGCATCGAAGGCCGTTACGTAGTGCTGGACGGCTTCCAGGTACTCCGCTTGGGCATCGCGGTCGCCGAGGAGATCCTCGACCGTTGCGGGCCGCAGCATGTCGGCGCGCAGCTTTGCCGTGTGGAAACGGACTGTCAGCGGCTCTCGCATCTCGGTCATCATCGGAAAGTCGAGCAACTTCGCGACGTCCATCTCGTAGTCGAGCCAGCGCCTGTCGGTTCGGTTATGCGCGTCGATCGCTCGGCTGATCTCCCGCTTATACGCGACATCGTTGCGGATATGCGGTGGCGCTTCGGCGACTTGCCCGGCTCGCCGCTTCTCGTAAGCAGACCACGTGCGCCAGCCCGCAATGATCACCCCGGCAATGGGCAGAATGAGCCAGAACAGCTCGATCAGCCGGAACACGAGGCCCATAGGGCCAGCATGCCACCGCGGGCGGTTTTCATCAGTTGACGCTAGCGTTCGCTCCTGCCAACCGGTTTCCATTGCCATGTGGTTTCGATGACGGTGTCGTCATGGTGGATGTCTGCGCGTCCGGCCACCTTGTAATGCACGGTCCGGTGGGCGGTGTCGCCAGATTCGACAAGCAGTTCGCGATCCGTGACCCCGAGCGGGTCGCGGATCAGCCGCGCCCCGAACCGGTCGGTCTTTTCGTGGGCCCGTAGCCGCTCGGCGATGCCGATCAGGACGGTCTCATCGTCGTCGATCACTGGCCGCGCGGGTCCGCACTGGGACGAATCGGCGAATTCCATGCCGATGACGCCGACACCACCGGGGCCCACTGAGTCATCGAAACGCATCCCCGTCATCGTCAAGCCGCCGGCCTGGATCACCGACCGTGCGACCGGGGTGGTCTCCATCTCGCGCCCAGAAGTAATGACCCGTTCCACAAACACTTCTCCAGGCGCGGGGTCGAAGTACTTGTGGAGCAACCAAATGGCGAATCGGTGCCACGCGTCGTGCAAGATGAGGAATTGGCCTATCTCGTCGAGACAAGCTCTGTCGTCGGCGCTCAACACCCCCACGTCGGTCGTGCCGATGTTGCGTAACACCGTGTAATCGTCAACGGAGTGATCGCGGATCCTGAGCATGGCTGACTTCCTCCGTGCCAACAGCTTCTGACCAATCGCCAGCGTAGTCCCGCCACGCCAACGCCGATGACGGGAGTGCCTCGACCATGGAAATGAATTCACCGTTCATGAGGCGCGCGTAATACGCTGTGATGGTGCTTGCCACCGTTATCGTGACGGTCTTGCTGGCGATACTCTTCACATTTGCCAGCTCCATCAAGTTGCTCGGCGCTCCGCAATCGCTGGCGATCCGCGATCACCTCGGCGTCACGCCGGCGCGCTGGCGGGTGATCGGACTGCTTGAGCTCGCGGGCGTCATCGGTGTGCTGGCTGGCCTGGCCTGGGCACCGATTGGCGTGGCCGCAGCGATCGGTCTGGCTCTCCTCTCAGTCGGGGCAGTCGCCTTTCACGTGCGTGCCTCCGACGGGTTCGCCAAGACAGCGCCCGCGGTGATCGCCATCTTGCTGGCGGTCGCGACCGCGGCACTGCAGACACTCTGACCGCAAATCCGCCCGGTGATGCGGGCCATTTGACGGGTCCTCGGTGGCACGCTTGAACCGTGGACGTGCCGCAGCCCGATCCGGACACCCCGCATCTGGCGGACGTGGTGCCGTCGGTGCTGGCCGCGATGGGTGTTGCGGACTTCGACAGCCGAATTGACCTGCGGCGCGATCTCGCCGGCGCGTGCGTCCTGCTTGTCGACGGACTCGGCGCCGAACTGTTGGACACCTACGCCGAAGACGCCCCCGTGCTCGCCGGTCTGCGCGGCCAGGAGCTGCAGGTCGGGTTCCCGTCCACCACGGTGGCCGGACTTGCGGCCGTCGGCACGGGCTGCCGCTCCGGCCAGCACGGGATGGTCGGCTACTCGTTCCGGCTGCCCGGCGCGGGCGTGGTCAACGCCCTGCGCTGGCGTCCGCACCCATGGGGCGATGATCTTCGCGACGACCTTCCGCCCGAGCAGGTGCAGACCATCCCGACGATGTTCGAACGGGCCGCGTCCGCGGGAGTCGCGGTGAGTGTCGTCTCCGGCGCGGAGTTCAGTGGCTCCGGGCTGACGCGCGCCGTCCTGCGCGGGGCTCGCTACGTCGGCGTGCGGGCTCTCGGGGACCTGGCCGCTTGTGTGCGGGGCGCCGTCGCGGACCGCGGGTTCTGCTTCGGCTACCACAGCGAACTCGATCTGCTCGGGCATCTCTACGGCCCGGGGTCGGCGGCGTGGCGGATGCAGTTGCGACAGGTCGATCGTCTGGTGCAGTCCGTGATGGAGGGTCTTCCGCCCGGCGGGCTGCTCGCTGTGGTGGCCGACCATGGGATGGTCGCCGTCGAAACCTCCGATGTGGTGAACATCGACGAGTGCGAGCCACTGTTGGATGGTGTGGATGCCATTGGCGGCGAGCCGCGGGCCCGGCATGTCTACGCCGCGGGCGGCGCCGCCGATGCGGTGCTCGATGCGTGGCGGGAGACCATGGCCGAGCGGGCGTGGGTGGTGTCCCGGGACGAGGCTATCGCCGCCGGATGGTTCGGCGACCGAGTCGGTGACGAGGTGCGCCCGCGCATCGGCGACGTCGTCGTCGCTGCTCGCGGGGCCGCAGCGATGGTGCGGCGGACGGTCGAGCCGCTGGAATCGTCGCTCATCGGGCACCATGGATCCCTGACGAGCGCCGAGCAGCGAGTCCCGCTGCTGCTCGCATACGGCTGATTGCCGTCGTCGCCCGCCCGCGTACGATTTCTGTTGTGAGGCCGTGTAGAGCAGCGATGGTCGCCGCAACGCTCGCTCTCGCGGGTTGCTGCGTCTCGGCGGGAACCGCGATTGCGGATCCGCCCGCGCCACCCCCGCCCGGACCCCCCGCACCCGCCGCCACCATGGACCACGACGGCACGTACACCGTGGGAACCGACATCGCGCCGGGCGCCTACAGCTCGGCAGGACCAGTTGGCAGCGGTACGTGCTACTGGAAGCGGGTGAGCAGCAGCGGAGACATCATCGACAATGCGCTGAGCAAGAAGGCGCAGATCGTGCAGATCGACCCGACCGACGCCTCGTTCAAGACAAACGGCTGCCAGCCGTGGCAGGTGACGGATGCGTCGCCTCCCGCAACTGTCCCGGCGCTGGTTGCGGCCGGACAGTTGGGCGGCCTCCTCAACATGATCAACAACGGCGCCCGTCAGGGCGGCGACGCCCCGCCGCCTCACCCTTAGTACAGGGGCGACCAAGCGGAGGTCCGCAGAAGCCGGCTCTCCCACTGATCGCGGTACTTCAGCGCGTCGAACATGTAGGTGCCCGGCCCCCGATGTTCGCGCGGGACGTCGCTGGTCAACAGATGGGCGAGCACCTCGTAGTTGTTGGACGCGTCGATCTTCTGCCACAGCATCGCCTCGCGTCGCTTGTAGCTCCCGTGCGCCACCTGGAAGCACGCCTGGATGTCGAGCAGCCGCGATGATTTGGATATCGGCCGGTAGTAGATCTCGTCCCAGGAGCGGATGTAATCGTCCAGCGGTGCGGAGGGCCAGCCGGTGTCCTCCATGAACAGACTCAGCGGATGCGTCGCGGCATCGGTGGGCACGGTCGCCAGGTCGACTTCCTGAAGCGGCGACCACTCGACCGGCAGCAGAATCTTGCCCGTCACCTCGTGGCGCAGGTTGTCCAGCTCGCGCATCCACGGCCGCAGATCGCCCGTTTGAGCGCGTCGCGCGAGGCTCTCCCACGCGGTTCCGTCTGCGATGCCCGTGATGGTGACCACGTTGTAGGACAGCCCGGAGCCGTGAGCGTGGTTGGTGTACCAAAGAAGTCGAGCGCTGTCCTCCTCGGCAAGCGTGGGCATCCAGCCCTCGCGATAAGCCGCCTCGAACTCGTCCTCGCGCGCGCCCACCACCTTGTGGGTCTCGTGAAGAAACAGCACAGCGCCTCCTCCTGTCGGTTCAGGTCCCGTCCGCGATCAGCGCGGCGAGCTGACGGCGGTTGACCTTGCCGGTGTCGTTGTACGGGATCTGGTCGACGATGATCATTCGCTCGGGAAGCTTGAAATAGGCGATCAGCTCGCGACAGTGGTCTCGGAGCTCCTCGAGTGTGACCGGCGAGCGAGCCACTACCGCGGCACCCACGCGCTGGCCCATCTCCTCGTCGGCGACTCCGGCGACCGCCACGTCGCGTATCGCCGGATGCGTCCGGACGGCCTCCTCGACCTCGATCGGCCCGAACTTCTCTCCTCCCCGATTGATGGTGTCCTTCAGCCGGCCGCTCGGGTAGATGTAGCCGTCGGGATCTTGGCGGGCGAGGTCCCCGGTGTGCAGCCAGCCTTCGACGACGTTCTGGCTGGTGTTCACCCACAACTCGCCGACCGTCCCGGGCTCGACATCGATTCCGGTCTCGGGATCCACCACCCGGACCTCAACACCCGGGAGCGGCCTGCCGACCGATCCCACGCGGTTGGGATCGCGATGATCTTCAGGCAGCAGAGTCGTGTAGGCGCCCAGGGTCTCGGTTTGACCGAACACGTTGGCGAACCCCACATGCGGCATCGTGGCCATCGCCGTGCGCATCAACGCGCCGGGTGCGGTGGCCGCGCCATAGGCGATCGCGACGAGAGACGACAGGTCGGTGCTGCCGAAGTCGGGATGGTCGAGGATCCGCTGGAGCATCGTCGGCACCAAGAAGGTGGACGTCACTCGGTGCTCTTGCACCAGACGCAACCACGCTCCAGCGTCGAATCGATCCTGGACCACGTAGGTGTTGCCCGAGTACAGGTTTCCGAGCATGCCGATAGCACCGCCGACGTGAAAGAACGGGACGCTCATCATGCTCACCGTCGGTGGCACGTCCGCACGGAATGGTGCAGCCACGCCACTGATGCGCGCGCTGAGCTGCCCGTTGGTGATGCCGATCGCCTTCGGGAGCCCGGTGGTCCCGCTGGTGAACAGGATCAGCGCGTCGCGGTCGTCGACGTCCTCGGCGGGTGGCGGTGCCGACACCTCACCGTCACCCAGGAGGTCGGTAGCGGTGAACACCGTGGACACGCCCGCCTCGCGGAGCCGGCCGGCGTACGCCTCCCCTGCCACCCCGTCGTCGGCACATCCAGCGCTTCTTACGAGCCCCCGCAACTCCGGCGGGGTGAGGGCGGGGTTCATCAGCGCCGCGGCAGCGCCGATTCGTGCCGCACCGAGCATCGTCGCTATCGACAGCAGGCTTCCGGCGTCGACGACCGCGACACGGCTGCCGGACAACCCGTTGGCGGCCAGGCGAGTGGCGCACTGCTCGACGGCGGCCGCCAGCTCGCCGTAGCTGATGGTGTGGCCACCGATGATGAGTGCGGCGCGGTCGGAGTCGCCGGCCGCGGCGGCGTCGATGATTGTGCCGATGTTCATCTGCCGCCGCTCAATAGAGGGGTGACCACGAGGAGGTCCGCAGCAGCCTGCTGGTCCACTGGTCGCGCAGCTCCAGGGCGTCGTGCATCCACGTCCCTGGCGCACGCTGCTCGGGAGCAATCTCGGTCTGAAGCAGTTTGAGCAGCACGTCCGGTTGGTGGATGCGTTGCATCAGTGCCACCTCGCGGCGCACGTGGCTGCCGAGGGCGGGCTGGAATGCTGCCTCGATTGTCAGCAACGGTGCCGGGCGGTCGATGCTCTTGGCGTACACCTCCCCGCATCGGTCGATGTACTCGAGGAACTTGTCCTCGTACGGCCACATGGTGTCTTCCATGTAAAGGGTCAGCGCGTGCTCGCGCCCGTCGATCGGGACCTCCTCGAAGTCGACGTCTTGCAGCGGCGACCACGGAAGCGGCACAAGCAATTTGGCATCGACATCGTGACGAAGCTCATCCAGTTCGCGTATCCACTGCTGGAGATCGCCCTTCTGGACTCGAAGCGCGAGGCGTTCGAACGCCGGCCCGTCGCGAACCGCGGTCACCGTGACGACCGTGTACGCGGGGCCGCTGCCGTGGGCGTGGTTGGTGTACCACAGCAACCGGGCGTCGTCGCCGCCGCCGAGGATGGGCATCCATCCGTCTCGGAAGGCGGCCTCGAACTGGTCTTCGGCGCGCCCCCGCACCTTGTGCACCTCGTGCATGAACAGCACGGCGAGACCTCCCAACTGCGGGCGCAGCATCTGGACAACGACGCCGAGAATCTGGTTTCCTCACAAGGGTATCGGTCCTCTCATGCAGGAAGTTGTCTGATGGCCAGGCTTGACGTGCCGAACGGTCCCGGCGGCGAGGCCGCGATGATTTGGACGTTGCGGCCTGAGCTGGGCGGCATGGTCGAGCGGATGATCCGCGGCGCCTACCAGGAAAGCATCCTTCCGCCCGAAGAGCGCGAGCTGGCAAGGATGCGCATTGCCCAGATCAACGACTGCATCGCGTGCTCGGACTTCAGGGCGCCGTCGGTGCTCGACGCGGGCATCCCACCGGACCTCTACGAGAATGTCGCGGCGTACGCCACCTACCCCGGCTACACCCCGAGGCAGCGCATGGCCATCGAGTACGCCGAGCGCTTCGCCAACGAGCCGGCCTCCATCGACGATGGGTTTTTCGAGCGCTTGCGCGGGCTGTTCACCGACGCGGAGATCCTCGACCTCACGCTGTGCGTCGCCGTTTTCCTGGGCCTGGGTCGGTCACTGGCCGTGCTCGGTGTCGACCAGTCCTGCGCGATCGACGTCTGAGCGACGGGTGGACATCTCCTCGGTCGACGAACTGCTCACCACCACCCGGGCGGTGCGCAAACGCCTCGATCTGACGCGGCCGGTTGGTCGTGACGTCATCCTCGAGTGCGTCCAGCTGGCGATGCAGGCGCCCACCGCAAGCAACGAGCAGGACTGGCGCTGGCTGGTGGTCACCGATGCCGACAAGCGGGCCGCCATCGCCGAGATCTACCACAGCATCGGTGCCGAGTACTTGGCCCAGGCCGCGGCCACCGCGTCCGACCCGCAGACTCAGCGGGTATACCAAAGCGCACTCGGCCTCACCGAGACACTCGCCAAGGTGCCCGTGCACGTAATCCCTTGCCTGGATACCCGTTTCGACGGAAGCAACCTGTTGGCAGCCGCGTCGGCCTGGGCGTCGATCATCCCCGCCGGCTGGAGTTTCCTGCTTGCCCTTCGTTCCCGCGGATTGGGGTCGGTCTGGACGACGATGCACCTGGCCAAGGAGCGCGAGGTGGGAGAGTTGCTGGGAATACCCGCCACCGTGACGCAGGCGGCGCTGTTCCCGGTCGCGTACACGATAGGTAATGACTTCCGGCCGGCCTCGCGGCCGCCCGCGGAGACAATCACTTTCTGGAACACCTGGGGAGAGTACTGATGCAGTCCTACACCGTGAGATTCCACATCGATGCACCCCCGAGGAAGGTGTGGCGGGTACTGCATCCGAAAGTGCCGCCCAACTCACCGCGGCCCCGCGTCCTCGAGTGGCCCACCGGCAGCATGGAGATCCTGAACGAAGGCGACGAAGCCGGTGAGGGTCTGGTGCGCACCTGTGTCTTCGAAGTGCCCAAGTACCTACTGTCCGGTGGCAAGGGGCGCTCGTGGGAATCGGTGACCGAGGCGGAGATCGACAAGCTGTCGCGCTACGTGGCTGTCGGCAAGCCGCTCTGGTCCCGCGCCGAGGGCTATCACGAACTCGCGGAACAGCCCGATGGCACTACAGTGCTCACGTTCCACGAGACCTATCACGCCTACAACCCCGTGCTGCGTTTCCTACTGGAACGTCCCGTGCACGCAAAGATTTCGCGAGACAACCTCGAGACATACGAGCACGCGCTGGGCTATGCCGGCACCGTCACGCGACTGACCTAGGTTGTCGTGTCATGGACTTCGCGCAACGCACCGTCGACATCGCTCGTCAGAACGTCGCAGAGGGCGGCCGGCCGTTCGCGACGGTGATCGTCAGGGATGGTCAGATCTTGGCCGAGAGCCCGAACCGCGTTGCCCAGACTCATGACCCAACCGCGCATGCGGAGGTCCTTGCGATTCGCGAGGCATGCATGAAACTTGGCACCGAGCACCTGACCGGGACCACAATCTACGTCCTGGCCCACCCCTGCCCGATGTGTCTGGGCGCGCTGTACTACTGCTCGCCGGACGAGGTCGTCTTCTTGACTACCCGCGACGCCTATGAGCCGCACTATGTCGATGACCGCAAGTACTTCGAGTTGAGCAACTTCTACGACGAGTTCGCCAAGCCCTGGGACCGACGACGCCTTCCGATGCGCTACGAACCCCGCGACGCCGCCGTCGCGGTGTACGAATTTTGGCGGGAACGAAACGGTGGCGACCGGCGAGTGCAAGGAGCGCCCCGAGCCGAGTCCACCTGACCGCGTAGACATCGAAATAGCCTAACCACCCCAGGCGATCTCGCCCAGATACCCTTGTCCCCTGGCGACCCGCCATGCGGTGCAAAGTCTGGGCGGCGTTGGAGGCTTCACTGCGACCGCCGGCCCCAACCAAACGGTCACCAAACCCTAAGCCGTCGACCTGAGGCTAAGTCGCGGCCCGCGCCGAAAACGCCGCGCTGCGGCACCGATTCGCGGCACCCGCAACCGCCGCGCCGATGACCGTAGATCGTGTGCTCGCGACCGCGTGGATGACGAAATAGCAGATTTGCCTCGGGGCAGGCGCAATTTCGCGTCGTCCTCGAGATGCAAGTCCAATCCGGGTGATCTGCTTCGTGACCTAGGAGATATGGACTCATCATGAAACTCAACGACACCGCAGGCCTACTTTGGGCCGCTCCGACAAGCCTCTCTCGGTGGCGCGACTTCGTCCAGGACCAGATGTCGGTGAAGGTACAACCCTGTCGCAATCAACGGGGCCAGGCAACTAAAATCCCAGTTCATGGCTATCCAGCGCGGCGTTCTCATCATTGCCGACATCGGCGGATACACGCACTACATGAATTGGAACCGGAAGCACCTGGCCCATGCGCAGCTGACGGTCGCGGCGCTGCTGGAGTCGGTCATCGACGCCGGCAAAGGCCTGAAGCTGGCGAAGTTGGAGGGCGACGCCGCGTTCTTCTGGGCACCGGGCGGCGACGCCAAAGTGCTGGTGTGGGACGGGCTGTCGCGGATGCGCCAGTCGTTCCTCGCGCGGCGCGAGGGTATGAAAAAGGCCGATCTCTGCGACTGCGCGAGCTGCGCACAGCTCGACAACCTGTCGCTCAAGTTCGTTGCCCACGAGGGCGAGGTGGCGGAGCAACGGGTGAAGCGCAACGTCGAGCTCGCAGGCGTCGATGTCATCCTGGTGCACCGGATGCTGAAAAACCAGGTACCGGTGTTGGAATACGTGCTGATGACCGACACCGTGGCACAGTGCCTTGACGAGTCGGTGCGCCAGCTCTGCAAGCCGCTGACTCACGACTTCGAGGGCATCGGACAAACGTCGACTCACTACATCGACCTCGCCACGTGCGAGGTGGCACCGACAGTGCCAGAGCGCAACTCGTCCGGCCGGCTGGGGGCGAAGCTGAAGTTAACGTTGAGCACGTTACCGTTCGTCCTGGGCATCAAGGAAGCCTGTGCGGGCTTCCGCCATCTGAGCCGCGGCACCAACCAGGAGCCGCAAATGAGCCAAGGCTAGGTTGGCAACTGGGCTGCTGGACGTTTTGCAGCGCGCGACCCATCCGCGATACGGCCTCGACGAGGATGGCTTGGGAAGTCGGCGCAGGCTGCGCGGCGCGCCCCGCTCGGCGAGTGCCCAAGCGACTACAAGGACGACAAATTAGCGGAACTGGGGCGAGGGCCGCGCATAGCGGCGGGCGAACGTTGGGGTTCAGAACCCATCCCCGAGCGCAACTCCGAGCGCGCTAACTCCGCTAGCTGTTCAGCTCCGGACCGCCGGGGCGAGGCGGCCCATCCCGCGCAGGATCCACGGTGTCCGTTTTGCCATCACCGCCACCGCGCGATCCGACCGGCGCATCGTCGTCCGAGGGCCGGGGGTGGGCGTTGACGCCAGTTCCGCCTCGGCCGATCCCGCCCGCGGGCCGTGGCGGTCGACCGCGAGGAGCTGCCAACTGCCGGGCACGCCACGCAATTCGACGTTGCCTCGGTCCTCAAGACCCGTCCCCGAGCCGACGACGAGGTCACGCACGGTGCGGGAAACGAGGATGTCGCCGGCGCCAGCCTGGCCGAGGATCCGCGCCGCGATGTGCACGGCGATCCCCCCAATGTCGGCATCCAGCAGTTCACACTCGCCGGTGTGAATGCCAGCGCGGATCTCGATGCCCAGCGTCTCGGCGCCAGTGCGCAAGGCCTCGGCGCAGCGGATGGCCTGCGTCGGGCCGTCGAAGGTGGTGAGGTAGCCGTCGCCGGTGCTCTTGACCACCGTGCCGCCGAATCGTTGCGTGAGTTCGGCGGTGATCTCCCCGAAGCGCTGCAGCACCGCACGCCACCGCTCGTCGCCCGCTGCCGCGGCGTGTTGCGTTGAGGCGACCATGTCGGTGAACAACAAGGTACGCAGGGCGCGATGTGACTGCAGCGGCGCGCCATGGCTGCCGGTGAGGAACTCCTCGATCGCGGTGGTGATCCTGTCGGGATCGGTGAACCAGGGCGCATGGTCCGTGCCGTCGACCTCGAGCATCCGCGCGCCGGGAATGTGGTCGGCGAGGTATCGGCCGTCCTGCACCGGAACGCCGGGATCCCCGCGGGCATGGATGATGAGGGTTGGCGCGGCGATCGTGGGCAGGATCGGCCGGACGTCGATCCCGAACGACGCTTCGACTGCCGCCCGCGCCATCCCCGGGCTAGCGCTCATGCGCTCCAACATTCCGAGCTGGCCGATCGACCGGACCGAAGGCAGCAGACACTTAAGTGCCTCACCGCTGCCCCACGCCGAGCGGCTGGCGCGGCCGAATTCCTGCAGGCGGGCGAGCTGCTCCGTCGACGGCGTGTAGTCCTCACCCAGCTCGGGAAGCATGCGCGCCCGGATCTCTGCCGCGTCGCGATCTGTGTCATCCCATTCGAAACCGCCTAGGAACGCATACGTGCCGTGCAGGATCAACGCCCGCATTCGCTCGGGTCGTTTTGCCGCGAAGACGATGGAGGCCGGGCCGCCCTCACTGAGCCCAAACAGGGCGGCCCTTTCGAAGCCGACCGCGTCCATCACGGCCTCGATCTCGGCCGCTCGATCATCCACCGAGCGAACACGCGGCACCGGGTCCGACAAACCGACCCCCGCCTTATCGAATACGACGACGCGACAGAAAGTGGCGAGCTGCTCGAAAAAGGCCTTGTATTCGGGCAAGGTCCAGAACAGCTCGATATGACTGACGAAGGGCCCGACGGACACAAGCTCGACGGGCCCGTCGCCGAACACCTGATACGCCAGGCTCAGATCGCCGCATGGTGCGTATGACGTTTCCGGCACGGCATGAGCCTAGTGATGCCGGGCGCTACGACTCCCCACTTTGGCGCAATCGCGCGCCGCTCGCGGCCTAACGTACTGCGGTCGCACCGTGCAGCCCACGACACTCGGGCCGATTGGCGGCGCGAACGCCACCGTCCAGTCGACCGGTAACGCGCTGGCCGACCTCCCTCATCGCGGTGATTGTCGGAAGGCGCTGTTCATTCGTTGCTTGAATGCTTCATCGAAACGGCGGTAGGTGCTTCGCAACATGGGCCCCGGCCAATGTGCCGGAGTGAGCTCGACGGGTAGTAGCGGGTCGAGCTGAAGATGCCGGACCACCGCGATCGACAGCGCGAACTGGTACGCGAAACTCACTGTCACATCATCGCGTTCGGTAGGTACGGCATCGGGTTCGTCCTTCATCGCATCGATGAGAATGATCGCGTCGTCGGCCCACGCGTCAAGCGCGAACAGCGATCGCATCGTGTCGGCGGTGATGTCCGTAGCCGCACTGTGGAAGTGGGTGCACTGCTGGTCGAGTATGGCTCGCGACATCGGAAGCCGTTGCGGGTCAAGGTTGTCCGGCCGTATCCACACTCCCTCCCTGAGTTCGGCCAGATGTAATGCAGTGGCTGCCTTCCGCAGTTCGAGGCGATCGGCTGCCGGCCGGCGCTCAAGCGACACGATTGCCAGTTCCCAGGTTCCGTCCCATTGTGGCGCGGCCGCATCGTCGATCCTGGACGCCTCGTCGACGCGCTGGCGTCGTTCCGACAAACGCCCGGCGAGCACATAGCTCCCGTCGTCGCTGGTGAGTTCTCCAGTGGAGACCATTCGCCATAGGCATGTGCGCGCGGCGCCCTCGCTGATGCCGAACAAGGAGGCCATCGCGACGAGCTCCCCCACCGTCAAATGAGGCTGATCGGCGCCCAACAAAGCCGACGCCAGCACCGAGCGCGCGCTCAGCGGGCGGTCGCCTATCAACTGGCTCACTCGGGTTCGGTGCCTGTCGACCGCGGACACCCGATTATCTTCGTCGATCACGCGTGGCCAGCCGAACGACACGGGCGCACACATCACAGAATCGTTGACACGTGATGCTCATCGCGTGATACTGACACACATGAGCGCTCCAACAAAATCCCTGGTTGCCGATGACGTGGAGATCGTTCGGCGCATCCTCGCTCATATCGACGCAGGCACCACCGACGAGGGTGAGGCCTGGCGTGAACCCGTCGAGAACTACCTCGACCCTGGTCGATTCGCCGACGAACTCCGACTGCTGCGCTCGATGCCGAGCGTGTTTGTCCCGTCCGCCGCGATCTCGAGCCCGGGCGATCACGTCGAACGTGACGCCTTCGGCGTGCCACTCTTCGCCGTCCGCGGGCGTGACCAGCGGGCTCGGGTATTTCGCAACGCGTGTCGCCATCGCGGAATGGCCCTCGTCGAAGGCGCCGGTTGCGCGCGGGCGCTGGTGTGCCGGTACCACGGCTGGACGTACGGTCTGGACGGCTCGCTTTCGCACGTTCCCCATGCCGGTGCTTTTCCGGATCTGGACATGTCGACACGCGGTCTGGTGGAGGTCGCGAGCCGTGAAGTCGACGGCCTCGTCGTCATCGGCCCGTTGGACAGCCCCACGGTTGGCCCGTCGCAAGCCTGTGCCGATGCGGCGATGGCCGCGCTGACCGACGGGAGTCCGTGGCGGGCCAAACTACTGCCCGCTGAGCGGCTTCTGTATGTGGAATCGACTCGGCGCGAGATGAACTGGAAGGTTCTTGTCGAGCAGTTCCTGGAGGGCTATCACATCCGCTCGACGCATACGAACACGTTCTTCCCGCTGCAATACGATGACCTAAATATTGTTGAGACATTCGGACCGAACAGCCGAATCACGTTCCCATACCGCAATGTTGAAAGGCTCCGCGACCGCCCAGAGTCAGCCTGGACGACGGACGCGCGGGTGACGTACGTGTATCAGCTGTTCCCGAACGCCATGGTGGTGACGTTCCCCGATTTCGTGCTTTCGGTAGTGATCGACCCGGTTGACGTCGGCCAGTCGACGGTCACCGTGTCGGCGATGGTCACACCCGATGTCGCGCAACGAGTTCCAATCAAGACCAGCCAAGATGGTGAGCCTTTGGGTGCCAACACACTACTCGCGCGGGGTGCGGTGGAGGACAACGAGATGTCGGCGGGAGTGCAACGCGGCTTGCACGCCGGCGCGAACTCGTTTGTGGAGTTCGGCCGCCACGAAAGCGCGATCGGACACTTCCACGCCACCCTCGATGAACGGCTCGCTCGATTGACCGCGTGAGCCACTCGCCGCCCGATCGCTACTGTCGAGACATGGAGATATCGTGCGCGTTCGCCACCTCATCCGACACTCCGGTGCACGCGGAGTTGGCCGAAGCGCTCGGCTACAGGCGGGCGTGGCTGTATGACTCTCCAGCGGTCTACCCCGACGTGTGGATGGTGCTCAGCCGGTGCGCGGAACGGACGTCGCGCATAGGCTTGGGGCCCGGCGTCCTCGTTCCCAGCCTGCGCCACCCGATGGTTAACGCCGCCGCGATCGCGGAGTTGGTCCGCCAAGCGCCAGGTCGGGTCGCGGTGGCGGTCGGTTCGGGGTTCTCAGGCCGGTTGGCGCTGGGCACGCGCCCGATGCCGTGGCGCCGCGTCGCGGAGTACGTCCGGTGTTTGAAGGCCCTTCTCGCCGGCGAGACCGCGGAGTGGGACGGGTCCGTCCTCCAAATGCTGCACATGCCCGGCTTCGGGGCGGACCGGCCGATTGACGTGCCGATCCTGATCGGTGCCGACGGTCCGAAGGGGCTGGCCGTGGCGGCCGAGCTTGGCGACGGTGTCTTCTCCGCCGCCCTACCGCAACCCGACGCCGCAGGTATTACGGACTGGCGCGCGCTGCTGACGTTCGGCACCGTGCTCGAACAGGGCGAGGAGCTGGTGTCGTCGCGTGCCATCGACGCCGCCGGGCCTGCGGCGGTGGTGCTCTACCACGCGACATACGAGCGCGCCGGTGCCGCGGTCGATGAGCTACCGGGCGGACGCGGGTGGCGACAGGCCATCGAGGCGTACCCCGAGAGCGAGCGCCATCTTGCGATCCACGCAGGGCATCTCGTCAAGGCGAACCCGCGTGATGAGCCGCATGTCGTCGACCTCATCCCGCTGGCCAGCTCCATGGCGCTGACGGGCACTGCTGAGCAGATCCCGGAAAAGATCGCGGGACTGGCAGCTCTGGGAGTGACCGAGCTCGTTTATCAACCCGCCGGATCCGACATCGAGCGCGAACTCCGTGCGTTCGCCTCCGCGGCCGGGCTTCCCGGCTGATCGCGCCGCTACGCTCAAGGCTGTTGCACCTCACGAGAATTGAGCGATGGCCCCGCATCCCTGTGGCAGGATGGCCTTCGTGGGCACCCGGTGGCGGGAAAGCGGCGTGCCGCGGGCCGGTGATTACGACGCGCGGTGGGATTCCCTGGCCGCCCAAGGCCACAACGTTCACGGCGAAGTGGACCTGGTCGAGATCTTGCTTCGCGAGTCGGGCGCGTCGCGTGTCCTCGACGCCGGCTGCGGCACCGGACGTGTGGCGATCGAGTTGGCGCGGCGAGGTTTCTCGGTGGTCGGCGTTGACTCCGACGCAACGATGCTCGCTGTGGCGCACACCAAGGATCCGGCCCTCCGGTGGATCGAGGCGGATCTCACCGATCTCACTGCCATGGTCGATGCCGAATTCGATCTCGCGGTCCTGGCCGGCAACGTGATGATCTTCCTTGACCCGGGGACCGAAGCGGCAGCGCTGCATGAACTCGGCAGGCACCTGGCGCCTGGGGGGCTACTCGTGTCGGGCTTCCAGATTCGGGCGGGCCGCGTGTCGTTGGAGAAATATGACAGCTTCGCGACGGCGGCCGGCTTTGAGCCGGTGGCGCGGTGGGCCACCTGGGACCGCGAGCCGTTCGCCGGAGGCAATTACGCGGTGTCGGTGCACAGACTGGCGAGCTCAACGCGACTTGTCGGTGGTGGGGCGCAGGATGTCCCCGGAACGTAAAGCGGCGCCGTCGGCTGGCGCCCCCGGGTAGGAGTTTGCAGTGGCCACGATCCGTAAGGAAGTAGAAATCCGCTCATCACCCCAGCGTGTCTGGGAGGCGCTGCGCGATGTCGGCGCGTTGCAAAGGCTCGCCGCAGGCTTCGTCGTCGACGCGACAATGGAAGGCAATGCCCGCGTCGTCACGTTCGGCAACGGCGTGGTCGTGCGCGAGGACATCGTTTCGGTTGACGATGCAGCCCGCCGAGTCGTCTGGGCGATCGTCGGCCAGCAGTTTCACCATTACAACGGTGCGGCGCAGGTCTTCGACGACGACGACGGCGGCGCCCGCTTCGTCTGGACAACCGACGTGTTGCCTGACGGGCTCGCGGGCAACGTCGAAGCGATGATGGACGCCGGCATCGGCGCGATCAAGAAGACGATCGAGAGCGGATGAGAATTTCCTGCTTACTGGCGGTCGTCGAGCCAGTTGGCAATGGCGGCCACCGCGTCGCGATAGAAGATTGCGTACGGGCGATCCGCGACATACCCGATGTGCGGGGTAGCAAGCACGTTGTCGAGGGTCCGCAGCGGGTGCCCGAGGGGCAGCGGCTCCGTGTTGAATACGTCAAGTGCCGCTCCCCCGATCGACCGCGACCGAAGAGCGTCGACCAATGCCGACTCATCGACAATCGGTCCACGAGAAGTGTTGACCAGCAACGTGGTTGTTTTCATTACCGCTAACTCGGCCGCCCCGACCAAGTTTCGTGAGCGCTCACTCAGCTTCAGGTGGATGGTCAGTACGTCCGACGTGCTGAACAGTTCATCCTTGCCGACGTAACGGGCACCTGCCTCCGCCGCCGCGTCCTCGGTGAGGTTCTGACTCCACGCGATGACGTCCATGCCGAAGGCGTTGCCAATTCGGGCGATTCGTTTACCGATGCGGCCAAGTCCCAAGACGCCAAGCACACGTCCGGCCAACTCGCGGCCGACGGATATCTGCCACTTGCCGCCGCGCACCGCCATGTTCTCGGTGACGATGTTGCGTGCGGCGGACAGGATCAGCGCCCACGTCAACTCCACCGTCGAGGCGATCGTGCCGCCTGTTGTTCCGACGTGAATACCGTGGTCCGCCGCGGCCGCCATGTCGATCGACGCGTTGAAAGGTCCGGTGGAGGCAATCATCTTCAGGCGCGGAAGCCGCTCGATGATCGCCCGCGGAAGCGGCGTTCGTTCCCGCATCACGAACACGATGTCGAACCCTGCCAGCCGATCGACCAGGACATTGGGGTCGGCGATGTGATCGTTGAAGACGGTGATGTCTGCGCGTTCGGCGACGGGGGTCCAGTCCGCCATTTCGAGAGCGACATTCTGGTAGTCGTCTAGAATTGCAACCCGCATATTTGCCCCCATATCAGCAGGTCAGAGCATTAGCACCCGGACTCACCTGTTTCGTCGGTGAGCATGGCTCGGTAGACGACGTCGGAGAGTCGGCGCTTGAGGACGCGCAGGCCTTCCCTGCCGCCGTCGCCACCGTCCTTACGGCGATCGAGCAGTTCACGAGCTGCCTACATAGGTATTAGCAGGAACTACCTAACCAATCGGCGGGTGCACCGACAATGAACACCGAACCTCGGCCGAGGGTCGTCGATTGCGTACAACGTGGCGCGTTACACGTCGATCGTCTGGCTGACGTACGTCTCCCAGGTGCCGATCTGGCCAGCCGCCAGCATGGCTTCCTGAAACTTAGGATCGCCCTGCAGCGACTGCTGGGCCTTGCCGTACTTCGCCCAGTCCTCACTGGTGGCGAGCAGGCCGATGGTGTTGGTCGCCGGGCCCCCGACCATGGTCGCCAGCACGGTGACGTTCTCGGCGCCGTGCTTGCGGGCGAGGTCACAAGTCGTCTTGAGTTGCTTCTGCACCTCGTCCCACTGGACGCCCGGGTTTGGGTGGATCGCTATGTACGTGACGATGGTCATGGTGGAGCCTCCTTAATGCGTGGTGGCTGTCTTGCCACGAGGCAAGCCAAGACCCGAATGCTGCTGCACGGCTAGGGCCAAAGGACCTTGCAGCAGCCAACGGCCCGTTCGTCGCTGCGTGACGGTCCTGGGACTCGAGCTGTCTAGGCAGTCATTTTGTTGGCTTTACATTGAATACAATACTCGTCGTTCTGCCTCTGTGTTTCGTGTATTCCATTGCATTCAGGGCACTGTTGAATGTATTTGTGATTCGGATTCCCATCGGAAGCCATTAATTTTTGTTTTTGTCTGAATTTGTTTGCTGAGCTTCTATTTCTCCTGGATAACATTCTGATAGATTTCCATGTTCAGTAGTTGTTTTATGATCTTCATTAAACGGCGACCGTTTGGTGGGCGACATGGTGTCCGCTGATGGTGGTGTGCCGCATGTCTGCCTCGCTGGGAGTCGGGTCACCGTCTGATGCCGGGACGTTCCAGTAAAAACGCCTGAGCGATGGGAGGGCTGCCCAATCTGGGGTGATGGTGACCCATTTCACTGTTATTGGTTGGGCGGATCACCGAACGAAACATTCTTTTTACAAGCTTGCTACACCCGAGCCGGCCGGCAGGAGAAGGCCCCCGCCATGAGTGAACTCAGACAATTTCGCCCTAATCAGGCAACGCTGTCCTCGGGCAGGTATCGGTACACCGTTGCGCGGCTGACTCCCAAGTAGCTTAGCGATGTCCTTGCCGGTGTGGCCGTCGGCCTTCATCCGGCGCGCCGTGGCGATCTGGGCCGCGTCGTCCACCTTGCGGGGACGCCCGAACCTGGTGCCGCTGGCGCGGCAGGCCTCACGCTTCAATGCAGTGCGCTCCTTGGCCAGCTCGCGCTCGAACTCTGCCATGCTGGCCAGCACGCCGATGACCATCCGCCCGGCTGCCGTTGAGGAGTCGATCCCGTCTGTTGTCGACACCAAAGTGACCTCCCGCGCGGTGAGTTTCTTGACGGTCTCCAGGATGTGGAGGGTGTTGCGACCCAGCCGGTCTAGCTTCCAGACCACGACGGTGTCGCCCTCCCGCACGTAGTCAAGCAGTGCAGCCAGTCCCGGACGGCCATCGCGGGCTCCGGACATGGTGTCCGAGAACGTCTTCACGACGCCTGCAGCCTCAAGCGCCTCGTTCTGTTGTTCGAGGGTCTGGGACACGGTGGAGACGCGTGTATACCCAATCCGTGTTCCCACCTGCTGGCGCTGCTCGTGGCCTGAGGTGACTCATAAGGCATAGAAAACACTCGTTGTGAGACAACTATTTCCGAGACGCACTTTTGAGACACGATGACCTCACGGTTTACCCGACACTATGAGATTCGTTGAGCTGTCGCATATGTGGTCAATTTCGCGACATGTGCCGTCTACGCCAGGTCGCGGGTCCACTTCGGCGGGTCGAGTTGGAGCGACTGCAGTGTCGCCTGCGTTTCGTCGCGGCCAGTGATCATTACGGCCTCGGTATCGCCGTCGCTCACGCCGAACTCGACGTCGGCTTTCATCAGTTCTGCCAGCGCTTCCCAGTCGCGAGTATCGAGAGCCCGGCAGTATCGTGCCTTCGCTTGGGACTATTCGTAGAACGCGGTGATCTCGGCTTGCTCGGTCATTTCACTGCCAGCTTCAGATGTTCGAGACGCCGCACGAGGAGGCTCGGTAGCCAACGCCCAGTTTCAGCGGCTTCGATCATCGAAGTGCGCTCAAGGAGCTGACCGAGCACAATCTGGGCCTCCAACCGGGCGAGTGCGGCTCCGACGCAGAAGTGCGCGCCCTTGCCGAACGTGATGTGGCCCTTTCCTGTGCTCCGATCGAGCCGGAACTCATCAGGGCTCTCGAAGTGGTCGGGGTCGCGGTTGGCCGCTCCCCACATCAGCAAGAGGTGTGAATCGGCGGGTAGTTCCACACCGCCGAGGGTGGTGTCGTGGCGTACATGCCGATAGTGGCCGCGAAACGGCGGTTCGTATCGCAGCGCCTCTTCGATAAACGGTCCGAGCAGTTCGGGGTTGTCGCGGACTTCTCGCTGAATCCCTTGGTGGGTCGCCAGTATCCATGTGGCGCTGCCCAGTAGGGAGGCAGTGGACTCGCCTCCTGCACTGAACAGGGTCAGCATCATGCCTAGCGCGGTGATCTGGTCCAGCTCACCACTGGCGCAACGGCTTGCGAGGTCGCCGAGCAGATTGTCTGCCGGGTTGGTTGCTGCTTTGGCGAAGTGCTCCAACACGTAGCCACCCAACTCCATGGCGGCGACTCCGGCAGCTTGAAGTCGGTCGGCGGCGACGATGCCATCGAGCAACGTGGTGGTGGCGTATCCCCAGCGGATCAGCTGGTCGACATCGTCGTCTGGTACGCCGATCAGCCGAGCGACCACCATCATGGGTAACCGGTTGGCCATCGCGCTCATCCACTCGATCTGTCCGCCGTGCAGGTTCTCCCGCCACAGTCGGTCAGCAGTATCGGTGGCGAAGGACTCGATGTCGCGAATGCGTTTGGCCGACAGGTGTGGAACCAGCACTTTGCGGTGCGCGGCGTGTGCCGGATCGTCGGCCACTGCAAGTACGTGTGAGGGATCGTCCAGGGGCCCCATAAGGAACGGTGTGACGGCGCCGTCATCCTGATACACCATGGTGGCGGTGAGGTTGGAAGAAAAGTCCTCGACGCGGTTAATACACTCCACGACAGCGTCCCAGCTGCACACCGCGTAGAACACCGATTGCCGATGCGGTGCACCGGTGCCTCGCTGCGCATGCGGTCATACAGGGGATAGGGGTCCTGGATCGGTTCGTCACCGAAGAACTGGATCGGATCGTCGAGGACGGTCATGGGCTCAGGTTGATCGGGTGCTGTGTCCACCGTCAACGGCGAGCCAAGAAGTTGAAAGGCCCAATCAGCAGGCATGGCTGGTCCGGGGCACACGACACCATCGGTGAGCTGGGCACAGCCGTGAGAAAATATGACGTAAATCTCTTACCGTGAGAGAATCGCGTCGGCCTCCATCTCCGGAAAGGACGTCGCCGATGGCGCAAGATTGGCTGGTCGGGCGGGACCGCCGCGACGCGGCCCCCGAACGGATTTACGCCGCAGCCGCCGACCTGATTTCGCGTAACGGCTTCGACACCTTCACGATCGAGGCGTTGGCCAAGAAGGCTCACTGTTCGCCCGCCACTATCTACCGCCACGTCGGCGGAAAGACCGCCATCCGCGATGCCGTCACCGTTCGCTTGTCGGCCCGCGTGGTAGCAGCTGTGCGCGACACCATCAAGGACCTGCACGGCGCGGATCGCGTCGTGACGGCTGCAGGACGCGCAATTGGCCCGCCTGCTGAAGCAGGTGAAGACGCAGCCGCCGCCCGAGCCGAGCTTGCGGAGCATCAAGGCCGCCCGGGCCGCGCGCGTCCGGTGGGACCGCGATGCCACGGCGTAAGGGCCGACCGGCGTCGTCTCTTCGCGCGAAGCCGTCTTGGCGCGTCCGCACCGATCACCCGTCGGCGCCGCCGCGTGACGTCGATGTCGTCGACGCGGACGCCCGCAGCTACAGGATCGTGTCGCTGTACAAGTTCCTGCTGTGCGACTCGCAGGCTTACCCGCCGGACCCAAACGATCTTCGGCTGAAGTTCGAGGGCCGCGACTCGCTGGAGATTCGGCGCCAGATCGCCGACCTCGTCGCCGACCGCGGTCGAATCTCCGAGGCTCTGCACGCCGGTGAGCCGGTTGTGATCCCGCGCTGGCGATTGGATGGGTATGTCTGGCGTGCCGAAATCGAGCACGTGCCGTGGCTGATTGATCGCTCCGTCGGATGGATCGAAGTGTCATCCGACGACGTCGTCCGTCCGGCGAACGGGTGCTGAATTCCAGCGACCTGGGGAAACGCAACGGGACCACCAACCGAAGGTGACCATCCCGAACCCAACCCGGCCGTCTTCTCTAGTCCAGGCCGATCGACTGCCAGCCGGACCACCCACCCAAGCCCAGCCGTTCGAACGCGACCGGCTAGGTGATGTCCGCGGCGCCGCGCAGCTCGACACCCAGCAAGGCACCGATACCGATCAGCTCCTCGATCGTGAACCGTCGCGTGGACCGTTGAAAAGTTCGTCGACGCGAACCCGTGGCAAGCCCAGTCGCTGCGCCGCCCGATCGCGGGACCAACGGCGAGCCCGGATCGCGCGCTCGATCGCGATCACCAGGTCGGCGCGGCGGTGAGGTCAGCAGCCTCGCCGGTGTGTCGCAGATGTCGTAGAACACGCTGCGCGCGGTCATCGTCGCCCCCTTCCGGTTGAGACCCAGCGTAACGTCGCCGGGCTACCTCAGTAGCTCGGGCAGTCGACCGGCGCGCGCCGTAGTCGATTCGGGGCCGAAGGCTCGATTGCTGCCCAAAAAAGTGTCACCGCAGCCGCGGGTGCGTGCTCTCACCTATGTCAATGCCCACCACGGGCAACCGTGGCCCAGGCCACTATCTGAAAGGAAAACTCAATGAGCATCATCACCAGTTCGACCCGCCGTCGCGGGCGTCGTCTTGTCGCGGCCACCCTTCTGGCGTCGGCGGCCACGATCGGAACCTCCTGTTCGATCCCACCCCTGCCCTCGCAAAACAAAAGCAGCCACCGCTGCCGACGACGTGCGCTCGTCAGGAGACACGGCGAGTGGGTGTTTTACAACGTAGGTGACAGGATTTACGGCAGTTACGGCAATTACATAATTTGCGGCAGCGATGGCAAATTCCATTAGATGAAGTAGCCCTCCGGTTTGTGCTCACAATGATCCAACATGAGCACGAGAGCATCGAAGTCTCTACATCGGGATATACCTCACGGGGACGCTGCTGTACATGGGCAGCCCGAGCGCCCACGAGCAGATCGCCGCTGACCTCGGACTCGAACCGCACCGGTTCGATGTGACGGTGCGCAAAGAAATCCTGTGGGAATCCGAAACGGCCATCGACGCCGAGGTCCGCGCGATGGAAGTGAAGCTCATACGGGACACCGGCGCTAACGATCCGTCGATCGGCTACAACAAGACACCCCGCCACCGGCCGCCCGTGTGATCGCGCCCCTGTCGCGGCCAAGTGGCCGCCTGGTTTGCTATAGATGGTGAAGTAGCTGATATTTCTCAGCATGATGGTGGAGAATGACCTGCTGAGCAGCAGGTTTAGCATGATGCAGAGTCGTCTGTAGTCGTCGAGGATCGCCACGTTCAGGCGCGCGGTCACGGCTGCGAAATCTCCTGGATCGCAGCGAGAGTGATCGGATCGACAATGCAGGTGAAGTGGTTGCTCTCCGGCGTATTCACCACGCGAACCGCCGGGTTCGTCGCTGCGAGCGCCTCGATCGCGCGGTCGGGGACAATGAGCGCACCGTTGAGTGGCTTGATGGCCCGCACCACCACGGTCGGCATGGTGAGCGCGCGCCAATGGTCGCTCCAGTCGCGCGGCCACTCCTGATAGAGGTCCTCTTCGGCGGCGGCCCGCGAGGTCGTCGGGCTCCACGAGCCGTCGGGGAGCTGTTCGAGTTCGTAGGTGTAGTAGGCGTCCCAGAACGGCGACCAGGGATTGATCACGCCGCCATCGCGGATCGTCTGGAGATAAGCGTCCGGCGTCGGCACGACGGCGTCGAGGCGATTCAGACCGGCGCGGATCGGCGCCAATGCCGCCGCGTCCGCCGGCCCGGTGTGATCGATCAGCGTGACGCTGCGCAGACGATCGCCGTCCCGGAGTGCAACCCGCATGGAGATCAACGCGCCGAGCGACCAACCGACGAGGTCGAATTCGGCCGCGCCGAGGGCGGTCGCGACGCCGAGGACGTCGCGGGCGTGGTTTTCCAGCCCGTACGTGCCGGGCGGCGTGACCTCGCTGCGGCCACGGCCGCGAAGGTCAATCGCAACGACCTGGCGGTCGTTGCCGGCCAGGCGCTGAGCGAGGTCGGTGAAGCCGCAGAGGTTCGCGGAGAGGCCGTGGACGCACAGGAGCAGCGGAGCGCCATCGGCACCCCACCGTCGGGCCCGGATCCGCCCGGAGGGCAGCTGCACGTCGATGTCCACCGGGCGGACTCTACGCGGGCGCACTAGGTGTCGAGCTCGCTGACGAACTCGGCGGCGGTCATGGGCAGGGAGAACATCGGATAGTCGTACTTGAGCGCGTTCTGGTGCTCCTCAACCGATGTCGCGGCGACGCAGTCGCTCAGGGTGATGACCCGGTAGCCGTTCTCGTAAGCACTGCGCATGGTTGACTCGACGCAGCAGTTGGTGAGGAATCCGCCGAGGGCGACCGTCGAAATTCCCTTGCTGCGCAGGATGAAGTCGAGGTTGGTGCTGGCGAAGGCATCCAGGCCGCGCTTGCCCTCGACGACGATGTCGCCGGCAGCCGGCGTCAGCTCGTCAATGATCTGCGCCCCCCACGAACCTTTGACGAATGCCTGGCCGTCGACGACACCCTTCAGAATGCCGTACGGGCGGTTGGTGAGCTCGCCATAGCCCTCGGTGAAGGCAATCGGGGCATGCATGATCGTCGCCCCGGCATTTCGCGCCGCTTTCACGAGGTCTCCCGTATGGGCGAGCATGTCAGTCCCGACCATCACCTCCGAGACCGCCTCGTGCAACGCACCGCCCTGGGTGGTGAAGTCGTTCTGGTACTCGATCAGCACGACGGCTGTGGTCTTGGGGTCGATGGCCATGACCGCAGGCTAACCCTCGATCGCCGGCCCCGGAAGTGGCGTTCCACCGCCTCGGCCTGCGCGTTGGCGCGGGTCGCAAGCCCGGGAGATCAACGCTGTTCGTGACCGGGATACGTTGGTAGAGCCATTAGCGAAACGAGCTCGAAGAGAGGTCAACGATGGACGAGCCACGGCCGCCGTTTCCGCCCTTCGATATCGATAGCGCCATCGCGAAAACTCAAGCCGCCGAGGATGCTTGGAATACCCGCGACCCGCATCGCGTCAGTCTCGGCTACACCGAGGATTCCGCCTGGCGTAACCGTGACCTTTTCATCACCGGACGCGCGGAGATCGTCGCATTCCTCACCGCCAAATGGGAGAGAGAACTCGACTACGTCTTGCGCAAGAGCCTCTGGGGCTTCCGGGAGAACCGCATCGCGGTCCGGTTCCAATACGAATGGCACGACATCTCCGGCCAGTGGTACCGGAGTTACGGCAACGAGTTGTGGGAATTCGACGACAGCGGTCTGATGCGGCGACGTGAAGCCAGCATCAACGACGTCCACATCAACGAGGCCGAACGCCGCTACTTCGGTCCACGACCCGCCGATCAGCGCGGGCAGGGCCACGACATCCCGCTCCGCTGAGACATGCCGCGGCGCCGTTCACTCAGCCGCTGGCGAACGCCTTGACGGCTTCGGCTACCGGGGTGTCCCCGTCGACCAGCTCCAGTGTGAGGCCGATCGTGCCGGGTTCGGTGAGCAGTGCGGCCAGCACTGCCGCGACATCGTCGCGGCTGATTTGTCCGTACCCCGTGGACTCCGCCAGCGTCACCCTGCCGGTGCCTGGATCGTTGGTGAGCCGGCCGGGTCGCAGAATCGTCCAGTCCAACTGGGCGCGGGACCGGACGTAGGCGTCCGCGGCGGATTTTGCGCGAAGGTACGCCGCGAACACGGGGTCGGTGCCCTCCGGCGGCTCTCGGTCGGCACCCATGGACGAGATGACGAGGAATCGCCGCACGCCGGCCGCCTCCGCGGCGTCGGCGAATAGAACGGCAGCCGCATGATCCACCGTTTCCTTACGTGCGATACCACTTCCTGGGCCCGCCCCGGCTGCAAAGACCGCAGCGTCAGCCGATTTCAGAATTCGGACGACGTCGGCGACGTCAGCTGACTCAAGATCGCAAACCAGCGGCTCGGCGCCCGCGGTGACGAGGTCCTGCGCTTGCTCAGACTTGCGGATGATTCCGGCCACCTCGTCACCGCGAGACGACAGCAGATGCGCCAGACGCAATGCGATTTGACCATGCCCGCCGGCGATGATTACGCGCACGACTCGACCCTACGCCGCCGCAATTGTGCTGCTCCGCAGTCGGACTACCGCCGCTTTTCCGATGGGGGCCGCGTGGACCACGTTGCCCGTCCTCGGGCGTATGCACGCTGTCGGCGCCGCAACCGCATTACCAGAAACCGACGGTGTGTCTCAAAGCACAACGACAGCGGATCACGCCAGACCGGCACCGGCGGTGGCTTGGAGTCGATCGTCATAGTGATTCCACTGTGACACAACGACACCCGTGGGTTAAAGCAACACACTGCGAATTGGATGGTCGCTGCGTGAAGCATTGGTGCCGTGTTGGTTACATCGCCACAAACGATGGCTGACGCTATGCGAAGGCACTACGTGGTTAGCGGGGTCAACCATCTGCTCGGCATACCCGACGCTCCGATCATCAAACGAGGTGCCGCGGTACCGAGGGTCATGGCAGGTTATTCCGCCCGTACTCGTTCGACGACCGCGATGATCTCGTCGGCGACCAGCTGGGGCTGGTAGAGCATCAGGTTGTGGCCGCTGTCCGTCGCGATCACGTTGGTGGTGCCGAGCTCGCTTGCGAGCTGGCTGTTGGCTTGCTGGATCTGCGTCAACCTGTAGTTGTCGGGCTTCAGTTGGGCGGGCGGCGGGAACTTGTCGGAGCTGAGGACGATCGCGGGCACCGTCGGCAGTGGAGGCGCGGCCCTGATCCGGGCATAGGCGTCGTCTGCGAGGAACCCTTCGCCGTCGGGGCCCGCCGGTGTCGCCGCATCGCGGTTGAACGCGGCATTCTGCACGGGATTGCCCAGCGATGGCAGAAACTCCGATACCGGATCGACCATCACCAAGCCGCTCACCAGTTCGGGGTGGGTGCGGGCCAAAAGGTCCGCCACCAGTCCTCCGTAAGAATGGGCGGCTACCACAACGGGTGTCGAAATACCTTCTGCAGAAAGCAGTTTCACAATGTCGTCAACGTCTTGTTGAACATTGTGCGGTTGCGGTATCGGCGTTGAGCGAGTCACCCCGTCGGGACGGGTGTTTGGTCGGTCGTATGCGCACACACGCGTCGTTTGTGCGACCGTCGGCTGCGTGGCCGTCGGGCTCGGCTCGAGTTCGGCCGCCGCGATCAGGTCGTACGGCGACGACCGCACGGGGTCGTCCGCGGGGACGATGACGTTCCAGGCATCGGCGTAACTTCCCTTGCCAGGAATGATGAGGACGGTCGGGGTTCCTGCGCCCCGGCAGTCCAGGTAGATGCTTCGTCCGCCGCCGATCTGCACCAAGCCGGTCCAACCGTCGTCGGCGGCTGCCGGTGCGCAGACCGGGATGGTCGCCGCCGCTGCCAGAATTGCGACGATGATCAGTCGGCAAACCGCCGTCATGCCTCACGGTAACGTAGGGCCGCATGACCGCTGCGCCAATTCGCGACATCCCCTTGACCACGCTCGACGGCGACCCAATCTCGCTGTCGGAGTTCGCTGATCGGGCGGTGCTTGTGGTGAACGTTGCCTCCAAGTGCGGCCTGACTCCCCAGTACAGCGCGCTGCAGAAGTTGGCGGATGACTACGGCGACCGCGGGTTGACGGTGATCGGTGTGCCGTGCAACCAGTTCATGGGACAGGAACCGGGCAGCGCAGAGGAGATCAAGACCTTCTGCGCGACGACGTACGGTGTGACGTTCCCGCTGCTGGAGAAGGCCGAGGTCAACGGCGAAGAACGGCATCCGCTGTACGCCGAGCTCACGAAGACACCAGATGGCGACGGAGCCGCCGGCGACATCCAGTGGAACTTCGAGAAGTTCCTTATCGCCCCTGGCGGACGGATCGTCAACCGATTTCGGCCGCGCACCGAGCCGGATGCACCCGAGGTGATCGAGGCGGTCGAGGCAGTTCTCCCCCGGTAGGCACACGGTCGCGCCGTAGCGGGCAAATCCGGCGCATGGCCTCATGCGACACTCTGGGCATGGCTGTAGCAATCGCCCGTCCCAAGTTGGAGGGCAACGTCGCCGTCGGT
Source organism: uncultured Actinomycetota bacterium (assembly GCA_963828065.1). Lineage (GTDB taxonomy): Bacteria > Actinomycetota > Actinomycetes > Mycobacteriales > Mycobacteriaceae > Mycobacterium. Next base: position 205,467 of record CAWHDL010000009.1, on the reverse strand, counting down.
GAGGATCGCCAGATCGGCTTTGCTGAGTTCGGCGACCCGCAGGGCCGCGCCGTCTTCTGGCTGCACGGAACTCCGGGTGCCCGCCGTCAGATCCCGACCGAGGCCCGGGTCTTCGCGGAGCGCGAGAACATCCGACTGATCGGCATCGACCGGCCCGGTATCGGTTCGTCGACGCCGCATCAGTACGAGACGGTTCTTGAGTTCGCCGACGACATGCGAACCGTTGCGGACGTTCTCGGGATCGACCAGATGGCCATCGTCGGTCTGTCCGGTGGCGGTCCATATGCCCTCGCCTGTGCCGCGGCAATGCCGGACCGCGTCGTGGCCGCCGGCGTTCTGGGTGGTGTCGCGCCGGCTAGCGGCCCTGAATCCATCGGCGGCGGCGCTATGGCCCTCGGTACTCGCCTCGCTCCGTTTCTCCAGGTGGCGGGCACTCCCATCGGGTTCGCCGCGAGCTTATTGATCCGGTTCATCCGACCGATTGCGTCCCCGGCGGTCGACATCTACGGCCTTGTGTCTCCTCCGGCTGACCGTCGCCTGCTTGCGCGGCCCGAGTTGAAGGCGATGTTCCTCGACGATCTGCTCAACGGCAGCCGGAAGCAGCTGGCCGCGCCGTTCGCCGACGTTGTCGTGTTTGCCCGCTATTGGGGCTTCCATCTCGACCAGGTGAAGGTCCCGGTTCGCTGGTGGCACGGCGACCACGACCACATCGTTCCGTTTGCGCACGGACAGCACGTCGTCGCTCGGCTCCCGGATGCCGAGTTGTACCACTTGCCAGGCGAGAGTCACCTCGCCGGTTTGGGTCGCGGCGAGGAAATCCTGCGCTCCATGTTGGACGTCTGGGACCGCGACGACCAGAGGTAGCTCCCTCAATCCACGGGGCTTACGCCGACAGTGCGTTCCTGATCGCCGTATCCTGCTTCTGGCCGAGGTCGACGACGAACTCCGTTGGAGCAGGATCCTTTGGCGGACCGTCGAATTCAACCGTCGCAGCCGCGTTGCCCTGCGTGAACAGCAACACGCTCATTGACTTGGACCCGTCCGCGGACGACCCCGTTAGCAGCGTTCCGCCGGTCCCCACCTGCACGGGCTGTGTCTTCTCGTTGGCAATTCGATTGGCCGCGTCGCCCTGCGCGGCGTTCATCGCGGCGGTAGCTCCCGCAGCGTCAGGCAGGACCAGCACGGTTTCGGTGATCTGCCGGCCGTCCCGGTGAGAGTAGACCGCCGACACACCCTGCTGATTGTTGGGATTCTGGACCGGCGCAGCGGCCGAGTAAGCCATCGAATCGGTGACATCGTTCGGGTTGACCAACAACACAGTATAGTCAGCGGGATCTGCTGCGGCAGAACCAATCCCGAATGTTGTTACACCGGCAGCAAGCGCTGCGGTTGCTGTCAAACCGCCGATCGACGTCAGGGAAATTCTCATTGGGTGTTCTCCAATCTGGGGTCGGTGCATATCAGCAGGGGTAACAGCTCCATCCGCGCCACCCGTCGCGCCAGAACCATCCGGGGCCGCATCCCATACTTCCTGTGGTGCCCCGACAATCGAACGCATGCACTCGCGGCGTGGGCGCGGGCGCCGGCGCCGGCGCCGGCGCGGATACGGTGGTGTCGTTGCTGACATCGGCGGCCTGCGCAGTTTGCGCGACGGCCAACGGACTCGAAAAAATTGCTGCCGCAGCGACAAACGTGGTGGCGAATTTTCGCATCGGATGCCTCCCAACCGGTTTGGCTATTTGGTTCCGATCACGTTACGCGAAGCGAGTCGGCAAATTGGGCGGTTTTGGCACTCCTGTTGGTTCTGAGCAGGCTGCTGTTTTTGACGAGCGATCTTGAGATTTGCTGTAACCGCTGGCGAGAGTTGATAACTGGCGTGCAAACGCCGGGCCTTCTAGACGGACGTCGTCCCGGAGAGCCGCGCCTTGACCGAACGCGACAGGTCGTCGGCGAGGATCTCGGGTTCCCCGGCAAACAAGGCATCCAACGCCTGCCTGGCCACGGCGGCGGGGTCGCTCTTCTGATCTGCCGGGGCGAAGCTGGCCATGTCGGTGTCCATGAACCCGACGTGCAACGCTGCCACGTGAATGCCGCGCGGATCGAGCTCCTCGCGCACTGCGTCGGTCATCGCCCACGCCGCCGCCTTGGCCGCTGAGTAGGCGCCGGACCCCGGCGGGTGCGCCCACGACAACACCGACAGCACATTGAGAATCGCTCCCCCGCCATTGCGTTCGATTATCGGCGCGAAAGCGCGGGTTACGTTCAGCGTGCCGAAGTAGTGGGTGTCCATCTCAAGCCGCACATCCTCCAGTCGCCCGGTGAGCAGCGACGCTCGCGTCGATACGCCGGCGTTGTTCACGAGGACGTTCACGTCGGGTGCGGCTTCTGCGGCGCGGCGCACCGATTCAGGATCGGTGATGTCGAGTTGGATCGGGACCACGCCTGGAAGGTCGACCGTGTCCGGGCGGCGTGCGGCGGCGTACACCTTCGCGCCGCGCTCGACGAGTTCGGCGGCTAGCCGCTTTCCCAGTCCTCGGTTGGCCCCGGTGACGAGCGCGGTGATGTGGTCCATTGGGTGTCTCCTGGCGATGTCGGCCGTATTCGCTTGGGCGTGATCGGAAACAGGGCTGCCAGTCGATTTAGTTCTTGCGTGACGGGATATTGCCCAGAGTTGGCAGAAACCCGCCGGCCAGCGCGCTCCGCAACATGTGCATCGCAACGGTGGTCGAGCGCTCGCGGATATCCGATCGATCGCCGGGCAGCATCAGGGTTCGGGTCTGCGTCGGTCCGCCCGCCAGCATCACGCTGAAGCAGACCGTCCCGACCGGTTTGTCCGGCGTTCCCCCACCGGGCCCGGCGATCCCGGTGATTGCGACCGATGTGTCCGCGCCGAAGCGGTTCAGCGCGCCGTGGGCCATCGCCTCCGCCACGGGCTCCGACACCGCACCATGAGCTTCGATCAGCGCTGGATCCACACCGAGGAGGTCGGTTTTCGCGTCGTTGGAATATGCCACGACTCCCCCGGCGACATATGCCGATGAACCCGGCCGGTCAGTGAGCCGCGCGGCCACCAGCCCCGCCGTACAGGACTCCGCCGTCGCTATCCGGCGACCGGCCAACAGCTGCGCGACCTGGTCGTCCACCCGCGAGCCGTCCTCGGAGTAGATCTCGCGCTCGTGCCGTTTTCGCAACAGCTCCACAAGCTGCTCGTACACCGGCGCGGTGTCGGGTTCGTAGCGGGTGACCATCTCGATCTCCGCGCGCCGCAGACACGTCGTGATCTCGAGCCGCTCGAAGCCCGCGACCTGTCCCTCGGCCTCGCGCAGGGTCTCGGCGAGCCCCGACTCCGGCAGCCCGAACATCCGAACCGTGTCCTGCCGGTAACTCGTTCGGCCCGCGATTGCGTGCTGGACGGCTTCGGTCTGCACCGCCTGCGGCCACATCGGCTGCAGTTCACGCGGCGGCCCCGGCAGCACCACGACCGACGGCTTGCCGGGCACGACGACGCCGGGCGCGGTGCCGACCGGGTCGATGACATACGAACCGGCGGGAATCATGGCCTGCTTGCGGTTGGCGGCACGCACCGCTTCTAAATCCACGTTGTTGAAACGCGCCATGAAGCGCTTGAGGATGTCGGTGATCTTGTCCTCGAGTTCGGGGTCAAGCACCAGCTCGCGCCCACAGAATCGGGCCACCGTCTCGATTGTCATGTCGTCGGCGGTGGGCCCCAGGCCGCCGCTCGTGACGATCAGGTCCACTCCCTCGTCGGCCAGAAAGCGCAGTTGAGCCTCGATGTCTTGAGAACGATCACCGCAGATGGTGATGTGCGCGAGTTCGACCCCGAGCTCTAAGAGCCGGTCGGCGATCCAGGGTCCGTTGCGGTCCTGGACACGCCCCGTCAGGACCTCAGTCCCCGTGACGACAATGCCCGCGCGTGCACTCACCGCGTATGAGGCTACGCAGTTGGGCATCGCGCGCCCGCGGGGAGGGGCCCGCGAGAGGATGTGTCGATGATCAATGTAGAAGTCCGTCAGGTCGACGTGACCGGGCTCGAGGTCGACGCGATCACCAACGCGGCCAACACTCAACTCAAGCACGGCGGCGGTGTTGCTGCGGCGATCGCGCGCGCAGGCGGGCCGGATGTGCAGCGCGAATCGGATGAGAAGGCGCCCATCGGTCTCGGAGAGGCGGTCGAGACCACCGCGGGAGATATGCCTGCGCGGTATGTGATCCATGCGGCGACGATGGAGCTCGGCGGCCCGACCTCATCCGAGATCGTCGCGCGCGCAACTCGCACGACGTTGCGCAAGGCCGACGAACTCGGCTGCCGCTCACTGGCACTGGTGGCGTTCGGCACCGGCGTCGGTGGCTTCCCGCTGGACGAGGCGGCGCGGCTGATGGTCGGCGCGGTCCGGGAACACGATCCGCGCACGCTTGAACGGGTGGTGTTCGCTGTCCACGGCGATGCGGCCGAGCAGGCATTCCGAGCCGCGGTGGAGTCGTAGGAATTCACTGATCTTGGTCAGCCCCAGGCTCTTTGAGCAGAGTATCGAAGCGTTCTGTCGAGACCCGGAAATCTTCGTTTCCGGTACGTATTGATCTATCTGGGCGGCAGGGCTATACAGGCGGCATGACCACACCAGAAGACCTCGAGTTCGACGCCGCGTACCGCGGCGACACGGCAGCCTTCGGCGCGGGCGTGCGACCGCCATGGAGTATTGGGGAGCCGCAGCCCGAAATCGCCGCGCTGATCGAGCAAGGCAAGATCCACGGGGATGTGCTCGACGCCGGCTGCGGTGAAGCCGCGCTCTCAATTCACCTTGCCGAGCACGGCTACACCACCGTCGGGCTCGACATGTCACCGACTGCGATCGATTTGGCCCGCGCGGAGGCCGCCCGGAGAGGCCTGACCAACGCGACGTTCGAGGTCGCCGACATCTCGTCATTCACCGGCTACGACGGACGGTTTTCCACGATCGTCGACAGCACGTTGTTCCACTCGATGCCGATCGAAGCCCGTGATGGATACCAGCAGTCCATCGTGCGGGCCGCCGCACCGGGGGCTTCCTACTTCGTCCTGGTCTTCGACCGCACGGCGATGCCCGAAGGTAGCCTGCCGGGACCCGCCAACCCGGTCACCGAGGACGAACTACGCGACGTGGTGTCGCGGTACTGGGTCGTCGATGACATCAGGCACGCCCGAATTCACGGCAACGTCCCGGAGGGATTCGACGGCTTCGGCGGCATCGAGCTTCGAGATGAACCGAAGGGTCGCAAGTCGATAGCGGCCTGGCTGCTGTCTGCGCACCTCGGGTGACGCGGAACCAGATCGGGCGAGTAACAAGGAGCTTGTGAAGTAGCCTCTAGCCGTGGCGCCGGTTCCGCGGACTCGCTACGCGAAGTGCGGTGATATCGACATCGCCTACCAGGTCTTCGGCGACGGGCCGATCGACCTTCTCGTGCTGCCGGGCCCGGCCATCCCGATCGACACGATCGACGACGAGCCGTCGATGTACCGCTTCCATCGCCGCCTTGCAACGTTCAGCCGGGTGATCCGGTTCGACCAGCGTGGAACCGGCATGTCATCTCGGGTTCCGTCGCTGGATGCCCTCGGGCCGAACCATTGGGCCGAGGACGCCATCGCAGTGCTGGACGCAGTCGGATGCGAACAGGCCACGATATTGGCGCCGAGCTGGACCGCGACGAGCGGACTGGTCCTCGCGGCCGATCACCCCGACCGGGTGCGGAGCCTGGTGATCGTCAACGGCGCGGCGCGTACGCTCTGGGCGCCTGACTACCCTGTCGGAGCCCGAGTGGAACTCACCGAACCGTTCATGACGGTGGCAACCGAGCCCGACGCGATCGAGCAGGGTTTCGACACCCTCAGGCTCGTAGCGCCCAGCGTTGCCGATGATCAAGCGTTTCGCACCTGGTGGGATCTGGCGGGCAACCGCGCAGCGTCGCCGAGCATGGCCCGAGCAATCTCCAAGGCCGTCACAGAATCGGACGTCCGCGATTCACTTCCGCGCATCACCGCGCCGACATTGATCCTGCACCGCGAAAAATCGACCTTCATCCCGGTCGGGCACGGCCGCTACCTGGCCGAACACATCGCGGGATCACGCTATGTCGAGTTGCCCGGCGCTGATGTGCCGTACTGGGTCGGCGACACCGCGCCGATGCTCGACGAGATCGAGGAGTTCATCACCGGCGTGCGCGGTCATTTCGACGCCGAACGGATACTCACCACCATCGTGTTCACCGACATCGTCGGCTCGACCAAGCGCGCTGCCGGGCTGGGCGATCACCGCTGGCACGACCTGCTCGACAACCACGACAAGATTGTCCGTCACGAGCTTGACCGGTTCGGCGGCCGCGAAGTGAACACGGCCGGCGATGGATTCGTCGCGACTTTCACCGCCCCGAGCGTCGCGATCGATTGCGCGGAGGCGATCGTCGACGCGGTCCGCGTGCTCGGCATCGAGGTGAGGGCAGGTATTCACGTCGGCGAGGTCGAGGTGCGTGGCGCCGACGTTGCCGGCATGGCTGTGCACATCGGCGCGCGCGTCGCCGCGTTCGCCCGCCCGAGCGAGGTGCTCGTGTCGTCCACCGTGCGCGAGATCGTCACCGGATCGCGGCACACGTTCGTCGCCCGCGGCGAGTATGAACTCAAAGGCGTGCCAGGCGTTTGGGCGCTCTATGCACTCGCACGCGAGGGCGCGACTATCAAACATGCACGACCCGGCTGACATCCCATGACGGGAGCAGGGCAGGAAACCGAGCGTGCCGACGCGCGGACGTTGTTCGGGCACCCGATCGGGTTGGCCAACTTGTTCGGAGTCGAGCTCTGGGAACGATTTTCGTTCTACGGGATGCTCACGATTCTTGCCTACTACCTGTACTACTCCGTCACCGATGGCGGGTTGGGGCTGCCCAAGAGCACCGCCACCGGCATCGTCGGTGCCTACGGCGGCCTGGTGTATCTGTCGACCGTTCTGGGCGGCTGGATCGCCGACCGGTTGCTCGGCATGGAGCGGACGGTGCTCTACGGCGGCGTCGTTGTCATGGCGGGACATATCGCGCTTGCGATCGTGCCCGGCCTGGCCGGCGTCGGCCTGGGCCTGGTACTGGTCGCGCTCGGGTCGGGTGCGCTGAAGGCCAACGCGTCGTCGCTGCTGGGCACTCTCTACGAGAAGGGCGACGCACGCGCCGACGGCGGCTTCACGCTCTTCTATCTGGGCATCAACCTCGGCGCGTTCATCGGTCCGCTGATCACGGGTCTCGTGCAGACGCACCTGGGCTTCCACTACGGTTTCGGCGCTGCGGCGATCGGCATGGCGGCGGGGCTGGCGCAGTACATGGTGTTCCGCCGCAATCTGGGCGCCCACGGCCGTGATGTCCCGAACCCATTGCCCCGCAGCACTATTGGCTGGGCGGCCGCAGTCGTTCTCGCCGCCGCCACGGTGATCGCTATGGCGCTACTGAGCGGCGTGGTCACGCTGTCCACGCTGCCGCAAGTCACCACCGGGGTGATTGTCGTCGCGGCCATCGCATATTTCGTGATGATGCTGACCAGCTCGAGGGTGACGCCGATCGAGCGATCCCGCGTGCGCGCGTTCATTCCTCTGTTCGTCGCGAACGCGGTCTTTTGGTCGCTGTTTCAGCAGATCTTCACGGTCCTCGCGGTGTACTCCGACGAGCGGATGAACTGGTCCATGTTCGGCTGGACCGCACCGTCGAACTGGATCGGGTCGATTGAACCGGTGTGGATCATCGTGCTGTCACCGGTTTTCGCGATCATCTGGACACGGCTCGGTACGCGTGCCCCGACCACCCCGCGCAAGTTCGCCTATGGCGTGATCGGGATGGGTCTCGCATTTCTGCTGTTTCTGCCGATGGCCGGAACCTCCGGCAGGGCGGTTCCGGCGTTGCTCGTGGTCGCCATCATGGCCGTGTTCGCGGTCTCCGAGCTCTTGATCTCGCCGATCGGACTCGCGGTCACCACAAAGCTTGCGCCGGAATCCTTTCGGGCTCAGATGATGGCCCTGTATTTCTTCTCGGTCGGCCTCGGCACGTCGATGTCCGGCGTGTTGGCGCGCTACTACGATCCCGGTCACGAATTCACCTACTTCGGCGTGACCGGAGCCGTCGCGATTCTCACCGGCATTGTGGTGTTCGCTCTCACCCCGAGCGTGAGCCGGCGCATGGGCGGGGTCCATTAGGTCACCGCGCGCAACGACCTAATGAACAACGAAGTGATGAATCAGAAGTCCTTGTGCGGAACGTCGGCCACCAGGCCGCCGTCCATCACGAACTCGGCGCCGGTGGCGAACGAGGACTCGTCGCTGGCCAGGAACAGTACGAACGTCGACACCTCTTCGGGCCTGCCGGGGCGGCCGAGCGGCGCCTTGACCATGTCGTCGGGCAGGTGCTTGGTCATCGGGGTGCGGATGAAGCCCGGGTGTATCGAGTTGACGCGGATCTTCTGCGGTGCCAGCTCGAGCGCCGCCGATTTGGTAAGACCGCGCACTGCCCATTTGGACGCCACGTAGCCGTGCACCCAGGGTGCCCCCCGCAGCCCCTCGATCGATGAGACGTTGATGATCGAGCCGCCGTCGGCCTTGATCATCGGCTCGATGACCGCCTGTATCCCGAGGAACGTGCCGGTCAGGTTCACATCGATGACCTGCTGCCACTTTTTCAGGTCGTGAGTCGCCAGCGGGCCGAGGGCCACCGTTCCGGCGTTGTTCACCAGCACGTTGAGCTTTCCGAATTCGTCGACTGCGGTGGTTACCGCGGCCTTCCACAGGTCGGGCAGCGTGACGTCGAGGTGGACGTAGCGCACGGCGTCGCCCAGCTCGTCGGCGAGCGCCTTGCCCTCGTCGTCGAGAATGTCGCCGATCACTACCTTTGCGCCCTCGGCGACAAGCATCCGGGCATGAGATTCACCCATGCCGCGGGCACCGCCGCTGATCAGTGCAACTTTTCCATCCACACGTCCCATGACGGGTCACGCTACCTTAGGAACTAGAACCTGTTCCAGTTCGGGCCTGGCGTTGCGCGCTGCACCCTCGAACGCGCCTTCTTCCTTTACCGTGCTACCTAGCATGCGAAGTTTCCCGGCAGCGCACCTTTCAGATTCGGTCGCGGCGATCGCCTCGGGTCCGCCGGGACCGCGCGTCGGCGCGTTCTTCGACCTCGACGGCACGCTGGTCGCCGGCTTCACCGCAACGGCTCACGCCGGTCACCGGATTCGGCGCGGCCAGGCGAGCATCGGCGAACTGCTCGGAATCCTCGAAGCATCGGTGCGGTACCGGTTGGGGCGCATGCAATTCGAGCGACTACTTGAAAGGGCAGCGGGCTATCTGCGTGGCGAGCTGATGAGCGACCTCGACGAACTCGGCGAGCAGCTGTTCGCGCGCGACATCGCATCGCGGATGTACCCCCACATGCTGGAGATCGTCCGAGCGCACCAGGAGCGCGCCCACACCGTGGTGCTGAGTTCGTCCGCACTCACCATCCATGCCGAACCGGTGGCGCGCTTCCTGGGGATAACTCAGGTGCTCTGCAACCACTTTGAACTCGATGAGCATGGCGCTTTGGCCGGCGGCATCGTCAAGCCCATCCTGTGGGGCCCGAAGAAGGCGTCCGCCGTCCAACAGTACTGCGGTGCCAATGACATTGACCTGCAACGTAGTTACTTCTATGCCGACGGCGACGAAGACGTCCCGCTGATGTCTCTGGTCGGCAATCCCCGACCGGTGAACCCCCGGCGCGGGCTCGCCACGACGGCGGCTCGACGGGGATGGCCGGTGCTTCGACTCGCCGGACCCGCCGGCCGAAACCGGAGGACATCATTACGCAGAGCGGGAAGCGCCGGCTGGGCGGCGCTCACGCGTCGCGGATGATGAGCGCAGTGCCGTCGGCAATCACCGCGTGCGGCGGCTTCTTGCTTGCCGTGCTGTGGATGGACCTGATATTCGACAGCCAGGTTCTGGCGCACCGTCAGTCTCCGGACCCACTACCCGAGCCCGTGCTCGCTTCGATCGCGGGGTATTACCACCGCGCGACCACTTCATCGCGGCCGATGAGCAGCCTGATCGCGCTGGTCATGTTGATTCTGTTGATTATGTTGGCCGTTCGGGCGATATTCGGCAACGACCCCGGCTGGTTCGTTTCGGTGTCTACCGCGCTGGCCGGTGTTCCGATCTTGTTGGCGTTGATCCGCACCGTCCCCAACGCCGTTCGACTCGGCAAGCGTGCGGACAGTGTGACCGAGCAGACGCGCCTTGCCCGGGCGATCTTCCGCGACCATGTCCTGTGCTTCGGCCTCATGGTTGCGTTCCTCGGCTTGTGGCTCGCCAAGGCGGGCCTAGTCTCGAGGTTGTGACGACGACACTTCAGGATCCCAGAGTCGCGGCTGCCCTCGAGCAGATGTACCGCGAGGCAAACGCGCAGTCGGGCATGTTGCGTGAAAGGCAGGGCGAGCTGGCACAACTCGCGTCGATGAGTGCGCAGGAGCGCGCGGACGCGTTGAGTGACATCTACATGCCGGTCACCCCGGAGGCAGGACGGTTGCTGTATGCACTGGTGCGGGCGGCGCGCCCAAGCACTGTCGTCGAGTTCGGCATGTCACTCGGCATCTCCGCGATGCACCTTGCCGCCGCGGTGCGAGACAACGGCCACGGCCGTGTGGTCACCACCGAACTCAGCGCCGCCAAGGTGGCCGCCGCGAAGAAGACCTTTACCCAGACAGGTTTGGACGACTTGATCACCGTGCTCGAGGGAGACGCGCTCGCGACGCTGCCGACGCTGGACGGTGCGGTCGACTTCGTGCTCCTCGACGGCTGGAAGGAGCTGTATCTGCCCATCATCGGGTTGCTCGAACCGCGGCTGTCGCCGGGAACGCTGGTCGTCGCCGACAACACCGAGCTGGCCGGCACCGAGCCCTACGTCGACTACGTCCGCGACCCTGACAACGGGTACGTGAGCGTCAACTTTCCGGTGAGGGAGTCCGACAGCATGGAAATCAGCTGTCGCGCGGTCACTTAGGCCCGTTCGCCCGCTTCACGCGAACTGTGGCGCTCGCCGTTGCACCCACGGGGCGGCGAGTTCGAGCTGACGCGCCAAGCGCAGCAGCAGCTTCTCTCCGTTCAACGATGCGACGAACTGCACGCCCATTGGGAGTCCGGAGTCGGTCCAGTGCAACGGCAGGCTGATGGCCGGGCGACCTGTGATGTTGGCCAGCTGCGTGTAGGGAACCCACCCGAGGTTGCGCTGGATGATCTCGTCGGAGATTCCCGTCAGTTGCAGAAGCCGGACGGTCCGCGTGCGCAGGATCGCCTCGGCCATCGCGCGGAGCGCAGACGGGAGGTCGAGCGAACCGATCCGGATCGGTGGTTCGCCCAGTGTCGGTGTCATCAGCAGGTCATGGCCGGCGTGCAGCTGCGCCAATCCAGCGATGTGGTCGTGCCGACGCTCCTGGGCAGCCTGTAGTCCGATGCCGCTGGCTGCGCGTCCGAGGGCGGCCATCAGGCGGGTGTCCTGCTCGAAGTCCGCGTCTTTCGCCCCGGTGTCGCGTTTGATGCGCGCGATCTCGATCGCCTGATGGACGAACCAGACCGTCAGGAAGTCGCGAGCGAGTTGACGGTCGTCCCACGAGGGGGTGACCTCTTCGACGTCGTGGCCCAGCTCTGTCAACAGCTGCGCGGCGGCCTCGACCGCGCGGGTGGCCTCGGGATGAGCGGACCCGCGGATCGCCGAGTAGGTGGTGAACCCGATCCGCAGACGCTTCGGTGCACGGTCGAGGTTGTCGCGGAACGCGATGTCGGGCATGGCGGGCGCGAAGGCGGACACCGCATCGGGACCGGCCAGCACATCGAGCATCGCAGCGGTGTCGCGCACCGTACGCGAGATCACGCCGTCGGTGGCTTGCCCGTTGAGCTGGTCGCTGTCATGCAGTCCCGACGGAATCAAGCCGCGACCCGCCTTCAGGCCCACCAGGCCGGTGCACGCGGCGGGGATGCGGATGGAGCCACCTCCGTCGCTGGCACCGGCCACCGGCACGATGCCCGCGGCGACGGCAGCCGCGGAACCGCCCGACGAGCCCCCCGGGGTGCGGTCCAGGTCCCACGGATTTCGGGTCGGCCCAAAGAGTTCGGGCTCCGTGATGCCCTTCGACCCGAATTCCGGTGTGTTCGTTTTGCCGAAGATCACCAGCCCGGCGTCCAGCCATCGCTGCACCACCGTGCTGGTGTCCGGAGCGACGGTGTTCGCCAGTGCTCGGCAGCCGCCCGTTGTCGTCGTGCCTGCCAGGTCCTGGTGGAGGTCTTTGATCAGAAACGGCACGCCCGCAAACGGCCCCTGCAGGTCGCTGTTCAGCTGCCTTTCGGCACGCTCGTCCAACCGGTTGCAGATCGCATTGACGCTTGGGCCGACCCGATCCGCCCGCCTTTGGGCAATCCGGAGCAGTTCCTCGGCGCCGACCTCGCCGGCGGCGACCCGCTCAGCCAGCCCGAGCCCATCGAACTCGACATACGAATGCTCGTCCACTGTCGCAACGTAGCGCAGCCGCCTGCCCACTCCTCGGTGGCAGGCGGCTGCTGTCCGGGAGTCTCAGGGCAGCGCTGAGAACGGGTTGAGCGACGGCGGGAGCGCGGGCTCGCCCGGCATCGCGGGCGCCGCCGGAACGGCCGGAGCGCCGCCCAGATTCGCCAGCGGCAGTGAGCTCAGGTTGCCCGGCAGGCCAAGCTGGCTCAGCAGCGGAATTGCCGACGTGGGCAGGTTCAGCGGCCCCGCAGGCACCGTCCCGACGGCGCTATTCATCGGCGCCGACAATGGCGGCTGCGGGAGATTGAGCGACGCGGAGGCGGTCGGTGCGGAAGCGGGCGGTGTGGCCGACGCCACCGGCGCCGCAGGCGCGGGCTGAAGCATTGTCGCGGCGTTCTGCAGCAACTGTGAGGCCATCGCGGGAGCGTTGGCGAGCTGCTGAACCACGTTGATGCCCGGCAACGCGGGGATTATCGGCGCCGAGTCGGCTGCGGCGATGGGGCTCAACGCCAGAAAGGCCGTGGCGAGGCCTCCTGCCGCAGCCGCGATGGTGGCGATGCGAGTGCCGATCCGTGACATGTGTGTTCCCATCCCTTGTATTTGGAAGCCAAACCCGAAGGTAGGGGTGTTGCTCAAGTTACTCAAGTGACGCGTGTGACCTTTCCCGAACCGATATGAAGCAGAAGCGGGGCAGTTATGCGGCGATCGGGTTCGCCGACGTCTTCTTCGGCGGCGGAGGCGCAGATATGGGCGCAGGTGATCTACGCGACGTTAGAGCTCCCGGGCTGCCCCCTTACGTCGGCACCGCAACCCCCAGCGCGAGGCAGCAGTCCGGGCACAGGCGGCGCACGCTGAGCACGGTCTGGCTCCAGTACGGGCCGACGCCGATGCGGACGTGGTACCACGGGTCATCGACGGGTCGCTGCACCCCGCACTCGTCACACGTCCTCGGCATGTCGCGGCAGCGCTCGCTCGCGTTGATCACCGGTCGCCTTCCTCGCTGTTCAACGCGGCCGGTGGCGAGAGAAGGATTGGGATTGCTTTGCGGTACTTCATAATTGGTCCTCTTGCCCAATCGAGGGCATCCGCGTGTGCCGACCGCAGGTGTCCGGCATGAACTGGATCCTCGACATCACTAGATCATTCAGTTCTGGTGCGGTCTCGCAAAGAGTCATTCGGCCCTGATGGCGTGCGCCATAGTGCCCGATTACCCCGCAGGAGCCCTCAGGGCAACGGTCAGAAGAAGTGATCGCCTCCGAGTGCGCAGCGATATCACCGACTGGTTATCAGTTCAACCAGAAACAGCTGGGAGAGAAGTAGATTCAATACCTGTGCCCAACAGGCTCGGGTGCGCACAGTACGACGGCGGTGGCCGGTTACGCCGATTCGCTGGCGTTGCGGTGCTCGCGCTGGGCGGCGAAGAACTCGGACCAGGAGACCACCTCAGGGTGCCGCTTGAGCAGCGCCCGCCGTTGGCGTTCGGTCATGCCGCCCCAGACACCGAACTCCATCTGGTTGTCGAGCGCGTCGGCAAGGCACTCCGCGATGACGGGACAGTGGCGGCAAATCATAGCCACTTTCCTCTGCGCCGCTCCGCGAACGAAGAGTTCGTCGGGATCGGTGGAGAGACACCGCGCCTTCGACACCCACGCCGTGCGGGCCGCCGGAATGATGGACTGCTTCATTTGCAGCTTCCTGCCTGGGGTCCATCGGCCCCGATGGAACGGTAGTTAGCCACAAAGAGGGCTGACCACCGCTTCGTTGGATCGCTTCTCCTGTCAGGAACCCTAGGTCGCGCTCCCGTGCGAAGTAACTACACAAAGACTCCTCAAGCGCGGGACCTTAGTCACAAGCTGTTTAGTCCGTCCACAATGTTTAGCTGTGCACCATCATCATTCCGCAACCCGCCACATACAGCAGATCCATCGTGGGTTAACGCAGTTTATTTGCCGAAGCGACAATACTCGCGGCGCGACTCGCACCGAGAATGAACGCCAGCCGCCGCCTGTGGGGTCATCATCGGGTCGCTGGCCGCGTAACAGGCCATCTTCCCTGGTCGCGTGAAATGAAACCGGGGACAAGTGACGATTCTGTAGGCCTTGCCTGGGTGCCGCTGGGGATGGCCCAGACGATACGATCACCCCGGTGGAAGACCTCTTAGTGGCACGTATCTGGCACGCTGATCGTTGACCACCCCGAAAACCACCCCTGGCCTGCAACGATGTGATCGATCAATGCTATACTAGAACACGTTCCAGTTCCCGCCCGCCTCCGAAGGAGCAGGTAATGCACACGGTCCTCTGCGACGAACTCGGCATCGAGTTCCCGATCTTCGCCTTCACGCACTGCCGCGACGTCGTCGTCGCGGTGAGCAAGGCCGGCGGTTTCGGCGTGCTGGGCGCCGTCGGCTTCACGCCGGAAGAGCTCGAGATCGAACTCAACTGGATCGATGAGCACATCGGCGACCACTCGTATGGCGTCGACATCGTGATCCCGAACAAGTACGAGGGCATGGACTCGGGTTTGTCCGCCGACGAGCTGACGAAGATGTTGCAGTCGATGGTGCCGCAGGAGCATCTTGATTTCGCCAAGAAGATCCTGGCCGACCACGGCGTACCGGTGGACGACAGCGACGAGAGCACGTTGCAAATGCTGGGGTGGTCGGAGGCGACAGCAACCCCGCAGGTCGGGGTGGCGTTGCGACATCCGAAGATGACGCTCGTCGCGAACGCGCTCGGCACTCCCCCGCCCGACATGATCAAGCATATCCACGACGAGGGTCGCAAGGTCGCCGCATTGTGCGGCTCGCCCGCGCAGGCGCGCAAGCACGCCGACGCGGGTGTCGACATCATCATCGCGCAAGGCGGTGAAGCGGGCGGGCATTGCGGCGAGGTCGGCTCGATCGTGTTGTGGCCGCAGGTCGTCAAGGAGGTCGCGCCGGTGCCGGTGCTGGCGGCGGGGGGCATTGCCAGCGGCCAGCAGATCGCTGCGGCGTTGGCCCTTGGTACGCAGGGCGCGTGGACCGGATCGCAGTGGCTGATGGTCGAGGAAGCCGGAAACACGCCCGTTCAGCAGACCGCGTACGCAAAGGCGTCCAGCCGCGACACCGTGCGCAGCCGGTCGTTCACCGGCAAGCCTGCCCGGATGTTGCGCAACGACTGGACCGAGGCCTGGGAGACGCCCGGCAATCCCGAGCCGCTCGGGATGCCGTTGCAGTACATGGTGTCCGGGATGGCGGTCGCCGCCACGCACAAGTACCCGGACCAGACCATCGACGTCGCCTTCAACCCGATCGGTCAGGTCGTCGGGCAGTTCACCAAGGTCGAGAAGACCTCCACTGTCATCGGGCGGTGGGTGCAGGAGTACCTCGAGGCGACGAACACACTCAACGAACTCAACGAGGCCGCATCCGTCTAGACGGCGTCACCAGCGGCCGCATTGAGATACGGCGCATCCAGCGCCAAGTTGTGTTGAGTTCGTTATCGAACACGCCCTCCACGCCGGGTATTCAGGGAACGAACGTTCTTCCCGGCCGCACGTGGCCGACTGCATGAAGGGCTGACTCTGTGGTTCGCTTGCGGCCTCCATCCGTGTCGATGCTCTGTCTGATGGCGGGAATCGCCGCGGTAGTTGCCACCCTCGGGTTCGTGCACGGTGTAACGAAGAACCCGTGGGCAAAAGGCTCATTGCCGTCGGCCGATGCGCAGCCCACCTCTGGTCCGCCTGCGACGCAGACTGTTTCATCGTCGGGGCCCTACCTGTCAGACGACCGGGGATTCGTCAACTCCAGCGCCAGATGCGACGGGCCGCAGACCGCCGTCGCGATCGTGCGCACCCAGAACTCGCTTGTGACGATCTGCGCCGACCAACAGGGCGGCCACCTGTACCGCGGCGTGCGGCTGAGCGACGGTGCCGCCTTGAATGTGCCGGCCGAGACAACCGGTGGTCGCGGGTTCGTCGCGCGCAGCCAGGGAGTCACGTACTCGTTGTCCACGCAGCAACTCGTGATCACCGCGGGTGACACCGTTGTCCGCCGAGAGCCGGTGGTCGAATATCGCGATTGAGCCGAAGTCATTGGGCGGCAATCTTTCCCACTGATGCAGGCCGGTTGTCGTCGAGGATGGACCACCAATAGTCCTCCGGTATCTCGACGCCCGCTCGCAGCACCATGGCCAAGCCCGTGGCCATCGCGATGCCCAGAATTCCGAGCCAGAGTCCCGCGAGAGCGATGAGAACCCACAGGGCGGTGGTGAGCGTCGGCCACGGCGACACCACCGCGAGCAGTGGCGCGAAGAAGAAGCCCGTGCCGACGTACCAGGACGATCCCGCCCGGTCCGAGACCATCACGAAGCGCAACCACCGTGGAACCGCGGGCGCGCTCGTCTTGTCGTTCCGCATCATCGCGCTCCTTTCGCGTCGTGTTTCCAGACTGCCGTCCATAGGTAGGCATTGCAATTACCTCCGAGGTAGTGGTGTCGCCGACCGCGACGGGTCAGACTGAGGCGTGACGCAGACCCGGGTCCAGATGACCTCATTCGGAGACTTGCTGCGCGAATGGCGACAGAGGCGTCGAATGAGCCAGCTCGACCTGGCCCTCGCCGCCGGCGTCTCGTCTCGTCACGTCAGCTTCATCGAGACGGGACGGTCGATCCCCAGCCGCGCGATGGTGTTGCGGCTTGCCGCCGTGCTTGATGTGCCACCCCGCGAACAAAACCACCTGCTGATCGCCGCGGGACTGGCTCCGGCGTATGCCGAGCGCTCACTCGAAGACCCCGACATGGCGGCCGTGAGGGACGCCGTCGAGCAGGTATTGGCGGCGTATGACCCATTCCCCTGTCTGGCGGTCGACCGCGGCTGGCGTGTCCTTCAGTTCAACGCGGGCGCCATGGTGCTGCTCGACGGGGTCGCGGCCCATCTCCTGGAGCAACCCAACGCGCTCCGCATCTCGCTGCATCCGGACGGCCTGGCTCCACGCATCGGGAACCTGGCACAGTGGCGGCACCATGTCGTCGACCGGCTTCGCCGTGAGGTCGCCGTGAGCGGTTCGGCCCACCTGTGGTCACTGCTGGCCGAGATCGAGTCCTACCCGGGCGGTTTCGAGAAGACCCGCGATCTGGGCGGCGTCGCCGTCCCCCTGCAGCTTCGCACCACGTCGGGGCGGCTCCTGACATTCCTGAGCACCGTCACCACGTTCGGAACGGCGCTCGACTTGACGGCGGCCGAGCTGAGTATCGAGGCATTCCTGCCCGCTGACGAGGCAACCGCGGCGGCGCTGCGCTGACAGGTCCTGCCACCTTTGCGTGACCCCGTGACGAGACCCAGGTTTGTGGTGTAGCAATTCCTTAAGCGCAACAAGAACACGTTCTAGCGAGGAAGTGTCAATGCCGACTCCGAACCTGCCCCCGGGATTTGATTTCACCGACCCGGATATCTACGCCCAGCGGCTTCCGATTGAAGAGCTTGCCGAGATGCGCCGGACCGCACCGATCTGGTGGAACGAGCAGCCGATGGGCATCGGCGGCTTCGACGACGGTGGCTTCTGGGTGGTCACCAAGCACAAGGACGTGAAGGAGGTGTCGCTGCGAAGCGACGTCTTCTCGAGCCTGAAGAAAACCGCCCTGCCCCGGTACAAGGACGGCACGGTGGGTGAACAGGTCGATCGCGGCAAGTTCGTGCTGCTGAACATGGATGCGCCGCACCACACTCACCTACGCAAGATCGTTTCGCGCGCATTCACGCCGCGGGCGATCGAGCGGCTGCGGGACGACCTCAACGAGCGCGCACAGGACATCGTGAAGGCCGCAGCCGCGGAGGGCTCCGGCGACTTCGTCGAGCAGGTCTCGTGCGAGCTGCCGTTGCAGGCGATCGCCAGCCTGATGGGTGTGCCGCAAGAAGACCGCATGAAGCTGTTCCACTGGTCCAACCAGATGGTCGGCGACATGGATCCAGAGTTCGCCGGAAATGACGCGATCGCCGCTTCCGTCGAACTGATCATGTACGGCATGAAAATGGCCGCCGAGCGGGCCGATCAACCCGGCGAGGACCTCGTCACCAAGCTGGTCCAGGCCGATGTCGAGGGACACAAGCTTTCCGACGACGAGCTCGGGTTCTTCGTCATCCTCCTGGCGGTCGCGGGAAACGAGACGACCCGCAACTCCATCACCCAGGGCATGATGGCATTCACCGATTTCCCCGACCAGTGGGAGCTGTACAAGAAGGAACGCCCGATCACGGCAGCCGATGAAATCGTCCGCTGGGCAACGCCGGTCACGTCCTTCCAACGCACCGCGCTCGAAGACACCGAGTTGTCCGGTGTGAAGATCAAGAAAGACCAGCGAGTGGTGATGATCTACCGCTCGGCTAACTTCGACGAGGATGTCTTCGAGGATCCCTACACGTTCAACATCTTGCGTGATCCCAACCCGCACGTTGGTTTTGGCGGCACCGGCGCGCACTACTGCATCGGCGCGAACCTGGCCAGGATGACGATCGATCTGATGTTCAACGCGATCGCGGACAACGTGCCCGACCTCACGCCGCTGACCCAGCCGGAGCGGCTCAGGTCGGGCTGGCTCAACGGCATCAAGCACTGGCAGGTCGACTACGCCGGCAATTGCCCTGTGGTGCATTCCTCGGGGTAGAGCGCAGCGACGGGGGAACGATAGGTGATCACCCAGCCGACAGGTGATCACCCAGGCGGCGGCGGAGGCGCGTCCGTCGGTGGGCCGGTGTCGGGTCCAGGCGATGTGTTGGCCGGCGGCTGCACGTCTTGGTGAAGGCCGGGGATGTGCGACAGGATTCGGGTCAACAGCGGCGGTTTTGCGCCCGGCACAGGAGGCGCGGCGGGCGGCGGCGGAACGGCCGCCGGCGGCGGGTCTGACGCGGGCGGCGGTGCAGCGTCCGGCACAGGCGCCTGCTCCGGCTCGCCGCCGGACACCTCCTCGGCGGGGCTGGTGGGTGCGTCGAGCGTCGGAATCGCAGTCGGCGCAGGAGGTAGCACTGGCGCAGCCGGAGGTGGCGGCGCGGCCGGGAGCGGCGGCGGTGCCGCGGGCGGCGGCACGACCCGGGCGGCAACCGGTGGTGCGGGCGGCTTGGCAGCCTGCCGCTGGGCCTGGGCCTGGGCCTGGGCCGTAGCGGAGCCGTAGCTCGACGTGAGCTTCAGCCCTGCCACCAGGGAGACCGACACAACGAACGCCAAGACGCCGACGACCAGCATCGTCAGCGCCGCGGTGTATGGCAGCGACCGAGATCGGCCGCGCGCCTGATGGCCCGGCAGGCCGTACTCACCGACGGTGAATTCCGGTACCTGCGCTGATGCCAACGCCGCTCCGCGCGCAAGCGCCAACTCTGCCTCGGGAGGTGCGAACACCGGGATGCCCAGCGCCTGCTCGAGTTGCTTGGCCAGCGCGGTGAGGCCGGCGTCGGGGCCGACGATGATCAGACATTCGGGGTGCCAGTCGTTCACGTCGAAAACGCCTGAAAGCCAACCGATTAAGCCGCGGTTCGTGGCACCCTGGTCGTAGGTGACGGAGTGCACGGCTTCGTCGTCCGTGTCCACCATCGACACGACGACGGATTCCGGCTCGAGTAGACAGAGTGCGGTCCGCCGATACCCGACCGCGCGTCCAATCCCCCGTGCCAAGGCCTCGCCGGCCTCCGGAGACCGGACGGCGACGATGTTGTCGAATCCGGCATCGGTCAATGACTTGAGAAGCAGCGACGCCTCCAACTCGGACTCATCGCTCCATGTCACCCCGATGGCGTGGGGTCGGCGACCGTGTGCCATCGCACGGGTCCGCGACATTGCGCCCGCGACATATTCGGGGGTACTGATGGCGGTCGCGCCTCGCCGTGTGGGGACGTCGAAGGCGTCTTGGTCCATGATTTCGCCGTCGGCTCCGTGGCCTTCGACGAGGACCAGACCAACCGCGGTTGGCGTCATCGATAGTCCGAGTACCGTGTCCAGTTCACACCTCTTATGTACCCGGCCCCACACGCTGCGACCTGCGGGTTCGCGGCGGTTTCTGCCGCAACGAAACCTCCAGCACCGCTACGTGGACCGGGACAAAGGTTGTTCGTCCAGTTACGTGGGCTGAGCCTACCCGGGGACGGCGGCCACGTCGCGGCGGGGACGACAGATCGCAATTGGTCTGACCACTTGACGTCTGACCGGTTGTCGGCGATGGTGGGGAAATGGCATTACAGCCAGTCAATCGCCGGTCGGTACCTGAGGACGTGTTCGAGCAGATCGTTGCCGAAGTGCTCAGCGGTGAGATGCAGCCCGGCGAAAGCCTGCCCAGTGAGCGCCGACTCGCGGAGGTCCTCGGGGTTTCGAGGCCGGCGGTGCGTGAGGCGCTCAAAAGGGTATCGGCGGCCGGCCTGGTCGAGGTCCGTCAAGGAGATTCGACGACGGTACGCGATTTTCGGCGGCATGCCGGGCTTGATCTGCTGCCCAGCCTGTTACTGCGAGGCGGCGAACTCGATCTCGACGTCGCGCGAAGCATTCTCGAGGCTCGCCTGCACAATGGGCCAAGAGTTGCCGAGTTGGCAGCCGGTCGTCGCCGACCGGAATTGGCAGCGCTGCTGGATGATTCCGTGCGCCGGCTGGAATCCGAACACGACCCGATCGAGCGCCAGCGCTGCGCCCTGACATTCTGGGATCACGTCGTGGACGGCGCCGACTCCATCGTATTCCGGTTGATGTACAACACGCTTCGCGCCGCCTACGAGCCGGCGTTGCCCGCGCTGGCCACCGTCATGCAGGCCGAGGTCGGCCGACCCGACGCCTATCGCCGCCTGGCCGATGCGATTGCCGCGGGCGACGCGGACCGCGCCGTGCACGCCGCCAGAGAGCTACTTGAACCGGCCACCGGCGCACTGATGGCGGCGCTCAACAGCCTGGAGGATCAACGATGACCACGACTGCACACACCACCCGCAGAGCGTTTTCCCTGTCGGACGCCCGGCGGGAGTTCTGGAAGCACCCGTCGCCATGGATCATCGCCGCGACGCTGGTGGCCGCGCTTGCCGCACGCGTGGCTGTCGGCGACTGGCAGATCACCGATGCGATCGTGCCGGTGGTGATGATCGCGGGTTTCCCGTTCTTGGAGTGGGTGATTCACGTGTTCATCCTGCATTGGCGGCCACGCCGCGTGGGCGGAGTCACGGTTGACCCGCTGCTGGCCCGCAAGCACCGGGACCACCACGTCGACCCGCGCGATGTGCCGTTGATATTCATTCCGTGGCAGTCCTTGCTGTGGGTGGTGGCGACCGACATTGCGATCGCGCTGCTGGCGTTTCCGCGACCCGGGATGGGGCTGACGTTCTTGGCCTTCCTCGCGGTGCTCGGTATTGGCTACGAGTGGAGCCACTACCTCATCCACAGCGACTACAAGCCGAAAACCAGTGTCTATCGTGCTATCTGGCGCCACCACCGGCTTCACCACTTCAAGAACGAGCACTACTGGTTCACCGTCACCAGTGCGGGCACCGCGGATCGGGTCTTGCGCACCTCGCCCGCTCCGGCGACTGTCGCTAGCTCGGCAACGGCCAAGAACCTGCACGGCGGTCGACTGCCGGTGTGACCCCCAACCGTGCTACGACTCTATAGCTGCCTGATGAGCCCCGCGCGCATCTGTGTGAACCGGAACAGGCCCGGTCGGCCCGACACGGCCTCATACGCACTCACCAGCTCGCCGACGAACCTCGTCCGGTCGTCCACGGTCAATCTGTCTGTCCAGGCGGCGCTGCCCACCGCACACCAGCGCGAGAAACGCTCGCGCGTGCCGAAATCCCATTGCCGATCCGTGACGGTGAGATCAGCCACCGCAAGCCCAGCCCTCGTTGCCAACTCGCGGAAGTACTCCGGGTCGACATGAATGAACGGCGCGCTGAAGCCGGCGAACCGCGGTGCCCAGTGCGGCCGGTCGCACAGGGTCATCGCGACCGCTTCCACGCTTGGCCGCTCGCCGGCGCAGACGACCTGGATCAGCACGCGCGCGCCCGGACGCACTACTGAGGCGATCTGCTTCAGTGCACGCTGCTGTTGTGGAACCCAGTGAAGCGCGTTGAATGACACTGCAATATCGAAGTTTTGGGCGAACGGCAAATCGCGGACGTCTGCTCGTGCAAATGACGGTCCCGGCGGGCCGGGTCGATCGCCGCGCACCGCCTCGCCCAGCATTCCCTGCGAGGGGTCGATTCCGACGACATACCCGTCGGGCACCATGCCCGCAATCATCCGGGTGACGTGGCCGTCACCGCATCCCACGTCGAGCACTTGTTCATTGCCCGCGAATTGAACCGACGCGACGGCGTCTTCTGCCATTGCCCGTTGCAGAGCGCTGATGTTGGCGTAGTCCTCGCCGCTCCACTCCGTCATGCGCTCAGTTAACGCTGCGCTGCCCGACCGCGTGGGATGTCACAGCAATTCGCCAGGATTTTGTCTTCTGCTGCGCCCGTGTTCGCCGGCCGGGTGTCACCCACTGTCCGGCTTGATAGCGCATTTCGTTGGCATCGGCGGCACCAACCCGCACACTCGGCGCAGTCGTTTCCGTACTGTAATCGCTTTGGTGCAGACGCGTTTTCAAGTCGGGCGCGCGCCACTGACATGATTGCGCGCATGGCGCGGGTGACACGTCGAGCGGTCTTGCAGGCCGGCGGCCTGGCGGCGGGTACCTACGCGCTGGCAAATCTGCTCGCCCCCGGGGTGTCTCGCGGTGAACCGTCCGCAGCAACGGCCACTTCACCGACATATCTGACCGGCTCGTTCATATCGGCCGCGCGCGGCGGCATCGAGACCAACTGGGTGATCGCCCGGCCGCCGGGACAGACCCAGACGTTGCGCCCGGTGATCGCTCTGCACGGTCGAGACGGCGACGCGAAGGCCGTGATGGACCTCGGTGTTGTTGACGGTCTGGCGCGGGTGGTCAAGGCCGGCTTGCCGCCGTTCGCTGTCGTCAGCGTCGACGGCGGCAACACCTACTGGCACAGACGGGCGTCCGGCGCGGACTCCGGCGCAATGGTGCTCACGGAGCTGCTGCCAATGCTCGCCACGAAGGGCCTCGACACTTCACGGGTGGCGTTCATGGGCTGGTCGATGGGCGGTTACGGCGCACTGCTGTTGGGCGCGCGGCTCGGCCCTGCGCGGACGGCGGGCATCTGCGCGGTCAGCCCGGCATTGTGGACGTCGTATCTGCAGACCGACGACGGCGCCTTCGACAGCTCGGACGACTGGGCTACCAACACGGTATTCGGACTGCAGCAGCTGGCGTCGATCCCGATCCGGGTGGACTGCGGCACCAGCGACAGGTTCTACACGGCCACCCGGCAATTCGTGGCGCAACTGCCGAGGCCGGTGTCGGGCAGCTTCTCGCAGGGCGGCCACGATGTTTCGTACTGGCGCCCCCAACTGCCTGACGAGTTCACCTGGCTGGCGTCGTAGCCGCGCTGAGGACGGTGGCGCGGTCCGTCACAAATGCAGTTGATCGGTGATATCGGTCCAGCCGGTGCTGTCGTTGCGATGGTTCGCGGTATTGCGGCATTCTCCATATACCTTCATGACCCCGGAGGTGAGGCGATCGGGGTCCCGGTACAAGATGACCGTGACGCCGTCCCTGTACAGCGTGGTGCCGAACAGGTACTGGTTGGGCGGTAGGCCTTTCTGCCAGCCGTGCGGAACCATTGCCGCGGCAACCTGTTCGAAATAGTTGACTGGCTCGGGCAAGTCGAACGTCACATAAATCGCGCCCTGGTACGGCGGATCAGCCTCATTCCTGCACGACATCAACATGTAGCCGCCGCTGGCGCCGTGCAGGTTTGCGACCGCGACGATCTGCTTCGCCGGCTCGATGACTTGGGTCTTGGTCTGTTCGTCGCTCAGCGGTTGTGCCGGACGGTTCAGCGCGTCGCCGCGCGTCCGGACCACGAGGAACGCTGCGCCCACGGCCACCACCGCCGCGAGCGCAACCAGTACCAGCACGACAGATAGCGATGGGCCTGCCCGTCTGGTCCTGCTGCCGGTCACTTCCCGCACTTTGCGCACCTCGTTGTGCCTCCAGGCTAGTGGACGTTCTGCTTAGATCACGGCATGGAAGGGTCAGTAACGGTGCACATGGCCGCGCCCCCGATGAAGATTTGGGATCTGGTGGCCGATGTTCGAAACACAGGCCGGTTCTCGCCGGAAGTCTTCGAGGCGGAGTGGCTCGAAGGCGCGACCGGCCCCGCGGTGGGTGCTCGGTTCCGCGGGCATGTCAAGCGCAATGAGATCGGGCCCGTCTACTGGACGACGTGCCGCGTCAGCGCCTGCGAACCCGGTCGCGAGTTCGCGTTCGACGTGATGATGGGCGATGATCCGGTCAACCACTGGCACTACGAGTTCGCGCCCAGCGGTGACGGTACCGACGTCACGGAGTCATTCCGGCTGAAGATGTCCCCGGTGCTACGCGTGTACACGGCGACGCTGGGTCCGCTGCGCCGGCGCCGCAACATCCGCGACATGCGTAAGACGCTCGAACGGATCAAGGACGTCGCCGAGACGGCTTGAACCGCGCCGCGGGTAGCGCTGCGACCTGGGAGCCCGCGATGCCGGCGATCAACCGTTCGCACACCAGATGCATCTCCGCCCTCACCCGATCGGCGTCGGCGGCGCGTGCGACGTACAGTGCGGCCTCGTCGAGCGCGCCGAGCAGCACGTGAGCGGTCGGGCGCACCGGCTGGTCGGGCACCACCCCGTCCGCGATCGCCTGGGCCAGCATCGCCTCGATGACCCCGAGTCCGTATTTCATGCCGACCGTGCGCCATTGCTCCCACCCCAGGACGGCCGGCGCGTCGATCAGTACGATCTGCTGAACATCCGGGGACGAAACGAGATCCAGGAAGAGACCGGCGCCGACCCGCATCGCCTGCAGTTGGTCCGCGGGCCGGGCGGCCACGATGCGCTGCCCGACATCCGCGACCAGCTCGCGCTCAACCTCTTCGTACACCGCTGCGAACAGCGCGGCTTTGTCGTGGAACTGGTGATACAGCGCGCCGCGGGTCACACCCGCGGCCGCGACGATCGCCTCAGTCGATACCGCGCTGAAACCTTTCTCGGCGAACAGCTTTCGGGCGCTGTCGATCAACCGGGCCCTGGTCGCGGCGGTCCGCTCGGCTTGGGTTCTGCGTGCCGGTGACGCTCTGCCAGACTTGACTTTCATACAGCTTGCACGTAACTTCCATACCGAGTGTTTGTAAGTTGCAGTAGGGAGAGGATAGCGGACATGCCCCAAGCGACGCTGGATCACGCGACAATCGAGTACCGCGTGTTGGGCCCGGACGACTCCCCCCACCCGCCCGTGCTGTTCGTCCACGGAATCCTCGTCGACCACCAGCTGTGGCTGAAAGTCGCAGAGGAGTTGGCGGGCCGAGGATTCCGGTGCGTTCTTCCGGATTGGCCGCTGGGATCCCACACGGTTCCCGTCGACGACGGCGCCGATCTGTCACCGCGCGGCGTAGCGACGATGATTCGCGACCTGATCGTTGCACTCGGCCTCACGGACGTGACGCTGGTGGGAAGCGACACCGGCGGCGGGTTGTGCCAACTCACGATCGACGCCTACCCCGATCACGTTGGCCGCGTGGTGCTCACCAACTGTGACGCCTTCGACAAGTTCCCGCCATTCCCCTTCGATGTCGTGTTCGCGTTACTGCGGGGCCCGATCTCGATCAAGACCCTGTTCGCGACGATGCAGCTGAAAGCGCTGCGACACTCTCCGCTCGGGTTCGGGCTGCTGGTTCGCGACCCTGATCCGGAGATCACGGCTTCGTGGGTGCGACCGTGTCGCACGGACTCGCGTATTTGCCGCGATCTGGCAACACTGTTGCGCCACGTCGCCGCAACCGATCTGACCGACGTGGCGACCCGCCTACCGGGATTCACCAAGCCGGTGACGCTCGTCTGGGGCCAGGCGGATCGCTGTTTCACCCCGTCGCTGGGACGGCGACTGGCCGAACAGTTTCCGCACTCCACACTTATCGAGGTGCCGGACGCCAAAACATTCGTGGCCCTGGACAATCCCGCGGCAGTCGTCGGCGCGATCGAGAAGATCGGCGCACAACGGCCCGCCTGATTACGGCCCGCCTGATTACGACATCCAGAGCCGCTGCGCGACCATCCACTGTCCTGGCCTGGGATCGTGCGGGTATCCCGCTGTCCTAGCCCTTTTCGCAGGTGAACTGGCAGACGTCGATGTAGCCCTCGCGGAACATTTCCGCGCAGCCGGTCAGGTACCTGGCGTACCGGTCGTAGACCTCTTCGGACTGGATCGCAATCGCCTCATCCTTGCGGGACTCCAGGGCCTCGGCCCAGTGGTCGAGCGTCCGCGCGTAGTGCAACCGGAGTGACTGAACTCGCGTGATGTTGAAGCCGGCCTTCGTCGCATGCTCCTCCACGCGCGCCACCTTCGGCAGCCGCCCGCCGGGGAAGATCTCCTCCATGATGAATTTGACGAACCGGACAATCTTCATCGTCAACGGCAGCCCGCGCTCTTTGATCTCCTCATCGCTCGCCTGGATGATCGTGTGCAGCAGCATCACCCCGTTGTGCGGCAGCACACCGTGCGCCATCGTGAAGAACGGGTCGTAGCGGTCGAAGCCGAAGTGCTCAAACGCGCCGATGGACACGATGCGATCCACAGGTTCGTGGAACTGCTCCCAGCCCTGCAGGAGCACCCGCTTGGCGCGGGGGCTGTGGGATTGCGCGAACAGCTTCTCGACGTGCGCCTGTTGGTTCTTCGACAGCGTCAACCCGATGACGTTGACGTCGTACTGCTCGACTGCACGCATCAGGGTGGCGCCCCAGCCGCAGCCGATATCCAGCAGCGTCATTCCCGGCTGCATTGCCAGTTTGCCCAGCGCCAGATCGATTTTGGCGATCTGTGCCTGCTCGAGCGTCATGTCGTCGCGCTCGAAATACGCGCAGCTGTAGGTCTGTGTGGGGTCGAGGAACAACCGGTAGAAGTCGTCCGACAGGTCGTAGTGGTGCTGCACGTGCTCGAAGTGAGGCCTCAGCTTGTGACCTTCAACTGGTGTCTCTCGCAATGTCGATCCTGTTCAGCGCCTGTGGAGAGGACTCTCGCACAACGGCCCGTCGCGGTTCGCTTCGGGTTGACCTCGTCCCACGATGGTACGAGATGTTCGCAGGAGCCAAGCCGCAGGGCGTCCCGGTGCTGATGACGCGGCATGGCAGGATTCGGCGATCACCCGGTCGCCGCCGCCCCGAGCACCCGCTGCAGATCCGGCTTCATAGCCTGTAGCTGGCCGCCCCAGTAGCCCCAGCTGTGCGTCCCGTTGGGCGGGAAGTTGAACACGCCGTCGCGGCCGCCGGCCGCGAGGTACCTGCTCTGGAACTCCTTGTTGGTGCGGATGGTCAACCCCTCGAGGAACTGTGCGGGGATCTGGGCGTTGCCGAGACCCGCGTCGAGGTCGGTCGGATTGCCGTTGCCGCTGTACACCCAGATGCGGGTGTTGTTGCCGACCAGCCGCCCGATTTGGTTCATCGGGTCGTTTCGCTGCCAGGCCCCACCGCCGTACGGTCCCCACATGTCGATGGCGTTGAACCCGCCCGCGTCGGCCATCGAAACGCCGACCAGGACGGGCCAGAAGCCCGCCGACAGGTTGAGGAAGCCGGACAGCGACCCGGCGTAGACGAACTGGTTCGGGTGATAGGCCGCCAGGATGAGCGCCGAGCTGCCCGACATGGACAGGCCGACTACCGCGTTGCCGCTCGAGCTGATCTTCCTGTTGGCCGCCAGCCATCCCGGGAGCTCGGATGTGAGGAACGTCTCCCACTTGTAGGTGTAGGTCTGGCCGTTGCCGACCGCTGGGCGGTACCAGTCGGTGTAGAAGCTGGACATGCCGCCGACCGGCATCACCACCGATAGGCCAGAGCCGTTGAACCAGGAGAAGGCGCCGGTCTCGATGTCCCAGCCGTTGCGGTCGTCCCGTGCCCGCAATCCGTCGAGCAGGTAGACGGCCTTGGGGCCGCCACCCTGGAATTGCACGGGGATATCGCGGCCCATCGACGGTGACGGCACCGTCAGCACCTCAGGCGCATCGGCCCTTGCGGTCACGGGTTCCGCGATGACGCTCACCAGGCCGGCCAAAAAAACAAACGCGAACATGGCACTCGTCAACCGACGCGGCCATAACTTCAGTCGGGAAAACCGCATGGCTCTTGTCCACCCTGCTCCCCAACCCTGCTCCCCGACCTGCGTTGTACATCGGCTTATCGCGTCGGATCACCACCCGTTACGCAGTGTGAAAGCGGTGTTGCGCCTGTTAAAAATGTATCGTGTTCGGACTTCGAAGAGGCTTCTGCATCCTCGCCTTGACGGGTGCCGCCCTAGCGACAGCGGGCGGCGCCGGGGCAACCGGGCCGAGCCCATTGACGGCGCTGGTGGACTCCGCGGCGGTGCGGTTGCAGACCGCCGATCCGGTGGCGGCGTTCAAATGGATCGCGAAGGGAAGCATCGAGGACCCTGTGCGGGCGGGGCAGGTGCTGGCGGCGGTGACCGCCGACGCGGTGGCGGCCGAGATCGACCCGGACTACGTCCGGCAAGTATTCGCCGACCAGATCGCGGCCACCGAGGGCGTCGAGTACGGCCGCCTCTCGCAGTGGAAGCTCGATCCCGCCGCAGCTCCGGCGACCGCGCCCGACTTGTCCGCGTCCCGATCGGCGATCGATGCGCTCAACAAGACGATGGTCGCCGAGATCGCCGACCACTGGCAGTTGTTGCGCTCGCCGGACTGCGTCGCCGACCGCGACGAGGCCGTCGACGCCGTTGCGGGCGCACGCGGATTCGACCCGCTGTATCGCCGGGCGCTTGACTTCGCCACCCGCTCGTACTGCCAACCCGCGATCTAGGTGACGCGGGGATCCCGAGGCGGATCGTGTGGTAACACAGTCGGTATGGGTCAATGGTCACGCGACGAGATTGAGTCCGCCTTCGCTAAGCACGAACAGGTGGTGGTGGAGATCGGGCAGAGCTGGGACTGGTCCCGGTTCGCCGACGAGTTCACCGAAGACGCGCTCTACGTCGAGCATGCGTTGGGTACGTTCCGTGGCCGCGAGCCGATTCGCGAGTGGATCGTGGGCACGATGAATACCTTTCCCGGCAGCGAGATGCCGCTGTTCCCGACGTCATGGAACGCCATCGACGACGAGAAGGGCTGGGTGTTCTGCGAGGTGCTCAACCGGATGAAGGATCCCGGCGACGGCAGCATCCACGAATCGGCGAACATCACGGTGCTGAAATACGCGGGCGATGGGCTGTGGAGCTATGAGGAAGACGCCTACAACCCGATGAACTTCATGGTGATGCTCAAGGGCTACATCGAGCGCTGCGCGAGCCTTTCAACGGCCTCCGACGATGCGCTCGCGTTTGCCAAGAACATGAATTGGCAGGTGACCTGACACGACAACCCGTGTCACGGCACCTTTCCCTCGCGCTCGTCGATGATGAAGAAAATCAGTGTGATCGCCAGGAATGCGGCGGGGAGCCAGACCGCGCGGATCCCCCAGTACAGGCTGGCAAACGCACCGAGGACGGCACCGCTCGAGAAGCTCGCGATCAATGTGCCGTAGACGCGGAACGCGGGGTTCGCCGCGTCGTCCTTGTCGACGTAGACGGAGTATGCGGACTCGACGAATCGCATCAGGTTCCCTGTCGTGGCCACCGCGACGTAGATCAGATCGCCGATGCTGCGGAACAGAGTGAACTGTATGGCCGCGAGAAACGAGATCGGGATCGTCACCAAGCTGTTGGGCACCGTGGCCGGCACGAAGCCGACGACGGCGAACGCGACCGCCTGAATACCCATCGTCCACCGCAACGGATGAGACACCAGCTTCTCGGCGCGGCCGGATTTGATATGTGCCGAAAGCAGCACGCCGACAAGGAAGGCGAAGATCGGCCACAGGTGCGCCAGCGTGGTGCCCCAATGCCCGTGGGTTAACTCGATTGCGAACAGGATGACGTTGCCGGTCTGCACGTTCGCAAACACGTGACCGCGGGTGATGTAGGTGTAAGCGTCGAGGAAGCCGTTTGCTGCTGTCAGCATCACCGCAAACCGCAGCGTGGTCGTGGTGTTCACGGCCATGGTCAGGCGCCCCTGTCGTCGGCGTGAAGTCCGTACACACGGGCGGCGTTGCGATAGCCGATCAGGTCCGTTACCCGCACGGCGTCGGCCTCGCTCCACTCCCCTGAGTAGACGAATCGCTGCAGCAGATCACAAACCCCGTTACGCCATAACAATGCTCCGAGGAAATGCAGCTCCGCGGGGCCGAATCCATCTGACGAGTACAGGATCTTGCGGAACGGCGCCAGCTCGAGCAACCGGCCGATCACCTCGCCCCCGCGCGCCCCGAGTTGGTTGATCGACAGCCCGCCGTCCACGTAGACGTTGTTGAACGCCTGCGCCAGGTACCCGGCCTCACGCTCGTAGGGGTAGCAGTGCAGCAGCATGATCGGCGTCTCGCCGCTGGTGCGCAGGAAGTCCATCAGCAACAGCGGGTTCGCCTTGTGTAGGTCGCAATCGCGGTCTCCCAGACCGACATGCAGCTGCAACGGCTTGCCCAGCGCCAGCGCGCGATGCAACCCGAACCGCAGCAGCACCCGATCGGTGAGACGACCCCCGCCTTCGCGCCAGCGCGCTGCCGCGTCAGCGACATCTTTCAGCGTCGGTTCGGACAGATCGCCGTCGAAGCCGCCCCGATAGGCCAGTATCGACTTGGTCGCCACTGCGGTGACGGCCCGCCGCTGCAGGTGAGCGTCGAACGCGTCGGGGTAATCGCCGCCGTCCGCCGCAGCATCTTCGGCGATCTGCTCCAGCCGGATCACCTCGTGGGCTTCTCCGCCCGAGAATGCAGCCATGCCGGCAACGTCGGCAGTGCCGTGCGGGAGCCCGGTGTCGACGAGCCAGTCGGACACCCCCGCGGCGTGCAGAAACAGCCGCGCCAGCTGCACTTCGGTGAATTCCGTGCGGCGTTGCCAGTATTCGTCGGCCGTGGCGTGCGGCGGCAGGCCGAGCAGCGGTGCGCAGTGGGCGCGCACGGCGAACCCGATCTGTGTGTCGAAGCCGGAGTCAAAATCGGCGATCGGCTCGGTGTTGGCTTCGTTCAGCGCGTTTTCGAATCGGCGCCTCTCGCCCGGTTCGACCCAGCAGCCGTGCGCGTGGTGATCCACGAGCCGCAGGTGGCCGACGTGTTCCGCGAGCGCCGAGGCGCCGGCCGGCATGGTCACAAACTCCACGCCATCCGGAACTTGTCCGCGAGTTCTGCCGGCTCGAGATCCCCGTACGTCTCGTGCTCATAGCGGCGCACCGCGACGATGGCGTCGACGGCGGCGTCGCCGAGAATGCTGCGGATCCGCCTCGAGCCGTCGAGCGTGGAGATGACCGCCGCCTGGTCGGTGGGCAGCACCACCACCTTTGCGCGGCTGCGCTCGTCATCGGACAAGCCGGCCGGATCGACCGTCACTTCCGGCGGCAGCGGCGCACGTTGCTCGATCCCGTCCAGCGCCAGCCCGAGGATCGTCGCGGATGCGAAATACGGGTTGGCGGACGGGTCGACGACTTTGACTTCCACGTTGGCCCCGTACGGATTTGCCGACCCGGCGACCAGGAATCGGACGGCTGCCTCTCGGTTCTCCGTTCCCCAGCACACGCTGGCTCCGGACCAGAACCCCGGCTGCATCCGCAACCCCGACAGGATCGAGCCGCTGAGCACGCCCTGTGCGTCGTGCAACCCGGCGAGAATCCCGCCGATCGCGTGCTCGCCTTCTTCGGTCATTCCGTGGCCGCCCGAGCCGCCGGAGAACATCGATGCACCGGCCTTCTTTAGCGAGAAGTGCTGGTGTGCACCGGATCCCACGCTGCCAGCGAATGGCACGGGCGAGAGGCTGACACGCACTCCATAGCGACGTGCCACCCGGCCGATGACTATTCGCGTCAGGACCAGCTGATCTGCCGCGGCGACGGGGGTCAACGGCGACAACGAGACTTCGAATTGGTTCTGGCCGTATTCGGGGTGGAACTGCTCGATGCTGATGCCGGCCGCCGCGGCTGCGGTGGTGACATCGCGGACGAACCCCTCGTGTTCGAGAACACCGGCCAGACCGTATTGCGCCCACAGGTCCGACGGCAGGCGGCTGCCGTCGGGGCCGACGAGGACAAACTCGATCTCGTGGCCGAACAACGCCTCGATGTCCGCGGCCCGTAGCCGCTCTTCCATGCGGCGCAGCGTCCCACGGCTGCAGGCCGGCACCGGCGCGCCGTCCTGGTCGAAGTACGAGCCCGGCGCCCAGGCCAGGCCGTCGCCAAGCGTTTTCAGCGCGGTCAGGTCGATCCGGATGCGCTCGTCGCCGACAACACCGAGGTCTTTCGTCAATGCAATGCCGGTCTGGTCGATCGCGAATACGTGCCAGACGGGGCTTGCGCCGAGGCCCGGGTCGGCGAACGCCGTCAATCGGCGCGGCGGCACCGTTTTGGCGTGTGTGAGACCCGCGGGATTGACCACGGTGCCGATGACCGTCTCGATCCCGCTGACGTCAAGCCCGGCGATTGACGGCGCGGACGCGCGTTCGTCTGTCATCTCAAGCATTGTGCAGGGCAGCGAACCGCGCGCGGCACCGGGTGAGCCGGTCGGCGGTGGGTAGAAGCTATTCGTTCGCCGCCGGGGGGTAAACCTGGGGGGACAAGACGCTCAGCATTCCGTCGGCGGCTCGTGACCAGGTGAACTGCTCGGCGCGACGGCGTGCACCCCGACGGCGCCGTCGCAGTGGCCGGCTGATGATCTCCGCCACCGCGCGCGCGATCGAGCCGGGGTCGTTCGCGGCGTGCGCGCCGCTGTCGGGGGTGACGATCTCCCGCAGCGCAGAGCTGCGGGACACCACGACAGGCGTGCCGCACGCGAGCGCCTCCAGTGCTGCGAGCCCGAAGGTTTCGTGGGGGCCGGGCGCCAGGGCCACATCGGCCGAAGCCAGCAACGCCGCAACCTCGGCGCGGTTGTCCACGAACCCGGTGAAGCTGACCGGCAACCGCCCGGCCTGACGCTCGAGCCTACGCCGCAGCGGCCCTTCGCCGATGATCAGCAACTGCGCGTCGACGCCTGAATCGCGCAGTGCGGCAAGAGCGTCGATGCTTCGGTCCACTCGTTTCTCCACCGACAGCCGGCCGCAATGCACCAGCAGTGTCTGACGGGGTGTCGCCCAGCGCTGGCGCAGTTGCAACGAACGGTTACGTGGATGGAAGGTCTCCAAGTCCACGCCCAACGGCACCGTCCTGACGTTCGGCGAATCGATACGGTCGAACTCCTCCCGCGCGAAGCCGGTGGTGCACACGACGACGTCGTAGTTCGACGCGGTGCGCCGGTTGGCGAAGTCCGCCACGCGCCTGGCCCATCCGGGTGGCAGAACCATACCGGCGAGCCGGTCGAGACGCTCGTGGCTGATCATGACCGTGATGGCGTCGTGCTCGCGGCCCCAGCGGCCCATGGATCGCAGAGTCAGTCGATCAGAGACCTCGAGCGCGTCCGGATCGAGCGAGGACACTATTCGCTTGACGGGTCGCGGCAGCACAGCGCGATAACCGCCGGTGAACGGAATTTGTCTGGCCGGCACGGAGATTCGGGTCACGCCGCTGGCCAGGACCGTGCGTGACGCGGTGGGGCCGGGAATGATCAGGAATACGTCGTGGCCCGCGGCACAGTATTCGGCGCCGAGCCGGTCGACGGCTGTGCGCAGTCCGCCCGACCGAGGCCCGTAGAAGTTGGCCACTTGAACCACGCGCATCGAGCTCATCAGAGACGCCCCGCATGTGCGGCGCGCCACGCGCCGTCGACGTGTCCTTGAACACGCGGTGAACAGCGATGAGCGCTCGCGCGAAGAGCAGAAAGCAGCGATGAGCGCTCGCGCGAAGAGCAGAAAGCAGCGATGAGCGCTCGCGCGAAGAGCAGAGAAAGCAGCGATGAGCGCTCGCGCAAGAGCAGAGCTCACGGCTCGATGATGTGGCCCGGATCCGGTTTGCGCGCGTCGGGCGCCTGGCTGTAGTCGCCGAACCGGCCGTCCCGTTCGGCCACTGCAGACGAAACACCATGTTCTGCAGCATAATCGATGAACTCATGGGCTTCGGGGATGTTGCGCATGATTCCGTCGAGGACCGCACCGAGCGTCTGGGTTGACGCGAGCCCCATGTTTTCGTAGGCCTGGTTGACCATCAACTTCTGCGCCGCGAGTTGCCCCATCGGCAACGATGCCAGTTCCTCGGCCTGGCTGCGCACGACCGCCTCCAGTTGGTCGAAGGGCACGGCCCGGTTGATTAAGCCGATGTCGGCCGCCTCCCGGCCGGACAAGGGCTTGCCGGTCAGCGCGTAGTACTTGGCGCGGGTCAGGCCAAGGCGATAGATCCACATCCCGGACAGGTACGCACC
The DNA here is from genome assembly GCA_963828065.1 of uncultured Actinomycetota bacterium. Classification (GTDB taxonomy): domain Bacteria; phylum Actinomycetota; class Actinomycetes; order Mycobacteriales; family Mycobacteriaceae; genus Mycobacterium. The sequence goes on along the minus strand of CAWHDL010000009.1, from coordinate 170,453 downwards.
CCACACCCGCGAATAGGGAGTGCCGATCTGCGCGTCTTCGCTTGCGATCACCAGGTCGGCGCACAGGGCGTAGTCGCTGCCACCCCCAACACACCACCCGTGAACCTGCGCGATGACCGGTTTCGGCGACCGCCACATGCTCATGAATTTGTGATGCGGCGACGTGGCCGCGGCGGTGGTGTGCATCATGTCCTTGCCCGGATCCCACCGACCGTCGGTACTGAGCAACTCGCTATAGCGGAATCCGCCACCGAAGTTGTACCCGGCGCAGAACGCGCGCCCTGCGCCGCGCAGGATCATCACCTTCACCGCCTGGTCGCGCACCGCGGTGTTGACCGCGTCCTCGACCTCGTCTGGCATCGGCAAGACGATGGTGTTCAGCTCCGCCGGCCGGTTCAGCGTGATGGTCGCGATCGGGCCGTCGGTGGCGTAGAGGATCGTCTGGTAGCTCATCGGTGGCTCCTGGTTCACAGCGGTTGAACTTTATTGGCCGGTAGGCTTTCCGGCGTGGAGATTCCTCGATTCATCATGCGCGCCGCGCCGATCTTCAACGCGCCGGTGGTCGCACTCACCACGTCGCCGCGGTGGGGCCGGTTCCTGGGCCGCACCTTCGCGATGGTTACCTACACCGGCCGAAAGTCGGGCCGCGCCATCAGCCTGCCGGTCGGATATCGCCGGACCGGCGACGATGTCGTCATCGTCGTGTCGATGCCCGACGCCAAGACCTGGTGGCGGAACTTCCTGGGTGAGGGCGCGCCGCTGACGATCACACTTGATGGGCGCGACCGGACCGGACATGCGGTGGCGCGACGTGATGACACTGGCCGCGTCACCGTTAACGTGCGGCTCGATCAGCCGTAACCGGCAGTTGCTCAGGCGGTGATCTTGCAGGCTTGGCCGATGTCTAGCGTGCGCAGCACGCGGCCCATGCCGATCCACAACGCACACGACAACGAGAGGTCGGCCAGCATCTCGTCGGAGAGTTGTTCCTTGCACCGCGCCCAGAACTCCTCGTCGTCGCGCAGTCCGGTGTGGTCGGAGGCGAAGCGTTCGCCGAATTCGGCGGCGATCCGCTCCTGCTCGCTGTAGCCCGGCCACGTCCGCCACTGCGGGACGTGCGCGTAGAACTCCTCGTCGACGCCTTCGGCCGGGCCGTCCCCGAAGCGGGTGTTCTCGCACACCGCGCATTCGTTGTCCAGCGCGATGGCCATTCGCGCGATCTCGCGAACCCGCAGTGGGAGTCGGCTGCGGTGATAGACGGCGTCGCTGAAGTTCGCTATCGCACCGCCCAGCTCAGGTGATGCGGCGAACCAGCTGGTCAGGTCATCGTCGGCGAAGTTTCCGATTCGGCTCATGACACGCGATGCTACGCCGCATGAGCCGAATCTGGAACACGTTCTAGTTTTGGGTTCCTACGCCGCGACGGTCGCCGGGTCGCGTCGCCGCTTCACGAACGGCACCACCTGACCGAGCTGCCGCTTTGGCGGGAGCGCAAGTTTCACGATCTTGCGGAGGACGGTGCCGAACTGCCGGTGCAAGGGGCCGGTGTTGTACGGGACTCCGTACCGCTCGCAGATCTCTTTCACCTCGACAGCGATCTCCGCGTGCCGATGTGCCGGGATGTCGGGAAACAGGTGGTGCTCGATCTGGAAGGACAGGTTGCCGGACAGGATGTGGAACAGCTTGCCTCCGGTCAGGTTCGCCGAGCCGAGGATCTGCCGGAAGTACCACTCGCCTCGTGTCTCGTCCGCGGTTTCCTCGATCGAAAACTGCTGCGTGTCTTCAGGAAAGTGCCCGCAGAAGATGATCATGAACGACCAGATGTTTCGGACCAGATTGGCGCTCAGATTGCCGGCCGCGACGAACGGTGCGAACGGACCGGCCAGCAGCGGGAAGGCAACGTAATCCTTCAGCGTCTGCCGTTTGGTCTTGCGCCAGATGCCGTCGAGGATGTCGCGCTTGTCGGCCAGTGTGATCTCGCCGGCCTTGATGCGTTCGGTCTCGAGCTCGTGCAGCGCGACCCCATACTGGAACAACACCATGAGCAGGACCGCGTACACGGGGTTGCCCAGGAAATACGGCCGCCAGCGCTGATCCTCGCTCATCCGGAGGATCCCGTAACCGATGTCGCGGTCCAGCCCGACGATGTTGGTGTAGGTGTGGTGCATGTAGTTGTGCGAGTAGCGCCACTGGTCGCCGGGGCACGCCGTGTCCCACTCGAAGCCGCGGCTGGAGATCGACGGATCACCCATCCAGTCGTATTGGCCGTGCATCACGTTGTGGCCGATCTCCATGTTGTCCAAGATCTTTGACAGCGCGAGCATGGCGGTGCCTGCCAGCCAGGCGGGCGGCAGAATCCCTGCCATCAGCAGGCCCCGCCCGCCGACCTCGAGTGCGCGTTGCGCCTTGATCATGCGGCGGATGTAGGTGGCGTCGCGCTCCCCCAGGTCGGCCGTGACGCGTTCCTTGAGGCCATCGAGTTCTGCGCCGAACGCCTCGGTCTGCTCTTCAGTCAGGGTGATGTGTTGTTTGGGCATGGAAGGTTCCTTTCTTGATATGTCACAGCGCGAGTTCGACATCGCCGACCGGGACGGACACGCAGATCTGCACGTCCTCCTCGTCGGATGTCGACACCGCGCCGGTGATCAGGTTCTTGACAGCGCCGCGGGTCTTGCGGCGAGTGCAGCTGTGGCAGATGCCCATCCGGCATCCGCTTTGTGGTGTCAGGCCGGCGGCCTCGGCTTGCTGCAGCAGCGGTCGGCCGTCGTCGGTGCGATCAACACGGCTGTCGCTGAACGAGATCTGGCCACCGGAAGCTTGTGCCGGCACCTCGAACACCGGTGGCACAAAGGTTTCGGCGCTGACGTCGTCGCAGTGGTTGCGCACGGCATCGGCCAGCGAGGGCGGCCCGCAGACATACACGGCTTCGGGTGACGGCATCGCGGCCGCCAGATGGTCCGCGTCGAAGTGGCCGCTCAGATCACCGCCGTCGCCGGATCGGGTGAATCCGTGCAGAACTCGCACCCCGGCCATCCTGGCCAGCTCGTCGCGATAGCAGGCCTCGCCGGCCGACCTGGCGTAGTGCACGAATGCGATTTCGCCGTCGAAGTCCTCGGCCTTCAGCGTGCGAAGCATCGACATCACCGGCGTGATGCCGCTGCCGCCCGAGACGAACAGGATCCGCCGGGGCCGCCTGGGCGGCAGCACGAAATCGCCGCCGACGCTGTCGAGCCCGAGCACCATGCCCGGGTGCGCATGCCGGTGCAGATACGAAGAGACCAGGCCGCCGTCGTGCAGACCGATGGTCAGCTCGATCAGCGATGCGCCCTCCCCGCTGGCAGGCGAATAGCACCGGGTGCGGCGTCGGCCGTCGATCTCTACCGTGAGGTTGATGTGCTGGCCGGCCTTGAATCCTTGGAATGCGCGATTCGGCGCCAGCTGCAGCGTGACGCTGCGCGGCGTATGTCGCCGCACGCCGACCACCTTTGCGCGGGCATCACCCAGCGACCACGTCGGCGTGACCAGCTCGGTGTAGCGGTCAACGCCGTGCGGTCCGGTGAGCACGTCAACCAGGCCGGATGCCAGCATCCTGCTGGCGAGTTTTTGAGTGAACATGTGTATACAATGATCTGCGAATGAGCTGAAAGTCAAGGAAAAAGCCAGGTTGTGGTAGGCTTCACACCGGTGAACAGTCGTACTCCTAGCTCACGCTCCCACCGGTCCGGCCCCTCGTCGTTGCGGCCAAAGGTGTCCCGTGAGGAGCGCAAAGCCGCCACCCGGCGAGCGATCGTGGCGGCCGCGCTGAAGCTTCTCGATGACCGCAGCTTCAGCGCGTTGAGCCTTCGCGAGGTGACGCGCGAGGCCGGGATCGTGCCGGCGGCCTTCTACCGGCATTTCGAGACGATGGAGGCGCTGGGCCTCGTCCTGATCGACGAGTCATTCCGCGTACTGCGGGACATGCTGCGGTCGGCGCGGGCCGGCAAGCTGGACCCGAACCGGGTGATCGAGTCGTCGGTCGAGATTGTGGTCGGCAGCATCGCCGCGCAGCGAGAGCACTGGCGGTTCATCGGTCGGGAGCGTTCCAGCGGGGTGTCGGTGCTGCGGTACGCAATCCGCACCGAGATCCGGCTGATCACCGCCGAGCTCGCGACCGACCTGGCGCGCTTCCCGGGCCTGAACGACTGGAGCACCGAGGATCTCAACGTTCTCGCGAGCCTGTTCGTTAACTCGATGATCGTGATCGCGGAGGCCATCGAGGACGCGCAGGATGTTGCCTCGCAGGAGGAGATCAAGCGCATCGCGATCAAGCAGCTGCGGATGATCGCGGTTGGCGTCGCGGGCTGGCGCAGCAGAAACGACTGAGGCCAAGCCGTAGGCTCTCACCATGGCTGGCCCGGTGACCGAACAGGCCACCCAGGCCCACGATCCCCAGGCCGGCAGCGCGCTGATCAGCCCGCAGCGCCGCAACTTGATCTTCACGGCGATCTTGTTCGGCATGTTGCTGGCAGCTCTCGACCAGACGATCGTGGCCACCGCCTTGCCGACCGTGGTGGCAGATCTCGGCGGGGCGGGTCACCAGTCGTGGGTAGTGACGAGCTACCTGCTGGCGTCGACGATCATCACCGCAATCGTCGGCAAGCTGGGTGACCTGTTCGGCCGCAAGGCCGTCTTCCAGACGGCGGTTGTGTTCTTCCTGGCCGGTTCGGTGCTGTGCGGATTGGCGCAGTCGATGTCGATGTTGGTCGCTTCCCGGGCGCTGCAGGGCATCGGCGGCGGCGCGATCATGGTCACCGCCGCCGCGCTGATCGGGGAGGTTGTTCCGCTGCGCGAACGGGGCCGGTATCAGGGCGCGCTCGGCGCGGTGTTCGGAGTGACGACCGTGATCGGGCCTCTGCTGGGTGGCTTCTTCGTCGACCACCTGACGTGGCGGTGGGCGTTCTGGATCAACGTGCCGGTCGCCGTGGTGGTGCTGCTGGTGGCCGCCGTGGCCATCCCGGCGGTGGGGCGAACCTCCAAACCCCGGATCGACTACGCCGGAATCGTGTTGGTCGGGCTGGGCGCGTCGGGTCTGACCTTGGCCACCAGCTGGGGCGGTAGCACACACCCGTGGGGTTCCCCGACGATCATCGGTTTGTTCGCGGGATCGGCTGTCGTGCTGGTGATCTTCGTGATCGTCGAACGGCGTGCCGCCGAACCCGTGCTGCCTATTCGGCTGTTCGCCAATCCGGTGTTCACCGTGTGCTGCGCGCTGTCGTTCGTAGTCGGCTTTGCGATGCTGGGCGCGCTGACCTTCCTGCCGACCTTCATGCAGTTCGTCGACGGCGTGTCGGCCACCACATCGGGACTGCGCACGGTGCCGATGGTGGCCGGCTTGCTGCTCACTTCGATCAGCAGCGGCGCACTCGTCGGGCGCACCGGGCGCTACAAGATCTTCCCGGTCGCGGGGACGCTGATCATGGCGGTGGGCTTCGTGCTGTTGTCGCGCATGGACGCGTCGACATCGGTTGTGGTGCAGTCGCTGTCCCTGTTCGTGCTGGGCTCCGGCATCGGTATGTGTATGCAGGTGCTGGTTCTCGTCGTGCAGAACACCTCCGATTTCGCCGACCTCGGCGTCGCGACGTCCGGGGTGACGTTCTTCCGCACGATCGGCAGCTCATTCGGGGCGGCCGTGTTTGGCTCGCTCTTCACCAACTTCCTGCGCGTTCGCATCGGGCCGGCGCTGGCGGCAGGCGGTGCCCCGCCGAGAGCGGCGCAAGACCCGAAGGTGCTGCATCAGCTGCCGCACGAGGTCGCGGCGCCCGTGGTGCACGCGTATGCGCAATCGCTCGATCTCGTGTTCCTGTGCGCCGCGCCGGTCGCAGTGGCCGGTTTCGTCGTTGCGCTGTTCCTCAAGGAGGTGCCGCTGCGCGCTGACACCGAGGCCGTCGCGCTTGACCTGGGCGAGGGCTTCGCGATGCCGAACAGCGAATCCCCGGACAAGCTGTTGGAGATGGCGATCGGCCGCATGATGCGGCACAGCCCCGTCGTCCGGCTGCGCGCACTGTGCGCCAGTGTGGGCTGCGAACTGGACATCGCCGAGACGTGGGCGCTGCTGCAGATCTACCGCTACGCCCAGGTGTTCGGTGTGGCTCGGCTGAGCGACATCGCCGAGCGGCCGCGCGTGCCGCCCGAGGTGCTCGAGCCGACCTTCAATCGGTTGGTTGACGGCGGTTACGCGCTGCGCACCGGTGATAGTTTGTGGCTCACGCAGGCCGGTCGACGCCAGGTCGATTTCCTGTCGTCGGCAATCGTCGAGTACTGGGCGGACAAGCTGGAGCAGTCAGCGACGTTCGACCGAAGACCCGACCGCGACGAGATTCAGGCAGCACTCGAGCGGATCGCGCATCGCGTACTCGTGCAACGGGATTGGGCGGACGATCGCCTTGCGGCAATAGGCGGCCAGAGCGCCTGATTGCTGATCCCCGCCGGCGGCTCAGCTCGGCGGCCGCGACACACATTGTGCCGCGTACAGCGGTTCGCCCAGTTTGTCCATCAGCTCGAGCTGCGTTTCCAGCCAGTCGATGTGTTTCTCCTCGTCGGCCATGATCTTTTCGAGGAGAACGGCACTGGTCGAATCTTCCTTTTCGCGGCACATCACGATCCCCGGCGCCAGGCGCGCTTTTACTTCCATTTCGATGGCGAGATCGCTGTCGAACTGTTCGCGCAGCGACTGCCCGACGCGAAGCGAGAACAAGCGTTGGTAATTGGGCAGGCCGTCGAGAAGAAGGATGCGATCGGTGATCCACTCGGCGTGGTGCATCTCCTCGATCGACTCGTCGCGGGTCCGCTTGGCCAGTTCGGTGAAGCCCCAGTTCTCCTGCATCTTCGAGTGCAAGAAGTATTGATTGATCGCGGTCAATTCGCTGGTGAGCTGCTCGTTGAGCAACTTGAGAACGTCGGGATCACCGTGCATGGGTGATAAATCTAGTGCAGGGTTGAGCCGCAAGCGGTCATTTGCGGGTTGTCACCCCTCGTTTCGTTCATGGTCGCCGGCCTCACGGTTGCGTAATGCGCTACCCGAAGCTCATCCGGTCCAGCCAGAAGTCGAGCAGGGTCTTTTCGCCGAGCACCTCCACTGTGCCGCCGCCCGGTGATCGCCGTTTGTAGATGACGAGCAGCAGCTCGGCGACCGGCCCGCGCACCGCGACCGCGGCCTTCTCGTGCGCTCGGCGCCAGGTCAGCGTGTCACCGGTCAGGTCGAAAACCCACTCGGCATGGTCCTCGGAGGTGGTGTCGGTGGCATGGAAATGCAGTGTGCGGCCCGGGCCCAGCAGTTCCCGCGTCCACGGATGCAGCTCGAAATGCATTGGCAGCGAGCCCAAACGCATCCACTCGTCGACGCCGTCGATCGCGACGTCACGCTCGAGGGTGTATGCCGCTCCCAGCGCGAGCGTCGCGTCGGCGCGGTGCATCGCCGTCTCGTGGGTGAAGCGGCGGGCGTAGAACGCGGCGACCCCGTCGGGTACCGGCCCGGTGCTGACCGGTGCGTCTGGTCCGGCCGCACACAGTGCGTCGGCGAGTGTGGTCGCGCTGTCCAACAGCCACGGTGCCAGCGCGGCCGCATCCTCGTGGGAGTATGCGGATAGTTCACGAAAGTGCTTGTCCGGCAACGGCTCAGCCGCCGCCGTCCGCACCATGTCCGCGGCCCAGCGCTGGGCGCCGCCGAGATGGCCGACCAGCTGGCCGACGTTCCAGCCCGGGCATGACGGCACCTCGACCGTCATGTCGGCGCCGTCGATCGCGGCGGTCAACAGCTTTGTCTGCGTGACGATCTCGGAGCAGTAGCGGTCGAAGTCCAACCCGGCCATCATCGCGCCCATTTGGGCACAATGAACACGCCCTCGGCCTCCACGGTGATGCCCTCGTCGTCGGCGAGATGCCCGACCGCGAACGTCTTGACCCCCTCGGTCCGTTCGATGACTGCCTCGGTGTGAAGTGCGCCGAGGCGGGTGGCGCGCAGATAGCGGCAGCTGATCGTGCCGGTGAACGCTGGCCGGGTCAGGCCGCCACTCGCGGCCTCGCCGAGCACATGATCGAGAACCATTGCGCAAACGCCGCCGTGGACGTTGCCCGGCGGCCCCTCGTATGCGGCGCCGAGGTGAAAGTCCGTCCAGACCTTGCCGGATTCGTCGTAGTTGAGGACCAGCGGCGGCGCGATCGGGTTGCGTGTCCCGATAACCGGATTGCCCCAGGCCATGCCGTTTCCCTCGTGGGTGTAGCGCACGCCGAATGGTCCGGGCAGCTGTGTACTGCGCAGCCGCGCCGTCGCGGCGTCGATCTGGGCGGTCACGTCGGCGACTGTCGCGGCGTCGACCTCTGTCCTGATGGTGGCGTCGATCAACTCGCGCACCGACTGCGTCAGCGGGTCATAGATTCGCCGCAGCCGGTCGAGGTCCGCGTCACTCAGGTCGGTTCGGGTGAACTCCAGCATCTGTGCACTAGAACATGTTCTACTCGGCGCTGTCGAGTTGGGTGCCGCCACAGCCGCCGCCCGTGCGATGGTGGAATCCGTGGGCAGGCTGAGCAGGATCTGGCGGTTCATCCGGTCCGCGCCCCTGACGTACCTGTGGCTGATCATCCTGGCCTACACGACCGCCGTCGCGCACGACGTGAATCCCCACCGGCTGCACCACATTCTGGTTCATCGGTCGACGAATCTGCATCACCTCGACACCAACCCGATCAAGGTGCTGATCGAGAGCCTGTTGTGGATCGATGGCCGGTACTGGCTGCCGTACCTGGTGGTGTTCACCATTTTTCTTGCCCCGGCCGAGCGCTGGCTGGGCTCGCTGCGGTGGCTGCTGGTCGGGCTGGCCGCTCACGTCGGTGCCACCTACCTCAGCGAGGGCTGGCTGTATTGGCAGATCGTTCGCGGCGCGGCGCCGCAGAGCATGGAGAATATCCCCGACATCGGCGTCAGCTATTTCGCGGTGGGCCTCGTCGCGGTGCTCAGCTACCACATCGCACGGCCGTGGCGGTGGGGGTACATGGCCGCCGTGCTGCTCACCTTCATCGTGGTGCTGGCGTGGCATCCCGGGTTCACGGCGCTCGGGCACCTGTGCGCCGTGCTGATCGGACTGTGCTGCTACCCGCTGACACGGGGTCGAGGGGCGCCGTGGAACCCCCGCCCCAGCCGGGCCAGCGTGACGGGATCCTGCTCGCCGCCGTAGAACTTGTCGAGAAGGCGGACGAACTCGGTGTTGTCGGCCGTGGCGGTCGTGAACAGCGTCATCGACGATCGGACCTTGAGGTTGTCCGGCCAGCCGAAGATCTGGTCGGCCGATCTGCCCTCGATCGCGTTGACCAGGGTGGTGCATTCACGCAGCCGTGGGCCCAGCACGACGTGGTCCAGGTACGCCCGCGCCTCGGCCGGCGATGAGATGGCAAACCGTGCAGCGGTCGGGCTGCGGCCGAGGCCCTCGAGTTGCGGAAAGACGAACCAGATCCAATGCGTGCGCTTGACGCCGGCCCGCAACTCGGCGACGACGGTGTCGTACACCGGCGCCTGGGCGTCGACGAACCGCTGCAGGTTGAAGTCGTCGGCCATGGTCACCCCATCAGTGACGGGATGACCGCGTCGATCAGTTGGGGTCCCGGGGTGGCCAGCGCGTCGGCCAGGGCCGCGGTGAATTCCTCGGCGGTGGTGGCGCGCCGCGCCGGCACCCCCATCCCCGTGGCCAGTGCGACAAAATCCATTCGCGGCGGATCGAGGTCGAGCATGGCTTCGGCCCGCGGTCCCGTTGTGCCACCGTCGGCCTGGGCACCGACCCGCTGCAGTTCCAGCCGCAGGATGTCGTAGGCGCCGTTGTTGTAGATCACCGTGGTCACGTTGAGCTGTTCACGGGCCATCGTCCACAGCGCCGACGGTGTGTACATCGCCGAACCGTCGGCCTGCAGGCAGAGCACCGGTCGGTCCGGCGCGGCAATCGCGGCGCCCACCCCGTTCGGCAGGCCGTACCCGATCGCGCCGCCGGTCAGCGTGAGCCAGTCGTGCGGGGGCGCACCGGCCGTGGCGGCGGGCAGCGTCAATCCGGCGGTGTTCGACTCGTCGACCACGATCGCGCGCTCCGGAAGCAGCGCACCGACCGCCTCGGCGATGCTTTGCCCGGTCAACGCCCCGGTGGGTAGCGGCGGCCGGCTGAGTGCCGCGACGGCCGCCGTGGCGCCTGGGGCGATGTCGTCGGCGAGCGCCGTCAGAACCGCGGTCGCCTGGCCGGGCTCGGCGAGGACATGGACGTCGCAGCCGGCCGGCACCAAGTCGCTCGGCCTGCCCGGATAGGCGAAGAACGACACCGGAGAGCGGGCGCCGGCCAGGATCAGATGCTTCACCCCGTCGAGCTGTGCCTCGGCTGCCTCGGCGAAATAACCGAGGCGATCGACCGCGGGCAGGCCGGCTCCGCGCGACAGCCTGGTCGGGAACGTCTCGCACAGCAGCCGGGCGCCGGTCGCCGCGGCGATGCGCGACGCCGCGCGCAGCCCCGCCTCGCCGGTGGCGTCGTGGCCGAGGAACAGCAACGCCGGCTCGCCGCTGCGCAGCAGCTTCGCCGCCGCGTCGACGGTCTGCCCGGACGGTGGGCCCTCTGACGGCGGCGCCGATTGGGCCCGTCCGGGTTCGGCGCCGTCGGTCCACGACACATCCGCCGGCAGGATCAGCGTCGCGATCTGCCCCGGTGGGGCGGTCGCGGCCCGGATCGCGTCGATCGCGTCGGCGCCGACGTCAGACGCGGTGACGCTGCGGCGAACCCAGCCCGACACGCTGTGGGCCAACGCGTCGATGTCCGACTCCAGCGGCGCGTCATATTTCTTGTGGTAGGTCGCATGATCGCCGACGACCACCAGCACCGGCACGCGGGCCCGCTTCGCGTTGTGGAGGTTGGCCAGGCCATTGCCCAGCCCGGGCCCGAGATGCAGCAGGACCGCCGCCGGCCGCCCGGCGATGCGGGCGTAGCCGTCGGCCGCGCCGGTCGCCACCCCCTCGAACAGGGTCAGCACCCCCCGCATCTTGGGCACGGCGTCCAGTGCGGCGACGAAATGCATCTCGGAGGTGCCGGGATTTGCGAAACACACGTCGACACCGCTGTCGACGAGCGTGGTGATCAGAGCGCGCGCGCCATTCACAGCCTGTCCTGCCTTTCGACGACTGGTTTTCAAGCTAGTCTGCTGCGTGATCGACAGAGAGAAGGAACCCGATGCTGCAATCGTCTGACGACGAAACTGCGGTGACGGATCCGCCGACCGAGGAAGACGCTGTCGAGCAGGCGCCCGACGAGCAGGCCACCGCACCGCGGAGGTTCCAGCGCCTGCGGCGGCGCAGGCTGCTGTCCCGGTTCTCCATCCAGAGCAAACTCGTCGTGATGATGGTGCTGTGCACGATCATTGCGGCCGCGGTGGTGGGATTGATCGCCTACCACGCCGGCCGGAGTTCGATGCGCACCCAGGTGTTCAGCCGCCTGACGGAATTGCGCGAGTCGCAGTTACGCGCACTCACCTCCGAATTCAACGACCTGAAGAACTCGCTGATCATCTATTCCCACGGGGCCGTCACCGTCCCGGCGATTCAGGCGTTCCAGGCCGGCTTCGATCAGCTTGCCAACGCGCCGATCGATCCCGGGCAGCAGCAGTCGATCGTCGACTACTACAACAACAACTTCATCAAGCAGACCGAGCAGTACAGCAACGTCAAACCCGACCTTGCCGCGGTGTTGCCGACATCGAACGCGCAGAAGTACCTGCAGGCGAACTACACCGCGAAGCGACAGTCCGACGACGTCGCCGTCCAGATCGACGACGCGCACGACGGCAGCGCGTGGTCGGCCGCCAACGCCCGCTATCAAGACTTCTTCCGGCAGATCTGCCAGCGATTCGAGTTTCAGGATGTGCTTCTTCTCGACACCCGTGGAAACGTCGTCTACACCGCCTTCAAAGACGTCGACCTCGGCACCAACATCCTGACCGGGCCCTACAACGGGTCAAAACTACGCGGTGCCTACGAAAAAGCCATGGCGTCCAATTCCGACGACTATGTCGGAATCACCGACTTCGAGATCTATCAACCCGCGGAGGGCCAGCCCACCGCCTGGATGGTGTCGCCGGTGAGCGTCGATGGCCGCACCTATGGCGTGATGGCGCTGCAATTCCCGATCACGAAGATCAACAGGTTGATGACCTTCGACAAGCAGTGGGCTCCTTCCGGAATGGGCAATACCGGCGAGAGCTTCCTGGCGGGCCCGGACAGCCTCATGCGCTCGGACTCGCGAATCTTCCTGCAAGACCCGGCCCAATACAAGCACGACGTGGTGGAGGCGGGTACTCCGCCAAACGTCGCCGATGACGCGATTCGGCTGGGTAGCACGACCCTGATACAGCCGATCGACAGCGATGCCACCCGCGCTGCTCAAAAGGGCCAGTCCGGAACCATGATCACCACCGACTACCTCGGTCAGGAAACGCTGCAGGCCTACGCCCCGGTGGATATTTCGGGCAGCGCGCTGCACTGGTCGATCGTCGCCAAGATCGACACCGCGGAGGCCTTCGCGCGGGAGTCGGCGTTCGCAAGAATCATGGTTTTGTCCACCGTCGGAATCATTTTCGTGGTCTGCCTGCTGGCGACGGTCGCCGCGCAACTGTTCGTGCGACCTCTCCGCAAGCTGGAGGCGGGTGCGCAGAAGATCAGCGCCGGCGACTACGACGTCGCGATACCGGTGGAATCCCGCGACGAGATCGGCGATCTCACGCAGGCCTTCAACGAGATGACCCGCAACCTCGGCATCAAGGAAGACCTACTCAACGAGCAGCGCCGGGAAAACGACCGGCTGCTGTTGTTGCTGATGCCGGAACGGGTGGTGGAACGCTATCGGCAGGGCGAGGAGATCATCGCACAGGACCACCAGGACGTCAGCGTGATCTTCGCCGACATCATGGGCCTGGATCGGCTGCAAGCCCAACTCAAGTCGGAGGACTCGCTGGCGATCATCAACGAGATCGCCCGCCAAATCGACGCCGCAGCCGACGATCTGGGAGTCGAGCCGATACGCACTGTTCACAACGGCTACCTGGCCAGCTGCGGCCTCAATGTGCCGCGGCTGGACAATGTTCGCCGCACGGTTGATTTCGCGCTCGAGACTCAGCGCATCATCGAGAGGTTCAACACCGAAACCGGCCACCACCTGAGCGTGCGCGCCGGCATCGACACCGGCGGGGTCAGCAGCGGGCTGGTGGGGCGGTCGTCGATCATCTACGACATGTGGGGCGCCGCAGTCAATCTCGCCTATCAAGTTCAAAGCGGTTCGCCGCAGCCGGGAATCTACGTCAGCCAGAAGGTGTACGAGACCATCGGGGACGCGATCGCTTTCACGTCGGCCGGCACGATCACCATCGACGGGGCGGTGCAGCCGATCTGGCGGGTGTCGGAGCAGCCGGAATGAACGATGTCCTGACCTCGTCGTGGTTCTACTGGGCCGTCGGCGTCGCAGTGGGACTGCCCGTCGGACTCATTCTTCTCACCGAGTGGCAGCACTCGCTTGCCCGCAGGAAGAGCTTTTTGGCGGGGCCCATCAGCCTGCTCCGCAACTACCTGCTGCCGCTCGGCGCGCTGCTTCTGCTGCTCATCAAGGCAACCGAGATCCCAACGCGGGAAACGCCGGTCAAGGTTGTTGCCACCCTGTTTGGCTTCGTGGTGCTGGTGCTGCTGCTGTCAGGAGTCAACGCGACCCTGTTCCAGGCTGCGCCCGAGGGAACATGGCGCAAACGCATTCCGGCGATCTTCGTCGACGTCGCGCGCTTCCTGCTGATTTCCGTTGGCCTGGCAATCATCTTCTCCTACATCTGGGGGGCGCACGTAAGAGGCCTGTTCACCGCGCTGGGCATCACCTCCATCGTCATCGGCCTGACACTGCAGAATTCGGTGGGCCAGATCATCTCCGGGCTGCTCATGCTGTTCGAACAGCCCTTCCGGTTGGGCGACTGGATCCAGACATCGACAGCCCGCGGTCGCGTTGTCGAAGTCAATTGGCGCGCAGTGCATATCGACACCGGCACTGGATTGCAGATCACCCCAAACTCGGTGTTGGCGGTTGCGTCGTTCACGAACCTGAGCCGTCCCCCGGGCACGTACAAGATCAAGGTCCCCACGGTGTTCTCGGAAGATGATCCCCCGGATCGGGTGTGCGCGATGCTCTCCCGGGTGGCCGCCGAACTTCCGCAGCTCAAGTCGGACAGCACACCCAAGTCGGTCCCACTCGGGGGCCTCAACTACCGGACCAGCATCCCGTTGCAATCACCGGCCGACGATTCCGCGGCCAATGCCACGTTCTTGCGGTGGGTCTGGTACGCCTCCCGGCGCGACGGGCTTCACCTCGACGAGGCCGAAGACGAGTTCGGCACGCCGGAGCTGGTCGAGGACGCGGTGCGCACCGTGGTTGCACCGATGCTGCGGCTGAGCCCGACGGATCAGCAACATCTGACCCCGCACGCGTCGGTGGTGAGATTTGGTGCCGACGAGATCATTGAGCACGTCGGTGATGTGCCTTCGCGAATGACCTTCATCGTGTCAGGCCGCGTCCGGGTGACCGCACCGAGCGACGACGGTTCGATGGTGCCAATCACGACGCTGGACGCGGGGTCATTCCTCGGGCAGACGGCGCTGACGCGGCAACCGGTGCTGGCCGACGCGCAGGCGCTCGGGGAAGTCACCGCCCTACAGATTGGTCGCGAACACATCGAAGATGTGCTCCAAGCGAAGCCGTTGCTGCTTCAAGAGCTCGGCCGACTCATCGAGGAACGGCGTAGCCATGTCAAGCAGGCGATGGCTGACGTCGGGGAATAGGACCAGACAGTGCGGCGGCAGGTTCCCGCCATCCGCGACCTCGTTGAGCTGATCCGGTTCAAGAGTCCCGAATTCGACGCCACCAGAAGGCGGCTGTCCGCGGCGCTGACCATCGAGGATTTGCGGGCGATCGCCCGCAGGCGCACCCCGAAGGCGGCGTTCGACTACACCGAAGGTGCCGCGGAGGCCGAGATCTCGTTGGCGCGGGCGCGGCAGGCGTTCCGCGACATCGAATTTCATCCCGAAATCTTGCGCGACGTTTCGCATCTGAACACCGGCTGGAACGTCCTTGGTTCGCCCGTCGCGCTGCCCTTCGGCATTGCACCCACCGGATTCACCCGGATGATGCAGACGGAAGGCGAGATCGCCGGGGCGTCCGCGGCCGGTCAGGCGGGAATTCCGTTCGCGCTGTCGACGCTCGGCACCACGTCGATCGAGGACGTTAAAGCAGTAAACCTTCATGGCCGAAACTGGTTTCAGCTTTACATGTGGCGAGACCGTGACGCATCGATGGCGCTGGTTGAGCGGGCTGCCCGAGCCGGGTTCGACGCACTGCTCGTCACCGTCGACGTGCCGGTCGCGGGGGCCAGGCTGCGAGACACCCGCAACGGCATGACGATTCCGCCCGCACTGACGGCCCGGACCGTTCTCGACGCGCTGTGGCGGCCACGGTGGTGGATCGACTTCTTGACGACCGAGCCGCTGTCGTTCGCGAGCTTCGATCGCTGGCCGGGCACCGTGGCCGACCTACTGGACAAGATGTTCGACCCGACGCTGAGCTTCGAGGACCTCGCCTGGATCAAGTCGCAATGGCCGGGAAAGTTCGTGGTGAAAGGCATTCAGACCGTCGACGATGCCCGCCGCGTGGTGCAGCTGGGTGTCGACGGGATCGTGCTGTCCAACCACGGTGGCCGTCAGCTGGACCGGGCGCCGGTGCCGTTTCACTTGTTGCCCCGCGTCGTAAAAGAATTCGGTTCTGATGTCGAGGTCATCGTGGACACGGGCATCATGTCCGGGGCCGATGTGGTCGCGGCTGTCGCACTGGGTGCGCGGTTCACGCTGATCGGGCGCGCCTACTTGTACGGGCTGATGGCGGGCGGTCGAGCCGGTGTCGACCGTGCGATCGACATCCTGTCGGGCCAGCTCACCCGAACCATGAAGCTGCTCGGTGTGACGTGTCTGGAGGAACTGTCCCCGCGGCACGTGACCCAGCTTCACCGGTTGGTCCCGCGGTCACGGTAGCGCTGCCGCCAACAGTGGGGCGGGCTATTCGGCGAGCCGGTTGACGAGCGCACTGAAAACCATCGGCAGCCGCGATGCGGCTGGCACGATGCGCGAGCGCACCGGTCGAATTGCGCTGGCGTGCAATACCGCTGCGGTCAGCAGACGGTAGCGGCGCGACATGGACCGCCACTGGCGGTCATAGTCGGCGGGCCGGTCGGCGACCACGCAGTCCACCAGCAGTTCGGCGGCGCTGAAGGCGATGCCGAGACCTTCCCCGGTCAGCGCATCGACGTAGCCCGCCGCGTCGCCGACCAACAGAACCCGCCCGGCTCTTCGGCTCTTCACCTTCTGCCGCAACGGGCCCGCGGCGCGATCCGGACCGTGCGGGTGCCCATTCACCCGGTCCGTGAGGGCCGGAAATGCGTTGAGGTGTTGCTCGAATCCGCTCCGGTGCGAGGTCAGGACCGCGATGCCGACACAGTCGTTGGCCACCGGCGTGACATACGCTTCGGCGTCGGCGGACCAGTACACCTCGACGTTGTCGCTCCACGGCGAGATCTGGATGTGGCGGCGGATTCCCCACCGGCGCCGGCCGCGGGGCGCCACGGCGAGACCGAGCGACGCGCGGATCGGCGAGTGCAGCCCATCGGCGGCGGCCAGGTAACGGGCGCGAAAGTCGCCGCAGCGAACCGAATTCGTGTCCTGATTGACCTCGCCGACCTCGCCATGCACCATGCGCACGCCGGCCTTCGTCGCGGCGTCCAAGAATGCTGCATGCAGGGCTGTCCTGCGCACGCCGCGCCCGACGCCCGATCGAAATGACGCACTGACGCGGCGGGTGCCGTCCAGGTAGCTGATGCCGTGGAACGCTTTGCCCTTCGCAGTGACGCCGAGGCGGTCCAGTTGCGCGACCGCGTGTGGCATCAACCCTTCCCCGCATGCCTTGTCGATGGGACCGGCACGCCTCTCCACGACCACCACGTCAAGTCCGGCCCTGGCGGCGTAAAGCGCGGTGGCCAGTCCGGCGGGACCCCCACCGGCAACAAGCAGGTCGATCACTGCAGCTCCGCGAGGGCAGCGTTCTCGACCTTGATCCGCGTCCTCAACAACATGGCGTTGGCCACGGTGAACACCGACGCGGTGATCCAGGCCGTGTGCACCAACGGCAACGCGATCCCCTCGACGACCACTGCGACGTAGTTTGGGTGGGACAGAATCCGATAGGGGCCCGCGGTCACCCGGGGCGCGTCGGGGATCACCACGACGCGGGTGTTCCACTGGTGGCCCAACGTGGCGATGCACCACCAGCGCAGGCCCTGAGCCGCGAGCACGATCACAATCATCGGCCACCCGAGAGCTGGCAGAAACGGACGGTGCAGCGCAACCGGCTCCACCAGACATCCGACAAGCAGGCCGGTGTGCAGGGCGACCATGGCCGGATAGTGGCGCGCACCGAACTCGACGCCGCCGCGGGCGCGGCTCCAGGCCAGGTTGCGGTTCGAGACCACCAGTTCGGCCACGCGCTCGACCGCCACTGCGACGATCAGCAGTACATACCAGGCCATCGGCAGCACCTGCAGATCAATGCCAGCGCAGCAGCACCAGTTCCGAACAGAAGCCCGGACCCATCGCCAGCATCAGCCCCGGGCTGCCGCTGGGCGGCCCCTTGGCGAGGGTGTCACGCAACACGTACAACACCGACGCCGACGAAAGGTTGCCGACCTCGCTCAGCGAGCGCCAGCTCAACTCGAGAGCATCGTCAGGCAGGCCGACGGCGGCGCTGATCGACTCCATGACCTTCGGGCCTCCCGGATGGCTCACCCACGCACCGATGTCGTCGACCGCCAGGTCGTGGTCTCCCAGGAACGTGGTCACGTCGTCCGACAGGTAGCGCTCAATGAGATCCGGCAGATCCGGCGACAACACCAGCTCAAATCCCGTGGATCCGACGTTCCACCCCATCGTGTCCAGCGAGTCTGGGTACAGGCGGCTGCGCGATGCGAGGACGTCGGGCCCCCGGGCATCGATCTGCACGGCGCGGCGCTCGCCTACGGCGACCACCGCTGCGGCGCCGTCGGCAAACAGGCCACTGCCGACCAGAAGGGCCATCGACGGCTCGCTGGGCCGGAAGACCAGCGAACACAATTCCACCGACAACAGCACCGCGACATCGTCGGGAGCACCCCGTAGGTAGTCGTGAAGGCGCGCCACGCCGGCCGCTCCCGCGACGCAGCCGAGTCCGAAGATCGGCACCCGTCGCACGTCGGGTCGCAGCCCCAGCCGCCCGGCGATGCGGGCATCGAGCGACGGCGCCGCCACACCGGTCACCGTGGTCGTGATGATCAGATCGACGTCCTGCGGGCTAAGCCCGGCCTCCTCGAGCGCGCCGGAGATGGCCGCGCATCCGAGTTCGACGGCATTGTCGATGAACAGATCGTTCGCCTCGCCGAAGTCGGTCAAGGATGGGTATCGCTCTATCGGTAGCGCGAAGTAGCGATCATTGACCTTCGCGCTGGCATGCAGCTTCCGGAGGATGTCCTCGAAGCCCTTAAAGGTCGGCTGCTCCAGGAAGGCTTCGGTAATTTCGCTTTGCGTGTAGCGGTGCGCCGGCAGCGCGCCCTGCACCCCGGCAATCACGGTCACGGCGTCCACCATTAGGACACGAGGAGCGGTGCCGGTTGGTTCACGTTCTAGCCGCTGGGAGAGTCAACTTTCAGGGGTTCCTTAGTTTCCGTCCGGGCGACAGCGTGTTCGCCGTTGAATCCCAGACGTCGGTGCAGCAAGACCATCCACTTGGGCGCCCACCAGTTCCACTCGCCCATCACGTGCATGAACGCCGGCACGAGGACCATCCGCACAAGCGTGGCGTCGGCGAGCACGGCCAGCGCCAGGCCGAGCCCGAACATTCGCATGAACGACACGTGGGCGGCGATGAGCGCCGCGAACGAGATCGACATCACCAGCGCGGCGGCCGTGATCACCCGGCCTGTGCGGGCGATCCCCAAGACGACGCTCTCGTCGTTGTCTGCCCGGGTGCGCCCAGAAGCCAGCCAGAACTCGCGGATGCGGGCGACCAGGAACACCTCGTAGTCCATCGACAAGCCGAATGCGATGCAGAACAGCAGCACCGGCACGTTCGCGACCAACGTTCCGGTGGGCGTCGTACCGAGCGCGCCCAGGTGCCCGTCCTGGAATATCCACACCATCGCGCCGAACGCGGCGGTCAGCGAAAGCACGTTGAGTGCCAATGCTTTCAGGGGCATCACAACGCTGCGGGTCAGCAGGAACAGCAGTACGAACATGATGGCGGCGATCAGCCCGAGCACCAGCGGCAGCCGTGACGTGATCGCGCGCACGCTGTCGCGATTGATCTGAGCAGTGCCGGTGATATCGACGTGTCGGCCGGCGGGGCCCGGCACCGCGTGCAGACGATCGAGTTGAGCTTCGGAGCGGTTCGAGAAGAGCGGAGCAGTGCTGTCGACGGTGAGGAATGCGCTGCCGTGGGTCTCGTCGGTGGGGGCGGACGGTGGGCCGACCCGGTTTCCGGCGACGAACGTGCCCGTCGGGACGGACACCGCCGAGACATCGGGCACCCGGGACAGATCGCTGGCGTATCGGTCGATATCGCCGGGCGCGAGTTGGTTGGTATTAGGAATGACGACGGTGACGGCGGTCTCGGAGTTGTCGACGAAATTGCTGCGTAATTGGTCGCCGACTTGGTGGGCGGCGGCGGACCGCGGCAGTACGCGGTCGTCGGGGAAGCCCCACCTGACCCCGAGGAACGGCGCGCCGAGCACAAGCAGCAGCGCGACGCCTGCCAAGCCGATCGGAACGGCGTGGCGCAAAACGGATTTTGTCCAGCGGTACCAGAACAACTGCTCGACGGGCTTAGCGACCGGTTCTGGTCGGCGGAGCAGGCGCCGCGCGAGCCGACGAATATCCAGCGAATCCAGCCGGTCCCCGAGCAGAACCAGCGCGGCGGGCGTCACGATGACCGCGGCCGCCGCGGCGAACGCGACAGTGGCGACACCCGCGTAGGCGAACGACTTCAGAAAGTGCATCGGGAACAGCACCATGACCGCCACCGACAGCGCGACCGTGGTCGCGGAGAACAGCACGGTGCGGCCCGCCGACGTCATGGTTCGAACGATCGCGTCCTCACGGCTCGCACCGTCGGCCAGCTCGTCGCGGTACCGGCTGATCATCAGCAGCGTGTAGTCGATCGCCAGGGCCAGGCCCATGGCGGTGGTCAGGTTGAGCGCAAAGATGGAGACGTCGGTGGCGAAGGAGATCGCCCGCAGTACCGCAAGTGCACCAAGAATCGCCATGCCGCCGACCGCCACCGGCAGCGCCGCGGCTAACAGGCCACCGAACACCCAGACCAACACCAAAAAGCTCAGCGGAATTGCGATCGACTCCATCAACACCAAGTCGTGCTGCGATTGGTCGGTGATCTGCACGTTGACCATCGCGATCCCGCCCGATCGCACGGTGACGCCGTCGCGATCGTGCGTCACCTGCTCGGACAGCTCCTTGGCATACTTCTGCTGGTCACTTTCGCTGCCGTTGATGCCCGCGATGATCAGGCCGGCGGTGCCGTCCTTACTGATCAGGTCTTTGGCCGCCGGCGGTGGTGCGGTCCACGGCGATGTCACGCTCGCGACGTGCGGTGAGCGGCGCAGTTGGTCGGCGATGTCGGTGCCCACCGCCCTGGCCTGCGGGCTGTCGAAGCCGGCTGTCGCCGAGACGGTGAGCAACAGCTGGACCCCGCCCTGGCCGAACTTATCGGTCAGTAGCTGGGCGCCCTTCGCCGATTCCGATGTCGGATCCTGAAATCCGCTCGCAGACAGGCTTTTCGCGACGGGCACACCAAAGATGGCGAGCGCAAGCGTCAGCAACGCCGCGACGGTGACGACCCGCCGAGGCGCGGCGATGGCCAGCCGTGCGATCCGTTGCAGCAGGTCGGTCCTCTTTCGTCAGGCCGTCAGCGTGGCCGGCCAACGGCACTCTCTACGTAAATAGCGCTCTACGTACATAACGATTGTCATGCGGCGGGGGTTCACGGCGCGGCGGGATTAGTGCGATTCGGTCCCGACCTGCATGAGGCGACGAGCAGACGAATAGTCGCTGAAAGCACTGTCGCGACCGCAATTAACTCATAGATTGGACAACGACTGACCGTGTGCCGAAGGAGCCGCCATGCCCGATGGAAAGCCGAACATCGACCGCATCGCCAACGAGGGCATGCGGTTTACCGATTCTTGCGGCGAGCAAAGCTGCACAGCCGGCCGGGCCTGGGCGGCCGAGGATCCGACGATCGCCGAGCTGCTGAAGCCGCTGGGCTATGCCACCGGGCAGTTCGGCAAGAACCACTTCGGCGATCTGAGGGCCAGCGACTAGATGCTCGACACCTGGAACGACGGCGAGACGAAGTCGGCGATAGTCGACTTCGTGCAGCGGGTGACCACCGAGGGCGGGCCCGACTACGTCGAGCCTTCCCTGCGGGTGGCGGTTTTCGACAACGACGGCACTCTGTGGTGCGAGAAGCCGGCGTACATCCAGCTCGACTTCCTGGTGCGCCGCCTCGCCGAACAGGCCGCCGCCGACACGTCACTGCGGGAGAAGCAGCCGTACAAGGCGGCGGCCGACGGCGATCTGAAATGGTTCGGCGACGCCGTCACCAAGCACTACGAGGGCGACGATTCGGACATCAAAGTCCTTGGTGTCGCTGTGCTCTCGGCAAACGTCGCCATCTCCACCGAGGAGCACGCGACCAGGGTGGACGCGTTTTTCGCCGAGGCGAAGCATCCGACACTGGGCAGGCCGTACACGGCGTGCGGGTATGTGCCGATGGTGGAGTTGCTGCGCTACCTGG
This sequence comes from uncultured Actinomycetota bacterium, assembly GCA_963828065.1. Lineage (GTDB taxonomy): Bacteria > Actinomycetota > Actinomycetes > Mycobacteriales > Mycobacteriaceae > Mycobacterium. The sequence continues at coordinate 148,491 of CAWHDL010000009.1, read as the reverse complement.
AAGCGAACGGCTTCGCGTGTTACATCGTGTCGGGAGGCGGCCGCGACTTCATGCGGCCCGTCACCGCACCCATGTACGGCATCCCGCCCGAGCGGGTGGTCGGCAGTTCGGTCGGGCTGATCTATCAGGACGGCAGCCTGGTCACGACCGCCGAGCCGGAGTTCCTCGACGACGGGCCGGTGAAGCCGGTGCGCATCTGGGGGCGGATCGGCAGGCGGCCGATCTTGGCCGCGGGTAACTCGAACGGCGACATCCAGATGCTCGAGTATGCCGACGCCGGCACCGGGCCGTCGCTGTCCATGCTGGTGTTGCACGACGATGCCGAGCGCGAATTCGATTACACCGCAGGCGCGGAGAAAGCCTTGGAGCAGGCCGCGAAATCGGGCTGGACGGTCGCCAGCATCAAGAACGACTGGGCCAGCGTCTTCAGTGACTGACGACCTCGTGTGGATCCCCGCGCAGACCGCCGTGCTGGGATCCGGCCGGCACTACCCGGAAGAGGCGCCGGTGCGGGAGGTCGGCGTTGACGGGTTCTGGATCCAGGCCCGTGCGACCACGAACGCCGAATTCGCGAGGTTCGTCGACGCCACGGGTTATGCGACGGTGGCCGAGCGGCCGGTGAATCCCGACGACTATCCGGGCGCGCCGGTCGAGAACCTGCAGCCGGGTTCGATGGTGTTCACCAGGACCACCGGGCCCGTCGATCTGCGGCACATCAACCTGTGGTGGACGTGGACCCCGGGTGCGTCGTGGCGGCATCCCGCGGGCCCGCACTCGTCGATCGCCAAGCGGTCGGACCACCCTGTCGTCCACGTCGCTTATGAGGACGCCGACGCATATGCGACATGGGCGGGGCTCGCGTTGCCGACCGAGGCCGAATGGGAGGTCGCCGCGCGCGGCGGCCTGGTCGCGGCCGCGTACACCTGGGGCGATGACCCGGAGGCACCCGGTGAGCGGCTGGCCAACTACTGGCACGGCGATTTCCCCTGGCGCCCCGAACCGGGATACGGCCGCACCTCCCCCGTCGGCAGCTTCCCGGCCAACGGTTACGGCCTGTTCGACATGGCAGGCAACGTCTGGGAGTGGACCGGCGACTGGTTTGCCGACACCCGCGCCGGCGGTCCGTGCTGTGAGGCGGGCAGCTACGACCCGCGGCAGCCGCAGTTCCAGGTGCCGCGCAAGGTAATCAAGGGCGGATCGTTCCTCTGTGCCGACAGCTACTGCCACCGCTACCGGCCCGCGGCGCGGCGGCCGCAGATGGTCGATACGGGCATGAGCCACATCGGTTTCCGCTGCGTCCGCCGGTCCTGATCTGCCCACTGTGCGGATTTGCGCGCGACACGCCGGAGCAGCGTAAGAATCCGCACGGTCGCGGCGATAACGCGGCGATAACGGGCGATAACGCCTAACCGGCTCACCCGGCGATGGCCCACACCGCAATGGCCTCACGGATCGGGAACAAACCCGCCCCGGCAAAGGTTGAGTCGGTCAGGCTTAACTTTGGAGGACGAATGTCTGAACCCATTACCGTGCCGGTGCTGTTCGTTGCCGATCAAGTGGTGCTGCCTGGGATGGTGGTGCCTATCGCACTCGACGACGCGGCGCGCGCTGCCGTCGAGGCCGCCCGCGCGACCGATTCCGGGAAGTTGCTCATCGCCCCGCGGCTGGACGACCGCTACCCGTCATACGGCGTGATCGCGTCGATTCTGCAGGTTGGACGCGTGGCCGGCGGAGTCGCCGCCGTCGTTCGCGGTGAGCGCAGGGCGCACATCGGCGCAGGGGCCAACGGACCGGGCACCGCCCTCTGGGTGGAGGTCACCGAGGTCGACGAGGGTGAACCCACGGACGAGACGCGGACGCTGGCCGCCGAATACAAGAAGCTGCTGCTGGCGATGCTGCAGCGGCGCGAGGCCTGGCAGATCGTGGACGTCGTGAACCAGCTGACCGACCCGTCGGCGCTGGCCGACACGTCCGGGTATGCGTCGTATCTGAGCGATGTGCAGAAGCGACAGTTGTTGGAGACCCCGGACGTCGCCGAACGCCTGCGGGTGCTGATCGATTGGCTGACCGACCACCTCGCGGAAGTCGAGGTCAGCGACAAGATCGCTGACGACGTGCGCACCGGGATGGAAAAGCAGCAGAAAGAGTTCCTGCTTCGCCAGCAGATGGCGGCGATCCGCAAGGAACTAGGCGAAGGCGAGGCCGACGGTTCGGACGACTACCGCGCCCGCGTCGAGGCCGCTGATCTGCCCGAGAAGGTCCGCGAGGCGGCGCTGCGCGAGGTCGGCAAGCTGGAACGCACCAGCGAGCAGAGCCCCGAAGGCGGTTGGATCCGCACTTGGCTGGACACCGTGCTGGACATGCCGTGGAACGTCACGACCGAGGACTCCACCGACCTGAAGGCGGCGCGGGAAGTTCTGGACACCGACCACCACGGGCTGGACGACGTCAAGGACCGCATCGTCGAGTATCTGGCCGTGCGGGCGCGGCGCGCAGAGCGCGGGATGGCCGTTGTGGGTGGCCGCGGGTCGGGCGCCGTGATGGCGCTGGCCGGACCGCCCGGTGTCGGCAAGACGTCGCTGGGTGAAAGCGTCGCCCGGGCGTTGGGCCGCAAGTTCGTCCGCGTTGCGCTGGGCGGTGTTCGAGACGAGGCCGAGATCCGCGGCCACCGGCGTACCTATGTCGGCGCGCTGCCCGGCCGGATCGTGCGTGCGATCAACGAGGCCGGTTCGATGAACCCGGTGGTGCTGCTCGACGAGATCGACAAGGTCGGGTCGGATTACCGCGGCGATCCCAGCGCTGCGCTGCTCGAGGTGCTCGACCCGGCGCAGAACCACACGTTCCGCGACCACTACCTCGACCTGGATCTGGACCTGTCCGACGTGGTTTTCCTGGCCACTGCCAACGTCATCGAGAACATCCCCTCGGCGCTGCTGGACCGGATGGAGCTGGTGCAGATCGACGGCTACACCGAGGACGACAAGATCGCGATCGCCCGCGGCTTCCTGTTGCCGCGGCAGCGTGAGAAGGCGGCGTTGACCGACGACGAGGTCACCGTCACCGAAGACGCGCTTCGCAAGATCGCGGCCGACTACACCCGCGAACCGGGTGTGCGGCAGTTTGAGCGGCTGCTGGCCAAGGCGTTGCGGAAGGCAACCACCAAGTTGGCTGACGACCCGGCTCCCATCACCATCGACGAGCCGGATCTCGTTGGCTACCTGGGCCGTCCGCGGTTCACGCCGGAGTCGGCGGAACGCACCTCGGTGCCCGGTGTCGCGACAGGTCTGGCGGTGACCGGCCTCGGCGGCGACGTGCTGTACATCGAGGCGGGCGCAACGGACGGCGAGTCCAGCCTGCAACTGACCGGCCAGCTCGGTGACGTGATGAAGGAGTCGGCGCAGATCGCGCTCTCCTACGTGCGCTCCCATGCCGAGCAGCTGGGTGTCGACCCGAAGGCACTGGACCGCAAGATCCACGTGCACGTGCCGGCCGGCGCGGTGCCCAAAGACGGCCCGTCGGCGGGCGTGACGATGGTCACCGCGCTCGTGTCGATGGCCACCGGGCGGCAGGTCCGCTCCGACGTCGGGATGACCGGCGAGGTGACGCTGAATGGCCGCGTGCTGCCGATCGGCGGCGTGAAGCAGAAGCTTCTGGCGGCGCAGAGGGCCGGCCTGTCGACGGTTTTCATCCCGCAGCGCAACGAGCCCGACCTGGACGACGTGCCTGCCGAGGTGCTCGAGGCGTTGGATGTGAAGCCGATGACCGATGTCGCCGACATCGTCGCCCAGGCGCTGGAGGTCGATCAGGCGGCGACTGTCGCCGCCTGATCGGCTCGGCTGGGCGTTCCTATCGAATCCACGCTGCCTCTGGTGCGCGATGAGTGACAGGCAAGAATATGACTCATGACGGATATGCAAGCGCTCAAGAGGCGAGTGGTCCACGGCGTGCAGCGGCACGTCGTCAACCCGATCGGACGGCGGTTGCCGGTCACGATGCTCGAGACCACCGGCCGCAAGACCGGGCAACCGCGGCGCACCGCGGTCGGCGGTCGCGTGATCGACAACCAGTTCTGGATGGTCTCCGAGCACGGTGAGCATTCGCACTACGTGCTCAACATCAAGGCCAATCCCCGTGTGAGGGTTCGAATCCGAGGTCGCTGGCGGACCGGGACCGCACACCTGCTGCCCGACGACGATCCCATCGCCCGATTGAGTCAGCTGCCGGAGCTCAACAGTGCCGTGGTTCGGATCATGGGCAGTGACCTGCTCACGATCAGAGTCGACCTGGACTGACCGTGGCGTACGACGAAGACCTCGCTGACCGGATCCGCGAGCTCCTCAGCGGTGAACGCGGCGTCGAGGAGAAGCGGATGTTCGGGGGGCTGGCCTTCCTGATCAACGGCAACATGTCCGTCGCCGCCAGCCGCCTGGGCGGCTTGCTGGTCCGGGTGCCGCCTGAAGACCTGGACAGGCTCATCGACGGCAAGCACGTCAGCCCGATGGTGATGGCCGGGCGTGAAGCGCGCGGCTGGCTACAGGTGGCCGCCGACGGCGTGAAGACGAAACGTCAACTGCAGAGCTGGGTTTCGCGGGGCGCAGGTTACGCGAAGACGCTCAAGCCGAAATGAGCCGCAACGGCAGGTGCTTGTGACAGCGGATGATGTTGTTCAGCGCCCAGGTCGGCTCCCCGGCCAGTTCGATCCGCTCGACCCGGTCGAGCAGCGCGCAGAGCATCGCCTGCATCTCGAGACGAGCCAGCCCCTGGCCGGCGCACGCATGGGTACCATGGCCGAATCCCAGCTGGCGGTTCGCATCCCGGCGGATATCAAAAGTGTGCGGGTCTGACCACTCCCGCTCGTCGCGGTTCGCCGATGCGTACAGCACCAACACCCTCGCCCCGGCCGGGACGGAGACGTCGGCGATCACGGTGGGCCGTGCGGCCTTTCGGGTGAACGCCCGTAGCGGCGACTCGTAGCGCAGCACCTCGTTGATCGCGTTCGGCATCAGTGACGGCTCAGCCCGCAGCAGGTCCCATTGGTCTGGGTGCGTGGCGAACAGTGCCAACGCATTGGCGATCCCGCTGATCGTGGTGTCCAGCGACGGCACCAGGTAGTCGACCATCAAAGCGGAGCACTCCCGATGGCGAAGCCGTCCCGAGTCGGCGGCGACGAGGATGTCGTGTCCCATGCTTCCGTCGGACACTGTGCGGCGGCGCACCACATGTTTAGAAAAGCGCAGCATCTGCATGCTCGCCGGAACCGCCTTGGCCATATGGCGGTTCATCGGGCCGATCATGTCGAATGTCGCTGCGCCCCAGCGCAGAAGATTCCTGCGGCCGTACTCCGGCCAGCCGACGAGGTCTGGGACCACGGACAGCGGCAGTGCCCTTGCCAGATCCGCTACCCCGTCCACCTCTCGTCGGGCCACCGCCGCGTCGACAATCTGATCGGCTTGGCGTTCGATGACATCGGTCATGCCGCGTAACGCCCGCGGCAGCAGCCGATGCGCCACAAGCTTGCGCCGTTGATCGTGTGCGTCACCGTCGCTGTTGAGTGTGGTGCCGCGCGACAGCATGTTCATGACGGGGTTCAAGCCCACCCCGGCGCCGGACAGAAATGTCTTGTCGTCGCGAAGCACCGCTTTGCATTCCGCGTAGCGGGCCAAGGCATAGACCCGGTGCTTTGTCAGCCACACCGCGGGGCCGAGTCGGCGCAGCTGCTCATAGTGCGGATACGGGTCGACGATCGCCCGCGTGGAGTACAGATTGGGTTCGTAGGCCGGCAGGCCCGCGGGTCTACGCATCGGTCGTGGCCCCTTCTGGCGGAGCGAAAACGGGTACGGCGCGGCAGACCCGGGCGGCGTCATGGCCCGCGCACAGCACCGTCCGGTCGGGCCGGACGACGGCAGCGGTGGCCCGGCCGCTTCGCAGCCAGCGGCCCAGTTCGGAATCCGGTGTGGCGGCCGCGACGACGGCGCCGCGCCGGGCCAGCGCGGCGCGCTGCGGCCGGCTGAGCGACGTGGCGGCGATCACCGCGAACCGGTTCCCGACGACGGCGTCCAGACGCCTTCCTTCCGCCAGAACCGGATTCGGGCACAGGCTGCCCGCCAGCCGGGGCCGGCGGTGTGGCTTGACCACCAGCGCGCTTCGGTGCAGCGCCGGTGTTGCGCTCTCGACGACCTTCTCGCGCAGCCCGGGGATCAGCCGGATGCGCGGGACCACGACGCGGCGAACGAAGTTGCCGAGCTCTCCGCCTGCCGTCATGGCATGGCCCATGGCGAGCGCGAGCCGGATCAGGGAGCGCACGTGCGGTTTTCGCTCCTGTTCATAGGTGTTCAACACGGATTCCGGGAGCCATTCATATATCACGCCCGCCAGCTTCCACGCCAGGTTCATCGCGTCCCGGATTCCCGCTCCCAATCCCTGGCCGATGAACGGCGGCGTCAGGTGGGCGGCGTCGCCGAGAAGGAAGATGTTGTCGCGACGCCAGCGGTCGGCCAGTTGCGCCCGGAACGTGTACTCGGCGACGCGGACGATCTGCAGCCGCTCGGGTGCAATGCCCTGCACCCACGGGCGAATCAGCGGGAGAAGCTGGACCATCGTGCTGAAATCGGAGGCTGTCTCCCCGGCGAGAAGCCGGAACTCCCATCGGTACCGGCTCTCTCCGATCCGCATGAAGGTGGCTGCGCGGTACGGATCGCAGATCTGGTGCACGCGGTCCGACTGGTCGAGGTCGGCGGCAGTCGCCACATCAACGACGAGCCAGCGCTGGTGAAACTTCAGGTCTTCCATCGACGCGCCGATCGAGGCGCGCACCACGCTGTTGGCGCCGTCGCAGCCGAGCAGGTAATTCGCCTCGGCGTGGTGCTCGTGACCGCTGACCCGGTCGGTGAACGTGACCTGCACTCGCCGGGGATCGACCAGGACGATGTCGGTCACCTCCGAGTTGCCTCGCAGCGTGGCGTGCGGATAACGCTTGAGGTTCACCCGCAGCAATGTCTCCAATTCGGGCTGATCGAACATGTTGGCCCGCGGGTATCCGTGAGCACTTTCGACCGTGTCGCGCCGGAACTCGGCGAGCACACGCATCTTCCTGTCGCGTAGCTGCATACCGTGGGCCGGTCGCGAGATCGTCGAGAACTCGTCGGCGATGCCCACTCGGCCGAGGATGCGGAAGATCTCGTCGTCGAGGTGGACCGCACGGGGCTGCGCGTACACGTTCTCCCAGCGATCGAGGACGAGGCATTCGATGCCATGTTGCGCGAGCAACGTCGCTGCGGTGACGCCGGTGGGCCCGGCGCCGACAATCACGACCGGGACGACGCCCGCGGCGTCGGACGCAGTGCTCATCCGTACCTGACCACGTTGCGTTGCGTGCCGAGATCGATCTTCTGGTCATCGGTTGCGACGCTCGCTTCGACGACATCGCCGTCGTGCAGGTACTTGGTGTTCTTGGCTTGACGAGCGAAGAACACCTTCCACTTGACGTTGGCGGGCAGCAGCGACCCGATCACCTGCACCGGCTTGGGCGGTGCGCTCAGCGCGGTGCCGACGGGCGTGCCCGTCATGACGAGGTCGCCGGCGGACAGCTGCTGGAACCGCGCGAGTGCCGCAAGCGCCTCGACGGGCCGATAGATCATGTCGCCCTCGACCACGGTGTCTTGTCGCAGTTCGCCGTTCACCCGCAGCCGCATGCGCAGCTCGCCGAAGCGGTTGAGTTCGTCGGCGTCGAGCAGCGCCAGTGCCGGTCCGACAGGAGTGAACGTCGGATACGACTTCGATTCGTAGAACTGGGTTTTCGTCAGCTGCACATCGCGTGCCGATACGTCGTTGGTCGCCACCAGGCCGCAGACGTAGTCCGCGAGGTTGTCGGCGCTGATCGCCGTGCCCACCGGGATGTCGCGGCCGATCACAAGACCGATCTCCACCTCGTAGTCCAGCAGCCGAACGTGACCGGGCTTCACGATCTCGGCCACGGGCCCGGTGATGGACCCGGATGCCTTGCGAAAGAACGTGAGCGGCACCGTCGTCGGGTTCATGCCCGCATCCTTGACGTGCGAGGCGAAGTTGGTCATCTGGGCGACCACCCGGCACGGCACTGTCACCGGCGAGCGCAGCTCGAGGGTGCTCGGCGCGACGGTGTCGGTGCTCGCCGCGGCTCGCTCGATCGCCGGCCGGTCGGCCAGTAGCTGTGCCGTCGTCGTCGCCGGTGTGTCTACCTTGGCGACGCCGTCAGGCGTGCCCGCCCACCAGGCGTCTTGGGTGCGGAAAATCGAAATGCTCATGACCTCGCCACTTTCAGTAGCCCGCGCAGGCGGGTGATGTCGAATTCGTTGTCGTCACGGATCGCGGTCAGCATCGACCGCAGCTCCCGGATCGATTCCATGTTGGGAGCAATTCCGAGAAAGTCTTTTGTCACCGGTGGGCCCCACTGGGCCAGCCCCGATGCGGTCATCGGCGCCCAGCCCGGTTCGACCGTGGCGTCGAACATGTCGCCGTCGCTGAAGTGCTCGACCATGACCCCGTCCGGGTCGCGCCAGTAATCGAAGATCTGGCTGCCCTGGATGTGCCTGCCGATCCCCCAGGACCGGTGGTAGCCCGACTCGTTCAGGTATTCACCGCCCGCCGCGATCGCGTCCAGATCGCACACTTGGTAGGCGGAGTGGACGTAGCGGTTCGACGGGCCCAGCACCATGGCCAGCGTGTGGTGATCGGCGGGCGTCGCTCCCCGGTCGCAGCGCATGAAGCTCAGGACCGGGCCACGGTCGCGCTGGCCCGCGTGGTACTGAAAGTCGCTGACGATCAGCCCGAAGTGATGGAGGTACCAGTCCAGCGATGCGAGGTACTTGGTGGTCTGAACCACGACGTGTCCGAGGCGCTGGACGCGAGCCGGCTCGCGACGCGGCCGCTGAGTGGCGTTGGTGCGTCGCAGCTCGTGGCCGAAGTTGAAGGTGTGGGCTTGCTGACCCGGGAGCTCCGCGAGTGCATGGGTGCCCGCAACGACGCGGACCGGCACCCCGTTCGGGTCGGTCAGGTCCACGGCCACGCCACCGATTGCCTCCGGCAGCGCGCGGGTGTGTGCACCCGTCGCGGTGGCGAGCCGGTTGACGTCCGCCTCGTCCTGCGCGGCGAACGCGGGACCCGCGAACCGCGATCGGGGCCCGCGTCTGATGATCACGCACGGCGAGCCGGCGTCGGTTCCGCGCAGGTGCAACTCGTCGGCCGTGTGCAGCACCGTGCTGAATCCGAACGCTCGGGCGAAGGCCTCGGCCTTGACCAGGTCCGGTTTCTCGAACTCCAGCCAGGCCAGGTCACGGACTTTGATCACGGGATTGCGCGACCGGCCCGGATGCTCTCCGCGCCCGGCGCCCTGCTCGCTATGCAAATCCCGATGGGCCTCAACGGGGATGGCGGGGGTGTCCACATACCCTCCTCACTTGACTGACGATATCGTCACTTACGAGCGGCTCGTCAGTCAAGTCCTTCTGACGAATTCCTCAAAATTGACGATCTCTTGCTAACATCGAAGCATGACCACTGGGACGTCGACGGCGGAGAACCGCCTGGAACGACGCAAGACGCGCACTCGGGCGGCCCTCGTCCGGGCCGCGCAGACGTTCATCGCGGCGGGGAAGCTGAACGTGCCGGTGCTTGAGATCACGCAGGCCGCGGACGTCGGCATGGGCTCGTTCTACAACCATTTCGACAGCAAGGAACAGCTTTTCCAAGCCGCGATCAACGAGGCACTCGATGCCCACGCCACGCTGCTGGACAGGCTGACCGGGGACCGCGAGGATCCGGCCGAAACGTTCGCCCGCAGCTTCCGGCTGACCGGACGGCTGTTCCGGCGCAGGCCCGAGATGAGCCGCGTGCTCCTCAACCGCGGGCTGGCGCTGATCTCGTCCGACCGTGGGCTCGCACCGCGGGCATTGCGCGACATCGACGCGGCGGCGCGCGCCGGCCGGTTCGCCGTCAACGATCCGGTCCTCGCGCTGGCCGTCGCCGGCGGCGCCTTGTTGGGGCTCGGTCAACTGCTGCAGGACCAGCCGGAGCGCGACGACGCCCAGGCCGCCGACCGCGTCACCGAAGACGTGTTGATCATGTTCGGGGTGCCGGCCGATGACGCCGCCGAGATCTGCCGCCGGCCGCTGCCCGATCTCGACGAGCTCACCGAGCCCGGCTCCGCCGCGTGATCGGTCGAGGACGTTCGGCTGGTTGAGCCGGGGCGGTCCGCGAGTACGCTGACCGACATGACAGCGACGTCGACTTTCGTCATCGTCGGAGGTGGCCTTGCTGCGGCCAAGGCGGCGGAGGCTTTGCGGGCCAACGACTTTGACGGCCAGATCGTGGTCATCGCGGAGGAAGCCCATCTCCCCTACGAGCGTCCGCCGTTATCCAAGGAGTTCCTGGCCGGCAAGAAGTCGCTCGGCGATTTCACGGTCCACGATTCGGCCTGGTATTCCGATTCCAGCATCGACCTGCGGCTCGGCACGGTGGCGACCGCCATCGACCGTTCTGCCCGCCTCGTCACGCTGGCCGACGGCAGCACCGTGCACTTCGACAAATTGTTGCTGGCGACGGGGTCGCGCTCGCGACGACCACCGATACCCGGCTCCGATGCCGCTGGAGTGCACTACCTGCGCACCTTCGGCGACGCCGTCGCGCTGAATTCCGCACTGCGCGAAGGCTCTTCCCTGGCCATCGTCGGCGCGGGATGGATCGGGCTCGAGGTCGCCGCGTCCGCGCGTGGCAAAGGCGTCGACGTCACCGTCGTCGAGACCGCCCGGTTGCCGCTGCTTGCGGCTCTCGGAGCCGAAGCGGCTCAGGTGTTCGCGGACCTGCACACCCAGCACGGGGTAAACCTTCTGCTCGAGACGAAGGTCGCCGCAATCTCGACTGCGTCGGGCGCGGCGACCGGACTGAAGCTGGACAACGGGTCCACGGTCCACGCCGATGCAGTGCTGGTGGCGGTCGGTGCCGCACCCAACATCGAACTCGCGGCTGCGGCGGGCCTGGAAATGGGTGACGGCGGCGTGTTGGTTGACGCGGCACTTCGCAGCTGCGACCCGGACGTCTTCGCCGTCGGCGACATCGCCGCGGCCGAGCACCCGTTTTACAAAACCCGCATCCGCACCGAACACTGGGCAAACGCGCTCAAACAACCCGCGATCGCGGCCGCGAACATGCTGGACAAGCACCTGGACAAGCACATTGAATACGCCGAGCTGCCGTATTTCTTCACCGACCAGTACGACCTGGGCATGGAATATGTGGGTCACGCGCCAACCTACGAGCGGGTGGTGTTCAGGGGCGACGTGGCCCGCCGGGAATTCATCGCGTTCTGGCTCGACAACGACAACCGGGTGGTGGCCGGAATGAACGTCAACGTCTGGGACGTCGTCGATGACGTCAAGGCGTTGATCACCTCGCGGGCGGCGGTGGCACCAAAGCAGCTGGCCGACCCCCAGCACCCCTTGAACCAGCTCGCCGGCGACTGAACTCAAGGAGACCCATTGCTTGTGCAGCGGCTGGCAGTATGCGCGCTGACCGCCGGGTTGACCGTGGCCTGTGCGAGCGCGGTCGTGGTGAACACCGGCGAGAGCCCGTCGCGTGCGGCAACCACCGTCGCGCCGTCGCCGGCCGGCCGGTCCGACCCGAATTTGGTTAATGCCCATGACTTTTATGTCGAGGCGGACAACGCGAGCGGGTACTACTTCACCACCCCGAGTGGGAAGTGGAATTGTGCGATCGTGCCGCGCGCCGAAGCGGGTTGTCAGACCGCAGCGGGCGCGCAGCACTTGGGTATCCCCGGTGAGCCCGAAACGGTGCGCGACCCCGACGGTGTGGCGGTGGCCCCTAACGCGATCGCCGTCGGCGACGAGGCCGAACCCGGTTTCACGTGGCTTGACCGGCCTGGCCTCTCGCCGAAGTCCGGAAAAGCGTTGACGTTGGACTTCAACAAGACGTTGGCAGTGGCCGGTTTTCGCTGCAACGTCCAGGACGCCGGTGTGTCGTGCCTGAACGAGATGACGCGGAAGGGCTTCACGTTCTCCGCGACCGGGTTCGTGCCGCAATACACCCCGGTGCCCGGGTGATCAGCGCAACGTTGCGGTCCCATCGGCGTTGACCTGCACCTCGGCGCCCGCGATGTCGTCGGCGACGGTGGCCTCGACATCCGACGGCGACTTCATCACCGCCAGCGTTCGCGCCTCACCCGGCGTGCGCACCGCCAAGAACGCCTTCTCCGGCCGGCCGTCGCGGTCAAACGGTGCCGTCCAGGCCTCGACCGTGCCGATGCCCTCCCATTGTTCCAGGGCGGTGCGCGTTGGCTCGCGGTCGACCTCGGACTGCACATCTTCCCAACGGAATTCGGTGCTGGGCGCCTGCGTGCCGTATATGCCGATGCTGTGCTTGGTCAGAAAGCCGCCGTTCGCGGTGATCAACCCCAGGCTGCCCGGCGTCTCGATGAGCCGTTCGGCCATCGTGCCGATCGAGTGTGTGACGTAGTTGTTCCATGGGCCGCCGGCGAATGTGAGGCCACCGGTGACCGTGAGTGGACGTTGCGTGTCGGCGAGCGGAAGACCCAATTCGGTTGCGGCGACCTGCACCGCGGACGGAAAACAGGAGTAGATGTCGACGAACTCGATGTCACCGGTGCCGCATCCGGCAAGCTCGAGCGCACGGCGTCCGGCGATTCTGATGGCAGGTGAGCGGTGGTAGTCGACCCGCTCGCCGAGCGCGTACGTGTCATGTGAATCGGTGCCCGCATAAGGGAATACCCACGTATCAGATGCAATCCCCAACCGGGTGGCCGCCTGTGCGGACGCCAACACGACGACGGCTGCCTGGTCGACCATGTTGTTGGAGTTCATCAGCTTGGTATAGGGCCAGCTGATCATCCGGTTGCTCGGTGCAGGCTGCGAGATCTCTTCCGCGGAAAACCGTTTGCGGCTCCATGCATACGGGTTGCCCTCGGCGACCGCGCTGAACTGCGACCATAACGTGCTGATGCGGCGCCGGTGGTCGTCGGAAGATTCGCCTGCCGCGATCCGCAGCGCCTGCTCGAACAGGGGGTAAACGTGCGCAGGCCGGACGAGTTCGATTCGCTGCTCGGCGGGGCCTGCCAGCGGGACGTCATTCTCGCCGCCATCGGGCACCGGCACCGCGTCGTCCTGCTGCGGCCAATCGGGTTTACGACCGTCGGCGCGTAGTCGCATTCTGGTCCGCCATCTTTCGCCACCGCCGATCAGCACCACCTCGGCGATTCCGCGCTGGATGTCCAGGCACGCCTGGTTGACCAGCGACTGCGGAACATTGCCGCCGACCCCGCTGTAGTGGGTCGTGTAGTTCGCGGCGCCGATCTGCTCGCCGAGCAGCAGGCCAGGATCGCGGTACCGCCACGACAGAATGTTCACGACGCGGATCGCGTCGACGGCCTCCAGCACACGCGATTCGGCCGCTTGACGTGCTGCCACAGCGATCAAACCGACCGGATCGGGCGCCTCGCCGTCGTCGTAGCGGTTGACTTGGCCGGAGCCGATCAGCACCGGAGTTCTCGGATCGATCGGCATCACTCCGGTCTCCTCGACGTGATCGGCGACGTGAAAAGAACACCGTCGGCGATCAGCCGGTCGATGTCCGCGGTGGCCAGGCCGAGCACCTTCTGGCACACCTCGCGGGTGTGCTCGCCCGGCATCGGCGCGGGCCGAAGCTCCGCGGGCGGGATGTTGCGGTAGAGCGCCGGGCCGGTTTCGCTCGGCAGTGGCACATCGAACAGCGGATGGGCCATGTCGGTGAATAACTTTCGGTGTTCGATCTGCGGGTCGGCGAGCACGTCGGCGGGGCGGTTCATCGGACCCGCGGGCACGCCGGCCTGCTGCAGTCGTTCAGTGACCTCGGCCTTGTCCAGCGACCGGGTCCATGCGGCGATCAGCGCAGTGCTGTCGCAGCCGGTGCGGTGCAGGCCTTCTCGGCCCATCGCGGCGGCGAGCGCAGTCCAGTCGGCGTCGTGGCGAACAGAGATGACACACCATTCGTCATCACCCGCGCACGCATACACGCCGTGTGTCGCCATGTCGTCGCAAACGCGCAGACCCGCCGCGCGGGCCTCCTCGGTGACGAAGGTGTTGTCGAGCAGGCTGACCGCGACCTCGGCCTGCGAGATGTGAACGTGCGCGCCCTGTCCGGTGCGGTCGCGACGGATCAGAGCGGCCAGCGCGGCGATCGCGGTGATTCGGGCGGCGACGTGATCGGGGAACACCGTGACCGCGTCGAGGAAGCTGGGCCGACCACCGTCACCGGCCTCGCTCGACGTCCACAGCCGGGTGATTCCCGTGGCGGCACGGACCAGCGGTCCGTAACCCATCCGGTCGCTCCACGGGCCGCTGTCGCCGAACGCGCTGCTTTCAGCGAGCACGATGCAGGAGTTGATCTTCCGCAGGTCCTGATAGGAAAAGCCCAGTCCGGCCAGTGTCCCGGGCTTGAAGTTGGCGAACACGGCGTCGGCGCCGGCGACCAGGCGACGAAGGATCTGCACGCCCTCGGGCCTGCGGAGGTCCACACCGAAGCCCTGTTCGTTGCGGTGTGCCCACGCGAACGCCTCACCCATCGGCTGGCCTGCGCGGGTCTGTCGCAATCCGTCGGGATACGTCTGGCTTTCCACCTTGATCACCTCGGCCCCGAGGTCGGCGAACAAGCGGCCCAACTCTCCCCCGGCGACGATGATGCCGAGGTCAAGAATGCGCAGTCCCTCGAACGGCCGGTGCGCCCTGCATCCGGCATCTGACGCCGGTACGGCATCGCCGAGCCACGCCGCAGCGTCCGTGCCCACCCGCGGAGCGGGTCGGCGGAAACCGGCGCGCTGACCGTCGACGACGAAGGGTCCGCACGGCCCGGCAACGTCGACACCGGGAGCCAGTTCGAGCATCGCCAGCGCGCCGACCTCACGAAAGTGCTCCGACGCCAACACGTCTGCGGGTGTCAGCACCGCGGCGATCGGTATTTTGTGCCGCTGCCCTGCTGCCACGAGCTCGTCCATCGTCTGGTCGGCGAACAACTCGGTGACCAGCGCGCCGATCTCGCGGGTTGCCGAGAACCGGGCGCCGATCCTGTCGTACATCGGATCCTGGAATTGTTCGGGCTCGCCGAGCCAGGCGCGCATCGCATGCCACTGGCGTGGGGACATCACGCAGGTCCGCACATAGCCGTCCTTGCAGGCGAAGATCGGGTACACATCCTGGTTTCGCGGTCGGCGGCGCCACGTGTTGAAGCCCTGCGCCAAGGCGCCCTGCCCCATCGTGCCGAACGGAGGGTCGAGCGCCTGGACGACCGCCTCGAACCGCGCGAAGTCGATGTAATCGCCCCTACCGCAACGAAGTCGGTGGTAGTACGCAGCCAGTGTGGCCCACGTCGCCTGCACCGCGGCGGTCGCGGATGCGATGCCGTCCGGCGGCAGCACCGGCGCCCCGGTGGGCGGACCCGACCGCGACAGCGCCGTCGACATCGCATAGAAGACCGGGTCGGTGGCCTGCCACGACGCATGTGGCCCCGACGTACCGAAGTCGGTGACCGACAACGCCACCAGATGGTCGAACCGCCGCGACAGCTCTTCACCGGCGGCGCCAAACCCCGCGGCCTGACCAGGGACCCCGTCGTCGACCAGAATGTCGGCGTCCGCGACGACGTCGAGAAACCGGCGCCGGTCGTCATCGTCGCCGGGGTTGAGCACCGTGCTTCGCTTGTTGGCGTTGTGAAGGGTGAACGTGACGGAGGTGCCCGCCACGCTCGGCCGCGCACCGCGGGCCGGGCTGCCGCCCGGGGGCTCGATCTTCAGCACGTCAGCGCCGAGGTCGGCCAGAAACCGGGTGATTGCCTCGCCGTCGCGGATCGCGAGGTCGAGCACGCGCACACCGGCGAGCGGCAGCGCGAATCCGACCACGCAGGTCAGCGTAGTAGCTGAGCAGGGGCCCACCGACGCGCAGGTAAACTCGTCGGCACCATGTCCGTTGTCAGCGCGCCGGCCGCGCACCCGCACCCGGTTGCGTCGCAACTGGCCGCGCTGCACCGCTTCCGTATCTACGTCGACATCGCGGTGGTGGTCGTCGTGCTGGCGTTGACGAACCTCGTCGCGCATTTCACGACGCCGTGGGCAAGTGTGGCCACCGTGCCGGCCGCCGCGGTGGGCCTACTGGTGTTGCTGCGATCGAGGGGCCTCGGGTGGGCCGAACTGGGATTGGGCCGCGAACACTGGAAGACCGGCGTGGGCTACGCGGCGGCCGCGGTGGCGTTGGTGCTGACCGTCGTCGCGGTAGGCGCGTTGCTGCCGTGGACGCGGCCGATGTTCATGAACGACCACTACGCGACGATGTCAGGAGCGCTGATCGCGTCGATGGTGATCATTCCGCTGCAGACCGTGATCCCCGAGGAACTCGCGTTCCGCGGGGTGCTGCACGGTGCGCTGAACCGCGCGTGGGGCGTGCGCGGCGTCGCGGCGGCGGGGTCGCTGTTGTTCGGGCTTTGGCACGTCGCCACGTCGCTGGGGCTCACCAAGGGCAACGTAGGTTTCACCCGGCTGCTCGGCGGAGGCTTTGCCGGCGAGTTGGCCGGCGTGCTGATCGCGGTGGCCGCGACCGCAGCCGCCGGGTTCATTTTCACCTGGCTGCGGCGGCGCAGCGGCAGTCTGCTCGCGCCGATTGCGCTGCACTGGTCTCTGAACGGCATGGGTGCGCTCGCCGCGGCTCTGGTGTGGCACCTGGCCGCCTGACCGCACGCATCACGGCAGCAGCACAGCGGCGCCGGCGATTCGCCCGTCGGCCAAATCGGTCAGTGCCTGGTCGGCCTGATCGAGCGGATAGGTCGGGTGGCTGACCTCGATGCGATGTTGGGATGCGAACGCCAAGAACTCACGCGCGTCGGCCCTGGTGTTTGAGGTCACCGACCTCAGCTGGCGCTCGTAGAACAGGTGCCGTTGGTAGTTCAACGGCGGGATGTCGCTCAGATGGATCCCGGCGATGGCCAACGTGCCGCCGCGGTCGAGCGCCTCCAACGCGGGCAGCACCAGATCGCCGACCGGCGCGAACAGGATCGCGGCGTCCAGCGGCACCGGCGGCGGGTCCGCCGCGCCCTGCACCGACGCAGCGCCGAGTGAGCGCGCCAGCTCCTGGGCCGCGGGATCACGTGTCATCACATGCACTTCGATTCCCTGGGCGAGCGCCACCTGCGCGGTGATGTGCGCGCTGCCACCGAACCCGTACAACCCCAGCCGTCCGCCCGGCGGCACGTCGGCGCGCAGCAGCGACCGGTAGCCGATGATGCCCGCGCACAGCAGTGGCGCCAACTCGGCGTCGGAGTAGCCCGTCGGCAGCCGGTGAGCGAATCCCGCTGGCACAGTGGCGAATTCGGCGTATCCGCCGTCGGCGTCCCAGCCTGTGTAGCGCGACTCCGGGCAGAGGTTCTCGTCTCCGCGCACGCAATACCGGCACACCCCGCAGGTGTGCCGAAGCCAAGCGATTCCGACCGGGTCGCCGACGGAAAAGGACAGACCGGTTTGGGGCTCGACGGCCGAACCGATCTCCAGGACCTCGCCCACCACCTCATGGCCGGGCGTCACACCGGGTCGATGCACCGGCAGGTCGCCCTCGCTGACGTGCAGATCGGTCCGACAGACTCCACATGCCCGCACCGCGACCAGCAGTTCGTCGTCGGCCGGACGCGGGATGTCGGCAGTCACCCGCTCCAACGGGTGACTCCGCATTGGACCTGGGCGCCGCACCCGCCAGGCAATCATGGTGGGCCTATGCGGGCGGCGTCATTCCCGGAGCGTTCTCCGGCGCGACGGGGACGGGCACTCCCACCTGCGATCCGTTCGGCGCGGGCGGCGCCCCTGGTGCCCCAGGTGCCCCGGGCGCCCCCGGCTCGGCCGGCGGTGCGTCCGGCGGAGGCGGCGGGGTGTACGGCCGGATCGACTCGGCCAGCGTCTTGGCCGCAGCCGTGTCGACCGGGTTGGCGGCCGAGCCGAGCCACACGACGAACCACCTGTCGTTCTGTGGGGGCGTCGCCCCCTGACGTGGCGTGACCTGGCCGACGGCAGCAGCCCAGATCTGGCCGTTGGGCTTGTTCGGATCGGTGAACTTCACCTCGTAATACGCGGCGGCGCCCGGCATCCCGGCGGCATTGAGCGGTTCGGTCTGCTGGTTGATCCGCGTGCCGGGGAACGGCATGTAGAACTCGCCCATGTCGGAGGCCAGCCGAATCGCCGCCTTCTGGTCGTCTTGTTCGGCGCCGGCGAACAGCCTCAAGTCCAGCTTGCCCAGCAGAACGCTGGTGTCGGCGGGCGGCGGCTGGCCGGGCGGCGGGGTCTTCAGCAGGACGGCCTGGCCGTAGCTGACCCGCGACGCGTCGCCCGCAGTCCAGCCGGCCGGAAGCACGTAGCTGAAGCCGCCGGTGGGCACGTTGATCCGGCCCGGCTCAGGCGGTGGCGGTGGCGGTGGTGCATTGGGGTCGGGCGCTGGTGCGGCGTTCGGGTCGACGGGCGCGGGCGGCGGTGCGAAGGGGTTGAAGGGCGGCGGAGCGGCGTTCGGGTCGACGGGTGCCGGTGGCGGAGCCGCGGTCGTGGTGTTAGGCGGTGGGGCTGGTGGATCGGCGGACGCGACCGTCATCGGCAGCGTCAGCGCAACCGCGCCGGCCCCGGCAATCGCGGTCATCGCCAGCGTGGTCCACAGCCCCGTGCGTGGTGTTTTCCCCTCCGGCTCTTTCATGACGACGAAACTACCGTGTTACCGCCGTGACGCAAGTAAGAGGTGGTGAGAATTAGATGGTTCTCAGACCTGATAAACACCCATCTCGTGGGGCTGCACCGCGGGGTCGCCGCGGATCCCGATGTCGCGCGTCGGCGCGCCCAACTTCATCCTTTAGCTACTGTCCAGTAACATTGTCCCGGGCGAAGACGCCGACACGATGATCTGCCCGTACGACGGGCGTGAGGAGGCACGAGCGATGGAGGTGCTTGTCACCGGCGGCGACACCGACCTGGGTCGCACGATCGCAGAGGGCTTCCGCGACGAAGGACACCAGGTGGTCCTCACCGGCGCGCGCCGCGACGACCTGGAGGTCGCCGCGAAGGAACTTGACGTCGAGGCGGTGGTCTGCGACTGCGCCGATCCGGTGGCGCTCGCCGACGCCCTTCCGCTGCTGCCCCATTACCTGGACACGATCATCAACGTGCCCGCGCCCGCTTTCGACCCGGGTGATCCCCGCGTCTACACCCTCGCCGAGCGTGCCGCCGCGTGGCGCAACAATCTCGACGCAACCGTGCTGGCGCCGGTGCTGATGGTCAACGCCATCGGTGATCACCTGCGCTCCGGCGGCTCGATCGTCAGCGTCATCGCGGAGAACCCGCGCGAGGGCAGCGCCGAGGCCGCGGTCAAGGCCGCGCTGTCGAACTGGACTGCGGGCCAGGCCGAGTACTTCGGCACCCGCGGAATCACGATCAACACGGTGGCCTCCGGCCGTGGTGTCGAGCCGGGGTACGTGGGGTTGTCGACCGGCGTGCCGGCCAGCGCCGCAGGCGAAATCACCAGGCTTGCACTGTTTTTGACCACACCGGCGGCCCGGCACATCACCGGGCAGACATTGCACGCCAGCCACGGCGCACTGGCCAACTGGGGCTGACCCGGAAAACGGGACTAGGGTCGATCGCGTGACGATTCGACTCGGTTACCAGATCCCCAACTTTTCTTACGGCACAGGAGTATCGGAACTCTTCCCGACTGTCATCCGCCAGGCGCAAGAGGCTGAGGAAGGCGGCTTCGACACGGTCCTGGTGATGGACCACTTCTATCAACTGCCGATGATCGGCACCCCCGACCAGCCGATGCTGGAGGCGTACACCGCCCTGGGAGCGTTGGCGACGGCCACCAAGCGAGTGCAACTGGGCACGCTGGTGACGGGCAACACCTACCGCAACCCCACTTTGCTGGCCAAGATCATCACGACCCTGGACGTGGTCAGTGGCGGTCGCGCGATCCTGGGCATCGGCACCGGCTGGTTCGAGCTCGAGCATGAGCAACTGGGCTTTGAGTTCGGCACCTTCACCGACCGGTTCAACCGGCTCGAGGAGGCGCTGCAGATCATCCTGCCGATGATCAAAGGCGAGCGACCCACCTTCTCGGGCAAGTGGTACCACACCAAAGAGGCGATGGCGAACCCGCGTTTCCGCGACCACATCCCGCTGATGATCGGCGGAAGCGGCGAGAAGAAAACGTTCCGGTTGGCGGCCCAGCACTTCGACCACCTGAACATCATCGCCGGCTTCGACGAGCTGCCGGGCAAGCTGGCCGCGTTGAAGCAGCGCTGCGAAGAGGTCGGCCGCGATCCGGCGACGCTGGAGACCAGCACGCTGGTGACCGCGCTGATCGATGAGAACGTCTCGGCTGATGTGATCCCGGCGGAAATGGATCAACGCATGGTGGTCGGCAGTCCTGATTCGATCGCCGATCAGATCAAGACCAAGATTTTCGACGCGGGCATCGACGCCGCGATCATCAACGTGCCGTTCTACGCGCCGGGTGCCGTGGCCAAACTCGGCGAGGCACTCAAACCGCTGGTGGCCGGATAGCAACCGGAGAGCAACAAGTCTTGGTGGGTGGCGAATACCACTAAGAATCCCCGCGACGCGCGGCATGGGCCCGACTACCGTTACAGGCATGAACGCCACGGCCGAACCGAAACCACGGCATCGAGTCGTCGTCGTGGGGTCCGGGTTCGGCGGGCTCAACGCGACGAAGGCCCTCAAACACGCCGACGTCGACATCAAGATGATCGCGCAGACCACTCATCACCTGTTCCAGCCGCTGCTGTACCAGGTCGCCACCGGGATAATCTCCGAGGGCGAGATCGCGCCCGCGACTCGGGTGATCCTTCGTCGGCAAAAGAACGCGCAGGTGCTGCTGGGTGACGTCACCGGCATCGATGTGAAGAATCAGAAGGTGACCTCCGAGCTGCTGGGCCACACCTACGTCACCCCGTACGACACGCTGATCCTCGCGGCTGGGGCCGGCCAGTCGTACTTCGGCAACGACCACTTCGCCGAGTTCGCGCCGGGCATGAAGACCATCGACGACGCGCTCGAGGTGCGCGCCCGCATTCTCTCGGCGTTCGAGCAGGCCGAGCGGTCCAGCGACGCGTCCCGCCGCGAAAAGTTGCTCACTTTCACCGTCATCGGCGCTGGGCCGACCGGGGTGGAGATGGCGGGCCAGATCGCTGAACTCGCCGACAACACGCTCAAGGGCGCGTTCCGCAGCATCGACTCGACCAAAACCCGGGTGATCTTGCTCGACGCCGCGTCGGCGGTGCTCCCGCCGATGGGTGAGAAGCTCGGCAAGATGGCGGCCGCCCGCCTGGAGAAGATGGGTGTCGAGATTCAGCTCGGTGCGATGGTCACCAATGTCGACCGCAACGGGCTGACCGTAAAGGACTCGGACGGCACGACCCGCCGCATCGAGTCTGCGTGCAAGGTGTGGTCGGCCGGCGTGCAGGCCAGTCCGCTTGGCAAACAGCTCGCCGAGCAGTCATCTGTCGAACTGGACCGCGCCGGCCGGGTGAAGGTGTTGCCCGACTTGACGATTCCCGGTCACCCGAACGTGTTCGTGATCGGCGACATGGCGAGTGTGGAGGGGGTGCCCGGCATGGCGCAGGGCGCGATCCAGGGCGCCAAGTACGCGACGAAGGCCATCAAAGCGGAGCTCAAGGGTGCTGACCCGGCCAAGCGAGAGCCGTTCCGCTACTTCGACAAGGGCTCGATGTCCACGGTGTCGCGCTACAGCGCCGTCGCGAAGATCGGCCCTCTGGAGTTCGGCGGGATCATCGCGTGGCTGGCCTGGCTGGTGCTGCACCTGGTGTATCTCGTCGGCTTCAAGACCAAGATCACCACGCTGCTGTCCTGGACCGTCACGTTCCTCGGCCGCAATCGCGGCCAGCTGACCGTTACCGAGCAGCAGGCGTTCGCCCGAACGCGGATCGAAGCGTTGGAGGAGTTCGCCGCGACGGTGCAGAACGAGGCAGCGAGCTAGGTTCGGAGTCGGCGAGCCGGGCGCCCTGCCCCGTCCGGTCTCGTGCGGAGTCAAGCGCATACACGGCGATCCTGCCACTGGTTGTGCGAGTCAGCAGGACGCGACTGGTCGCGCTACGTGTCCGCGAGGTTCTGCAGCCGGACCTGACCGCGCGCTACCACCCGGTCGTTGTCGTCGGTGATCGTGGTCACCCACAGCTGCTGCCTGCGGCCACGATGGACCGGCGTCGCAACGGCATACACCGTCCCGGCGCTGATCGCGCGCAGGAAATCGGTGTTGTTGTTGACCCCGACGACGGTGCCTCCGCCGTTCTCCGAGAGCCAGGTGTGGCCGCAGACGCTGGACAGGCTTTCAACGATCGCGCAGTAGACGCCGCCATGGACGATGCCCCAGGGCTGCAGCAGCTTGTCGTGGATGTCCAGGCGAGCTCGGCCCTCGTCGGGGGTGACCTGCAGATAAGTCAGCCCGATTTCGTTGTCGAAGCCCTTGCCGAACTCAGGTTCCGCTGATGACACGCCACTGTGTTTACACGCCGCGGTGCCCGCCGCAAGAGACGGGGCCCCGCGGATCGGCCGCGGGGCCCCGTTGGGGATGGACCGGGAGTCACTGCAGCCCACAGGACTCCGGCGCGGTCCGTTCGTCTCAGCACAATAAGAATAGGCAAGGCTGCCCTAATTAAGCAACCCTTTCCGATGCACCCCACGCACCGGAAGGCCGAAGGAGGCCAACGCGTCCAGCACCGCCTGCCCCCGACGCATTCCGCTGGCCTGCGACGAGCCGGCCAACAGCGGAACCTGTGTGGCGGTGGTGACAACAGCCGATCCGACCATTCCCCACATCTCCGACACCGCCAGCGCGCCCAGGCTCACGTCGTGTAACCGCGAGAACAGCGGTTGCAGTGCCGTGTGGCACCGGTGCGCGGTCCAGGTGGCCAAGGCCGCCTCACTCGGCAACCGGACGACGTTGTCACAGCAGGCGGGATCGTTCGGCAACACCCGGAGGGTGGCGTCGACGACGCCGACCCAGTCGATGGCGCCCTCGGAGTCGCAGTGCACCCACAAGTTCTCCAACCCCGGGTCCCACGCCCGTCCTTCGAGGATCACCAGCGCGACCACCCGGCAGGCCACGGTGTACGCGAGCGTCGCGGCCAGCTGCGACGCGGCGGCCCGGCCATCCATCTCACCAGCGGCGGTCACGAACATCCGGCGCAGCCGGTCTGTGGTCAGCGCCGAGGCGAGCGGCCACCAGCGCCGTCGGCCGACGTCCGCCATCACCGCGACGCCGTACACCCGCGGGCACGCGGGATACAGCTCGCGCAGGCGACGGCTTGATTCGTGCAGCGGCAGCGGGTGCGCGATGGCCATCCCGGCGATCAGCGGATCGCCGGCCAGCACAGTCATGGGCACCTCCAGCCGCTAAATTAGGCTAGCCTAACTATATCGGGTTGCGGCGGCGAAGACCAGACTTTTGACCGGTGCATACGACACGCAGTAGTAACCAAGTAGTAGGCTTAAACCGTTGCCGCAGGAGATGAATGATCATGGCCAAATCCACTCGCTTGGGTGAACTCGAACGCGCGGTCATGGATCACCTATGGTCGTCGCGCGGACCCCAGACGGTCCGTCAGGTGCATGAAGCGCTGTCGGCGCAGCGCGAACTCGCCTACACGACGATCATGACGGTCTTGCAGCGGCTTGCGAAGAAGAACCTTGTCGTACAGCACCGAGATGACCGCGCTCATCGCTACGCGCCTACCCACGGTCGCGACGAGCTCGTCGCCGGTCTCATGGTCGACGCGCTCGATCAGGCAGCCGATCCGGGGGGTCGTGAGGCCGCGCTTGTGCACTTCGTCGAACGTGTCGGCGCGGACGAAGCGGCAGCGTTGAGACGAGCGCTGGCTGAACTTGAGGCAAAGCATCTCCTACCGGGTGGCAGCCCGGACACCAGCTGAGGGAGACTAACCGCGTGTCCGCGCTGGCCTTCACCCTCGTCGCGCTGCTCCTGGTCGGTCCCGTACCGGAGATACTGGCCCGGGCCTCATGGCCGACGCGCGCGCCGCGGGCGGCGATCGTGCTGTGGCAGGCCGTTGCGGTGGCGGCCGTACTCTCGGCGTTCAGCGCCGGAATCGCGATCGCGAGCCGGTTGCTGGTGCCCGGCCCCAACGGCCGGCCCACCGCGACGATCACAAGTGAGATAAGGGCACTCGGCCTGCTGTTGTGGCTCGTCTATGTCACCGTCTTCGCGATCACGCTGCTGATCGGCGCGCGGCTGCTCATCGCGGTGCTTCAGGTGGCGATCGAGACGCGGCGCCGGCGCGCCCACCACCGCATGCTCGTCGATCTGCTCGGGGTGGCCCGCGACGGTGCCACCTCCACCGGGACCGGCCACCTTCGCATCCTCGACGTCTCCGAGCCGCTGGCCTACTGCCTGCCCGGCGTCCGAAGTCGCGTGGTCTTGAGCAACGGCACGCTGAACACGTTGAGCGACAACGAGATCGCCGCGATCCTTAGGCACGAGCGGGCGCATCTCCGGGCGCGCCACGACCTCGTCCTCGAGATGTTCACCGCGGTGCACGCCGCGTTCCCGCGGTTCGTCCGCAGCGCCCGTGCGCTCGACGCAGTGCGGGTTCTCGTCGAGATGCTGGCCGACGACGCCGCGGTCCGCGCGGCGGGGCCCGCTCCCCTGGCCCGCGCACTGGTGGCGTGCGCGGCGGGGCCCACGCCTTCGGGCGCGCTGGCCGCCGGCGGCCCGAGCACCGTAGTACGGCTGCGCCGCCTCGGCGGCCGCGGCAACAGCCTCGCGGTGGCCGCCGGCGCGTATCTGACCGCGGCGGCCGTGCTGATCGTGCCCACGGTAGCGCTGGCGGTACCGTGGCTCACCGAGTTACAGCGGCTCTTCATCGCATAGTCTCAATTTGGGCAGAAATCTCTTGCGCGACAACCGAACACGAAAGGCAACCGATGACGCCTCCAGCAGCAGACACCACCGGCACCGCGCAGATCGGCGTCACCGGGCTGGCCGTGATGGGCAGCAACATCGCCCGCAACTTCGCGCACCACGGCTATACCGTCGCGCTGCACAACCGGTCGATCGCCAAGACTGACGCCCTGCTGGAGCAACACGGCACCGAAGGCAAGTTCGTTCGCGCCCAAACCATGGCGGAATTCGCTGCGGCGCTGGAGAAGCCGCGCCGCGCGCTGATCATGGTCAAGGCCGGTGACCCGACTGACGCCGTGATCAACGAACTGGCCGACGTGTTCGAAGAGGGCGACATCATCATCGACGGCGGGAACGCGCTCTTCACCGACACCATCCGCCGCGAGAAGGCGATGGCGCAGCGCGGCTTGCACTTCGTCGGCGCCGGCATCTCCGGCGGTGAGGAGGGCGCACTCAACGGCCCGTCGATCATGCCCGGCGGCCCTGCCGAGTCATACAAGTCGCTGGGTCCGCTGCTGGAGGAGATTTCCGCGCACGTCGACGGTGTGCCGTGCTGCACCCACATCGGGCCCGACGGGTCCGGCCACTTCGTCAAGATGGTGCACAACGGCATCGAGTACTCCGACATGCAGCTCATCGGCGAGGCCTACCAGCTGCTGCGCGACGGGCTGGGTTTATCGGCGCCGCAGATCGCCGACGTGTTCGCCGAGTGGAATAAGGGCGACCTGGACAGCTACCTGATCGAGATCACCGCCGAGGTGCTGCGCCAGACCGACGCGAAGACCGGCAAGCCGCTGGTCGACATGATCCGCGACGAGGCCGAGCAGAAGGGCACCGGGCGCTGGACCGTCAAGTCGGCGCTCGACCTCGGCGTGCCCGTCACTGGCATCGCGGAGGCGGTGTTCGCCCGTGCGCTGTCGGGCTCGGTGGTCCAACGGACGGCCACCACCGGGCTGGCCTCCGGTTCTCTCGGTGAAAAGCCCAGTGACGCAGATGAATTCACCGAGGACGTGCGTCAGGCCCTGTACGCGTCGAAGATCATCGCATACGCCCAGGGCTTCAACCAGATTCAGGCCGGCAGCGCCGAGTACGACTGGAACATCACGCCGGGAGACTTGGCCACCATCTGGCGCGGTGGCTGCATCATCCGCGCCAAGTTCCTCAACCGGATCAAGGAAGCGTTCGACGACGATCCGGACCTCCCAACGCTGATCGCGGCGCCGTACCTCCGCAACGCGGTCGAAACGGGCATTGACAGCTGGCGCCGGGTGGTCGCGACCGCGGCCCGGCTCGGCATCCCGATTCCCGGCTTCGGATCCGCGCTGTCCTATTACGACGCGCTGCGCACCGAGCGGCTGCCCGCCGCGCTGACCCAGGCCCAGCGTGACTTCTTCGGCGCTCACACCTACGAGCGCATCGACGCCGATCGCGGCAAGAAGTTCCACACCCTCTGGAGCGGTGACCGCAGCGAGGTGGAGGCCTGAACCGCATTAACGGAGGCCTGAACCGCACTAAAGTTGGTAGGCGATGCATTTTCTGGAGGGTCACCCACCCCCGTACGACCTGACCTACAGCGACGTCTTCATCGTCCCGAACCGCTCGGACGTGGCGTCGAGGTTCGATGTCGACCTGTCGACGGTTGACGGGTCAGGCACGACGATTCCGGTCGTGGTCGCCAACATGACCGCGGTCGCGGGCCGCCGGATGGCCGAAACCGTGGCCCGCCGGGGCGGCATCGTCGTGCTGCCCCAGGACCTGCCGATCACCGCGGTCGAACACACGGTGAACTTCGTCAAGAGCCGTGACCTGGTGGCCGACACACCGGTGACGCTGGAACCGGACGACTCGGTGTCCGACGCGTGCGCGTTGATCCACAAGCGGGCGCACGGCGCGGCCGTGGTGGTGTTCGAGGGCCGTCCGGTCGGGCTCGTCACCGACGCCGTGTGCGCCGGGGTGGACAGGTTCACCCGGGTACGCGACGTGTTGGTCAGCGACTTCGTCACCGCGCCCGCCGGCACCGACCCGCGACAGGTTTTCGACCTGCTCGAGCACGCGCCGATCGACGTCGCCGTTCTCACCGAGCCGGACGGCACCCTGGCCGGGGTGCTGACCCGGACGGGCGCCCTACGCGCTGGCCTGTACACACCCGCCCTCGACGCCGCCGGCCGGCTGCGCATCGGGGCGGCGGTGGGGATCAACGGGGATGTCGGCGCGAGAGCCACCGCGCTCGTCGAGGCCGGCGTCGACCTGCTGGTAATCGACACCGCGCACGGCCATCAGGCGAAGATGATCGACGCGATCAAGGCGGTTACCTCACTCGATTCGGGTGTGCCGACAGCGGCCGGCAACGTCGTGTCCGCCGAGGGCACCCGTGACCTGCTGACGGCGGGGGCGACGATCGTCAAGGTCGGTGTCGGGCCCGGCGCCATGTGCACCACCCGGATGATGACCGGCGTGGGCCGGCCACAGTTCTCGGCGGTGCTCGAATGCGCGTCTGCTGCAACGCAAATGGGCGGATACGTCTGGGCCGACGGCGGCGTGCGGCATCCTCGCGACGTTGCCTTGGCGCTGGCGGCCGGCGCGGCGAACGTGATGATCGGATCCTGGTTCGCCGGCACCTACGAATCGCCGGGCGATCTGTTGCACGACCGCGACGACCAGGCGTACAAGGAGAGCTACGGAATGGCCTCCAGGCGGGCGGTGGCGGCGCGCACCGTTGCCGATAGCGGCTACGAGCGCGCCCGCAAAGCTCTGTTCGAGGAGGGCATCTCAACGTCGAAGATGGGCCTGGATCCCGACCGCGGCGGCGTCGAGGATCTGCTCGACCACATCACGTCGGGCGTGCGCAGCACCTGTACCTACGTCGGCGCGTCAACGCTCGCCGAGCTACACGAACTGGCCGTGGTCGGCGTGCAATCGGCCGCCGGCTTCGCCGAGGGCCACCCGCTGCCCACGGGTTGGTGAGTCCGCGCTGGCGGTAGACCCGGCTAACATGAGGCTTTCATCGCGCCGCCGCGGCGGCTGACCGAGGGAAAGGGATCACGTGCCGCAGGCACCCGTCGAGGCCACGGGCTTCCGGGCCGAGCGGCCGGCCCCGGAGCCGCCCGACGCCGAGCCGTCCCCTAGTCGGCCGGGGATCCGGCCCGGCCAAACGGCGAGCGCGCGATGAGCGCCGTCCTGATTCTGTTCAGCCTGCTGGGCTTCGTCGTGCTCACCTTCGGCACCGCGATTTTCGTGGCCGCCGAGTTCTCGCTCACCGCGCTCGAGCGCAGCACCGTCGACGCGAACGCCCGTACCGGCGGGCGGCGGGACAGGTTGGTGCAGCGCGCACACCGAACGCTGTCATTTCAGCTGTCCGGCGCTCAGATCGGCATCTCGATCACCACGCTGATCACCGGCTATCTGGCCGAGCCGCTGATCGCGCGGTCACTGCGACCAGTGATGACGGCGATATCGGTTCCCGGGCACTGGGTCGACGGGACTGCGTTGGTGCTCGCCCTGTTGATCGCCACGTCGGTGTCGATGGTGTTCGGCGAGCTGGTGGCCCAGTACCTGGCCGTGGCCCGGCCGCTGCAGACCGCCCGCGCTGTCGCGGGGCCCCAGCTGGTGTTCTCGATGCTGGCCACACCGCTGATCCACCTGACCAACGGCGCCGCGAACTGGATATTGCGGCGGCTGGGCATCGAGCCGGCCGAGGAGCTGCGGTCCGCGCGCTCCCCGCAGGAGCTGGGGTCGTTGGTGCGCAACTCGGCGCGCCGCGGCTCACTGGATCCGGTGACCGCCGTGCTCGTCGACCGGTCGCTGCAGTTCGGGGCGCGCACCGCCGAGGAATTTATGACGCCGAGGTCGAAGATCGAGTCGCTGGAGGCCGGCGACACGATGGCCGACCTGGTTGCCAAGGCGATGGAGACCGGATACTCACGCTTTCCGGTCACCGAGGGCGACCTCGACGAGACGATCGGCCTCGTGCACGTCAAGCAGGTGTTCGAGGTGCCGCACGAGGAGCTGGCCCGCACCCGGCTGTCCGCTGTGGCGCGCCCGGTGGCGGTGGTGCCGTCCACCCTCGACGGCGACTCGCTGATGACACAGATCCGCGCGAACGGTCTTCAAACCGCGTTGGTGGCCGACGAGTACGGCGGCATCGCGGGAATGGTGACCGTCGAGGACCTGATCGAGGAGATCGTCGGCGACATCCGTGACGAGCACGACGAGTCCACACCGGATGTTGTGCGCGCAGGCAGTGGGTGGCGGGTGTCTGGCCTGTTGCGCATCGACGAAGTGGCCGACGCCACCGGATTCCGCGGTCATGACGGCGAATACGAGACGATCGGCGGGTTGGTCATGCACGAGCTCGGCCACATCCCCGAGGCGGGTGAGTCGGTGGAACTCAAGGCGTTCGAGCCCGATTCGGCCGCCGACGACGCGGTCCGATGGCGCGCGACCGTCGCGAAGATGGACGGTCGCCGCATCGATCAGCTGGATCTCATCGAGCTTCCACGACGTGACGGGAGCGCGGTGGTCACCGATGGCTGATGTGCTCGGCGTCGTGCTGACCCTTCTGCTGTTGCTTGCGAACGCCTTCTTTGTCGGAGCCGAATTCGCGCTGATGTCTGCTCGCCGCGACCGGCTGGAAGCGCTCGCCGAGCAGGGCAAGCGCAGCGCCGTCACCGTGATTCGCGCCGGGCAGAACCTCTCGGTGATGCTTGCCGGTGCGCAGCTGGGTATTACCGTGTGCTCAATCCTGTTGGGGCGCATCGGCCAGCCTGCAGTGGCAGACATGTTGGAAAAACCGTTCGACCTGTTCGGCGTGCCCGACGCGGTGCTGCACACGGTGTCGTTCGTGGTCGCGATCACGATCGTCGTGGTGTTGCACGTGCTGCTCGGCGAGATGGTGCCGAAGAACATCGCGATGGCCGGGCCCGAGTCGGCCGCAATGCTGCTTGTGCCGCCGTACCTGCTGTGGGTGCGGGCCGTCCGTCCGGTCATCGCGTTCTACGACTGGTGTGCGCACGTGACGTTGCGCGCGGTGCGGGTGCAGCCCAGGACCGAACTCGAGAACACCGTCTCGATGATCGAGCTGTCGGAGATGATCGCGGAATCACGCTCGGAGGGCCTGCTCGACCCCGAGGAGCACATGCGGCTGTCCCGGGCGCTGCAAATCCGCAACCGGGTGGTCGCCGACGTCGCCATCCCGTTGGAACAGGTCCGGGTGGTGAAAATCGCCGTGGGCACCGATGGCCCGACCGTGGAGGCGATCCAGCTGGCGCTCGGTGAAACCGGATACTCGCGCTTCCCAGTGGTCGACTCCACCGGCCGGTTCGTCGGCTACGTGCACATCAAGGATGTGCTGCCCGCCGTCGACGATCCGGAGGCGGTCGTCGACCACTCGACGATCCGCCCGTTGCCCGAGGTACCCGAAGCCCTGCCGCTGCCCGACGCGCTGACGCGGCTGAGGCGCAACAACTCTCACCTGGCGCTGGTGAACGGACCGGACGGTGCCGTCGTCGCGATCGTGGCGCTGGAGGATCTGGTGGGAGACCTGGTCGGCACCGTGCGCGACGGGACACACCGTGTCTGAGGTTCTCACCGAGGCCGAGTGGACGCGACGCCGGGATCGGCACCGACAGCGCGTCGCCGCTCTGCTGGATCCGTACCTCGACCGGCGCGGTGACGGACCGGCCCACCCCGTCATCGACTTCCTGTTCACCTACTACAGACTGCGGCCGGGTCAGCTCAAACGTTGGCACCCGGGATTCGGCATTTGGCTTTCGGGACCGTCGGCCGCCGGGTACGCGCGGCTGAGCGGGTATCGCCGTACGGATGACGAGGTGGCCGTCGACCGCGATGTTCTGTTGCGGCGCAAAGGCACCGTCGAATTCGTCGCCGGGCTGCTCGAAGCGACCGCGAGCCGCCCGGCGCAATTCGGCTGCTTCGGGCTGCACGAGTGGGCGATGGTGTACCGGGCCGCGCCGGGCGACGTGCGACATCGCACGGTGCCGCTGCGGCTCGGCGGCCCGGGCACGGACGCGGTCGTGAAGTCGATGCCGTTGCGCTGCACGCACTTCGACGCGTTCCGGTTCTTCACCGATCCGGCGCAAGGGCGTAACAGCGCGCAGCTGACCAGAGAAGGGCAGCCCGCGACCGAGCAGCCGGGGTGCCTGCACGCCGGGATGGATCTGTACAAATGGTCCGCGAAGCTTCTCCCCTTGCTCGACTCTGACACCGTGATGGACGCGTTCGAGCTGGCATACGCGGCGCGGGTGCTCGACATGCGCGCCGGCCCGTATGACCTGAGCGCGTTCGGCTACGAACCCGTGCGAATCGAAACACCGTCGGGGCGTGCGGAGTACGTGCGCGAGCAGACGGCCGTCGCCGAGCGCGCGGCGATTGTCAGGCAGGGGCTTGCGGCAAGGTGCCGGGTGCTTCTCGGCGCTAGTTCACGCGATGCGGGACGCCACTGAGTATCAGTTCTGTTGCGCGACGCGGCGCTTCGCTCAACATCGGGAAGATGGCTGCTCGCTTGGGGATCCGTACGTGCCTCCGGCCCTTCGTGACGGCCTGGGCAACCTCGTCCGCTACTTCCTCGCGGGGTACGTCGACCATGAGGTGCGTCTCGTAGAAGCGCCCGAAGGACTTGGCTGTCGGCTCGTACTCCTCGATTTCGGCCAACATGTCGGTGGGGATCGGCCCGAGCTCCACGAGCGTGGTCTTGATCGGCAACCCGCGGAGATCGGCCCGCAGCCCCGCGGTGAAGTGGGAAAGCGCCGCCTTAGATGCCGAGTAGGCGACCGTGCCGGGTATAACGCCGCAGCCGGCCATCGATGAGACGTTCACGATGTGGCCACCGCCGCGTCCCAGCATCCTGGGTATGGCCTGTCGGCACAGCTCTGCCGGGGCCAGGTAGTTGACCTGGGTGACATGGCGCAGGTTTTCGTCGGGCGTGTCGGTGAAGGCGGCGGTGGTCCCGCCGACTCCGGCGTTGTTCACCAGGACGTCGATAGAACCTGCTTCGTCCTCGACCTGACTGACAAGGGTGGCGACCTGCGCCGGATCCGCGAGGTCGGCTGGGTGCGCTGTGCCCCCGAGCTCGGAAGCGAGCGAACGAATGGCGTCCTGGGTGCGGGCGACGAGCGCGACTGTGGCC
Source organism: uncultured Actinomycetota bacterium (assembly GCA_963828065.1). Classification (GTDB taxonomy): domain Bacteria; phylum Actinomycetota; class Actinomycetes; order Mycobacteriales; family Mycobacteriaceae; genus Mycobacterium. Next base: position 116,346 of record CAWHDL010000009.1, on the reverse strand, counting down.
CCCGCCCCGGCGAAGGCATGAGCAAGGGACTCGCCGATACCTCGCGACGCCCCGGTAATCAGCACTCGTTTCCCCCGTAACTCCATATCGGGAGCGTACGCATGCTGTCCACCCGGAGCGTGGGTAATTGGGCCTACCGGCCTACCCCCTAGCCGAATGAACAGGGATCTGTACAAGTGGGCCGCAAAGCTGTTGCCCCTGCTCGACTCAGACGTCGTGATGGACGCGTTCGAGCTGGCACACGCGGCGCGGGTGCTCGACATGCGCGCCGGCCCGTATGACCTGAGTGCGCTCGGCTACGAACCGGTACGAATCGAAACGCCTTCGGGGCGTGCGGAATACGTGCGTCAGCAGGCGGTCGTCGCGGAGCGCGCGGCGGTTGTCCGCCAGGTGTTGCTCGCGAGGTGTAGGGGCCTGCTCGACGCTGCGGGTCAGGGCCTGCCGTAGCTACTTGACTTGGTGGGGGACGCCGCTGAGCAGCACGTCCGTACTGCATCTCCGCGCTTCGCACAACAGGGAAATGAGGGCCATCCGCTTGGGGATCCGCACGTGCCTCCGACTCTTCTGTACGGCCTCGACAACCTCGTCGGCCACCTTCTCGCGGGGAACGTCAACTGCGAGACGCATCCGGTAGGAACGCCGGAAAGCCGCGGCCGTCGGCTCATAGTCCTCGGTTCCGGCCAGCATGTCGGTGGGGATCGGCCCGAGCTCCACGAGCGTGGTGCCGATCGCCAACCCGCGCAGATCGGCCCGCAGCCCCGCTGTGAAATGGCTAAGCGCCGCCTTGGATGCCGAGTAGCTGACCAGGCCAGGCAAGACGGAGCAGCCGGCCGGCGAGGAGATGTTGACAATGTGGCCGCCGCCGCGTTCCAACATCCGGGGAATGATCTGTCGAGGTCGGCGACCTGCGTCGGATCCGAGAGATCGGCGGGGCGCGCGCCGCCATCAACCTCGGCCGCGAGCGCCCGAATGGCGTCCTTGGTGCGGGCGACGAGCGCGACCGTGGCCCCCGCCCCGGCGAACGCATGGGCAAGAGACTCGCCGATTCCTCGCGACGCCCCGGTAATGAGGAACTCGCTTCGCCCGTAGCTCCATGGTCGGAGGGTACATACACGTCGTCACGCCCGTGACTAATGTCCTCTGCTCCGCCGTGCCGGGAAACCCGACGTTACCGCTGGGTAAGCTGCATTGACACAAACTCAGGGAGGATGCATGACGGAGCGGGTGGCCACTGGCAACTTGCGGGTGGCCAAGGTGCTGTACGACTTCATCAACACCGAGGCGTTACCCGGCACCGACATCGACCCCGACTCGTTCTGGGCCGGCGTGGACAAGGTGGTCACCGACCTCGGCCCGCGCAACCAGGACTTGCTGGCCCGGCGCGACGAGCTACAGGCGCACATCGACAGGTGGCATCGGCAGCGGGTGATCGAGCCGATCGACCTCGAGGCCTACAAGCAGTTCATCGCCGAGATCGGCTACCTGCTGCCCGAGCCCGCGGACTTCGCGGTCACCACCGCCAACGTCGACACCGAGATCACGTCGACGGCTGGCCCGCAGCTGGTGGTGCCGATTTTGAACGCACGGTTCGCGCTGAATGCCGCAAACGCCCGCTGGGGCTCGTTGTATGACGCTCTGTACGGCACCGACGTCATTCCGGAGTCCGGCGGCGCCGAGAAGAGCGGCAGCTACAACAAGGTGCGCGGCGACAAGGTGATCGCGTACGCCCGCAACTTCTTGGACCAGGCCGTTCCGCTGGCCATCGGCTCCTACTCCGACATCACTGCGCTCAGGGTCTCCGACGGCCGGCTGATCGTCACGCTGGACGAGGGGCGGGACACCACGCTCGCCCGGCCCGCGCAGTTCGCCGGCTACACCGGCGACCCGGCGGCGCCGGATTCGGTGCTGCTGGTCAACCACGGCCTGCACATCGACATCCAGATCGACCCTGAGTCGCCGATCGGTAAGACCGACAAGGCCGGCATCAAGGACGTCATCCTGGAGTCGGCGGTCACCACGATCATGGATTTCGAGGATTCGGTGGCCGCCGTCGACGCCGACGACAAAGTGCTCGGCTACCGCAACTGGCTGGGCCTGAACAAGGGCGACCTTGCCGAACAGGTCACAAAGGACGGCAAAGCGTTCACCCGGGTCTTGCACGAGGATCGCCGCTATACCGCGCCCGACGGCAGCGAGTTCGCGCTTCCGGGCCGCAGTCTGATGTTCGTCCGCAACGTCGGCCATCTGATGACCAACGACGCCATCGTGGACGCCGACGGCAACGAGGTCTTCGAAGGTCTGATGGACGCGTTGCTCACCAGCCTGATGGCTGTGCACGGGCTGAGGTCGAGCGAGGCGAACGGCCCGTTGGTCAACAGCCGCGCCGGCTCCATCTACATCGTGAAGCCGAAGATGCACGGGCCCGACGAGGTCGCGTTCACGGTCGAGCTGTTCAGCCGGGTCGAGGACGTGCTCGGGCTCCCGCAGTCGACGATCAAGGTCGGCATCATGGACGAGGAGCGGCGCACCACTCTCAACCTGAAGGCCTGCATCAAGGCCGCCGCCGACCGGGTCGTGTTCATCAACACGGGCTTCCTGGACCGCACCGGCGACGAGATCCACACCTCGATGGAGGCCGGGCCGATGGTGCGCAAGGCGGCGATGAAGACGCAGTCGTGGATCCTGGCGTACGAGGACAACAATGTCGATGTCGGCCTGGCAACGGGACTGCCCGGCCACGCCCAGATCGGCAAGGGCATGTGGGCGATGACCGATCTGATGGCCGACATGGTGGAGCAGAAGATCGGTCAGCCGGAAGCGGGTGCGTCGACGGCCTGGGTGCCATCGCCGACTGCGGCCACATTGCACGCGATGCACTACCACCAGGTCGATGTGGGTGCCGTGCAGAGGCAGCTCGCCGAGCAGGGCCGGCGCGCCGACTTGGACCAGCTGCTCACGATCCCGCTGTTGACCGAGGAGCTGGCGTGGGCGCCCGAAGAAGTCCGGGAAGAGGTTGACAACAACTGCCAGTCGATCCTCGGCTATGTGGTGCGCTGGATCGACGAGGGTGTTGGCTGCTCGAAGGTGCCCGATATCCACAACACCGCATTGATGGAGGACCGCGCCACCCTTCGCATTTCGAGTCAGTTGCTGGCCAACTGGCTAAGGCACGGCATCATCACCTCCGAAGATGTGCGGGCCAGCCTGGAGCGGATGGCTCCGGTTGTGGATCAGCAGAACGCGGGCGACCCGGCGTACCGCCCGATGGCGCCCAACTTCGACGACAGCATCGCGTTCCTTGCCGCCCAGGAACTGATCCTGTCGGGAACCGAGCAGCCCAACGGCTACACGGAGCCGATCCTGCATCGACGGCGGCGCGAGGCGAAGGCAAGGTTCGGCTGCTGACGAGCACCACCGGGTCTGCGACGACAGCGATTAGACTTGCGGCGGGTCGATTGAAAGGACGCGCAGGGCATGGGTAGGCACAGCATCCCCGGCCCTGACGACACGCCGAGCGAGCCGTTCCCGGCCATCTCTCCGCCGGAGCGGCCCGGGCGAACGCCGTATCGGGCGTATGTGCCTTTCGAGGGCGAGCCGGCCTACGAGACTGCGGCCGGTCCCGCACCGGACGACGAGCACTCCGGCGGCCATTTCGCCGACGGCTCATGGCAGGGCGGTCATCGGAGCACGAACACGAAACGCCGGGGCGTGAGTATCGGCGTGATCGTCGCCCTGGTGGCCATCGTGGCCTTTGTCAGCGTGGTCATCCTGTGGCGGTTCTTCGGTGGAGTGCTGACGAACCGTTCCGACGCGGCCGCGGCCACCTGCTCAGGTAGCGCCGTGCCGGTTGCCGTCGTCGCGGATCCCTCGATCGCCGACAAGATCGAGGGGTTCGCCAACCGCTACAACAAGTCGGCCGGTCCGATCGGCGACCGCTGCGTCAAGCTCGGCGTCAAGCCGGCCGATTCCGACGACGTGATCAACGGATTCGTCGGCAACTGGCCGTCCGAGCTCGGTGAGCGGCCCGCGTTGTGGATCCCCGCCAGCTCGGTCTCCACCTCCCGATTGCAAGCGGCGGCCGGCTCCAAGATCATCACCGACAGCCGGTCGCTGGTCAGCTCCCCCGTGCTGTTGGCCATCAAGCCTCAGCTCAAAGCCGCTTTGGCGGAGCAGAACTGGGGCACGCTGCCAGCGCTTCAGACCAACCCGGTGGCGCTGGACGCGAAGAACATGCCGGGTTGGGGGTCGTTGCGGCTGGCGTTGCCGACGGCGGGCGACAGCGATGCCACATATCTGGCCGCGGAGGCGGTGGCGGCCGCGTCGGCGCCGCCCAACGCGCCCGCCATCGCGGGTGTCGGTGCGGTGAACACCCTGATCGGGGCACAGCCCAAGCTGCCGAACCCGAGCCTGTCGACGGCGATGGATGCGCTGCTGGCCGGTGGGGACCCTGCGGCCTCGCCGGTGCACTCGGTGGCGATTACCGAGCAGCAGCTCTATCAGCGGTCGGCGAAAGTGTCGGACGCTAAGAACGTCGTCAGCTCGTGGCTGCCGCCGGGCCCGGCCGCGGTGGCCGACTACCCGATGGCGTCGCTTTCCGGCGACTGGCTGTCTGAGGAACAGGTCACCGCCGCCAGCGAATTCAAGAAGTTCCTCCAGAAGCCCGACCAGCAGGCGGAGTTGGCGAAGGCCGGGTTCCGCGCCGGGAGTGCGGCGCTGCCCAAGAGCGACGTGACCAGTTTCTCGCCGCTGTCCAACACCCTGTCGGTGGGCGACGACACGGCGCGGGTGACGTTGGCCGATGCGGTCATCGCCCCGGCCGGCGGCGAGACCGTCACGATGATGCTTGACCAGTCCCTGAACACCCAGGAGGGTGGCAAGAGCCGCCTGGCGAATGTCGTTGCGGCGCTCAAGAGCAAGCTCGGGGCGCTGCCGCCGAACGCAGTCGTCGGGCTGTGGACGTTCGACGGCCACGAGGGCCGCAGCGAGGTGGCGACCGGGCTGCTGTCCGATCAGCTGAACGGCCAGCCGCGATCGGCAGCGCTGACGGCCGCCCTGGACAAGCAGTCTGCGTCGAACGGCGGCGCGGTGTCGTTCACGACGCTGAAGATGATCTATGACGGCGCGGTGGCCAGTTACCGTCCCGGCATGAAGAACTCCGTCCTGGTGATCACGGCAGGCCCGCACACCGACCAGTCCATGGACGGCCCGGGCCTTCAGGACTACGTCCGCAAGTCGTTCGACCCCGCGCGGCCGGTCGCGATCAACGTGATCGACTTCGGGTCCGATCCCGACCGCGCCGCGTGGGAATCGGTCGCGCAGACATCCGGCGGCGGGTATCAGAACCTGTCCCAGTCGGACTCCCCCGACTTGGCTACGGCGGTGGCCACGTTCCTGGACTGACGCGCGGCCCAAAACCGGTGGCCTACAGCAGGTGTACAGCCCACATTCACATCGGCGTAAGGTCGGCGTAATACCGTTGTATCGTGTCAAACAGCGTCGATCGGCGCACCCTCATGAAGGCCGTCGCGGTTGGTGTGTTGGCGGCGATGAGCCGGCCCGCCACGGCGCTGGCCGGCCCGCCGCCCAAGGGCCCCACGGGGCGGGTTCCCCCGCCGAACGGCGTGCTGACTCGCCTGCCCGGCGACGGAAATCTGTTGGCGTTGACCGTCGATGACGGCGTGAGCACCGAGGTGGTCTCGGCCTTTGCCGCGTTCTGTCGCGACAGCGGTACCCGGATCACCTTCTTCGTCAACGGGGTGAACCCCTCCTGGTCGATCAACGCGCCGCAACTGCGCCCGATGGTTGAATCGGGCCAGATCCAGGTCGGCAACCACACGTGGTCCCATCCGTACGTCACCCGGATCACCCCCGACGCACTCACCGATCAGATCAAGCGAAACAAGGACTTCCTTGCGAACACCTACGGCGTCGACGGCACGCCGTATTTCCGTCCGCCGTACGGGGTGCACAGTCCCGCGACGGACAAGATCGCGGCTGATCTCGGCTACAGCACGATCACGATGTGGAGCGGCACCGTCGGTGACTCGCGAGTGGTCAACGAACAGCAGCTGATCGGCTTCGCGCAGCAGGCGTTTCAGGGTCAGCAAATTGTGCTCGCCCACGCGAACCTGCCGCCCATCACGCACACGTACCCCCAGTTGCTCGACATCATCGCGAGCCGCAATCTCAAGACCGTCACGCTCAACGACGTGTTCGGCTGAGCGTCAGGACTCGTCGAGCAACCGCAGCGCGCCCGCGGTGAAGGTGTCCGGATCTTCAAGCTGCGGGTAGTGGCCGAGTCCCGGCAGCTCGATCACCGGCGCCGACGGCCGCAACTCCCGCAGCCCGTCGAGCACGTTGGTTGTCGCGACGGGATCCTCGAGCGCCCACAGAAAACCAAGGGGTTTCGGCCAGTCGCGGACCGCGCCATGCCAGCGTTGTGCGTACCGCTCGCGCTCGTCGAGGTAGGAGATCAGCAAGTGTGCGATGCGGTGACCCTCGTTGTGCGACAACAATGCCCACTGCGCCGCGGCCTCGTCGGCTGACAGCGGATGATCCGGCGAGAACAGCCTGCCGAAGCCGCGGATGAACCCTCCTTTGTTGATCAGCCGAGCAGCCACCGGACCCACCCGGCTGCGCAACAACTTCTGGCTCGGCCTCAGGCTGGCCCGCTCCAAGATCACGCTACCGTTCGTCAGAAGAACGCGCTCTATTTCAAACGGCAAGCGGCCGTGGATATCTCGCGCAAGTAGCTCGGTGGTAACCGATGTGCCCATGTCGTGTGCGAGCACCGCGACCGGGCCGGTAATCGTCTCAGCGACGATGTCCTGCACGAGATCGGCCTGTTCCAGCAGGCTGTAACGGTGTGGCCGCGGCTTGTCGGACAGGCCGAAACCGAGAAAGTCCATCGCCACCCACGAGCGGCCCGACAGGTGGGGCACCACCATTCGGAAGTCGTAGGAACTGGACGGGTACCCGTGCAGCAGCAGGATCGTCGGGCCGTCACCCTTCGCGGAGCTGACGAACACCTTGCCCGCGGTCGTCGGGATCAGCCGGCCGCCGTCGCGCCAGTCACGCACGCTCGCGGGAAGCACCTGAGCGACCCTAGTCGTCGCCCCGGCCAGGCGTCAGGCGAACGCCTCTACCGGCGGGCACGAGCACATCAGGTTGCGGTCACCGTACGCCCCGTCGATTCGGCGTACCGGCGGCCACACCTTCGGCCGAAATCCGCGGCCCAGCGGGTAGGCCGCCTGCTCGCGCGTGTAAGAGTGCTCCCACTTGTCGACCAGCAGGCACGCCGCGGTGTGCGGCGCGCCGCGCAGCGGGTTGTCGTCAGCCGGCCATTCACCCGACCCGATCCTGTCGATCTCACGGCGGATCGCGATCATCGCGTCGCAGAACGCGTCGACCTCGGCCAGGCTTTCGCTCTCGGTGGGCTCTACCATCAACGTGCCGGCCACCGGGAAGCTCATGGTGGGTGCGTGGAATCCAAAGTCCGCCAGCCGCTTTGCAACATCGTCGACGGTCACGCCCGCGGTCTTGGTGATGCCGCGCAGGTCGAGAATGCACTCGTGAGCGACCATGCCGTTCTCGCCCGTGTAGAGCACGGGGTAGTACTCGTCGAGTCGTCGCGCGATGTAGTTGGCCGACGCGATCGCGGTGAGCGACGCCGCACGTAGGCCCGCGGAGCCCATCATGCGGATGTACGCCCAGGTGATGGGCAGGATCGACGCCGAGCCGTACGGCGCCGACGACACCGGCGGCTGGTCGGACAGTTCGTCGGCCAGCGGATGGCCGGGCAGATACGGCCGCAGGTGTTCGCGGACGGCGACCGGACCGACGCCGGGGCCGCCGCCCCCGTGCGGGATGCAAAACGTCTTGTGCAGGTTCAGGTGGCTGACATCGCCGCCGAACCGGCCGGGGCGGGCGAGTCCGACCAGCGCGTTGAGGTTCGCGCCGTCGACGTACACCTGGCCACCCGCGTCGTGTACCGCTGCGCAGACATCGGCGACGTCGTGCTCGTAGACCCCGTGCGTCGACGGGTATGTCATCATCAGCGCGGCCAGGTTGCCGGCGTGCTCGGCGGCCTTGGCGCGGAGATCATCGAGGTCGACGTCACCGTTCTCGCGGCACGCGACCACGACGACGCGCATCCCGGCCAGCGCGGCTGAAGCGGCGTTGGTGCCATGCGCGCTGGACGGGATCAGGCAGACGTCGCGGTGCGGCTCGCCACGGCCCGCGTGGTAGGCGTGGATGGCCAGCAGCCCGGCGTACTCCCCTTGCGAGCCGGCGTTGGGCTGCAGCGACACCGCGTCATAGCCCGTCATCTGCGCCAGCCAGGTCTCGAGATCCGCAATCATCCTTCGCAGGCCGGGTGTGTCCGACGGCGGCGCGAAGGGATGTTGACGGGCGAACTCGGGCCAGGTGATGGGCTCCATCTCGGCCGCGGCGTTGAGTTTCATCGTGCATGACCCGAGCGGAATCATGCTGCGGTCCAACGCGATATCCTTGTCGGCCAGCGCGCGCAGGTAGCGCATCATCTCAGTTTCGGTGCGGTAGTGTGTGAAAGCCCGGTGTGTCAGGAATTCGCTTGTTCGGGTTGCGATGTCCGGGCCGTCGAACGTGTCGTCGACAGGCCTGGCACGAAACGCCTCGAGCACCAGACCGATGTGGACGTCGGTGGTGGCCTCGTCGCATGACACGGACACATGGTCGCCGTCGACCACCCAGACGTTGATGCCGCGGGTCTTCGCCTGATCGCGGATCTCGGCTGCACGGCCCGGCACGTGGGCAAGGACCGTATCGAAGAAGGATCGGTGCACGACGTCGACGCCCGCCGCCGACAGCCCGGCGGCCAGTGCGCGGGCGTGGCCGTGCACGCGCCGTGCGATCGCGGTCAGGCCATCGGCGCCGTGATAGGACGCGTACATCGCGGCGAGGACCGCCAACAGCACCTGTGCCGTGCAGATGTTGCTGGTCGCCTTGTCGCGACGGATGTGCTGCTCGCGGGTCTGCAGGGACAGCCGGTACGCGGGCGTTCCGTCGGCGTCGACGGACACCCCGACCAGTCGGCCGGGCAGTTGACGGGCATGTTTGCTCCCTACCGCGATGTATCCGGCGTGCGGACCGCCGAAACCCATTGGCACACCGAAGCGTTGCGCGCTGCCGAACGCGACGTCGGCGCCGAGTTCGCCGGGTGGGGTGACGAGGGTGAGCGCGAGCAAGTCGGCGCCGAGCGCCACCAGCGCCCCGCGCTCGTGCGCTGCCGCGGCGAGCGAGGTCCAGTCGACCAGCGCGCCACTGGCCCCGGGCAGCTGGGCGATCACCCCGAAGAACTCGCCGTCGGGCAATCGGTCGCGCAGGTCGGCGGTGACGATCTCGATGCCCAGGGGTGCGGCGCGGGTGGCCAGCACCGCCGCTGTCTGGCGGTAAAGGTCGGCGTCGACGGCGAGCCGGTTCGATCTCGCGCGGGCAGCGCGGTGCATCAGCGTCATCGCCTCCGCAGCGGCGGTGCCTTCGTCGAGCATCGACGCGTTGGCGATCGCCAGGCCGGTGAGGTCGGCGAGCATCGTCTGAAAGTTCAGCAGCGCCTCGAGCCTGCCCTGGCTGATCTCCGGCTGATACGGCGTGTATGCGGTGTACCAGGCCGGGCTCTCAACGATGTTGCGGCGTAACACCGCTGGAGTCAGTGTGTCGAAATAGCCCTGCCCGATCATCGACACCGCGACGGTGTTGGTGTCAGCGAGGCGGCGCATCTCGGCCAGCGCCTCCTCTTCGGTGGCCGCGGGCGGCAGCCCGTCGAGGCCCGGCGCGACGTCGGCCCGCAGCGCGTCCAGAATCCTCGTCGGGACGGCCTTGGCGGCGAGTTCGTCGAGCGAATCGACACCGATGACGGTGAGCATCGTTGCGATGTCGTCGGCATTCGGTCCAATGTGGCGGTCGGCGAACGTCGAGCGATCGTTCACGGGCGGGCTCCTGACGGCAGAGGACGGCGGGTCCTCTCCCTCTGTCTCCGCCCGGAACCGGGCGCCTGAGAGATTCGGCTTGCGCCTTTCCCCATCGGCGGGCGAGCGCGGCTCGCCACTTTCCAGAGGCATCATGCCCTGCGCGGTCCTGGCTGCCTGAGAGGTTGACGGAGAGGTGTTGCTCCTTCGGCGTTCGTGACTGGCGATCACGAAACTCTCCCGCTGCAGGGCGATGCAGCGTCGAGTTTACCTCTGCAGCCGATTCAGCCGATCTTGCGGTCGCGGTGCTTGCGCCGGGAGGCCAGCTCGTCCTCCGGCGTGGTGATCGACTCACCGCCGTCGGCGCGCTCGCCCGGGAAGTCGGCTATCGCGCCGGTCAGTTCCCGCATGGCGCCGCTGACCGCGATCCCGAACACGCCCTGGCCGCCCTGCAGCAGGTCGACGACCTCTTCTGCGGACGTGCACTCATACACGGTGGTGCCGTCGGAGAACAGCGTGATGTTCGCCAGGTCCTCCACACCGCGCTGCCGCAGATGGTCCACCGCGACGCGGATGTTCTGCAACGAGATCCCGGTGTCGAGCAGCCGCTTGACGATCTTGAGGACCAGGATGTCCTTGAACGAATACAGCCGTTGGCTTCCCGAACCGGCCGCGCTGCGGATCGACGGCACCACCAGGGACGTTCGAGCCCAGTAGTCCAGCTGGCGGTACGTGATGCCCGCGATCTGGCAAGCGCTGGGGCCCCGGTAACCGACCAGTTCGTCGGGTATCGAGTCGTCGGGGAACAGGCCGGGCTGCACTGGCCCGCTCGGCGTGGTCTCGTGGCGCGTCGCGACGGTGTCGCTCGCGTTCACGTCCGGTTGCCCTTGACGTGGATGATCATCCACCGTGCTACCTCCCGCCTGTCGCGTTGGCTACCGACTGGCCATTGTTCGCGTATCGGCTCGAGTCGCTCGAGCATACGCGCTGGGCGGGCCACTGCGCCTGCCGTTACGACCAAAATTATGGCCGGTGCGACGCCCGGTCACCGTGACCCTCTCCCGCGTGTCGGAGCGACTCCGGCAAGTTGAGACGCATCCGTAATGTGGGAATAGCCCGTCAGGTCGCCTTGAAATCATCCGGTGAGACGCTGTCGAGAAATTCCTTGAATTTCTCGACTTCCTCCTCGCGAACCGTGCCAGCGGCCTCGTCGTCGTTCTCGTCGGGGATGAGCAGGCCGGCTTCCGCGAGCACCGCCTCCTCGACATAGATCGGCACCCCCACCCGCAGCGCGATGGCCACGGAGTCCGACGGCCGTGCCGACACCTTGATATTGCGGTCGAAGATCAGGTCGGCGTAGAAGGTACCTTCCTGCAGATCCACGATCCGCACCTCCTTGAGCGAATGCCCAAGCGCGGCAATGACATCTCGGATCAGGTCGTGAGTCAGCGGCCGCGCCGGCTCGACGCCTTGCTGCTCGAGCGCAATCGCCGCGGCCTCCGACTGGCCGATCCAAATGGGGAGATACCGGTCGCCGTTGGCCTCTCGCAGCAGCAATACCGGCTGGTTCTGCGGCTGCTCAACACGAATACCGACGACCCGGACCTCACCCATCTGCGTCTGCCCTCCGCGGGTATCTGGGGCCCCGTCCAACGTCGGACCTCATGCGACGAAGCCGTCGGCGCCAGTCTAATCCTCAGCGGTCGAGAACGTCGCGCACAGCCGACTTCACCAAGGCCGTGTGCAATGTGATCGCCAACGCCGCTACCTCGCGGGCTAGGTCATCAGCGCGGTCGCGGGCACCGGTCTGGGCCCCTTTGCCGACCGGCCCGGCGATCTGTGCGATCAGGTCGGACTGTCGGTCGGCGGCGGACCGGAAGGCGCGCAGGTGCCGCGGCTCGACACCGAACTCCGCCAACGCCCTGGCGCATTGCAGGATCACCACGTCGTGCTCATCGAACAGACCCCCGCGGCCCGCGATCACCACGCCCGCTTTCGTCAACGCGGCCAACAATGCCTCGTCGACGCCGGCGTGTTCAAGCAGGTCTTCGCGGCTCAGCCTGACCTGCGTGGGTGCGACGGCCGCGGCCGTGTCGACCCCGGCCGCGGGATCGTCGCGGTGACCGGCGACTGTCACCAATCGCGGTGCGGTGAAGGCAAACCCGGCCGCCTGCGGCAGTTCACCATCGGGTTGCGCGTCAAGATGCGCCTTGATCACCTTCAGCGGTAGGTAGTGGTTACGCTGGGCCGCCAGGATGTAGCGCAGCCGGGCGCAGTCGTAGGCGGTGAAGCGCCGGTATCCCGATGGGCTGCGCTGCGGTGTCACCAGTCCCTCAGCCTCGAGGAACCGGATCTTGGAGATCGTTACGTCGGGGAACTCCGGCCGGAGCAGGTCCAGCACAGCTCCGATCGACATACCGGCCAGCGCGGGCGTTTCGGGGGCGCTCACGGCCTACCCGGAACCGGACTCGCCGTCGTCACCCCTGGGGCCGGTCAAGAACACCAGGCGGAACTTGCCGATCTGCACCTCGTCGCCATTGGCGAGAACGGCCGAATCCACCGGCTCGCGGTTGACGTAGGTGCCGTTGAGGCTGCCGACGTCCACAACTTGGAATTCGGCGTTCTCCAGTCGGAACTCGGCATGCCGACGGCTGACGGTGACGTCATCGAGGAAGATGTCGCTGTCGGGATGGCGGCCGGCCGACGTCACGGCCTGGTCGAGCAGGAACCGCGATCCCGCGTTGGGACCGCGTTTGACGACGAGCAAAGCCGATCCTTGCGGGAGGCCTTCGACGCCCGATACCGCGGTTTCCGTGCCCGCTTGGGCCGGTGCGTCCAGTTCGTTGAGGAAGTCGGCGCGAAAAACGGAGGTCGTTTCCACGGTGACATCTTCAGACGGCTGGTCGTTGTCCTTGTCGGTCACCCGCTGCTCCTCCTGGCTGCTCTGGCGGCGTCGGCCGCGGTTTCCTGCGAATTCCCAAGCCGACCTGCGCCCTGCCCCTAAAACCGTACCCTGCGGACTTGCTTATGGGGATTGCCCATTTCGTACCAGGCTCCGCCGCCCCGCGGGGCAAAATCCGTCGGTGAACCCTAACAACCACCTCACTCGGTAATCGTGTTGCGGTAGCCGTCGGCGTCCAGCAGCGTGGCGATGCCGCCGTCAAGTGCCGCGGCGTCGGCCGACAACTCCACGAGCCATCCGCCGCCGTAGGGTTCGGAGTTCACCAGTTGCGGGTTTCCCTCCAAATCGCCGTTGACCGCAATTACTTTCGCAGTCAGCGGTGCGTACAGGTCCGACACCGACTTCGTCGACTCCACCTCGCCGAAGGGTTCGCCGGCGGTCACCTCGGCGCCTACGTCGGGCAGCTGCACGAACACCACGTCGCCCAGCGACGACTGTGCGAAGTCGGTGATGCCCACCTGCACGGAGTCGGAGCCCGTGCGGCGCACCCACTCGTGCTCGGCGGTGTAGTGCAGGTCGGACGGGATTTCGCTCACGGGACTCCTAACCTGGTGCGCCTCTTCGCGCGGCTGTCACGCGGTCACTTGACGGGCTGAGCGTATTGGCGCGGTTTCGGTTGCCGCAAGGTGGTGACGTCGACGCGGTCCGACTGCTGGACCGCAACCGTGCCGCCGACGCGTTCGACGCTGTCGACTGCACCGCCCGGAATGTTGACCGCCGCCGCCAGGGTCGGCGGATCCCCAATGGCCAGAATCAAATACGGCGGACTCAGGGTCTGGCCGTCGACCGACAGCGCCCCTGGACTGCCCACCGCCCAGGTGTCGACGCCGACGCGCACCGCGGGCTGGCCCTGGGAGCCGCGGATCTCTATCGCCTCCGCGCCGGCCGCCCGCAGCTCGTTAATGACGTCGATCATCGTCTCCGGGGATACGCCGCCTACGGTGTCGCCGATCGTGAGAGTGATGCCCGGGCCAGTCGCGGCCACGGTGCCGACCAGGATCGACAGCGCCGCAAGCCGTGCCTGTGCATCCGCGATCGCGGCCTGATCATCGGATCCCGAGGTCTTCAGCGCGGCAAGCGTTCGCTGCAGATCCGCCACCTCCTTGTTCAGCGACGCCTCGCGCTGTTGCAGCGAGTCGAGCAGCACAACAAGGTCGGCCGGCCGGGCCGACTCCAGTGCGTCACCCGTCGCCGTCCGTCTGACCTGTGTCGCGATGGCGACGCCGAGTACCACACACAGGACGACGGCCAGTACCCCGAACGACGTCGGCCGTCGCAGCATTCCGAACCTCTTGCGCGGCTGGACATCACCGATTTTCGGCGGCGTGGCGTCCGGTGGCAGTTCATGGCGGCCGTGGTGTGCGGAGTCGGGTTCGTGCGCGTTCATCCGTTCACGCTCCGAACAGCTTGCGCCTCAGGGCCGCGGCGTTCCCGAAGATCCGGATGCCCAGCACGACGATGATCGCGGTGGACAGCTGCGTGCCTACGCCGAGTTGATCCCCGAGGTACACGATCAGGGCTGCGACCAGGACGTTGAACACGAACGAGACGACGAAGACCTTGGAGTCGAAGATCCGGTCGAGGTACGCGCGCAGGCCGCCGAACACCGCGTCGAGCGCGGCCACGACGGCGATGGGCAGGTACGGCTGCACCACTTCCGGCACGTTGGGATGAAAGACCAGCCCCAGCACGATGCCCACGATCAGCGCCGCGATACCGATCATCCCTCTCCCCCAACGCTCATCGGTGCCGTTTCCTCTTCGCGCAAGCGCTCATCGGTGCCGTTTCCTCTTCGCGCAAGCGCTCATCGGTGCCGTTTCCTCTTCGCGCAAGCGCTCATCGGTCCCCAATTGGCTTCGCGTACTTCACCTCTCGCCCACCCCCGGCGGGTACTGTCAACGAATCGTGCGTGTCGACGGTTGCGGTCACGCCGTAGGACGCCTCGAGCAGCCGCATGCGCTGAAACCCCGGGCTGCGCTCGAACGCGTCCTGCATCGCATGCGGCGGGCCGACCGCGTTGACCACGTACGGGCTGCTGATCGGCTGATTGTCAACGAGAATCGCGCCGCCCGCCTGACGGATCGTCACATTGGGGCCGATCCGCACCCCGCCGACCGCGATGGCCTCGGCACCGCTGGCCCACAGCGAGTTGACCACCAGCTGCAGATCCCGGTCCAGCACCGCCTGCCGGCTGCCGGGAATCCGTTCCTTCGACACATCGGACAGGTCGGGCGACACGCCGGGATCTGTCAACGTCACCGTGACCCCCGGTCCGGTCACTTTGGTCAGCGCGCCCGCGAAGCCCAACCGGTCCAACTGCTGCAACAACCGTTGGCCCTCGGCATCGCCCTCGAGCTGGCTGCGCCGCAGGTTGTCCACCTCGGCCGTCAGCCCGCCGCGCTGAGCGGCCAACGCGTTCGCACCCGCCTGTGAGGAGCGAACACTCGACACCAGGACCTGCTGTGTCTCCTTGACGCCGGGCGCCGTCGACCGGGCCTGTGCGACCGCCGCGGCGAACACGAGCGCGATCAGCAGGGCCGCCGCGGCCTGCCACGCCCACGCCGCCCGGCGCGCCCGGGGCGGGTTGGCCGCCGCGCGTTTGGCGGCCGCGGCGGCATAGCCGGGGTCGAGGTGCTCGGACAACAGCGAGCGCAGCAGTGACGGAACCGGGTTGAAGTGCGGTTGACCCGCCTCGTGGGCGCTCAGCCCGGCGTGCGGGTCGTAGCCCCCGAGTGCCCGATCCGCATCAGTCACGCTGTTCATCCCCGGTCGTCCCGCTGCCCTGCGGGCGGGAGGTGCCCCCGACGTTGCTGCTCGCCGGATCGCCCACCTTCGGGATCCGCTGCATGACCAGCACGAACTGCGCCATGTACAGCACGAAGCTCCACAAATAGAGCGCGAACCCCCAGATCGTGAATCCCCAACCGATCGCAAGCACGACCCGGCTCCACAACCCGTCGAACTGGCCCAACAGGATCAGCGGGAACCCCGACATCAACGCGAACGTCGCACCCTTGCCGATGTAGGTGACGGGCAGCGACGTCAGTCCGCGACTGCGCAACGCGGGAAGCGTCGCCGCCAGGATGGCATCGCGGGCGATAAGCACGAGGACGAACCACCACGGGACAAAATGCCTGACCGCGAACGCAATTGGGACGGTGATCATGTAGATGCGGTCGACCGCCGGATCGAGCAGCTCGCCCAGCCGTGAGGACTGGTTCATCAGCCGCGCGATCTTGCCGTCGGCCCAGTCCGACGCGCCCGTGAACATCAGGATCCCGGTGGCCCACGCGTCGGCGTGCTTGACCAGCAGCAGCCATAGGAACACCGGAACCAGTGCGAGCCGGATCACGCTGAGCACGTTGGGAATGGTCAGCACCCGGTTGCGGTCTGGTGGGCGCGGCTCCGCCATGGGCCGAACCTTAGCGGAAAACCCCAGGCAGGCTCAGGGCCGACATTGTGTCGTCGGCCAGCGGGTTGTCGTGCACCATGTACGTCCACGTCGACGTCGGCCGCGCCAGCTTCGACAAGTCGAGTCCGGGCTCCTCTTCCAGCACATTTGCGGTCTCGAACGTCTGCTGCGCCGCCTCGATGGCGTCGGCCGCCAAGGATGCGAACGCGTCGACGGCCATCCGGTGAAATTCGTCGAGCGGGTTTTGCCTGCCGAGCGCGCGCAAGTGGATGCTCTCCCGGATGTCAGCCAGATAGGCGAGGTGATCGGCCCACCCGCGGTCGAGGTGATACAGCATGATCAGCCGGCAGATGCGCTCCAGCTGCTCCTCGCTGAGGTCCTCCGACAGCTCCTCGTAGCGCTTTGGCGACCGTTGCTCCAGCTCCTCACGGGCGGCCGGGGTTCGCAACAGCGTGTCGCGGCGTTCGACGATGATCGCCCTCTGCTGGGCGACCAGCTGGTTGTACCGCCACGTGTTGGCGTGCACGTCGAGCAACTTGCCTTCGGCCACCCGCTGAGCGTGATCGAGCAATCCGGCGGCCTTGGTGCTGACGACGCGCCCGTCGTCGTCTGTTTCGGTGGGCAGTTTGCCTGGTTCGAGGTTGGCGGTGACGACGTCGTCTTCGGCACTCGAAAAGAACACCGACGACCCCGGATCGCCCTGACGGCCGGCGCGTCCGCGGAGTTGGTTGTCCAGCCGCTCGGTGTGGTGGCGGCCCGTCCCGATCACGTGCAGGCCGCCCAGTTCGGCGACCTCGTCGTGGTCGGCCTCGTCGGATCCGCCCAGTCGGATGTCGGTACCGCGGCCCGCCATCTGCGTCGACACCGTCACCGCGCCGAGCTTGCCCGCCTCGGCGATGATCCGTGCTTCCTCCGCGTCGTTCTTCGCGTTCAGGACGACCGCGGGGACACCGGCCCGCACCAACCGCTCGTGCAGCTCCTCGGACTCGGCGACGTCGCGCGTGCCGATCAAGACCGGCTGGCGCGTTTCGTGCACCGCGGCGATGTGTTCGACGATTGCGTCGTTCTTCGACGCTGCGGTGATGTACACCCGATCGGACTCGTCCTCGCGGATGTTGGGCGTGTTCGGCGGGATGGGCGACACACCCAGCTTGTAGAACTGCCTGAGCTGCTCACCGGCAGCCAGCGCGGTGCCGGTCATTCCGCACACCGTCGGATACCGGTTGATCAACGCCTGCACGGTGATCGTGTCCAGCACTTCCCCCGTCTCGGTGGTCTCGATGCCCTCCTTCGCCTCGACCGCGGCCTGAAGCCCATCGGGCCAACGCTGCAACTGGGCGATCCGCCCGCGCGAAGCGTTGATCAGGTGCACCGCATCGTCGCGGACGATGTAGTGCACATCGCGCTGCAGCAGCACGTGCGCATGCAAGGCGACGTTCACCTCCGTGAGCGTCGTGCCCACGTGTTCTTCCGAGTAGAGGTCGATGCCACCGAGTTTCGCTTCGACCTTCTGTGCGCCCGTCTCGGTGAGATGCACATTTCGGCTGTCGGCGTCGGTGTCGTAATCCTTGCCGGGGGTCAGCTGGCCGACGAGGCGGACGATCTCCAGCTTCGGCGTCTCACGGTGAGTGGTGCCGGCGAGCACCAGCGGCACCAGCGCCTCATCGACCAGCACCGAGTCAGCCTCGTCGATGAGCGCGACGTCTGGGTTGGGTGACACGAGGTCGTCGACGTCGGTGACCAGTTGGTCGCGCAGCACGTCGAAGCCGATCTCGTTGACCGACGCATAGGTGACGTTGCACTTGTAAGCCTTTCGCCGCTCCTCGGCGGTCGATTCGGCGGCGACCCAGCCCACCGTCAGCCCCATCGCCTTCAGCAGCGGGGCCATCCACTCCGCATCGCGGCGGGCGAGGTAGTCGTTGATGGTGATGACGTGCACGTGTCGGCCGGCGAGCGCGTACCCGGCGGCCGCGATCGCGCCGGACAGCGTCTTGCCCTCACCGGTGGCCATCTCGACGACGTCGCCGGCCAGCATCCGCAGCGCGCCCAGGAGCTGCACGTCGAACGGTCGCAGGCCGGTGTTTCGCTCGGCCGCTTCCCGCGCGATCGCGAGGAACTGTGGGATGTCGTCGGAGTCCGCGAGGTCCTCGAGTTCGAGGAGCTTCGAAGCCTTGCGCAACTGCGCGTCATCGAGATCGGCGGCCTTCTCGCCGAACGTGCCCGACTCCTCGACCAAGTGAAGTGACCGGCTCTGATCCTTTTCGGTGGTGGCGCCGAGCAGCTTCCAGAACTTGCTGCTCAGGCGGCCCGACTTAGCGCTGCTCGATTTCGCCACAGCACAACGGTACGCGGCCCGGCTTCAGCCCCCGTCGCCGAATCCGGCAACTCAACCGAGGTTCGAGCGCCGGGGATAGGCCACATTCGGGTCGGTCAGCACGTTGACCACGGCGGGCAATCCCGCGCCGAAGGCTCGGCTGAGTGCGGGCCGTAGCTCACCAGGGCTGGCCACCAGCTCGCCGTGCCCGCCGAGCGCACGTACGACCTCGTCGTAGCGGGTGCCGGGCCGCAGCTCCGCGACCACCGAATATCCATAAAGCATCTCCATCGGATGCTTCTCCAACGCCCAGATCCCGTTGTTGCCGATCACGGACACCACCTGCACGTCGTGGCGGACCAGCGTGTCCCACTCCATGCCGGAGAACCCGAACGCACCGTCGCCCTGTAGCAGCACCACCTGCCGGTCCGGTCGCGCAAGCTTGGCGGCCAGGGCGTACCCAGGCCCAGAACCGAGGCACCCGAACGGCCCGCTGTCGAGCCAGGCGCCGGGCACATAGCTGTCGATGACCCGCCCGGCGTACGAGCCGAAGTCACCGGCGTCGATGACGACGATCGCGTCCCGGTCCAGCATCGGGGTCAGTTCGGCGTACACCCGCATCGGGTGCAGCGGAGTGCGGTCATCTGACAGCTCGGCCTGCTCGCCCGCACGGGCCGCGGACTCGACGGCGCGCAAATCGGCGATCCACGGTTCACGGTCGGGCGCGGCGACGTCGGCGAGCGCCGACAGCGCCGTGGACAGGTCGCCGTACAGCTCGGCGGCGACCGAACGTGGATGCGGGCGCGCCGGCTCGACCCGGTCGGCGACGATCAACTGCGTGTCGGCGCCGAACACGCCGCCGAAGCCGAGCCGGAAATCCATTGGGACACCGACGACGAGCGCGACGTCGGCCCCTTTCAACGCGCGGGATCGGGCCCGTGAGAACGCCAGTTCGTGGTCTGCGGGCACGACCCCGCGGGCCATGCCGTTCATCAGCACGGGAATCCGTCCCCGCTCGGCGAGCCATAGCAGCGCCGACTCGGCGCGGCCCCACCACACGTTGGTGCCCGCCATGATCACCGGGCGCTCGGCGCCGGCCAGCAGCTCCACAGCACGGTCCAGCGCGGCGCCGTCGACTGCGGGTCCGCGGAGCAGGGCGCTCAGCGCCCCTGGCTGTCCGCTGTCGGGAACCTCAGCGAACATGCGGTCCATCGGGAAGTCGACGAATGCCACCCCGGATGGTGCGGCAACTGCCGCCGCCAGCGCCTCGTCGACCAGGGTGCCCGCCGCTTCCGCCGAGGACGCGGTGGCCGCGAACCGGGTCAGCGGAGCCACAAACGGCACATGGTCGATCTCCTGCAGCGACCCCTGACCCCACCGCAGTGCGGGCGCCCGCCCGCCCAGGACCACCAGCGGCGACTGGTTCTGCTGGGCCGCCGCCATCGCGCTCATCCCGTTCGTGACGCCCGGACCCGCCGTCAGGGCGGCTACACCGGGGATTCGCGTCACCTTCGACCAGCCCTCGGCCGCAAACGCCGCGGTCTGTTCGTGCCGGGTGTCCACCAGGCGGATGCCTTCGCTGCGGCAACCGTCGTAGAAAGGAAACAGGTGACCGCCGGACAGGGTGAATACGGTGTCGATGCCGCTGGCTTTCAGGCGCCGAGCGATCAAACGGCCGGCATGGACTGTCGTGGGAGCGTCGATGCTCATGGCGGTGAGCCTAAACGCTGGGAACGGGCTGAACGCCGCCCGCTGAGGTAGCTTCGCCAGAGTTCGTCAGGAGGGGTTGCATGGAACCGGAGCTGTTCACGCCGTCGTACAACTGGGGCGCTGCACCGCTGGATTCGCTGATCTGGATCGGCAGGGCCTGGGTCATCAGCGCGATCTGTCTCGTGGTGGTGCTCATAACGCTGCGCTATGTGTCGGTGTGGGGTCAGCAGTACTGGCGCATCACCCGTGGCTTCTTCGTCGGGCCACAGTCGGGGCGGGCATGGCTGATGCTCGGGGTGCTGTTGCTGTCCATTGTTGTGTCGGTCCGACTCGACGTGCTGTTCAGCTATCAGGGCAACGACTTGTACACCGGCGCTCAAATAGCGTTCGAGGGTGCCGCAGGTGGTAAGGACGCCATCAAACAGTCCGGAGTCGACGGCTTTTGGCTATCAATCAAAGTGTTCAGCATCTTGGCGACTCTTTACATCGCGAGGCTGATGCTGGACCTGTACCTCACCCAGCGTTTCATCATCGCGTGGCGCGTGTGGTTGACCGATCACCTCACCGGGGACTGGCTCGACGGCCGGGCGTATTACCGGGGCCGGTTCATCGACGACACCATCGACAACCCGGACCAGCGCATCCAGCAAGACATCGATACCTTCACCGCCGGGACCGGCGGCGTGACCAATGTGCCGTCCAACGGGTCCCGCAGCACCCTGTTGTTCGGCGCAGTAGAAGCGGTGCTCTCCGTCGTCTCGTTCGCAGCGATACTGTGGAAGCTGTCCGGTCCGCTGACCGTGTTCGGCTTAACCTTCCCCAAGGCGATGTTCTGGATTGTCGTCGCTATCGTGCTGGTCGCGACCGTCTTCGCGTTCTGGATCGGCCGCCCGTTGATCTGGCTGAGCTTCCGCAACGAGAGAACCAACGCCGCGTTCCGCTATGCGTTGGTACGGCTCCGTGACGCGGCGGAGGCGGTGGGCTTCTACCGCGGCGAGCGCGCCGAGCGCCAACAGCTGCGGCAGCGATTCAGCCCGATCATCACCAACTACCGCCGCTTCGTCCGCCGCGAGATCGGATTCAATGCGTGGAACTGGTCGATAAGCCAGGCAAACGTTGTGGTGCCGTGGATAATCCAGGCGCCGCGCCTGTTCGCGGGTGAAATCAAGTTCGGTGACGTCGGTCAAACCGCGAGCGCGTACGGCAAGATCTCCGACTCGCTGTCCTTCTTCCGGAACGCCTATGACGGGTTCGCCGTGTTCCGCGCGGCTATCATCCGGCTCGACGGGCTGGTCGACGCCAATGAGCGGGCGCGGCAGCTACCTACAATCACCACTGAGGCCAGCGAAGACGACATCGTCGAACTCGACGACATCGAGGTCCGGACTCCGGATGGCACGCAATTGATTTCACCGCTGGATCTGCATCTCGAACCCGGGGACGGGCTGGTGATCACCGGTCGCTCGGGCACCGGCAAGACAACGTTGCTGCGCAGCCTGGCGCAGTTGTGGCCGTACGCGTCCGGCACGATGCGCTACCCCAGCCACGGCAACGAAACGATGTTCCTGTCGCAGCTTCCATATGTGCCGCTGGGCGACTTGCGGGCGGTCGTGTCGTATCCCGCTGAACCCGGCGAGATTCCGGATGAGCAGATTCGGCAGGCGCTTGTCAAGGTTGCGCTGCCGCATCTCGTCGACCGCCTCGACGAGATCCAGGACTGGGCCAAGGTGCTCTCTCCCGGTGAACAGCAGCGCGTCGCGTTCGCGCGCATCGTGTTGAACCAGCCGAAGGCGGTGTTCCTTGACGAGGCCACTTCCGCGCTTGACCCCGGGCTGGAAATGACGTTGTATCAACTGATTCGGGCTGAGTGCCCGCAGGTCATCGTGGTGTCCGTGAGCCACCGGCCCGCCGTGGCGGAGCACCACCAGACGCACTTGACGCTGCTTGGCGAGGGCGGGAAATGGTCGCTCGGGCCCGTCGCGAAGGACGAGAAGGAGAAGGCCCGCGTTTAGGCCCGCTGCTTCGCGGCGTGCGCCCCGGCGCGGCGCCCGAAGAACGAGCCTTCGCCCAACTGTGTGCCGCTCGCATAGCCCTTGCCGTCCTGCGCGAAGGTCTTCGACGCGCACGCCCCCGCCGCGTACAGCCCGGGGATCACGCTCCCGTCGCCGCGCAGTACCTGCCCGTAGACGTTCGTGGCCAGTCCGCCGACGGTGAAACCCGAATACATCGCTGTACCGAGCGACAGGTCGAACGCCCCCCATGGTCCGTTATCCTGTGGCGCGAGGTATTTCGGCTGCTTGTGGAAGTCCGGATCTTCGCCACGCCTTGCATTCTCGTTGTAGCGGTTCAGGGAAGCCACCAGCTTGCCGTCGGGAATTCCAAGCGCCTGTTCCATCTCCTCAACGGTTTCCCAGCCGTCGATGAACCGGATCAGCGGAAACTGCGGGCGCTCCATATGCGCCTCGTCGATGATCAGAAACGCCGCGCTGTCGGGCTGGTCCATCACGAAAGCCGAAGTGCGCGAATGGTAGGAGTCCTCAGCAACGAACCGCTCACCAAACTTGTTCACGATGATGCCGGTCAACAGGATCGACGGCGGATACGCGGACGCGGTGATGAAGAAGTGGTCCATGTGTTTGGTCGCGCCGCCGGCCGACACCCCCAGCAGGATGCCCAGGCCATCGTCGTAGCTGTTGCCCAGTATGTAGGGTTCGGCGAAACCGCCGCTCTTGCGCCGCCGCTTCGCGCCCAGCGCGGGGGCGTAGCGCGCAACCATCTCGGGGTTCATGGCATAACCCCCCGCGGTGATGATTACTGCCTTCGCGCGGACGGCGCCAGTTTCGCCGAAGTGCTTCCATGCCACCCCGACCACGCGCTGATCATCGTCCAAAACCAGCGCGGTGGCGCCGGTTTCGTAACGGGTCTTGACGCCGAGGTTGTCGACCCGCTTGACCAGCAGGTCGATGATCATGCTCCCGCCACCGGTTTCACCGGGCACCGGAAGCTTGTGCCCGCGCGGCGCCGGAACAGCGATGTCCTTGAACGGCCACACCTCCTCGTTGCCGGTATACATGAGACCCTCGGTGTTGGGCTGGACGATCGCCTTCTCCCGGTAGTAGCTGCGCTCGAACTGGAAACCCAAGTCTTCCAACCAATTGAAGTGATCGACGCTGCCCTCGCAGTAGGCGCGGATCTTGTCGTGCTCTGGTTCTTGCGACACCGCAACGAGGTACTTGTACATCTCCTCAGGGGAATCCGGGTGGCCGGTGGCCTGCTGAACCGCGGTGCCGCCACCGAGGTAGAAGTGCCCGCCGGACATCGAGGTGGTCCCTCCGGCGGCCGCGGCGCGCTCCAGCACCAGCACGCGCGCGCCCGCCGCCGCAGCGCTTACGGCAGCGCATCCGCCCGCGATGCCGAAACCGACAACCACCACGTCCACGTCGTCCGACCATTCCTCGACATCGCCTGCGTGCATGGTCGACGGGATGTCTGTACTCACTTCTGCTCCTGCTTCACGTAGTCGAAAAACGCCCGGATTGCCGCCGGGATGTGTGCGATCTCCAGATATGGGACGCCGGCGGTGACCGTCGAGACGTAGGCGAACTCCATACCCCCTGGCATCACGCCCTGCTGCACGACCGTCGCGCCACCCGCCACTGCGTGCTCGACGTCCTTGGCGAGTTCCTCGGCGCTGTCGGCTTCGATCGCGATGTGGTGCAGTCCGGGCCCGCTGTCGCGCAAGTACTCGGTGTACACGCTTTCGCCGGATACGGGTGCGATCAGTTCCAGCTGCATTTCGCCCGCGTAGCTCAACGAGATGTCGGCACGGAAGTCAGCGGGTCGCCCGCGATAGGTGCAGGTGTCGGGCCCGAAATGCACCGCAGGCATCCGCACCCACTTCCTGGCGCCCAGCAGGCCGGTCAGCGTGCGTTCGGTCGCGTCGAGGTCGGCCGTGACCCAGGCAATCTGGACAGGTGTTCGGACAGCGGAACTCATCGCCTCGCAGAATAGTCCACCGCGGGCCCAGAAGTGAAACACGTTCTAGTTTCTGTCCAGACGGCTCCGAGGAGCGCAAAAGCTCAGGGCCTCAGTGGCCACGCCGCCCGCTGAACCGGCGCCGACGGTGTGTTCACATCCTCCGAGATCTGCTGGCGGATCGCATTCCATGCCACCGCCGCGGGGAAATCGCCCCAGGTGCTGTTGAACACGCCGACGAGCACCGCCCTGCCGTCATCGGTGTCGACGTACACGGGCCCCCCGGAATCGCCCTTCTGGCTGAGTATTCCGTTCGACATCGTGAACCAGCCGTTGTAGACGGCCTCCACGGTGCCGCAGGTCTCGTGAGTCACGACGCCGTAGTGGCACACCGGCCGGCCGGGGCTGATGGTGAGACCAGGGTCGGACACCAGCGCGCGCCCACCCGGCAGCACGTTGGTGGGCGTCGCGTCGACCGCCAGAGTGATTCCCTCGTAGTCGGAGATCGTGTCGTTGGTGGACACCGTCGCGCCGTTGGGCGTGTTGTCGCGGTACATCGCCTGAGTTCCGATGTAGTTGCCGTCGCTGTCGGTGACGGCGCCGCTGCCACGGCAGTGCCCGGCCGTCACCGCGATCCGCAGATTGGGTTCGACGTAGCCCAGCGTGCACAGGTTGGTGTCCTGGTGGATCTCCATGCCTGGGTAGATCGGTACCGGGCTGGCGTCGGCCGGCGGGGATGGCAGCGCGAGCGCCGCGATCCCGGTCGCTGACACCGCGAGGAGGCGCACGAAGATCCGTCGCACCCGATTGCTCCGATCAATCGCGGGTCGGAGTCTCCCGACCAGGTTTTGAACATTACCGGTGGTTCGCTCGTGCCGCCGAATCTGACCGCGGTTACGCTCCCCCGCCCGCATGTACTCCATCCAAGCGCATATCGCCGACGATCGCCTTAGCGTTAGCAAAATCAGATTTCTCGAAGCGCGTCGAAAATTTCGCGGTAATGCAGATGAGCCATGAAGTGGCCGCCCGAGCGCACATGAAGCGTCCCCCGCGGAATCCGGCGGGCCAGTTCATGCGGCCACCGGGGATCGAGCAGCTTGTCTTCGCTTCCCACCCACACGTCCGCGCCGATGATGAGATCCTCGGGGGCAAACCCCCAGGGCCGCATCCACGCTCGGTACTCCTCGACCACACCCGACGGCTGGCGCAGCGCCTCCCGTGACATTCGCGCGAAGGCGCCGAAGCCTTCGTCGCGTATCACGTGCCCGTCGGCGGCGCCGAGGTCGCGTGCGGCGAGACGGCCGTAAATCGCGGGTGCCGCGCCGGCGACCCCCGACATGGTGCGGAAGCACTGTCGCGCCAACCACGGTGCGCGCTGCGACAGCCGGGTGTAGGCCCGATCGATCGGAGGCAACTCTGCGAACACGCCAGGTTCGTTGAGCGGCAGCGCCCCCGCGATGATTGCGATCCGGATCACCCGCGCCCGCAGCCCATACCCGATTGCAGCGGCGTACGGGCCACCCATTGACCAACCCATAACTGCGAACCGGCCGACGCCGAGGTGTTTCATCAAGTCCTCGGCGTCGGCCGCCCAGTCCAGCACCGTGCGGTCCGGTTTCGGATCGGACAGTCCGACGCCGGGACGGTCCGGGGAGATCAGCCGGATCGCGGCCTCGCGGGCGATGCCGTCCGCCGCGGCCACGTCGAGTCGGCACGCCAGACCGCCGTGACAATTCACAACGGCGAGGCCCGCCGGGTCGCCGTATTCGACGTAGCCCAATCGGCGTCCGTCGCGCAGCCGACAAATCTCACCGGACACCCGCCGATCATGTCAGCGGTTGCCGCATGTCGGATCGGATTGCTACGGGATCGTCAGTACCTGACCGGGATAGATGAGGTCAGGGTTGTCGACACCGCTGGCGCCGGCGATGCGCTGATATTGGTTGCCGTCGCCGTAGAAGCGCTCCGAGATCGCCCACAGGGTGTCGCCCGACACCACCGTGTAAGTGCGCGCCGGTTCGGGCGCCGGCGGCGGCGGGGGTGGCGGTGCCGCCGGCTCCTCGACCACCGCCTCGGCTACCGGTTCGACTGCGGGTTCCGCGGCCGGCGGGGGCGGCGGCGGCTCTTTAGTGTCCGTCTTCGACGACCAGGCCGGACCACTGCCCGCGTACAGGACCAGGTTCCGATCGTCCTGCAGCACCAGCTTGACGTCCTTCTGGCCCTTGGTGTCGGTGTGCCACACCGGCTTGTCCGGGGTGTACAGCACGAAGTTGCCGTCGGTCTGCACCTCGGCGCGTACCACGTCCTGGCCGTTTGTGTCCGTGGACCAGACGGCTTGGTCGCGGGCGTAGAGCACCAGGTTGCCGTCGTCCTGCAGGATCAGGCTGTATGCGCCGTTTGGTGAATTCAGCGATCCGCCTTTCTCCAGCTTCTGGCCTTCAGTGAGTGTGTCTGTCACGTCGTTGTCCTCTCCTGAGTGCTGCCGCGGTCACCCTGAGCGTAGTGATTTCCAGCGGGCGTCAAAAGCGCTCCGTTCGGGCGGATTACAACGGCGAGGAGAACCTCAGGTGAACAACTTTGCCGACGCGGGCGCGTCGTGCCGCGAATCGGTGGCCGGCTCCCATCCGGGCGGGCCGAAGATGTAGGCCAGCTTGTCGTGCCAGCGCGTGGCCGCCCGGACGTCGCGCGCGATCGCGACGTATTCGCGCGTCTGCAACTTCCAGATGTTGAATGTGTTGACAGGCTTGGTCAGGCCGTAGTGCGGCCGAGACAACTCCCGTTGGAAGGACCCGAACATCCGGTCCCAGATGATGAAAATGCCCGCATAGTTCTTGTCGAGGTACTCCGCATCCATTCCGTGATGCACCCGATGGTGCGACGGCGTGTTGAACACGAACTCGAACGGGCGCCACAGTTTGCCGATGCGCTCGGTGTGCACCCAGAACTGGTAGATCAGGTTGACCGACCAGCTGGCGAACACCATCCACGGCGGAACACCCAACAGCGGCAACGGAATCCACATCAGGATCTCGCCGCTGTTGTTCCACTTCTGGCGCAGCGCGGTGGCGAAGTTGAAGTACTCGCTGGAGTGATGTGCCTGATGGGTGGCCCAGATTAGCCGCACCCGGTGCGCGATCCGATGGTAGGTGTAGAACGCCAGGTCGACGCCGAGGATCGCGATCACCCACGTGTACCACTTGTGCGCGGACAGGTGCCACGGCGCCAGGTACGCGTAGATCGCCGCGTAGCCCAGCAATGCGATGAACTTCCACGCCGCAGTGGTGGCGACCGAGACGAGTCCCATCGAAATGCTGGCCCAAGAATCGCGGGTGTGGAACGCGCCGGACCGGACGCGAGTGCGTTCATCGGCGGATTCGATGCGTTCGAGTTTGCGGGCGGCCGTCCACTCCAGGATCAGCAACAGCAGAAAGAACGGAATCGCGAATAGCACCGGGTCACGCATCTGCGGCGGCAGCACGTCGAGAACAGCCGCAACACGCTCCACGGTGGCACCTCCTACTTCAGTTTAACGTGGCGGTTGCGGCCACGATCAGCGCGATTCGCCACCTTTGCGAACTCTGCCAGTGCTACTTGAAGCTCAGCACGTTGTCGCCCCACATCGCGCGAATGTCGCGGTCGATATCGTTGACCACCGAGTCGGCCCGGCCGATGACCAGGCTTGCGCGGTCGGCTTCCTGATACGGGATCCACGCGGGTTCGTCGGGGAGGCCGATCGGTTTGCCTTGGTCGGCGAAGTTCAGCCAGCGCGCCCGTAGTCGCTCCGACACCGTCTTGCCGGCCTTGAGACCGCCGAGCTTGAACGTCGGGTCTTTGGGGCCCATCACGAGATTGCCCCAGACATATGGCAATTCCATGGCATGCGTCGCACCGATACGCATGAGCTTGAGCATCGGCGTGGCAAAGTCGAATCGGTACAGGTACACCGGCGCGACCGTACTGTGCCCCTCCGCCAGCCACACCGACGGCATCCGGAACCCGACGTCGCGCGCGATGCCCATCCCGCGGGCCTTGACGCGCAAGCCGGGGTAGGCGGACCCTATCTGCTCTTCCGTCGGTAGGACCAATTCTGGCTGCTCCGAGGCGATTTCGGCGAACATGGCTTTGATCGCCGGCGGAGTGATGGGCATCAATGGCGACTTCATCCACCGGAACAGCGCGGCTTCGTTCTTGTTGGTGCCGATGATCAGCGGCACGGGGTGCGACCGGCCCTCGCGTGCGAGTTTGACCGGGTAGTCGGGCACCACGTCGCCGTCGACGATCGGCACGAACGGGAGCGTCCCGGGGTTCTGCGCCGGCACGGTATCGAATACCCGCTGAGACGCGGCGACCAGCGCAGACGCCGGTACATCTGACAACCGATCGATGTCTGACTGGTCAATACCGAGTTTGTCGAGCAGCAACGCGGCGATCCGGCCCGCTCGGTCAGTGTCGTAAACCGAGGTGGCGGGCGAGCTTTGCGCGATCGCGCCAGTGAACAGGCCAGCGGCTGCGGGACTGGTCAACAGCGTGGTGACGATCCCGCCCCCAGCCGACTCGCCGAACAGCGTCACCCGGTCGGGGTCCCCGCCGAACGCGGCGATGTTGTCACGCACCCACTGCAGCGCGTGGATCACGTCGCGCAGTCCGACGTTGGTGTCGTAGCGACGCCGGGCCGTGCTGTTGGCGGACGGGTCGAGAAAACCGAATGCGTTGAGGCGGTAGTTGATGGTGACGATGACGTT
This sequence comes from uncultured Actinomycetota bacterium, assembly GCA_963828065.1. GTDB lineage: Bacteria > Actinomycetota > Actinomycetes > Mycobacteriales > Mycobacteriaceae > Mycobacterium. The sequence continues at coordinate 87,287 of CAWHDL010000009.1, read as the reverse complement.
ATCGCCGCTCGACGCGAGGACGGTTCCGTCGTAGAGCGGTTGGCCCGCGGAGCCGAGCACGTATGCACCGCCGTGGACCCACACCATCACCGGCTTCTTGTCGCCCGGCACGGTTGATGCCCAGATGTTGAGCGACAGACAGTCCTCATCCTGAGGCGCGCCGAGATCGAGAGGCACCATGGGCAACGTCGGCTGCGGGCATACGGGGCCGAACCGGGATGCGTCGGCGACCGCGGTCCACGGGGCCGGTGGTTGTGGCGCGCGCCAGCGCAGGTCGCCGACCGGCGGGGCGGCGTAGCGAATCCCCTTCCAGACCCTGACGCGCCCGTTGTCGACGCCGCGGACGGGGCCGTATGTCGTCTCGACGACCGTATTGTCGCTGGTCATGTGCCTCTAACGCTTGGTGTTAAGGAGCCGTTCGGCTCCATGCTACTTGCCAGTACAGAGCATGCCTAACTTTCGGCTAACGTTTGCGGGTGCCGGCCAGCACACCTGCGAGCGCGACGACGACGAGCCCGGCAACAGGGACCATGAGCAATCCTGCGCGCAAGCTGATCACGTCGGCGATCGCGCCGACGATCACCGGCGCGAAAACGAATCCGACCCGCATCAGCCAGGTGACGGCCGTCAGGCCGGTGCCGGACCTCATCCCGGGCAGCTCATCGGCACGCTGCATCGCCGCAGGAATGAGCGTCGCCACTCCGAACCCGGCCGCCGCGAACCCGCCTATCACGGCGGGCTGGCTTGGAAACGCCAGCGCAGCTCCCATGCCGGTAGTGGCGATCACGCCGCCCGCCCGGGCGATGGCGCGCTGACCGAACCGGTCGACCAGTCGGTCACCCACCACCCGTCCGATGAATTGGAAACCAACCGCGGCGATGTACCCGGACACTGCGATCGCTCCCGGCGCCCCGAGTTCCCGCATGTACAGGGTTGCCCATGAGCTGCCCGCGTCCTCGACGGTCGCCGCGGCGACCGCGATGGCCACCAGCGCCGCCAGTGCCGCGTAGGTCGCCACCGGCACACCGGGTCGCGCCGCCGGCTGGGCCCGGGTGGCCTGGCCGGCGTCGTCGGGGCCGGGCAGCAAAAACCGGTACGCGATCACACACACCGCAGTGGAAACCACCGCCGACACCGCCAAGTGGGGGCCGCGTGCAATGTGCAACGCGATCGCACCCGCACCCATCGCCCCGCCGAGGATGGCACCCGCCGACCACACCGCATGGAACGAGTTGATGATCGACCGGCCATACCTGCGTTGCACCCGCAGGCCGTGGGTGTTCTGCGCGACATCGGTGACCGCTTCCGCGCCCCCGGCCACGAACAGCGCGCCGGCGAACGTCAAAGGGGACGGCGCCACTCCCGCGAGCCATACGAACACCGCGATCCCGGCGGATCCCCACACGGCGACCCGCGCGGAATGGAATCGCCGGATCAGCGACGCCGCCAGCGGCCCGGTCACCAACGCGCCCACCGAGAACGCCGCGACCGCGGCTCCGTATGCGGCGTTCGACAGCCCAAGGTCCGCCTTGATCTCCGGATAGCGCGGTAGCAGGTTCGCGAACAGCGCGCCGTTGGTGAGAAACAGCGCGGCCACCGCGATCCGTGCCCGACGATCGCGCGTCGGCTGCGACGCTGCGAGCCGTCCGGTTCGCATCTGCCGGACACTACCAACCTCGCGCGGCGCCGAGTTCCGCAAAGATGGCCACCATGACCTCGCAGCAGCACTCGGAGTCCTCGGCTCCTCGCGCAACCGGCTCATCGCTCATCGAGCTGGCCCGGCGCTACCGCGTGGCCACTCAATACGAGGACGCCAATGGTCGACTGGTGGTCGTGCCCGATCACACCCTCGTCGCCGTCCTCGGCGCGCTCGGCGTCGCCGCGGACACCGATGAGGAACGCCGCGCCGCGCTGCGTGCCCATGATCGCGCGTACTGGTCCCGACCGCTGCCGCCTGTGATCGTCATGCGCGCCGGGACCCCGATGCCGTTCTGGGCGCACGTGACCCACGGCACCCCGGCGCGGCTGTGGATACGTCTGGAGGACGGCACGGTGTGGGCCGGGCTGCGTCAACTGGACAACTTCACTCCCCCGTACGACCTCGGCGGCCGTCTCGTCGGCGAGGCCACCTTCGAATTGCCGGGAAATCTCCCGTTGGGATACCACCGGCTGCATCTCGACGATGCCAGCAGTGACGAGGGCACTGCGGTCATCGTCACGCCGGCCGCCCTGACTGTTCCCGAACGGCTCGGGTCACGCCGTGCCTGGGGACTGGCGACGCAGCTGTACAGCATGCGATCTAAAAGATCCTGGGGCATAGGAGATCTCACCGATCTCACCGATCTGGCTGTCTGGGCCGCCGCCCGGCACAGGGCGGGCTACGTATTGGTCAACCCGCTGCACGCCGCCGCCCCCACCGCGCCGATGGAGCCGTCGCCGTACCTGCCGACGTCGCGGCGCTTCGTCAATCCGCTTTACCTCCGAGTCGAGGCCATCGCTGAGTTTGCGTACGTCCGCGGCCGCCGACGGATCCGCAAATTGCGAGATGACGTGCAGGCCCGTGCAAAGCGCGTCGACACCATCGACCGCGACGCCGCGTGGGCCGCCAAACGCGCCGCCCTCGAGGGGCTCCATCGAGTACCGCGATCGGCCGGTCGTGAAATCGCGTACGCCGCGTTCCGGGAACGCGAAGGACGCGCGCTCGACGACTTCGCCACCTGGTGCGCGCTCGCGGAGGTGCACGGTAGCGACTGGCATCATTGGCCGCAGGATCTCCAGCACCCGGACGGTCCCGGAATCGCCGTGTTCGCAACGGAGCACGCCGACGAAATCGACTTCCACCGCTGGTTGCAGTGGCAGCTCGACGACCAGCTCATGACGGCCCAGGCGCACGCACTGGGCGCCGGAATGGCGCTGGGGATCATGCACGACCTCGCGGTCGGCGCGCACCCGAACGGCGCCGACGCGTGGGCGTTGCAAGACGTTGTGGCTCTCGGCGTCAGCGCGGGCGCGCCGCCGGACGCGTTCAACCAGCAGGGCCAGGACTGGTCGCAGCTGCCGTGGCGGCCGGAAGCGTTGGCGGAGCAGGAATACCGGCCGTTCCGGTCGATGGTCAGCGCGATGCTGCGCCACGCGGGCGGCGTCCGCGTCGACCACATCATCGGCTTGTTCCGGTTGTGGTGGATTCCCGACGGCACCAAGCCGATCGAAGGAACCTACGTTTACTACGACCACGAGGCCACGATCGGTATTCTCGCGCTGGAGGCACATCGCGCCGGCGCACTGGTCGTAGGTGAAGATCTCGGCACCGTCGAACCGTGGGTGCGCGATTACCTCCGCGAGCGCGGCCTGTTCGGCACGTCGATCCTGTGGTTTGAAACCGACCGTGACGGCATGCCCCTACCCGCCAACCGGTGGCGCGAGTACTGCCTGTCGTCGGTCACCACTCACGACCTTCCGCCGACGGCCGGCTATCTGGCGGGCGATCATGTCCGGCTCCGCGATCGGCTCGGCCTGCTCACCCGCTCGTTCGACGAGGAACTCGCCAGCGATCGCGCCGAGCAGCAGGCATGGCTGACCGAGCTTTTCCGGGTCGGACTGCTTCCCACCGACCCCGAAAAGACCGTAGACATGGATGACACGGTGCTGGCCCTCTACCGCTACCTCGGCCGGACGCCGTCCAAGCTACTGGCGCTGTCGCTGAGCGACGCAGTGGGCGACCGACGGACGCAGAACCAGCCCGGTACCACCGACGAGTACCCAAACTGGCGCGTACCGCTGTGCGGTCCGAGAGGACGTCAACTTCTGCTCGAAGACGTGTTCCGGGACCGGCGCGCGGCGACACTCGCCGATGCGATGCGCGAGGCCATCGGCGGCGACGGCACATGAAGTACGCAGTCATCGCTCCCGTTGCCGCCGGCGTAACCGCAGACCCGGCGTGGATCGCGGCGTTCGCCCGCCACGTCGAGGCGTGCGGCTTCGACGAGATCGTCGCCGTCGAACACACCGTACTCGCGACGGCGTACGCCAGCGTCTATCCGTACGACGCGTCGGGCCGCGTCGAGTTACCTGCCGACTGTCCGGTGCCGGATCCCCTTGACTTGCTTGCGTTTCTGGCCGGGCACACCGCCACGCTCGGCCTTGGCACGGGGGTGCTGGTGCTGCCGAACCATCATCCCGTGGTGTTGGCGAAACGAGTGGCGACGGTGGATGCGCTGTCAGCAGGACGCCTGCGGCTATGCGTCGGCGTGGGTTGGCTGCGCGAGGAGATCGAGGCATGCGGTGCGCCGTATGGGCGGCGGGGCCGACGCGCCGACGAACAGCTCGAGGTGATGCGGCTGCTGTGGGCCGACAACCCGCAGGGCGCAACCCACGGCGGCGAGTTCTTCACGTTCCAAAATGTCACCTGCTACCCGAAGCCCGCGCAGGGTGAGCGGTTGCCGATTCACGTCGGCGGCCATAGTGTCGCGGCCGCCCGGCGAGCGGGCCGACTCGGGGACGGGTTCCAACCGCTGGGTGTGACGGGACCTCGGCTTTCCGAGCTGATCGAGGTCATGCGTGACGGCGCAACTCGCGCAGGCCGCGACCCGGGGGCACTCGAACTGTCCCTCGGTCACCTCGTCGCCAAGATCGACGTCGAACGCGCTGGAAAACTCGCCGAACTGGGCGCCGACCGCATCGTGCTCGCGATGCCGCCCGTCCCCGACATCGAGCAGGCCCGCGACGTGCTGTCAGCCTGCGCCCAGAGACTCGGCCTGGCCACATGACCATCGATGCTGTCGACCGGATTGCGTTGTCGGACCTCGTGCACCGCTACGCCGCGGGGGTGGATGACCGACGGTTCGACGACGTGACCGGCCTGTTCGCAGACGACGCGACGCTGTCGTTACCCGACCCGCCCCGGGTGCTCGAGCCCGTAGCGGTCCATCGCGGGCACTCCGAGATCGAAACGGCCATCGGCGCAGTTGCCGCGGTGGAGCGGACGCACCACGCGATCGTCGGTGAGGTCTACACGGAAGAACCGCACGGCGCCGGCGGGCGCGTCTCGTGCATCGCGCATCACTGGAGCCGTCGCGACGACCAGATCACCGACGTGGTCTGGCACCTGCGATACGACGATGAGTACGTTCGAACCGCTGCCGGATGGCGGTTCCGTGGCCGCACGCTGACGATCGACGCGATCGAATCTCGGCCGGCGCGTCGGCTGCGGCCCCAGAGGACCGGACAAACGAGAGGCTGACGGAGCATGCGCGCCTGGATCGTCTGGTCGGTCGGGCTGCTCGCCTACATCGTCGCCGTCCTCGACCGCACCACGCTTGGGGTGTCCGGCCTGCAGGCAGCCAACCGGTTCGGGGTCAGCCCAGGTGTGTTGTCGTCCTTCGTCGTGCTCCAGGTGGTCGTCTATGCGGCCGCACAGGTTCCGGCGGGCGTGCTGCTCGACAAGCTCGGCCCGAAGACGCTGATCGCAACCGGCGGTGCACTCATGGCCGCAGGCCAGCTCACGCTTGCTCTCACGACATCACTGCCCGAAGCCATCGGGGCACGCGCGGTCCTCGGACTCGGCGACGCCTTGACGTTCATCTCGGTGTTGCGGCTCGTACCTCATTGGTTTCCGGCGCGTCGCGTTCCACTGGTGACGCAGTTGACCGGCATCTGCGGCCAACTGGGGCAAGTGCTCTCGGCGGTCCCGTTCCTCGCACTGCTGTCGCACGCAGGATGGACCACCGCGTACACGTCGGTGGCCGCGCTCGGTCTGTTGTCCGTCGCACTGACGCTCAGTTTGGTGCACGACACACCGCAAGGCGCGATCGTCAGAGACGAGAAGACGGATCTGCGCGCCACGCTGGCCAACGTGAAGATCGTCTGGCTGCGTCCGGGCACCCGGCTGGGATTCTTCACGCACATGGGCACGCAGTTCTCGGTCACCGTCTTCGCGCTGATGTGGGGTGTACCCTATCTTACTGCTGCACAAGGAATTTCAACGGATGCTGCGGGCGCTCTGCTGTCTGTTTCGGTCGTCACGGCCATCCTGGCCGGCGTCGTCATCGGCATCCTGACGGCCCGCTACCCGATGCGCCGGTCGTGGATGGTGCTGGGCATCATCGCCAGCAACGCGGCGATCTGGACCGTCGTGCTGGCACTGCCGCACCGGGCACCACTTTGGCTGCTCACGGTTCTGGTGGTGGTGATATCGGTCGGCGGACCCGGATCGATGGTCGGATTCGACTTCGCCCGCACGTTCAACCCCCGCGCGACCCTGGGCACCGCGCAAGGGATGGTGAACATGGGCGGATTCCTCGCGTCGATCGTGGTGATGCAGGCGATGGGCGTGATCATCGGCGCGGCGGGGGGCTACTCGTTCGAGTCGTTCCGCATAGCGTGGACGATCCAATTCGGGGTGTGGGCGCTCGCCGCCGTCGGCATCCTGATCACGCGCAGGAAGGCGCGCCGAGCGCTGACGCCGGCGCAAATTCGCTATCTGCTCGAAGGATTCGAGCCCCCGCACCATGACGCGGCGGCCGTCGTACCGCAACCCGGGGAGGCGTAGCGACTTACGCGAATGGACTGTCAGCGCGTGACGGGCGGTGTTGACTGATACCCGATTCGATTCGACTGATCGGGGTGAAAGTGATCGCGCGCGCGAAGTACTGGGCCAGGGTGCCGTTGATCGGGATGTTCATGGTGTTCTCGGCGCTCGCGATTGTCGCGGTCACCGCATACCTGCATGCCGGTTGGTATTCGGCCATCGGCTATGCGATTGCCGCCGTCGTCGGTGTGGTCGGGTTCGTTCTCACCTTTCGTGACGTGTCGGACCCGCCGGACCCCGCACAGCCGCCCACACCCCCCGATGGGACTGCCCAATGACCACCACGCCGCAGCAGTCGGATTACCGCGCGTCGTCGTTGACGGCCGAGGATGCGGGCTACCACAAGAGCCTCAAGCCTCGGCAGTTGCAGATGATCGCGATCGGCGGCGCAATCGGGACCGGCCTGTTCCTCGGCGCCGGCGGCCGATTGGCCCACGCCGGACCGGGCTTGTTCCTCGTTTACGCGTTCTGCGGTGTCTTCGTCTTCCTGATCCTGCGGGCCCTCGGCGAACTCGTCCTGCACCGTCCGTCATCCGGGTCGTTCGTGTCGTACGCTCGCGAATTCCTCGGCGAGAAAGCGGCGTACGTCGCAGGCTGGATGTATTTCCTGAACTGGGCGATGACGTCGATCGTCGACTCGACGGCGATCGCCACCTACTTCCACTTCTGGTCGGCGTTCACGACCATCCCGCAATGGCTGATCGCGCTGATCGCGCTGGCGCTGGTGCTGGGCGTGAATCTCATCTCGGTCAGCGTGTTCGGTGAGCTGGAGTTCTGGGCTGCGCTGATCAAAGTCCTTGCGCTGGTGACATTTCTGGTCGCTGGAACCATATTTCTCGCCGGCCGCTACCCCATTCAGGGCCAGTCGACCGGATTCAGTGTGATCGCCAGCCACGGCGGCCTGTTTCCCGTCGGCCTGTTCCCACTGGTGATCGTCACCTCTGGCGTCGTCTTCGCCTATGCCGCAGTCGAACTCGTCGGAACAGCAGCCGGCGAGACTGCCCATCCAGAAATAATCATGCCGCGCGCGATCAACTCGGTGATCGCCCGGATCGGCCTGTTCTACGTCGGTTCGCTGTTCCTGTTGGGTCTGCTGCTCCCCTACACCGCGTACAAGGCCAGCGAGAGCCCGTTCGTCACGTTCTTCTCCAAGATCGGCGTCAGCGGCGCGGGCACCATCATGAACGTTGTCGTCCTGACCGCCGCGTTCTCCAGCCTGAACGCCGGGCTGTACTCGACGGGTCGGATCCTGCGGTCGATGTCGATGAACGGCAGCGCGCCGAAGTTCACGTCGCGGATGTCGAAAAGAGGGGTCCCGTATGGCGGCATCTGCCTCACCGCGCTGATCGGACTGTTCGGTGTTCTACTCAACGGCGTCGTGCCCGGCAAGGCGTTCGAGATCGTGCTCAACATGGCGGCCCTGGGCATTATCGCGTCCTGGGGCACGATCGTGATCTGCCAGATTCAGCTCTACCGCTGGTCGAAGCGAGGGATCATGACCCGGCCATCGTTCCGGATGTGGGGCGCTCCGTTCACCGGCTATCTCACGTTGGCGTTCTTGTTCGGCGTCCTCGTGCTGATGGCGTTCGATCCGCCGATCGGGACCTGGACCGTGGCTTCACTCGTGGTCATCATTCCGGCGCTCGTCGGCGGTTGGTACGCGGTCCGCAGGCGGGTGCTCGCGATCGCGCAGGAGCGGGTGGGCTTCACCGGCCAGTTCCCGGTCGTGGCTAATCGTCCGCCGCCCCGGCAGAAAGACGACTGACCGGTACCGTCCTGGTCATGAGCGATGAATTGACGCGTTGGCGCCTGAATCTGGGTGACGACAGCACGATCACGTTCGACGAGGCCGCGCAGACGATCACGAAGATCGGCACCGGCGAAACCTGCAACCTCGGTGACTACCGGTCGTTCGCCGTCGAAGGTTCGACGCTGTTTGTGGAGAGTGGGCACGCGCCGCAGCTCGGCAAGTGGTATGTCCCCGGCTGATCGCAACGATTCGCGGCACCGCCACCGCCGTAGACTGCGGTAATCAGTCACCGAGGAGGCCGTCATGCTGCGACCGCAACGTTTCGACGACGAAGTCGACCCTGGTCCGATACAGATCCAGCCGCGCAAGGTGCATTTCGACTTCTCGGACAGCCCGCTGCACTGGATTCCCGGCCACCCGGTCGCCTCGGACATGGTCGGGCTGCTCAACGTGGTGCTGCCCGCGGCGGAGCGGTGGTTCGTCGCCACATACGACGAGGTGCTGCCGTTGGTCAAAGACCCCAAGCTCGCCGACGACATGCGGGGCTTCATCGGCCAGGAGGCCATCCACGCTGACGTTCACGAGCAGGCGCTGCACGAGTTCATGGAGGCCCGGGGCTTCGACCCCAAACCGATACTCGATCAGATCGAGTACGCGTTCTCGCGGGTGCTCGGCCCGTCGATGTCGACTGACCCGAAGCGCAGGCACAACCAGCTGTGCGACAGGCTGTGGTTCATCGCCGCACTCGAGCACTACACCGCGGTGCTGGGCGACTTCGCATTGAACAGCGCGTGGGACGACTTCGATGCGGATCCGACGTTCGTCGATCTGTTCCGGTGGCATGCGGCCGAAGAGGTCGAACACCGCAACGTCGCCCATGACGTCGCCATCTACTTCAACAACAGTTACCTTGATCGCGTCGGTGCGATGTTGATCGCCTCCACCTTCATGTTCGTCATGTTCCAGCGCGTCGCGTGGTATCTGGTGAAGACCGACCCTGCGGTGGACTACGGGTGGTTGAAGATGCAGCGACACCGCTATCTGGATTCCAAGCACCGCCTTCTCCCCCGGTACCGAAAGCTGTTCGGCACCAATACCCTTGACTACCTCCGGCCTGGATTCACACCGGAGAAGATGGGTTCGACCGCTCAGGCGGTGGCCTATCTTGCGAGTTCGCCGGCCGCGCGGGCCGCTCATCTGTGATGCCGTTTCCGCGCTTTGGCGATGTACCGCCGAGTGCCTCGGGACGGTCGCGCCACGACCCGCTTCTGGGCGCTGCCGAGGTCGTCGTGTCTGGCGTCTGGGGGCTTGCCTCGCGCATCCGGCGGCCACCCCCCGTGCCGGAACGAGACCGCACGCATGCGCTGCGCGTGGTGGACCGTCACGTGGTCGCCCACGACCAGGACGTGGTCGCACTGACCCTGGCGGCCGCCGACACCAAGCCACTGCCGCGGTGGTTCCCTGGTGCGCACATCGACATCAATCTGCCCAGCGGTCGGATCCGGCAGTACTCGCTGAACGGCGATCCCGCGGTTCGCGACTCATACCGAATCGCGGTGCGGCGCATACCCGGCGGCGGCGGCGGGTCGATCGAGGTGCACGACCAACTCACGGTGGGCGCGACGGTCACCACCAGCGGCCCGCGAAACGCGTTCCCGCTGTCGATGCCGGGCCGCGGCTCGCCGACGCAGCGCTTCCGGTTCATCGCGGGCGGTATCGGGATCACGCCGATCCTGCCGATGCTGCGCCGGGCGCAGCAGCTGGACGTCGACTGGTCGATGGTGTACGCCGGGCGCACACCGAACAGCCTGCCGTTTGTCGACGAGGTGTCCCGGTACGGCAGCCGGGTCGAGATCCGGACCGACGACGTTCACGGCCTGCCCACCGCGGACGATCTGCTGGGCGGCTGCCCCGACGGCACGGCCGTCTACGCGTGCGGACCGGCGCCGATGCTTACCGGGGTGCGAAGTCGGCTGGCCGGCCGAGACAACGTCGAACTGCACTTCGAACGTTTCGCCGCGCCTCCTGTGGTCGACGGCCGGGGGTTCTCGGTGTGCATCGCATCCACCGGCAAGGTCGTCGACGTCGGCGCCGAGGAGACGCTTCTGTCGGCACTGCAGCGATCCGGCGTGCCGGCGTCGTACTCGTGCCAGCAAGGGTTCTGCGGAACCTGTCGAACACGGGTACTGGGCGGCGATGTCGACCACCGCGACACGCTGCTCACCGATCCAGAACGTAGCGCCGGGACGATGCTCGTCTGCGTGTCACGGGCGCCCGAAGACGAGCGGCTCACGCTGGATCTTTAGGGCTTTCGGCAAAGTAACGGACGTCGCGAATCGCGCCGCGCTCAACCTTGGCGAACAACACCCCTCGGCCCGACGATGCGGTGACAGCTGCCGCGACCGTGTTGCCAGCGGCAATCATCTTGCCCCACTGACACTCTCGTAGCTCATCGGTCAGCAGGCCGTGTGCCAGAGCGTCTTCGAGAAGGCGCTTGCCCTGTTTGCCCGCGCCCCGGAATCCGGACAAAAACCCAGCGGTCCCGACGAGGCGCTGATTGCGGACCAGCGCGGCGGACAGCTGCAGCGACGCCGGCAGCGACCTCACCCCGTTGCGAAGGAACTGGCCCATCATCGCGGGCAGTTCCCAGTGAGCCCGCAATCGGGCTATCCGCCAAGCGTTTTCAGTCGCCCGGAGGTCGTAGCGCAGGAAGACGGGAATCATCATGCGCACACTGGACCCCATCACCACCTCGAGGGTCAGATCGCGGATCACGGTCGTACCGGCAACGATGTCCAGATCGCGGTGGAAGGTGATCTGCCGCGGGCCGATGAAGGTGTCGTAGAACCTCCCGATCTCGGCATGTCCGATGTGAGGACGGGAACCGACGGGATCCTCAACGCGCCCGTCATCGGTGAAAAGGGCCACCCACGCCGATTTGTCATGCCCCGCGGTGGCCCGTGGAGAGGCTTCGACGGCTGCCAAGAGCTCGGCAGCGATGGGCACGGAGCTCATTGGCCTGACTGTATCCGCAGAACGAAACTCATCGCGTGGTCCCGGACCGCACCTGACGTCGGTTCCACCTTCCCGATCCGGCCTCGGGCACGCTCGATCGGGACCACAATGAAGATGACCGACGTTTCAGCAAGGCAAGGCGACAATGGCGACCACCGCATCTCCCGTCCAGACCAGCGTGCCCAGCTTGGCGGCACTTTTTCTCGAGCGCGTCAAGTGTTCGCCCGATAAAGAAGCGTTTCGCCATCTCGACGGTGGGCGGTGGGTGTCGGTCAGCTGGCGGCAGACCGCTGATCGGGTGGAGGCACTGGCGGCCGGCCTGCTTGCGCTCGGCATCGAGCCAGAGCAGCGCGTCGGGATTGCGTCGAGCACCAGGCTCGAATGGATTCTCGCCGATCTGGCGGTGATGTGCGCCGGGGCGGCCACCACCACCGTCTATGCGAACACCAACGCCGCGGATAGCGCCTACATCCTCGCCGACTCGGAATCGCGAGTGGTGTTCGCCGAAAACGCCGACCAGCTGGCCAAGTTGACGGAGCGCCGCGCGGACCTCCCCAACGTCGGCAAAGTGGTGATCTTCGATGGCACCGCCGACGGTGACTGGGTGATCACCCTTCGCGACCTGGCTGACCTCGGGATGAAGTACCTCGCCGACCATCCCGATTGCGTGCACGACACCGTCGACCGGATCACCGCGGACCAGTTGGCCACGTTGATCTACACCTCGGGAACCACCGGCAAGCCAAAAGGCGTTCGGCTGCCGCATCGGGCGTGGGTCTACGACGGGCTGACGGTCGCCGCGATGCACGTGATCGGTGAGGACGACTCGCAGCTGCTTTGGCTGCCGTTGGCGCACTCGTTCGGAAAGGTGCTGGTCGCCGCCCAGATGGCGTGCGGATTCGTCAGCGCGGTCGACGGCCGCGTCGACAAGATCATCGAGAACACCGCGGCGGTCAAGCCCACGTTCATGGCCGCCGCGCCGCGGATCTTCGAGAAGGCGCATGCCAGCATCGTCACCACCCAGCAGAAAAACGGCGGCATGCAGGAAAAGCTGTTCCAACGAGCCTTCGCCGTCGGGCTCGAGGTCGACCGCCGCCGGCGCGCCAACAAGTCAATTCCGCTGTCAATGAGTTTGCAGCACAGGCTGTTTGACCGACTTGTGTTCGCCAAAGTGCGACAAGCATTCGGCGGCAACATCCGGTACTTCATCTCCGGCTCCGCACCGTTGAACCGTGAGATCGGCGAATGGTTCCACGCGGCGGGCCTGCTGATCCTGGAGGGCTACGGGCTCACCGAGACCGCGGGCGCCGGCTTCATCAACCGCCCGGACAACTACCGGCTCGGCACCGTCGGTCTGGCGTTCGATGGAACCGAGGTGCGGATCAGCGAGGAGGGCGAAGTGCAGATCAACGGCCCTGAGGTGATGGCCGGCTATCACCACCTGGAGGATGCCACCGCCGCGGCGTTCACCGAGGACGGCTGGCTGCGAACCGGCGACAAGGGGGTTCTGGATCCCGACGGGTTCTTGACGATCACCGGGCGGCTCAAAGAGATGTTCAAGACCTCCGGCGGTAAGTACATCGTGCCGCCGGCGATCGAGGCGAAGTTCATCGCCGAATGCCCGTACGCCAGCCAGTTCCTGGTCTTCGGTGAGGGCCGGAACTTCTGCGTCGCGCTGATCGCGCTCGACCCCGACACCATCTCGGGCTGGGCGGCCGAGCGAGGTTTGGCCGGCAAATCGTATGCCGAGTTGGTCAAGCTGCCGGAGGTGCACGCGTTGATCGACGAGCACGTGAAGAAGCTCAATTCCGAGCTCAACCGCTGGGAGACGATTAAGAAGTGGGCGCTGTTTGACCACGACCTGTCCGTTGAGCGCGGCGAACTCACACCGTCGCTGAAGGTGAAGCGGGCCGTAGTCGGCGATCAGAACAAAGAGGTCCTCGACGCCTTCTACGCGTAGTTCCTTCCGAGAAACCCTTGTGGGCGAGGTCGGACCGGTTAGGCTCTGCTGCAGGCCGACGGGCCAGAGAGTGGTTTCCGGTCAGACAACGCGAGGGTGGGACATGATTCGCCAGCTCTTGACAGCCGCTGCAATCGCGGCCGCCGCCATCAGTGCGGCTCCCAGCGCCGCCGCCGACGATCCCTCGGGACGGTACCCCGGCGACGTACCGGGAATGAACTATGACGCCTCGCTGAACGCGCCCTGCGACAACACGGACCGATTCATCTTCGGGCGCGGCCCGGGCGGCGAGGCCATGCAATGCCACTGGATTCCCAACCAGTGGCCGCCGATCTACACCGGGTTCTGGGTCAGCTCCTACCCGCTGTCCGGAGTCCACAACCTCGGTGAGCCGTGCGAGAAACCGGGCGGCTCGGTGGCGCAGACTCCCGACGGCATCGCGCTGGCATGCACCGCGCAGTGGGGCTGGGTCCAGTGGGTGTAACCGCACCCGATCAACAGATCTGATTACCCGGCCAGCTGTGGACTCTGGCAATCCCTCCCTGGCTCGCACGCTAAGGGGACGCGACGCGCCGTGCCAACGTTCTGGAACCTGGCAGCTAAGGACTCGCGGGCGGTCGCCGACGAGGTGATTCACCCCCCGTTTGGTGTCCTAAGCCGGTGGTTATGCGATACCATCCGAGCGCATACCGGGGATAGGCGGATCACTGTGGGGAGCAGGCCGTGGCAAAGCATCGCACGACGAAAAAGCGCACAGTCTCATCCGCCGCAGCGACCAGGGGCGCAGGGCCGGGGCTATCGCTTGGCGACCAGAAGGCAAAGCGCCGCCACGCACGACGCCGACGGCCCGCGCTCATGCTGGCCGGCACCACGGCGGCCGGGGTGTCTGCGGCTCTCGTGTTCGGTCACGCGATCGACAACACTGCGGACACCCCCCAGGTCAAATTGGCCGCCGCATCGATCATCTTCATCGACGGCAACAACTATCCCAATGGGTCCACTCGCATGGGGGGCCAAATTGCGGGCCAATACCAATACCAACCCTGCACCGCGCCGTGCACTCACCTCGCCTCACCCGCGGCAGGCACCTTCGACGACTTCATCAACAGCACCGCGGTCTATCCCGGCACGCTCGGCCTCTACAACGGGCTCGGGAAGCCCAGCGGCGACCAGTCCATAGCCGACGGCCAGCAGGCTATCGCCCAACAGATCCAGTTCCAGACCGCGCAGGGTAATACGCCTATCACCGTCGTCGGCTACTCCGAAGGAGCCGTCGCAGCGTCTCATGAAGTCTCGGCCCTGGGTCCTTCTAACAACGTCAGCTTCGTTCTGATCGCCGACCCGGAGCGCCCCAACGGCGGGATTCTGGCCAGGCTGCCCGCCGGCACGTACATCCCCCTGCTGGGCATCTCCGGGGGCAACGCAACGTCGTCGACCGGAGCGCCGGTCGTTATGGTGACGCAACAGTACGACGGAATCGCCGACGCCCCCGCCTACCCGTTGAACGTGGTCTCGGACGCGAACGCGGTCCTGGGTTTCTACTATCTGCACGGGAACTACTACCCGGTGAATCCCAATGGCGCGGGAACCGTCGTCACGACCTCGCCGAACGGCAACATGACCGACATTCTCGTTCTGGCCCCCCAGGGCGGGTTGCCGCTGTTCATGCCGCTCGCTCAGGCGGGTGTGCCGCAGCCGATTCTGGTCGCGCTCGATCCGGCCGTCCGGGCGATCATCGAGACCGGATACGACCGGACCAGCGACCCGTCGCAGCAGGTCGGGTTTGCGCTCCTGCCGCCGGTGTCAGCGTTGCCCGGTGACGCGCAGGCGGTAGTCGTGGGGTTTGTCGCGACGGCGCAGCTGCTGCCGGGTGCCTTGGTGGCCAGCGTGCCGGGCGCCCCGGGCCCCTTGGTCGTCGCACCACTGACGGCGACCACGCCGCCGGCGAAAATCGGCGAGGCCCTGGCGGCGATGCCGGGTGCGATCCAGCAGGGCGAGAACAACTTCCTGACCGGCGTTGGTTCAGCCGGTACGGCGTGGACGCCGTTGAGTTCACCGGTGTTCAGCTCCGCATCGGTGCCCCAGCACCAATCGATCGTCAACGGCCAGACCGATCTCGTCGCAGATACCGCTCCTGTCTCGCAGACGCCGCCGGCGTCGACGAATCCACCGGCGGATCCCTCGCCGTTGACGCCTCCCCCGAGTAATCCGATAACGGGCGGGTTGACAACCGCGGTCACGAATCTGTCCCCGTTTGCGATCGCCGACAAGCTAACGCCGAACGGCACGCCCAGCGCCACCAACCTTGGGAGTGGCGCGGCCAACACCGCCAACTCGCCGGGCGGAAACCTGGTCAATGCCGTGACCGGGACGGTGAGCAGCACGGTGACCGGGGTGACGGCTGCGGTTGGCGGTGCACTCGGCGGTCTGCGATCGGCGCTGTCGGGCGACGGACCGCACACCCACTAGATCGGTACCACGTCGTCGGATGTGCGGAAATCGCCCGCGAACGTGGGGGAATCGCCGACCGGTCCCTCGACCGACACCCAGGCGCCGGTAGCGCCGCTCATTACGGGCGCCTGCACGGTCGCCGTTCCGATCCCGGCCCCGTCGGTGTAGAGCTGCCCGAAGCCCACCCCCGGCTCACCGGCGGCGCAGCCGATCCCCGGCCGGGGCACCTGGACCAGCCTGACGCCGTACCAGATGTCAGGAATCACGCTGATCATATGTACCTCCGCGGTCACCGTGTTACCGGTCCTGCTGAGGATCGCGTACCCCGTCCCCCGGGTTTCGGAGGGCGTATAAGGGGCGTTGCTCCAATCGCACCTTCTCAACAAGGAGCTGAGTGGCATGACCGTTGAACCACTCGCCGCGTTCGACCCGTCGGCGGCGGCGGTACCCGTGCCGAATCCGAGCATCGCCGTAGTGGTCGTAAGCATGACCGTCGCTGCCGCGGCGGCGACGAAGCGTGTGAGCCGACGCATCGCAGACCATCCTCTCGTTCTCGCACACCCCACCTGTAGCCAGTATTGACGAAACAGCCGGTTCTAACCCGCGAATTGCACGCAAGTTTCGCCACCACAACGCACCCTGGGGCCGCACACTATGAGGGAAACATCGGTCAGTGGAGGGCGGGACGATGGCGGTCGGAGACGACGAGGTCACCAAAGCGGCGGAGCCGGGCCAAGAGTCGCAGCGAACGCAGGTTCGGCGGGCGGCCGTGGCGAGCGCGATCGGCACGACGATCGAGTGGTACGACTTCTTTCTTTACAACACAGCCGCCGCGCTGGTTTTCCCGCACCTGTTCTTTCCGGCCTCGAGCGCATACGCCGGCGCGATGCAGTCGTTCGCGACATACGCGGTCGGGTTCGCCGCCCGTCCGGTCGGGGCGGCGATCTTCGGTCACTGGGGTGACCGTATCGGCCGCAAGGCCACGCTGATCATCACCCTGCTGGTGATGGGCATTTCGTCGGCCGTCGTCGGCATACTGCCCGGAACCGCGACGATCGGGGTTCTCGCGCCGCTGTCACTGGTGTTCCTGCGGGTTATTCAGGGCCTCGCGATCGGCGGTGAGTGGAGCGGGTCGGTGCTGCTGGCGATGGAATGGGGTGACCAGGAAAAGCGCGGCTTGCTGGGCAGTTTCGCTCAGATCGGCGTGCCCGTCGGCCTCGTGCTCGGCACCGGTGGCATGACACTGCTGTCGGCGACGCTGTCACCCGATGCGTTCAACTCGTGGGGCTGGAGGATTCCGTTCCTGGCCAGCCTCGTGCTGGTGGCCGTCGGCCTGGCGATCCGGCTGAGGATCCGTGAGACGCCGATGTTCGCGAAGATGGTTGTCGAACAAAAGGTCGTGCGCACGCCGGTGACGCAGGCGATCCGCGACCATTGGCGTGAGATCCTGCTATCGGCGGGGACGCGCTTCAGCGAGCAAATGCCTTTCTATCTGTTCACGACCTACGTCCTGATCTATGTCGTGTCCCGGCACTCACACGAATTCAGCAAGACGTTCGTGCTCGACGCCGTGCTGGTAGGAGCCATCTGCGAACTCGCGGCGATCCCATACTTTTCACACCTTTCTGACCGCGTCGGCCGACAACGCGTGTACCTGACGGGCGCTGTCCTGATGGGAATGATCGCGTTTCCGTACTTCGCGGTGCTCACCCACGGCGGGCACGCTCTGGTCTTCATCACTATCGTGCTGTCGCTCATCCTCCACGCGATGCAGTACGGCCCGCAGGCGGCGATGATCGGCGAAAGCTTCCCGACTCATCTGCGTTACGGCGGCGCCGGCCTCGGCTATCAGCTGGCGTCCGTATTCGCCGGTGGGCCTGCCCCGCTGGTCGCGACGTGGCTACTGCACGAAACCGGGACGCCGTACTCGATTTCGGTGTACATCGTTCTGGCAGCGATGATTACGGTGGCCTGCGTGCTGGCCCTGCCGGACCGGTCACGGGAGGACATCGAGGACGCAGCGGTGTACAGCCGCGCCGCGTGATTCCTTGCGCTCAAGACGTTGGAGTGGCGCCGAGCACCCGTTGCAGATCGGGCTTCATCTGTTGCAGCTGTTGACCCCAATAGCCCCAGCTGTGGATGCCGTCGGCGAAGTTGAACACACCGTTGCGGCCACCGGCGGCGAGGTAAGCGTCCTTGAAAGCGTGATTGGAGTCGATCGCAAACCCCTCCAAAAAGCCCAGTCCGGCGATGGGAGCGTCGGGACTGGCAAGGGCGGAGTCCGTCGCGGTGCCGTTCCCGCAGTACACCCAGATGCGCGTGTTGTTGGCCACGAGCCTGGAGACGTTTATCGTCGGGTCGTTGCGTGCCCACGCCGAGTCGCCGAGCGGCCCCCACATCGCATTCGGGTCGAAGCCGCCGTTCCAGTTCATCGCGATGCTGACCATGCCCGGCCACTGGCCTTGGGAGAGGTTCAGGAAGCCCGACAGCGAACCCGCGTAGCTGAACTGCTGCGGATGGTAGGCCGCGAGCACCAAAGCCGAAGAGCCACCCATGGACAGGCCCACCACGGCGTTCCTCGTCGTGGCCGCGTTCTTATTGGCCGCGAGCCACGAGGGCAGTTCCTGGGTCAGGAAGGTTTCCCAGTTGTAGGTGTAGGTCTGGCCGTTGCCGACCGCAGGCCCGTACCAGTTGCTGTAGAAACTGGACTTCCCGCCCACCGGCATCACGAGCGAGAGGCCGGATCCGTTGTACCAGTCGAAAGCGGCGGTGTTGATGTCCCAGCCGTTGAAGTCGTCCCCCGCCTCCATGCTGTCGAGAAGGTAGACCGAGTGCGCGTCGGGACCTCCGCTTTGAAACTCGACACGAATATTGCGGCCCATCGACGGCGATGGCACATCGAGGTATTCGATCGGTGCGCTGGGACTGGAGAATGCCGCCGCCGCCGCCGAGCCTCCGGCGACGCCGACAAGCGCGGGTAATGCCGCTGCCAACGCGGCAGCAACCGCCAACGGAAAAATCCAGGAGCAACGCACGTTCCCACCGAAGACCATTTCCGCCCCCATTCGTTCATTTCGCGCCAGGGAGTTGGCCGGGGTCCTGCTTTTGCGGACAATACAGCGGCGCTTGCCCTGACAAGGCCGTTTTCGACGCCGACGGCGTCAGGTGATTAACTGGCCCACTTGAAACGAAAGGATCGATGATGTCGGATCTCAATGACGTCGCCGAACTGGCGGCAACCACCGGGCATCTTGCCGTTGTCGCCACCGTGCGCGCCGACGGCAGTGTTCAGGCCTCGCTCGTGAACGCGGGCGTCAGCACGCACCCCGTCTCAGGCCGGCGGGTGCTTTCATTCGTCGCGATCGGCGGCGGCGCGAAGCTCGCCAACCTGCGTAAACGGCCGGCGGTGACTGCGACATTTCATAGCGGCTGGCAATGGATCACCGTGGAGGGCACCGCAGAACTCGCCGGCCCCGACGACCCTGGACTGGGCCTCGGTCCGGATCAGCTCAAGACGTTGCTGCGCGACATCTTCACCGACGCCGGCGGCACCCACGACGACTGGCCGACCTACGACGAGACAATGGTCCGGGAACGACGCGCAGCAGTGCTGATCACGCCGACCCGGATCTACAGCAATCCAGCGCGCTAGCAGCGCGATTTTGCTGAACATTGTGAATATCGCAGGCGGGGTCAGAATTTGAGGGGCGCAGGAGCGTGAATTATGGCCCGTCAACTTTCATTGCGATGTCTGATTTCTGCCCGCCGAGTCGTCTTCACGGTCGCTGCCACGGGTGCCGCGACGGCGCCGGTTTCCGATAGCATCGCCGGGCCGAGCACGTGCACGGTTACCCGGTCCACAGCTTCGTCATCGATCGTGTGCTTGTCTGGCGTGCTACCCAGCTCCACCGCCGGCCCGCCTAGCGCGGAAGACCTGACCTACCAGAACACGGTGCCGTCGCATGGCGACGGGCTTCTTGGAGGTCTGTTCTAACCTGACAGAGCCACGCGGCGCCGGATAGGAGCACCCGGATGGGCACAGTGTTGATACCGATTCCCGACCGGGACTTCGACCCGACCGAGGTCGCGGTGAGCTGGCAGGTCCTGACCGGCGACGGTCAGCGGCTGGTGTTCAGCACGGAGAGCGGCGCGCCGGCGTGCGCGGACGACATCATGCTGACCGGTCGTGGGCTTGACTTCTGGTCTGCGGTACCCGTCTTGGGGCGCGCGAGCATCGTCGGTCGCTTCCTCGGCGCGAACGCCGACGCCCGCGCCGCCTACGCGCAGATGCTGCAATCAGCCGAGTATCTCCACCCCACGGCCTGGGCGAACACCAGATTGGACGGCGTCGACGCGCTGCTCTTGCCGGGCGGCCATCGCCCCCGCGGGATGCGCAGCTACATCGACAGCGCAATCCTGCAACGACTCGTGGTCGATGCGTTCCATCGCGGCCTGCTGGTGGCCGCAATCTGTCACGGGGTGCTGCTGGCTGCGCGCAGCGTCGACCCGACGACGGGCCACTCGGTCCTGTACGGCCGCAGAACAACCGCGCTCACATGGAAGCTCGAGCAGAGCGCATGGCGGATCGCCCGCCTCACCCGATTCTGGGACCGCGACTACTACCGCACCTACACCGAGCAGCCCGGCCAGCCACCCGGATACATGTCGGTGCAAGCCGAGGTCGCCCGAGCACTCAAGGACCCGGGCGACTTCTGCGACGTTGTGCGCGGCTCAACGAATTGGCGGATGAAGACGTCCGGGCTCGCCCGCGACACGGTCACCGACTCGCGGCCGGCATTCGTCGTCGATGACGGCACCTATCTGTCAGCGCGATGGCCCGGCGACACCCACACGTTCGCAACGGCCTTGTCGAAGGCCTTGTCGCGCAAGCTCGGCTGACCCTGCGGCGCGCGGTGTCAGCGGACGACGGCCGGCATGGCCTCCCAGCCGCGAACGGTGGACGTCGGCGAAAGGCGGGCGTTTTCGAGGTCGACATGCCACTGCGGGAAGCGCTTGAGGATCTCCTCCAACGCGATGCGGCCCTCGAGTCTGGCCAACGCGGAGCCGAGGCAGAAATGCGTACCCACGCTGAACGCCAAATGCTGACGCGCTTGGCGGTGAATGTCGAAAAGGTCACCGTCGGGCGGGAACTGACGGTGGTCGCGGCACGCGGACCCGATCAGCATCATCATGACGCTTCCCTCAGGGACCGTCTGCCCGTAGTACTCGACATCGCGGGTCACATGCCGCGCCACGTGTGGAGCGGGTGGCTCGTAACGCAGCAGTTCCTCCACGGCCTGCGGGATCAGGCCCGGGTTCTCGACGAGGTCGCGCCTCTGGTCGGGGTGCTCGGCGAGCACCTTGCCGGCCCAGCCGATCAGCCTCGTGGTGGTCTCGTTGCCGGCGCCGGCGACCACGTTCAGATAAACGAGCAGTTCCTCTCGGGTCAGCCGCCGAACGGTGCCGGTCTCGTCTTCGAACTCGACATTCAGCAACTCGGTCATGATGTCGTTCGACGGATGTTCGGCGCGCCAATCGATATACGCCGCAAAGTGTTCGCCGGTCACCATGCCCTGCTCGGCTGCTTTCATCGGTTTGCCGGCTTCGGTGCGTAACTGGTCGTTAGCGCGGTCTCGGATCGACTCCTGGTCATCCTCTGGAATGCCGAGCAGCATGCTGATGACCTTCATCGGCATCTGCGCACCCAGGTCAGCCACGAAGTCGAATTGTCCGGAGCCGGTCAGCGGATCAAGGCTCTGCGCACAGAACTCCCGGATCTTCGGCTCGAGCTCGTTGATCTTGCGTGGCGTGAACATCCGGGACAGCAACTTGCGGTGAATGTCATGAATGGGCGGATCCTCGAAGATCACCACGCCCTTCGGGATGTCGATGTTGGCCTTGATCAATTCGAGAATCGCGCCACGGGCCGAGCTGAACGTCTCATGATCGACCAGCGCCGCGTTGACGTCATCGAAGCGGCTCACCGCGTAGAAGTCATGCTGCTCGTTGTAATACAGCGGCACCTCCTCGCGGAGCCGCCGGAACATCGGGTACGGGTCCGCGTTCAGCTCCACGTCATATGGGTCGAAATACACCTCGCTGGTGGCGCTGGCCGTCATGGACATCTGCCTCTCTCTGACGCTCACAGAGTTCGTTGTGGCACGTCACACCACGTTCACGCGCCGACGGCGCGTCGTGCGATCTGCTCGTACGTGACTCGTTGGCCCGCCGGAACGGCCGCCGTGAACACCAGCACGATGTCCTCGATCAGGTACATGTCGGACGTCGCGCCGGCAAACCGCTCCGCCTTGCCGGTGCCGGGGAACTTGATGACCGAGACCGTGTCGCTGTCGACGGCTTCAACGCACCCGATCAGGGGGCACTTCGCCTCGGTCACGTCGCGGGGGTTCGGTACCTGAAGTCCGGCTTGGGTGAATGCCGCGACGAGCCCCGATGCGGTCGCCGTGTTCAGGATTACCCGGGCACCCGGAACGCTGGATTGGGCGGTCGGGGTGCGGGTACCGCATGCCGAGACCACGAATGCCGTGATCAGAATCGCCACAGTGACTAGGCCTTTGATTGCGCCAACGCTAGCCCATGGGAATCAGGTCAGGCTCGTATGGTGGATGCCGGCGCGAACTGCGGAACGTCTCGGTGAGGGCGATCGAACCTGACGGGAGCGCTGCCGCCTTCAACGCCTGCGCCTTGAAGGCCCTCGCGGCTGCGCTCAGTCGGTGCTGTACGGCTTCGGCGCGACGGTTGAACTCCGGTGGCCAGGTATCGCCCCAGAGCGTGATTTCGGTCAGACCGCGTTCCAGCGCCCTCGCGGCGTTCTTGCGTACGCGAACGTCGGTCGTGAACACATCAGCGGCCACCGCAATCGAATGTCCGGAAGGCCATGTCGTCGGCGAGCCGAGAGTCTCGTCAAGGGGATGGGCGTCGATGCCCAAGATCGTCAGCGGCCGGGCATCGGACGGTCCGGCAATGTGAAGGTTGACATCCCAGCCGGCCATCGCGCGGTCGAACAACCAGCCGCCGGCTGACTGGACGACGTCGCCGACACTGGCGGCGATGACGTCGAGCCGATAGCGCGTGAGCGGGCTCGCCGAGGACTCCGGAACATGGCCGCGGAATTCGTTCTGCCTGCTCAGGTCATCAATTTCAACGGCTCGAGCGGTCATGACATCTGATTCCTTAATCGCTTCGTCTCGCGGCGTGTTGTGGCAGACACAAAGAACAGCGTGACAGTTTCGCCTCGATCTGTAAAGCACGGATTTTCGGATTTGCTGTCAATCCCGACTGACGGACCGTGGGGGCAGCATTCAGCAGTTTGTGCCGGTGCGCCACCGGCCCCGGCGATAGCCGCCGAGCGTGAACTCACCGACGCCGAATCGGCGTGTCGCGTCGCTCATTTCACTGTCGGCGAGTCACCGCCTGCTGCACCCGCGCGCCTCCGGTCTGAGAGCGCCCTGAGCTCAGCGAGAACCTCCTCGGTGTGCTCGCCGAGGTCCGGTGCAACCGAGCGCGGCGCCCACGGCGTGCCATGGAAGTCCGCCGGTGTAGCGACCATCGACACGCTCGCCTCGCCGTCGGGTACGTCGACGATGCCGCCCGCGGCGTGGAAC
The DNA here is from genome assembly GCA_963828065.1 of uncultured Actinomycetota bacterium. GTDB lineage: Bacteria > Actinomycetota > Actinomycetes > Mycobacteriales > Mycobacteriaceae > Mycobacterium. Next base: position 63,900 of record CAWHDL010000009.1, on the reverse strand, counting down.
TGATCATCGGCAACGAGATCCTCGATCGAATTGATCGGTGACCAGAAGAAATCCGGTTCTGCCGCAAAGACTTCCGCCCATTCGTCAAGCGGCTTCGTCGCGAAGATGTCGTCCAACTCGGCGATGACTTCCGGGGCGTTGGCCGCACGGCTTCGCGCGTCGGAGTAGCGGGGTTCGGTGAGCCAGTCAGGGCGCCCCACAACCCTGCACAGTGCCGGCCAATGGCGGCTGGCCTCGAGCCCAACGATCCAGAACCGACGCCCGTCGCCTGCGGCGTAGTTGTTCATGCACGGGTTGCCCATCGTCTCGCGCTGGCCGATCGCGATGGGTTGACCGGTGAGCAGGTAGGTGTTGATGTCGAAACTCACGGTGTAGGCACCCTGCCGGTAAAGGGACGTGGTGACGAGTTGGCCCTTACCGGTGCGCTCACGAGCGAGCAAGGCCGCGCACACCGCGGCGGCCAGGGTCATGCCGACGAGGTGATCGCCCATGCCACCGCGCTGGAAGGGCGGCGTGTCTCCGGGGCGGGTCAGCAGATGCGCAATGCCGCCCCGGGACCAGAACGCTGCAACGTCGTACGCGGCGCGGTCGGCGTCCGGCCCCGTCTCGCCGAATCCCGTGATCAGGCCGTACACCAGGCGAGCGTTGCGGGCAGCCAGCGATTCGAAGTCCAACCCGACACGTTTCAACGCGCCCAACCGGATGTTCGTCAGGAAGACATCAGCGTCGCTTATTAATTCGAGCGCTGCGGAGCGGCCTTCGTCGGATGCCAGGTCGAGGACGACGCTGCGCTTGGAGCGGTTGTCCATTTCGAATGGCGGGTTCGTCCCGAGATCGCATCCCAACATCCGGCCGAACATCCGCCCGGGATCACCGCCCGGCGGCTCGATCTTGACGACGTCGGCGCCCCAGTCCGCGAGGATGCCGCCTGCGGCCGGGCCCGCAACCCAGACCCCGAGCTCGACAACTCTGATGCCTTCCACCGGTCCCGGCATGTCACCTTTCTACCGCGTACGGCAGCTACTACCATCTGTTGATCCGGAACATCACGCAACGGCGTGACACTTCACCAATGATTTGTAAAGCTATAGGGATGACACCGCCAGCGCCTACCCTGCGGGACGACGATCACGTCGAGGAGGACACCTCGACTCGTCAGCGGTTACTTGTCGCCACCGCGGAGGTACTCAGTCGCAAAGGCATGACCAAGCTGAGCCTGTCTGAGGTCGCCGCGCAGGCCAGAGTCTCGCGTCCAACGCTCTATCGGTGGTTCGCGTCCAAGGAGGAATTGCTCGACGCGTTCGGCCTCTGGGAGCGAGATATGTTCGACCGCGGCATTGCCAGGGCGACGGCGGGTCTGCGTGGCAAAGAGAAACTCGACGCCGCGCTGCGGTTCATCGTCGACTACCAGTACTCGTACTCCGGATACCGAATGGCCGATATCGAGCCCGGTCACGTCATCGGACAGTTGTCCCGGGTGCTCCCGATCATGCGCGAACGACTGCACCGGTTGATTCCCGGGCCCAATGGTGAAGTCGCCGCAGCCACGGCGATCCGGGTCGCGGTGTCGCACTTTCTCGTCCGCAGCGACGATGGCGATCAGTTCCTTGCGCAGCTTCGCCTCGCGGTGGGAATCAAACACCCGCGTGACTGAGTCGTTGCCTGACCGGTCGCCCGTCAGGACCGCAGGGTGAGCCTGGTCGCCGGGCGCGGTCCGCTCAGTCAGGATCCCGCTGGCTGGTTCTGTCCCCCGTTGCCCGCCGACGTGGTCTACATCGAGCCGCATCCCCGTCGCGTCCAGGCAATCAACAAGGGACATACCGTCATCGACACTGAGCGTGCACTGATGGTGCATCGCCGAAACCGGCCGCTGAGCTACGCTTTCCCGGCAGACGAGGTCGGAGGGCTGCCCAACGAGCCTGAACCCGAAGCGCCCGGGTACGTCGTGGTCCCATGGGACGCGGTTGACACCTGGCTCGAGGAGGGACGCACGCTCGTTCACTATCCGCCGAACCCCTATCACCGCGTCGACTGCCGCCCCGGGAAACGCAGCCTGCGGGTGTCCGTCGCCGGCACAACGCTGGTAGACACCGAGGACACGGTGGTCGTGTTCGAGACGGCACTGGACCCTCGCCTCTATGTCGATCCTTCGTTCGTGCGCACCGATCTGCTGCGGCGAGCGGACACCACGACCTACTGCAATTACAAAGGCGTGGCTACATACTGGTCCGCTGCCGTCGGCGACGTGGTCGTCGAGGATGTCGCCTGGAGCTACGAAGACCCACTACCCGAGAGCGTCCCCATCAAGGGATACCTCAGCTTCGACGCGAGTCGCGCGGACGTGGTCGCCGAGCTGCCCGGTCTGATGAACAACAGCGAGCCGGCAGGTTAAGCCTGACTTCTTGATTGCGTGGGTCCGGCCGGCTGCGACAGGATCGGCGGCGTGGACGGTATCGACTTTTCCTTGCTGGACGTGCCGCGGGCGGCCCCGATCGGTGATCCGGAGACCTACCTGCGCACCGCGATCGCATGGCACTTCGGTGACGACACCGGGTCGCCGTTCTGGCTGCGGATGGCCAAGGACCTGGACTTCGATCCACTGACCGAGATCCGCACCTTTACGGATCTGCGCTTGTTCCCGAACCTCGTGGACGAACTGCGGAGTGCGCAGGCCCATGATCTGATCCCGCGCGGGTACGGATCGCCCGCACCGGTCCCCCGGGTATTCGAATCGGGCGGCACGACCGGCGCACCCAAACGGACCGTCCAGATGCCCGATTGGGTCGAGCAGGTGACCCAATGGCAGGTCGAAGACTTCACCGTCGGCGGTTTCACGCCGGGTCGTGGGCTGCTGTTCCTGATGCCGAGCGGGCCGCACGGCGTCGGGCACTTCTCGCGCGTCGTTGCCGAGCGGCTGGGTTCGATCTTCTACCCGATCGACCTGGATCCCCGCTGGGTGAAGAAGCTCGCCGCCCGTGGCGCGGCTGCGGAGTTGTCGGCATACGTCGACCACATCCTCGAGCAAGCAGGCTTCATCCTGGACACCCAGGAGGTCGGGAACCTGCACACCACGCCTCCGCTCCTGGAGGCCATCGCCCGCAACGATGTCCTCGTAGATCTGGTCAATCAACAGATCCGCTTCGTGCTGCTCAGCGGCGCTCACCTGGATCTGGACACGCTTGACGTACTTCGGGAGGTCTTCCCCGACACCGCGTTTGCGATGGCTTTCGGCAGCACGATGATCCTGTCGCAGGCCCGCACCCGGGTAGACCCCGACTCCGAGTCCTGGATTTTCGACCCGCGCACCCCCTATGTCGTGTTCTGGGTCGTCGATCCCGACACCGGCGACGAAGTGCCCTACGGTGCGCGCGGCCAGGTCGTCATGAACCACATCAGCAACGGGATGTTCATCCCTAACAACCTCGAACGCGATACCGCGATCCGACGCCCCGGCCCTCCCGGCCATGTCGGCGATTCGATCAGCGACATTGCGCCGGTCGCGATCTTCGACGGTGAACCGGTCATCGAGGGGGTGTATTGATACCGATCGACGCTCTCGGTCCCGACGGTGACCGCCGGACGCGAAACCGTGACGTCATCACCGACACCGCCGGTGTGCCGGTTGCCGAGTTGAGCATCGTGCCACCGCTCTACGTCGCCCGCTCGATCAGCGCCCAGCGAAAGGCGCGGCCGCTGCCGGCCGATCAACGTGCGGCAGGGCTGGCTAAGGCCGCTGACATCTTCGTGGACTCGTCGATCGCGGGACTGGACTTCAACGCGTACGTCGAACTCACCTGCCAGGTGTCCGGCCTGCCCATGACGGCGGCCCGTGACGGCGGCCGCGTTGTGGCTGAATCGCTCGCCACCGCCAGTGACTCCGTCCAGCCCGCCCGGCCGGTCGGCGCAGCCTGGGACTGGCGCGAGCCGCGCACGCGAACCGGCGGCTCGGTATGGGCGCGGCGCGGCGAGGTGCTGGCCGTGCACGCGCCGGGAAATGCCCCGGGCGTTCATGGCCTGTGGCCGCAAGCGCTGGCACTGGGCTATCGGGTCGCGGTCCGCCCGTCGCGTCGCGAGCCGTTCACCGCGCACCGGCTTGTCGAAGCGTTGCGCCAGGCCGGTTTTCGGCCCGAAGACGCGGTGTATCTGCCCACCGACTATGCAGGAGCAGAAGAGCTGATCGGCGCCGCCGATCTGGCGATGGTTTACGGCGGCCAAGATGTTGTGGACAAGTACGTCAGTGATCCAACGGTTTTCACCAACGGACCCGGGCGCACGAAAATCCTGATCACCGCGGACCGCGATTGGCGGGACTACCTCGATGTGATCGTCGATTCGATCTGCAACCTCGGCGGAATGGCATGCGTCAACGCGACTGCCGTTCTGTATGAAGGCGATCCGGCGCCACTGGCCTATGCGATCGCAGAGCAAATATCAACGATTCCCTCACTGCCGAACACCGACGAACGGGCGATCCTGCCAACGATGCCCGTCGAGCGAGCGCGGTCCATCGCCGGCTATCTCGCGGTGAAGGCCGCAGGCACCATAGGAGTCCTCGGCCCCGATCAAGTGGTGGACGATCTCGGAAACGGCCACGCCGCCCTGCGCCCGGCGGTGCAGCTGCTCACCGGGCCGGACCCGGAGAAACTCAATGTCGAGCTGCCGTTCCCGTGCGTTTGGGTGTCCAGGTGGTCGCGCGGGGACGGGTTGGCTCCGCTGCGGAACTCGTTGGTGCTCAACGTGATCACCGATGACGATGACCTCATCGACGACCTGGTGAGCGAGCCGACGGTCACCAACGTGTACAGCGGCCACTACCCCACTTACCACTCGGCACCGCACATCCCGCACGACGGATTCCTGGCCGATTTCCTGATGCGGAACAAGGGCTTCATCCGTGATTAACCGCAGGTAAGAGCGTTAATTACCCGGGCCAGTCCGCAGAGAGTCCGCAGTAGATACGCGGTGGTTGCGGTCAGTGTGTACGACATCGGCGCTCTCAACAGGTCAACGCCACTGGGTCGGCGAGCAACCGGCCCCATTCATGACGCGCGGCCGATTGCGCGGCGTTGAAGGTTTCGGGTGATTTGTCGCCGCCGCAGGTCAGATGGACAAGCGCCCACGCCATGGCGAAGACGGGGACCTTGTGGCGTTGGGCGGCGACGAGCAGTTCTTGAAACGCTGCCTCCGAATGACACCGCCGAAGGCCGATCAAGATACCCCGCGCGGTGTCGAGGATGCGCCCGCTCTGCGGGTCGAGAGAGATCTTGGAGGGAACCCAGTCCGCTGTCATGTCTTTCCTATCTGCTGTGACGACCACACCGATGCGCGAGATCGACATGGCCACCGGCTTCAGAGCGTGGGCGTGCCAGGAGCGCGCTTTGCATCATTTTGTGCCGGTCGGCCGTTGGGGCCAGACCATGGCGCGTATCGGTATGCAGCTGTGATCGCCTTGCGACAGCACCGTGGCAACCGACCAGCGTCCCCGAGCAAGCAGCGGTTCCCGGCACCCCGGGTCACCCCGGCAGCGCACGCGGCAAGGCGCTGCTGGCGCGGGCGCACGGCGACAAGATCGGCTGCCGGGAGTTCTCGGATCGCTACCGAAAGATGGCCACAGACCTAGGCTTCTAGGGACATATCGCCTGGGCCGAGGCGATGCCGTGACGGCGGCCCTTCTGCACCCCGATTGATTTCTGGCTTCGATCATCCCATTGCCGACGATGATCGCGACGTGGCCGTTCCATACCGCGAGGTCGCACGCGTATGCGCGGCAGTGCGGGCAGCGGCGTTCGCACGACGCATTCACCCATCCCGCCAATCCTGGGCCAGGACCGGCAATCAGCCGCCACGCCACCCCGATGTCGTTAGCATCCAGACACTTGTCGAAATCGGGGAGCTGGATGAACACGCGACAGCTGACAGGGGCACTGGTTCTGGCGAGCGCGTGCATTCTGGCCGCCGCCTGTAGCAGCGTCACCCAGAAGAACACCGCAACCACCACCTCTGCGGCACCGGTTGCGGCGGCTGCCCTAGATGGGCTGCTGCTGACTCCCGATCAAATCAACACTTTCATGGGCACCACCGGAATATCGGTCTCGCAAACACTCACCACGATGTTTGAGAGCAATACCGGGATTGACAACAAGGACTGCCTACCTCTGCTTGCCGCCCAGGCCCCGGTCTATGCCGACAGCGGATGGACCGCCGTGCGCTTACAGTACCTCCAAGAGCCCGGCGACAACGTCACTCACTCTGTCACACAGGCGGTCGTTTCGTTTCCCGCCGCCAACGACGCGGCGCACTTCTTCACCACCTCGGCCCAGCGCTGGCCCGCCTGCCGCCAATACCGCAGCGGGGTCACCCAGGCACAGATCTCAGTAGGGCCGATCGCCAACGCCAACGGCACCCTGAGCACAACCAAGAAGAGCGCCGATGGTCCGGCTTGTCAGCGGGCGCTGACCGTGGCCAACAACGTCGCCATCGACATCACCGCATGCAGCGATAGCCCGGGCAACGCTGCGGTCAATATCGCCCACCAGATCGCCGCCAAAGTAACTAAGTAGGGCAGACAGCGGCCGGTCATCGGTTCATCGAATCGACGCCCACGCCTGTGGTGAACAAGGGCTTCATCCGCGACTGATCGGACCCGGTGCGGCGTCGTCGGCCTCGCCCGTGCCGTTACTTGAGCAAGGGATCTCGCGGCAGGCCGAGAATGCGCTCGGCGATGGTGTTCCGAGAGATCTCGGAGGTGCCGCCGGCGATGGTGATTGCCCGTCCCCCCAGATACGACCGCATCAGCCTGGGCATCTGCCCGACGACGGCCGCGGTCCCGGCCAGCTCCATTCCCAGCTCGGTGAGGCGCTGCTGCTGCTCGGCAAGAACGAGCTTGGTCACATTGCCCTCCGGCCCCGGTTCGGCGCCCGCGATGGCGCGGCTGGCCCTGCGCAAATTGAGCAGCCGGAGGGTGTGGAAGTGAGCGATCACCTCGCCGGCCGGACGAACGTAGGCCGCAGGGGCGGGCACGCTGTCGAGCAGCTTGACCAGATCGTCGATGGAGAAGGCGATGGTGGTTGAGGATCCGCGGCCGATCGAGATGCGCTCGTTGCCCAGCGTCGCGCGGGCCACCAGCCAACCCCGGTTCACGTCGCCGACCACATCGGAATCCGGCACGAACACGCCATCGAAGAACACCTCGTTGAAGTGGGAGTCACCGGTGATCTCGCGCAGCGGTTTCACTTGTACGCCGGGGGCGTTCATGTCGATGGCCATCATGGTGACGCCGGCGTGCTTGGGCGCGTCGGCGTCAGTCCGCACGGTTGCAAGACCCCACTGGCATTGGCGAGCCAGGCTGGTCCATACCTTCTGCCCGGTGACTTCCCAGCCACCGTCCACCCGCTTGGCCGACGTGCGCACGGCCGCCGCATCGGAGCCGGCGCCGGGCTCGGAGAACAGCTGGCACCACATCTCCTTGCCACGCAGTACCGGCTCGACCCAGCGCTCGCGCTGATCGTCGGTGCCGGCTTGCGCGACCGTCAGCGTGACCCAGCCGGTGATCCCCAGGTCCGGGAGGTCGACGTCGCGGAACTCCTCCTCGATCACCAATTGCTCGACGACATCGGCGGCCCTCCCCCACGGCTTGGGCCAATGCGGCACCAGATATCCAGAATCGACGAGAAAGTCACGGCGTTCGGACTCGGCAAGCGAGCGCACCTTGGTGGCGACCTCGCGGGCCAGCTGGCGATAGTCCTCGGCCTCGGGTGGCAGCGTGAACGACGCGCCATGCGCTTGGCCGCTGCGCTGCGCATCGACGACATCGACCAGTGGGTCGGCGCCGTCGGCCATCACGGCTGCCAGCGTGCGCGCGCGCCGAAGATAGAGGTGCGCATCGTGCTCCCACGTGAATGCGACGCCGCCGTGCAGTTGAACGTTCTTCTCCGCGTTGAATATTTGGGTTTCCACTGCATGCGCCGCGGCCACCGCGGCGGCGAACCAGGCGCTGTCGAGGTCGTCACTGCGCGCGGCATCCCACGCGGCCGCGGTGGTTTCTTCGGCGCCGACCAGCATGTTCGCCAGGTGGTGCTTGACGGCCTGGAACGTGCCGATCGTGCGGCCGAACTGCTCGCGCACCTTCGCGTAGTCGCGGGCCATCTCCAGAGTCGCCCAGCTGACGCCCACAGCCTCGGCGGCGGCCAGGATCCGGAACACCGTACGCGCCCGGCGAGCCGCGCCGCGCAGCACCCGGTCTTCTGCCGCTGCAACGCCGCTCAACCCGACCGCCCCGATCGTGCGGGTGGTGTCGAGCCCCGCCAACGCGGTCACTGTCACACCGCTGGCGGCAGCGTCCAATACCACGACGTCCTCGCCGGCGGGGAGGAGCAGCACATCGGCATCGGGTGCACCGAGCACCGCGGGACTCTCGCCGCTTACCGTCAGGTCCGAAGCCACAACCACGCTGCCGGACAACCCCACCGCAGCGACGGTGCTGCCGTCCGCCAAGCCCGGCAGTAGTTGCGCGCGAAGGGAATCCGACCCGCAACGGTCGATGATCACGGCTGCCGCCACTGTCGGCAGGAAGGGGCCGGGGCACAGCTCGTGGCCCTGGGCCTCGAGCACGATCGCCAACTCTGACAGGCCGAACCCCGACCCGCCGTGCTCTTCGGCGGTCGCGAGCCCGTTCCAGCCCAGTGCCGCCGACGCCTTCCAGATGTCGGCGGGATGAGCCGAGCCGCCCTCCAGGGTCGCGCGCGCCGCCGCGCGGCTATCGACCCTGGTCAGCTGGCCGTGAGCGGAGTCAGCCAGATCGCGGTGCTCGTCGGTGATCGCTAACGCGGAAGTAGTCACAACTAGACGTTAGCGCCGAGGTCTCGCGGCGGAACGGGCCCCTTGCGTTTTCTGGTTTATTGACACTTTTGCCATACTTTGTAAAGCTCAGTTTTCACTGGGTGCTTCGTCAGGAGATGCCGATGCCGACACCACCCGCGCACGGTCCCGCACACGACTAGTGCATAGTTTTGACGGTGAGAAAGGACGGGTAGACCCACGATGACGAACTATAAGTATCTGATCTACGAGACATTGGACGACGGCCAGATCGCGCGGATCATGCTCAACCGGCCGGAAGCCCGCAACGCACAGAATCGCGGAATGCTCGCCGAGCTGAACGACGCGTTTCTTCGGGCGGAAGCCGATGACCGGGTCCGGGTCGTCATCCTCGGCGGCATGGGGCCGATGTTCTCCTCGGGCCACGACCTGGGATCGAAGGTCATGCAGGCCGAGTACACACCCGGACCGGATCAGCACCCCAGCTATCGGGTGAACGGTGGGACGCGCGACGCCGCCGAGAAGCTGATGCTGCAGGAGTGGCACCACTTCTTCGACAACACGCGCCGATGGCGCAACCTTCGCAAGATCACCGTCGCGCAGGTCCATGGCGAGGTCTACGCCGCTGCCCTGATGCTGATGTGGGCCTGCGACCTCATCGTGGCCGCCGAGGGCACCCGGTTCGCAGACGTCGTCGGAACACGGCTGGGCATGTGCGGCGTCGAGTATTTCGCCCACCCTTGGGAATTCGGGCCGCGTAAGACCAAGGAGCTCATGCTCACCGGCGATGCGTTGACCGTTGAGGAGGCATATCAACTCGGCATGGTGTCGAAGATCTTTCCGGAGTCTGAGCTGAGCGATAAGACGCTGGAGTTCGCGCGACGTATCTCCCAGGTACCCACGATGGCCGCCCTGCTGATGAAAGAGGCGGTCAACCAGACCGTCGACAACATGGGCTTCTACAACGCGCTGAACGCCTGCTTCACCCTGCACGAACTCAACCACGCTCATTGGGCGTGGGCTCACGAGAACAGATGGCCCGTGGGCCTCGAGGAAGACGGTCTCCCGAACTGGAGGACCGCTCCGCCGGTTTCCCCGGCCGCCAAGGACAAGGTAGGGCCAGAAGCTTAGCGTCGCAGCAGATTACCGTTTCGGCGGTGAGTGGTCCGGTCGGCCAAGTCCCAGCGCGTGTTCCGCGATCATGTTGCGGAATACCTCCAGCGTGCCGCCGTAGATGCCGGCCGGCAACGCCAGCCGGAAAAGGTACTCCACTGCTCCGTCGACGGGGGAACTGTCGGCTTCGGCGGGCAGGCTCGACGCGGTGCCCAAGATATCCATCAGATCCGGTGTGACGTCTCGGATGGTCTGCACAACCGCAACACGCCCGAACATCTCGGGTGTACTCAGCGCAGCCTCCGTCCGGGCAATACTGCGGCCCAGCCGGTACCGGACCGACTCGTCGTCGAGCAGGCGTCGACCGTCGTTGTCTTCTTCGGCCGCTATCGCGGCGATCGTGTCGATGGCCTCGGCCATCTGAACGCCGAATTCGCTCATGGCCGCGGTCTTCTGGAGGCCGTGGACATCGCACTCGGCGATGCCGTGCTCGGCATTTAGCGCGGCCCGCAGCACCGTCCACCCCCCGTTCATCTCACCGACCCGGTACTTGTCGTCAACGCGCACATGGCTGTAGTAGGTGATGTTGGTTCGGTCGCCGTCGATGGTCCGGATGCCCTGGATTTCGATGCCGGGCGTATCCAGCGGGACCAGAAACATCGTCAGGCTCTTGTGTTTCCGGGCACCCGGGTCGGTGTTGGTGAGGAGGAAGACGTATTGGCTGTTGTGCGCATTCGACGTGAACATCTTCGACCCGTTGATGATCCACCCATCGCCGTCACGCACGGCCCTCGTCTTGCACGTCGCGACATCGGAACCGCCCTCGGGCTCTGTGAAGCCCAGGCACAGTCGGACGTGACCCGTGTGCACGGCCGCCAGAACCTCGTCCTTGATCTGCTGGGACGCAAACGGTTCCACCGTCCGGGCGATCATGGCCGTCGTGCCGGTGTGGTACGAGGGCATCCGAGCCCGGCCCCTCTCGAGCTCCCATATCCGCCGGCGCACGGGGCTGAACCCACCGTCGGATTCGGGCTTCAAATCCGCCGCCAGGTAACCCTGCGCGCCGACCGCCAAGTGCACGCCTTCGTCGAAGTTCTCGCCTGTCTCGCGGTCGCGCCGCCTCACCTCGTCTGTCACGTGGGTGCACAGGAATGTCCGGACCTCGTCGAGGAAGGCCTGGTCGTCCTCGCACAGATCTACCCGGGAGAAGTCCACCTAACTTCGCCGCTCCGCGCGGCTTTCGCGCGCCGCGACGATCTCGGCGATCTGTTTGGCGCTGGCGCCAGGATCACCGCCGGCCAACGGCCATCCCCTGGCCCGCACAAAATAGGCGGTGGCGGCCGCCTCTGCCGAGACACCGAGCCCGCCTTGGATGTGGACGGCCATGGTCGCGGCCTTGGCCGCCTCCTCGGCCATGAACACAAACGCCGACGCCGCCAGTTCGGGTCGCTCGTCGGGCTCGTTGTCGAGGAACCACGCGGCGCGCCGCGCCAGGTTCCGCCCACCGTGCACGGCGATAGCCATGTTGGCCAGCGGATGCGAGATTCCCTGCAACGTCGAGATAGGCACGCCGAGCGTGTAACGGGTCTTGGCGAACTCCGCCGCGATCGTCATCGTCTCCTCGACCAGACCGACCAACGCCGCGGCGGTGAGCAGCCGCCATTCATCCAGCGCGCGCCGATAGCCCGCGAGTGCATCTGCCCCTTCGGCCAGGATTACTCGGGTATCGGCTTTGTCCGGGTCGATCCAGGCCATCGGGAGCCTGCCGATGTTGTCGACCCTGAAGGGCCGGGTGTCGAAGGTCAGTCGCACGATGGTCTCGCCGTCGCGCACGATGACGTGATCGGCGACCGACCCCGCCGGGATCAACCGAACCCGTCCCGCGCTGTCGATCTGCGGGTCCAACCCCGCGATCTGGGCACCGTTGACCAGATCGGCGGCGCCGTCCTTGGCGATGTCCAGTGCACCCAGCCGAGCGAGCAGCCGAGCGGCGCACACGTGGTCGATCCACGGGACCGGTGCCAGTGAGCGGCCGAACTCCTCTGCGACCAGTGTCAGGTCGACCAGCGTTGCCCCGTCACCACCACAGGACTCGGGCAGCGCCATTGTCGTCGCTCCCATGGCGCACAACCGTTCCCACAGGTTTTTGTCGAAACCAAATGCCTCTGCGGCGCGGACGGTGTCGATCGAGCAGGACGTCTTGAAGAACTGCCTGTACGCAGCCTGAAGATCCGTGTGAGCCTCAGAAAGGCTGTAGTCAAGCCTCCGCAGTTCGTAGCGGTCCACGCATCGAGCGTGACACTCTCCTAAGTTTTTGTAAAGCGGGTGGTTTCCGCGCTGCGCAGTCGTCGCCTCGACTGTCGCCGACCGTGAAATCAGCTACGCGACGGTCTACTCGTTGTCGACGGGCGCGGAGATATGCGTCGCGTTGGAACGGCCGCGCAGCACCTCGGTCCCCCGTGACGCCCAGTACTGGCGTTCAGCCGGGTCGGCGCGCTCGATCGCGGCAGCTGAAGACAGGATCCGTCGATCTGAGGTCTTGGCGAGATCGGCCAGCCTCGCGGCCTCGTTGACGGCGTCGCCGATCACCGTGTACTCGTAGCGGTTCTCGGCACCGATGTTTCCGGCAAACACGTGACCCGCCGACACACCGATACCGAAATCAACCATTGGCAGCTCGCGCAGCTGGTCGCCCAGACTGCGTGCGGTTGCCAGCGCGGCCGAAGCTGCTCCGCTTGTCCGTAGCGGCGCGCCGAAGACAGCGAGCGCAGCGTCGCCTTCGAATTTATTGATCATGCCGTCACGTTCGTCGACGGCGTTGACGACGATGCGGAAGAAGTCGTTGAGCACGGTGGCGACCTGCTGCGGCGGCCGGGTCGCCGCCAGCTGTGTTGAGCCCACCAAGTCAATGAACAGGATCGCTGCCTCTTGCACGTCGCCCGACAGCGATGCGCCTTCTTCAATGGCGCGACGGGCGACGTTGGCACCGACGTGGCGGCCGAACAGGTCCCGCAACCGTTCCCGCTCGGCGAGCCCCGCGACCATTTGGTTGAACCCGCTTTGCAGTCGCCCGATTTCAGAGCGCTCATAGACGCCGATCCGGGTGTCGAGTCGCCCTTGTTCGACCTCGGCCATCGCGTCGACGACCTCACCAACCGGATCCGAAATCGACCGTGACGTCAGGATCATTATCGGCAGGCCCAGCAGCACCGCGGCAGCCGTCACCACGAGTACAGGAATCTCGACGGATGCGTTCTTCTCGACGATCCAGCCGTTCGCCCGAATCAATATGAGAGCGGCGATTACGCCCGAAGGAAGCGCGGTGCCCAGCGTCCACATGCCCACCAGCCGCGCAAGCACGCTCGGCACCCTCACCCAACCCTCGGAACCCTGCGTGGTGGCCGCAAGAATGGGGCGAAGAGCACCCTGTGTGAGCAGTAATCCGGTGCCGACCGCAGCGGCGGCACCGAGCACCACACCGATCAGGGTCGGCACCGCGACGGCAGCTCCGCCACCGAGATTCAACAGCACAGCGACCACGCCGCTGACCGCCCACGTCGCCGACAGAATCGCCGACTGCCGGCCGACAAGTCTCATCGCCGCCCGGCGTTGATCCGGGCTCGGTTCCCGCCCCGGAACAAACCACCGCAGTGTCGGCGTGATGTTCACGACGCCGCCTACCGCTACTGCGGCCGTGCCGAGAATGACAAGTACGACGGCCACTATCACGTTCTGCTCGGTGAAATATGTGCGCGCTCCGCCGATCGTGATGCCACCCAGCGGTATCACGATCGCGGTGCTCGCCACACAGGCGAGGAATTGCGCGAGCGCGAGGCGGGCCGCGTACCCTGTCGCCAGCCTTCTCGTGGTTGTCCCCACGAGAAGAAGTTAGCCGGTTCGACCGCCGACGACACTCAGAGGATCGGTTCGAACTCCAGATGCAGTTCCGTCAGGCCCCGCAGCTGCCACGTGGGCTCGAAGGCATAGCGACGTGCGTCGGCGGGGCCGTGCTCGGCGTCGGAAACCCTGATGTCGCCCATTCGGTCGAGGATGCGGTTGAAGGAGATTCGGCCCTCCGCCCGGGCCAGCGGGGCGCCGGGGCAGGAGTGGATACCGCGCCCGAACGCGACGTGCTCGCGCACGTTCGGGCGGTCGGCGCGAAACTGGTCCGGCTCGCTGAATTTTTGCGGATCCCGATTGCTCGCTCCGGGCAGCAGCATCACGGTGGTACCGGCGGGGACCGGAACGTCACCCACCGTCGTCGATGTGCGCGCCATGCGGAAGTGAGACTTCACCGGGCTTTCGATCCGCAGCGTCTCCTCGATGAAGGCGGGAATGCGGCTGCGGTCTTCGCGCAACGACGCCTGGATGTCGGGACGCTCACAGATCACTCGCATCCCGAAGCCAAGTAGCTTTGTCGTGGTTTCCTGTCCGGCCGCGAACAAGAATGCGGCGAGCCTGACGACGTCGATGATTTCGGGAGTCGAGCCGTCGGAGTATTTCGCCTCGGCGAGCTCGGTCAGTACGTCCTCGCGCGGCTGTCGTCGACGCTCGGCGATGTACGCCGAGAACCTGTCGTCGAGCCATTCGAGCGGATTGTGTGCGGGCGTAAGCGAATCGCTGTCTATTGCCCCGACGACCTGGCCCGAGAAGACGGCACGAAACTCTTCGTGGTCCTCGACGGGGATTCCGAGCAGATCGGCGATTACCAAGCCTGAGAAGGGCCGCGCGTAGCTGTCCAGGAACTCACATTTCCCGCTGGACGCGAACTCGTCGAGCTGCTGATCGGCCAAGCGCCACATGAAGTCTTCGTTCTCCTTCAGCCGCTTTGGGGTCAGGAGCCGGCTCAGTAGCCCCCTCGTACGAGTGTGATCGGGAGGATCCTCGGTCACGATGTGTTCGCTCATCGGAATGCCGTCGCGATACTGCTCGATCAGCGCACCGACATCGTCGCCCCCAGGCCCGAACGGCAGCCCGGAGTACGGCCCCGCCACCGAGACGCACGAGGAGAACGCTGGATCCTTGTACACCGCGAGCGCTTCGGCGTGCCCGGTGACAGCCAACAGGCCGTGATGGGCTTCGGGCGCCACGGGGCACTTCGAGCGCAATTCGTCGAAGTACGGGTACGGATCCGGGATGAGGGACTGGTCGGTGAAGAAGTCGGCGGATTCAAGGTCGCTCACGAGGGTCTCCTACTGCGCCATCGAGACGGTGTCGGTTACGCGCGCGTCACGGGCGTCCATGATCGCGTCGATGTTTTCTGCGATGTCTTCTGCCGTGAGAGACGATTTCGCAATTCCCGGTGTGTGCACCACGGCGATCCGCGACACGCCACCCATGCCGACCTGGAGGATCTCACCGTTGAGCTGACAGGATTCGTGCGCCAAGAATGCGGCTGCGGGCGCGCACATTTCGGGAGGCATGCTCGCGTTGATCTGATCCATCACCTCTTTGGGCATCGACAGGTACTCCGACAACGCGTCAGAGTGCGATGCCGACATCCGCGTATATGCCCTGGGCGCGACTGCATTGACCCGGATACCTTGCGCGGCGGCCTCGGTCGCAAGGTTGCGGGTCAACCCGAACACTGCGCCTTTCGCGGCGCCGTAGCTCGTCAGCTCGGGGATGCCGCCGAGCATTGCCTCTGAAACGGTGTTGACGACGCGACCGTATCCGGCCTTGGCGAAATGCGGCCATGCGGCCTGCGTGACGAAAACCGTGCCCAAGAAGTGGACGTCGACCATCTTGCGGAACTGCTCGGCAGACAGCGCCTCGAACATGCCCGGGTCATGGATGCCGGCATTGTTGATCACCGCGTCGATGCGACCGAATGCATCGATGGCAGTCTCGATTATTGTTGCAGCAGAGCGCTCTTCGGCGACGGAGGCGTAACATGTCACCGCTTCGCCGCCAGCCCCTTTGATCTCGTGGACGACGTCTTCAGCCGGCGTCGGTGATGTCCCGCCACCGTCGATGCCGACGCCGTAGTCCGCCACGACCACGCGAGCGCCCTTGCGGGCAAGTAGCAGCGCGTGACTTCGCCCGATGCCGCGCCCGGCTCCGGTGACGACAACGACGCGACCGTCAAACCGCAGTTCGGTCATGAGGTCCCGAACAACACCGGCAGCGACGTCGGCGACCGGAATGCCTGACCACGGATGTGCGGGTCGTCGACCGCGGGATCCAGTCGCATGTTCGGCAGGCGATCGAACAGAAGGTTCAGGGCCACCCGCATCTCCAGCCGCGCCAGATGCATTCCGAGGCAGACGTGAACACCGTGCCCCCAACCGATATTCGGTTTTATCTCGCGGAAGATGTCGAAACGGTTCGGATCGGTAAAGCGCTCGTCCTGCCGGTTGGCCGCACCCAGGACCGGCATGACCGAGCAGCCGGCGGGGATCTTTACTCCGCCGAGTTCGGTGTCTCGGCTGGCGACACGCGTGATCATGATCAGCGGCGGCTCCCACCGCACGGCCTCCTCGATTGCCTGAGGCAGAAGAGAGCGATCGGCACGCACGGCGTCCATTTGTTCTTGGTCGGACAGCAGCGCGAACAGCAGGTTGCCGAGCGAGCGGTAGGTGGTCTCGACGCCGGCGGGAAGCAACAGCCGCAGGAACGAGAAGATCTCCTCGTCTGAGAGGCACTCGCCATCGATTTCGGCCGCTGCCAATCCACTGATCAGATCGTCGCGGGGTTCTTTCCGCCGGGCGGCCAGGATCGGCGCGAAGTACTCCGCCAGCGTCGCCGAGGCTTCGCGGCCGCGCTCGGGGTTGATCGTGAAGGACAGCAACGAGATCGACCAGCGCTGAAACTGCGGATAATCCTCTCTGGGCAGACCCAACAACCCGGCGATGATCTGTGTGGGGTAGGGGAACGTGAACTCCTTCACGAGATCCGCAGAACCGCGGTCGGCAAATCTGTCGATCAGTTCGTTGCCGACCTTTCCTATCAGACCGTCTTCCCATCGGGCTAACGTTTTCTGCGAGAACGCCTTCGACACCAACGCGCGATGCCGCCCGTGCTCCGGTTCATCCATCCCGAGCATCACGTGCTCGCCGAAGACATCTCCGAATGCCTGGATGATGATCGACGATGAGAACGTCTCGTTATCTCGCAACATCTGCTGCGCGTCTTCGTAGCGGTAGACCATGAAGATGGGCTTGCCTTCTTCGCCAGGCATTCCCGGGATGTCGATGCGCTGCACGGGTTCCTCGCGTCGCAACCGAGCTAGCTCGGTATACGGATCCCGCACATTGCCTGAAACGAAATCGTCGAATGACCCGAAGTCCTCGAGATCATCGAACAACTCCATATAAGCGCTCCTTCAGCTGGTGCTCATCCGGCAGCCGGGTAGGCCACCGTCTTGACTTCGGTGTACTGATCGAAACCTGCGACTCCGTTTTGGCGGCCGACACCGCTGGCCTTGTAGCCGCCGAACGGCGAGTCGGCGCCGTACGCCGCGGTGCCGTTCAATCCCATGAACCCGGCCCGGATTCGGCGAGCAACGGCGATCGAGTGCTCGACCGAACCCGACATCACGTTGCCGGCCAACCCGTACACACTGTCGTTGGCGATTCGGATCGCGTCTTCCTCGTCTTCGAATGGAATCACCGCGAGGACGGGGCCGAAGATCTCCTCCTGGGCGATCGTCATCGAGTTGTCGACATCGGTGAAAAGCGTTGGCCTGACGAAGAATCCCTTGTCGAATCCGGTGGCAGCATCCGGGCCGCCGACGAGGCACGTCGCACCCTCATCGACGCCCTTCTGGATGTAACCCAGCACCCGTTCCTGCTGCTTGGCCGATATCACCGGACCACACAACGTGCCGGGGTCCTGCGGATCCCCCGGCATGATGCCTTCGTACATCGCCTTGAGCATCGCGACGCCCTCGTCGTACTTGGATCGCGGCAGCAGCAAGCGGGTCGGATTGGCACAACCCTGCCCCGCGTGCATGCAGGGTGCGATGCCGATCGCGCACGCCATCCCCAGGTCGGCGTCTTCCAGCACGATCGTGGCCGACTTGCCGCCGAGCTCCAGGAACAGGCGCTTCATGGTGGCCGCGCCCTTTTCCATGATCCGCTTGCCGACGACGGTCGAGCCGGTGAACGAGATCAGATCCACCTTGGACGACAGCGTCAACTCCTCCCCCACAAAGTGGTCGGATGCGGTGACGACATTGACGACCCCTGCCGGGATATCGGTGGAATCCGCGATCAGCCGCCCGATCCGGGTGGCGTTGAACGGAGTGTTCGGTGCGGGTTTGAGCACCATGGTGTTGCCGGTGGCCAAGGCCTGGCCGAGCTTCTGGATGGTGACCTCAAACGGGAAGTTCCACGGCACGATCGCACCGACCACGCCGACCGGTTCGCGCCAGACCTTGCGGGTGGTGTTCTGGCCGGTCAGAGACACGAAGGCGTCACCGAGGTCGGTCTCCCATGCGTATTCGTCGATCAGCCGCACAGGAAACTTGAGGGCGTCCTCCAACGGAGCGTCGAGCTGCGGGCCGAAGGTGATCGCCCGCGGCGTTCCGACCTCGAGGATGAGTTCCTCGCGCAGCTCTTCCTTCTCTTTCTCCAACGCCTCATGCAGCTGCAACAGGCACCGCTTGCGCAACTCTTTGTCGGTCGACCAGTCGGTCTCGTCGAAGGCGCGACGTGCGGCATCGATGGCGCGGAGCATGTCCGCCTTCGACGCATCGGCGACCTCACCAAGTACCTCTTCGGTCGCGGGGTTGATGTTGGTGAACGTGCCGGCCTCGCCGTCGACGAGCTTGCCGTCGATCATCATCTTCGGCTCAAAGCGAACCGTGGCAGTGTCAGTCATTTCTCTCGCTCTCGTGAGTTGCTGCGCGGCGGAAAGCACCGCCGCGCAAAGCGCCAAACCGTGGGAAACCCATCATCAACCGCGTCATCTGATGAAGTCCAGCAGGGGGTAACACCCGGTTGATGGTCAACAGCATTCGTGCGTCGGGGCCGACAGGTCGCCGAGCGAACGGCGCGGTGCCGTCGAGCGCCTTGGCGAGTCCGATGGCGAACCGCTCCGGTGAGCGGGCCACGTATTTCATCGCGAGTCGGCCTCGCTTATCCATCTTGGCGTGCTGGCGTGCGTATGGTCCGTCGAAGTCTCGGCAGTCGGTTGTGCCGGCGTCGGTGATGATGTCGGTGTCGTAGGTGCCGGTGACCAGGATCGTGACGCCAAGGCCGAACGGCGCGACCTCGCCGGCCAGCGACTCGGCCCACCGCTCCAGTGCGCCCTTAGCCGCGGAGTATGGCGCGGTCGCTGGCATCCCGCGCACGCCGCCTGCGCTCGACACCATGACGATTCGCCCCCGACCGGCGTCGCGCATGGCCGGCAGCAGTGCGTTGGTTAGCATCACCGGCCCAAAGATCGTGGTGTGGAACATCTTCTCCCACAGGCTGATCGGTGTTTCCTCGGCCATTCCGGCGGCGGAGATGCCGGCGTTGTGCACGAGAGCGTAGGGCGCGCCGACGGCCTCCGCGATCATCTTGGCGGCGGCAGTGACCGATGCTGAGTCGGTGAGGTCCAGCTGGATACCAATCAGGCGGGGGTCGTCATCGGTTGCGCCGGTCGCCTCCCGCAAGCGCGTCATTCCCACCTCGGGAGCGCGCATGGCAGCCACTACACGCCACCCATTGGTGTACAGGTGTGCCGCGGATGCCAGACCGAGACCCCTTGAGGCGCCCGTGATGACGACGCTGCGTGGTTCACTCATTGCGTGGGCGCACACCGCTCACTCTTAGAGCCGAGCTGCACGTTAGGCCGCCCGTCGGGTTGCGCACTCATCCACGTCGACCAGATGCCAGCGGAATACGGTCCTGGTTGACCGTTCTGTTCGTAGAACCCTTGCGGGTCATACACTTTGGCCTCCGGATAGGGCCAGGGACAGGCCACCGATGTCGCCGTTCGCGTCCACTTGATAATTGCGAATCCGGTGCCGTAAGCGAAGTACGCGAGGTTGATGATCACGAACATCACCACGAACATGCCCAGTGCCGGTCGACTCGGCAAAATGCGCGCGCGCTGCGCTAGCTTCTCGGCAACTGTGCGTCCGGTGTCGTCGCGGTAGAGCAGCACACCCGCCGGGATCATCACGAATGTCACCATCACGGTTTCCCAGATGAACGGGAATTGGTATGGCTGTCCAACGAAAACGGATCCGAGTGGAATGACCTGCGCGTAGATGTAGAAGCCGGTGCGCACCAGCGTGATCTCGAGCATCGCGTCGATGAGGATCCCGATGGGCAGGATGATCAGCGCCAGGCTGATCAGCGGATGGCGCCACACAAACGAGTCCATGGGGCGGCGAGCCTGAATCTTGCGGAGGATCCAGATGGCCGGAAAATACGGTCCCAGGTAGAACATGATGTACCCGATCACCAGGAACGGTTCCACCGTGGGCGAGATTGACGCCAGCGGCCAGTCCTCGGGCCAGTGCCACAGTTGCGGGTTATAGACCGCGTACGGCGACCAGTTCATGATCGGGTCCTGCCAGACGATCAGCGTCGTGACGATCCCCATCAACAGCACAGGATGTTTTGGGTGTCGACGCCACACCACCACGTACACCGCGATGATGATCAGCATCGTGATGATCGTGAAGATCTGGAACAGACCCAGCCAGTGCTGATAACCGAACAGTGGCTCGACCGGGCGGGGTGCGCCGGTGACTCCGGGATTGCGGATGCGGGGAGAGACCGCACCCATGCGTGCGTTGGCTGCGATGAGCGCCAACAGGACGAGCGCGACCCCGACCCAGACGGCGCCGATCCACGAATGTTTCTTCGACTCGGCCGGAGGATTGACGGCAGACGGCGTTGTCTGTTCGGTTGTCATCGGTTACTCCTCACCAAAGCGGTCGACGAGATGGGAGTTGACACCGTCGGCATCCAACTGCCGGGCAACGAGGTAGCCGGCGCCCATCCATGCCCGGCGGGTCCACTTACCGAACGACACTCTCGTGCCCGGGGCGCCGGACGCTGCTGGCAGCATTTTGACCCGCTCAAGGGCCTCCTTGACGCCGCGGGGGCTCAGCGGATGAGCGTCGGTGAATGCGTGCAGCAGTGTGGTGGCGACGTCGCAGTTGACGACGGGCACGCAATACTGTGGGCGCCGATCGTATGCCGCTTCGAAGCGGTCGAGGAACCGCTGTCCGACGGCGTTTTCCTCGTCGTACTGATCGTTGCCGGTCCAGCCCATGAAGGCGTTCCACAGGATCGGATTGATCCACGCGTTCTGGAACGCAGTGCTCGTGAATCGGGGCGGGTCCCAGTCGAGTGCTTCTAGCACCGGATTGACGAAGACGATGCCGAAACCAAAGCCCATGTGCACGACCGCAGGTGCCTTCGCCTCATGCAAGCTACGCACCGCGTCGTTAACGTCCTGAGCAGTCTGCGCAATCGATGCCTCGGCCACGATCCTAATACCCTTGCGCCGACACGCGTTTCGAAAATGCTTGAGATAACTCTCCCCCACCAGCGACTGCTCGATCAGCACGCCAACCTCTGTGTGCCCGCCCTTGGCGAGCAGGTCCGCCCAGAAGATCGGTTCGTCGGTCATCGAACCTTGTGGGAACGAGAACGTCCACTCGCCCAACCAGTCGTCAGTACCAGTCACGCTGACACCTGGAACGCGGAAGCGCTCTTCGATCGCCTCGCGGGTGGGCACGCAGTTATCGGTGATATGGGGTCCAAATACCACCAGGCAGCCTTCGTCGACGAGCTCGCCGTATGCATCGATCACCGCCTTGACTGACCCCTTCGGGAGACCTTCGACCTCTCGGTAAACGATCTCGATCGGGCGGTCGATGATCCGTTGCTTCACGCCTTCGTCGAAGATCAGGTCGAACGGCCGGGTCAGGTCGTCTCGCATCTCCTGCGGGTAGCCCTCAGGCAGCACGAAGTCCATGAGGTACCCGATCTTTATCGGCTGCGCGGTGCTTTCGTAGCCCATCTCACCTCCGTTGGCGCGGGGCGTTCCAGGAAACCTAATATTTGTTCAGACCCTAGCGTTACGCACCTTCACCGTCAATCGGGCTCAGTCGACCCGTTCGGTGAGGTACGCGTCGATCATCTCCGCCAGGCCGCTTGTCACGACGGCGTCGTCTGTCAGCGGTCCCACCACCGCGACGCGCGCCGCCTCACGCGGGGTGAGGCCTTCGACGATCAGCCGACCGGCGGCGATCAGTACCCGCGTCGATGCGACCTCGCGGAGCCCCGCGGTCTCGAGTCGGCGGATCGCGTTGCCGAACCGCACGAGCTGGGCGGCGTTGTCATGGTCGATGCCGGCCTCGCACGCGACGATCTTCTCCTCGACATCCGATGTCGGGAAACCGAATTCGATCGCGACCATTCGTTGCCGCGTCGAATCCTTGAGGTCCTTGAGAACGGATTGATACCCGGGGTTGTACGACACCACAAGGCAGAACCCGGGAGCGGCGTCGAGTGTGATGCCGAGCCGATCAATTGGCAGCTGACGGCGGTGATCCGCCAGCGGGTGCAAGACCACAGTGGTGTCCTGTCGCGCCTCGACGACCTCATCCAAATAGCAGATGGCGCCCTCACGCACGGCCCGCGTCAACGGACCGTCGACCCATTCCGTTTCGCCGCCGCGCAGCAAGAACCTCCCGACAAGATCGGCGGTGGTCAGGTCGTCGTGGCAGGCCACCGTGATCAGCGGGCGCCCCAGGTCGTACGCCATGGCTTCAACGAAACGTGTCTTGCCGCATCCCGTGGGCCCTTTGAGCAGAAGCGACAGCCCCTGCCGGAAGGCGGCCGTGAAGACGTGTTCCTCGTTGCCCACTGGCACGTAATATGGGCGGACTTCATCGCCAGCCATCATTCTCCTTGTCTTGCGGCCGGTTTTGCGCCTGTGCTGGTACGTCGACGCACCTCGGCCGACCGCAGCGCCGACCGGAAAAGCGGCCCGATCATCGCGCTCAGTCGGTCGAGTCGCGGGACAGTCGCATGGGCAGCGCCGCCGAACACGCGCCGCAGCTCCTCCGCTTCGGTGTTCGCGCCGATGGTCAGGCACAGGCAGCCGGTGCCGCGCTGGCGTGCCTCGGAAAGCGCACGGCGTGCGTCTGCGGCGCCGTAAACTCGCTCGTAGCCATGGTCGTAGGCCAATCCGTCCGAGAGCACCAGCAGCAGCCGTCGTGACGTACCACCGTCGCGCTCCAACACTGCCGCGCCGTGCCGGATCGCCGCGCCAAGCCGCGAATACGCACCGGGAACGAGTCCACGCAGCCGGCGCATCACCAATGTGTCCACGGCGTCGTCAAAGCGCTTCACCGGCATCAGCTTCACCGCCGACCGGCCCTGGGAGTGAAAAGCATAGAGCGCCACGCGATCCCCGAGGTCATGGAGAGCGATGGTGAATGCCGCCGCGGCGGCCCGCTGTTGTTCGTGCACGGTCTGGCCCGGCGCTCCGGGTTCGGCGACCGAACCGGACACATCGAGGAGGAGAAGGACGGCGAGGTCGCGCTTGCGGCGAAGGCTGTCGAGGTAGACGGCCTCGTCCGGTGCCGATCCCGCCATCACCTCGACCCTCGCTTCGACTGCCGCATCGATGTCGATGTCGTCGCCCTGGACCTGGCGATGGCAGCGAGCGAGACCGACGCCCAGGCGAGCCAGCGGTCGACGCAGTCCGTAGGCGTCGGACAAACCCAGCGCGGTGTCGTCCGCCTTGGGCCGCGGCTCCACTTCCTGGACGGTGCACCAGTTGGGCCGGTAGCGCCGCAAGTGAACGTCCCACTCGGGGTAGGTGATTCCGTGCCGTTCGTCGATGTCGTCGTCGAAGGCACCCTCACGCGCCGTCGAAAGGACGAAGTTCGCTCCAGGCCGAGCGCCGGAACGTGTTCGGTGTGTCGGTGCGTCGGCGCCGGGCGACCCCCCTTCCCCCAGTTGACGCACCACGCCCAGCATCTTCTGCAGCAACTTGCCGATGCCGCCGCCACCGCCGACAGGGCTGGAGAAGAGGTCGAGCACATCGGCACCAGCGCCCTCGTTCTCGTCGTCATCGACTTCGGCAAGCTTCTTGCTCGACTGCCGGCGCGGGACGTGTTCACCCGCAGGCGTAGAGGAATCGGGACCTGCCTTGGACGCCAACAGGGTTCGCGCGCGAATAGCACCGAAAATCTCGGGCGGATCGGGGATCTGCAGTTCGCTCTGTGCCACGGCCAGCGACGCGGCCGGGCAGTCGCTGCGCGCGGCGATCTCGCGGTCGATCAGTGACCGCACCATTGGTGGTAACAGCTGATCATTGGCCGTCAAGGCTCGATGGCCCTCAACGACGAGATAACGCTTGGCCAACCCGGGTCGTCGCGCGAGCTTGCGGACGACCTCGGGTGCCAGGCTGCCCGCCGCAAGCAGCGAAGCCTGGACAGCGAGCGCTTGAAGTCGGCCACGCCAATCGACTGCGGGGTCGATGAACACCGTCTTGCCGTCGGTCCAGGGAGGTTCGCCAGACTCGAGCGATGCCACCTGCAGCGGGCTACCGGAAAGTGCGGACGCCAGCAAGCCCAACCGCCCGAGGCCGTCGACCTCGGTGTCGCTTGACAGCAGATCCCTCATCGATTCCAATGCCGGCGCCTGATTGACCAAATATCTGTTCCACCGTAAAGTCCGGCGTTGCCGCAGTCAATTGCCGACGTTGCAGAGGGAAGCATGATCGACTTCGCCGGGCAGGCCGTCATCGTCACTGGGGCGGGCCGCGGTCTCGGCCGCCTCTACGCATTGGAGCTTGCCCGCCGCGGTGCCTCCGTCGTGGTCAACGACCTCGGCGGGTCGATGCACGGAAGTGGCGCGGACACCAGCGTCGCCGACCAGGTAGTCGACGAGATCACGGGCCCAGGCGGTGTGGCGGTCGCGTCACACGATTCGGTGGACAGTCCAGAAGGCGGAGAGGCGATCGTCCAAACCGCGATAGAGAGCTTCGGCCGCCTCGACGCGGTGGTGAGCAACGCGGGCATCTTCAACAGCATTCCGTTCGAAGATCTTTCGACGGACGACTGGCGACGCATGCTGGGCGTGCACCTCGACGGTGGGTTCTACTTGAGTCAGCCGGCGTATCGGGTGATGAAGTCGCAGGGCTACGGCCGGTTTGTGTTCGTCTCGTCATCGGCGGGCATGTTCGGACAGCACATGGAAGCGCATTATGCGGCGGCGAAGGCAGGCCTCGTCGGGCTGACCAACGTCATCGCCCTGGAAGGTGCACGACACGGAATCCTCGCCAACACCGTGTTGCCGTATGGCGTCTCGCGAATGGTGACGGAGACGGTGGAAGATACAAAGGCACTTGAGGAATCGGGGCTCTTGCAAGCGATTAGGCCTGAGCTCGTCGCTCCGATGGTGGTTTACCTAGCGAGTCGGGCCTGCGAATTCAGCCACCGCAACTACTCGGCCTTCGGCGGCCGCTTCGCCCGTGTTTTCGTCGGCCTCGGCCAGGGCTGGCTGGCAGGACAAGACACCAACCCGACTGCCGACGACGTCGCGGCGCATCTGTCCGAAGTCTCGGCGACAGAGCCGTTCACGATTCCGGAATCGATCTACGAGGAGGTCTTCGCCGTGTACGAGCGTCTGGGGATCAGTCCGACGTAGTCAGTCCCAGATCACGTCCAAACGCGGTGGAGACCGGAAGTACATGCCTGCGATGTACGGGTAGGTCGCCTCGGGATCCAGGCGCAGTCCGGGCAGCCGGTCGAAGAGCGTGTTGAAGATGATGGTGCTCTCGAGACGGGCCAGGTGCATCCCGATGCATACGTGAGCGCCGTGGCCGAAGCCGATGTGAGGCTTGCGTTCCCGGAAGATATCGAAACGTTCGGGACGATCCCATCTGGTCTCGTCGTGGTTGGCGCTGCCGAGGTTGACGGCCATCATTGCGCCGGCGGGAATCTGTCGTCCGCCGAACTCGACGTCTCGAGTGGCCTCGCGCATGAAGTTCAGCAGTGGGGTTTCCCAGCGGATCCCTTCCTCAATGGCCTGCGCAAGCAGGCTGCGGTCGGCCATGACGTCGGCGAGCTGATCGGTGTGCGTCAGTAAGCCGAACGCCAGGTTCGCCGTTGACCGCGAGGTGGTTTCCGCGCCTGCCGGCAACAGGTTCCGCATGAACCCAAAGATCTGTTCGTCGGACAGCCGCACACCATCTATCTCTGCGTCGGCCAGAACGCTGACCATGTCATCGCGGGGATCGCGCCTTCGATCGGCGAGGATGCCGGCGAAGTACTCGCGCAACTTCGCCGATGCCCGAAGCGCACAGTCCATATCGGCCCGAAATCCGAGCAGGTCGATGCCGAGGCGGTGAAATTCGGGCACGTCGCCCTCCGGCAAGCCCAGGAGTGCGGCGATGACCCGCACCGGAATGGGCATGAACACTTCGGCTACCAGGTCGGCTCGCTTGGCGTCGCGGAGCTTGTCGACGGTGCGTTCAACCAGGGGCCCGACGAGTTCGGCCTCCCACCGGCGCATCGACGGGCGCGCGAACGCGTACTCGTGCAGCTTGCGGTACACCTGGTGTTCGGGTTCGTCCAGCTCAAGGATGGTCGGGCCCTGCAACGGACGAACGATCGCCTCGTAGCAGCGCGTGCTGAAGGCGTTGTCGTCGGTGAAGACCGCCTTCACCGCGTCGAAGGTGTACGCGGTGAACATCGGTGGGCCTTCGCCGGTGTTCTCCCATATGCCCATCTCCGGCCACCCCTGATGGACCGGTCCCTTCGCGCGCAGCTCGCACAGCATGGGGTACGGAGAGGCGTCGCCGTCGGCGCCCATCCCCGCATCGAACTTCTCCTGCGCGTCCCGGACGCTTTGAGGCAGGTCCTCGGTGTCCGTCGACTCCGCCATCTGACGCCTCCTCGCCCTAAGTCGGGAGTTTGATTGACCAAATATCTGTTCCACACTAGAGTTCGGCTTGGATCGCAGTCAATCGCGAGACGCAGGTGACCGGTATTCGGTCCCGCCTGAGGAGGACTGGGGTGAAAGTGGATGACTCCGTCCGCCTCCTGCCCAGACGAAGCCTGCGCTGCGTGAGGTTACCCTCTGGTAATCTGTACCAAAGATTGGTTCCCCCGGACGGGCGTGAATAGCCGTGGAGGTCTTGTGACGCTTCAGCATTCGTCTGAGGCTGCAGACTCCGATGGCACGCGCCGAACTGAGGTGCTCGAGACCGCTGCGTCGCTGATCGGATCCTCCGGCCTGCGTACTTCCCTTCAGGAAATTGCTGACGCGGCGGGCATCCTGCCGGGCAGTTTGTACCATCACTTCGAATCGAAGGAAGCGATCCTCGTCGAGCTGATCAGGCGTTATCACGCCGACTTGGATCGCCTCGGCAGAATCGCTCTCGAGCAGCTGGATGAACCCGACTCGCGGCGAGCGTCGGAAAAGATCGTCGAGCTCGGATCGGCCATCGCGCGCTGCGCTGTGAAGCACCGCGCCGCTCTTCAGATGTCGTTCTACGAAGCGCCCAGCTCCAATGAAGAGCTCGTTAAGTTGCTCCAAGAACCCCCTACTGCCGTTCAGCAAGCGATGCTGCAGACGCTGCGTGCCGGCAGGTGGAGCGGCTACATCAGACCCGATATCGACCTTCCCACTCTGGCCGACCGGATTTGCCAGAGCACAATGCACGCCGGGCTTGACGTCATTCGGCACAACGCATCCCCCGAACAGGTCGCGACGGTTTTGTGCCGAATCATGTTGCAGGGTCTTGCGAGCCGGCCGCCTAGTGATGAGGAACTCGACCGGTCAAATGCCTTCGCCGCTGCTGAGGAAGCGATCAAGACATGGAACGACGAGCCTGCGTCCGCGGTCAACGACAAGGCTGCTCACGTCCGCGCGGTGGCACGCGCCGAGTTCGGCCGCAAAGGTTATGAAGTCACCACCATCAGGGACATTGCATCCGCCGCGGGCCTGGGCACTGGCACCGTCTACCGGCTGATCGGATCGAAGGACGAGCTCCTCGCCTCGATCATGTTGTCGTTCGGCACGAAGGTCGGTGGCGGATTTGCGACCGTTCTTCGCGCAGATGCCACACCGATCGAGAAGCTTGATGCACTGAGCTGGGTCAACATCAATGCTTTGGACCAGTTCCCCGATGAGTGGAAGATTCAGCTGGCGTGGATGCGACAGTCGCCGCCCGACACCCCTAACCCGGGGCTGTTGTTCAGCAAGCGACTGCGACAACTCAAATCGCTGCTGTCCGAAGGGATCAAGTCGAAAGAGATTCGCACCGACAGCCCGTCTACCGAGTTGCTGTCGCGCTGCGTGATGGATGTGCTGTGGATGCCGGAAAACATTGTGCGTGATCTGGGTACGCGAGCGGCGCTCGTCTGTGCTCGCGACACCGTGGTGCGCGGGGTCGCCGTGCGCGATGCCTAGCCGACTGTGACCGGTAGTCGCGCCCACCCGCGCACGCTCGCAGTGTGTGCCATGGTGGCGTTGTCGTAGTCGACTTCCCAATCCGGCCAGCGCTTTATCACTTCTTCGAGCGCCACGCGCGCTTGCATGCGGGCCAACGCCGAACCGAGGCAGAAATGAAGTCCCTGCCCGAAGCTGAGGTGCGCGCCGTTGCGGTGGATGTCAAACCGATCCGGATCCTCGAAGTGCCGCTCGTCGCGGTTGGCCGACCCGTTCAGCAACAGCATCACTGAGCCTTCGGGCACCGTCTGGCCGTAGCACTCCGCGTCGCGGGCGACGTGTCGCGCCTGCACCGGCGACGGCGCCTCGTAGCGCAACGCCTCCTCGATCGCCCCTGGAATCAGCGACGGGTCGGCGACGATTTGTCGGCGTTGGTCAGGATGGTCCGAAAGCAGTTGGCCGATGAAGCCGATCAGACGCGTCGTCGTCTCGTTGCCGGCGCCCGCGATCGTGGCCGTGTAGTTGAGCACCTCGCTGCGGGTCAGCTGGCGTCGCGTTCCATCCGCCTCCTCCACCTCGGCGTTGAGCAGCTGGGTCATCAAATCGTCGGACGGGTGCTCGGCCCGCCAATCGATGTAGTCGGCAAGCATTTGATAGCTCCGTTCGAACAGGTCCGGCGGAACCGCACGAAGCCGCTTGCCGTCCTTGAGTTCGAGAAGGGCATCGGTGTTCTTGCGAATGGCTGCCTGGTCCTCTTCCGGGATGCCGAGGAGGTAGCCGATGGTTCGCATGGGTACCCACGCCCCGAGGTCTGCGATGAAGTCGAAGCCGCCCAAGCCGATCAACGGATCGAGCACATACGCGCAGAACCGCCGCGTCAGTGGCTCGATCGCCTCCATGCGCCGCGGTGTGAAAACCCTTGACAGCAAACGCCGATGCAGATCGTGAAGCGGGGGATCCTCGAACAGGATGACGCCGGGGGGAACCTCGATGCCGTTGAGAATGATGTCGAGGGTCGTTCCCTTACCCGAGCGATAGGTGTCCCAGTCGGGCAGCGCGTGCGCGACGTCTTCGTATCGGCTCAGGGCGTAGAAGCTGAACTTGTCGTTGTAGTAGAGCGGAGACTCATCGCGCAGCCGCTTCCAGCTCGGGTACGGGTTGTCGTCGATCTCAAAATCGAACGGGTCGTAGTACACGTCGATGGCGCTGGCTCCTGTCACACGAGCATCCTAGAGGTCGCCCCACTCTTGAACCAAACATATGTTCCCCCGTAATGTGCAGGTGTTCCGCCACAGTGGCGGCCCGTTGGAGAGGACGAGATGACTGGTATCGAGCAGTTCCGGTACGACGACAAGCGGGTGCTTGTGGTTGGGGGTGCCACCGGTATGGGGGCCGCGGCAGCCAAGATGGCCAAAGAACTCGGCGCCGAGGTGGTTGTGCTGGATTACGCTCCGGTGAGTTACCCGGTCGACCGGGCGCTCACCGTCGACCTTCGGGACCCGGCGTCGATCGACAGCGCGATCGACGAGGTCGGTGGGCCCGTGAATGCGATCTTCTCCGCCGCCGGTGTGGCGGACGGGCCGGACCTGATGCGAATCAACTTCATCGGCCACCGACACTTGATCGAGCGGATGCTCGACAACGACCAACTTCCCCGCGGGTCGGCGATCTGTTTCATCTCGTCACTGGCCGGGCTTGGATGGGAAAACGATCTCCCCCGAATTCAGGAGTTCTTGGCCACACCTGACTACAAATCCGCCGAAGACTGGGTCGCGGCCCATGAGGCGGAGGGGTTCATCCACTACGGCTTCAGTAAGCAGGTCATCAACGCGTACGTGGCGATTCAGTCCTTTCCTTTCCTGAAGAAGGGCGTACGGATCAACGCGATCTGCCCCGGCCCCACCGATACACCGCTCGCCCAGGCCAACGCCGACCTCTGGCTCTCCTTTGCGCAGGACTACCGCGAGGCGACAGGCAGCAAGGTTCATACCCCCGACGAGATGGCAAGCGCGATGGTGTTTCTCAACAGCGATGCTGCCAGGGCAATCAGCGGCGTGAATCTTCTGGTGGACAATGGGCACGCGATGTCGTCCATCACCGGATCATTCGCACCGGGCAAGTTCATCCTTGACCTCATCATGGGCAAGGTATCGCTCAGCTGAGCCGTCCGTCTGAGACTGTGACCGTTCACCCGAGTGCGTGGCGGGGCAACGTCATCGGCAGATCGAGCGAACTGACAAGTCCTGCGGGTGCTTCGACCACGTAGGGCAGTGCGTTCACGACACGCATCGCGGTGGCCGCCATCGCGCTTCGGCCGGCGCCGTGGCCTTCGGCGTCACCCAGCGTCAACGAGCAGTGGATGTCCGGGTCGCCCTCGATGTCGATGCGATACGTGGCGTCGTGCTCCGAGGTCAACCAGTCAGGCGCGACGTCGCGGGCCATCCGGATGATGTGCACGATCACAATCGCCTCGCGCCCGTCGACAACGCCGGCGGCCCGGGTGCAGACTGCGGCACACGTACCCGCTTTGATCGTGCCGAAAGCGACTTCGATGTCCCTGTCCGTCAGTCGCCGGTCGAGTGACCCGCGTATTTCTTCGACTTCGACGCCCAGGCCATCTGCCATCAGGTGAATCGGTGCGTTCCAAGCCATTTCGATGAACCCCGGGGTCTTGAGCATCGGTTCGAAGTCGAGTGGTCGACCGAATCCCATCCCGTCCATCATCACGCTGGCGACGGGATAGTGGTCGTTGAGGGCCACTTCGGTCGCCGTGATCGTGCGGATCGTTTTCGACTGGGTGCTCAACAGCAGTGCAAGTTGGTCTGACCCGAACCCTGGGAAGATGCCCGACGCGTAGAACGAGACGTTGCCCGATTTCGCCGCGGCCTCGAGCTGATCGCGCCAATCCTTGGCGAAGTAGGCCGGCGGGTAGACGAGGCTCGTGGACGTCGTGGAGACGACATTGATCCCGGCCTCGAGCAATCGCAGATAATCGGGCACCGCGCCGGCGTCGCGTTCTGGGCCGCTGGCCGCGTAGACGACACAGTCCGGCCGCAGAGCGATGAGCGCATCGGCGTCGTTTGTCGCAGGCACGCCGATCGGTGCGCCACCGGCGAGTTCGCCAGCGTCACGGCCCACCTTCTCCGGCGAATGTACCCAGACGCCAACCAGTTCCAGGTCGGGTCGACGCCGGATCGCGTCGATGGCGATGGAGCCGACCCCTCCGGTTGACCAGACAACGACACGAATTGGGTTCGCGGCCACGCTTCTCCTTAATTAGCGTTCGACGACGGATTCCTGCGCGCGCGCGGCCGCCGTCGCCGCTCGCTCGAGGTAGGGCCAAGCCAGATCGGGAGGCAGGCCGCCGCATAGCGGCAGAAGCTGCAAACCCCGTCCGCCCCGCACATATGCGGCTGCTTCGTCGACCGTGAAGATGCGGTAGGGCCCCTGTACCGCGCGAAGTTCTTCGACGCTTCGGGCGCGCGAAATGCTGGCCACCGTGTCGTCGCCGTGCCGATAGGCCGCCGCGGTCATCGCGTCGTGTAGCAGGTAGTGGCCGAGCTCGTCCCACGCACGGTCCACATCATCGGCGACGAATACCGTCGTCGGCGCGGCCACGTCGGGAAACTGGGTCATGCCTGGCTCGTGACCGTTGGCGCGGCACTCCGACTCGTAGAGTTCCTTGAGGTCCGGCGAATGCACCTGGGAGATGAACCCGAGCCCGTGCCGCGCCGCCCGTTTCGCGGCGGCCGGGCTGCCGCCCGCAATCATGATCAGCGGACCATTCGCGGTAGTACAGGGCGGGGTGACGTGAATGCGGCGACCTTCGTGGATGACGGGCTCGCCCTTGAGAAGACGCAGAAGCAGCGCCAAGTTCTCGTCCGCCAGGCGCCCGCGTTGCCCGGTGTCGACGCCGAAGTGTTCGTATTCCTCGGGGCGGTGGCCGATACCGAAGGCGTACCAGACGCGCCCTTTGCTGATGATGTCCAGCACGCTGACCTCTTCGGCCAGACGGACGGGGTCCCACAGCGGAATGGCAATTGCGGCCAGGAGGATCGCAAGACGCTCGGTGCGGGCGGCGATCGCCGATGCGAGGATGAGCGGCGCTGGCAGATGGCCGTCCTGTGCGGCGTGGTGTTCAGAAAGTATCGCGACGAACGCGCCGCGCGTCTCGGCCCACGCACACATTTCGACCGCTGCGCTGTAAAGCTCGGTCGCCGGAGCGCCGGTGGCAGGCGCGCGCATGTCGAACCGGAGCGTGATCATCCCGCGCCGGGACTCTACGCCGGAACAGATATTTGGTCAATCGATTCGGCTATTGACCACTGATGACGGGGGCTGCTAGCGTCCCGGAGCAAAAGTTAGGTCGGACAGTCGGCATGAACAACTAACGGTAGGAACCGCACGGCAGTGACCGCCACCGCTCCGCTGACCAGACTCCCGTCCGGGGTACCAATGAACAAGGAGGCACCATGGCATCGGGCGTGAAGCGGGTGGTGGTCTGGTCGACGGGCGGCATCGGATCCATCGCCATCCGCACGATCCAGCGGCGACCTGATCTCGACCTTGTCGGGGTATGGGTCCACTCCGAGGAGAAGGTCGGTAAGGATGCCGGCGAGCTCGCCTACGGCGAGCCCATCGGCGTCATCGCCACCGACGACGCGGATACGCTGATCGCATTGAAGCCGGATTGTGTGGTGTACGCGGCGAGCGGGCCCGAGCGTGACGCGGTCGCCATCCCCGACTATGTTCGGCTCCTCGAAGCCGGCATCAACGTCGTCTCCACGAGCACAACACGTCTGATCAATCCCGCTTCATATGAGCCGTCGGAATGGCGCGATCAGATGGCTGCCGCCGCCAAGGCGGGGCAGGTCTCCTTCTATGCGTCGGGAATCGAACCCGGCTTCGCGGCCGACTATCTGCCGCTGGTGCTGATGACGCAGTCGGCGTCAATCGAGAAGGTTCACGCCTACGAGATCGCTCTGTACGACGACTACGCGGTGGTAGACATCATGAGCGATGCCTTGGGATTCGGGCGGCCGCTCGACTACCAACCGTGGATCAGCTTCCCGGGCGCCATCGCCGGCGAGTGGCAAGGGCAGCTCCGACTGGTGGCCGAGGCGCTGGGCGTCGAGATCGAGGAAGTGCGTGAGACTTTCGACCGCCGGACGTCCGATCGGACATTTGACGTGGCGTTCGGCAGGGTCGAGGCGGGAACCTGTGCCGCACTGCGCATGCAGGCCATCGGTGTGGTCGATGGACGCGAGGCGATCGTGATCGAACACGTCACGCGGCTTGCACACGACATCGCACCGGACTGGCCAACGGGTGTGGGCGACCTTTCGTACCGGGTGGTCGTCGAGGGCGAGCCGGACATCGATTGCACCCTGGCGGTCTCCCTTCGCGATCCTGCTCGTGCCGGTATCTCGGGGATGGTCGCGGGCGCGGGCGCGATGGTGGCCACCGCTATGCGTGTCGTGAACGCGGTTCCCCACGTGGTTGACGCACCACCGGGTCTCCTCAGCTCGCTGGACTTGCCGCTGACTCTTCCCCGCGGCGTGTTCGGGACTGCGTGAGTGTCGCTGCTAGCCTGATCAACACCAAGCTCAGAGCGGGCAAATCCTGCGTTCAAAGCCCTCGTCGCAGGCGTAATGGGCGCTCGCCTTGTAACGCAAGCCTTTTCTCGGCTGCCGTGGGCAGTCCGCCCAAACCGCTTGGGTAGCGATGGCGCCCGCTATTCTCGGTCAATGAATATTGACATGGCCTGCCTACGCCGGATTGCTAATTCGCTGTGCGCCGCGACTGTGACGGCCGGGGCCCTGTTTGCCTCACCGATCGGCACACCTTCGGCCGGTGCCGACGGTTGCCCCGACATCGAGGTGGTGTTCGCGCGTGGCACTAACGACTCCACAGGCGTCGGGGATGTGGGCAACGCGTTCATCAACTCGCTGCGTTCGAAGGTAGGCGGCAGATCCGTTGGGCAGTACGTGGTCAACTACGCCGCCACCATGAACTTCCTCAGGGTCGCCGACGGCGTCAACGATGCCAACGGTCACGTCATGTACATGGTCGGAAACTGCCCCGCCACCAGGCTGGTGCTCGGCGGCTACTCGCAGGGCGCGGCCGTCATCGACATGCTCATCGGTGTCACGCCAGGTGTGGGTGCCATACCGGGCCTCGGGTCCATACCGGGCTTGGATGCGATAACGCCCGCACTCGGCAGCGTCGCGCCGGCGCTGCCGCCCGAGGCAGCCGACCATGTGGCCGCCGTCGCGACGTTCGGCAACCCGTTCGACAAGGTCATGGGCCCGTTGCCCGGACTCACACCGGTGTACGGGGCCCGGACCATCGACTTGTGCAATGGCGGCGACTCAATATGTGGCCCGGGCAGCAGTGTCGACAGCCCTGCCCACCACCAATACATCCCGGGGGGGACGAACCAGGCCGCATCATTTGTCGCGGGCCTGCTGTAGCCGGAGCCCGGCGGTCCTCGGCTCAATCACACTCTGCCTGCGCGAGGGTCGAACCCTCGCGCGACGGATTTGCACCTTCCCTGACGGGATTGGGCTGCCGGCCCATCGTCTGCCGAACCGGGTCGCGCGCTTTCTCGCAATTTGTTGATAACCATTATCGCCTTTCCTGGTAGTTCGATCGCGGGCGTCAATTTGAAGCGATACTCGAAGCAGGCCACCATAGCCTTGCCTTACAAGGAGGACCGCCATGTCGCTCACGTCGCGATACATCGCGCCCTTACTGGTTTCCGCGGAAGCCGCCGCGGCGATCGCGCTGGCTCCGATCGGCGCCGCCGACCCGGCGCTGCCGACACCCGGTTCAGAAGACGCCAGTGCCACCATCAGTGATCTCGAGTCCCGCGGGTACGACGTGCAGGTCCAGTACACCAACGGTCTTCCCGACGTCGATCTGAACCAGTGCTGGGTCAACACGATCAACACAGCCGACGCCGCAACGGGGGGCCTGCGCACCGTCTATATCGATGTGGAGTGCCCGAAGTAGCAGTGGCCTGCCTGGTGGCCACTCCACCCTCACCTCCGGCTGCTTCCACACTGGATCCCGTCTAACCCGGTTCTGGCAGTAACGGCACTATGAGTGTGAATTCTGCCAGCCCCCATCAACATCCTGCCGACCACGGACTAAACGGCTGGACCTGCTGGTTCGACTGTGCAGATCGGTGAGATCGAGCACCGGTCGGTGCGTCAGACCCGCGGACTTCGGCCCGCGAGCCTCCCGCCAAGACAACACAAGGAGGCTTCGAATATGAAGAAGCTAGGAGTTGCCGCGATCGCTTCGGTCGGTTTCGCGGCCGCCGCCATCGGGCTGGCTAACCCTGCCCTCGCCGACGGAACCGTGGCACTCCCGCCCGGTGGACCCAGCATCGTCTACCAGCAGGACCAGACGGTCGGCGGAGCGAATCCGTACACGCCCTTTGGCACCAACCCGTACGTCCCGTTCGGCGTCTGGACACCGTAACCACCGACGGGCCGTGACCCTCATCGTGCGGACCGCCGGGATCATGAGTCGGACCTGGGCAATCTACTGTGGGTTGAGTTAGGCGCGAAGACCGGTGAGGGGGCAACGTGAGCGAGATCGGCGCAGATGTGATCGAGCGCTACTTGACGTGCATGGCTGCCCACGACTGGGATGGCTTGGCGGCCACCATCGCCGAGGAGGGTCTCACGCGGGATGGGCCGTTCTGTGATCGGCTGGAGGGCAAGCAGCGCTACGTCACCTTCCTGCGTGACGTCATCCAATCGCTCAAGGACTACGAGCTGAAGGTGCAACGCGTATCCCACGTCTCGGACCGGTTGTCGTTCGTCGAGCTGAGCGAGACCTTCGAGGTAGACGGCGTCCTCACCGAATATCCCGAGTGCATCCTGTTCGAGCGCAACGGAAATGGCCTGATCTCCCACGTCAGCGTCTTCATGAAACAGCCCGGCGGTGAGGCGCCCGTGGCGGGCGCCCGCGCCATCTAGTCGGTTAGTTCAAGACCCCGGGGTCCCGGCGCAGCTCGCGGCGTGCCATCGCCTGGAACAACCCGGTGAACGGGTGCGTATTGAAGAATTCGCCGTAGTTGCGGGCAGCTTCGCGATTCATTGGTACGCCACCCCCGGCGGCGGCGATGCGCCAGGCCTGGCGGCAACGCCACTCGAAGGACATCGCCCGCAGATAGGTCTGCTCGATGTCGCTGCCGAGCACGACCACTCCGTGGTTCGCCAGCAGACCGACGTTGCTGTCGCCGATCGCTGCGGCCGCGGCGCGCGCGTTGCTCGCGTCGTCCACCGATCCCCAGTACTCGTCGTACACCGCGACACCGCCGTGGTACAGCGCACCGGTCTGGTCGTAGATTTCCGGCGCCCGTCCAACGTCGGCCCACACCGTTCCCCACCGCGAGTGGTTGTGGATCGCCACCGCGATATCGTCGCGGGCGCGGTGCAGTTCGACATGAAGTGTGATGGCCGGCGTGATCGTCCACCGGCCCGAGGTCTCGTTGCCGTCGGCGTCCATTGTCATGACGTCGCTCGCCGTCACCTCGTCCCAGGTCAGCCCGAACGGGTTCACCAGGAACGTCCCGTCCGGTTGTTTGTAGGTGATGTGACCCGCGAGATGGTCGTCGTATCCCTCGGCGAACAGGCAACGGCACAGCAGCGCCAGCTCCTGGGCGGCGGTGAGCTCGGGCAAGGCCGGCGCAATGGGCTTCGTCACGACCATCGCTCGCATCGCGGTCGGGCGGTTCGTATCGGTGCTTGTCACGCGTGTCGTCCTTACCTGCCGATGATCTGGCGCAGCCGATCGCCGTAGAACCCAAGGGCGTTGTCCGCCAGCACCTTCGGTTCCAGGACGTCGCCGAACCCGCGTTCCTCGACGCTCTTCACCGCTCCCGGAAAGACCGCGTCGTGGTGGGGGTAGTCGGATGCGAACATGACGTTGTCGGCCCAGCCTTGTTCGAGCGTCGAAGCCACGCCGGGCTCCTCGATTTCGAACGTGAGCCACGACCGTGTGTTGATGGTGCCGCTCGGGTCTCCCCCGCGGTAGTCGCCGGGGGCGAGCTCATAGTGTTCTTCGATGCGGTCCACCCAGGTCGGCGCCCACCCGCAACCGGCCTCCAGAAAGCCCACACGTAGGCCCGGAAAGCGTTGGAAGATTCCAGCCAACGTGACGTTGACCATCGCCGTCATCTGTTCGAAGACGTGGCTGACGATGTGACAGCCGGCGTAGCTCGACATGCGGTCAAGACCGACGGTGTCCATGCCCGATAAGTAGGCCTCGTGGAACGACACCGGGACGTCGAGCTGCTGCGCCTTGGCCCACAGCACGTCGAAGTCAGGATGATCGGCGGTGCGGCCGTTGATCCGGTTGGGCCGCATCACGCCGCCGACGAAGCCGTGAGTGGTGACGGCTCGTTCCAGCTCGGCGGCCGCCAGGCGGGGGTCTTGTTGGGGCAGCAGCGCCACGCCGATCAGTCGCTTGGGGTCGGTGGCGCAATACCGCGCGAGCCAGTCGTTGTACGCGCCGCAGAGGGCAGCCGCGATGTCGGGGTGCTCCAGCAGCCCGAACATCAGCCCGACACTGGGGTACAGCACCGCTACGTCGATCCCCTCGTCGTTGAGCACTTGCAGGCGGACCTTGGGGTCGCGGCCTCCCTCGCGGCGCTCACCTCCCGCGGATACGTGGTTCTGTAGCCCACCCGGGAACGGGTATTTCGACCGCCAAAGCCGGCCCTCGATGCGATAGCTGACAAAC
Source organism: uncultured Actinomycetota bacterium (assembly GCA_963828065.1). Lineage (GTDB taxonomy): Bacteria > Actinomycetota > Actinomycetes > Mycobacteriales > Mycobacteriaceae > Mycobacterium. Next base: position 25,849 of record CAWHDL010000009.1, on the reverse strand, counting down.
CCCCCGGCTTCCGCGACGAACTGCATGGCGTTGTCCCGCATCGCCGTCGGGATGGCCTCGACCAATTCAGGGAGCGTCTCCTCGATATGTCCATCGGCGTCGATCACGAGCGGCATGGGATCTTCTTTCTCGAGGTGGCCGGGATTAATCTTAACTAAAATACGAAAATAGGAAACAATCAAGGCGACCGTCAAGCAGTGCTCGGCGTATTGCGCGGGACCTACTGGTTGCGGGTCATGGACTCCGGTGCAGCGGTGGCCTCATGTCGATTCTCAAATTGCAGTTGGTGAAGCTGGGCGTAGATGCCGTGGCGGTTCAGCAACTCCTCGTGGGTGCCTTCTTCTGCCACCACGCCGTCCTTGATGACGATGATCCTGTCGGCGTTGCGCAGGGTGCTGAGACGATGGGCGATCGTGATGACGGTGCGGCCCCGCATCAGCCGTTCCATCGCCTCGACCACCAGCGCCTCGGACTCGGCGTCGAGCGCCGCGGTTGGCTCGTCCAGAATCAGAATCGGGTTGTCGCGGACGAGCGCACGGGCGATCCCGATGCGTTGGCGCTGCCCGCCGGACAACGTGGTGCCGCGATCCCCCACCGGGCTGTCATAACCCAACGGCATGCGGGTGATGAACTCGTGGGCGTTGGCGAGTTTGGCCGCTTCCACGATTTCGTCCTCGGTGGCACCCGGCCGGCCGAAGGCGATGTTGTCTCGCACCGTTCCCCGCAGTAGCGCGGTGTCCTGCAGCACGAAGCCGATCTGGGAGCGAAGCGAGCGAAGCTTGTAATCGCGGACGTCCACACCGTCGACTTTGACGGTTCCCGTGTCGGCATCACGGAACCGCGGGATCAGGCTGACGACGGTGGATTTGCCGCTGCCGGTGGGGCCGACAATGCCCACTGTTTGGCCCGCGCTGATGGTGAACGTGACGTCGTTTAGCACGGGCAGCTGTGGGTCATAGCCGAACCCGACGTGCTCGAAGGCGATCTCCCCACGAAACGGGCCCGCCTCTTTGGCCGAGGGGTTCTCGCGAATTACTTTGTCGGCCTCATTGACCGCGCGGACCCGCTCAAACGCCACCGACACCTGGGCGATCGTGTTGGTCATCTGTGCGAGGTCGCGCACCGGTTGGAAGAATTTGGCCAAGTAGGCGAGATAGACGGTGAGTGCGCCCACTGTCATCACGCCGCCCATGATGAGCAGTGAACCCCGCCAGAGCACCAGACCGGTGCACGCCGCGATGGCCAGGCCGACAGCCGGGGACAGCATCGAGGACACCCGTCGCGCGTTCAGCCAGGCCGCCACGGTGTTCTCGCTGACCTTCCGCACTTGCTCCGCCTGGTGGTCCTCACGCCCGAAGGCCTGCACCACTTGAATCGATTGCAGGCCCTCCTGAAGGGTGGACAGCAGATCGGACTGATGCGTGCGCACCTCCTTGACCGCAGTGGTGATCGCTTTGTTGACACGGAACACGAAAACGGCCAAGAGGGGGGTCACCGCGAGCGCGATCAACGTGAAATCCCACCGGCACAGGAACATCACCACCACCATCCCGGCTACGGTCAGGGTGTTGGTGAGAATGCTGAGCGTGGATCCCGACGCAAAGCTCTGGATAGTCTGCACGTCGGTGGTCAGGGTGGAAAGGATGGTGCCGAGCCGGGTGGTGTCGTAATACGCAAGCGAAAGCTGTTGGAGCTGTTGGTAAAGCCGCAGGCGCAGATCGTTTCCGATGCTTTGACTCAAAGTCTCGGTGAAGTAGCTGGCGACATACATCGCGACGCCGGCCACCACGGCGATCAGCACGGTCGCGATCCCGGCGGCCTCGGCGATACGCATCTTGTTGTCGGCGCCCAGCGCTCTCAAGATCGAGTCGATCCAATTGAACTGGCGATGGGTTCCGATGACCTTGTCGATGATGATCTTGAGCGGCCACGGGGCGGCGATGCTCATCGCCATCTGGACGAGGATCGCGGCGAGGATGGCGGCCAGCGTCCGGCGGCGCGGGCGCAGCAGGTCACGAAGCAGCGGCGACATAGTTAGCAACTTCGGGTAGCGGGACAAACCGAAAGTTACCACGGCTTAGCCGTCAATTGGGTTCAGTCGGGCTCAAGCATTAACAGGCCTCTCAAAGGCCGAACAGCGTTCGTTCGAACATCTGCCGGAGGCGTTTCGCTGAGAAGATGTCGTGGCGGGCCCTTCTACCTGCTCGTGCGAGCCAAGTTGCGCTCGTCTAGTACCCGCTGCAGCGTTCCCGGATGGTATCCATGCCTGATGAGGCGTTCATCCGCGGTCAGGTTGATGTACGCGATGGAGTACCAGAGCGCCAGTACCAGTCCGAGAGCGACTGCCACCCAGGCGATCCAACTGAATCTCAGCAACACCAACACAATCACTGCTGGAAGCGACACCTGGGCCCCCGCGCGCACAACTTGGCGCAACCAGCGCGTGCGGCAGGTGGTGTCGTGTAGGACCCACCCTCGGTGAAGCGGCCCGAGCCTGCCGCCGAAGGTGTACCAGATCCATTGCAGAGGGCCGGGACGAGTCATGCCTGCAGGATGCGTCGCGAGTCGGGCCGACGTCATCGCGGCTGGCGGCCAACATCAGTTCCCGCTACCGGGTAAAGCACCGGTCGCGACGCGAATTCCCCGAAACGAATCGGCAGCCAGTCCCCATTGATCGTGGTATCGGCAGGGACAGCCTACGATCCGATTTGCCCGCCGCCGAGCGTCACGAGTCGCTTCAGCCGAGCGATCTCAGTGCCTCCAGGGCCTCGGCGGACTCGCTGCCCGTCTCCGCACGATAAATCAGCACGTGCTGGCCGCCGGAGTGCGGGATGTTGAACCTGTTGCGGTGCAGATGAAGATCACCAACCCGAGGGTGGCGCATGTGGATGACGCCGACCCGGTAACCGACGTCCGCCCGCGCCCACAGTTCCCGGAACCGCTCGCTGACGGCGGACAATTCGTCCACCAACGACTGCACCCCCGGGTCATCCGGGTCGCTGCCGGCCGCTTCACGTAACCCGCTCACCGCGACGTCGGTAGCCTCGTCCCAATCCACATAGAGGTCGCGGGCCGCGGGGTCTAAGAGCCGCCAGCACAGAAAGTTTTGCCCGGGAGCGAAGCCCGGGGACAGCGCACGGGCGATGTGGTTCGCCGCCAGTACGTCCAGGCATCTGCTTGCCACGATGGCTGGCATCGTGAACTGCTCGATCAGGTCCTCCGTGCCGGCGGCGGCAACCTCCACACCCGGGCGATCCCGCCGCCCGCCGGTCGGAGTGGCCAGTTGGTGCAGATACTCGGCGGCCTTGACATCGAGCTGCAGGGCCCGCGCGAGAGCATCGAGAACCTGAGGCGACGGACGCTTGTCGCGGCCCTGCTCGAGCCGAAGGTAGTAGTCGGAGCTGATGCCGGCGAGCAACGCCAGCTCCTCCCGGCGCAAACCCGCCACCCGCCGCCGCGCGCCGGCCACCAGCCCGACATCTTCGGGCCGCAACTGCTCTCGCCTGGCTCGCAGGTAATCGCCCAGCGCGTTGGCCTTCGCCGCCACCACACGAGCGTAATCCTGTCCCTGCCACTGCCAGGATCAACGCAGCCTTCCGGTCACTCCGCGGCGGGCTTCGTGGTCGACGAGGCCACTGCCAGAGCCGGCGCCGCAAGCCCGCTACGACAGTTACGCCACGCTCGCGTCGCTGCTGGCTTCAATGGCCTTGACGCTGTTGGCGAACGCCTTTCCCAAGGAGCGCTTGCCGACGGTTCCGAGCACGCCCGAGAGCACCCGCCCCTTGAGGTTCTTGCCCTCGCGAACGATGACGACGTCTACGTCGGTGGTTCCGTTGGGTTGCCGCGTCAAGGTGTAGGTGTAGCCCGAGCCGCCGCCAAACACATTGGAATCGGTCGTCGTCAGCCTGACATGGTTGGGATCGGACCAGTCGTAGTGAAGGCGTTCCCAGATACCGCCCGAGCCCTCGGTGACGTCAGCCTCATGGGGGCCCTGGTGGTGCACCTTGAGGTACGAATCGGCGCTGTTAGTAAAGACCTTCGACCGACCCGGTCCGAAATCGGTGAGCCCCGCGATGAACTGCTCGGGGGTTGAGGTGGTCGTCTGGTGGAAGTGGATCGTGGACATGGGATATTCCTTTCAACAACACGGGTTTTCAGTTGGTGTCTTCGCGCGGCCGGTTGGCTGATGTCGCCATCCGCCCGGCGTCTACGCCTCCATGAGCACACCGCACGCGTTGCGAATTCCTGGAAACGGATCGGCAGCCAGTCCCAATCGATCCTGGTACCGGCGGGGACAGCCTTACCTTCGGCTCGTCTGCGGTGTGTGCGAATGTTTAGCTGAACTCCGAACCGACTGTTTTCTTCCATGCCCGCGGAATTGCCGCTTCCGATTCCGAGGCAGACGCATCGGCAGTTCTGGCCTATACATCAGCGGAAGTGCAGAAACTTGTCGCGTCTTCTGCTTAGCTCTTAGGTGCCGATAAGCGTGCCCGGCTTGTGGCCGCTTAATCAACCGACGAAGGAGCCAGCCATGTTGCTCTCAGCGCGCTCAGCACACCGGGCGATAGCCGGCGGGATCGGCACTGGCGCAATCGCCTGTGCAATGCTTTCCGGTGTCACCGCAACGGCAGCCGCCGATCCGCCCAACTGCACGGCCGCCGACTTGGCCAATGTCTCTTCCGGTGTGTCCGCGGCCACGTCGAGCTACCTGTTCAGCCATCCCGACGTGAACGCATTTTTCACCGGGCTCAAGGGGCAGCCTAGGAGCGCGGTCACCGACGACGTACAGAACTACCTGAACGGCAACCCGCAGGTTAAAGCCGACCTGCAGGGTATCCGTCAGCCGCTGGTTGACTTCCGGAGTGGATGCGGCGTGCCCGCGCCGGGCCCTGGCCAGTGATTGATCCGGCATAGCTGATGCAGCGTGCCCAGACTTGTCGCATAGCGCGCAGCCGAAGGTTGAAGAGCCGCTAAGGCGTTCAGCGCGGGCCGATACCGCCACCGCCAGGTCGCCCTGGCCCACCCGGTCCGCCGGGCCCACCCGGTCCGCCCGGCCCGCCCGGCCCGCCCGGCCAAATTGGTCCGAATGCGATGTCGACGCCGTCATTGCAGAGCCAGTCATCCGCGCACGGATACGGGTAAACCGGACCTGACACAGTGGACCCGCCGCCGCCGCCCCGGACATCACCTTGGGCACATACGGTGGCATAGCCGCTAGACGTACAGTCAGCCGTGGCCGGCGGCGCGACCACCAGTCCAACAACCGCCGGCACTGTCACCAACGCCGGGATCAGATAACGCTGCGTTAGCTTCATGAGAATTCCTTTACGGAAGTAGTTGCCAGCGAGTTCTCGCGACCCGAACAAGGCGCATAACCAACGAACCTACAGCGGGCGGACGTTAAAGAGGCGCCATTTAGCCGATTGAGGCACCCGGAGGAGTCGAGATCGCACCATGTACCGCAATCCCTCGGCAGAACCGACTTGGTCGCCCGTGACCGACCCCGCGGGCGTGGGTCAGTTTGGCCGTCGGCGGCGAAGTAGCAACGTCATTTCATGGTGGCGAGGTTGTGCCAAAAGTTCTTGAGGCTTTCGGTGCCGCCGAACAGCGTGGTGAAGTTGGTGGAGTCGATGAGCACGATGTCGCCGGCGCGTTGCGCGGCGGGCGGCATCCATATCAGCGCGTTGAATTCGGTGTTGCCAGCCGCGGTGAACGGGTGCGGCCGGTCCGGGTCGATGCGTTGGCGTCCCAGCACACGCACCGAGTCGCCTTCGGGCTCAGTGAGTTCGTAGTGCGGTAGGTGGGGGTGGAAGTTGAACGTGGTGACGTTGTCGAGCAACCGAGGCGTGTCCAGATCGCGAAACGCGGTCAGCGGCGCAATGTCATTCGTGCCGTCGACAACTGCCGGCCGCAGGCCCCACGTGTTATGGACCGGAACGTTGAGTGCCTCCATCAGCGAGCGCGTGTATTGACCGAACCGCTGCTGTCGCGGCACCAGTGGGTCGCCGTGGTGTCGGTATTCAACCTGACGCTGTGCGAAATCGTCGGTGAAGCCGACGTCGTGATGCGGTGCCAGCAGCAGGCAGGTGCCTTCCCGCTGAAGCCATTCACGAATGGCGCTGATCTCCTCCGGTGCGGCTTCTTGCTCCGACAGGATGTGATCCAGCCCGAAGACCATGAGGGTGTCGGTGTCGGCAAGGATCCGCTCGTCGATCGGCAACTTGTAGCCGGCCTGGTCGATGCGCTGAAACACAGCCACCGGGTGACCGGTGGCTTCGCCGGCCAACTCTTGGAAGGCCAGTGCCGACCGATGGAAAAGTTCGAGCGTCCCGGCGATGCCCTGCAGGAAGTTCGCCGCGTCGTATTCGGGTGTCTCGTAACTCGGCCATAGCGCGTTGCGGACTTCGGTCATGGTCGAGAATCGGTTGTACATCGCGGCCGGATCCCGTTGGGCTTCCCACGGATAACTCCAGGTCCAGTAGATGCTGATGCGCCGTTGCCCGTTGCGCGTGCGCGGGATGTGGCTTTGGTTGTAGGTGCGTGCAGGGGGCAGCGTGTTCATGGTGTTCCTCTTAACTGTCGAGCGACGCCAGGTAGCGCATAGCGTTGATGCCTGGCAGGAAGAAGTACGCCCCACCCTTGAGGGTGGTGAAGGCCGGCAACCCCTTGAGTACCTTGCGGATCGGCCGGTTGGGGATCTTGTACTCCAACGTGCCGTCCTGCGTCCCGCAGATCGGGTCCCGCTCATTGCCGAGTTCGTGGAACGTCCTGTCGTTGATCCAGACGTTCTGGGCGAACTCGAACTGGCGTACCAGGCTGGCGCAGATGATGAACGCCGCGATCCCGCGGTCCACCCCGTCATCGGGTGCCCCCTCCGGCAAGGCGGGGCCGTAGGTGGCGCCACGGCGGATCATTCGGCGCCGGTTCATGTTGTGCGCGGTATCACGTGGATTGAGGCGCCGCGCGTGTGATCCCAGCGGACAGGCGTACCCGTGCGGATCCATCTCCTTGTAGTTGAAGTCGTTGTTGCGCATCGGATCGGCGCCCAGCTCGGGGTCGTCATGGTCGGGGGCCAGCACCAGCGGCGCCCCACTGCGCCATCGGCCCATGAACTTGGCGGCGAGCAACTCCTGTTCATCCGGAGTCTCGGCGTGCTCGCGCAGGTAGTCACGAAACACGCCGACGTGCTCCTGCAGCCGACGGTAGGCCATGTAGCTGCCATTGCGCGACAACACCTCTGGCTGTGGCAGATCGGCCAGCGGCCCGTCCTCGTCCGGATAGCCCAGGATGAACTCACCGGCCTTGAGCGGCGCGCCGGAACCGGGCGTCGGTTCCTCACCGGAGCCTTCGATCACCGGCTGCGATAACCGGTCCCGGAAGCCGAAGTGATCGTGTGCATAGTTGAACGGCGGGGTGGCGTTCAGGTCGAGAACCGACAGACTGCGCACGCCGTCGCACCTGGCGACGAGTTTGTCATGCTCGCCGGTGGCCCGCTGGTGCTCGGCCTCGTCGCGTGCGAAAAGGATTGCGATTGCGTGCAAGTCATCGCCGGCTAATCCGCCCACCCAATTGTCGGGATGAGCGGCTCCGGTATCACCCAGGATGTCCGCGCGCGCGGCCATGCCCTCGCGAAACTCGTCGGGAAATGTTGCCAGCGACTCTGCGGGCACCCCGAGCGCCCGCAGACCGTTCCAGGTGAACGCCAGCGTGATCCAGCGCTTTGTGCTATCCATCGAGGCGTTGGCCGTACCCGCGGATTCCACCCGGTCGATCAGCTCCGACAGCCACGCTCGTCCGCCCGCGGGGCCGTCGAACGACAGGAACTCATAACGCCCGGTCATCGCCGGGGTGCGGGTCAGCAGGATGTGCTGAATGTCCTCAAGCTCAAGCATCAGCGCACACTTCGATGCGAATCACTGCATCTGGTCGAGCATGTCCGAGAACGCCGCCTTGAGCCGCAGCGCCTTCTTGATCTCGTCGGCGGTGACGTAGGGATACTCCCCGTACTCCAGGAAGCTTGGGCACTGGTGTTCGCGGACGAACTTGATGAACGCCTCCGGGTTCTCCCTCCAATCCTCCGGGAACCCCTCGAGGTTGGTGAAGACGGTCGTGATACCCGTCGCGCCGAATAGCCTCACCGCATCCTCGGTGTACTTGTCGAAGTCAGTATCGAAGATGCCCTGGTATTGAAAATGCAGCCCCGAGCCGACGTCGAAGAGCACCCAGCGCAAATAGTGCAGCCGCAGCGGCGCGAGCACGTCCGGGCTGCCAGCTATGGCCTCCTCGATCTGCTTGCCGTACGCGCGGACGGCCTCTTCGCGGCCCTCTTTGACCTTCGCGATGATGGAAAACCCATAGCACGCGGGCGTTCTCGGATAAATCGGACCGTACCTGCCCCGCTCGAGCTCGAAGTATCCCTCCTTCGGGATAGCCATCGCAGCGGGCTTGCTCCAGTCGCCATCGCCAACCGTCATATCTGCCTCCCGGGGTGTCACGTACCAGCAATCTGGAAATCACCAAGCGCCCAGCGTTCGCGTGTCCCGACCGCGCGTCGAGTGCTAACAGCGCATCGGCCAGAGCGTCGTTCCCCCGAGCTCCTAGTGGCGCGGGAACCTCTTGGAGCGGTGCGGTCACCCGAACCTGTCGCTCTTCAAAGCATGACTGGAAGGCGGAGTTCTCGCGGCCGTTTGGTCAAGTCGGTCACCAAGCATCCGCGGAACCCAGTCGGCGTCCACGGAGCGATTCGATGCCGACGTCGAGGGCCGCCTCCAGGTAGCTCAGATCTCCGGTGGAGAGCATGATGCCGACCCCGCCCTGGATTCCGGCGAGCAGCGACGCGGCCGCTCGCTCGGCGTCGACAGTGGCGGCCATCTGTCCTCGGCCCTGCATGTGCCGCACGCCTGTGGCGATCTCGTCGTGCCACTCCCGCATCAGCGCCGCCGTCACCGCCTGCGAACCCGGCGAACTGCGCCCGATTTCCGACATCAGCACCGCGAGCGGGCAGTGTTGGCCCTGGCGGCGATAGCGCTCCACGACCGCATCGCGCCAACGGCGCCACGCCGCCCAGGAAGTCAACGCTTTGAGATGCGGCTGCTGATCGCTCAGCACCCGCCGCGCCTCATGTTCGGCGACTGCGAGCAGCAGTTGGTCCTTGCCACCCGGAAAGTAGTGGAACAGTTGGCTCTTGCTGGTCTGCGTCCGCGCCCGGACATCATCGAGCGTCGTTGCCGCCACGCCGCGGGCACGAACCTCAGCGGCAGCGCCCGCGATGATGCGCTCACGCGTGGCGCGGCCCTTCGCCGTCAGATTCTGGACTTGCAAGTCCATTTTTGACGGCGGAGGATGTGGACTCATGAGTCCAAACACTACCCGCCTGGCCGACCACACCGCGCTCGTCACCGGCTCGACTGGCGGCCTCGGCGCGGCCTTCGCGACCGCCCTGGCAGAACAGGGAGCGTTCGTCATTGTCACCGGCCGCGACGCTGCCCGCGGCCGAGGCATCGTCGACCGAGTCGAATCGAGCGGAGGTTCGGCCGCGTTCGTCGCCGCCGACCTCGGCGCCGGCGCCGCGCAGGTGCGACGACTCGCCGACGATGCGACCGCCGCGGCCGGTGGCCGCATCGACATCCTGGTCAACAACGCCGCGATGCTGATCACACCGACGCCAACCCCGGAGGTTCCCGAGCAGTTGGTGCGGGACGCGTTAGCCGTCAACGTCACCGCGCCGTTCCTGCTCACCGGGGTGATCGCGCAGGCGATGGCCGAACGCGGCGCAGGATCGATCATCAACATCGGGTCCATCAACGGACTCATCGGCATGGCCGGCTCAGCGCTGTACAGCGCCACCAAGGCGGCGATACATTCGCTGACTAAATCGTGGGCTGACGAGTACGGCCCGCGCGGTGTGCGGGTCAACACCGTGGCGCCCGGCCCGAGCATGACCGAACGCAACGCGGAGTTCGCCGACTACCTGGCGCCGCTGGTCGCGCGCGTTCCGTCCCGGCGGGCGAGCACGCTCTCCGAGGTGGCCGCGGCGGTCGTGTTCCTGGCCAGCGACGACGCGGCGAACATCACCGGCGCGACGCTGTCGGTGGACGGCGGGTGGTCAGCAGTGTGATCCGTGCCCGCGATGGCCGGGCGGGGCTGGCGAAACGCCCTTTCGACTACGATGACCACCAACACCTCCCACGAACGGGCCGCCTCCTACTCTCCGAAACCCCGGGGATTCCATGCCACTTTTCACAGTCACAATGCGTTCCGGGAGAACGGTGAAAGAGAAGGACGCAATATCCGCCGCCATTCATGAAGCAAGCGTCAGCGCTGGTTATCCCGAGGACGATCACTTCCAGAGGTTCATCTCTTTGGACGAAGCCGACCTACGCATCAGCCCTCTGTATCCCGATCTGCAGAAGCCTCGCAGCGAGCATGTCCTGATGATCGAGGCCCTGGTCTCGTCAGGGACTGAGGAAGACAGGAAGCGCTCGCTTCTTTCGGCGATCGTGACTCGCCTGCAGGCGGCAGGAACAGACCCAAACGACGTCATGGTCTTCTTCGGCGAGATCGACCGTGCCAGTAGTTCCTTTGGTTGCGGCCGTCCCGCCCTGCCCGTCGAGGTGCGGCCTAAAACGTAGCGGCAAACCTGGCCAGCCCTACGATCCAGGAATGCTGACGCCTGCCGGCCCAATAGGGCGAGTGCTGGAGCGGTTGCGCGCCGAGGATCCGGAGCGCGACGCGCTGCGACGCGCCGCCCGCGCGGCGGTCACTGTTCCCGTCGCAGCGGCAATCGCCCGGACCGTCGCGCCGGGGACAGAGGCACCGTTGTACACGTTGCTCGGTGCGTTCTGGTTGATGGTGGTGGTCGACTTCCCCGGCAACCGGCAGAACCGTGCGGTCGGCTACCTCGGCCTGGGCCTGAACGGGATCATTCTGCTGGCACTCGGAACCCTCGTGGCACCCATCCCCTGGCTCGCCACGACGCTGATGTTTGTCATCGGTGTGGCGGTGATGCTTGCCGGCGTCCTCAGCGAGACGGTGTCCGCGGGCCAACGGGCAACGTTGCTGCTCTACGTGTGGCCCGTGTGCACACCGGTCGGGCCCATCGGCGAGCGGCTGCTGGGTTGGTCGATCGCGCTGGCGATCTGCGTTCCGGCCGCGCTCTTTTTCATTCCGCCACGCCACCACGGCGCGCTCCGACGCCACGCAGCACAGGTGTGCGGTGCGCTGGCGGACCGGCTCGATGATGTCGGTTCACCGGCGGAACTGACCTCCGCGATGGGTGCGCTGAGATCCAACTTCTTGGCCGCCAGCTTCCGGCCTGTCGGCCTGACCGCCGGCAGCAGAGCACTGGTGCGTGTGGTCGATCAATTAGAGGTGGTCACCGGACTCGTCGACAACGACACGGCGGCGGCGTTGGGGCCGATGAAGCGGCTGGCTATCAACGTGTTGCGTTGCTGTGCACGGGTTCTCGATGTTTCACGACTCCCTCATCGGGCCGCCGATCGGGCCGAACTGAAACGCACTCTCGATGAATTGCGTGTGGTGGCGCGTGGCAGTTATCGGGAGGATCTCACCGCGATTCTTGGTGAGCGCGACGACGATGCCGCCGTTTCGGTCGGCCGCGAACTGCTGAGCCGCCGCACCATCGCGACAACGATACGGCTCATCGGCACCATCATCGGCGACGCCGCGGCGGCCGACGCGCGGCCGGTATGGGCCCGCGCCCTCGGTCTGCGGCTACCGGCTACCGGCAGTGCCGATCGCTTGCTGCCGGAGACGGTTGCTCTGGCCACCATCCCATCCGGCTTTCTGGCCACCCGGTCAGTCGCCGCGCGCAACAGCGTGCGCACCGGCGTCGGTTTGGCCGTGGCCGTCGCTGTGACCCACCTGTTTCCTGTGCAGCACGGATTCTGGGTCGTGCTCGGCGCGATGGTCGTGCTGGGCAGCAGCGCGCTGACCACGAGGACCAAAGTGCTTCAGGCGATGGTCGGCACGGCCGTCGGCGTCACTGCGGGTGCACTCCTCACCGCCGCCTTCGGGGTCGATGCTGCAGTGCTCTGGTCGCTGCTGCCCGTTGGGGTGTTCGGATCCGCCTACTTCCCGCGGCTGTCATTCACAGCTGGCCAGGCAGTGACCGCGATGACGGTGCTGATCATCCTCAACCTCAACGCCCCGACCGGCTGGCAGATCGGCTTGTTACGCATCGAAGACGTCGCGATGGGCGCCGGAATCGGGATCGTCGTGTCGCTGCTGCTCTGGCCCAGGGGCGCCACTGCGGCGGTCTCAGCGGTGATCTCCACCGCACTCGATCTGTATTCGCGCTACCTGCAGGCAGCGGTGTTACGCGTCACCCGTGGCATCTCTCATCAGACAGTCGAGAAGTTGAGCCGCGACGCGGTGGTGATCAGTCGAACGGTCGATGATGCTGTGCGGCATTATCTTTCGGAGACCGGCAGCGGCGCCGACCTGCGGACGCCAGTGGTCAGAGCGGCCAACCGGGCCACCCGGCTGCGCGTGGCCGCGGACGTGATCGCTGACATCACAACACTGCCACCGCCCTCGTCATATCCGAGGGCCCGCGCCGTATTGGAAGTGCATGCCGAATCGGTGTCGGAACGACTCGCCGGCGAAAGCGACAAAACCTGGCGTCCGATCAGCGACGAGTTCGTGCGTGCGCTGCGCGCAGAGGGCACTCAAGACGACGCCGCGATCAGTGCCGGGTTGCCGCTCGTCGCGGTCGCCGCCAATATCGGTGCCCTCGAGCTCTTGTACCCGGCGCCAACCACGACCCCTACCGGCTGACAGCTCAACGACCGCCGGCCTCGGCTAATCGCCCGGCGCAATGCCATGAGACACACCGATCACGACGACTGACCAAAGATCAAGCGGGTTGGCAAATGGAAGATCTGAACGCCGATCAGCGCACTGATGTACCCTGCGGTCCAATTCTGTTCGTGCCGAACTTGACCCGCGACCGGGTGGAGCCTGACACAGAATGTGCTGTAGATCACACTCGAAGCAGACGGAATACGGGCACGAAACCGGCGGGCATATGTGTTCAAGAGGGACATAACGCTCTGCTGCCACCGCTAAAGGGGGACAACACGATGACTACGGATTACGACGCCCCACGACGCACCGAGACCGATGATGTGCCCGAGGACTCGCTGGAGGATTTGAAGGCACGCCGTAATGAAGCGCAGTTGGCCGTGGTCGATGTCGACGAGTCGGAGTCGGCGGAATCCTTCGAGTTGCCCGGCGCTGATCTGTCCGGCGAGGAACTGTCGGTGCGGGTTATTCCGAAGCAGGCCGATGAGTTCACCTGCTCAAGCTGCTTCCTGGTGCACCATCGCAGCCGTCTGGCCAGTGAAAAGGACGGCATCATGATCTGCACAGACTGCGTCGCCTAGCGCGCCAGCGGGTGAGGCGACACCCTCCGCCCGCGATGATGCCCCTGGTCGACGGCCACGCGGCGATGTTGCGAGTCAGGGAATAGTGCCCGCCGTCCTGACCGTTCCCCGGAGATGCCGACAAATTTCACCGAAGCCGAGCGTGAGGCGTTCCTGGCAGACAAGCATGTTGGCGTGCTGTCCGTCGCCGCTACCGACGGCCGTCCACCGGCCAGTGTCCCGATCTGGTACGGCTACTCCCCCGGCGGGAACATCAGGATCAACACCGTCGCGTCGCGACGCAAGGCCCGGCTGATCGAGCAGGCCGGTGCGGTGACGCTCGTCGTGCAACGCGAAGAGTTGCCCTACCAGTACGTGGTCGTCGAGGGCACCGTCGTCGACGTCACCAAACCCTCCCCGGATGACGTGCGGGAAACCATCGCTGTCCGCTACCTGGGCGAGGAAGGCGGACGGGAGTACATCCGCCGCATGGATCGCGATCAGACGGTGTTATTCACCATCCGCCCCGACCGGTGGTTGACGGCCGACTTCTCAGTCGACGTCTGAACACCCGCGCTCACCACTTGACCATCGGTTCACTGGATGTGGAACGGGATCCTGGCGAGCAGTGACGTCCCGCGTCCATTGCGGCTGGAGATCTCCATCGTGCCGCCGACTGCCTCTACCCGGTCGATCAGACCGATGAGCCCCGACCCCTTGGCTGAGTCGGCTCCCCCGATCCCGTCGTCCCGAATGAACAGCCGAAGGTTGTCATCTTCGGTGTCCACGTGAACGTCCACCTGGGCGGCTCGAGCGTGCTTGGCCACGTTCGTGAGGGCTTCGGCGACGACGTAGTAGGCGGCCACTTCGATTGACTCGATGGTCATCGGCGCGGCGGCCTCCTGGGTCAACCCCGGGCGCACCGTCGACGACAGCGACGATTAGCCGTTCGAGTGTCTTCAGCCTGACCGTCATCACTGGGTGTCGATTGGGAAGCGGCGCAAGTTAGTTCACAGCTCGCCGTGATCGGCGGGCCTTGTATACGTCATTTCCGGTGAATGCTCCCGTGGGCCCCGGTGTTGACCGACACGTTTGTCGGCGCGACTAATGTCTGGCCAAAGATCGTGTGCGTCGGGACAGTGCCGTTCGCTCACCGCGCGGCGACGATCTGTATGACGGTGGAGAGCGCGAAATCGCTGGTGTTTTGATCCCCGCGCCTGTGGAATGAGCGCACCGAGGCAGATTGGAGCGGATGGCGTGAGCACAGTGGATTACCAAGGGGCGAATCAGACCCGCACATTGTTTGGGCAAGTGATGTGGTACGTGGCGGCCACAGCCGGCTTCTTCGCGTTGGGCTCATACCTCGGCCGTGACCTCGGCTATGGCTGGGGGTTCGTGTTTTTCATCGCGGCGTTCGGCTGCCTGATCGGGATGCAGTTCGCCGTGCGCAGGTCGCCCGGGCTGAGCGTCGCCCTCCTGTTCGGGCTGGGCCTGTCACTCGGGTTGGCAGTATCGCCCACCGTGGTCTACTACGCCGGCGCAGATCCGCAAGCGTTGTGGCAGGCGGGCGGTGCGACCGCGCTGTTCGTCGCCGGCTGCGGCGCCTTCGGCTATGCCACCCGCACCGATCTGTCAGGTGTCGCGCGGGTCGGTTTCTGGGCACTGCTTGGGCTCATCATTTTCGGCGTCGTGTTGATCTTCGTGCACATTCCGGGCGGGGCGGTCATCTATTCGATCCTGGGGTTGGTCATTTTTGCCGGTCTCACCATGGCCGACTTTCAGCGGCTGCGGCGATCGACGGATCTGAGTTCCGCCCCGCTCATCGCCGCGTCGATCTTCCTCGACATGCTCAACGTGTTTCAACTCTTCCTGTCGTTATTCGGCGGAAGCCGAGATTAGTTGCCCCATGATGCGCTGGGCGGCGTCAATGCAGCAGCTGTTGCCAGTTGGCAGGGACGCGCCCGGCGGGTCCTGGCGTCGGCTGATCCAGTGGGTGATGGTCCGGCGGTGTGAGTTGTGGGCCGTTGTCGTAGAACTGTTGGTCGCGATAGTCGTAGAACCAATGTTCTTCCGGCTCGTAACTGGTGATCCAGGGATGTCCGGTCGCGTCGGCGTGGGCGGTGGCGTGCTGGCCGGGCGAGTTGTCGCAGCACCCGATGTGGCCACACTGCGCGCACCGGCGGAGGTGAAACCACCATCCGCGCTGTTGTTCACATTCCACGCAGCCCGCGCCGGTGGGTGGGACAGTCGGGTCGATACCCGGATATTCCGTCACCTATTCCATGAAACTCGGCAGAAGGCGCGGGTGCAATCACGGCGGGGAAATCGCGCAGCGGTAACACCGCCCGAGTCATCCAACGCCGCCCGAGTCATATAGTCAGCCATGACTTCCAACGGCGGCGATGACGAGCGGGTTCCGGGCGAAACGCCGGACAGCAATGAGGCTTTCCCGCGTTTGACCGCTGATCAACTGGACGTCCTACAGACATGCGGGCAGCGACGATCCGCGGAAGTGGGCGATTTTCTTTACCGTGCGGGAGAGCGCGTCCACGACGTCTTGGCGGTGCTGAGCGGGCGCGTGGATATCGTTCAGAGTGACCCCGACGCTGACCACATCATCGAGGTTCACGGAAAAGGACGCGTCCTCGGCGAATTGGGCATGCTGGAGGGGCAGCCGGCCCTGTTTAGCGCAAAAATGGTAGAGGCCGGCCAGATCGTGGCGGTGCCTACTGCTCACCTCAGCGACGTCGCTTTCCGGGATCCGGTGTTGGGGGAAACGATCCTGCGGGCTTACCTGATCCGGCGCTCGCGCCTGATCGAACGCGGAGCGGGGATGCGCATCATCGGCTCGTCCTACGCTCCGGACACACGCCGCCTGTTGGATTTCGCTGCGCGAAACCGCTTGCCCCACAAGTGGATTGATCTGGAAGAAGAACCAGACGTCGACGCCTTCTTGCGAAGATTGAATGTTGATCGCGCCGACACGCCTATAGTGATTCTTCGACGCGAGAAGCTGCTGCGTAACCCGTCGAATGCCCAAATCGCCGCCGAACTCGGCATTTTGGTAGCGCCCAGCCCGACCGGCCTGTGTGATCTGCTTGTCGTCGGGGCGGGCCCCGCCGGCCTCGCCGCCAGCGTGTACGGCGCGTCAGATGGTCTCAGCGTCACCACCATTGACGCCATCGCCATCGGCGGACAGGCCAGTACCACCTCCCGGATAGAGAACTATCTGGGTTTTCCCGCCGGTATTTCCGGCGCCGAGTTGACCGAGCGCGCGGTCGTCCAGGCCCGCAGGTTCGGTGTCCGGCTGGTCGTGCCTGCGAAAGCGACCGCCTTAGTCCTCGACCAGGGACACTTCCGGGCGGAATTGGGCAGCCACGACGTGGTGCGTGCCCGCGCGGTCGTAATCGCATCAGGAGCGCGCTATCGGCGGCTCGACGTGCCCGGACTTGCCCGATTCGAGACCGCCAACGTGTATTACGAAGCCACCATCAACGAGCGCGAGTCGTGCGGCGAACAACCCGTCGCAGTGGTCGGCGGGGGCAATTCGGCCGGGCAGGCAGCGGTCTTCTTGGCGGCCACCACCCGCGCCGTGTATCTGCTGGTGCGCGACCAAAGCCTCGGCGCCAAGATGTCCCAATACCTGGCCGACCAGATTGAAAGCGACCCCCGCATCACGGTGATGACGCACACCGAGATCCGTGAACTACGCGGCGACCAGTTTCTGACCGCCATCGAGGTGGAAGACACCACGACCGGGTCGCGCAGTGACCTGGCGGTGCGCGCATTGTTCGTGTTCATCGGTGCCGAGCCGCAGTCATCTTGGCTTGCCGGTGCCGTCCAGCTCGACCGCCACGGTTTCGTGCTAACCGGCACCGATCTCGACGGGCCATCGGATCAGCCAGCACCGCTCAGCCGCCGGTCGATTTTGCAGACCAGTCAGCCGGGCATCTTCGCGGCTGGGGACGTGCGTCGCGGTGCAACTCGACGCGTGGCGGCGGCGATGGGTGAGGGCGCCATCGCGGTTGCGCTGGTCAACCAATATCTCGCGAAGGCCGGGCACGCTGTGCGCCACCCCTAACGGGCACATTTTGTATTATCAGAGCACCCGACCAATTGAGGACTGCCACAGCTACATCGATTGTGGTCCGGACCGCGCCGGACGGACAGGACGAACATTGCCAAACGCGCGCCCTTCAACGCCTGACCTTAAAACCCAGTTCGAGGACGTCCGGTCACATTACGACCTGTCAAACGAGTTCTTCTCACTCTTCCTGGATCCGACCCTGACCTACAGCTGCGCGTACTACGAGCGCGACGATATGACGCTCGAAGAGGCACAGCTTGCGAAGATCGACCTCGCACTTGACGCTCTTGAGCTGACGCCGGGTATGACGCTGCTCGACGTCGGTTGCGGCTGGGGCGCCACGATGATGCGCGCGATGGAAAAGTACGACGTCAACGTCGTCGGTCTGACCTTGAGCAGGAACCAGCAGGCGCACGTCGAACAACTCTTCGCCACGTCGGATAGCCCTCGCTCGAAGCGAGTGCTGCTGCAGAGCTGGGAGCAATTCCACGAGCCGGTGAACCGGATCGTTTCGATCGAGGCGTTCGAGCACTTCGGCTTGGAACGCTACGACAACTTCTTCAACATCGCCTACGAGGCGATGCCCGCCGGGGGCAAGATGCTGCTCCAAACGAGCCTTCTGCCAAGTAAGCAGGAATGGGCGGAGCGCAATCTGCCGGTGACGATGTCCCTTCTGCGCTTCATCGGATTCATCATGCGTGAGATCTTCCCCGGCGGCCGGCTGCCGGCGGTGGAGATTGTCGAGGAGCATGCGGTCAAGTGTGGTTTTGAGGTCGGCCTGGTGCAGTCGCTGCGGCCTCACTACCCACGAACACTCGACATCTGGGCGTCAAGTCTGTCGGCCAACAAGGCCGAGGCCATTGCGGTCCAGTCCGAAGAGGTCTACGAGCGGTACATGAAGTACCTGACCGGCTGCGCCGACCTGTTCCGCGACGGCTACACCGACGTTTGCACGTTCACGCTCGTAAAGGGCTAAGTCCCGCAGCCACCGGGTCTATGTCACCCATGCGCAGATCAACCGCGGCAATCGGCTCGGCGGCATTCTTTGTGGTGGCCCCGGGCACAGTTGTGGGCCTGATCCCGTGGCTGGTGACACGTTGGGAGCTACCCGATTCGACGCCGGTTTGGCGGATCGTCCTTGGCGTGCTGCTGATCGTGGCCGGGTTGATGCCGGCGGTGCACGCGTTCGTGCAATTCGCCAAGGCGGGCGGCACGCCGATGCCGCTGGCGCCGCCCGAACATCTGGTCGTCAACGGGTTCAACCGCTACGTGCGCAACCCGATGTACGTCGGACTCTTGACCGCCATCCTGGGTCAGGCGTTGCTGTTTGGCAGTCTGGGCCTAGTGCTATACGCCGTTGCCGTGTCGATCATTACGGCGTCGTTCGTCCGCTGGTACGAGGAACCCACCCTGTCCGATCGATACGGCACAGAATACGAGGAATACCGGCGCAACGTGCCTGCCTGGCTGCCCCGCTGGCGTCCGTGGAGACCCCGGTGATCAGCTCGGCGTCACAAGGTCGAGTACACTCCTAGAGACGCAATTGCGGCCTTGACTTCGGCGCGCCGGCCCCGTTTGAAGCGCGCTCGCCGCAGGCCCACTACCCTAGCCCCGTGAGCAGCCAGCGAGTGCCCGGTGGGGTGGTGCACAAGCTGCCCGCGGACCTGCGTAAGGCGCTGATCGCCAATGCGACGGCACTCGCTGCCTGGAACGACATCACGCCCTTGGCCCGCAACGAGTTCATCTGCTGGGTCGAGGATGCCAAGCAGGAGAAGACCCGAGAGCGCCGCGTTCGCCGGACCCAGGAGGAGCTGGAGGAAGGTCTGCGCCGGCCATGCTGCTGGCCTGGTTGCAAGCACCGCGAGCGCACCGGCAGGTAGCGGCCGGCGCATGAGCGTTGACTGCGTTGCTACCTGGTCCCAAATTGGTTCACGATGCACTGCCGACCCGAGTCTCGCTAATCGTTGACGAGGTTCGTGAGGAAAGCGGGTAACCGGCCAGCGCCAAAGTCATAGAACCGCGCCCACTGCGGCTCGTATCGAGATACGCACCATCTGCTTGTACACCGATCGCACGTTCTGTTCGAACTCGGCAAGTCGGGATTCCTCTAATGAATTCGTCGATGCCGCGATGTACTCGTCGGGCACGCCGTCGGCGGTTTCCATTGTGGCGAGGCCACGCACCAGGAGGGCCTTCGCCTCTTCTGGCGTGGCGCCGATAGCGTGTAAAGCCCGCCGCCAACATCGACGCCCGGGCCATACCCACAGCTGGAAGGCGTTGACTTACAAAGCAGCCCAAGGGGTTAGGGCGTCGGAGGAACCGGCGCGACCGTCGGTGGCGCGGCCGGGTCGGGCCCCGTAGGCGGCCCGTACCCGGGCGGCGGTGGTCCGTTCAACGGATAGTAGCCAGGCGGCAGAGGCGGCCCGCCCTGAGCTGGCCCCGTTGGCGAGACTGTCTCGGACCCCGGGGCGGTCAGTGAAACGTATCCGGGCGGTAGCGGCGGCGCTGGACCGGCTCCTGGCGGCGGTGGGGCCGCCACGAACATCTGGTCGGGCGAACTTTCTCTCAGTCCGTACGGGTCCTGGGCCTGGTGCCAAATATCCCTGAGCCCCGCGAGCGGGCCCGACCCCGATTGACCCGACCCGTAAACGGGGTTCGGGATCTCTGGCACCGGTGGCGCGCCGGCGGGTGGAGGCGGGGGCGGACCCACCGGTCCATCCGAATTCGCCACCACGGGCTGCCCGGGAGCCGGGGCCGCGGCACCCGGACCCGATGGCGGCGGCGGGTAGGGCACCGCCGGATCCGCTCCGGCCTGACCGGCCATAGCCAGCGCACCGGCGGCGACGATCACGCCCGCGACCGCGATCCTCGCGGCGTTGGCGGCTGGTGTGGCGCGCTGTCGTTCGGTCATGAATCCTGGTTGTCCTCTCTGGTGGCGCCCGCGAGGACTCCTTACAGAACAACGCGGGACGCCGGACCCGACTTGCGAGCAAGGCTAGCGCCTTCCCGCGTGCGACGTCACCTCGTTCACCCGCCCGGCCGCCACGGGTCGATAGCCTCTTCGGGGGCTATGGCGGCGAGCCGTTCTCACCGGTAAGGCGTTACGTCGCCTCAACGCACCTGAGTTTGGCCGCGAATGGTTGTTCTCCGTACACATTCCGGGGTCTGATGTCGTGCGCTGTGTCGACAGGTTGGTCGCTGTGATGCCCCACGCTGGCAATACACCGCCCGCATTGGCGCTGGTGAGGCTGCCAGCCTTGGTGGCACGAACTCGCGGGGACGAGCCAACATACCGCGAGCTTGTGGGGCGCTATCGCGCCGTGGCGGCATCGCTGGGTTTCGACGTATGAGCTGAGCCGAGGTGCCCACATACTGCCCACAAATACAGACTCTCCACGTGATCAGCGGTGATGAAATTTCGCTGCTAAACGAGGTATTCCGCGTCTCCTGCTGGGGCGTCGGAATAGTTCAATCCTGACGGCCGGCACGCGCAGCGTGGACAGTCACGATCTGTTCATTTAATTCGTTCAGCAACGGTCCGCCCGGGGCTGTTAACATCCAGGCAGCCAACGCGCTTCCGAACGGGATTAAGGGGATAAGGATGCTGGCGGTGCGGGATCACGACGTTGAGGACTATGCGAAGTTGCCCCACATGGATACCACCGACGTCGGTGTGTTGGGCGAGGATGACCGGGCGTGTCTTGAGGAGCTGGGGCAGTATCTTGCGGCCACCGATGCGTGGCCACGCTTCGGTGTCTGGTTGTTGCACAAGCATTTTGAGCCAGCTCCCGGAGAGGTCTTTGTGGAACGCGCGCTGCATGCACCGCGAAAAACGGAAACCACTCCCGTCGCGCGGTCGGCGTTCGCCGAGCAAGGGTTGCGCGCGACGGCGATCCGTTTCGACGACCCGATCAGCTGCGGCGTCGGTGTCATCGGCATGGAGTTCGCCCGGCCGGCCGACTTCGGCGACACCCCGGCGCTCAGCAATGACGACGAGGCCATATTGGCCGGCATCGCCGAACGACTGCGGGCACACGGCAAGATCGATCGCCTCGGAGTCCGCCTGATCCGTAACCCGCTGGGCATCTCCGAGCACGAGCTGCTGCACGAGACCTGCGACAGCGGTCACCGGACGCTGCACTGCGCCGTCGGCGAGCGCGACGCGATCCTCGGCGACCAAGCCACCATTCAAACGGCCTGGCAGTGGAAAGTTGTGCAGGGCGTGATGGAACCCACCGTGATGGTGGAGTGCGTGCTTAGCTGCGTAAGAACGGTTGCGGGCGAAGGACACGACGTCCAGCACACCCCACACGAGCCGGACGTTTTCGACTAGCCGCCGCGAACCATTAAAGGTTGATAGTCAGAAATCTTTGGCAAGAGCTGCCACCTTCTCTCGCGCTGCTCGCATGCTCGCTTCGGCTTTATCGCCCCATGTGTTCTCAACCGCCAATGCTCGAACCTCTTGCACCCCGATGAAATCGAGCCAGAACTCGACATAGCCTGATTGGTGGTCGAACCGGCAAGGCGGGGTTGGCAGGTCCTCTCGGTACTCCTGGCCTCTGGTATAGAGAACCATCGCCCTTGGTGTTTGCAGAAGTGGACCGAACCGCTCGCCGTCGTAGGAGAACAGCATGTTGCGTTGCGACACCAGGTCGATCAGCTGCTTCAGCTTGTAGGGATAAGCGAAGTTCCACATCGGAACGCCGAGGACGATCCGGTCCGCACTCTTGAACCGCGCCACCAGTGCCTGGATACGATGCCAGATGGCCGTCTCGGCCTCGTTCATCACGCTGCCGGCGACCCCTTTGTACTTGGCATCGATCGCCGCATTGTCAAACGCCGGCAGCTTCTCGTCCCATACGTTCAGGACATCGACGGTGACGGACGGCAGGGCATCGGTGTAGGCGGTGACAAAGCGTCCGTCAGGGCTATCGAGTTTGACTTGGAAGCGCGCGGGGACGCGTCGATCTTGAGCAGGTGAATGGGACGACTGACCGTCTCCAAAGAAGCGTCGTCATCTAAGGAGGCTCGGCGAATGAGAGGTCGGGGCAACTGGCTAACCGGGTTCATTTGCCCTCTCCCTGCCGTAAGCGAAATCAACGTGACTCTACCGACCGCCGTGAATTGTCTTGACGTGCAGACCGCTGTTACCGGCCGATCACGCAGGAGAGCATCACCGTTCGCCACACGACGACGGCGTTGCTACGCCCGCTGGTCGTACGTCATCGTCCACACAGCTTTGTCGCCAGGGTGATATTCATTGCCCGCCCACGTGTGGCCCCAAGGTAGGAGGCTCCGTGTGTCACAGCTAAATTGACCACGGACATCAGCTCCTCTTCGAGCCGTCACGAGATAGTCGCACCTGCGGCCGTCAGAGCGCGCTTGCGTGGCCCGCGTCGACTGTTTGCCGGCTTTCGCGCCCGCCGATGAACGCCAGCAGGTCGCGGTTGAGCCGGTCGCGATGGCTCAAATAGAGCCCGTGCGGGGCGTTGTCGTACACCACGAGATGACAGTCCCGAATCAATGCCGCGGTGCGGCTTCCGGTCAGCGGCAGCGGCGCGGAGGCGTCGCAGTCGCCTTGGATCACCAGCGTGGGCACCGCTACCCTGGTCAGCTCCTCGCGGAAATCGGTCTCGACCCCTGTGCGCTGGAATTCGATCACAGCCTGCAGCGTGGTCGTCAGCATGTCGGTCTTGGTCTGCTCGCGCAGCAGCGACGAGACCGCGCAGCCCGGCAATCCGTCGCCCATGTAGGGACCCTCGTTGTCAAGCACCCACTGGGCGAAGTCACACCGCCATTGCGCCCGACGCTCGGCGAACAGTGCGCCGTCTACCCCGTCAGGGTTGTCCGCCGTCTTCAGCGGGAATGGGGTGGTCGGTGCCAGCAGCACCAAGCCGTCCACGCGGTCGTGGCCGTGGCGGGTCAGATACCGAATCACCTCGCCGCTGGCCATCGAATGGGCTACCAGTGTCACGCCGTGCAGATCGAGGCGATCGATCAGCGCGGCCAAGTCATCGGCCAGTGTGTCGTAGTCAAATCCACCGCCAGGATCATCGGATCGTCCGTGGCCACGGCGGTCATACGCCAACGCGCGCCGGCCGGAATCCAGCACGGCCGTCATCTGGTATTGCCACGCGACGCTACTCAACGCCCATGCGGCGCAGAAGATCACCGGTTCACCTGCGCCCCAGTCGCGGTAGAACAGCCCAACGTTGTCCTTGGTGCTAACAAACGGCATCGATTCGACCTCCTGTGACGGGGTTGCTTCTGCCCCAACTACAGCGCACGGGAGTAGCCATGTCGATTACCTGCGAGGTAACGCTCGTGCCTGCCGGATTCGCTCGCTGGAGCCGAATCGTGACGGATCCGTGATCGAATCGCGAAGGCGCACCTGCACATCGAATCGTCACGGCACCCCTATCATCTAATTGACATCGTTGTAATTTCGGAGGAATCGGAAGCCATGCGTGGGGTTGTTGGATGTGTTCTTGCAGCGATCGGGATCAATGCGATTGTGGCTGCGGGGCCGGCCGGCGCCAGCATCGCGGCGGCGAACCAGTCGTATGGGCCCGCCATCGCATCGGTTCTACCAACGCAGGGCGAGGTGGTGGGTGTGGCGCACCCGGTCGTGGTGACGTTCAGCGCGCCCGTCGCCGACCGGCGCGCGGCCGAGCGCGCCATTGACATCAAATCGGCGCCCGCGATGACGGGCAAGTTCGAGTGGCTCGACAACGACGTCGTGCAGTGGGTTCCCGACCGATTCTGGCCGGCGCACAGCGCGGTGGAGCTTTCGGTGGGCGACCAGTCAAGAGACTTCGCAACGGGTCCTGCGGTCGTTGGTGTTGCCAGCATCTCAGAGCACACGTTCACCGTGACCATCGACGGCGTCGAGGCGGGACCGCCGTCTGCACTACCAGCGCCGCACCACCGACCCCACTGGGGACAAGAGGGAACGTTCCCGGCCTCGATGGGTCGGCCGGAGTACCCGACGCCGGTCGGCACCTACACCGTCCTCGCGAAGGAACGCTCGGTGATCATGGATTCGACCACCGTCGGCATCCCCATCGACGCTCCCGACGGTTACCGGCTCACGGTGGATGACGCCGTCCGTATCAGCAGCCGCGGCCTTTTCGTGCATTCAGCTCCGTGGGCTGTCAATTCACTTGGGTACGACAATGTCAGCCACGGTTGCATCGGCCTGAGCCCCGAGGACGCAGAGTGGTACTTCAACACGGTCAACATTGGCGACCCCGTCATAGTGCAGGAATGACGGCGGCGGCAGCATCGGCTCCAAGACCCTCGGTACCTAGATGAACCGCGGGTAACTCGCGTCATGCCGTAGTTGTCGTGCAGGCTTTCACTGGCATCGAGTTCGGCACAACGCGGTCGTCCTGTATCGCCGACGGGTACAACGCTTTTGAGGCTGTGCGCGTCTCGCTCGACATGCGAATAAGGATTGAGACGAAGTGGTGCTGGCTGAGTTCGACTCTCGGTTCAGCGCTTGACCCGGCGGCCTGTCGTCACACGCCGCCAGACGAACCCCGAGGAGGATCAGCCTCAGCGCGCGCCGTCAGCCGCCGGGACCAGGCGGAATTGGCTGACCGGACACCGGGGCGCCGGCCGACGGCGGAGCAATCGGGTCCCCCTTACCCCCGTAGCCACCAGACAGGTCGAGAAGCGGAGCAGCAGCGGGCAACGGGGCAGCCAGAGGCACTGGCGCAGCCAAGGGCACCGGCGCAGCCAACGGTACTGGCGCGGCTACCGGCACGGGCCCGGGCAAAGCCATTGGAATACCAGCCATGTCAGCGAGTGGAGCGCTGGCCGGACTGCACGGGCCCGCTACCGGCAACCCGCCGGCGCCGCCCGCTAGCGGCAACCCGTCGGCGGCCGCCGGCGATGCACCACCGGCCTCGCCCGCCGTCGTCTGGTGGCATCCGTTGCCGCCGGTTATCAGCGGGGCGGCCGCAACGTCCGGGCTCAAAGCTATGGCGACCCCGCACAACCCAGCCGCGGCAGCAACTACTCCGATGTTGAATCGATCAAAGATCGTCATCGACGTCGACTCCTTCATTCGCGCTCAGGTATTCCGCGTTCATGTGGTGCAGTAGAACCGCATGCCGTACCGAAGTCGCGGTTAGACGACCGCGTCAATTATCAGGAGCAAACGTCGACCACGCGCCACGACGCACCGCGCCGTTTTCAAATAGTGATGTTCGACATTGTTTGACGCCGTCGAGGCGCCGTGTTGAATTGCTGTTTGGCGACCGGCTGCTTGTGCCGGCTGGTGCGTGGGGGCTCAAGGCGGAAGGAGGGCGAGCCGGTCGAGCGGTTGGGGTACTGACGTCGTTGGCCGCGCCGAGAGCCCATCGCCGACGAA
>CAWHDL010000008.1:0-167848 GCA_963828065.1 uncultured Actinomycetota bacterium | reverse complement strand
CCCGCCGTCTCACTGCCACGCTATGTCTTACCGGCATTCGGAGTTTGGCTGACGTCAGTAACCTAGTAGGGCCCCTCAGCCATCCAGTAGCTCTACCTCCGGCAAGAACCACGCAACGCTGCACCTAAATGCATTTCGGGGAGAACCAGCTATCACGGAGTTTGATTGGCCTTTCACCCCTACCCACAACTCATCCCCTCAGTCTTCAACCTAAGTGGGTTCGGGCCTCCACGCGGTCTTACCCGCGCTTCACCCTGGCCATGGGTAGATCACTCCGCTTCGGGTCCAGAACACGCCACTACACCCCACAACGGGGATACGCCCTATTCAGACTCGCTTTCGCTACGGCTACCCCACCCGGGTTAACCTCGCGACATGTCCCTGACTCGCAGGCTCATTCTTCAAAAGGCACGCCATCACCCCACGCAAAAACGAGGGCTCTGACGGATTGTAGGCACACGGTTTCAGGTACTCTTTCACTCCCCTCCCGGGGTACTTTTCACCATTCCCTCACGGTACTAATCCGCTATCGGTCATCAGGAAGTATTCAGGCTTACCGGGTGGTCCCGGCAGATTCACAGCAGATTCCACGAGCCCGCTGCTACTCGGGGACATTCCACGAGAGCCGTCATGTTTTCGCCTACGGGACTCTCACCCTCTACGACAGACCATCCCAGGCCACTTCGACTAACACAACGGTTTCTAACTCCCGCCCAGGCCGGCGGACCTGAGAAGAAACGCCCCACAACACCGCACACACAACCCCCGCCGGGTCACCCATGCGCACGGTTTAGCCATCCTCCGCTTTCGCTCGCCACTACTCACGGAATCACACTTGTTTTCTGTTCCTACGGGTACTGAGATGTTTCACTTCCCCGCGTTCCCTCCTGCACCCTATGAATTCAGATACAGGTGACACGACATCACTCGCGCCGGGTTACCCCATTCGGACATCCTCGGATCAACGCTCGGTTGACAACTCCCCGAGGCATATCGCAGCCTCCCACGTCCTTCATCGGCTCCTGATGCCAAGGCATCCACCATGCGCCCTAACACACTTACACACAAAAAACACTCGACAAAAAACTAACAACAGCTTTTTGTTTAGATGCTCGCAACCACTATCCAACACTCAAACACCACACCCCACCACCAAAGCCGGGGCGACACCACACAAAAGCGTGCTGTCTCAAAGCCCAATAGTGTGTCCGATGATTCTTCTCGCCGACAAAAACCCCGACCGGCAACGTCTGCTGTGCACCCAGCCCGCGGCCACTACAGCCACCGACTCCTTCACGGCCTCACCCGCACCCAATGCGCAGGCGTTTTCGTGGTGCTCCTTAGAAAGGAGGTGATCCAGCCGCACCTTCCGGTACGGCTACCTTGTTACGACTTCGTCCCAATCGCCGATCCCACCTTCGACCACTCCCTCCCACAAGGGGTTAGGCCATGGGCTTCGGGTGTTACCGACTTTCATGACGTGACGGGCGGTGTGTACAAGGCCCGGGAACGTATTCACCGCAGCGTTGCTGATCTGCGATTACTAGCGACTCCGACTTCACGGGGTCGAGTTGCAGACCCCGATCCGAACTGAGACCGGCTTTACAAGGATTCGCTAAGCCTCACGGCATCGCAGCCCTTTGTACCGGCCATTGTAGCATGTGTGAAGCCCTGGACATAAGGGGCATGATGACTTGACGTCATCCCCACCTTCCTCCGAGTTGACCCCGGCAGTCTCTCACGAGTCCCCACCATAACGTGCTGGCAACATGAGACAAGGGTTGCGCTCGTTGCGGGACTTAACCCAACATCTCACGACACGAGCTGACGACAGCCATGCACCACCTGCACACAGGCCACAAGGGAACACCCATCTCTGGATGCGTCCTGTGCATGTCAAACCCAGGTAAGGTTCTTCGCGTTGCATCGAATTAATCCACATGCTCCGCCGCTTGTGCGGGCCCCCGTCAATTCCTTTGAGTTTTAGCCTTGCGGCCGTACTCCCCAGGCGGGGTACTTAATGCGTTAGCTACGGCACGGATCCCAAGGAAGGAAACCCACACCTAGTACCCACCGTTTACGGCGTGGACTACCAGGGTATCTAATCCTGTTCGCTCCCCACGCTTTCGCTCCTCAGCGTCAGTTACTGCCCAGAGACCCGCCTTCGCCACCGGTGTTCCTCCTGATATCTGCGCATTCCACCGCTACACCAGGAATTCCAGTCTCCCCTGCAGTACTCCAGTCTGCCCGTATCGCCCGCACGCCCACAGTTAAGCTGTGGCATTTCACGAACAACGCGACAAACCACCTACGAGCTCTTTACGCCCAGTAATTCCGGACAACGCTCGCACCCTACGTATTACCGCGGCTGCTGGCACGTAGTTGGCCGGTGCTTCTTCTCCACCTACCGTCACCCGAAGGCTTCGTCGATGGTGAAAGAGGTTTACAACCCGAAGGCCGTCATCCCCCACGCGGCGTCGCTGCATCAGGCTTGCGCCCATTGTGCAATATTCCCCACTGCTGCCTCCCGTAGGAGTCTGGGCCGTATCTCAGTCCCAGTGTGGCCGGACACCCTCTCAGGCCGGCTACCCGTCGTCGCCTTGGTAGGCCATCACCCCACCAACAAGCTGATAGGCCGCGGGCCCATCCCACACCGCATAAAGCTTTCCACCACAGAACATGCATCCCGTAGTCCTATCCGGTATTAGACCCAGTTTCCCAGGCTTATCCCAGAGTGCAGGGCAGATCACCCACGTGTTACTCACCCGTTCGCCACTCGAGTCACTCCGAAGAGCGCTTTCCGTTCGACTTGCATGTGTTAAGCACGCCGCCAGCGTTCGTCCTGAGCCAGGATCAAACTCTCCAAACAAAAACCATCCAGAGAAAACCTGACAAAAACAAACAATGACAAAAAAACCACACCCAACCACGGGGACGGCGGATGCGGCAAAAAACAAACAACAAACAAAAACCACCAAACACACTATTGAGTTCTCAAACAACACACCCACCGACCGCCCAGCAAGCCCACGGCTCTGGGCCGTGTGCTACTAGTGCGGACGGGCAGGGAGTCCACCGGAGTGGGTATCCCTATGGGATGCCCTCGCGCTCAGCGGACTGGCCGCGTCGCGATGGCTTCACCAAGTTACGCGAGGGAGTGGTCGGAGTCAAACAGCCCGCTAGGGCGCGCTTTTCGTCTCGACGTGATCATTCAACACGCTCGACCCCGGCAATATTCCGCTTGCCGCGGCGCAGCACCAGCCACCGCCGGTGCAGGAAGTCCTCTGGCGCGGGCGACCAGCCCTCGGTGTCGATCCGCGCGTTGTTGACCGAGACGCCGCCCTCGGCGATGGTGCGCCGGGCCGCGCCCTTGCTGGCCGATAAACCCGATGCCACGAGCAGGTCGACGATCCCGTCCGGAGCACCCGGCTTCAGCTCGGCGACCGATGCCTCCCGCAACGCGGCGGCGAGCGTCGGCTCGTCCAGCCGGGACAATTCGCCGCGACCGAACAACGCCTCGCTGGCTTGCTCGACCGCGATCATCGCCGCCTCCCCGTGCACCAGGGTGGTGAGCTCGCGCGCTAGCCGTCGCTGCGCTGCCCGCTCGTGGGCTCGCTTCTGGGTGGCATCCTCCAGCTCGGCGATCTCACCGGGCGACAGGAACGTGAACCACCGCAGGTACCGGATGACGTCGGCGTCGGCGGTGTTGACGAAGTACTGGTACCAGGCGTACGGGCTCGTCATCTCCGGGTCCAGCCAGAGATTGCCTCCGCCAGTGGACTTTCCGAACTTCGTGCCGTCGGCCGCCGTCACCAGCGGAACGGTCAGCGCATGCACCGTCGCGCCTCGTTTCTGACGGACCAGCCGCACGCCGGCGATGATGTTGCCCCACTGGTCAGATCCGCCGATCTGCAACGTGCACGCGTGCCGCTCGTGTAACTCGACGTAATCGTTGGCCTGCAACAACATGTAACTGAACTCCGTGTAGGAGATGCCCTCGCCGTCGAGGCGGCGCCTGATCGTGTCGCGGTCGAGCATGACGTTGACGGAGAAGTGCTTCCCGATGTCACGCAGGAAGTCGATCGCGGTCAGCCCCGACGTCCAGGACAGGTTGTTTTCGACAATCGCGCCGGTGGCGCCGTCGAAGTCGACAAACCGCTCGAGCTGCCCGCGGATCCGCTCCGCCCACTCGGCGACGGTGTCGGTCGTGTTGAGCGCCCGCTCACCGTTATCGCGCGGATCACCGATCATCCCGGTGGCACCGCCCGCCAGCACGATCGGCCGGTGCCCGAACTGCTGGAACCGCCGCAGCGTCAACAGCGGCACCAGGTTTCCCGCGTGCAGGCTCGGCGCGGTCGGGTCGAAGCCGGCGTACACCGTGACCGGCGGGCGGGCCACGTCGGCGGCGAGCGCGTCGAGGTCGGTGGATTGCGCAATCAGTTCGCGCCAGCTCAGCTCGTCGAGGATCGTCACGCCCACGCCGTCGATCTTTCCGCATGTCAGGCAATCGCCCGCAACGGGACGCGCCGAACGGTGTCGAGCACGCTGCGAAGCCGAATCAGTCGCTGGTGCCGGGCGCCGGTGCGCGCGGGCTGCGGCGGTACGCCGACACCTCCGGCCGGTCGGCCAGCCAGAACCGCCATGCTCGGTCCGCGGCCTGGCTGACGCCGACGCGAGGGCCGTCCGCGACAGCAGGGCCGGCGCCCAGGCGGAGCCGGACCCGACTCGACGGGTCGAACAGATCCGTGCCGTAGTCGCCCATCGTGATCGCCAACGCGGAGCACAGATTGCCCGGGCCCCGCGCCAGCGCACGATCACGAAGGGCTGCTCCGCGACGCGCGCGAGCAAGGCCGACACCCTCCTCGATGACCGCCGCCCGCAGCAGCACGGCCGCCGCGGTTCCCACCGGACCGCACACGACGTTCGCGCATACGTGGATGCCGTGGCTGCGGTAGGTGTAGAGCCGACCGGCCGGACCGAACATCACGACGTTGCGGCCGTTGGGCCCGCGGAAAGAATGCGACGCCGGATCCGGCCACGGTCCGTCAGGCGGCCCGCCGTAGGCCTCGACCTCGACGATCGTGGCGCTGACCTCCCCGGCCTCCCCGGCTGCCAGCTGAGCGCCGAGCAGCCGCCGCGCCGCAGTAAGCGGATCGACCACCAACGATTCGGCTCCCACCGGACAGATTGTGCCTGCCCCATTGACACGCGGGACTCCCGGGAGCAATATTCAACGCATGATGACTTCATCAAGTGGTGAATTACTTCGCCGCGGTGTCGAGCCGGTCATCTCGGTCGATCACTTGCGGGTGATCCGGGGCAAGCGGCCCGCGATCCACGACCTGTCCGTGCAGATCGCCCGCGGCACGATCACCGGCCTTCTCGGCCCGTCCGGATGCGGAAAAACGACGTTGATGCGCTCGATCGTCGGCACCCAGATCATCACGGCCGGGACCGTGACCGTCCTCGGCCAGCCGGCCGGCTCGGCCCAGCTGCGCCGACGCGTCGGGTACATGCCGCAGGATCCGACGATTTACGACGACCTCAGGATCGTCGACAACGTGCGCTACTTCGCGTCGCTGTACGGCATGGACTCGGGCGCCGCCGACGCCGCGATCGACGCGGTCGGACTGCAGGATCACCGCACCGCGTACAGCGGCAACCTGTCCGGCGGACAGCGAACCAGGGTCTCGCTGGCCTGCGCGCTCGTCTGCCAGCCCGACCTGTTGGTCCTCGACGAACCCACCGTCGGCCTGGATCCCGTGCTGCGCGCTGACCTCTGGCTGCAGTTCGACGCGCTGGCCCGCGCCGGCACCACCCTGGTGGTGTCCAGCCACGTGATGGACGAGGCCGATCACTGCGGCGATCTGTTGCTCATGCGCGACGGGTATTTGGTCGCCCACACCACACCGACCCAACTACGAGGGGACACCGGATGCAGGTCACTGGAGGAAGCGTTTCTGTCCATCATCAGGCGCAGCACCGAACGCCAAGCCGGATAGGACTGCGGGCCTACGGCGCCAGCACAGCGCGGATCCTGCGTCAGCTGGCAGCCGACCACCGCAGCATCGCGATGATTCTGCTGGTGCCGATCCTCGTCATCACGCTGATGTACTTCATGTTCCACAACGTCCCGACTCGGCCCGGCGCGCCGTCGGGATTCAACACGGCCTGCCTGGTCCTTCTCGGCCTTTTCCCGTTGTTCGTGATGTTCGTGATCACGGCGATCACGATGCAGCGTGAACGGGCGTCGGGGACGTTGGAACGAATCCTGACGACACCGCTGCGGCGACTCGACCTGCTGGCGGCTTACGGGACAGCGTTCTCGGTCGCCGCGACGGCCCAGGCCACTTTTGCCTGCATCGTGGCATTCTGGTTGTTGGGCTTCGATACCGCTGCCAGCCCGGCCTGGGTCTTCGTCATCGCGGTCGCGAACGCGGTCCTCGGTGTCGGCCTTGGCCTGCTGTGCAGCGCCTTCGCCCGCACCGAGTTTCAGGCTGTGCAGTTCATACCGCTCGTGATGGTTCCGCAGCTGTTACTGGCGGGGATTATCGTGCCGCGAGCGGTGATGCCCGAATGGCTGCAGTGGATCTCCAACGTCATGCCCGCCAGTTATGCGCTGGAGGCGTTGCAGCAGGTCGGTGCCCATCCCGAACTCACCGCGATCGCGATCCGCGACATCGTCGTTGTCATCGGTTGCGCGATCATCGCGCTGTGCCTGGCGGCGGCGACACTACGGCGACGGACCCCATAAGGTGACGTCAGAAGCCGAACGCAGACGGCCAGGGCGGCCGGCGGGCGCTTCGGACACCCGTGAGCGGATCTTGACGAGTGCCCGGGGACTCTTCGCGCAGAACGGAATTGACAAAACGTCTATCCGCGCGGTGGCCGCGGCGGCCGGGGTTGACCCGGCACTGGTGCACCACTACTACGGCACCAAAGAACAGCTGTTCGCCGCGGCCATCCACGTGCCGATCGACCCGATGGAGATACTCCGCCCACTGCGCGACACACCCGTCGAGAACCTCGGCTACACGCTGCCGTGTGTGCTGCTGCCGCTTTGGGACTCGGAACTCGGGAAGGGATTCATCGCGACGATTCGCTCGCTGCTGGCAGGTTCGGAGGTGGGCCTGCTCCGATCGTTTCTGCAGGAGGTCATCGCGGTTGAAGTCGGCGCCCGCGTTGACAATCCACCCGGCAGTGGCCTGATACGGGTGCAGTTCGTCGCATCGCAACTGGTCGGCGTCGTGGTGGCTCGCTACATCATCGAGCTGGACCCGTTCAAGTCGCTGCCGGTCCAGCAGATCGCGGAAACGATCGGGCCCAACCTGCAGCGTTACCTGACCGGCGATTTGCCTTTTTAGTAAACCGCGTTCGCGCGGGCAATCGCGCCGTAGCGGTTGGCGCTGGGGCGGATCCAACGCCGCTGCGTGGTCCGGTCGTTGCCGAGCAGCCCGAAATGACCGTGATAGCCGTTGAACCACTCGAAGTTGTCGACCAACGACCAGTGCAGGTAGCCACGCACGTCAAGACCTTCGGCGATCGCCGGTGCCAGATCGCGGAGCGTGTTCTCGATGAACCCGGCACGCCGGTGATCGGCTGCGTCATCGAGATCGGCGCCGTGCTCGGTGACGAGTATCGGTAGGCCAGTGATGTCGAAGGCCTGACGGCATGTCGCGGTCAAGGCGCCCGGAACCAACTCGAGACCGTTGTCGGAGACGTCGCCGGCCGGCACCTTTACCCGCCCATCTGATCCGTAGGTCAACCGCGTATAGGTCTGAACCCCAACGAAATCGCCGACGCTGCCCATGTCTCGCAGGAAGCGCTTGTTGATGATCTCGTCCTGATAATCCGCGGCCTCCTCGCCCCCGGGTTCGGCGGTGATGTCCTGCAGCGACAGCGTGATTCCGGCCTGGGCGCCCGAAGCCGCAGCATGGACGCTGTCGACGGCCAGCCGGTGAGCGCGTCCCACCACCTCGATGGCCCTCTCATCGCCGGCCGCAGGGAAGAACGGGCAGAAATCGTCGTCGGCGACACCGAACGCCTTGGCCGCCAGGGAATTAGCCTTGTTCGGCTTCGCGGGCAGCAAGCCGTAGTGGGCAAGTAGCAGCGGCGTGTTCGCCTCGTTGATCGTGCATACCCACGAGACTCGGTCGCCGAGCCGCGACATGACAGTCGCGGCATAGTCGGCGAACCGATCGGCGGTGTCGTGGCTACGCCACCCGCCGTGCTTGCGGATCAGCCACTGCGGGCTGGTGAAGTGATGCAACGTGACGATCGGCTCGATTCCGTGCCCAAGGCAGGTGTCAACGACTCGCGAATAATGTTCGAGTTGCGCCCGCGAGATCTCTCCCGCCTCGGGCTCGATGCGTGCCCACTCGACACCGAATCGGAAGGCGTTGAGCCCCAGCGTCGCAACCAAGGCGATGTCATCCGGGTAGCGATGATAGAAGTCGACCGCATCCCCGCTCGGTTCCCGGTACATGCCGCCGGGCAGGTGCTCCATCAGCCAGGCATCGCTGGACACGTTCGCTCCCTCGACCTGGTGCGCGGCGGTTGCCACTCCCCACAGGAAGCCGTCAGGAAACGTCATCATCTCAGCAGCCCGGGAGCGGGCTACTGCTGTGCGAGCGCGACGAGCCGTTCGTGCTCGTCGTCAGACACGTCGGTGGCCTCGTCGATCAGCAACACCGGGATGCCGTCGTCGATCCGGTACGCGCGGCGCAGCCGCGGGTTGTAGAGCACGTTGTCGACGTACAGCAGCGGGCCGCGGTCGGCCGGGCAGACCAGGATGCTCAGCAGCTTGTCGTCCAGCACGGGCACGATCAGCCGGCCGGACCGACCGACGTTCCGGGTTGGCCGCCGATCTGGTACGCGCCGGCGCCGCCACCGAGACCGACTCCGTTCGGGCCGACGGAGAGCCCGCCGGGATTGCTCGGGTCGTACTGGTTGATGCCGATGGTGCAGCACTGCTGCGAGTTCCCGGCCTGAGCCTGTTTCATGCG
Source organism: uncultured Actinomycetota bacterium (assembly GCA_963828065.1). Taxonomy (GTDB): domain Bacteria; phylum Actinomycetota; class Actinomycetes; order Mycobacteriales; family Mycobacteriaceae; genus Mycobacterium. Next base: position 158,843 of record CAWHDL010000008.1, on the reverse strand, counting down.
GTGCGACTGCCCCTGGACCGCGGCGCTCAGCGCTTTGATCATCGGCGTTTGGTTGGGCCGGTACTTCTCCGAATCCTGGATCGCGGCGAGCTCTCCGGGGGTAGCCGGGAAGCCAACTCCCCGAAGCTTCAGCGACTGGTTCAGCAGGGTAGGGATCTCGCCGCCCCCCGCGGCGGTGGTGAACTCATTCGCTAGATCGTCGAGGACATCGGCGCGGGCCATCGCCGGTGCGGAACCCAGGGCAAGCGCCAGGGCCAATCCGCTGCCCGCGAGCGCCACCCCGACCGTCCGCCGCCACGTCGGACCGGATTTCTTCGGCTCAAACGTCATGCTTTCCCTCCAAAGCCGAGCGCGAGGCGAGTCTTGCCGCCAGCGGGAGCTTAACAGCGCTCGCCAGTCAGGGCATCAGTTACAGAAGTGTCTTAGCGGGACTATTGTGACGCCTGCACCCACGCCGAACGTGCCGGGGCCGTCAATCGCTTGTATCTGTTTGTGTCGGGGTCCAGGTACCAGGCATGCCGCCCCGCCTTCGGGATGCCGGCGTTGCGGAGCGCGCCGACCGTTGGACGATACGACGCGCTCAGCGTCAGATCGGACACGACGTGCACGAAATCGGGACGATCATTGCCCAGACTCGCCATGGCCTCGCTCAGATCCGCGGCCGAGATCGCTGCGCCGGGCCGCATCGTCACCGCGCTGACGGCGACCTGGTGCTCACCCGCATCCACCCCGTATGTCACCGCGAGATCCACCGCTGGCATCCGGCCGATCGTCTCGGTGATCGGGGCGTCGTACAGCGCTCCGCGGACGGTCCGGATCACCGAGCCACGAGTACCCACCAGCCAATAGTCGCCGTCGCCGTCCCGGCGGAACAGGTACTCGGTGGAGATCCACGTGTCGCCGGGGGCGAACACCCCTCGCTTGACCGATGCGTGCGGGTCGACCGGTCCGCGCGGGTGCGCCAGCAGCACGCCGACCTCGTCGGCGTGTGCCACGCGCACGAATCCGCGCTCATCCTCCACGATCAGGTCGTCGTCAGGGTCGTACGCGGCGAGTTCCACCTGCGCGGCACCGGGCAGCGGCCTGCCCTTGCTGCCAATCTTGAGGCCCGCCACGTTCGCTAACACGGCCTGCCCATCAGTGGTTGCGAAGAACTCCACTACGTGCGCCGGGGCAAACGCGTCGATCACCCGCTGCCACAGCCCGGTCGGCATGCCGGAGCCGATGAACAGCCTTACCGGGTGGTTGCCCTTGAGGTCGAATGCCGGGTCGTCCATGACCTCGTGCAGCATCGCCCACGTGTACGTCACCACCGACACCCCGTACTGGCGCATCTCCTGAACGAACCGGTCCGGACGCAGGCCGCGCGACAACGCGATCCGTGAACCGCCGACGACAGCGCCGCCGAGGCTCACCAGCAGCCCGGACGGGTGGTGCAGCGGGGTGAGGCAGTAAACGGTGTCGCGATTGCTCAGCGTGGCGGCCGACGCGGTGCCGAACGCCGACAGTGCCCATCGGTAGTTCGTGATCTCACGAGCTACCAGCTCGCCGCCCACCTGGGTGAACGCGACGAATGCGATGTCTTTGGCAAACCCCGGGTTGGGCCGGTACCAGCCGGGCAGCTCGACCTCATCCGGGTCGATCTGCTCCATGTCGATCACGTCGCTGTCACTGGGCAGCAGGTGCAGATCGCGGGTTTCGCCGCCACCGAGGACCAGGACCTGCAGCGACAGTCGGCGGGCGGCCTTGAGATTGGTCGGATCCGTCAGGATCTCGCGGACACCGCCGAGCCGCGCCGCCGCGGCGAGGTCGGCGTCGGGCGGCATCAGTACCGCGACCGCGCCGAGCCGCGACAGCGCCGCGATGGCCACGAGCGCGCTGGGGCGGGTCTCCATGAGCACCCCGACGCGGTCGCCTTGGCGGACGCCGACCTCGATCAGGCCGCGCACGACGTTGTTGATGCGGGTGTCGACGCCTTCATAGGTGTGCACCCGGCCGTCGAACAGCAGGAACTCGCCGGACGGGTGGTCGGCCGCCTGCTCCGCCATGATCCGGCTCAGCGAGATGCGGGTGTGGTCGTTGATCTGGCCCAGGCGTGCGAGCCGCGGCAGCGTACGGAGGGTTTCGACGGCAAGCGTGCGCATCGACTTGTTGGCGGCCACCACCGCGTTCCCGGCCGCGCGGGCGAAGTCGAACACCACCTCCGATGCCACCCCGGCGCCGTGCGCGACGCGTGAAGCGAACGGCACGCCACTGTCGCTGTGTTGGGCCGGCTGGGGCGACATTCGGGAAATGCCTTCCGGCATTTCGCCCTCACCGGACAGCCATTTCACCCACGCCGCTACGGTCGGCCAAGTCTGTGACGCGGCTCTTGACCCAACGACAAGGCCGAAATGACCGGTGCGGATGAGGTATTCGTAAACGTCTGCATTCGGTGCGGCGCGTTGAATCCCGCGCACCGCCGCGGGCTGGCCGATGTCGTCGACCTCGCCGACGACAGCCAGGATCGGAACGTCGATGTCGGTGAGCGTGACCAGCTCGCCGTGAATCGAGAAGCCGCCGGTCATCATCCGGTTGTGGGCGATGAATTGCTTGAGCAGTTCCGAGATCGCGGGGCCGCCCCAGGCGATCCACCCCTCGCGCTCCAGGAACCGGCGCTGCTGTTCGCGTGGCAAGAGTGCTTCGCGATCGTGCAGCTGACGAAGGAAGTCCACACGCGCTTTCGCTGTCTTGAGCGGGTCCATCATCTGAAAGCCCGCGCGCGCCAACCAGCTTGGGATGTCGACGTGGCTGAACACGTGGTCAGCCATGAATTCCGCGGCGGCGGGCGCAAGGTTGGGTGGAAGACCCATCGGCAACGCCGCGAGCGTGTCCACCGGCGAGCCGAACGCGATGATACTGGCGAGGTCGCGGGATCGGCGGTAGCCCGCCGTCTGATACGCCCACATGCCACCCTGCGAGTAGCCGGCCAGGTGCACGTCGTGACCAGTGGTCTTCTTGACCGTGTCGACTGCCTCGCTGACCGCAACAATGTGGTCGGCGAGCGTGCGCTCCATGCCGCCTTCGACGCGGTCCGGTGAACCGAAGTCGATCACCCATGGGTCGATTCCGGCCTTGTGCAGGATCCCGACGGCGCCGTCCTCGCGGGTCACGTCCCACATGTCGGCCGACATCATCATCGGATGGACCATCAGTACGGGTAGTCCGAGCACCTGGCCGTTGCGGTTGTCCGGCGGGAAATACCGCCGCAACCGGTACATCGGAACGCTTTCGACGATTTGGAACGGCGAGGGCACGGTGCCGGTCTCCAACCCGCCGTATCTGATCACCTCGAGCCCGTTCTGCGCGGTGGCGATCAGGCGTCCCACCGGCCGCGTGATCGACGCGAAGTCCACCATCAGTCCTGCCCTTCTGCCGCCGTCATTCTGGCACGTTGCTGCATATCATCGACGGCTGATGCCCAACCTGATCAATGCGGAACGCGTCAGCGTCTCCTACGGCACCCGCACGCTGTTGGATTCGGTCAGCCTCGGCGTCGATGAAGGCGACGCGATCGGGGTGGTCGGACGTAACGGCGACGGGAAAACGACGCTGCTCAAGGTGCTGGCCGGCGTGCAGGCCCCCGACCACGGCCGGGTGACGCACACGGCAGGCCTGTCGGTTGGCTTTCTGCGCCAGACCGACGACCTCGCCGCCGAAGGCACCGTGCGCGAGCTCATCGTCGGGGGACGCCCCGACCATGTGTGGGCCCGCGAGCCGGACACCCGCGCTGTTGTCGAGCACTTGCTGGCAGGCGTCGATCTGGATGCGCCGATCGGCACGCTCAGCGGCGGACAGCGCCGCCGCGCCGCCTTGGTCGTGGTGTTGCTGGCCGGGCACGACGTCCTGATGCTCGACGAGCCGACCAACCACCTCGACGTCGAGGCGATCGGTTGGCTGGCTGGCCACCTGGCCGCTCGGCGGGCTCAAGCGCTGGTGGTGGTGAGCCACGACAGGTGGTTCCTCGACGAGGTGTGCACGCGGACGTGGGAGGTGCATGACGGCGCCGTCGACGGCTATGACGGCGGGTATGCGGCCTATGTGTTGGCCCGCGCCGAACGGATGCGAGTCGTCGCGGGGGCCGAGACGCGTCGGCGCAACCTGATGAGGAAGGAGCTGGCGTGGCTGCGGCGCGGCCCGCCGGCCCGCACCTCCAAGCCGAAGTTCCGCATCCAGGCGGCCAACGCGCTGATAGCCGACGAGCCCCCGCCTCGGGATTCTCTGGTGCTGCAACGCTTCGCAATCAGCAGGTTGGGAAAGGACGTATTCGACCTGCACGGGGTTCAGCTCGACGTTGGCGGTCGGACCGTCCTGCGCGACGTGGACTGGTCGATTGGCCCCGGGGCGCGCATCGGGCTCGTCGGCGTCAACGGTACGGGTAAGACCTCGCTGCTGCGGCTGCTCGAGGGCGAGTTGCCGCCGACTGCTGGGAACATCAAGCGCGGCAGGACGTTACGGATCGCTCACTTGACCCAGGGGCTCGGCGATTTCACCGGTGAGGATCGCGTGCTGGACGCGGTCGAGGACAGCCGGCGGGTGGCTCGTCTCGCCGGCGGCCGTGAGGTCAGTGCGGCGACGCTGCTCGAGGACTTCGGGTTCACCGGCGACAAGCTGACCGCGCGGCTCGACGACTTGTCCGGCGGCGAGCGCCGTCGGCTGCAGTTTCTGCGGCTGCTGCTCGACGAACCGAACGTGCTGTTGCTCGATGAGCCGACCAACGACCTCGACATCGACACGCTGACCGTGGTCGAGGATTACCTCGACGGCTGGCCTGGCACGTTGATCGTCGTCACACACGATCGTTACTTCCTCGAACGCGTCACCGACGTCACCTACGCGCTGTCCGGCGATGGTCGGTGCGAGCTACTGCCTGGTGGCATCGATCAGTACCTGGCGGCGCGGCGAGAGCCGACGCCCACGGAAACCTCGGCAGCGCCGGGGCGTGCCGAATCCGCGCGCGCCCGCCAACGTCGCACCGGAAAAAAGTTGACGCGCATCGAAAATCAGCTCGCGAAGGCCGATGCGCGGATCGCCGAACTCCACGAAGCGATGGCTGCCGTCGCGAACGATCACGTGCGCTTGGCCGAGCTGAACACCGAACTGAACGCACTGCTCACCCGCAAGGACGAACTCGAGGAAGCCTGGTTGGCGGCCGCCGACGAATAGGCAACCGACGAATAGGCCACCGCTGCGCCGCTAGCTAGCGACGCAACCGCGCGCGCAACCGGTCCGCGGTGTCCCGCACCCCGCCAAGTTGCTTCGCGACCTGAACCGGAGCTGTACCGCCGCGGGCATCGCGCGCCGACACCGATCCCTCGACGGTCAGCACCTCGCGAACCAGCGGCGTCAGACCCGGGTGGGCCGCGGCCAGTTCCGCGTCCGTGAGGTCTTCCAACCCGACGCCCCGTTCCTCGGCCGCGCGGACCGCCGCACCCGCGGCCTCGTGCGCGGCCCGGAACGGTACACCCCGGCGCACCAGCCATTCCGCGACATCGGTGGCCAACGTGTACCCGGCGGGAGCCAGCTCCGCCATCCGCTCGACGTCAAATACCAGGGTGGACACCAGTCCGGCCATCGCGGGCAGCAGCAGGTCGAGCTGCGCCACCGAATCGAACACCGGTTCCTTGTCTTCCTGGAGGTCTCGGTTGTAGGCCAGCGGCTGGGCCTTCAAGGTCGCCAGCAGTCCGGTCAGGTTGCCTATCAGCCGTCCGGACTTGCCGCGGGCCAGCTCGGCAATGTCCGGATTCTTCTTCTGGGGCATGATCGAACTTCCCGTTGACCAAGCATCCGACAGCGCGACGTAACCGAACTCCGTAGTGCTCCAGAGGATGATGTCCTCGGCCAGCCTCGACAAGTCGACGCCGATCATCGCCAGCACGAAGGCCGCCTCGGCGGCGAAGTCGCGCGCTGCGGTGGCATCGATCGAGTTGTCCGACGCCGCGGCGAATCCCAGTTCTTCGGCGATCGCGTCGGGATCAAGCCCCAACGAGGACCCGGCCAGCGCGCCCGATCCGTACGGGGACACAGCTGCCCTCCGGTCGCAGTCGAGGATGCGATCGACATCGCGCAGCAGCGGATGCGCGTGCGCCAGTAGGTGATGCGCCAGCATCACCGGCTGTGCCGACTGAAGGTGGGTCTTGCCGGGCATGATCGCGGTCGGGTGGGCGGCCGCCTGCGTGGTCAGCGCCGCCACCACGCCGAGAACGCCGGAGCCCACCCGGCCCAACGCATCGCGCAACCACATGCGGAACAGCGTGGCGATCTGGTCGTTTCGCGACCGGCCCGCACGCAACCGACCGCCGAGGTCCTCGCCGACCCGGTCGATCAGCCCTCGCTCGAGCGCGCCGTGGACGTCTTCGTCGGTGACGATCGGGCCGAAGCTGCCCGACGCGACGTCTTCGGACAGGCTGTCCAGCCCGGCAAGCAATCCGTCCCGCTGGTCCTCGGTGAGCAGTCCGGCCCGAAACAGCACGCGGCTATGGGCTTTTGACGCGGCGAGGTCGTAAGGCGCGAGCACCCAGTCGAAATGCGTCGACTTGCTCAGCGCGGCCAGCTCGGCCGATGGGCCGTCGGTGAACCGGCCGCCCCACAGCGCGCCCTCGTTGGTGCTCACCGCGCCTCGATGTGTGCGCCGAGTGTGAATCTGGCGACGCCCGAACGGCGTGTCGCGTCGCTGAGTTCACTGTCGCGGATCATGGACCCATGTCCCTGCGAGCCGCGATCCGCGACGACAACCCGTGCACATGGACGAAACCCTTCGCGTTGGACTGGTCGAACGTGTCGCCCTCGTCGTATGTGGCCAGGTTGAAGTCGTACAGCGACTCCTCGCTGCGCCGACCGTTCACGGTGATGTGCCCGCCGTGCAGCAACATTCGGATCTCACCCGAGACACGCTCCTGCGTCTTGGCGACGAATGCCTCCAGCGCCGACTTGAGCGGCGAATACCAGAGTCCGTCGTACACCAACTCCGCCCACCGCTGGTCGGTGGTGCGCTTGAACCGACCCAGTTCGCGTTCGAGCGTGACGTGCTCGAGTTCGGTGTGCGCCGTGATGAGCACCATCGCACCGGGCGCCTCGTAGATCTCACGGCTCTTGATGCCGACGAGTCGGTCCTCGACGACGTCGAGCCGGCCGACGCCTTGCGCGCCTGCCCGCCGATTCAGCTCCTCGATCGCCTGCAGCACGGTGACGTCGCGGCCGTCGATCGAAACCGGCACTCCGGCCTCGAAGCCGACGATCACTTCGTCGGGCGTGGACCAGTTGACGGTCGGGTCTTCGGTGTAGTCGTAGACGTCCTTGGTCGGCGCGTTCCACAGGTGCTCGAGGAAGCCCGTTTCCACCGCCCTGCCCCAGACGTTCTGGTCGACGGAAAACGGCGACCGCTTGGTGACCGCGATCGGTATCGCGTTCTGTTCGGCGAACGCGATGGCCTTCTCGCGTGTCCACGCGTAGTCGCGAACGGGTGCAAGCACCTCCAGATCCGGCGCCAGCGACGCGAATCCAACCTCAAAGCGCACCTGGTCGTTGCCCTTACCGGTGCAGCCGTGCGCGACGGTGCTGCCGCCGTGCTCACGGGCCGCGGCGACGAGATGCTTGACGATCAGAGGACGGCTGATCGCCGATACCAACGGATAGCGATCCATGTACAGGCCGTTGGACCGGATTGTGGGCAGGCAGTATTCGTTGGCGAACTCGTCGCGCGCGTCGACGACGACGGCCTCGGCGGCACCGCAATCCAACGCGCGCTGGCGCACCACCGCCATGTCCTCGCCGCCCTGCCCGAGGTCGATCGCCACCGCGACCACCTCGCGCCCGGTCTCCCTGCCGATCCAGCTGATCGCCACCGACGTGTCCAAACCGCCGGAGTACGCCAGGATGACGCGATCGGACATCTACTATCCCCTCTTCACCATTGGCTCTTCGCCCAAGAGGCTCATCGCCACCATTGGCTCTTCGCCCAAGAGGCTCATCGCCACCATTGGCTCTTCGCCCAAGAGGCTCATCGCCGCGCAAGCGCTCATCGGTACCCAATCTCCTTGCTGTCGGCAGAGTTACTGCAGTTCGTCGAACCGGGCAGCCAGTTCGGCGCCGGTCATCGGGTCGCGAGCGACCACCAGTATCGTGTCGTCCCCGGCGATGGTGCCGACGACGTAGGGAAGGGCCGCGCGGTCGATCGCCAGCGCCAGATAGTGCGCCCCGCCGGGCGGCGTGCGCAGCACCGCCAGGTTTGCGCTGGCGTCGCTGGACACCAGCAACTCGCCCAGCAGCCGGGAAAGCCGTTCGGTGCCACCGGAAACGCCGCGAACCGGGCTGCCATCCTCGGGGACCACGTACGCGCCCGCGCCGCCGTCGGCGCCGCGCAGCTTCACCGCGCCCAGCTCCTCGAGGTCACGCGACAGAGTGGCCTGTGTGGTCTCGATGCCCTCGGCCGCCAGCGCCACGGCCAGCTCGCTTTGGCTACGCACCGGTCGCGACGACAGGATCGCGACGATGCGCGCCTGCCGACCGGCCCGCGTGGCGCTGACCTCGGGCGTGGCCTTCGGCATCATGCGTTCCGCTCCATCAACCAGACCAGCAGCGCCTTCTGCGCATGCAACCGGTTCTCGGCCTCGTCCCACACCGCGCTGTGTGGACCGTCGATCACGTCGTCGGTGATCTCCTGGCCGCGGTGCGCGGGAAGGCAGTGCAGCACCACGGCACCCGGGTCGGCGCACTCGAGCAGCTGACCGTCGACCCGGAACGGAACGAACGGCCCCACCCGGTCCAGGCCGTCGTCTTCCTGGCCCATCGACGTCCAGGTGTCGGTGACCAGAACATCGGCGCCGTCGGCCGCAGCAAAGGGTACCGAGGTGACGTCGACCTTTGCACCCGTGTCCCTGGCGCGCCGTTCGGCAGCCGCGACCACGTCGGGGTTCGGCTCGAACCCGACCGGGGCCGCGATCGTGACGTGAATTCCCGCGGTAACGCCGCCGATCAGCAGCGACTGGGCCATGTTGTTGGCACCGTCTCCGAAGTACGCCAGCCGGAGGCCGTCGAGGCGCCCCTTGCGCTCGGCGATCGTCTGCAGGTCGGCGAGCACTTGGCACGGGTGGAACTCGTCGGACAGCGCGTTGATCACGGGCACGGTCGCCGCCGACGCCATTGCGGTCAGCCTGTCCTGCCCGTACGTGCGCCAGACGATCGCGTCGACGTACCGGGACAACACCCGAGCGGTGTCCGCCAATGTCTCGTCGCGACCCAACTGGGTGCTGCGTCCGTCGACGACGACGGCGTGCCCGCCGAGTTGCGCGATGCCGAGTTCGAAGGAGAACCGAGTGCGTGTGGAGTTCTTGTCGAAGATCACTGCGACACCGCGCGGCCCGTCCAGGGGACGGCGGCCGAAGGGGTCTTTTTTTATCTCGGCGGCGAGGTCCAACACGCTCGCCTGCTCGGCCGGTGTCAGATCGTCGTCGCGCAGAAAGTGCCTCATGTCAGAAAGGGCCTCATGTCATGCCCCCGCGCTTCGCGCAACCGGTTCATCGCGTGCCTTGTCGAGCACACCCGGCAATGCGTTCAGGAACTCGTCGATCTGCGCCTCGGTGACGATCAACGGCGGCGCCAACCGAACGACGTCAGGGGTCGCGGCGTTGACCAGGAATCCCGCGTCACGGGCAGCGGACTCGACGGGCTTGGCCAGCGGCGCGGTCAACGCGACACCGCACAACAGGCCCCTGCCCCGAACATGGTCGACCAGTGGATGATTCAGCGATTCGATGCCATTGCTCAGAGTTTTGCCCAGCACTCCGGCCCGGCCGATCAGGTCTTGCTCGGTCAGCGTTCGGAGCACCGCGAGCGCGGCCGCAGCGCACACGGGGTTGCCGCCGAACGTGCTGCCGTGCAAACCGGGGGTCATCAGGCGCGCGGCAGGCCCGACCGCCAGGCACGCGCCGATCGGTAGCCCGCCGCCGAGCCCCTTGGCCAGTGTCACGACATCGGGCGTGATGCCGTCGTGCTGGTGGGCGAAGAACGCGCCGGTGCGGCCCATACCCGTCTGCACCTCGTCGAGCACCAGCAGAGCGCCGTGCTGCGCGGTGATCTGGCGCGCCGCAGCGAGATAACCAGCAGGCGGGACGACGACACCGCTCTCCCCCATGATCGGTTCCAGGAACACCGCCGCGGTGTCACCCGAGACCGCAGCGGCAAGCGCATCGACATCGCCGTAGGGCACATGCGTCACGTCGCCCGGCAGGGGCGCGAACGGCGCCCGCTTGCTCGGCTGCCCGGTCAGCGCCAGCGACCCCATCGTGCGGCCGTGAAAGGCCGATTGTGCCGCGACGAGTTTCGTGCGCCCGGTCAACCGCGACAGCTTGAACGCGACCTCATTGGCCTCGGCACCCGAATTGCAGAAGAAGACTCGCGTTCCGGTGTCGGCGCCCAGCAGCCCGGCCAGCCCCTCCGCCAACGCGATTCCGGGCTCATGCATGTACAGGTTGGACGTGTGACCGAGCGTGTTCAGCTGCCGCGTGACAGCCTCGATGACCGCCGGGTGACGGTGCCCGAGCACATTCACCGCGATCCCGCCGAGCAGGTCGAGATACCGCTTGCCGTCGACATCGGTGACGATGGCGCCCTCTCCGCTTGCAAGCGCAAGCGGCGGCGTGCCGTAGTTGTCCATCATCACCGCGGCCCAACGCTCTTCGAGTGTCACGCCCTCACCACTTTCGTTCCGGTGCCCGCGTCGGTGAGCAGCTCGACCAGCACGCAGTGATCCACGCGCCCGTCGATCACGTGCGCGCTGGGCACACCCGCCACCACCGCCCGCAGGCAGCCCTCGGCCTTCGGCACCATGCCTGCATCCAACGACGGCAGCAGTTCGGCCAGCGTTTCCGTGTCGATTTCGCTGACAAACGAATCGCGGTCGGGCCACCGTGTGTAAAGACCCTCGACGTCGGTGAGCATCAGCAGCTTCTCGGCGGCCAGCGCCGCCGCGAGCGCAGCCGCCGCGGTGTCGGCATTGATGTTGTGCACGACCCCGTCGGCATCGGGTGCGATCGATGACACCACCGGAATACGCCCGGCCGCAATCAGATCGAGCACGGCGGCCGTGTTGACGGCCGCGACATCGCCGACCAGGCCGATATCGGTTGCCACACCGTCGACGGTGACGCTGCGGCGCACCGCGGTGAACAACTGGGCGTCCTCGCCGGTGATCCCGACCGCGTATGGCCCGTGCGCGTTGATCTGGTTCACCAGTTCGCGACCGACCTGCCCGAACAGCACCATCCGTGCCACGTCGAGTACTTCGGGAGTCGTGACGCGGAATCCGGCCTTGAAATCACCTGCGATGCCGAGCCGCTTCAGCATCGCCGTGATCTGCGGTCCGCCCCCGTGCACGACGACCGGGTGGATCCCGCAGTTGCGCAGGAAGACCATGTCGTCGGCGAAGGACTGCCGCAATGCGCCATCGACCATCGCGTTGCCGCCGTATTTGACCACGACGATCTTGTCGTGCAGCGCCTTCAACCATGGCAGGGCCTCGGCCAGAACCCGCGCCTTGGCGTTGGGAGTGACGGCGGGCGCGGTCATGAGCTGTAGGCCGAATTCTCTTCGACGTAACCGTGCGAGAGGTCGGTGGTTCGTATCGCGGCCCGTTCCCCACCCAGCCCGAGATCGACGGTCAGATCGATGTCGGCCCCGCTGAGGTCAACGTCACGCGCGCCGGCCGCGCCAACACCGTTGATGAATATCGGAACGCCGTTGAACGACACCGTGATCCGATCGGGATCAAGGCTCACCGGTGCCATTCCGACGGCGGCCACCACCCGGCCCCAGTTCGGGTCTGAGCCGAACAGCGCAGTCTTCACCAGGCTGTCGCGGGCGATCACCCGGGCGGCTGTCAATGCATCGTCCTCGCTGGCGGCCCCGGTGACGGTGACGGTGATGCGCTTGGTCACACCTTCGGCGTCGGCCTGCAGCTGGCCGACGAGGTCGTCACACACCTGCAGTAGCGCGTCGTCGAGATCTGTTTGGCTGGGCTCGATTTCACTGGCCCCCGACGCCAGCACCAGCACGGTGTCGTTGGTCGAGCAGCTGCCGTCGACGTCGAGCCGGTCGAATGTCCTCGCCGTGGCCCGGCGCAGCGCGCCGTCCAGTGCGCGGGCGTCGGCCACGGCGTCCGTGGTGATGACGCTCAACATGGTGGCCAGTGCCGGCGCGAGCATCCCCGCGCCCTTGGCCATCCCCCCGACCGTCCAGTTGCCCGGGTGGTGCAGCGCGACCTGTTTCGGCACCGTATCCGTCGTCATGATCGCTCGCGCCGCGTCCTCGCCGCCGGTCAGCCCGCCGGCCAGCTCGTGGACGATCTCCTGCACTCCGGGCAGCACCTTGTCCATCGGCAGGCGGTCACCGATCAGCCCGGTTGAGCAGACCGCAACCTCGATCGCCCCCGTCTCGGTCCCCCAGTCCGACAGCGCCGCCGCGACGGCTTCGGCGGTGGCGTGCGTGTCCTGAAACCCGGGGGGCCCGGTGCAGGCGTTCGCGCCGCCGGAGTTGAGGACCACCGCCCTCAGCCGCCCGGTGGTAATGACCCGCTGTGTCCATAGCACCGGGGCAGCCTTCACCTGATTGCGCGTGAACACCGCCGCCGCACCATAATCGGGACCCTCGTTGAACACCAGCGCCAAGTCGAGTGCCCCGGAGGACTTGATACCCGCCCGGATCCCCGCGGCGCGGAAGCCTTCCGGGGCGGTGACACCCTGGGTGCGGACCAGCCGGGCTCCGGCCGACACCCCGGTCACGGCGCGACCCCCACCACCGAGAGGCCCTCGGTCTCCGGCCATCCCACGGCGAGGTTCATCGACTGCACCGCCGCGCCGCCGGTGCCCTTGACCAGGTTGTCGATCGCGCATACCGCGACGAACATGCTGGCGTCCTCGTCGACGGCGAGCGCGACGTGAGCGGCGTTGCTGCCGATGACCGCGCCGGTCCGCGGAAGCTGGCCCTCGGGCAACAGATGAACGAACGGTTCCGAGGCGTAAGCCTTTTCGTATGCTTCCCGCAGCCGGGGCAGCGTGCTGGCCGTCCTCGCCGTGCAGGTGGCCAGTATGCCTCGCGACATCGGCACGAGCACGGGGGTGAACGACACGTGCACCGCGCGGTCCGTCAGCGCCTGCAGGCCTTGCGCGATCTCCGGTGTGTGCCGGTGGGCGCCGCCGATGTTGTACGCGCGCGCCGACCCGATCACCTCCGAACCCAGCAGATCCGGCTTTGCGGCGCGGCCGGCGCCCGAGGTGCCGCTCACCGCGACCACGGTAACGACGGGCTCGATCAGGTTCTCGGCGACAGCCGGCAGCAGGGCGAGCAGCGCCGCGGTCGGATAACAGCCCGGCACCGCGATTCGACGGGCACCGCGCAGGCGGTCCCGGTTCCCGGGCAACTCGGGCAGTCCGTACGGCCAGCTGCCCGCGTGCGGCGAGTCGTAAAACCGCCCCCACACGTCCGCGTCGGTCAGCCGGAAATCCGCGCCGCAGTCGACGATCAACGTGTCAGGCCCGAGTCGCTCCGCCAGCGCAGCCGACTGGCCGTGCGGCAGCGCGAGAAACACAACGTCATGGCCGGACAGCACCCGAGCGTCGGTGGCCTCCAGTACTCGCGAGGCCAACGGCACGAGGTGGGGGTGATGCTCGGCCACCGTGGTGCCGGCGTTGCCGGCCGCGGTCAGCGCGCCGATCGTCAGTCGGCCGTCGGAATATGCCGGATGGCCGAGCAGGAGCCGCAGGATCTCGCCGCCGGCGTAGCCACTCGCTCCAGCCACCGCTACCGTGGTCATACACGCGATTCTGCATGGTTATGCAGAACATTGCAAATTAATGCCGCACGTCCCACGCGGAAGCCCGTCAGCCGCGTTGCACCGCGCCGACGGATTCTGCCGCCCGCTGGACCGCCGCCTCTCGGGCGGTGCTGGCCTCGTCTTCGGTCAGCGTCCGATCCGCAGCCCTGAACCGCAGTGCCAGCGCCAGCGACTTGTGGCCCGCACCGACCTGGGGCCCGGTGTACACATCGAACAGCCGGATGTCTTCGAGCAGGTCGCCGGCGCCGTCGCGCAGCGCGTCGATCACCGCCTGCGCCCCGACATCGGCCGCAACCACCAAGCTGACGTCCTGGAACACCGCCGGGAACGGCGACACGCGCACTGCCGGCAACGTTTCGGTGATCGGTATCGCGTCGAGGTTCAGTTCCACCGCGCAGGTCCCCCGAGGCAGACCGCTGCGCTCGACGATAGCGGGGTGCAGCTGCCCCGCGTGCCCGATGACGGTGTCACCGGCGAGCACCTCGGCGCACCGGCCGGGGTGCCACGGCAGATCCTGACCGGCCCGCAGAGTCAGCTCCACCCCGCAGGCCCGCGCGACCACGCGCACCGCCTCGAACGCATCGGCGGCCTCCACCGGCCGGCCCGGTCCCCACGGCCCGCGTGGTTCGCGCAACCCCGTCATCACGGCCGCGACATGCAGCGGCTGCGCGGGCAGCGACTCGTCGAGGGTGTCGATCTCCTCGTCCGTCGGACGGCGGTCCACCGGCAGCGGATCGATTGCGCGGGTGCGCTCGGTAGGCGACACGACCTGCTCGATCGCGAACAGCGCGACGTCAACCGTGCCGCGAGAAACATTGCGGGCCAATGCCTCGAACATGCCCGGCAACAGCGTGGTCGCCAGCTCGGGCCGGTCGGCCTCGAGAGGGTTGAGCACTTTCAACGTTTTCCGCCGCGGATCGTCGGCGCCTAGGCCCCACTGGTCGAACACGCCTGGCGGCAGAAACGGCGACGGGATCACTTCGACGTAACCCGACAGCGCAAGCGACTTACCGATGGCGCGCCGGCGTTTCTGTCCGGCGGTAAAGCCGCGGCCGGCGGGCGCCGACGGTAGCACCGACGGGATGAGATCCAGGCCCTCAAGCCGCAGCACCTCCTCGACGAGGTCTGCGGGCAGCCGCAGGTCGGGCCGCCAGCTGGGCGGGGTCACCGTCAGCGTCGGGTCGTGAACGGCCACCTGGGCGCCGACCTGCTCGAGCCGGCGCCGCGTGGTGCCCTCGGGGTATTCCACACCGGCGATGCGGTCCGGCAAGTCGACGCCAATCTCGATCGGCGGCATCGACCAGTCGTCGCGCGGCGGGTCGCCACGCCAGTCGGTCAACTTGGGTTCGATTGTGCCACCGGTGATTTCGGCCAACAGCGTGGCAGCTCGATCCAGCGCTGCCACCGAGATCGCCGGGTCGACCGAGCGTTCATAGCGGCGACCGGACTCACTGGTCAGGTGCAGTCGCCGTTGCGTACGCGACACCGCGGCGGGGTCCCACACCGCGGCCTCGAGCAGTACGTCGGTCGAGTCGTCGCGCATCTCGGTGGTGCCCGCGCCCATTACGCCGCCGATCGCGGCGGTCGCGACATCGTCGACGATCAGCACATCACCCGCATTCAGACGGCGCTCGATGTCGTCCAGCGTGACGACGGTCTCCCCCGGCCGCGCAAACCGCACACGGAAGCCGCCGGTGACGCGGTTGAGGTCGTGCGCATGCATGGGATGACCGAGTTCGAGCATCACGTAGTTCGTCACGTCGACCGCGGGCGAGATCGCGCGGATGCCCGCCAGCAGCAGTCGCCGCCGCATCCACCACGGCGACGCCGCCGCCGGGTCGATGCCGGTGACCGGGCGAAGCGCGAACCGGCGCACCCCCGTCGCGGGGTCGATCGTCAGCGGCCACGCGTCCCCGTCGGCCGGCAGCGGCGGCACGTCGGACGGGTCGACGAAATCGAGGGCGTACGCGCAGGCGATCTCACGGGCAAGCCCGCGCACCGACAGGCAATAGCCCCGATCCGGCGTGATCGCAAGATGAAACACCACGTCGTCGAGGCCGAGGACGGCCGCAGCGTCGTCACCCGGTGACGCCGTTCCCTCGGGCAGCACCAGAATGCCCGACGCGTCGGTGCCGAGGTTGAGTTCGGCCACCGAGCAGATCATCCCGTCGGACGTGCGACCGTACGTCTGACGGGCGGTGATGGTGAAGTCGCCGGGCAGCGTGGCCCCGGGAAGCGCCACCGCGACCAGGTCGCCGACCGCGAAGTTCGTTGCGCCGCAGACAATGTCACGCGGGTGCGGTTCGCCGACGTCGACCTTCACCGCCCGGATCGGCTTCTTGAACTCGGTCAGCTCTTCGATCTCGCTCACCCGGCCGATAGTCAACGGACCCGTGACAGGCCCGACCGGGATGACCTCTTCAACCTCGTGGCCGATCCGAATGAACGTCTGTTCCAGCTCGTCGGGCGACACGTCCCAGCCGGGTGCGCCGGCATCAACGACTTCGCGCAGCCAGCTGTAGGGAACCCGCATCAGGCTCCCACTCCGAACGGCAGCGAAAAGCGGACGTCGCCCTCGACCATGTCCCGCATGTCTGGGATGCCGTTGCGGAATTGCAGTGTGCGCTCGAGCCCCATCCCGAACGCGAACCCGGAATAAATATTGGGGTCGATGCCACAGGCGCGCAACACATTTGGATGCACCATTCCGCAGCCGCCCCATTCCACCCAGCCGGCGCCGCCCTTCTTGTTGGCGAACCAGACGTCGACCTCGGCAGACGGCTCGGTGAACGGAAAGAAGTGCGGACGGAAGCGGGTGCGGCCCTGCGGCCCGAACTCGGCGCGCGCAAAAGCGTCCAGCGTGCCACGCAGATTCGCCATGGTCAGGCCGCGATCCACCGCCAGCCCCTCGACCTGATGGAACACCGGTGTGTGTGTGGAATCGAGTTCGTCGGTGCGAAAGGTCCGCCCTATCGAGATGATGTACACCGGCAGCTCTCGCTCGAGCAGCGCGCGGATCTGCACCGGTGACGTGTGGGTACGCAGCACCTGCCGTGACCCGTCGGGTGCGACCTGAAAGGTGTCTTGTTCGCTGCGGGCCGGATGGTCGGGCGGGAAGTTCAGCGCGTCGAAGTTGAACTGCTCGGTCTCGACCTCCGGCCCCTCGGCCAGTTCCCAGCCCATCGCGACGAATGTATCGGCAACGTGCTCGGCGAGGATTGTGATCGGGTGCCGGGCACCCACCGGCTGGCGCGTCGACGGCAGCGTCACGTCGATCCCCTCGGCCACCAGCACCGCGGCGTCGCGCTCGGCGCGCAGCGCGGCCAACCGCTCCTCGTATGCGCGCTGCGCCTCCCCGCGCGCAATGTTGACCCGGCGTCCCGCGTCCGCGCGATCGGCCTTCGCCAGCGTCCCGAGGGCCTGGCGGGCCAGCGCGACCGGCGAGCGGTCGCCGAGGTGTTCGGTCTTGGCCCGCGCCAACGCATCGAGGTCGGCGGCCAGATCGAAGGCGTGACGGGCCGCGCTGACCGCCTTGGTCAGCGCTTCTTCCGACAGGTCCGCGGGCTGATCAGCCACTCGGCGATCATAGGTGATCCGTTGCGGTGGCTACGCCGTCGCGGGGAGCGCAACGGCGAGCGCGGGCTGCACCCGGCGAGCCCGCCACCGGCCCGCGAGCCAGTGCGCGGCAAGTGCACCGGCGACACCGACGATCGGCACGACGACGAGCGACAGACCGGTGTTGACCACAACCAGGTAGCCGAATGAGACGCTCACCGCCAGCAGCACGACGCGGGCGCGGGTCCAGTGCGAAACCGGGCCGAACCTGATCGACAGTACGGTGCCGAGCAGGAGTGCGACCAAGTGCCCGGCGTTGCTGTAATCGGTGCCGACATACACCATCAGTACGCCCAGCGACAGCCACCAGCCGATCCACCCGGGACGCCATCGCGATGGGATCGCCGCGGTGAGGGCGCCGAGGACCGCCATCGCTCCATAACTGATCCCCACGTCAGTGTCGCGGGCGACGGAGAGGGGCAACCAGCCCACTTCGATGGCCGTGGCGAGCCCGGCGGCGACGATCAGCGTCGCCCCGACATGTCCGAGCGTGAACGTGATCAGCACGCGTCGGCTGCGCCACAGCAATTCCGCCAGAGCGAGCAGACACACCAGGCCCGGCAACCACACCCACATCGGCCCCTCCGAGGTGACGAACGCGCTGCCGATCAGCGTGACCAGCCGGCCGTGCCCGAGGTTGTGCAGATTGGTACTCATGTGCCGGATCACGTGATCCTGGACCCGCGGCCCGAGCACCACCAGGGTGGCAGCCACCGCCACCAGCGTCACCGCGTAGCCCACGCGTCAGCCGCAGGCGCAGCAGCGTCGACAACGTTCGCGTGGGCATCGACTCCACTACTCCTGCGGCGAGCTGTCGTTGGTCGTATCGGTGCCTGACAACTCTCTGCGAGTTTCCAGCCGGTACATCGTTATGTCCGAGGGTACTCCGCTGAGTCGGTGCGCAAACACCGGGCGGCGCAACCGTTTGGCGTGCACGCCGAGTTCGTCGAGCTGATCGGACGTCAGAAGTCCCAGCGTGGAACCGGTTATCAGCACGCCGCCCCTGCCGGCGCTTTCCATCACCCGCGCAGCGACGTTCACATCGACCCCCAGCCAGTCCGAACCGATCCGCTGCGGCCGACCGGTATGTATACCGACTCGCATGATCGGCGTATAGCCTTCCACTTCAACACTTTTCAGTGCTTCACGCGCGACCATCACCGCGGCGACCGCGGTGATGGTGTCGGGGAACACCGCCATGATGCCATCGCCCATCCGCTTCACCACCTGACCGCCGACCTCCAGCAGTGGCGGCTCAACCGCTTGCGCGACCTTGCGTAGCAGCTTGAGGGTGGCCTCGTCGCCCGCATCCAGCGCCCACGACGAGAAGCCGACCAGGTCGGTGAACACCAGCGTCACCTCGTCCTGCGTGGGCCGACGGCCTACCCCCGTGCGCAAGGCCTCCCACACCTGCAACGCGCCGAGGCTGATCTCACGGGACGCGGCATCGCGATCACCAAGCAGGCGGTCCGCGGCCCGGGCCGCGGCGGCCGGGCCGCCTAAGCCGCTAGCGGACAGCCGATCTCCGAAATGTGGGTCGCCAGGCAGCGCCATCCGCGCACGCCGAATGGCGGCAATGACGCTGGGGTGGTGGTTCGTGCTGTTCAGCCAGGTCCCTGCCCCGCCGTGCTTTCGCGGCGAATGGTCCGGCCCGTGATCACGTAATCCGTCAACTTCCCCGAGGCCGCCGGATCCCTCGCCGGACGGCTCGACTTCCACGATCGTCAGGGTAGAGCCCGGTTCCGACGGGGAGCAATGTCATCTTGGCCTCATCGACGGCGTCGCCTCGAAGAATCGCCTGGTCACGCAACTGCAGCAGTGCGGTCGCCGACCGATAACACCCTGCGGTGACACGCCCGACATTCATAGACAACGTGCGTTGTCAACACTATCCTCGGGGCACTGGCACCCCCAGGAGGAAGTGTGAGCGCACCATCCACGACGATCACCCCGAACAGGCGACAGCCGCTCGGGCCCGAGTCGCTGACCTGGAAATACTTCGGCGACCTGCGGACCGGGATGATGGGCGTGTGGATCGGCGCCCTGCAGAACATGTACCCGGAGCTGGGAGCCGGCGTCGAGGAGCACTCGATCCTGCTGCGCGAGCCGCTGCAGCGGGTGGCCCGCTCCGTGTACCCCATCATGGGTGTGGTCTACGACGGCGATCGCGCGTCGCAGACGGGTCAGCAGATCCGCGGCTTCCACAAGACCATCAAAGGCGTCGACGGCGCGGGCCGCCGCTATCACGCGTTGAACCCCGAGACCTTCTACTGGGCACACGCGACCTTCTTCATGCTCGTGCTTAAGACCGCCGAGTACTTCTGCGGCGGGCTGACCGAGGCCGAGAAGCGCCAGCTGTTCCACGAGCACGTGGAGTGGTACCGGATGTACGGCATGAGCATGCGGCCCGTCCCGAAGACCTGGGAGGAGTTCCAGGAGTACTGGGGCCGAGTGTGCCGCGACGAACTGGAAATCAATCAGGCGACCCTGGACATCTTCCGGATCCGCATTCCCAAACCGAAATTCGTGTTGATGCCCACGCCGTTGTGGGACCAAATGTTCAAGCCGCTGGTCGCTGGGCAGCGTTGGATCGCTGCCGGGTTGTTCGATCCGGTGGTGCGGGAGAAGGCGGGAATGCGCTGGTCGGCAGGCGACGAAGTGCTGCTGCGGTTGTTCGGCAAGGCCGTGGAAGTCGCGTTTCTGGTGGTGCCCGACGAGATCCGGTTGCACCCGCGCGCGTTGACCGCATACAAGCGCGCGGCCGGAAAACTGCCCGTCGATGGGCCACTCGTGGAGGCGCCGGCGTTCACAGGACCGCCGCGTGACCGACGCGGGCTGCCGATGCACTACGTCCCCCGCCGCAGGACCCTGGTTGAGCGGGCCGGTGCTCTTGTGCACACCACCTTTTCGCTTGCCGGGCTGCGCCCGGCCGGTGGGCGTGGCCGCGCCGCTTAACGCTGCGCGCGGGAGCTCAGATACAGACAGATCGCCGCGGCGGTGGCCACGTTGAGGCTTTCCACGTCGCCCGGCATCGAGATGAACACCCGCCGGTCCGCGAGCGTGGCGACCTCCGGCGGCAGCCCGTGCGCCTCGGCGCCGAACACCCACGCGGTCGGAGCCGTCAGCAGCGGCTCGGCGTCGTCAAGTGCGGTGTCGCCGTCAACCGTGGTTGCAAAGATCTGCAACCCGGCCGCTGAGAGGGTCTCCACCGCCGCGGCAGGATCGTCCTGCACAACCACCGGGACAGCGAACGCGCTGCCCGCGGAGGCGCGCAGGCACTTCGCGTTGTACGGGTCGACGCTGTGACCCGCCAGGACCACCGCGGCCGCGCCCATCGCGTGCGACAACCGGATCAGCGTGCCGGCATTCCCGGGTTCTGAGATGCCGACCGCGACGACGACGAGCTCGGGTCGCTGGGCGACGACGTCCACGATCGTCACCGGCGCAGGCTCGCACACCGCCACCAGCCCGACCGGGGTCACGGTGTCCGACAAGGCTTTCGCTGCGCGCTCGGTCACCAAGTGAACGGGCACATCAACACCGGCAAGCAGGGTGTCGAACCGCGCCGCGGCCGAATCGGTGATGAACAGTTCCCGCGCCGCGCCGCAACGCAGCGCGGCCTCGACGAGATTGGGACCCTCGGCGAGGAACCGCCCGGCTCGCTTGCGGCCGGCATGGCGGTGCAGCTTCGCCGCGGCAACCACCCGCGACGAGCGTTCGGTGAGTGGTTGGCCCGCAGCCAGTCTCAGGCGGCCTCTCCGGCGGTCGGCGCGTTGACGTCCTCTGGCAGCGCCGCCTTCGCCACGCCGACGAGTGCGGTGAACGCCGCCGGGTCGCTGATCGCGATCTCGGAAAGGTTCTTGCGGTCGACCTCCACTCCGGCCGCCTTCAGGCCCTGGATCAACCGGTTGTACGTGATGTCGTTAGCGCGCGCGGCCGCGTTGATCCGCGAGATCCACAGCTTGCGGAACTCGCCCTTGCGGGCGCGCCGGTCACGATAGGCATAGTTCAGCGAATGCAGCTGCTGCTCTTTGGCTTTGCGGTACAGGCGTGACCGCTGGCCGCGGTAACCCTTCGATGCCTTCAGAATGGTGCGCCGCTTCTTGTGGGCGTTCACTGCGCGCTTCACGCGTGCCATGGGTGCTCTTCCTATCTCGTTCGTGCAACGTTGTGTGCAAGGTCAGCCGTTGAGCAGCTTGCGGATCCGCTTGGCGTCGTTCGTCGACACCGTGACGCGCCCTTCCAGGCGCGCCGTGCGCTTCGCCGGCTTGTGCTCCAAGAGGTGACGGCGATTGGCCCGCTCGCGCAGGATCTTGCCGGTTCCGGTGCGTCGGAACCGCTTCGATGCGCCGCTGTGGGTCTTGGCCTTGGGCATGTGTCCTCAGTTCTGTGAAGTTTCGGTCGAGTCTGGGTTGCCGGCGTCGGGGCTGCTTGCTCTTCGCGCAAGTGGCTCATCGGCACTGGCCTGTTGCGCCGCTTTCGCGCGAGTCTTCGCACCGCGGTGCGGCGCCAGCACCATCGTCATGTTGCGGCCGTCCTGCTTGGCGGACGTCTCAACGAAGCCATAGTCGGCGACGTCGGCGCCCAGCCGTTGCAACAGTCGGTAGCCCAGTTCCGGGCGGGACTGCTCGCGGCCGCGGAACATGATCGTCACCTTGACCTTCGACCCCGCTTCGAGGAAGCGCACCACGTGCCCCTTCTTGGTCTCGTAGTCGTGGTCGTCGATCTTGGGCCGCAACTTTTGTTCCTTGACGACGGTCTGCTGCTGGTTCTTGCGAGACTCGCGTGCCTTCTGAGCTGTCTCGTACTTGAACTTGCCGTAGTCCATGATCTTGCAGACCGGCGGTCTGGCGTTCGGAGCGACTTCGACAAGGTCGAGATCGGCGTCAGCGGCGACGCGAAGGGCGTCTTCGATGCGCACGATTCCGACCTGTTCACCGCCGGGTCCGATCAATCGGACTTCTGGTACTCGAATGCGCTCGTTGACGCGGGTCTCAGTGGTGATGGGGCCTCCCTGGTTCGGCTAATTTTTCCGCGCGGCCGATGCGCGCGAGAATCAGAAGGCAGCGGGGTGAGCACCCCGCCGCCAGCAGAAAGGCCCCGCACAATGCGGGGCCCGGTGCCGACCGATCACGGCTTGACGCCGCCTGCGTGTGACGCAGAACCAGCACCGCCGGGTGCCGGTGACCGGACCGCTGAGCCGGTTGTGGCCAACGGTGGGAGCGGGACTCCACTTGCTGTCCCTGACTCACGCAGGAACGGTCGCGCATGCCAGTCTAGCAGGCATGACCGATGGTTCTGCCGCATCCTTCAGCGCGGCCGGCCCGCCGGCCCGCGACCTGGCCGACATTCCTGCGATCGAGGTCATCAGCCGTTCGGCGGTCATGCTGATGAGCGCGGCCGCCGAAAAGCTCGGGCTGTCCGCCAAGGACCCCACCGACAGCCCGCGCCGTGACCTCGACGAGGCCCGTCGACTGATCACCGCGCTCAGTGGGCTGGTGGCGGCGTCGTCGGAATACCTGGGTCCGCACGCCGGCCCACTGCGCGACGGGTTGAGAAGCCTGCAGCGAGCATTCCGTGAGTACAGTGCGGTGCCCGACGAACCCGGGGCCGGCCCCGGCGAAAAGTACACCGGCCCAGTGAACTAACCCGGTTCTTTAACCCATTCCGCTGCCGGAGGGCTTATCCTCGCGGCTGATGACAGTCACCGCCACCCGCAGGTCTTCCCGGTTGTCGTGGGTCCCCGCGACCGCCGGGTGGGTCGTCGGCATCATCGCCACGCTATCGCTGGTGGCCAGCCTCTCGCCGCTGGCGCGGTGGGTCATCAAGGTCCCACGCGAGTTCGTCGACAACTACATCTTCAACTTCCCTGACACCAGCTTCGCGTGGGCGTTCGTGCTGGCGCTCCTTGCCGCTGCCCTCGCCGCCCGCAAACGCATCGCGTGGTGGCTGTTGCTGCTCAACCTGGTGTTCGCGGCGGGTTGGAATGTGGGCGATCTCGCGTCCGGTGAAGAGAACCGGTTCCAGTCCTCCGGCGAAATCGTGGGCCTTGGGCTGCATGTGGCCGCGATCGTGCTGTTGCTGCTGGCGTACCGCGAGTTCTACGCCCGGGTGCGCCGTGGTGCGCTGCTGAAAGCTGCCGTCGTGCTGGTGGCCGGGATGGCGGTCGGGACCCTGCTGGCCTGGGGGCTGCTCGAGGCCTTCCCCGGCACGCTGCCCAGCGATGAACGGCTGCCGTACGCGTTGAACCGGGTCAGCGGCTTCGCGCTCGCGGACCCCGACTTCTTCACCGGCCACCCCCACGTCGTGCTCAGGACCCTGTTCGGGTTGTTCGGAGCCATCGCGCTGATGGTCGCGGCGGTGGTGCTGTTCCAGTCGCAGCGCGCCGAGAATGCGCTCACCGGCGAGGACGAGTCGGCGATCCGCGGCCTGCTCCAGCTGTACGGCAAGAACGACTCGCTCGGCTACTTCTCCACCCGCCGAGACAAGGCCGTCGTGTTCGCGGACAACGCACGCGCCGCGATCACCTATCGCGTCGAGGTCGGCGTGTGCCTGGCCGGCGGCGACCCGATCGGCGATCCGCGCGCTTGGCCCCAGGCGATTGAGGCCTGGCTGCGGCTGTGCCAGACGTACGGCTGGGCGCCGGGGGTCATGGGCGCCAGCCTCGTCGGCGCCGAAGCGTTCCGCGCGGCCGGCCTCAACGCGTTGCAGCTCGGTGACGAGGCGATCCTGTATCCCGACCGGTTCCGACTGTCCGGCCCGAGCATGCGAGCAGTGCGCCAGGCGGTGACTCGAGCGCGCCGCGCTGGGTTGACCGTGCGCATCCGTCGGCACCGCGACGTTCCCGCCGACGAGATGACGAAAGTCATTGCACGCGCGGATGCCTGGCGAGACACCGAGACCGAGCGCGGATTCTCGATGGCGCTGGGCCGACTCGGCGACAGCGACGACAGCGACTGCCTGTTGGTGGAGGCGGTGAACGAGGGTGACGGCAACGAAGTGGTGGCCATGCTGTCGCTGGTGCCCTGGGGTAACACCGGGGCGTCGTTGGACCTGATGCGGCGCTCACCGAAGTCCCCCAACGGAACCATCGAGCTGATGGTCAGCGAACTGAACATGCAGGCGGAACGCTTTGGTATCACCCGTATTTCGCTCAACTTCGCGATGTTCCGCTCGGCCTTCGAGGAGGGTTCCCGGATCGGCGCGGGCCCTGTCGCCCGGTTGTGGCGCGCGCTGCTGGTGTTCTTCTCGCGCTGGTGGCAGCTGGAGACCCTGTACCGGTCGAACATCAAGTACCAGCCGCAGTGGGTGCCGCGGTACGCGTGTTACGAGGACGCCCGGCTGATCCCGCGGGTGGGCGTGGCCTCGGTGATCGCCGAGGGCTTCCTGGTGTTGCCGTTCTCCCGCCGTAAAAAGCACACGGGACACTACACGGCCGTGCCGCAGAGGGTGGTCGCGACCGGGGTGCTGCACCACGACGGCAGCGCACCCGACCTCGGCCCGCTCTACGACGAGGCCATCCCCGCGCGCGATGTCGCGCCGCGGGTGCCCGAGCAGGTCAGGGTGCGGCTGGGCAAGCTGGCAGCGCTTCAAGCCGGCGGCATTGACCCTTACCCGGTCGGCCGAGCGCCCAGCCACACAATCGAGCAGGCGATCGACGAACCCGACGACACCACCGTCACGGTCGCCGGGCGCGTGCTGCGAAACCGCGACTACGGCGGCGTGTTGTTCGCCGACCTCCGCGATTGGTCCGGGGATGTTCAACTGCTGTTCGACAATTCGAAGTTGGCAGCCGGATGCATCGCCGACTTCACCACCGCTGTGGATCTCGGTGACCTGGTCGAGGTCTCCGGCACGATGGGGTGCAGCAAGAACGGCACCCGTTCGCTGTTCGTCGGCAGCTGGCGACTCAATGGCAAGTGCCTGCGGCCGCTTCCGGACAAGTGGAAGGGTCTGACCGACCCGGAGGCCCGGGTCCGCGCCCGCTATGTCGACCTCGCGATCGATCGCGAGGCGCGCGACCTGATCACAGCGCGCAGCAACGTGTTGCACTCCATCCGAGAAACCTTGATAGACAACGGGTTTATCGAGGTTGAGACGCCGATACTGCAGCAGATTCACGGTGGCGCCAATGCTCGCCCGTTCCACACTCACATCAATGCCTACGACCTCGGCCTGTACCTGCGCATCGCGCCGGAGCTGTATCTCAAGCGGCTGTGCGTCGGCGGCGTTGAGCGCGTGTTCGAGCTCGGTCGGGCGTTCCGCAATGAGGGTGTGGACTTCAGTCACAACCCGGAATTCACGCTGCTCGAGGCATACCAGGCGCACGCCGACTATATGACGTGGGTGGACGGATGCCGCCAACTCATCCAGAACGCGGCGCTTGCGGCCAACGGTGAACAGGTTGTGATGCGCCCGCGCGAGGACGGCACGCCGGAGCCAGTGGACATTTCAGGGATCTGGCGCGTGACGACGGTGCACGACGCGGTGTCCGACGCGATCGGCGAACACATCGACATTGACACCGATGTTGCCGCCCTCCGCAGGCTCTGCGATAAGGCCGACATCCCGTACCTCACACATTGGGACGCCGGCGCGCTGGTCCTCGAGCTCTACGAGCGGCTGGTCGAGGAGCACACCGAGCAGCCCACGTTCTATAAGGACTTCCCGACGTCGGTGTCGCCGCTCACCCGCCCGCACCGCAGCAAGCCGGGCCTGGCCGAGCGTTGGGACCTCGTCGCGTGGGGCGTCGAACTCGGCACCGCCTACAGCGAGCTGACCGATCCGGTCGAACAGCGCCGTCGGCTGCAGGAGCAGTCGCTGCTGGCGGCTGGCGGCGACCCCGAGGCGATGGAACTCGACGAGGATTTCCTGCAGGCCATGGAGTACGCGATGCCGCCCACCGGGGGTCTCGGCATGGGTGTCGACCGCGTGGTGATGATGATTACGGGCCGCAGCATCCGCGAGACATTGCCGTTCCCGTTGGCAAAGCCGCGCTGACGCCGCAGGTAGATCCCAGGCGTACCGTGTCGGCATGCCCGACGAACCGACACCCGGCGACACCGGCGATGCGGCCAAACCGGCGCCGGCGACGCCGCTGACCGGGGCGAACGTCGACCCCGGGTACAACGAGTCGGGGGTGCCGACATTCGAGTCCGTCCGCGACAAGATCGAGACCCGCTTTGGCGCCGCGCTGGGTTCCGCGGAACTCGATGCCGAAAGCTCGGAGGGCCGGACCATCGAAGAGCAGTACGAAGCTCGTCAGCGCGCAGCGGCAGAACGTCTCGCTGAGATCCGCGAATCGATGCACCGCGACGACACGTAGTGCGCAGCTTCACCATCAGCGAACGGCGCGCTCGCCTGGCCCGTCGCAATTTCCTTACGAAAGAGCCGCAGGGCGACCCTGTCCCGGCGATCACCGCGGCCATGGTGGGCCTGCACGCGACCGACCCGGCGACACCGTATCTGTCGTTGTGGGCGCGTACGCCGGGCTTCACTGTGGACGATCTCGACCGCGAGCTCTATCAGCGGCGGTCGGTGGTCAAACATCTCGCGATGCGCCGAACATTGTGGGTCGTGCGCGCAGAAGACCTGCCGGCGATTCAGCCCGGTGCCAGCGACCGGGTCGCCGACAACGAACGCCGCCGGCTTGTCGTGGATGCCCAGAAGGCCGGCGTCGCGACGAACGGCGACGCATGGCTTGATCGGGCGAGTGAGGCCGTGCTTCGGTACTTGGCGGACAACGGCCCGGCCGGTGCCGCCGAGATGCGCGCCGCGCTGCCGGAGCTGACCGGAACATACGATCCGGCTCCCGGGAAGCGTTATGGCGGCGAAACTCCGCTAGCGCCAAGGGTATTCACCGTACTCTCGGTGCGGGGCGACATCGTGCGCGGCCCGAACGACGGCGCATGGACCGTCTCGCGGCCGCGGTGGGCGAACACCGGGGACTGGCTTGGCGCGACGCCGGACGTGATGCCCACTGAAAAGGCCCGCGCCGAGCTGCTTGTCCGGTGGCTGCGTGCGTTCGGCCCGGCCACGCTGGCAGACGTGAAGTGGTGGTTCGGCACCACGCTGACCGCGGCGCGCCGGGCGCTGGACGATATCGGGGCGGTAGAGGTGGACATCGACGGCACCCCGGGGACCGCGCTGCCCGACGACTTGGAGGCCGAGCCGGATGTCGAGCCGTGGTGCGCCCTGCTGCCGGGGCTGGATGTGACCACGATGGGCTGGGCGCACCGCGACTGGTACCTGGGCGAGCACCGCGCCCAGGTTTTCGATGCCAACGGCAACGCCGGCCCGACCGCGTGGTGCAACGGGCGCGTGTTGGGCGGCTGGTATCAGGACGCCGATGGCCGCGTGCGCCTGCAACTGCTCGAAGATCCCGGGCGCGACTGCCGAAAAACGCTGGAGCGCAAGGCCTCTGAACTCACTGACTGGCTAGGAGGCACGCGGGTAAGCCCGCGTTTTCCGTCCGTGTTGTCAAAGGCCGCGCGCTGAAGTC
The DNA here is from genome assembly GCA_963828065.1 of uncultured Actinomycetota bacterium. GTDB lineage: Bacteria > Actinomycetota > Actinomycetes > Mycobacteriales > Mycobacteriaceae > Mycobacterium. The sequence goes on along the minus strand of CAWHDL010000008.1, from coordinate 130,860 downwards.
GACGTTAACCGCCTCACCGTCGGTCGTATGAAGGAACCGCCGCAGGGCCAATTGCCGGCGCACCTCTCGCGATCACAATCGGCATCGAAGTTGCCGCGTCGGTCTTCAGGATGGTGTGCACCACCTCGACGAGGTCCTCGACGGGCATCAGCCTGCCCGGCATGTAGCCTCGCGATACCCAGGTCGGGTAAACCTTCATCGCGAGTTCGGTATCCCAGCCGCGGTTGAATCCCGTTGCCCCATCGCCCTCGCCGCCCCCGCACTCGCCGACGACCAGACACGTGAATCCGATATCCGGGTGTTCCCCGCGCCACGCGTCCACCAGCCTCTCGAGCGCGGCCTTGCTGACGCCGTACGCTCCGAGGCCAGGCCATGGCGGGGTATGGCTGCCTGAATCCGATGAAAGGTAGACCGCCTTGCCTGCGGATGCCGCCAGGTGCGGAATCGCCGCCGCCGTGACGAGCGACGCGCCCGTGACGTTGGTCTCGAACACCCGCCGCCAGGTGTCGGCGTCGGTATCGACCATGCGGACTAGCGGTCCGATGCCCGGTGTGTAGATCAGGTTGTCGATGCCACCGAGCGCCTCGGCGGCGGCAGCGATCGCCGATCGACACGACGCCTCGTCGGTGACATCGCATTCGATGGCGGTTGCCCCGGGCCCGGCCTCCTTCGCCGCGGCCTCGATACGTTCACGGCGCCGCGCGAGCAGCGCCACCTGTTCGCCGCGCTGTACAAGGCCCACACCAATGCAGCGCCCCAGCCCGCTCGACGCGCCGACCACGACTGATTTCGACATATTCTCCTCGCCAGCTGTTTTCGGCACCGTGTGCGCTATCGGCGAGGAACATATCGCTTTCCGAAATTGCGCGCTAGGCGCTGACCCTGCTCCGCCGCCGGGTGCGCAGTCCGAGCGCGTCGGCCAGGAATTGGCCGGTGTAGCTCTCGCGCACCGCGGCGACGTCTTCGGGTGTGCCCTGGGCGATCACCATGCCGCCGGCCGCTCCCCCTTCCGGGCCCATGTCGATGATCCAGTCCGACGTCTTGATCACGTCGAGGTTGTGCTCGATCACGATCACCGAATTGCCCTTGTCCACCAGGCCGTTGATGACCCCGAGCAGCTTGCGGATGTCGTCGAAGTGCAAGCCGGTGGTGGGCTCGTCGAGGATGTAGACCGTGCGCCCGGTGGACCTCTTCTGCAGCTCCGCGGCCAGCTTCACGCGCTGCGCCTCGCCCCCGGACAGCGTGGGCGCCGGTTGCCCAAGCCGCACGTAGCCCAGTCCGACGTCGACCAACGTCTGCAGATACCGGTGGATCGACGTGATCGGCTCGAAGAACTCGGCGGCCTCTTCGATGGACATGTCGAGAACCTCGGAGATGGTCTTGCCCTTGTAGTGCACCTCGAGGGTTTCCCGGTTGTACCGGGCGCCGTGGCATACCTCGCACGGCACATACACATCCGGCAGGAAGTTCATCTCGATCTTGATGGTGCCGTCGCCGGTGCACGCCTCGCACCGGCCGCCCTTGACGTTGAACGAGAACCGCCCCGGCTGATAGCCGCGCACTTTGGCCTCGGTGGTGGCCGCGAACAGCGTGCGGATCTTGTCGAAAACCCCGGTGTAGGTGGCGGGATTCGACCGTGGCGTGCGGCCGATGGGCGACTGATCAACACGCACCAGCTTGTCGACCTTGTCCAGGCCGGTGACGCGGGTGTGCCGGCCGGGTACCTGCCGGGCCCCGTTCAGCTTGTTCGCCAGCACCGACGCGAGGATGTCGTTCACCAGAGTGGACTTGCCCGAGCCGGAGACACCCGTGACGGATGTCAGCACACCGAGCGGGAACGACACGTCGATGTCGCGCAGGTTGTGCTCGTGCGCGCCGATCACGGTCAGCTGCCGGCGCCGGTCCACCGGTCGGCGGATGGCGGGCACCTCGATGCTCTCCTTGCCGGAGAGATAGGCCCCGGTGATCGACTCCTTGTTCCGCAGCAGCTCGTCGTAGGGGCCGCTGTGCACGATCCGGCCGCCGTGCTCTCCCGCAGCCGGACCGATGTCCACCACCCAGTCGGCGTGGGCGATCGTGTCGAGGTCGTGTTCGACGACGATCAGCGTGTTGCCCAGATCCCGCAGTCGCAGCAGCGTCTCGATCAGCCGGCGATTGTCACGCTGATGCAACCCGATCGACGGCTCATCGAGCACGTACAGCACACCGACCAGGCCGGAGCCGATCTGTGTGGCGAGCCGGATTCGTTGCGCCTCACCGCCGGACAGCGTGGCCGCCGCCCGCGACAGCGACAGGTATTCCAGCCCGACGTCGAGCAGGAACCCGAGCCGCGACTGGATCTCCTTGAGCACCTGGCCCGCGATCGCCTGCTCGCGTGACCCGAGCGTCAGCGCGTTCAAGAACTCCGCGCAGTCCGAGATCGACAGCTCGCACACCTCGGCGATCGACTTCGCGCCACGCTCCCCCGCGGCCAGGGTGACCGCCAAGATCTCGGGCTTGAGCCGAGTGCCCTGGCACACCGGGCACGGCACGTCGCGCATGAAGCCGTCGTATCGCTCCTTCATCTGCTCGGAGTCGGTCTGCTCCATCTTGCGCTGCAGGAACGCCATCACGCCTTCGAAGTCGGCGTAGTAGGACCGGGTGCGCCCGTACCGGTTGCGGTACCGGACATGCACCTGCTCATCGGAGCCTTCGAGAATTGCCTTGCGCGCCTTGGCTGGTAGCTTGCGCCAGGGGGTGTCGACGTCGAAACCCATCGACTCGCCGAGACTGGCCATCATCCGGGTGAAGTAGTCGGCGGTGTGCCCGTTGGACCACGGCGCAACTGCGCCCTCGGCCAACGTCAGCTCGGGGTCGGGCACGACGAGCTCGGGGTCCACCTCCTTGCGGATGCCCAGCCCGGCGCACTCCGGGCATGCGCCGTACGGCGAATTGAACGAGAACGACCTCGGCTCCAGGTCGTCCACCGCCAGCGGGTGACCGTTCGGGCAGGCCAGCTTCTCGGAGAACCGCTGCTCACGGTGCGGGTGGTCGTGGTCGTGGTCGACGAACTCGAGGACGACGATGCCGTCGGCGAGTCGCAGCGCGGTCTCCACTGAGTCGGTGAGACGCTGCTTGGCCGTAGGCTTCACGGTGAGCCGATCGACGACCACCTCGATGTCGTGCTTCTCCTGCTTCTTCAGCTTCGGCGGATCGGTGAGTGAGTGGACGACGCCGTCCACCCGAACGCGGCTGTACCCCTGTGAATTCAACTTCTCGAACAGGTCCCCGAATTCGCCCTTCCGGGTGCGCACCACCGGTGCCAGCACCAGAAAGCGCGCGCCCTCGGGCATCGCGAGCACCTGGTCGACGATCTGCTGAGGAGTCTGGCGGGCGATCCGCTCACCGCAGACCGGACAGTGTGGTGTGCCGGCGCGGGCGTAGAGCAGCCGCAGGTAGTCGTAGACCTCGGTGATGGTGCCGACCGTCGACCGCGGGTTGCGGTTGGTGGACTTCTGGTCGATCGACACCGCAGGCGACAGGCCCTCGATGAAATCGACGTCAGGTTTGTCCATTTGGCCGAGGAACTGGCGCGCGTACGCCGACAGCGACTCGACGTAGCGGCGTTGTCCCTCGGCGAAAATCGTGTCGAAAGCCAGCGACGACTTGCCCGAGCCGGACAACCCGGTGAACACAATCAGCGCGTCTCGCGGCAGGTCGAGGTCGACGCTTCGCAGATTGTGCTCGCGCGCACCCTTGACGATCAGGCGGTCAGCCACCCGGCCCCTTCCAGTGGATCTAGCGGCACCTTGCCATGCTATGTGTCCCCACCGACAGACACGCCGGGGCGCTACCGTCAACTCATGACCGTCGTCAACGACAACTACACCGGCCATGTCGAGCCCGGCACCGCGGCGCGCCGCATCCTTCCGGGCGCCACGATCATCAAGGCGTCAGTGGGCCCCATGGACAACAATGCGTACCTGGTCACATGTTCCGAGACCGGCGACACGCTGTTGATCGACGCGGCCAACGACGCCGACGATCTGGTCGACCTCGTCCGTAAGAACGCTCCGAAGCTGGCACTGATCGTCACCAGCCATCAGCATTTCGACCATTGGCAGGCGCTCGAGGCCGTCGTCGATGCGACCGGCGCTCCGAGCGCCGCGCACGAGATCGACGCCGACCCGCTGCCCGTGAAACCCGACCGGCTACTGACCGGCGGCGACACGATCGAGGTCGGCAAGCTGACGTTTGATGTCATCCACCTGCGTGGCCATACGCCGGGCTCGGTGGCATTGGCGCTGAGCGGGCCGGCCGCCGGCGACGCGACGCAGCTGTTCACAGGGGACTGCCTTTTCCCGGGCGGTCTTGGACGGACAACAAAACCTGACGAGTTCGATTCGCTGTACCGCGACATCACCAGTCGCGTGTTCGACGTCTATCCGGACTCGACGGTCATTTATCCCGGCCACGGTGACGACACGACGCTGGGTGCCGAGCGTCCGCATCTCGAAGAGTGGCGCGAGCGACGGTGGTGACGGACAACCCGGGGTAAAACTCTCGTCGGCTTAACACGGCCTCGAAGAAGTCGGCGCGCACGGCTTGGACGGTGCTGGAGCACATCGCCAGCTGGTGTTTTCCAGCCGATGATGTGCGATGATAAGCGGTTAATATTGATCGGCCCGCCGCGGGGTGTAGGGATGTGGAATAAGCGCGACGACATGATTGTGCGCGACCGCTTACCGTATAACGCCGAGCCGCCGCCGGCGGTATTGGCGAGCAGTGAGATCACCCCGCTGGACGCGTTCTATGCCCGCAATCACGGCCCGTTTCCCGACATCGCCGTCGAGCAGTGGCAGCTGACCGTCGGCGGCCTGGTGGACAAACCGCTTACCTTGACCTACGAGGACCTGACCACGAATTTCCCCCAGCACTGGGTGGTGGCGACGCTGGCTTGCGCCGGCAACCGCCGCGCGGAGCTGCTGCGGGTGCGGCCAATACCCGGCAAGGATCCCTGGGAGCACGGTGCGATTTCGACCGCCGAGTGGCGCGGCGCCCGACTGTCAGACGTCCTGGAGGCGGCCAGCGTCCATCGTGATGATGGCCTGCATGTAGCCTTCGACGCCCCGGATGTGGCTCAGGAGGCTCGGCCTGCGCAGTCCTTCGGCGGCTCCATCCCACTACGCAAGGCAATGTCCCAGGAGGTACTGCTGGCCTGGCAGATGAACGGTCAACCGCTGCCACGCGCCCACGGCGGTCCAGTGCGGGTGGTGGTCCCTGGATACATCGGGGCCCGCAGCGTCAAGTGGGTCACTGCCGTGACTGTGCAAGCCGTCCCGTCACAGAACTACTTTCAGGCCCTCGATTACCGGATCCTGCCACCCGAAGCCGACGCCGATACCGTCGGGCCGGGAGAGGGCATTTCGCTATCAACCCTTGAACTCAACTGCGACATCTTGGTTCCCGCTGACGGTGATGAGGTCCCGGCCGGTGCGCTGACCATTCGGGGGTACGGGATTGCCGGCGACGGCCACAGCGTCGAGCGTGTCGACGTGTCCCTCGACGCCGGGCGCAGCTGGCGGCAAGCCGACCTTCATCGTGCGCCCAGTCAGTGGGCCTGGCGGCCCTGGTCGCTCACCGTCGACGTGAAATCCGGACCGTTGACTATTACCGCCCGGGGCTGGGACGACACCGGCACGCTGCAGCCCGAGTCGGCGGAATCGTTGTGGAATCCCCGCGGATACGGCAACGATGCCTGGGCCCGCATCGAGCTAACTATCGTCTAAGGCCTGCACGATCGCGAAGGAGACACCTGCTGTGCCGCCGCTGCTTCGTGAACTGCTTCGGCCGCGCCGTCGGACTATCGCCGTGATTCTGGCCACGACCCTGGTGCAGATGGCGATGAGCCTGGCCGCGCCCTGGCCGCTCAAGGTCGTCCTCGACAACGTCGTCGGAAGCCACCCCCCTCCGCACTGGATTGGCTGGCTGTTGCCGATGTTGGGCGGCGACAGCAGGGTTCATATCGCCGCGGCCGCGGGCATCGTGACGGTGCTAATTGCGGCGCTGACCGGTGCAGCGATGTATGTCGCCAGCTACTTCACCGAGAGCCTAAGTCAGTGGATCGGCAACGATCTGCGGGTGCGGCTATACAACCACTTGCAGGAACTCTCGCTCGCCTATTACGACACCACGCGGGTCGGCACCATCTTGAGCACCCTCACCGGTGACGTTCAGACCATCCAGAGCTTCGCGTCGACGTCCACCCTCAACATTTTCACCGACAGTTTGACGATTGTCGGAATGGTTGTGGTGATGTTCTGGCTGCGCTGGGATTTCGCTCTTATCGCGCTCGCAGTTACGCCGCTGCTGGCCATCTTCGTGTTGCGCGTCAACAAAGCCATCAGGATGGCGGTCAAGGAGGTGCGCACCCACCAGTCGGATCTGATGGCCACCTTGCAAGAGGGCCTGCAATCCATTCAGGTGGTCCAGGCCTACGGGCGCGAGGACCGGCAGGCGCAGCAACTGAGCAAGGCCAGCATGGAAACGATGACCGCCTGGCTGAAGGCCCGGAAAGTGTCGTCGCTGCTTTCCCCGGTGGTCAGCCTGGTGATCGCGGTGTGCACCGCCCTGGTGCTCTGGCGCGGTTCACTGCTCATCCTTTCTGGCGCGATGACCGCGGGCGCCCTGACCGTCTTCCTGGCCTACCTGGCGAAGTTCTTCCAACCGGTGCGCGAGCTTGCCCAGATGACCAACACCATCGCGCAGGTGTCGGTCGCGTTTGAGCGTGTCCTGGCGGTGTGTGACGCCGACAAAGTGATTCCGGAGCGTCCCGCACCGGCAGATCCGCCGCGCTTTCGCGGTGAGATCACCTTTGAACAGGTGGCCTTTGGGTATGACGCTGCGGTTCGGGTGCTACGCGACATCAGCTTCACGATCAGCCCGGGCCAGATGGTGGGCATTGTCGGTCCCACCGGCAGCGGCAAATCCACGGCTGTCAGCCTCATCCCGCGCTTCCGTGACCTCGACGCCGGGTCCATCAAAATCGACGGTGTGGACGTCTGTGACTACAAGCTTCACGGACTGCGCGGCCAGATCGGCTTTGTCCTACAAGACACCGCGCTGCTGCGGGGAACCGTGCGCGACAACATCGCCTTCGGCCGTCCCGACGCCACCGAGGACCAAATCGTTGAAGCGGCCAAACTGGCCAACGCCCACGAGTTCATCGTCCGCATGCCGCAGGGCTACGACAGCCTGGTAGGTGACCGCGGCACGACACTGTCCGGCGGTCAGCGCCAACGCATCGGGATCGCCCGCGCCCTGATCCGCGACAACCCGATACTCATCCTCGACGAGCCGACTGCCGCGCTGGACGCAGAGTCCGAGCAGCTGGTGATTGAGGCCCTGGAACGGCTGATGCAGGGCCGGACGGTCATCACCATCGCCCATCGGCTGAGCACCCTGCGTAACGCCGACAAGATCATCGTCATCAAGGATGGCGTGGTCGCAGAAGAGGGCACGCACGAGGAGTTGCTGGACCTCAACGGGATCTACGCCCGGATGCAGCGCCTCCAATTTAACCAGCCGGTCGCAAGCTGGAACCGCTGGGGCCGGGGAGCCGCTGGGGCGGGTGAGGTCCACGGACAGATCATCGCTCACAACGCCGACACCGAACCTGGGCGATAGGCCACCACCTCGTACGGAGGGGCTGGATGGACAGACTCGGGCTACACGGCGTCGACGGTGAGGTATCGGTACAACGTCGCTCGGCTCACCCGGCGGCCACACGTGGAAACTTGGTGAGGTAGACAGGCCTTCCCCGGGGGTCTTGGGCGGACAACAAAAACGGCAGAGTTCGAATCCCTGTTCAAAGACGTGGAGCCGAGAGTCTTCGACCGCTTCGGTGACGCAACTGTTGTCTACCCCGGTCACGATGACGACACCACGATCGGAGCGGAGCGTCCGCACCTGGACGAGTGGCGCGCGCCGGAGCCAAAGTGACCTTGTCCTCTGGCCGTGCGCGGGCTCTGGTCGAAGAATCAGGACGATGTAGCCGCGCACTTGTTTTTTGAGCCCGTTTGGTTGCGTCCTGAGGAGAGGTGTTTCCGATGACCGAGGCCACGTCAGCCATCCCGTTCTCCGTCTGGCGGAAGATCGCCATGGCTACCTGGCGTCCCAGGACAGACCCGACGATTTCGGCCACGATTGACATCGAAGCCCCTCAGTTGCTCGAGTACATCGACCAAGTCCGCCATGCCACTGGCCAGCACCTCACCCCGGTGGACCTCGTGGGTCGGGCTGCCGGCAAGGTCGTCGAAGCCCTGCCGGGGCTCAACGGCCGGGTCGTGTTTGGCAGCTTCCTGCCGTCCCCCACCATCGACTGCTTCTTCGTTGTATCGCTTCGGACAGATCCGGTATCTGGAGTCGAGGCAGCCAGGACCGATCTATCCGGGACCGTCGTGCGGCGCATCAATGAAAAGCCGCCCTGGGCGATCGCCAAGGAGCTGGCCGATCGTGCTGGCCGCATCCGCCATGACAAGGACCCACAGTTCAAGCAGATCAAGGCCATGGTCAAGGGGCTGCCGCCGTTGCTGCTCCGCCCGCTGATGGAGGGCATCGGATTCGTCACCGAGAGCCTCCAGTTGCCCCTTCCCTTCTTCGGGCTCGAGGCCCGCCCGTACGGCTCCATACTCGTCAGCAACGTGGGGACCTACGGCCTCGACACGGCCTCTGCCCCGGTGCCGACGTTCTGCCACGTGCCCATCACGATCCTGCTGGGTGCTGTGACCGACAAGGTGTTGGCTCGAGACGGTCAACCCGTCATTCGTCCGGTGCTGCCCCTGACGATCAATCTGGACCACCGGTTCGTTGATGGCTACCAGGCGGCGACGATGGCCCGCATCTTCCGCGAGTACCTGGATGACCCCGCCGCCTTCGACCCGGTGCCTACTCCCATCCCGCCACGCAAGACGCAGCACGCCTCCGTGCGGTCCAACGGGAAGAGCCCAGCGACCGCGCGGGCAGGAAGGCCGAACTAAATCACAGACGTCACGTCCCGGGTGTTCGACCGTTTCGGTGACGACACCACCCTCGGCGCGCACCTGGGTGAATGGAAAGACCGCGGCTGGTGACTCGCGCGTGCACCGCCACGGCAACCGGGAACATCGATGACAAATACTTAGGCTACGATTGATTAGGGTACTATCTAAGTGATACGATGGCCGCATGCCCAACTCAGTCGCTGCAGACGTCGATCCGCTGGCGCTTGAACGCCAGGTGTGTTTTGCGCTCGCCATCACAAACCGCGCCGTGCTCGCCGTGTACCGGCCGTTGCTCGAGCCGCTTGGGCTGACCCATCCGCAATATCTCGTGATGCTGGCGCTGTGGGATAACGCGAACTCCGGCGATGAGCCGTTGTCGGTCAAGGACATCGCGGGTCTGCTGCAATTGGATTCGGCCACCCTCTCGCCGATGCTCAAACGGCTGCAGTCGCAGGGTCTGATCACCCGGTCCCGCAGTGCGGCCGACGAGCGCACCACAGAAGTGAAGCTGACCCCGAACGGCCGCGATTTGCGCCGGCAGGCGCTCAAGATTCCACCGGCAGTGATCGAACGGCTCGATGTCGATCTCGCCGCGCTGGAGCACTTGCATGCGGTACTCACAAGAATCAATGCCGCCGCCCTCGCTGCGGGTGCGCTCGACTCGGAGCTGGACGGATGACGCCGCGGGGAGCGCAACCGCGCATCGTCGCGGAAAGCGCTGCGACGCAAGACAGACAGCGCCGTCGTCCTGGCCCGCTGCGCTGGATCTGGTACGCAGTAGGCGGTTCGCTTGGCCCCCGCTATCGCCAGTGGGTGCTGCACGACCTCACCTGCCGCAGCCGATGGACCCGCCAAATCGTCCGCGCCGTAGTGCAGGTGGTACCACTCGCGGTGTTGTTGTTCCTCACGTTGGGGACCGGTTGGGTGAAGTGGGTCGGCGTGATCTGCGGGCTGGTGATGGCGCTGATCTATTCGGTGGCCTATTTCGACCAGTCCGTCGACTACCGCCTCGTCAAGCACGGTTTCCCGTCCGGCACCGCCCGCGCTGTCGTCAGTGAACGTGACGAGGCGGAGCATCCTGATCGCATGCGGCGCTACATCGAGACATATCGCAGCAACTCGAGCTAACGACTCGAGCTAGCGACCGGATCACCTGGGCTGCGCGGGCCCGATCTCACCACCACGGGTCGGCAGCAGCTCAATGAACGCCGTTGGCGAAGCGCGAATGCACTTTGGGTTGTGCTCCGTGCCGCGACCGTCGCCCGCGAAACCTACTCGCGACAAGAAGTGTATTTGCCTTCAGCCGCAATCCGATCAACGTCGATTTCGCTGGTGAGTTGATCAGGGAATTTTCGATGTTCCCAATTGGATTCTCCTGGTTTACCTTGACGGCCGGGGTGTTGCTGTTTTCACCGCCAGGTGTTGTGGGAAGAAAAACTTCATGCGTCATCACCACTGCCAGGTTTACGTGACTATTTCCGACGAATCAACGCCCCTGTCCCGCCAGTGCCCACGCGGTGAAAAACGCCCCATAGAACAGCATAACGGCTTGTCAAACCGAATCGGGTATCGAGTCCAATTGCACCAGCGTCATCCAGGACGACTGCATAAGGACCGCGTTTAAAATTGCCAGACAGGTAGTAATCTTCGGGTCTTCTGGGAAGGTGGTGAAAATAACCTCGTAATGGGGTCGGCGGTGCAAGGGTGAATTAGGTCGGGGACACACGCAGTATCACCTCAAAGGGGGCTCCCATCGTGAAAATCATCGTTCGATACCGCAGAATAGTTGCTGCCGGACTGATGTGCAGCGGCGTGGCATTAGCTGCTGGATTTGGTCAAGGCGTCGCGAGCGCATCCCCATGTCCGCAGAATGCACCGTGCTTCGGTGGCCCCCACAGTGGAGGCCCTGGTTCGGGTGCGCCTTTGGCCGCCGGGCGCTTCGAGCGGGGTGGGCCGCAGAACTGGGCGCCGCAGCAGAACTATGGGCAGCCGGGGCAGCAGGACTGGGCGCCGCAGCAAAACTGGGGACAGCCGCCGCAGCAGAACTGGGGACAGCAGGGATATGGACAGCAGGACTGGGGACAGCAGGGCTATGGACAGCCGGGCTATGGACAGCAGCCGGGGTGCGTACCTCTGCAACCAATAGGCTCGTGTCTCTTGGCGGCCATCGGTGGCCTGTTGACGGGTCAAGGCGTGCCGGCGCTCTAAGCGCGCACAGGCGTCACGGCCCGAGTGTTCGGCCGTTCCGGTGACGATACGGTCGAACACCCGGGCACGGTGACGACACCATCCTCGGCGCGCAGAGTCCGCACCGGGATGAATGAAAAAGCACGGCTGGTAGCCGGCTTCCTTGACCGCGCGTCAGTTCGTGGTGTGGACGATCAAGACGTCGGTCTTGGCCTTGCGCGACACGTTGGCCGGCACCGATCCCAGGAGCCGGCCGGTGATCGTGCTCAGGCCGACGTTGCCGACCACCAGAAGGTCTGCTTCGACTTCCTCGGCAAGTTCCACCAACGCGTCGACGGGGGCGCCGACGATCGATCGTTCTTCCACGTCCTTGGCGCCGGCGGCCTGAGCCCGCTCATGCGCCTCCTTCAGGATCGCGTAGATCGGGGCGGCACCCGTCGTCTTGTATCCCTCATCCCTGAGGACGTCGGCCGCCCGCGCATCGTCGTGCTGGGGAAAGTACGCCGTCGCAATGAACATCTTCGCGCCCGATTGGGCGGCAATCGTGGCCGCCCGGTCGACCGCACGTAGCGACGAGTCCGAGCCGTCGGTCCCGACCACCACGGTCCGATAGACGCTCATTTACCCTCCCAGTCCTCGGTTGCTAGGCCAAACACAGACACTAGCGTCTTGGCCTGCAAAAACGGAGCGATTCACGACACAGTTGCATTCCGCGTGTGTCAATTACCGGTTTTCACCGGCAGGAATGCGCCCGTTGCCGTCCTCACGTGACCTTTCTGACAGCACTCCCGTGGTGTTGATCGACGTCACGTGAGGCACACGACGCGAGACAGCTCACCGAATCGGCTTGGGCATCACGGCCATTCATAATCTCGCGCGGCGTCGCCCGCAGCCGGTTACCGTCCGCCGCAAGGTTGGACACACCGAACAGGTGACCGGGTGAGCGTTTCGGTGAGCCCGTCGCGCGGGCGCTCGCGGATCACAGAAGCCCGTGGCGCACCAGATTTCGAACCAACCCGGCTTCCGCATGCTCGAGCCGTGGCAGTTCAGCTTCGCTCCGGTTTCCAAGCCGACCCGACCGGAATGGTGGGGTTGGCCTACGCGCGCCGGCGAAAAAGCGGGTAAGCCTGCGGGTTCCCGTGGATATCCAGCGACGCCGACCAGTGGTAGAGCTGCCAGCCCGCATCCTCGACCGCTTCGATCGCCTCGGCCCAGCCGGAGATGGATCCCGACATGTCGGGGTTCGTGGTGGTGGTGAGCGTCGGGGTGAAAATCCAGTGATTTTGCTGCAGCGCGCGCTCGGCTTCGATCCGGAGCACCGCTGCTCTGGTGTCTTTGACGATCGCCATACGCCGGATGGTAACTGTCTGAACGTTGCTGTAGCGGGAGCGAAACGGCTTTTCGCGGCATCGCGACAAATTGCTTATCGGTGTCATCAACACCAGAAGGCGAAGCGCCCGTCAGGGCGTCCAGACGCCCGGCGGAACGAACGGATCGGTGCCGAACGGCACGAGAGGATCGGCTCCGCCGATGGTCTGGTCCTGCGGAAAGGTGTCGATTTGTCCCCCTGGCGGCAGGGCAACGGTGCCACCGGTTGGTGTGCCGGTGGGCGCTGCGGGTGCCTGGGTTGGTTGAGTCCCGCCCCCTGCGGACATCGGCGTCGTGTCGACGCCCTCGGCACCTGCTGATGGTGCCGCAGCGATCGCAACCGCCGCAAGCCCAGCCAGCACCGAACTGATCCCAAACCTCGTCATTTTCATAGTATTTCCCCTTCGTCGACGACGACCGCGCAAGGCATGCCGCATGTGGTCTTCACATGGGTTGTGGCGCTATGTCTTTGAATAGGCGATCGGGTTACGCCGATAGCCATGAACCACACCGCGCTGCCATTCGTCTACTGAAGGGGCCCCATTCGTCCCCGTTCGTGCAGCGAAGTACCGAAGGGGCCCGTGGATCGCCCGCCACAGACCAGACCAGACCAGGCCTAACTGGAGCGGATGACGGGATTCGAACCCGTGTAAACGGCTTTGCAGGCCGGTGCCTCGCCACTCAGCCACACCCGCACTGCCCGGCACGATGCCACCCCGGCGGGATCAACCAGAGTGTTTCCCTCACGGTGATTTCGTCCCCGCCTGGCAAAGTAGGCACCATGCAGATGTGGCTCGCGGCGCGGGTTCCTCGGGGCCGGTCTGATCATCACGCGGCGAGGTGCCGTGACGGACTGACCGCCACACCAGGGGGGCGAAGCCGAGACGAGTAATCACCGGTGTGCACCCCACCGTGAGGCGAATGCGCCGGGCGGGAACACGCCGGCGTCCACCACGGCCTGGCGGATCATAGCCGCGAATAGCTCGAGCTCAGCCGCGTCATCGTCCGCGAGCGTCTTCCACGGTGCGAACGCCAGCCTGTCCGTGAGATCCTCGATCTCCGTGCGTAATTGGATTCCCGCGGTCGTCAGCGCGCCGGATGCGTTGACAAGTCGGCGCTGCCGCAACCGCTCCGTCGCAGACGCCCACTGCTCGTCGCTCCAGCCCCTGAGCCGGCGGGCGAAATCGACGGTGAACCCGATACCGCTCGCGGTGTGGGTGATCAACGCCTCAAGCCCGCCCAGCCGATAGGTGAGCAGCGCCGCGATGTGCCCGTCGCCGCGGTACTCGCGCAGAAGCGTGATCGCATGCCACAGCCGTGAATGCGGTGACTGCGGCCATGGCAGTTCCGCGTGACCCGCGTACAGCGGCCGGCCGTCGGCGTCGGGGATCGCTTCAGCCACCCGCGAAAGGACGTCAGCCGCCCGCGCCAACTCCGCTGACTTCACCAGCGACTCCCCCAGTACCTGCGGCAACGCCTCTTCAACGATCGAGTAGCGGATCTCTGTCACGGTTTCCGGCGACGCCATCTGCCACGCACCGGGAATCGACGCGTCGACCAGTCCGGGATTGAAGTTGTAGAACGTGGCAGCGACGACGCGCCCCACAACGGCACCCATCGGTGCTGACCGCGCCGCGAAATACGGTGTCCGGCCCTGCATTCCGAGCGCGCCAAATCGCTCGCCGACGTCGGGCACGAAATAAGCCACCGAGTGCAGAGGATCCAAGGTGCGGGTGAGTCGACCCGCCGAGAACGCGTCCACGGGCGCGACTCTACTTCGCCACTGGGCTCGACCGGTATGCGGCGACGACACCACCCGCTGCGAGTGCGGTGAACACACCGAAAAGCCAACGCGCAGTGGCCACGTCACCGCCTTTCGTCATGTTGACGACGACTCCGGCAAGTCCTGCGCCGAACGCGCCCGAGATCAGCTGGACCGTGTTGATGGCCGCAGCAGCGGCGCCGCTTTCGACCGGATCGTCCACCGCGCCCATGATCCAGGCCGAGAGGTGAGGCCACGCGATGCCCACACCGGTGCCCGCGATGAACAGCGCGACCACCCAGAGAGCGATCACCGGCCCCGCAGGCGGGTTGCGCATGGCGAGCGCGGCCAATCCCAGACCCACCGCCATGATCGCGGGCGAGGCAGCCACCAGCCGGACCACCACGCGAGTCCGGTTCACCGAGGCGCTCGCGATCTCGGAGAGCGTCCAGCCCACCGCGAGCACGGCGCCGAGGAATCCGGCGGCCAGGGGGGCCATGCCCGCGAGCCGCTGACCGAACAGCGGCACGTACATGTCGACCATCGTGGCGGCCATCAGCAAGCCGATTGTCGCGTACATCCATTTCAGCGGGCCGGGCCCGAATGCGGCGCGGGGTAACACCGTGGCCTGGGCGCGCCGGTCGATGACAAGGAAGAAGCCGACGAGTGCGACACCCAGCGCGAGCAGGCCCGCCGTAGCGACGGCCGTGCGCTGCACGCCCGCCACGCTGATGGCCAGCGCCGCCGTGCCCAGCAGCAGCAGCGACCACACCGGTATCCGGGTGAGCGCCGCGGGCGCCAGGTCGGTCTTGTCTCGGGACGGCAGCGCGCCAGGCACCAGCGCGGCCATCGCTACCGTCGCGAGTGCGAGTGACCCGAAAGCCCAACGCCAGATACCCAATTGGGCGAACAACCCGCCCATCGCGGGCCCGATGATGACGCTGACGCCCCACATCGCCGACACCAGAGCCGACGCCCGGGTCCATAGCCGGTTCGGCAGGGCGGCGTTGATAACCGCGTACCCAAGGCCGGCGAGCATTCCGCCGGCCGCGCCCTGCACCGTCCGCGCGACGAGCAGCATCTCCATCGTGGGCGCGATGGCACACCCCACTGTGCCCGCCCCGAACAGCGTCAGGGTCAGCAAGTATGAGATCCGGGGGCCGAATCGCATGAGCAGCGGGTTGACCGCGGTGGCCGCCATCACCGAGCCGACGAGGTACACGGTGACGACCCACGCGTAGAACCGTTGCCCGCCGATGTCGGCGACCGTGCTGGGCAGCAGGCTGATGGTGAGGAACTCGTTGGTGGCGTAGAGGCCGACTCCGCCTGCCAGAACCGTGGCCGTTCCGAGGCGTTCGCGGCCCAACAGCTCATGCCAACTGCCGGAGGGGATGGTGGTCACATCAGTCACGACCGTAACGGTAGAAGCTCAACCATAGTTGAGATCAACTGTCGGCCGCGTCACCTCAGGCCCGCCGCGTCCATCCCCCGCAGTTCTTTCTTCAGGTCGGCGATCTCGTCGCGGATCCGGGCGGCAAGCTCGAACTGCAGATCGCGGGCCGCGGCCATCATCTGAGCGGTGAGGTCCTTGATCAGGTCCGCCAACTCCGCCCGCGGCATGTTCGACGTGTCGCGGCCCTCGATGATCCCGGCGCTGACCGCGCGGCCAGGCTCCCCCTGCGCGCGACGGCCGCGCGACGCGTTGCGGCCCGAACCGCCGATTTCCACGGTCTCGCTGTCGTCGGCCTCGCGGTACACCTGATCGAGGATGTCGGCGATCTTCTTGCGCAGCGGCTTCGGGTCGATCCCGCGCTCCTCGTTGTACGCGACCTGCTTCGCGCGGCGACGGTCGGTCTCGTCGATGGCCTCTCTCATCGAGTCGGTGACGGTGTCGGCGTACATGTGCACCTCGCCGGACACGTTGCGGGCCGCGCGGCCGATGGTCTGGATCAGGCTGCGCGACGAGCGCAGGAAACCCTCCTTGTCGGCGTCGAGGATGGAGACCAGCGATACCTCCGGCAGATCAAGGCCCTCGCGGAGCAGGTTGATGCCGACGAGCACGTCGTAGTCCCCGAGCCGAAGTTGCCTCAACAACTCCACCCTGCGCAGCGTGTCGACCTCGGAGTGCAGGTAGCGCACCCGGATGCCCATCTCGAGCAGGTAATCGGTGAGATCCTCGGCCATCTTCTTGGTCAGCGTGGTGACCAGCACCCGTTCGTCGGCTGCGGCCCGTTTGCGGATCTCGCCGATCAGGTCATCGATCTGGCCTTTCGTCGGCTTCACCACCACCTTCGGATCCACCAGACCCGTCGGGCGAATCACCTGCTCGACGAATTCGCCGCTGGACTGGCTGAGCTCGTACGGTCCCGGCGTCGCCGACAGATAAACGGTCTGCCCGATCCGATCGGCGAACTCCTCCCACGTCAACGGACGGTTGTCGACCGCCGACGGGAGCCGGAACCCGTAGTCCACCAGGTTGCGCTTGCGGGAGAAGTCGCCTTCGTACATCCCGCCGATCTGCGGGACAGTGACATGCGACTCGTCGATGACGAGCAGGAAGTCCTCGGGGAAGTAGTCCAGGAGCGTCGCCGGCGGCGATCCCGGCCCGCGACCGTCGATGTGCCGGGAATAGTTCTCGATCCCCGAGCAGAACCCGACCTGACGCATCATCTCGACGTCGTAGTTGGTGCGCATCCGCAGCCGCTGCGCCTCGAGCAGCTTGCCCTGACGCTCAAATTCGGCCAGGCGCTCGGCCAGTTCTACTTCGATCGTGGAGATCGCGCGCGCCATCCGCTCCGGTCCGGCCACGTAGTGGGTTGCCGGGAAGATCCGCAGCGTGTCGACGCTGCGGATGACTTCACCTGTCAGCGGGTGCAGGTAGTACAACGCCTCGATCTCGTCGCCGAAGAACTCGATGCGTACGGCAAGCTCCTCATACGACGGGATGATCTCGACGGTATCGCCGCGCACCCGAAACGAGCCCCGGGTGAACGCGACGTCATTGCGGCTGTACTGGACGTCAACCAGCAGCCGCAGCAGCCCGTCCCGCGGCACATGGGTGCCTACCTGCAGTTCGACGGACCGGTCCAGGTAGGACTGCGGCGTGCCTAGTCCGTAGATGCACGACACGGAGGCCACCACTACCACGTCGCGCCGCGACAGCAGGCTCGATGTGGCAGAGTGCCGCAGCCGCTCGACGTCGTCATTGATGGAGCTGTCTTTCTCGATGTAGGTGTCGGTCTGGGCGATGTACGCCTCCGGCTGGTAGTAGTCGTAGTACGACACGAAGTACTCGACAGCGTTGTGCGGCAACATTTCTCGCAGCTCATTGGCCAGTTGGGCGGCCAGTGTCTTGTTCGGCGCCATCACCAGCGTGGGCCGTTGCAGCCGCTCGATCAGCCACGCGGTGGTCGCCGACTTGCCGGTGCCCGTGGCACCGAGCAACACCACGTCGCGCTCGCCGGCCTCGATGCGGCGCTCCAGCTCGTCGATCGCCGCCGGCTGATCCCCCGCCGGCTCATGCGGGCTGACCACTTCGAAGCGGCCTCCGGCGCGCACCGCATCTTCGACGGCGCGGTACTCGGAGTGCGCCACCACTGGGCGTTCGGTTGCGAATGCCATGTCTACCAGCCTAGAACCAGCCACCGACAGTTAGTTGTTCCCGCTGATGAGCGCTCGCGCGAAGAGGATCAGGCCTCCGTATGCTGACCGTATCCACCCGCCCAAACGCGAAACGTTCGACCTGGTCGCGCGCACCAACACCGACCCGAAGGGCTTCGTGCGCGCGGTCGACGTCTACACGGTCAAGCCGTGGGGGCTCTACATGGCCCGGCCGACACCTGGCCGCGTGCAGTTCAACTACCTCGAATCGTGGCTGCTCCCGTCGCTGGGGCTGCGCGTCAACGTCTTCCGTTTCAACCCCGGTTACGAGCGTGCGCAGGACTACTACCTCGACGTCGGAGAGTTCACTCCCGGCGAAACTGTGTGGCGCGCCGAGGACCACTACCTCGACCTCGTCACGCACGCCGGCGAGTGCACCGAACTGCTCGACGTCGATGAGCTGTTGGACGCCCATCGCCACGGCCTCGTGTCATCGCTGATAGCAGAACGCACCATCCAGCGCGCGGTGCACGCGATCGAAGGCCTCTCCGAAAACGGCCACGACCTCCGCCGCTGGCTGGATGGCAACGAAATGCACCTCACCTGGGCGGGCCTGTAACCTCGGCTGTCATGAGTGCCACCATCCGTGTCGGCCGTACTGTCGTCTGCCTGGCGGCAGTGATCGCGGCAGGTCAGTTGAGTCCCGCGACCGCGCTCGCCGACGATCAGCCGCAGCAGGGCCTTCACAACATCACCTATCGGGCCCGAATCGATGGTGTTTCGCGCGGCGCGACGATCACATACAACATCAGCGACAGCGAGGTCGAGACCGCCAATCCGACGATGCTGCCGGGGCAGACATTCGAGGCGAACACCGTGCTGGCCAACCCTCAGCATGCCGGCATGGAAATCTCGATCAGATGGCCGTACACAGCCAATCTGCACTGCGAAATTCTGGTGGACGACGCGATGATCGCCCAGGCCGACGACTACATCGCGCCGAGGCTCCTGCCTCAGAGCAATGACCCCGGCTACGGCGTAATGCCGTGCGGCGGGTCGCTGGCCAACGCCGCCGCGGTCAGCGCTGCCAACACCCCCCCTGCCGGCACGCCCCCGAGCCCTCCGCCCCCGAGTGAGGGCGCGCCGCCGAACTGACGCTACGGCCTCCAGCTGGTCGCATCCGCCCAGTCCCATGCGCGGCGGTACGCATCGAAGAACCACGGCTCCTTGGCCTCCGCATAGTTCGACGAGGCCTGGGCTGCCCGCTTGGCGGCGAGATAGTCCTCCTGCACGCTCTGGTGGCCGGCCAGCCAGTCAGTGAACAGCAACGCGAACTGTTGGTTCGGCCACCCGTCCACCCGCACATGCACGTGCGTCGGTCGACCCGGATCAGCCGACGCATGAATCCTCTTGTGCCATAACGCTGGATCATTGGTGTGGTCGAATTCGGCGACTGTGCTCCGGGCGTCCGGTTTCGCCACATCGACGGTGATCCGGTCAATGCGGGGGTACCCCGCGTGTTCCAGCGCATCGCTGATCTGGTCGGCAACCGCCAGCGACGCGACCGTTATCTGAACGTCGATCACATCCTTGGCGTCCATGCCGGGCACCGCCGTTGAGCCGATGTGGTCGACCCGTAGCCCGTGGTGCCCGCTCGCGGTCTTCAGGCGTTCGATGATGCGGCGCGCCTGCGCCGGCCATGTTGCATCTGCAGGCACCAGAGTCGGCGCCGCCGGGACAGTGCGGTCCTCCCGCAGGTTATGTGCAAACGGCAGTATGCGCTGGTACCACAGCTCCCGAGCGCGCTCAACCAGCTCGCCCCGCGACCCGGAATTGTCCAGCCACACGTCGGCGACCGCGCGCCGCTCCTCATCTGTGGCCTGCGCGGCGATCCTGGCCCTGGCGTCCGACTCGCTCATGGCGCGGTGCTCCACCAGCCGCTTCAGCCGCTCCTCAGCGGCCGTGTGCACCACCGCGACGAGCGGGAACAACGGCGCCATGCCGCTTTCGACCAGCAGGGGAATGTCTTCGACGACCACCTCGTCCTCGGACACCGCGGAGATGATCTCGGCGCGCCGCCGCGCCACCAGTGGGTGCACGATACCGTTCAGCGTCGCGCGGTTGTCCGAGTCGGCGAACGCCTTCGCGGCCAGCGCGGGGCGGTTCAATGCGCCGCCGGGAAGCAGGATGTCGTCACCGAACACGTCGACCAGACTGGCCAGCCCTTCGGTGCCCGGTTCGACGACTTCGCGGGAGATGACGTCACCGTCGACCACGACACCGCCGCAGTCCGCGAAAGTGGCTGACACCATCGACTTACCGGCCCCGATCCCACCGGTCAGCCCGATCCTCAGCATGTGTCCGCGCCGAGCAGGTGCGGCTAGGCGCTGCCGGCCAGCTTCTCTCGGAGGGCGGCCAACTGCTCGTCGCTTGCAAGCGACCCACCCGACTGCGGCTCATCCGACCGAGACGACCCGTTGTCCGACGGGTGCTTCTCGGCGACGGCCGCCTCTGCGGCAGCGAACTTCTCCATCTGCGCGGTGTGCATCTTGTGCCGCCGCTCGGCCTCCGCGTAGCGCCCTTCCCACTCGGTGCGCTGTGTGTCGTAACCCTCGAGCCATTCGTTGGTCTCCGAATCGAAGCCCTCGGGGAAGATGTAGTTGCCCTGCTCGTCGTAACTGTCGGCCATGCCGTACTTCGACGGGTCGAACTCCTCGGTGTAATCCTCGTTGGCCTGCTTCAGCGACAGCGAGATGCGGCGCCGTTCCAGGTCGATGTCGATGACCTTGACCATCGCGTCGTCGCCGACCTGCACCACCTGGTCCGGGACCTCGACATGTCGCTCGGCCAGTTCTGAGATGTGGACCAGGCCCTCGATGCCCTCCTCGACGCGCACGAACGCACCGAACGGCACCAGCTTGGTGACCTTGCCCGGGACGATCTGGCCGATCGCGTGCGTGCGGGCGAAGTGGCGCCACGGGTCTTCCTGGGTGGCCTTGAGCGACAACGAAACCCGTTCGCGGTCCATGTCGACGTCGAGAACCTCCACCGTTACCTCGTCGCCGACCTGCACGACCTCGGACGGGTGATCGATATGCTTCCAAGACAACTCGGACACGTGCACCAGACCGTCGACACCACCGAGGTCGACGAACGCGCCGAAGTTGACGATCGAGCTGACGACGCCCTTGCGGATCGCGCCCTTCTGCAGCTGGTTGAGGAACTCGCTGCGCACCTCGGATTGCGTCTGCTCGAGCCAGGCGCGCCGCGACAGCACGACGTTGTTGCGGTTCTTGTCCAGCTCGATGATCTTCGCCTCGATCTCCTTGCCGATGTACGGCTGCAGATCACGCACGCGGCGCATCTCCACCAGCGAGGCGGGCAGGAAGCCGCGCAGGCCGATGTCGAGGATCAGGCCACCCTTCACGACTTCGATGACGGTGCCCTTGACGGCCTCGTCCTTCTCCTTGAGCTCTTCGATCGTGCCCCAGGCCCGCTCGTACTGCGCGCGCTTCTTGGACAGGATCAGCCGACCCTCTTTGTCCTCCTTGGTGAGAACGAGCGCCTCGACCTCATCGCCGACGGACACCACCTCATTGGGGTCGACGTCGTGCTTGATGGACAGCTCGCGCGAAGGGATCACACCTTCGGTCTTGTAGCCGATGTCGAGCAGGACCTCGTCACGGTCAACCTTGACGATCGTCCCTTCGACGATGTCGCCATCGTTGAAGTATTTGATGGTTTTGTCGATGGCGGCGAGAAAGTCCTCGCTCGAGCCGATGTCGTTGACGGCTACTTGCGGCGAGGTGACGGAGGGACTTGGCATGTTGTTGGGTTGCTCCGGACAGGTTGGGTCGTAGGGACAATTGCATGGCGCTACCCGCGATCACGTCGCGAGTTACCTGTCGAGGCTACTCGACTGTGTACAAGCTGGACAAACTCGGTCCCGAGCCGTCGGCTAACCTGCTGTGGTGTCACACGCCGGGGCGCCGCAGCAGCCGCGCCCGCTCGGTCCGCCGCTGCAGAGGCGGATCCGCAAGGTCGGGGCACCGCTCGGCGTGATCATCACGCTCGGCACGGTGGCCGGGCTGCTGGTGATTCTGCTGACAGCTTTCAGGCCGGTCGGCACAGCCATCGGGTTCGTGCTCTCGACGGTGGCCGTGGCGATTGTCGTGCTGGCGTATCTGTGGCTAGACCGCTGGGAGCCCGAACCGCCACGCCTGCTGGTGCTCGCGTTCGTGTGGGGAGCATCTGTCGCCGTGATCATTTCGGTGGGCACCGAGCTCTACCTCGAGTCTCTGATCAACCACGGCGAAACGAAGACGGTCAGCGCCGCTTCCGTCGCGATCGGCGCGCCGATGATCGAGGAGGCGGCCAAGGGCCTGTTCCTGCTGATCATGATGACCGGCCGCCGCCGCAACGAGCTCAACTCGCTGACCGACTGCCTGGTCTACGCGGGAATTACCGCGGCGGGCTTCGCCTGGCTGGAGAACATCCTGTATATCGGAAAGGCCGACTCGGTAGCCGGGTCGCTGGTCACCGCCGCGACGCGGCTGATCATGGGACCGTTCGCCCACCCGTTGTTCACCACGATGACCGGCATCGGGGTCTATTTCGCGCTGCAGCAGCGAAACGTCATCGCGAAGGCCGGCTGCATCCTGCTCGGCTACATCGGCGCGGTGATCATGCACGGGCTGTGGAACGACTCGGCGCTGCTCGGCCTGAAGGCCTACCTTCTGGTCTACGTGCTGTGGATGGTGCCGATCTTCGCGCTGGCGATCGGACTCGGCGCCGCCAGCCGCCGCAGGGAGCAGCGCGTCGTAGCCGCCAAGCTGCCCGCCATGGTGCCTGCTGGTCTGGTGACCCCAAACGAAGCGACCTGGCTGGGCTCCATCCGCGACCGGCGAGCGGCGATCGCCCAAGCGACCCGGCTCGGGGGGCGCCCCGCAGGTAGGGCGGTCAAGAACTTCGCCGCCCAGGTGGTGGAGCTGGCCTTCGTGCGCGACCGAATCGACCGCGGCTTCGGCGACCGGCAGGTGTTCGCGCTGCAAAACGAGGAGACGTACGGGGTCACGGCGGCACGGGCATCCGCACCGGTGCTGCAGTCGATGGTCGGATACCGCGCGCAAGGTACCTAGTGCGCCGCGGAATCCCAGCTGCCGCCGTAACCGACGGACACCTCCAACGGCACATCCAGCGGGTAGGCGCTGCCCATCTTGTCCCGCACAAGGGCTTCGAGCTCGGCGCGCTCGCCCGGCGCCACTTCGAACAGCAATTCGTCGTGCACCTGCAGCAGCATTCGCGACGTCAGCCCCGACGACTTGAGCGCGTTGTCGACCTCGATCATCGCGACTTTGATGATGTCGGCGGCGCTGCCCTGAATCGGGGCGTTGAGCGCAGCGCGCTCGGCCGCCTCCCGGACCTGACGGTTGGTGCTGTCCAGTTCGGGCAGGTAGCGACGCCGGCCGAGCACCGTGGACGTGTAACCGTCCTTGCGCGCCTGGTCGACAACCTCGTGGAGGTAGTCGCGCACCCCGCCGAAGCGCGAGAAGTACTGGTCCATCTGGTCCTTCGCTTCCTCGGTGGAGATCTTCAGCTGCTGGGCCAGGCCGTAGGCACTCAGCCCGTAGGCCAGCCCGTAGGACATCGCCTTGACCCGCCGCCGCAGTTCGGGCGTGACTTCCTCGATCGGCACCCCGAATGCGCGTGATGCGACGAAGGAGTGCAGATCCTCACCGGTCCGGAACGCCTCGATCAGCCCTTCGTCGTGCGACAGGTGCGCCATGATCCGCATCTCGATCTGGCTGTAGTCGGCGGTCATCAACTCCGCGTAACCATTTCCGACAACGAACGCGTTGCGAATCAGCCGGCCGGCGTCGGTGCGGATCGGGATGTTCTGCAGATTGGGCTCGGTCGACGAGAGCCGGCCGGTCGCGGCGATGGTCTGGTTCAACGTGGTGTGAATCCGGCCGTCAGTGGCGACCGAGTTCAGCAGCCCGTCGACGGTGACCTTGAGGCGGGTGACGTCGCGGTGGGTCAACAAATGCTGGAGGAATGGGTGGCCAGTCTTCTCGTACAGCGACTGCAACGCATCGGCGTCTGTCGTGTAGCCGGTCTTGGTGCGCTTGGTCTTCGGCATCTCGAGCTCGTCAAACAGCACAACCTGCAACTGTTTTGGCGAGCCGAGGTTGATCTGCTTGCCGATCACCCCGTACGCCGCCTCAGCCGCGTCGCGTATCTGCTCGGCGAACTGCTGCTGTAGATCGGTCAGTTGCGCGAGATCTACTGCTATGCCAGCCTTTTCGATACCTGCCAGTACCTGCTGCACGGGCAGCTCCATGTCATGGAGCAGCGACGCGGAGTCGATCCGTTTCAATTCGGCGTCCAGCGCGTCTGCCAGATCGAGAACCGCTCTGGCGCGCAGAATCTGGGCCTGCACGGCCTGGTCGTCGACCCCGTCACTGTCGTCGAGCAGGGACAGCTGCACCTGTTCGGGATTGTCGGCGCGCAATTCCCGGCGCAGATACCGAAGCGACAGATCCTCGAGCGTGAAGCTGCGCTGTCCGGGGCGAACCAGGTACGCGGCGAGCGCGGTGTCGGAGGTGACTCCGCGCAGCTCCCACCCGCGGGCCGCCAGGTCGTGGATTGCCCACTTCGCCTCATGCAGGGCCTTCGGCTGATTCTCGTCGCCCAGCCAGTCACCGAGTGCTGTCTCATCGTCGGACGTCATCGTCGTGGTGTCGATGTAGGCGGATTCGCCGTCGGCGGCGGCGAGCGCGACCGCCGTGGCGTCTCCGTCGGCCACTGCGCGCGTGCCGACCACCGAGAGGCCCGCTCTGCGGCCATCGGTGACGTGCTCTCCAAGCCAGTCCGCCACGCTGCCGGGGGCCAACGCGCCGCCGCGGACGTCGAACCCTTCATCGGTCTCTGGTTCGACCGCGGCCAGCGTGTCGAACAGCCGGTCTCGCAGCACGCGGAATTCCAGGTCGTCGAACAGCCGGTGGATATGGTCGCGGTCCCACGGCTGCATCCGCAGCATGTCGGGTGTCTGAGCCAGCGGCACATCACGGACGAGGTCGGTCAGCTCACGGTTGAGCACCACATGAGAAAGGTTGGCGCGCAACGCATCACCGACCTTCCCACCCACCGAATCGACGTTGTCGACGAGGTCCTGGAGCGAGCCGTACTCGACGATCCACTTGGACGCGGTCTTCTCCCCGACGCCGGGGATGCCGGGCAGATTGTCGCTGGGATCACCGCGCAGTGCGGCGAAGTCGGGGTACTGCCGCGGAGTGAGCCCGTACTTCTCGACTACTGCCTCAGGGGTGAAGCGGGTCAGTTCACTGACCCCCTTCCTCGGATAGAGAACGGTCACGTCCTCGGTGACGAGCTGCAACGCGTCCCGGTCACCGGTGACCACCAGGACCCGGAAGCCCGCGGCATCGGCCTGCGTCGCCAACGTCGCGATGACATCGTCGGCTTCGAAGCCCGCCTCGGCGAGGACCGTGATGCCGAGGGCGACGAGCACCTCCTTGGTGATTTCGATCTGGCCGCGAAACTCGTCGGGCGTGGCGGTGCGATTGGCCTTGTACTCCGGGTACCTATCGGAGCGGAACGTCTGGCGTGACACGTCGAACGCGGCCGCGACGTGCGTAGGCGCCTCGTCGCGCAGCAGGTTGATCAACATCGCGGTGAACCCGTAGACCGCGTTTGTGGTCAGCCCACCCTGGGTCTTGAAGTTCTCTGCCGGCAATGCGTAGAACGCGCGGAACGCCAGTGAATTGCCGTCCAGCAACATCAAAATGGGCCGGTCGTCGGCGGAGCCGGTCTGCGCTGATTTGGCGGGTCCCGTCGTTCTCGATGCGGTCCGTGCTGGGCTCACGGCCCTACTCTAGGCACCCGCGGTGACATCACGTCAGCGGTCGCGCGCCCGTCACGTCGTACTCGGTCACGCTCGCCGACTCGATCACGGTGGTCTGCTCGTCGCTCGGCCCACTGCCGCGGAACTTCTCCACCGTCTCTTGGGACTCCCAGCGCTCGAGGATGACGATCCGGGCCGGATCGAGCAGGTCTGCGGTGATGGAGAACTCAAGACAGCCCGTTGTCCCGCGGGCCTGTTCGACAACGTCCTTGCAACTGGCCAGGTACCGCGCGCGCTGCGCTGGCTCCACGACAAGATGGCCCGCGACGATCACCATGACATGCTCCTTCACTTTCCCCGACGCATTCGAAGGTATGACCCGCGTCGGTGGCAGAACTCATCGATGAGTGGGCAGGCAGCCGCGGACAAACTGGAACATGTTTCAGTTTTGCATCTTCCTCGGTAGGCTGATGGCGTGCCAGGAGCTATTGACGAGGCGAAACCGGCGATCGACGGCTGGTTTGCCACCGACGAATCAGGCTTGCCGCATCTGATCGGCAGCCGCTGCCCGCTCTGCGGGACCTATGTCTTCCCACCGCGGTCGCTGGACTGCCCCAACCCCGCCTGCGAGAGCGGCCGGCTGGAGGCGATCGCGCTGTCGCGTCGCGGCACGCTATGGAGCTACGCCGAGAACCGCTACGCGCCGCCGCCGCCCTATCCCGCGCCCGACCCGTTCGAGCCGTTCGCGGTTGCCGCGGTGCAGTTGGCCGACGAGGGGCTGATCGTGCTCGGCAAGGTCGTTACCGGCACTCTGGCCGGGGATTTGAAGGTCGGCATGGAGATGGAGTTGGCGACCGAGCCGCTGTATCGCGATGACGACGGCGTCGAGCGGACCGTCTACGTGTGGAGGATCGCATGACACCCCAACCCGTTTACATCCTCGGCGCCGGGATGCACCCCTGGGGCAAGTGGGGCAACGACTTCACCGAGTACGGCATGGTCGCGGCGCGGGCGGCACTGGCCGAATCCGGGTTGGATTGGCGCCAGATCCAGTTCGTCGCAGGGGCGGACACGATCCGCAACGGTTATCCGGGGTTTGTCGCCGGCGCGACGTTCGCGCAGAAGCTGGGCTGGAACGGTGTGCCGGTGAGCTCAAGCTACGCGGCCTGCGCCAGCGGGTCGCAGGCGCTGCAGAGTGCGCGCGCGAACATCCTGGCCGGGTTCTGCGACGTCGCGCTGGTGGTGGGCGCCGACACGACACCGAAGGGATTCTTCGCCCCCGTGGGCGGTGAACGCCGCAACGATCCAGACTGGCAGCGGTTCCATCTGATCGGCGCGACGAACACGGTGTACTTCGCGTTGCTCGCGCGCCGGCGCATGGATCTGTACGGCGCGACGGCGGAGGACTTCGCGCAGGTGAAGGTCAAGAACGCGAAGCACGGTTTGCAAAACCCGAATGCAAGGTACCGCAAGGAGTCCTCGGTCGAGGATGTGCTGGCCAGCCCGGTGGTGTCGGATCCGTTGCGGTTGTTGGACATTTGCGCCACATCCGACGGCGCGGCCGCGCTGGTGGTGGCCAGCGCCGACTTCGCCCGCAAACATCTCGGCTCGCTCGACGGTGTGCCGTCTGTGCGGGCGGTCAGCACAGTCACCCCGCGTTATCCGCAGCACGTGCCTGAATTACCCGATATCGCAACGGACTCCACTGCGGTCGTCGCGGCGCCGGAGCGGGTGTTCAAGGACCAGATCATCGACGCCGCGTACGCGGAAGCCGCCATCGGGCCCGAGGACGTCGGGCTCGCGGAGGTGTACGACCTGTCCACAGCGCTCGAACTCGACTGGTACGAGCATCTGGGGCTGTGCGCCAAGGGCGAAGCGGAGACGCTGCTGCGAAGCGGGGCGACGACGATCGGCGGCCGCGTGCCGGTGAACCCGTCCGGTGGGCTGGCGTGCTTCGGCGAAGCGATCCCCGCGCAGGCGATCGCACAGGTCTGCGAGCTGAACTGGCAGCTGCGCGGCCAGGCGGTGGGCCGTCAGGTCGAAGGTGCCAGTGTCGGCATCACCGCGAACCAGGGCCTGTTCGGCCACGGGTCATCCGTCATCGTCGCCCGCTGACGCTCCGCGAAAAGCTCACTGCACCTTGTAGATCCAGACCGTCGGATCTGTCAGCTCTCCGGTGTCGGTCCACTGATACCGACGCGCCACGCCCCGGCCGTTGTAGTGCCGCATCCAGTCCAGCATCTGCGGCCGGACCAGCATTCCCGCGTCAATGCCGTTGAGCATGATGGTCGCGAGGTCATAACCCTCGGCACTGTAGGCACCGGGGTCCGAGCCGAACTTTGCGCGATACTCCTTGGTGAACCACTCGGGATCCGGGCTGCACGGACAGGACAACAGTGCGCCCATGCCGGAATCTCCTGCCTGCGCGACGAATTGCGCGTTCGCCGTGCCCTGAGCGGATATCACTGCCGACCTGATCCCCGCTTCGCGCAGCCGCCGGACGAACTCGGGAGCGCCCGCAGACGAGCCCGTGCGCAGAATGGCGTCCGGGCCGGCGGCCTTCATCCGATCAACGGCTTGCCCGAACTGCAAGTCCGTCGACGTGCCGGAGAATCGGCAGCCCGCCGGTGACAGCGTTCCCAGTGTTTGGTTGGCGGTTGATGCTGCGGCATCACCGTACGGAGTGCCGTCGCTGATGACGCACACCTTGGTGTACCCGAGGGTGTTCTTGACGTAGTTGGCCACCGCACGGCCCTGCGCCGCGTCGCTGGCCACGGCCCGGAAGAAAGTGTGCCGGCCCTGCTCCGACAGTGAGCTCTTGGACGCAGAAGCGGTCGCCGCCGGCAGGCCGTTTGCCTCGAACAAGGCACCCGTCGCCTCTGCCACCCCGGAGAAACTGGGGCCAATCAGGCCGACCGTGTACGCGTCCGCGACTATCTGCGGCGCGAGGGCGCTCACCCGCTGGGGATCACCGCCGGTGTCGAATTCCTTGATCTGAACCTGGCATCCCGCGTTGGCCGCGTTGTGCCTCTCGATCGCCAGTTGCACACCGTTCTTGATGTTGATGCCGGTCTCGGCGTCCGGGCCGCTGAGCGCCCCGGCCACCGCGATCGACAGCGGAGGGCAGATCGCGTTGCCGCTGCCGGCGGGGTTCGCGGCAACGGCGTTCCCCGCCGGTACCGCCTGCCCGTTCTCGTCGATCTGACCTTGGACGACGATGCCCTGCTGAACCGAGTCCAGCCGGGCGACCAGCCCGGCCGCAGCAGCGATCAAGACGACGAATCCCGTTGCGGTCAGCACCCGCAACAGGTTCATTCGTCGGAATCGAGTCCCGCCTCCGGCTGTCACGGTTCACGCAACGCCGAGATAGGCGGCCCGCACGCTGTCATCACGCAAAAGCTCGCGCGCCGCCCCCTCGCGGGTGACGGTGCCGGTCTCGAGGATGTATGCGCGGTCCGAGCGACTCAGGGCTTGCTGGGCGTTCTGCTCCACCAAGAGGACGGTAGTGCCCTGCGAGTTGATGTCGGCGATGATGCCGAAGATCTGCTGAATCACCATCGGCGCCAATCCCATCGACGGCTCATCGAGCAGGAGCACTCGTGGCCGGGCCATCAGGGATCGCCCGATCGCGAGCATCTGCTGTTCACCACCCGACAGCGTGCCGCCGACCTGATCGCGCCTTTCGGCCAGCCGGGGAAAAGTCTCGAAGACCCAATCCAACTTCTCACGGTGCTCGGCCCTCGACGGGAACTTCCTCCCATAACAGCCCATTTCGAGGTTCTCGGTCACGGTCATCCCCGGGAAAACGCCTCGGCCCTCGGGTGCCTGGATCACGCCGTCGGCCACCCGCTTGTGGGCCTTCACGCGGGAGATGTCTCGGCCTTCGAACCAGACGGAGCCCCGGCTTAGCGGGAGCAATCCCGAGATCGCCCGCATCGTGGTGGTCTTGCCCGCGCCGTTGGAGCCCAGCAGCGTGACCAGCTCGCCCTCTCGAACCACGAGCGAAACGCCGTGTAGGGCCTCGATCCGACCGTAATGCACCACGATGTCGCGCACCTCGAGCAATACTCGAGGCTCTTCGCCCGAGACGCTCATCGCCGCTTGATGCTCTTCGCCCGAGACGCTCATCGCTGGGTCGTTAGGCGTCGTCATCGGGCACCCCCAGGTATGCGGCGATGACCGCCGGGTCTTCACGGATCTGGGAGGGAACTCCTTCGGCGATCTTCCGGCCGAACTCCAACACCACGATACGGTCGGTGACACCCATCACCAGCCGCATGTCGTGCTCGATAAGCAACACCGTGTACCCGTCGTCCCGAATCTTGTTGATCAATTCGATCAGAGCGGCTTTCTCGCCTGCATTGAATCCGGCGGCCGGCTCGTCGAGGCACAGCAGCTTCGGTTCTGTTGCGAGAGCGCGCGCGATCTCCAGGCGCCGCTGGTCGCCATAGGAGAGGTTCTTGGCCTTGTCTTCTCCCCGGTGAGCTATGCCCACGAAATGCAGCAGGGCCGCCGCACGTTCGATGGCGTCTCGCTCTTCGCGGCGGTGCCGCACGCTTCGAAGAATGGCCCCCGGCACCGAGGTCTTGTGTCGCGCGTCGGTTCCGACCACGACGTTCTCCAGCGCGGTCATCTCGCCCCACAAGCGGATGTTCTGGAATGTACGGGCAATACCCCGGCGCGTGATCTGATAGCGCTTGATGCGACCCAGCGGCGCGCCGTCGAAAATCACCGTGCCCCCAGTGGGCCGGTAGACGCCGGAGATCGCGTTGAAGCACGTCGTCTTGCCTGCCCCGTTGGGGCCGATCAAGCCGAGGATCTCTCCTCGTCGGATGTTGAAGGTCACAGAATCCAGCGCCAGCAGCCCGCCGAAGCGAACCGTGAGATCCCTGGTTTCTAGGAGGGTTTCGCCCTCTGCCGCGTGAACTTCGCGATGCAGGCCGGCCACTTCTTCAATGCTGCTCATGTGGCTGACTCACTCACCGGCTCGCCGCGCCGCAGCAGTTCCCGCGCCGACCTTCCGTACGCCAGCAGTTGCTGACGGGCCGGGAACAGGCCCTGCGGGCGGAAGATCATCAACACGACGAGCGCCAGGCCGAAGAAAAAATACTTCAAGTCACCGAGGTTGATGCCCATGAAGTGGACGCCGAGCAGCCGGTTCGGCAGATACACGATCACAAACGCCCCGAAGATCACGCCGAGTTTGTTGCCCTGCCCGCCCAGCACGACCGCGCATAAGAACAGCATCGAGTTGATGATGTTGAAGTTGGTCGGCGCCACGAATTGCACCTGCCCCGCGTAAAGTGCGCCGGAAAGGCCACCCACTGCGGCGCCGATCACGAAAGCCCACAGCTTGAACCGAAACGTGTTGACGCCCATCACTTCCGCGGCGTCCTCATCCTCGCGGATCGCCACCCAGGCGCGTCCCACCCGGCTGCGTTCCAAGTTGCCGACGATCAGCAGGATGAAGGCGATCAGCACGAGTCCCAGCCAATACCACCAGGTGCCGTAGTTTGCATGGCCGGTGACGTTGCCGCTCGAGAAATACCCACCGGGAACCTTGTTCTCGCCGAAGCGGGGAAACGCAATACCGGGCAGTCCTCGCGATCCGTTGGTGATATCGGACAGGTTGTCGGCAAGTAGCCGAATGATCTCGCCGAAACCGAGCGTGACGATGGCCAGGTAGTCACCCCGCAGCCGCAGAGTGGGCGTCCCAAGGATCAGCCCCGCCAGGGCGGTGATGGCCATCGCGAGAGGAACGCATGACAACCACGCCCAGCTGGGGCTGAAGAACCCGGTCGCGCTCATCTTGTTCCACGGGCTGCTCGGGCTGGTCAGCAACGCGACGGTATAGGCGCCCACGGCGTAGAAGCCGACGTAGCCGAGGTCGAGCAGGCCGGCCTGGCCGACCACGACGTTGAGGCCGATCGCGATCAGCGCGACCATCGCAAACTGCGCCATCGTGCCACCGAAGCTGATGCCTGGGGTGTTCAGGAACGGCGGGGTGTGCAGCGGCAGCAGCGCCATCACCGCGAAACCGACGACGCCGAAGATCCACTTCTGCGCCCGCGTCAGGCCGGCCCACCATTCCCGCAGCCGGTCGCCGGGCGCGACCAGTGTGTGGCGCCCGCTCATACCCGTGCCTTCCCGAGACTCTCTCCAAGTATCCCGGTGGGACGGAACAACAGCACCACCACCAACAACACGAACGCGACGACGTCGCGCCACTGGGTCCCGAACACGGCCTGCCCGTAATTCTCCATCACACCAAGCAGCAGGCCGCCGAGCAGCGCGCCGCGCAGGTTGCCAATGCCACCCAAGACCGCCGCCGAGAACGCCTTGATGCCGAGCAGGAATCCGCCCGAGTAGATGATGCCCTGCGGCACCTTCAGTGTGTACAACAGCGCCGCGGCGCCGGCCAGCAGGCCACCGATGAGGAACGTCAAGATGATGATGCGTTCCCGCGACACCCCCATCAACGTCGCCGTGGTCGGATCCTGGGCGACCGCGCGGATGCCGCGACCGAACTTGGTGCGGTTGATCGCCAGATCGGTCAGCAACGCGAAAAAGCATGCCGCGGCGACAATTACCAGCGTCACATTGGAGACGGTGGCCCCGAACACGGTGAATTGGGTCTTGGGTACCACCAGATCGATGGGCTGTTGGGCATTGCTACCGCCGTAGCCCCGCAGCAGCTGCGGCAGCACGAAGTGCACGAATTCCTGCAGAACGAACGACATGCCGATCGCAGTGATGAGGAATGCGAGCGGCTTCGCGTTGCGTTTGCGCAGCGGCCGGTAGGCCACTGCCTCGAGTCCCATGGCCGCGGTTCCGGACACCACCATCGCGACCAGCATCGCGATGCCGAGATAGGCGACGGTCGGGAAAATGCCCATGCTGTAGGCATTTCCGCTGGGCGTGAAGCCGAGAACCATGTCGAGCGTGAAATACGCGCCAAACATGCCGAGCATGAAGATCTCGGAGTGCGCAAAGTTGATGAGTCGCAGCACTCCGAACACCAGCGTATAGCCGACGGCCACCAGTGCGTAGATTGCGCCCCAGGCCAGACCGTCGATCGTCAACTGCCAGAAGCCGCTTCGCAAGCCTTCCAAGTTGAAGCTGATGTTGGCTGCGTTAATTGCGCAGTGGCCGAGGCAATCTTCGATCATCCGGTGGCGGCTCCTGGGTGTCTACGAGAATGCGTCCGAGATTTTCGATCTCGGACGCATTTCGCCTCTGGGTTTACTGGACCTTGTATATCCAGATCAGGGTGTTGGTCAGTTCCCCGGTGTCCGTCCACTGGTATTGACGTGCGACGCCCGGGGCGTTGTAGGACCGGACATACTCCAGCAGCTGGGGCCGGGTGGTCGCACCGGAATCGATGCCTGTGACCATGATGGTGGCCAAGTCGTACCCCTCGGTGCTGTAGGTGCTCGGAGGCTGGTTGAACTTCTTGGTGTACTCATCGGCGAACGCCGCTGGCGCCGGGCTGCACGGGCACGACAGGATCGCGTCCTTCGACGCCGTGCCGGCCTGCTTGACGAACTCCGGGTCCTTGGTGCCGTCGCCCGAGACGAACTTCGCCGTCACGCCGCCGTCACGCAGCTGTTGCACCAACGGCGCAGCCTCTGCGTAGTACCCGGCGTAGAAGACCGCGTCCGGTCCCGCGGTCTTGATCTGGGTCACCGCCGCCGAGAAGTCCTTATCGCCCTTCTTGACAGAGATGTTGCAGTTCCCTTGTGCGACCGGCCCAAGGGTGTCCCGCATGACCTTCGCGAGCCCAGCTCCATAGGCAGTGCTGTCATCGACGACGCAGACCTTGTTGGCATTAACGGTGTTCTTCAGGTAATTCGCGACAGCTTCACCCTGACTACCGTCGTTGCCGAGGCCGCGGAAGAACGTCCGCCAACCCTTCTGCGACAGCGTCACATTCGTCGCCGACGCGGTGGCGGCGACTAGACCGGCCTGATTGAATGTGTTTCCGGTGGCCTCGGTCTCACCAGAAAACGCCGGCCCGACTAGGCCGATGATGGATGCGTCATCAACGATCTGTGGCGCGATCTGGGTAGCCTTCTGCGGGTCGCCCTCGGTGTCGAACGTTTTGAGCTGGATCTGACAGCCAGGATTGGCCGCATTGTGCTTATCGACAGCCATCTGCGCGCCGTCCTTGATGTTGATGCCCAGCTGCGCGTCGGGTCCCGTCAGCGCACCGGCCATCGCGATGCTGAGCGGCGGGCAGGTTGCCTTGCCGTCACCGGCAGGGTTGACCGCGGCGCTGACGTCTGGGGGTTTGATCTCTTTGCCGTTCGCGTCGATCGGAACCTGCTCGACGATCTTCAGGTTCGTTTGCGATGTGTTCTCGCCCGGCTTGGATTGCATACATCCGGCCATTCCCATGACGAGCAATCCGGCGGCTCCCAGAGCAACAGCACTTTGCGTCACGCGACCGAGCACATGTCACCTCCATGTCGGCGTTGTTGTCGGCGCCTCATCAATCCGGGTTGTCTACGCCTCGCGTAGAACATAGCCAACGCGTCGCTGCCATGGCGCGTTGTTGGGCAACCCGCGAGTGGTTGGGCGGTAATGCTGCTCGCCGCTTGGCCTAGCTGGCAGACGAGGTGTCCTTGGGCGTGTCGAGCGTCTCGAGAACCACCTCGGCGACACGCTTCATGGTGGTCCTGCGGTCCATCGCCGCACGCTGAATCCACCGGAACGCCTCGGGCTCGGTCATCCCTTGCTTGGCCTGCAGCAGGCCTTTCGCGCGCTCCACGAGTTTGCGGGTCTCCAACCGCTCAGACAGGCTCGCGACCTCGAGCTCCAGTTCGGTGATCTCGTTGAAGCGACTGACGGCGACCTCGATCGCCGGAATCAGATCGGTGGCCGAGAACGGCTTGACCAGGTACGCCATCGCACCCGCGTCGCGGGCTCGTTCTACGAGTTCGCGTTGGCTGAATGCGGTAAGCACGACGATCGGCGCGATGCGCTTGCTGGCGATCTCGCTGGCCGCGTCGATGCCGTCGCGGCGCGGCATCTTGACGTCCATGATCACCAGGTCGGGCTTGAGGGAATCGGCCAGCTCGACAGCCTCCTGGCCGTCGCCCGCCTCGCCGACCACCTCATATCCCTCTTCTTTCAGCATCTCGGCCAAGTCGAGCCGAATGAGTGCCTCATCTTCGGCGATGAGGACGCGGCGCGGCTTCGGCGCCTCCGACGATGACCCGGTCATGGGTGCCATTCTGTCGTGACCGACGGCTACCGGCGACCTCGGGGTTGTGACATCCAACATCTTCGCCCCGAGCGACGGACCGATGAGGTCCGGCGTGGCGAACCGGAGGGAGCGCATCCTTTATCGTGAAGTGCTGCCCGCCCTCGTATCCCAACTGGCAGAGGAAACGGATTCAAAACCCGTCCAGTGTGAGTTCGAATCTCACCGAGGGCACCGAAACTCCCAGCTCAGATACCATATCAAGTCAATCAAATGACTTTGCTAGAATTGAACAGTCCGCAGACAGTCCGCAGAGCGTGTAACCTTCACCAGGTGAAACGCTCAAGCCGCGCAGGCGTCGAAGATCGTTGGCACCGCGATCCCCGCAGAGGCGAACAAGTCCCCTACCCCGCCGATCACCCCGGCGCGGGCAGCTGGTGCCTAGACAAGAGGCACGCCGACCCGGCCACAGTGGTCACCACGTCACGCCATGGGCAAGGTCGGCGCTGGCTAGCCAGGTGGGTTGACCACGACGGCAACGAACGATCACAGGCGTTCGACCGCAAGGCCGACGCGCAACGACACATCACAGACGTAACGGCCGCACTCACCACCGGCACCTACGCGGACCCGCAGCGGTCTGCCGTGACGTTCGGGACCGTAGCCGAAACGTGGATAAAGACTAAGGAAGCGGCTAAGCGGGCACCTAAGACAGTCGCCGGTTACCGAGGACTCCTGGACGTGGTGATCCTGCCCAAGTGGAAAGACGAACGGCTTAGGGACATCGACCACGAACGATTACAGGCTTGGGTGACGTGGCTTGCCACCGACCCCGCAGCCCGCAGGCATAAGAAGAACGGCGACGAAACGGCTGGCCTGTCCCCCGCCCGCGTGATCCAAGCCCACCAGGTCATGCACCAGGTGTTCGCCTACGCTCTGCGGGCTAAGTACGTAGCCGCGAACCCTGCCGACAGCATTGAGTTACCGCGTAAGCAGCAGGGCGAAAAGATGGCGCTGACTCACGACCAGGTGCGCCGGCTCGCAGACGAATCCGGAGAGGTCGGGACGATGGTCCGCACGCTGGCCTATACCGGCGTCCGGTACGGCGAGTGTGCCGCGTTGCGTGTGGGCGACGTGGACGCCGAACGCCGTCGCATCACGGTGGGCCGGTCTATCACCGGCGTGCGTGGACGGGGCCGCGTAGAGGGTCCGACTAAAACACACCAGGTCCGCACGGTGCCGATCCTGACGGCTTCCCTTGCGGACGAACTCAAGCAGTTGGTTAAGGACCGCGACCCGTCCGAGTTCCTGTTCCCCGGTCCCGATGGCGGTCCGATGACGATTGGATGGTTCCGCGTCAGGTTCGACAAGGCCGCCGCGAAGGTGGGGCTAAACGTCTCACCGCACAACTTGCGCCACACTGCCGGATCGTTGGCGTTGGCGTCTGGCGCGTCGGTGGTGACCGTTCAGAAGCTCTTAGGGCACCGGAACGCCACAACGACGATGAACGTCTACAGCCACATGCTGCCTGATGACTTCGATAACCTCGCGGCTGCGATGGACGAGGCCGCTAGGGCGACGCGCTAACGCTGTCCGGTGTGGTCACACCAGGGAGGGCCGTTCGTGGCTCCAGATCCTGACGCAAACGCGGGAATTGCGTTTCCCGTGCCATTAGGGGCGGGCGCGGCATTGTATGCATGCAGTACCCGCCAGACAATAGTGATCTCCCCCACAAACCCAAATTGATAGCCCTTTCGTGTGGGGATTCGGGGGGGTGCCCGTTTACATTTGATCCAGCCCACAACAGGCCACGCAGGCCGATGGCAGCCCCAAACAGTCGAAGCGGACGAGGTTGCCAGCAAGACCGGTTTCGAGGCAAATCCGCCAAGGCTCCGACGTGGGTGAACCATGCCTACGAAAGGGTCATTTGTCGTGTCTGAAGTAGAAAACTCCGACATCCTGTTTACCGAGGAAGTCGCAGCCCTCACCCGCAAATCCGTCGCCACCATTAGATGGCTTAAGGCGACCGGCTCGGGACCGAAGTGCGGAAAGCTCGGACGGCGCGTTGTGTACAGGCGTTCAGACGTCGAAGAATGGATTGAGGCAGCATTCGCGGGCGGTGTCGCGTGAACATCGTCCACAACGACGACAACGGGCACGACATTGCCGAACTGATGCGGCCATGAGTCGCGGACCGGGCCGGTGGCAGCGGCTATTGCTGCACGAGTTGTATCACCGCGAGCCGCAGACCGATTTCTTCGGGCGCCGTGGCATCTTTGTCCGTCGTTACTTCACGACTAGGACCGAGCAGTCGGCCGCATTTCGAGCGGCACGGGCACTCACGGCGAACGGTTGGGTGAAGGGTTCCGGTTTCTTGCAGCGGTGCGACGAGCCGCCCGCCGTCGCTGATCCTGATCGCTGCCCATTGTGTTAAGTGTTGTCAAATCAGTCGCATTGACGTTATTTGACAACACTTATGGCCTTACGCGGGCTGAGACATGATCCGACGATTGCACAACAGCTATTACTCACATGAACAAACAAGAGGTGAATCACATTGCCCGAACTACTTAACGTTAACGATGTCGCCGGCATCGTCCACGTAAACACCCGCACGCTCTATGAATGGCGGGAGCGCGGCTACGGTCCGCGTGCGGCGAAGGTCGGAAAGAAACTGCTCTACCGCAAGGCCGATGTGGAGCGGTTCCTTGCCGACGCCTTCCGCGCGTAAACGACCACCCCGATTACGGTTTTTCACGGTTATTGCGGAAACGTGATTGCGCTGGTCAGCGCCCCCCTTTTTTGCCGAGAGGACGCTAAAACACTTCCCAAACCGCGCAAAAATGGCCATAGTGTATAATCAATAGCGAGGGTAGTTTAGCGCACCAAAAATCAGCGTGCCCGCCCTCATCCCCGGTAGATTTCAGAGCGCCGTTCTAGGCCGCTCCAGTACTTATACCCTCCCTTGCCCCTAGAGGCGCTCCGTGCGCTACCCCGAGGGCAGGAATCACAACTTAAGACACCATACGAAAGACGAAACGAGAATGACAACCCTCAACAAGATTGCGTATTTCGACTGCCTAAAGGGACCTCGCGCCCAGAAGATGAAGGCGACCTCATACCACGTACTGATGCTGCTGTACGACTACAGCAGCGGCGACGGAACTAACGCCCATCCCGGTACGGAACGCTTAGCCCGTGAATGCGGCGTCAGCACCCGCGCCGTAGAGACGGCGCTAGCCCAGCTGGTAGAGCGCGGGTTTATCCGCGTGGAGCGCCCAGGCGGCGGGTCGGGATATGCAACTGTCTACCGCTTGACAAACCCCGAACAAATCTTCGGGGTTACGGCAGAAAACCACGAACGCTCGCGCAAAAACCCCGAACGCTCGCGCACAAAAACCCCGAACAAATCTTCGGGCTACCAAACCAAGTACCAAACCAAATACCAAAGCGGAGCGCGGCCCTCTGACGAGGCCACGCTCACTTGCTACGAATGCGGGTATGGAATCGTCTCCCCGTTCACAGATACCTACGGCCGCGTGTTCTGCCGGCCTCAATGCTTGCGAGCAGCCCAAGAAGCCGAAGACGAAGCCCGGAAGGCGACAGCATGAGAAACGACAGATTGAACGCCAACGGCCGGATTATCAGCAATGGCGGCACACCGCTCCTGGTGCAACCACGTCGGCAGGGGTCAGGAGTAATCATCTCGCAAGGAAGGAGCTGGATGGCAGTCGGCCCCGATGAGATTACTCCACTCATCCGGGCTATTCAGCAAGTCTCGGGAGTTGTCCTACCGGACTTCTAAAGACGGCCTGGAGGAGAAGTGAGCACAGTAAGTGCGAAATGGCGCGTTTAGAGTCTCCCAGGCCATCAGGAGTACCGCCGGAAGGCGTCTGATTAGCCCGCAGAGCGACGAAACCAGCGTCCTAGCGTCAACGTGCCCGAGCGGGTACAAGCGCCCGCCACAGAATTGGCCTCACCGTAAGAGGAGAAGAGAAACTTGCAGCACAGAACTAACAGCATCCGATTAACCTTATTCGTGATGCTGCTCGTGTTGATCGCCACGCAAAACACGCCACGACGACAACACACACCTAAGCCGGTAAGAACATGATGTTGATTACCCCGCCGAGAAGATGCGGCTGGCTGCGCGTGCAAGTGACCGACGACGAAGAACCACGCGGATCGCTCGCATATCTCGGACCCGATGACCCCAGGAATGAACCAACAGATCCCAATGACCTTGACGATTATCAGCACGGACAGCCTCAAGACCCCGACGATTGCGGAACGTCTCCAAGATGGCGAGGTAGCCGTCCACCAGGGCCGCAACTACGTCACGCTTAGCGGCGACGAACTCACCAGACTGGTAGCAGTCGCCACCCCCGCCAGCTCGATGGCCCGCACCTCGATGAGGTCGGCGGCTGCCTGTTGTCACCCGATGTAGGGGCCTTCTGCTCTAGGTCTAAAACGCAGCCGCAGTAAATGCTGAGAATCGACGACCGAGGGAACAGCATGCGCGACCGGGACTATGACGGGGGTCTTGGCTTGGCGCGACCCGCCACCGGCAGTCGCGAACTAAGCCGCACAGAGTCACTACGGCTGTTAGCCAGCGTTGACTACGGCCGGGTGGTATTTACCCTCAACGCGCTGCCAGCGATCCGCCCGGTTAACCATCTGGTGGACGAAGGCCGGGTAATCATCCGCACCCAGCTGACCACAGCCATCTCCACTGTCGTGCGATCCGCCGAGTCTGGCGTGGTGGTCGCTTACGAAGCGGACAATTTCGACCCTCAGAGCCGGGCTGGCTGGAGCGTTGTTGTTACCGGCCCGGCGCACACTGTGAACGATCCTGGCCAGGTCTCGCGCTACGAACGACTGCTAAATCCGTGGGTGAATCGCGCCGACACTGTGCTTGCCATCGAGCCTCACGTCGTCACCGGCTTCCACATAAACGCCAACACGACGTGAACCCATTAGGCAACGGCGATTGACTGGAGAAGCAACCCACCGATAAAGGCTTACTCCCTAGCAGCCGCTGCTACGAAGGCCGCCGCTAACAGACTTAATGGGCTGGTTCACCCCCGCCCGCCTAACGCGGCTCCCGCCACGCCGCTCACCCGGACTCGCGTTCCCGGACCCGCTGAAGGCCGCTGTAAAGGAGGCCAGCGCCCGCACGGCTCCACGACGAGACTGGCATATATTTCCAAAACTCCACGAGCCACAGACGCGCCTCG
The DNA here is from genome assembly GCA_963828065.1 of uncultured Actinomycetota bacterium. Lineage (GTDB taxonomy): Bacteria > Actinomycetota > Actinomycetes > Mycobacteriales > Mycobacteriaceae > Mycobacterium. Next base: position 90,620 of record CAWHDL010000008.1, on the reverse strand, counting down.
CAAGCGGTCCGGGAGGCGATCGTGACAGAGATTTCACCCACCCCCTCCTCTTGGCATCTGATCAACCGCCGCGGAGTGAAGGCCGCTAACCCCCAGTCACTGTGGCAACGTCTGGTCACCGTTTCGGTCACGGCGCTCGAGTTCGAGAATGCGCTGCTGGGTGGTTGAGTACTGCAGGGCGAGCGCGGCATGGTCTGCATAGCCGGCGACGAGGTCGCGTTCATCGTCGCTGAACGGGTGGCGGTGTGTGCTGCGACCAACGACCAGCGTCCCTCCGATGACGTGCGTGCCGCGCAGCGGTGCGACGATCGCCGGACCAAGGTTGAGTGCATCGTCGTTGAGGGTGAACCCCACGAAACTAAGTGTCGTTCGGTCGTGGACGGCGATCCACACCGGTGAATGATCCGGCCGGATCGCTAACCCCAGCTCGATCGGCGAAGGTGGCGTCCCGGCGACTGCGGTCACGACTAGCCGGCTGATTTCGTCAATGGTGGCCGGTTCTGGGGGTGCAGCCAAAAACGACCACTCGCTACGGCTTAACCGCATCGCATCTGTGGTGATCAATTGACGCACATGGTCCGATTCACTGCCGGCAAGCAAAGCCATCGAAACGGCGCGCGTGGCCTCCAGCCACGCCTGACGGGTACGCGTCTGCCCGAACAGCCTGGCGTTTTCGATGGCGATGGCTGCCGCAGCCGAGAGCGCCTGCACCATCACCTCGTCATCACCGGTAAAGGGAGCGCCGTCGGCTTTCTCGGTGACATAGATGCTGCCGAACACCTGACCTCCACCAAGCACGACGGGAACGCCCAGAAAAGTTCGCATCGGTGGATGGCCGGGCGGGAACCCTACCGATGACGGATGCGTGGATACGTCGTTCAGCCGAAGTGGACGTGGATCGTCGAACAACACACCGAGCACGCCCGTCCCGCGCGGCAAGTCACCGATCATGGCACGGGTGGACTCGTCGATCCCCTCATAAACAAGATCGGCGAGTTCGTTTCCCTGTCCCCGCAAGCCGAGCGCGCCGTAACGCGCACCAGTCAACTCAACCGCCGCACGAACAATCCGCCCCAACGTCTCATCGAGGTCTAAACCTGAGGCGACCATGAGGATCGATTCGATCAACCGGTCCAGCCGATCACGGACCTCGATCATCTCGGTAATACGATCGCGCACTTCCGCAAGCAACTCGCGCAGATGGAGGTGACCGAGCACCCGTTCGAGATCTAGGGCGTCGTCTCGCCCAGTTTCGCTCACGGGAGGAAGTCTTCCATCCAAGGATCTGGTTTCCCATTGCCCGAACAAGCGCGGCGGTCCGAGCGCCGCAAACCGCACAGCCGGCGAAACCCGGCAGCGACTCGCAACCTTTACCTGAAAACTCGCAACCTCGATCGCAACGTTCACCCGAACATCGCAACCTTCACCCGAACAGGACAGCGATCTTGGCTCGGCACCGACCGCCATCTTGGCCATCCTTTAGTGCAGTCTCAAAACTAAAGATTTGCAATGACCTCATCGAGACAGACTGCGCGGCGGATAGTGCCAGGTCGTCGTTTCTCAAAAGATGCGTCAAAAGTCATGTCGCATATTGACGCGTTCTGAGACTTATAAGACGATGGTTGCATTGTCATCGACACCGCGCCCGCCGTCACCGGAACCCAACTGGGCTATGCCCGCGTCAGTACAGCGCATCAGTCGCTCGACCAGCAGATGGATGCGCTGACCGCAGCCGGCGTTGACGCCACCCGCGTCTACACCGACAAGTTGTCGGGAACTTCAACCCGTCAGCAGCGTCCCGGACTTGCCGCACTAATGGACTACGCCCGCCCCGGCGACGCCATCGTTGTCGTGGGTATCGACCGGCTGGGCCGAAACGCCGCCGAGGTCATGACGACCATCCGGGAGCTTGGCGAGCGTGGAATCGTGCTGCGGTCGCTCCGTGAGGGCATCGACACTTCTAACGCGACGGGTCGGATGGTGGCCGGCGTCCTGGCGAGTCTCGCCGAACTGGAACTGGAGCTTGGACGGGAACGCCGTGCGGCGGCACGTCAGGCGCGTCGGGCACGCGGGCAGCACATCGGACGGCCCAAGGCGCTCGACAAGTCCAAAGCGGCACTGGCACAGCGGATGCACGCCAGCGGTGAATCGGCAAGCACGATTGCGGCAACACTGCGTGTAAGCCGCGCGACGGTTTACCGGGCGCTCTCCGAAGAGGCGGATTAACTCGCTACACAAGCTGAAGGCTGGCAGGGCTTGAGGATCAGTCGGCTGCCGAGTCGAGCGTGAGTTGTTGTTTGTGGAAGTCGAAGTGTTGACCGGGGTAGCGGTAGACGTCTTCGAGTGTCATGTTGTCCTTGAAAAACGGGTCCCAGCGCGTCGGGAAGTGCATGCCACGGTGGAAGGCGTCCTCGGGTTCACGGGCGAGTTTGCGTTGCAAGGCGGCGATTACGCGATCCATCTTTACGCCCATTCGGCGACGGTTGTAGACCAGCGCGCCCGCGCAAGAGCCGTAGTAGTTGATGATCTCGAAGGGCTTTGTCGTGGCGTTGAGCAGGCTGGCGAAGACACGGCTGGCTCCGTCGGGCAAACGGCTGAACGTTTTCACGAGAATGAGCAGCCGCTGCACGATCATGTAGCCAAACACCATGTGGTACAACAACTGTTCGTTGGTCCAGCGTGTGCCGCCGGTGGGCTTCTCCCAGGCGTCTTCGCGGTCGGCCTCGGCGAGTAGTCGATGCAGCTCGATGCGCGCCCGCTCCAGATCAGATGCGATTGCTGCGCGATCTACTGTGTGGTGGGTTGGCATCGCGATCGGTCCTTTCAGCTCGACATCGCGCTCGTCAGGTTGGTTTTTCGCCAGCTCCGTAACAATTCCGCCGCGACTCAGTTGATCTGCCACGTCGGCCTCGGACGACTGGTGGGGTCGATGGTGAGGGCCTGCCAGTGGCCGCGTGAGGGTCTTACTGCGTAAGGGTGCGATGGACTTGTGCAATCTGGCTGGGATTGGGAAGTCGGTCGGTCACCTTGACGATAGTTGTTTGGACGTCGGTGTCGGTGGCTGCGTCGGGGGTAGCTCCGAGGGCCTCGATGACTCGGCTGATTTCGTGGCCTGTAAGCGACTGCGGGCCGTACAGGGCTACGAGTGCGCAGTGACCGGTGCGCGGTGCCGCGTCAGGATAGCCGGCGCGTATCCAGTCGACCGCTCTGAGAATAGTGCGGTGCACCGCTGCGGCGGACTGCCGGATGCGACTGAGTCCGCCGTGGCCGAGGGAGTTGCTGCTGTTCATGTCGCGTCTCACCTTGTCGTTGGGCCTCGGCTGCTGCACCGACTTGGCTGGTCGATGTTCACCTGATGTTTGGTTGGCTTTCTGATTCGATGATTGTAAATATCGATTGGTGTCGAAGTCACTACTGCCGTTGATCGAATCGTCGGGCTGTGAGGTCGCGCCGTTGGTGCGTGAACCGTTGTCGGCCGAGGCGGCGGTGGAGTTGGCCGGGATGCTCAAGGCGTTGTCGGATCCGGTCCGGTTGCGGCTGCTCAGCGTGGTGGCCAGTCATTCCGGCGGGGAGGTATGTGTATGTGATCTGTCAGCCGGGATCGAGGTGAGCCAGCCGACTATTTCGCATCACTTGAAGGTGCTGCGCACGGCGGGCTTGCTCGACAGTGAGCGCCGTGGTTCCTGGGTGTATTACCGGGTCGTTCCTGAAGTGCTGCAGCAACTTTCGCATTTGCTGGGTGCCGACACCCTGACTGAGAGCCGGTAGTGGAAGACATCGTGTTATGGCGACGCCTGCTGGCCGAGTTCGTCGGCACCGGACTGCTGGTCAGTGTGGTGGTGGGATCGGGCATCGCGGCAGCCGCGCTTTCCCCCAACGATGTCGGGCTGCAACTGCTGGAGAACTCGACTGCCACCGCGTTCGGGCTAGCTGTGCTGATCCTCATGTTCGGACCGGTGTCGGGAGCGCACTTCAATCCCGCTGTGACTGGGGCTGATTGGTTGTTGGGCCGCCGGGCAGGAACCGGGATCGCCGCCAGCCACGCGGCGGCTTACTGCGTGGCGCAGGTGGCGGGCGGTATCGCCGGTGCCGCGCTGGCCAATCTGATGTTCGACCGCCGAGTGCTGGAGATCTCCACCAAACACCGACTGACCACAGGGCATTTCGTGGGCGAGGTGGTGGCGACTGCCGGGTTGATCGCTTTGATCTTCGTGCTGGCCCGTACCGGGCGGGCGGGACTGTCGGCCGCGGCGGTGGGGGCGTATATCGGCGCGGCGTACTGGTTCACCAGCTCGACTTCGTTCGCCAATCCCGCCGTGACCATCGGGCGCATCTTCTCCGACAGCTTCGCGGGAATCGCGCCTGGTTCAGCACCGGGTTTCATCGCCGCCCAGATCGTCGGCGCACTGGTCGGGTTGGGCTTGGTCGCGGTTCTTTACCCGGAGGCGGCCCGCACCGCCGACGACGTCGTTGTACCGCACCACAACAACAAACCCTCCGCCGATCAATGGAGTTCGTCATGACCGAAAGCCCCGCTGCCGCAGCCCGCCACGTCCGCGGCGACCTGTCGGTGGATCAGCGACTAGCGATGCGTACCGCGGCCACGCGGCTGCAACGCGACTTCGCCGACTCGTTCGGAGTGGAGACCATTGAGCGGTTCCTCTACTCGTCGTATGACCAGTTCGCCAAGTGGGCCACTGTCGCGAATTTTCTGCCGCTGTTGGCCGAACGCTTCGCTCGCCAACGCCTGACCGCGCTGGCCCGAGTGGAAGGCAAGATCAGCGACGGCAAGCCGACAGTACTGTTCTTGTGCACCCACAACGCCGGACGCTCCCAGATGGCGCTGGGATTCTTCACCCAGCTCGCCGGTGATCGGGCGGTGGCCTGGTCGGGGGGATCAGAACCCGCCAACGAAATCAACCCCGCCGCCATCGAAGCGATGGCTGAGGTCGGCATCGACATCACCGGCGAATTTCCCAAGCCCTGGACCGACGAGATCGTGCAGGCCGCCGATGTGGTCATCACCATGGGCTGCGGGGACGCCTGCCCCGTCTTCCCCGGTAAACGCTACGAGGAATGGGGGCTGCCCGACCCGGCCGGTCAAGACCTCGAAGCGGTGCGCCCGATCCGCGATGACATCGAAGAACGAGTTCGTCGGCTACTGGTGAATCTGAACGTCCCCGCCACCGCCTGACACCCCCTTTTCAGCCTGCGGTTAGGGCGGGCCGACCGGCCTGTTTCACCCTGTTTTCAAGGAGGCGAACCAACAATGAAGTACAACCGATCCCGTGCCATTGGCCTGCTGGCCACCGCGGCGGTGCTGTCGGCCTGCGCCGGCCACGCCGTACAGCCGTATGCCAAGGGGGCCACCGTGGACTGCGGCGGCAAGCAGTCCCTGACGGCTAGCGGCTCAACGGCCCAGGCCAATGCGATGACGCATTTCATCGACGCCTACAAGAAAGCCTGCGCGGGGAAGACGGTGAACTACACATCGAACGGATCGGGTGCGGGTATCAGCGAGTTCCTAGCCGGTAAAACCGATTTCGGCGGTTCGGATTCCCCGCTGGCCGGTGAGGAGTACGCCGCGGCCAAGCAGCGTTGCGGCGGGGCGGATGCGTGGAACCTGCCGGTCGTGTTCGGCCCGTTGGCGATCACCTTCAACCTCAAATCGGTCGACGTCCTGACGCTGGACGCCCCCACGCTGGCCAAGATCTTCTCCGGCGCAATCACCCGGTGGGATGACCCGGCGATCACCGCGCTGAACGGATCGATGCCCGCTGAGGACATCCACCTCATCTACCGCAGCGATGACTCGGGAACCACCGACAACTTCCAGCAATACCTGCAAGCCGCCAGCGGCGGGGCCTGGACCAAGGGCGCCGGCAAGAAGTTCCTTGGCGGCGTCGGCACCCCCGCGGCGGGCAATGAGGGCACGTCAGCGGCCGTCAAGAACACCGAGGGGGCCATCACCTACAACGAGTGGTCGTTCGCCATCGCCCAGCACCTGGAGGCCGCAGACATCAAGACCTCCGGCCACATCGTCCACATCGGGAGCGACTGGGTCGGCAAGACCATCAGCGCCGCCAAGATCGTGGGCCAAGGCAACGACCTCGTGCTCGACCTTTCGGCGTTCTACAACCCCACCGAACCCGGCGCTTACCCGATCGTGCTGGCCAGCTACGAGATCGTCTGCTCCAAATACCCCGCCTCCGAGGTCGGCAAGGCAGTCAAGGGTTTCCTACAGGCCACCATCACGACCGGGCAGACGGATCTCAACCCGATCGGCTACATTCCGCTGCCGCCGGACTTCCAATCAAAAGTGTCGGCTGCCATCAACACCATCAGCTGAAACCAGTCTGCGCGGCTGACATCATCCGACAGGACAAAGGGGCCGGCGGGCACGGAACCCGCCGGTCCTCTCATCGTGGAGTGACGTCAACAGCAGGACGCCGACGCCGCGTCCTTGGAGTTGGATACCTCGGTCGGGTTGTCGCATGCGGTGCAGGAGCAGCCGCCGGTCGGGTCGGCAGCGAGTTGCTCAGGGCTGGTTCCGAAGTCCTCGGAGTCGGCAAGCACCGTATAGACCTCCCACTTCTCCCCGGCCGGCCCGGTCACCCAGACCTTGTCTTGGGTCGCGAAGCAACAGGTCGTGCCGATTTCCTCATCGGTGAACAGGCCCTCGCTGGTGAGCCGGGCGATCTCCGACTGCACCGTCTCACTGGACTCGACTTCGACGCCGAGGTGGTTGATGCTGCCGCCGATGCCGGGGTTTTCGAGCAGCACCAGTTTCAGCGGCGGCTCGGCGATGACGAAGTTGGCGTAGCCCTCCTTCACCTTGGCCGGTGCGGTGTTGAACAGCTTCGAGTAGAAGGTGAGCGCCTCGTCGAGGTCATCGACATTGAGGGCGAGTTGAACGCGGGACATGGTTGCTTCCTCCTCAGGTTGTGCGACATATATCGAACTAGCGGCTGACCTCAGCATGCCACCTTTTTGATATATGTCAAAATCTCTGGCACGATGGACCGCATGCCCAAAACACTGCCGATGATCGACATGTCCGCGCCGGTGTGCTGCGCACCCGTCGCTGCTGGGCCGATGAGCGATGACGACGCGCTGCATGTCGCGCTGCGGCTCAAGGCGCTCGCCGATCCGGCCCGCGTAAAGATCATGTCGTATCTGTTCAGCTCCTCATCCGGCGAGGAAAACAGCGGCGAACTCGCCGCCTCGTTGGGATTAACCGAGTCGACGGTCAGCCACCACCTGGCCCAACTCCGGGGGGCCGGTTTGGTCGAGTCCCAACGCCGAGGCATGAACGTCTATCACCGACCGCACCGCGATGCTGTCGCGGTCCTGTGCGTTGTCCTCGACCCCAGCTGCTGCACTTGAGTACGCGCGACACAACGTCGCTATGGAGTTCTCCGGTCCGCAGTCAGTCCGCAGTAGTTTCGACAACAGCCTCAAGCGTCCAACTGTTCCAACGCCGTGATGTGCGGCTTTCTGTCGTAGCCAACGCGGACTAACGTCTCAAACGCCCATGTTGACTCGTTCGCATCGAGTAGGTCAGGGGTTCGATTAACCCACCTCGCCACAAATTTTCGAAAACTCGTCCCCGCACACGCTCGCCTGGCAAGCGGTCCAGAGGGGCACCTTCCCAGGGATTTGAACCCAGGCCCGGAACGGTACCGGGGTGTTCACGTCGGCCCACGGGTAGGTCGGCGAGCACAATGCCCGAGTGATGGAATATACCCCCATGGGTATCTGTTGCAGTGTGTGCAGAGCAGACACAAACCCGATGGATTGTCGAAGGGACCTCATGTTCAAGCAGATTGCACGCCTGATCCGCAGGCTCGTGTCAACCGGTTCGGAAAGCTATTTCGACGCCAGTCTCATGAATCGCGAACAACATAGGGGGCTATGAGTGCCGGAGACCCTCACTGGGACTCCTGGAGCCACTCGCGGGTCAGGCGCGGCATCTGGAAGCAACTGGGTAGGTGGCCCGGTCCGTCGCATCGTCTCCGCCACCCCGTACCGGTGGATATACCCCCCTGGGTAAGATGGTGCTAACAGAATGAGACGGAGGGATCGATTGTGATCGGTGATCAAGACAGCATCGCCGCGGTGTTGAATCGGCTGCGACGTGCTCAGGGGCAGCTCGCCGGGGTGATTTCGATGATCGAGCAGGGCCGCGACTGCAAGGACGTGGTCACCCAGCTGGCTGCGGTGTCACGCGCCCTGGACCGGGCCGGCTTCAAGATCGTGGCGACCGGATTGAAGGAATGCGTGACCGGCAACACGGCCGGCGGTGCCGCACCGATGAGCGAAGCGGAGCTGGAGAAGCTGTTTCTCGCGCTCGCCTGACTGGAGGAGTTGGTTATGGATGTCGTGTTGTCGACCGAACTACTTCCGACGCTTGCCCGACATACGGACATCCTTCCCGCGGGACCAGCAGTCCCACCGGTCAGGTGTCCACCGCCATGGGTCAACCCCACCAGCTCGTAGCGTCCTTCACAACGTGTAGGACGGGCCCGTGATCAACGGTCGGCGTTATACATGTAGACGGTGTGACAGGCGGGTGGCCTAACTAGGCGGTCTTTGGAGCTTGGCGGTGACCGCATCCGTGTCCTCGCCCAGCAGAAGGGAACGGACGAGCTGACGCGGTCCGAAGGGTCGAAGCATGTAGCTGGCCGGGCGCGGGCGCACTTGCCGCGGCCACCAGAACCAGCGTCCGAGTAGGGCCGCAATAGACGGCGTCATCAGCGAGCGCACAACCAGGGTGTCGAACAGCAGGCCGACGCCGATCGTGCTGCCGGCCTGGCCGATCGAGCGCAGGTCACTAGCGACCATGGACATCATGGTGAAGGCGAATACCAGGCCCGCCGCGGTGACAACCTGGCCCGTTTCGCCCATCGAGCGAATGATGCCGGTCTTCAGTCCGGCACCGATCTCCTCCTGGAACCGCGAGACCAGCAGCAGGTTGTAGTCGGAGCCGACAGCGAGCAGGATGATCAACCCGAACACCGGGGCGATCCAGTTCAAATCCAGGCCGAAGATGTGTTGCCAGACCAACACCGAGAGCCCGAAAGCAGCGCCCAGCGACAGCAGCACCGTGCCGACGATCACCAGGGATGCAACCAGAGCCCGGGTGATGATCACCATCACGACGAAGATCAGCGTCAGCGCCGCGATTCCCACGATCAGCAGGTCGTATTGCGACCCCGATTGGATATCGCGGTAGATGGCCGCCGTCCCGGTGAGGTAGAACCTGGCGTCGGTCAGGGTTGTTCCCTTCACCGCTTGATGCGCGGCGGCCAGTTCCGGCTTGACCGCAGAAATGCCTGCCGGAGTTGCCGGGTCCGTGTCGTGGGTGATGATGAAGCGTGCGGCCTTGCCGTCCGGCGACAGGAAAAGTTTCAGACCGCGCTGGAAGTCGGGATTGTCGAACGCTTCCGGTGGCAGGTAGAAGTAGTCGCCACTCTTGGAGGCGTCGAAGGCCTGACCCATCGCGCTTGCCGTGTCGGTCATCCGCGAAATTTGTTCGACCAGACCCGAGAAGCTGCTGTGCATCGTGAGCAGATCCCCCCGCATCGACTTCGCGACGGCGATGATCGGCGGGAACTGGGCGAGCATTTGGGGCAATATCGCGTCGATATTGCCCACGTCCTTCAACAGCGCCTTCATGTTGTCACTGAACTTGTCGACGCCGTCGAGGGCCTCGAACACCGATCTCGTCGCCCAGCAGACCGGAATGTTGAAGCAGTGCGGTTCCCAGTAAAGATAACTACGAACCGGCCTCGCGACATCGTCGAAATCCGCCAGATGGTCCCTGATTTCGTCCAGCGTGGCTTTCATTTCGTCCATGTCGCCGAGCATGTGATGAGTCGTGTCGCTCATCTGGCGCATTAGGTCGTACATCCGCTCCATCGAGCCGATCATGGCGCCGAGGTCGTCGCTCATTTTGAGCATGTCGACTGCCCGATCCTTCATGAATTGAAGGTTTTCCTGTATCGGAATCGATTGGGCACTGATCTGGAAAGGTATTGATGTGTGCTCGATCGGGCCGCCCAATGGCCGGGTGATGCTTTGCACCATCGAGATTCCCGGTGAACGAAAGACATCTTTGGAAAGCCTGTCCAAAATGATCATATCGCCGGTATTTCGCATATCGTGATCACTTTCGATCATGAGGATATCGGGATTCATCGTGGCAGCGCTGAAATGGCGCTCGGCGGCCGCATATCCGACATTCGATGGCAGGTTGGAGGGTATGTAGAAGCGGTCGTTGTAGCTGATTTTGATGCTCGGCATGATGAGGATGCCGACCAGGGCGATGACCAGCGAGGCGGCAAACACCGGACCGGGCCAGCGCACGGCAGCGGTGCCGATGCGCCGCCAGCTGTGGACTTTGGCGGCCCGTTTCGGGTCGAGCAGACCGAATCGGCTGGCCACCGCGACAACGGCCGGCGCCGCGGTCAGCGCTCCCGCGACGACGACGAGCAGCCCCAAGGCGGACGGAATGCCCAGCGCTTTGAAGTACGACAGTCGCGCCAAGTGGAGGCAGAAGGTAGCTCCGGCGATCGTCAGGCCCGAGCCCAAGATGATGTGAAAGGTACCCCGGAACATCGTGTAATAGGCCGTTTCCCGGTCTTGACCGGCCTGACGAGCTTCCTGATACCGACCGATTAGGAATATCGCGTAATCGGTTCCCGCCGCGATCGCCAACGAGGACAGCATGGCGACGACGAACGTCGAAAACCCCAACAGATCGTAGTTTCCGAGAATCGCGACAACCCCTCTGGCCGTGCCCATCTCGAAACCAACCATGACGAGAACGAGAAGCACAGTGCTGATGGAACGATAGGCGATAAAGAGCATGATCATGATGACCACGCCCGTCACGGCCATCATTTTGAACATGCTTTTGTCGGCAGCTTCGTTCATGTCCGTTGTCAGCGCTGCCGGGCCGGTGACGTACACCTTGAGCCCTTTGGGCGGCGCTGAATCGTCGACGATCTCCCGGACCGCCTTAACGGACTCGTTTCCCAAGGTGCTGCCCTGGTTGCCGGCTAGATTGAGTTGGACGTAAGCGGCTTTGCCGTCCCGGCTCTGGACGCCAGCGGCAGTGAGTGGATCTCCCCACACGTTCTGGACATGCTGCACGTGTGTGGGGTCGGCCTGCAGCTTTTTCACCAAGCCGTCGTAGTAGCGGTGCGCCTCCTCACCGAGTTCTTTGTCGCTCTCCAGGACAATCATCGCGATGCTGTCGGAGTCCGACTCGTGGAACTTTTCGCCGATGCGCTTCGCGGCGATCATCGCCGGCGCATCTTGCGGCGACATCGTGACCGCGTGGTTTCTCGCAGCCGACTCGATCGGCGGCACAAGCACGTTCACGGCGACAGTCAGCAGTAGCCATGCCACGATGATCGGCACCGCGAACCTGCGGACGAACCGCATGAATTTCGGACGGGCGTCGTGATCTGTGTTCATGCGGCTTTTACGAGGCAGGAGGTTTGGGCGTGGCGCCCGGCCGAGGATTGCTCGTCTTTGACCTCACCGTTGACCGTGATGCGGCACCCGATGTTGTCGCTATTGCCCTGTGCCACCACGTTGGCGATCACCGCCGGTATCGTCGTCGTGATCGTGTAGGTCCAGGGCAGGCTTGTGAAGTTCGCCTGTTCCGGCTGGGCACTGTTGTTCAAGTAGCTCACGCTTCCTGTTGTGTCGCTGGGCCCGTAAACCTCGTATGTCACCCGCTTGAGATTGAAGGGCACGAGTGGTTCGGCGCTGCTGCCGGTCGCAGAAAAGATCGCGTCGGAGCCGAAAACGCCGCGAAGCCGGTCGACGGCAAGACCACCGAGTGCAACTGCCACCACGACAACGAGCGGCACCCAGGCCCGCTTGAGAAAGGTGAAGATACTAGTCCCCTTTGCTCGTGTGCTCCGAAACGTATCGAGATTCAACCGGTTCTGAGCAGAATGCCGGCCCGCGACTTCGTACCCCGATTGATCTGGAGTAGAGGCCGGGATGCAGTAGCGATCTTCTTAGCTGGGCTTATGCGTTGGTAGGGCGAACAGGCCGACAAGAGTGACCGCGCACGTCGCCGCCAGAATTGGCACGGACCAACGAAACGAGCACGACCACCGGAGGGCGTCGCTAGGTCTACCCGCCGCGGCGGAGAACCTCCGCCCTCGTAGTTGATGCTCGTGACTGTCCCGGCACAGCCAAGGACGTCCAGGGTCAGGTGCCTGGGGTCGAGAGGCACGACACGTGCCGTGCCGCCGCTAGCCGAAGATTCCGTCCAGCTGACGGACGCCAAATGCCCTGATCGCCGCCACGACCGCGATGACCAGCGGCACCCACGCGCCTTGACTGGGCTCACAGTCGAAACCCTTTCTAGCTTTTGTCTTTTGATGACCAAGTACGAGCGATCACTTGTCGAAGCGGTTGAGCGAGCCGTTGATCATCGCGGCATGCGGGCCCGCAGCGCGCCCACCGCACTCGACGTCAAGGCTCTCGCCAGCGCCTCGATTGACACGTCGTCCGTCATGCTATCTATACCGGCGGGGGTATTACAACCTAAAGCGTCTGGTGCCGGTACACCCCTGGGGGTAACACGGGGGTCGCTGGATACGGCCGTCGTGGTGCTGCTCAACTTGATCACCGCGCCGTGACATACCGGACAGCGCCGGCAGCGCAAGCGTGGACTGCGTGATACTCACGTCAATCGCCAGCGGCTACAACCACGCCGTCGCTGGCGAAAACCCAGCCCAGATCAACGCCAGCGTGCGCAACCCATCAAACGACAACACGAACGCGCACACCGCCAACAGCACGGTCATCGCCAAGCGGACACCAGTACGTTGCACCCGCGTGCGGGTACGCACCAGCAGCGCAACACCATGCGTTGAACCGAGCAACACCGCCGGCGATGCACACGTACACGTTCGCCTCGTGCCCGTTGCGGGTGCGGTTCTCGACCACCCAACACTTGCCGTTGTAGGCCCGGAACGGTACCGGGGTTTTCACGTCGGCCCACGGGTAGGTCGGCCAGCACGATGCCCGAGTGATGGAATATACCCCCATGGGTATCTGTTGCAGTGTGTGCAGAGCAGACACAAACCCGATGGATTGTCGAAGGGACCTCATGTTCAAGCAGATTGCACGCCTGATCCGCAGGCTCGTGTCAACCGGTTCGGAAAGCTATTTCGACGCCAGTCTCATGAATCGCGAACAACATAGGGGGCTATGAGTGCCGGAGACCCTCACTGGGACTCCTGGAGCCACTCGCGGGTCAGGCGCGGCATCTGGAAGCAACTGGGTAGGTGGCCCGGTCCGTCGCATCGTCTCCGCCACCCCGTACCGGTGGATATACCCCCCTGGGTAAGATGGTGCTAACAGAATGAGACGGAGGGATCGATTGTGATCGGTGACCAAGACAGCATCGCCGCAGTGTTGAATCGGCTGCGACGTGCTCAGGGGCAGCTCGCCGGGGTGATTTCGATGATCGAGCAGGGCCGCGACTGCAAGGACGTGGTCACCCAGCTGGCTGCGGTGTCGCGCGCCCTGGACCGGGCAGGGTTCAAGATCGTAGCGACCGGATTGAAGGAGTGTGTCACCGCCAATGCGGCCACCGGCACCTCCGCCCCGATGACCGAGGCCGAGTTGGAGAAGTTGTTCCTTGCGCTCGCCTAATCCTCAACAAACAACAAGGAGTTACATGGATATTGCGCTGTCCACCACACTGCACACCGCCTTTGACGATGCGGTCGCCCGCACTCGCGAGGCGCTCGCCGAGCAGGGCTTCGGCGTGCTCACCGAAATTGATGTAAAGGCCACCCTGAAATCCAAACTCGGCGAGGACATCGAGGACTACCTCATCCTGGGGGCGTGCAACCCCCCGTTGGCTCATCGGGCGATTGACGTGGATCGCCAGATCGGCCTACTGCTGCCCTGCAATGTCGTTGTCCGCAGCGACCCTGACCACGCCGACGTTATCCGGGTTGAGGCCATGAATCCTCAGCTGCTGGTCGATGTAACCGGCGAGCCGGCGCTCAGCCCAATCGCCGAAGAGGTCACCGGCAAGTTGCAGGCCGCCATCGACGCGCTCGGCGTATCAGTTCGTTAGAGCACCCCTCAGCGCAAAGCGGCCACCCATTCGGTGGAAGCACGCGACGAGGGGTTTTATCGCGGTGCGTCTCCTGCGAACAGACGGCGCACGGTGGCGTCAATGCGGGCCGAACATCGCCCCTCTATACCCATGGGGGTATATGATGGAGCCATGGCAGAACACCAGCATCATCGCGAGGTCCTCGACGAACTGTCCCCCCAGCATCGCGCCCTACGCCGAATGATCCCGGAGGTTTATGAGGGATTTGCAGCCCTGAGCGGCGCGGCACTTGCCGATGGTGCGCTCAGCAAGAAGATCAAGGAACTCATTGCCATGGCCATTGGAGTCGTGCAGGGATGCGATGGCTGTATCGCATCGCACGCGCAGGGAGCAGCACGTGCCGGCGCGACCACACAGGAAGCCGCTGAGGTCATCGGCGTCACCATCCTCATGCATGGCGGCCCGGCCACTATCTACGGTGCCCGCGCTTACACAGCCTTCTCCGAATTCGCTGCCGTTAAGGCGACCTAGCAGTGCAGGACTAATAGGCGCTGCGAAAACCCGGTGCCAGCTAAACCGCAAGTGGGAACTAGCCCGCTGGATGCACGCGAGCGGTGAATCGGCGAGCACCATCGCAGCCACGCTCTGACTTAGCCGGGCCACGGTCTACCGCGTATTAGCCGAAGGCTAAGCGGCTCAGCACTCAGACCCCTCTCCACGCCAAGATTCGACACCCTCCCAAGCCGCGGCAGCGGCGATCCCCAGGCCGATTACGGGGTCGACCCACCATCCGCCGGACCATGCGGCGGTGATCGCTAAGCCGGTAAGCACGGCCGCGGCCTGGGCGGCGCACAGGTAGTTCTGCGAGCCTTCGCCGGCGGTGGCTGCCGAGTCCAGCCTTGTGCCGAGCCTGCGTTTGGCATAGCCCAGCACGGGCATCAGGACCACCGCGACTGCGGTCAACGCGATGCCGATCACAGTGGTTTCGGCACGATGCTCGCCGAACAGATTGCGCAGCGACGCAGCGGCGATGTACGGCGCGATCAGCCAAAACGACACGGCGACACCGCGTTGGGCGCGTCGTTCTGCGGTCTCGGACACGGTGCGTGAGCCGGTGAACCGCCACACCACGATGACACTGGCAAGGCCCTCCACCGCGCTGCCGAGTGCCCAGCCGGTCAGCGCGATCGACCCAACCAATAACCCCTGCCACAGCCCGACCGCGCCCTCAATCAGCATCCAGGCCAGGCTTACCCACGCCAGCCAGCGCGCCCACCTAGCCGCCCGGTGCCATCCTGCATCACGTACGACTGTCTGCGGGAAACTTAGATTCGCGCCGCCGGCATCGCGAGAAACCTCGGCGCACCATCGCCCGATGATCCGGCGACGGTCAGGACGTCTCCGCGGTCGCGCAGCTATCGATTCCGTAAGTGCGACACAACGCCACGGCGGTGCCTGTCGCCGCCAGCACCGTCTCCGCACAGCCAAGCAGATCGGCCAAAGCCGGCTGGGTTAGCCGAAATAACGACGCCCGGCCTACCGGGTCAGACGTCACCAGGCCACACTCACGCAGACACGCCAGATGTTTGGACACCGTCGACTGCGCCAACCCCACCGCCTCCACCAAGTCGGTCACCCGCGCCGACCCGACCGCCAACCGCCGCACGATCGCCAGCCGGGTGGGATCACCGAGTGAACGGAATAGTGCTGCCGCCGGGGCCAACTCAACCCGCTGCACTTCCCGAGACGCCGCCAGAATTCCCATTTAGCGATGGTATAGCGATACGGCGAACAAAGGACCATTGGCCCTAGAAGCTGCCGAGCGGCGGGCGCATCGTTTGTTTCAAAGATCAAGCTGATCGTAAAGGAGCGCCGACGATGTGCGGTTGGGGCGGTGACGGCTGGATGATGAACGGTGGCTATGGCGGCGGCTGGGGCTGGGTCGGCTGGATCGTCACCGCCGTCGTGCTCGTACTGATATTCGCGGCGCTCATCACCGCGGTGGTCTTCGCGGTCCGGTACTTCAGCGGCGACGGCCACCGTGGTCCGGGAAGCCCCCAGCAGGCACGGAGCGCGGAAGACGTGCTGGCCGAACGCTTCGCCCGCGGCGAGATCGAAGAAGACGAATACCGGCGACGCATGACGGCGCTGCACGAACACCGCTGACCACGATGCGCTCCACCCGTCTACGGGCGATCCTGGTCATCGCGATCGTGGCATGTCCGGGAACTCGACGTCACCGGGCCACCCAGATAGCAGCCACTTCGGCACCGAGCAAAGAGAATTCAGATATGGCCAAATTGAGTAGGCGACAGGTGCTGGCGATGCTCGGAACGGCCGGGGGCTTGCTTGGCCTCGGGTACGCGCTGCGCAGCATTGCCGGTGACGCTTGGCTGAACCCCATGTCGAGCGGGGTTGCCAACGCTGGCCCCGGATTCGGCGGTGCGACAGGTATGGACATGAGCATGTACATGGACATGTTCATGCGGCACAACGAGATCCGACGCACCGTCGAGGAAATTCCCGGTGGTGTGCGAACGACGACAGAATCCGATTCCCCCGATCTCGCTGCTCTCCTGCACCAACACGTGCCGAGCATGTATTCCCATCTTGACCAGGGCGGCGAAATCATGTGCATGAGCCAAACCCTGCCGACCCTGTTCGGGCGCGCCTCCGATTACCACCGCCAGCTCACCCTCACCCCCACGGGCGTGGTCGCTGTCGAAACCGCCGACGATCCCAACCTCACGCAAACCATCCGCGCCCACGCTCGGGAAGTCACCGGCTTCGTCACCGAGGGCATGCCCGCGATGATGCAGGGAATGATGGGCGGCGGCATGATGGGACCCGGCGGCATGATGGGACCACACTGACGCCAGGCCAAGGGTGGGGGTAGCCCCTGTCTAGTTGAGGCTTCGCCTTGAACAGCCCAGCGCCGTCTCTCTTTCCGCCGGAATTCTCGAACCCGTGATTGCACCGGCTCCGGTTCTCTGGTCCGCAGTCAGTCCGCAGTAGATTCGGCGGCAGCTTTAGTTCGCCAACTTTTCCAACGCTGTGACCTGTGGTTTTCTGTCGCAGCCAACGCGCTCTAACAACCCAAACGCCCAAGTCGACTCGTTCGGGACGAAGAGGCCAGCCCCGTAACCGCGGGACGTGATTTCACCTTGGCGATTGAGCGGCATGCGTCCTAACTCGGCAGCACCGGCAAGTGACGGGCGTTCTGTTCGGCGTCGGCGCGGAGCCGCTTCAACTCACCATAAAAACCGTTATGGGGGTTACCTTGAAGGTTGAGGGGGACATCCAGGCTAGCGATGAAGTCTTCCTCTAATTGCCACGGTTCATCGTGCTCCACCCAGGAGACCAGTGCATTCTCGGCCATCCAGCGACTAAGCGCAGCCTCGCCAGTCGTACCGAAGGTCCGCCGTTTGCCCGACCCGACCCTGCGCAGTTCGATGCCGAGTTCGCCGGACAGCAGGACACCAAGGGTCTTGCGAAGCGTTGATCCTTCCGCATTGCCGCTGTAGTGATATCTGATGCGGTGATAGAGGCTCTGGCTGCTCGGGGGCTTTCCGTTGGTCGGTGGACGGGTTGGGCTAATGCCGGTGTAGAGCAACGTGAGTCCATCTCGATGCTGGCAATCGGAATCATCAATCCGTCCTGGGATCGTCCGAAACCACCACCCGTATACCCCCGGCGATTTGGGAACAGGGCATCGCCTGCTAAACACCTGATCACGGGTGTAACGCGGCCCAGTGAGAAAGTAGGTCTGGTAGTCGGTGTCCGGTTGCTCGGGCGTCACTCGACCCATGATGCCCGCGATGGGTGTCGCTCCGACTAATTCTCGCCGGGTTGGGTCCGCAGTGGGTCCGCAACAGAACTGTTGACACCTGCCGGCGATCAACACACCCAACGTGAGCCGTCCCGGCGAGTCCGGAGACTGGTTGTGTTGATTCATCCTGCTTTTGGTGGGGTGCGTCTGTGATCGTAGTGGAGTGTCTCGACGGCTTCGGGGGTGAAGTCGTCGAGGTATTCGTGTGGGCGCTCGGTGTTGAACCACAGGACCCATTCAGCGGTGGCGATCTCGACGTGGTTGACGTCGCGCCATGGTCCTTGGCGGCGGATGAGTTCGTTCTTGAATGACCCGACGGTGGTTTCGGCCAGGGCGTTATCGAGTGCATCGCCGACTGACCCGACCGAGGGGTCCACGGCTTCGTCGAGGAGCCGCTGAGTGAACGCCACCGACGTGTACTGGGCGCCCGCATCGTTATGCGCAATCAGGCCATGCAGGCTGGTGTTGCCTTCCTGGGCGCGGGTGAAGAAAGCGTGCTCGACAGCGTCGAGAACCAACGCGGTGGTCATCGACCTGGCCGCGCGCCAGCCCACGATCCTGCGGCTGAAGGCATCGATGACAAACGCGACATAGACGAACCCGGTCCAGGTCGACACGTAGGTAAAGTCGGCCACCCACAGGCGATTTGGTGCCGGTGCATGAAAGTTGCGGTCAACGAGGTCGGGGTACCGCGGATGGCTGTCGTTGCCGATCGTGGTTTTGTGCTTGGACCCGTAGCGGGCTCCTTCCCAGCCCTGGGCGCGCATGATCCGCTCCACGGTGCAGCGGGCCACATCGTGGCCCTGGCCGCGCAGCCGAATCCACAGCTTGCGCGAGCCGAGGGTCTGGACGAACTTGCCGGTCCTTTTGTCCTCGCGTTGGGCGGTGATGATCTCGATCAGCTGGCCATCACGCAGCTGCCAGCGTGTGGGCGCTTTGTTGATCCACTCGTAGTAGGTCGACGCGCTGATCAGCACACCGTGCTCGGACAGCACCGCACACATGGGCTCGACACCCCAGCGCAACCCGGCCCCACCATCGGGGCCGGGCACCTGGTTGTCCTTGTGTTCGGCGATGAACTGAATCACCGTCTCGCGGGCCGGTCGAGCTCGGCCCCGAAGAAAATCGCCGCTGCCTTCAAGATCTCATTGGCTCGGCGCAGCTCGGCGATCTGCTTGCGCAGCTGCCTGTTCTCCTCGGCCATCTGCGACGTCAACCCGGGACGCAGGCCCACGTCAACCTCCGAACGGCGGATCCAAGTCCGCAGCGTCTCCGGCGTTCCGACCCCCAACATTCCCGCCACCGCAGTGATCGCCGCCCACTGTGACGGGTACTGCGGCCGCACCTCAGCGACCATGCGCACCGCGCGCTCTCGAAGCTCATCGGGGTACTTGCTCGAACGTCCCATAACTCGAATCCTCCCAAGGTCGGGAGTCTCCGGACTTACCGGGACGGCTCAACGCTGTGATCTGCGTTTTCCCGGCGCACCCAACGCAGCTTTGGAATTCAAACGCCGAGAAGGTAGTTCGCGCTGTACTTCGACAAGCCGAAAGGCTGGTCTGGCGCAGCGGATGCACGCCAACGGTGAGCCGGCCAGGACTATTGCGGAGACGCTGGGAGTCAGTCGTGCGACCGTGTATCGGGTACTAGCCGAGCAAGCATCAGAAGGTGACCGCTAGTCCGCAGTTTCGGCAACAGCCTTTTGCCGCTGCGCGCTTCGGCTGCTGCGCGGCATTTTGCGCGGGTCTCCTTTCTCCGCGCCTGCCGGGTACACCGGCCCTCGGTGTCAAACTTGTGGTGGGCCTGGTCCTGTGGTGGGCCTGGTTAGGAACACCAGACGGTACTTGCCGATATGGATCTCGTCGCCGCTGGCCAGCACCGCCGACCGCACCGGCTCACGGTTGACATAGGTGCCGTTGAGGCTGTCGATGTCGACGACCCGGAATTCGCCGTTTTCCCTTCGGAACTCGGCGTGCCGACGGCTGACGGTGACGTCGTCGAGGAAGATGTCGCTGCCGGGATGGCGGCCAGCGGATTTGACGGGCTGATCCAGCAGAAACCGCGTTCCGGCGTTGGGGCCGCGCTTCACGACAAGCAACGCCGAGCCGTTCGACAACCCTTCGACTCCCCACACCCCCGCCTCAGCGGCGGCGGCAGAGGAAGCGTCGAGCTTGCCGAGGAAGTCGGTGGGCAAACCGGTGATGGTGGTGTCCCCGGTGCCTTCGTCGGATGTCTGGTCGGTGTCCTTGTGGCTCACTTGCTGGTCCTAATCGGTCGTGTTGGCGGTCTGACATGGGCTTCAGCACTGACCGATTGTCTGATGACAGGAATCCCCGACCGCTAGGGACTTTGGTCCCTGGTTCCCCCGTGGCGGGAAAACCAAGACCAAAACGCACGAATGAGGCGTGTTTCGGTTTCTTTCCGCGCCCGTTCCGGGCCTCTCAAGAGCCGGTCTGGTCTTCCGCCTGGTCGTCCATGTCTAAGAAGGGGCGCAGGTGTCGGAACAGTTCCTCGCCTGAGAACTTCAAGCGGTCGTTTTCTTCCATGAAGCCGCCGCGGGTGTCATATACAAGTCGGCTGTTCTTCTTCGCGTTCGACTCGCGTGCTTGCTTTCGCGCCTTCATTTCCATCAGGTGGGGGTGCATCTTCCGCCGCTGCGAGCTTGTGATCTTCGCGGCACCCCTGCGGGGCAGACACCTTTGCCTTCTTGGCGCACTCGATGACTTCGTTAAGCGACTTGATCTCGTAGAGCTTGTTTATCTCGCACAGCGTGTACCACTCACGCGGCAATCCGTTCTCCACACCATGAGGGTCCCATGATCGTGCGACAACAAGAAACATCGTGCGATAGGTCACAACGGGAGCAAGCGAAAACGGCCATCGAGATTGCCCCGGTGGCCGTTTCGTGTTCCTCGGTTAGTCGGCTACTGCCTCCAGTTCATCGGCAGCGGCGAACAGGTCCGCCGCGACGTGGCGGGCCTGCACGGCATCAAGTCGGCTTCGGATAGGTGCCACACTCAGACACATGCCAACTCGGGGTGACCATTGGGTGCCAGACACGGACGCCTTCAGTGTGCGGCTTGTCCTAATTCGGCATCAGATGGGCTGGAACGCCAAGGAGGCTGCCGTCGCTTGCGGCATCAGCCCCCAGTCATGGCGCGAATGGGAGATCTACGGGCGTAAGCCCCGCAACTATGTGGGCGTCTGTAAACAGATCGCGGAACGCACCAAGTGCGACCTGGTCTGGCTAATGACAGGTATCCCAAGCCAGACGTACGGACGCTGAGACGCCCCAGAATCAAGCCCCCGGTGGGCGGTCCTTACCCCAGCCCGTTTTCGTGGGAGCCAGTCCGCACACAGTCCGCAGAGCACCAATCCGCGTCAACAACTGACCCACACTAGCCAACAGCGAAATACCTTGTGGCACAGTCAAGTACCTCAAGAATTACCATCACACACCCATAGCTACCCAAAACGGCAAAAACTAGCCGTGACCTGCGAAAACAGGTTTCGGGACGGATTCAAAACCCGTCCAGTGTGAGTTCGAATCTCACCGAGGGCACCGAAACTCCCAGTTCAGATACAGCCGCCCCGGCTAGCGCGCGTAGGCCCAATTGTGCTGAAGCCGCTCCGTACCCTGCCCTCCGGGATTATCGTCGTGAGTGTTAATAACCCAGGCAAAAGGACGGCATCCAATGGGCCGGCACAGCGAAATCTCAAAACACAAACTTGCAGGCGGCGCACTGCTGGGTGCAGTGGCGTCTGGGTTGGCAGCGGCAGCACTGTCCGGTGCGGGCGATGCGAACGCGACCTGCGCGTCGATCAGCGGCATCAACGTCGGCTCGGGCTGCACCAGCACCGCGGGCAGCGTCGCGATCGCCTTCGGCAAAGGCGCGAGCGCGACCGCCACGGGCACCAATGACTTCGCCTTGGCTTCCGGCACCGACGCGAACGCGACCGCCACGGGCACCAACAATCTTGCTATCGCGAAAGGCGATCACGCAGTCGCGGCGGCAAACGGCGGGAGCAATAACACCGCCATCGCCATCGGCAATCCCGGCCCTAACGCAAGCACCGGAGTGATCAGAGCCGCGCCAGCAGCTCAGCCTGGCGGTACGACGATTCCGACCCAAGCATTAGCGGGGAACGCGGCGAGCAACAACAGCGGCAACACCGCCATCGCCATCGGCAACGGCACCATCGCCACCGCAGGACTCGCAAATCTGTTCTCGGGGCAGACCTCTAACGGCAACACGGCGATTGCACGCGGCGACGGCAGCACCGCACGGGCTGGTGTCGGGAACAACAACATGGCGAGCGTGTTCGGCAACCAGAGCACCGCCACGGCAACCGGCGGCGACTCCAACACGGCCAGCGTGGTCGGCAACAACAGCCGCGCCAGCGCAGGCCAGGGCGCCATCGCGGTCGCCAACAACGGCCTCGCCAGCGCAGCCCAGGGCGGCGCAGGCCAGGGCGACTTCAACACCGCCAGGGTGTTCGGCAACAACAGCACGGCAACCGCAACAGCTGGCAGCAACAACACGGCCACCGTGGTCGGCAGCAACAGCAACGCGCAGGCAGGAGGCGCGTTTGAGGTCAACCCGATGACGGGTTTCCCGACGCTGGTCCCCGGCAACCACGACACCGCTAACGTGTTCGGCAAGAACAGCAGTGCAACCGCAACGGGTGTCTCAAACACCACCGTCCGGGCTTTCGGCAACAACGTCCACAAGCCATAGGACGACCTCGGGCCTCAACAGATCGACGCGGTTGCCTCCCGCGCGCGTGACAGTATGCCGATTCCCGGCGGAGCAGTAGCGCGCCGCCCCCTATAGACACGACCGGAGACAGCTAAATGAAAGGCCAATAATGGGCCACGCAGATTTACAGAGACTTGGCACCCTCGTATTTGACATCATCGGAGAACTTTGTCACCACGGTGAAACACGGTTAGACCCCGATAGCGCCGAGGCCGTCGAGCTAAGGAAAACGGCCTACGCAGCCGTCGGAGATAAGGTCGACGGCGATCCCCTACTCGTATCGCGCCGGAACCTCGCCTACTCCGTTATGGAATGGCTTCAGGGTATGTCCCCGTTCGACGCCGTGAAAGTAGCGTCCCAGAGATACGAGATGAACAGAATCAGCTGAGAAACCCCTAGCGTCAGTGCGGGCTGCAATTCTGGAAGCCGCCGTACGCGTTAGTGCAGGCCTGGGGACCCGCACCGGGAGGGGCACCCGCGGGCTGACCGCCGCGGTTGACGCCACCCTGCCCGCACACTGTCGTAGCCCCGACTTGTTGGCAGTTGTTCGGGTCGGCCCCCGCCAGCGGCGCGACGCCAAGACTAATGGTCACAGCACCGACGGCTAGGAGTAGGACGTTCCTGGTCTTTTTCATGTCCTGGCCTCCAATCGCACGATTGTACGACTCTTTTAACCGTACTCTTTGCGGCTTAGCGGCGCCCGAGAAAAATCAACAACTCACAAACTTTCCAAGCTGTGCCCCCTAGAGGGTGCTTGGTTAGGCCGACTCCTACGCCGCTCGCCGCTTACCTGGGGTGGGTTGCGGGTTAGGTCAAGCTGTCGATTTCGTCGGCGGCCTCGATGAGTGCGGCGGCGAGGTGTCTCCGGGTCGGTGTGTCTGTTTCCAGGTTTGGCGAAAGGGGAATTTTGTGCGCTGGGCCATGGGGATAGGGCGTGAGTTTGAAAGGAAAGGCAAGACTCGACGCCGCGGCGTGGGTGGCATTCGGCTCGTGCTGGCACGGATCTTCTATGACGCGCAGAACAGGCTGCTGGCATCGAACCGGGCGCGAGGTGTGAAGTTGCCGAAGCAGCCCCCGCGGCGCAACGCGTATCTGAGCGCGAGCCAGCTGAACAAGCTCGCCGACGAGTCCGGGCGCTACGGGTCCCTGGACTTACTCGCCCTTGAGCCGGATCTTCCAGCGGACGAACGTGGCGTAGCCGATGCACAGCAGCGCGAGCATGCCCATGTCGAAGATCCACGCCTTCGGGGTGTGCTCCCAGTGCGAATCGGTGGGCGCCAGCGGCCTGGGGACCAGCTTGTTCAGGTCCACCGTCGAGGCCGACGCAGCAAAACCCCACCGAGCCGGTGTGAACCAGGACAGCTGGTCGAGCAGGAGCCGGTGCGCCACCGGGATCATGCCGCCGCCGAACACCAGCTGCGAAATGACCAACACCACCAGCAACGGCATGATCTGCTCATTGGACCGGGCCAGCGAAGACAAGACCAACCCGAGCATCGCCGCGGCGATGCAGGTTGCCGCGGCATTCAGGAACAGCTCCACACGCGCGTTGCCGACCACCACATCGCCCTGTGTGGGGCCGCCTTTACCGTACATAACGACCGCCACCAGGATCGCCGACTGGATGATCGCGGCGGTGGAGTACACCCAGATCTTGGCCAGCAGATACGCTGTCGTTGACAAGCCCACCGCCTGCTCGCGGCGGAAGATCGCCCGTTCGCCGATCAGGTCTCGAATCGTGATCGCGGTACCCATGAAGATCGCACCCATGTTCACCAGCACCAGAATCTCGCCGGGCTCGTCGGGCGCGACGCCCATCGGGTTGGGTATACCAAAGCCCACGTTCCCAGAGACGGCGAGCGACAACACGCCGACGACCAACGGCAGCAGCGCCAGGAACACGAAGTAGCCGCGGTCCGACACGATGAGCCGCACCTGCCGGCGACCGATTGTGGAGAACTGCCGCCGCAGGCTCGTATGCACCGGCTTGCCCAAGTCGGTCGGCTTCTCCGTCTCCGGCGACACCGGCGGCGGGTTGGCCCGCTGCAGGAACCGCCGATTCGCCGCATCGGGATCGGCGCCGACCTTGGTGAAGATGTCGGCCCAGTTCGTCGTGCCCATGGCCCGGCCGATCCCGCTGGGCGGCCCGCAGAACGCGGTCTTCCCACCGGGAGCCAACAGCAACACCTGATCGCACGCGTCCAAGTACGTCAGCGAGTGTGTGACCACCACCACCACGCGGCCGGCATCGGCGAGCTGGCGCAACATCGTCATCACCTGGCGGTCCAGCGCGGGATCCAGGCCAGAGGTGGGTTCGTCGAGGATGAGCAGCGACGGACCGGTCAGCAATTCCATCGCCACCGAAGCGCGTTTGCGCTGGCCGCCGGAGAGCCTGTCTACGCGTGTCCGCGCGTGCGGCGTCAGCTCGAGTTCCTCGAGCACCTGCGCCACCACTTGGCGCCGATCTTGCTTGGTGGTGTCCGGCGGCAACCGCAACTCGGCTGCGTAGCCCAGCGCCTGTTTGACCGTAAGTTGGCCATGCACGACGTCGTCCTGCGGAACCATGCCGATACGACTGCGCAACGACGCGTACTGGGCGTGGATGTCGTGCCCCTCGAACGACACTTTCCCGCGGGTGGGATTGCTGGTGCCGGCGATGACTTTCGCCAGCGTCGACTTACCGGCACCCGACGGGCCGATCACCGCGGTCAGCGTGCCCGGCCGTGCCGAGAACGAGATGTTGTCCAGCAGCGTGCGGTGGTGCTCGATCGTCAGGCCGATGCCGCGGACCTCCAAACCGCCTGTGCGAGTGGCGGCTTCAGTTTCGGTGCGACGAACCAGGGTGCTGTGGTGGAATACCAGGTCGACGTTGCCGATCGTCACCACGTCGCCCTCGCCCAGCACCGCCTGATCGACCCGGGTGCCGTTGACGAACGTGCCGTTGATGCTTCGCGCGTCCCGAATTTCGACGCCCGCGGGGGTAGGCACCAACGTCGCATGATGACGCGACGCCAGAACATCGGGGATCACGATGTCGTTGTCGGTGGCGCGGCCGATGGTCACGGCGCCCGGCGGCGATGCCGGCGAAGGGCTGCGCAGAATCCGGATCATGCTCGTCGCGAAGTTCGGCCCGTCGCCGCCACTGGGCCTCGCTCCCGGCCCGATCTCTGTCGGCGTGTGATAGTTCGGTTGCGAGGGCGGTTGTGAAACGTACTGTTGTGCCGGTCGGACGGACGGGGGACCGCCCGGCGGCCGGCCGGCGGGGCCCATGTGGCGCCCGACCTCGAACGTCAGCCTCGGCCCGTCCGGATTACTGATGTTGATGCTCTGCCCGTCGCTGATGTCCACCGACGACACCCGTCGATGGTCAACGAACATTCCGTTCAGGCTGCCGTTGTCGATCGCCACCCACCGGCCGCGATCGAAGCGCAACACGACATGCACCCGCGCCACCAGCGGATGGGCCACGCGGACGTCGGCTCGCAGGTCACGTCCGATGACCACATCGTGGCCCGGCGCGAAGGTGCGTTGCGACCAGCCGGCCCGAACGGTCAGCGCGGGCATCGGGGCCCCCTGGTTAAATGCCACTCACGACACACAATTAACTCAGGTAACTGTGCCTAACAAAAGTCACAGTAACGACACGATGCTCTGGTGTGGCAGCGGGGGCTGACCGACGAGGCAGATGATCACGATCACACCGGATGGTTTCGTGTGCGTAACTTAGCGCCAAAGCCACCACCACCAGCGCTCACGACCGCCGTCCCGGCCGCCTAGAACAGGTGGCGGGGCCTGGGCCGGTGACCAAGCCGGCGGTTGTGGTGCTTGCTGCGGAGCCCACGGAACAATCGGGGGTCCCGTCGGAAGCTGTTCTGGCGGTGCAGCGGCCGGTTGCGGAGGCCCTAGAGGTATCCGTAAAGGCCCTATCTGCAGCGTCGGCGGCCCCCAAGGAGAGGTGAGCGGGGGTGCCTGCGCGGGAGGAGGGACAGGGCCGGCCGCGACGGGCGGCAATGCAACTGCCGGCGCCGCGGCAGGAGCCGACATTGGCGGGGCTTCCACAGGCGGTGGCTCGACGGCTACGAGCGGCGTCGCGGCCGCAACCGGCGTGGGCTCGGTGATGACGCGCGACGACGCCGGTTGCTGTACCACGGGCACTGGAACGCGCGCCTTTGGGGCCGGCGTGATCACAGGCGCCGCGACAGGAGGCTCTGGCGCGATCACGACCGGCTCCGGACTTGCCGGCACAGGCGGCGGCTGGATCACCTGTGCTTGCGGAACCGAGGCAGGACTACGAACCATGGTCGCACCCTGCACAGGAGGTGGCGTTGGCACCACTACGCTTGGCGCTGTGGCGTTTTCGGCGGCGGCCAAGCCGCGATTAGCGCCGGTGGTGGTACCGATGCTGACGGCCAGCGCCATGACCAGCGTGACAACTCCAACCACGCAGATTGCCCCCACGAGACTGCCAACCGGAACGGGCAACGCACGGCCGATCCGGGCGACTACCGAGTCCAGGTCGTCTTCGAGCTCTACCTCCAGCGGCGGAACCACCACCGTGTTGGCGGCGGACAGCTTCACTCCGTCGCCGTCGGGGTCCTGCGAATAAGCCAGGCAGACGGTGGGTGCCTCGAGGCCGACGGCATTCGCCGCGGCCAACGCCGCGCCACGGGCGAGGCCCAAATCTGGTTCCTCGGGCACGATGACCGGCACCGCTACTAGGCTTTCCAGCCTCGACTTGACCGCACCGATCTCGGCGCAAGAACCCACGATGACTACGCCCTGCGGGTGAGGGTCGTTCGTATCCAGGCTTGTGACGATTTCTGGAAGTACGTCTACAAGTTTCGCGCCGCCGAAGTTACAGGTCAGCCCATCGGCAATTGACCCGTCGGCGCTGTTAACGATCGACAGCGTGGCGGTGTCGAACTTTATGAGCAGAACCGCAGTCGTGTCGTAGCCCAAGGCGCAACCGATGGTTTGTGCGAGCGCGCCGGCGGCGCTTTGCTCTGACATCAGCACCACATTGTCGAGGCCGCGTGCGATCATGCTGTCACGCAATGCAGCCTGCTGAGCCACATCCTCCCAAGCCACACCGCTGACAACCACGTTGTGACCAATTGAAACGGCATTTTGCTGAGTTGCGAGGATTGCGTTGCTGACTTGCTCGGAAGGGCTGGGCTTAGGGACGCCTTCCGGCGCGACCGTGTCGAAGGCCTCATTTTCGATGGTGACGCCGTCGGCCCTCTCGCCCTCGACCAGCACAACACGGACCGTGGTGGCCGTCATGGACAGGCCAAGCACAACATCCATGAGCGTCTCCCCTCCAGAAATTCGCGATGCAGCTTTCCGTATCCGGGGCGTTGATTACGGTACTCTCGGCACCTCGGTTAGGTCTAAGAATTCGATCGATCGCCGATATGTTCTGCGCAGGTAGGCAGCATGAACCAACGCGCCGCATTTCGCCGCCGCGGTTGGCCGGATAGCGTCGGCGATCGCCAGCTGTGTCGAAATGTTCTGGATCGGTGATCGCTAAATCCACTTTCGTGCGGTCGATGGCAACAACGGCGATTCGCGGATCGAGGATGCTTTACCCAACGCAGAACGATTCGGTGATGACCTTGCGTTGGCCCACGCCCGATCGACTCTGGGCTTTGCGCTGGCGCACCGCGACACGGATGCGGAGCGTGACCGCGGACAGAAACTGCTGGCAGAGGTTAGCGACGTGTTCCTACGTCGGGTTTATCTCCAGTGCGAGCTACCGATCGTCAACATCTACGTGGCGAGGGAGAGGGCCCGCCGCGGCGATGATGACCTCGCGGCAGCCGAAGCCGAAATCGACAGGGTTGAGAACCTCCCTGCTGACTTCCGTTGGGTAGCCAGGGACATCGCGGTGACGAGGCGTCCTACCGGGAGTTTCGCGATCGGTATCGCGCCGGTTCGGGTTCATGGTGGACGCCGTGCGAGCTTCACTCGCCCACATCTTGCCCACTTGCCCGCGACTCTGGGTGATGGTCGCCCGGCGGGCCAACATATTGCCCCCAATTTGCCCACAGTTAAAGACATTTGCAGTGATCACCAGTGATGAACTTACGCTGCTAGAGCGGCCTTTCGGGCTCCTCTGCTGCACTGTTAGAAGAGTTCGAATCTCACCGAGGGCACTCCACTGCGACCGGCGTATGCGCTTGCAGACGCATTTTAGGCGTCGAAAATCATAGCGAATTGGCCTGCCGTGGCCACATTTTGGCCACACTTTCCGCCACGGACGACAGGTCGGAATCGAACGAAGACGTTCCCGCGGGTGACTAGTCGCCGTGAATTCGCCACAATTGACGCCAACGCAAATATGGCGTGGTGTGCTGTGCGTTATCCATCAACAACCCCGTCAACGGGAAGGCACACCGATGAGTTAGCACAGGACAATCTCAAACAACAAACTTGCCGGCGGCGTACTGCTGGGCGCGGTGGCGTCAGGGTTCGCAGCCGCAGCACTGGGCGGGGCCGGTTCGGCGAACGCGACCTGCGCGTCCATCAGCGCATCGGCAACAGCGCGAACTGCCAGAGCACCCCGACCAGCTTCGCGATCGGGCTAGCCCCAAAAACCTTCGCGGAGGGCCTAGGGCTCTTCGACGGCGCCATAGCGAACGGTGTGACGGTCACCAAACGACCACGGGTATCAAACTCGGGTAGAATCCGCCCCGGTGGATGTGGTGTCCGTCACATGCGGTGATCCCATCGTTTGGGCCGCTGCGCTACCGGGTAGTAGATGGCGTCGTCTGCGGAGCGGGCACTGACGCCCAGCGCCGGGATCGGGAACGAGATAAGGCGGTGGGATCGAAATGAGGATGATCAGTCGTTTGTTCGGTGCTGCGGTTTTGACGACCTCGGCGCTGCTGAGCCCAGCGATCGGCATTCCGTCCGCATCGGCTGCTCCATGCGCCGATGTCGAGGTGGTGTTCGCGCGCGGCACATTCGAGCCACCCGGTGTCGGCATGACCGGGGAGGCGTTCGTTGATTCGCTGCGTTCGAAAGCCGGTGGGAAATCGGTCGACGTGTATCCGGTGAATTATCCGGCGTCTCTCGACTTCGCTACCGCCGCCGACGGTGTTATTGACGCCAGCAATCGTGTCCGCGACATCTCCGCGAGCTGCCCGAACACGAAGATTGTGCTTGGCGGATACTCCCAAGGAGCTGCCGTAATCGGTTACATCACCGCGGACGCAATACCCGCCGGTTTCACCCCGCCCGCCGGCATCACCGGTCCATTAGCCCCGGGGGTGGCCGATCATGTCGCTGCGGTGGCCCTCTTCGGAAAGCCCTCGAATGGGTTCTTGAACAGCATCGACAGGGACGCGCCGCCGATCACGGTCGGTCACCTCTATTCGGGAAAGACCATCGACCTCTGCATTCCCGAGGACCCGATCTGCTCGCCGGGCGGCAACGACAACGGCGCGCACACTCTGTATTCGGAGAACGGCATGACGGGCCGAGCCGCCGACTTCGCTGCGGGTCGCGTCACGTCGGGCGGGGCGGCCGCCTAGCGATGACGCTGCATTCGGGTCGATGCCACTGCTGGCCCGCGCGGCGGGGCATCGGCTCGACCCGTACCCGAACCTGCTGAAGAACGACCTGGAGGCACCGTGACGCGCGCCAGTCCACACCGACTGTCTCGGGCCCGCCGGGCGAGGATCTGATAGAGACAACCAAAATGGTGCATGGTCCTCGCTAGTCACCTCGCTCGTATGACAATTGCAGTGAACGGATGCGCGGGTCACACAGCGAGTGCAATGAGGAGTCGACGTTTTCGCCTGGTGGGGTCGAACGGTATACCGCTACCGATTCATCGTGATCGGAGTCATGGTGGCGCTGTGCGTGGCTGCCGGCGTGTTCGGGATGAGTCTGGGTGCACATATCACCCGGAGCGGCTTCTACGACGACAACAGCGAGTCGGCGAAGGCGGCGCGCCTCGCTGACCAGGTGTACGGCCGCGACACGTCAGGCCACATCGTGGCGATCTACACCGCCCCGGACGGCAAGACTGTCGACGACCGCGATTTCGCCAAGAAGATCCTCGACAACCTCGCCCAGGTCGAAAAGAACCACCCGAACCAGATCCTTCGGTCGGTCGGCTATTTCAAGCGCCCCGACTTGCTACGTAACATGGCCGATGCGTCAAAGAAGCACGCGTTCATGTCGATTCAGCTCAAGGGCAACGATGATGACACCATTCTGAACAATTA
This sequence comes from uncultured Actinomycetota bacterium, assembly GCA_963828065.1. Taxonomy (GTDB): domain Bacteria; phylum Actinomycetota; class Actinomycetes; order Mycobacteriales; family Mycobacteriaceae; genus Mycobacterium. The sequence continues at coordinate 59,693 of CAWHDL010000008.1, read as the reverse complement.
CAAAGCGGTCCAGCACGACCTCGCCATCCCGGGTGTTGACGTGAAGTTGGCCGGATTGCAGCCGTTGGCCGACGAGCTGACCGGGACCGTCGGCGAAGACCAGAAGCGGGCCGAAGTGCTCGCGCTACCGCTGGTGGCAGTGGTGCTGTTCTTTGTGTTTGGTGGTGTGGTCGCGGCGAGCCTGCCCGCGATGGTCGGTGGGCTGTCCATCGCCGGCTCACTGGGCATCATGCGCTTGGTCGCGATATCGGGGCCCGTGCACTTCTTCGCACAGCCGGTGGTGACACTGATCGGTCTCGGTATCGCCGTCGACTACGGCCTGTTCGTGGTCAGCCGCTTTCGCGAGGAGATCGCTGAGGGGAACGACATCGAAACCGCGGTGCGCCACACCGTGACGACGGCCGGGCGAACTGTGACGTTCTCGGCGGTGCTCGTCGTGGCGTCCGCGGCCGCCTTGTTCCTGTTTCCGCAGGGATTCCTCAAATCGCTGACCTACGCCATGATCGCCTCGGTCATGTTGGCGGCGATCCTGTCGATGACGGTGCTGCCTGCCTGTTTGGCGATCCTGGGCCGCCACGTCGACGACTTGGGTGTGTACTCATTCCTGCGGGTGCCGTTCTTTCGCAACTGGAAACCCACCAATTGGTGGCTGCACTGGCTGGGCGCGCGGGTACAGAAGACCAAGACCCGCGCAGAGGTCGAGAACGGCTTCTGGGGCAAGCTGGCCAACCGGGCGATGAAGCGGCCGATCGCGTTCGCGACCCCCATTGTCATCATCATGATTCTGCTGATGGTCCCGCTGGGCAGACTGTCCCTCGGTGGTATCAGCGAAAAGTATCTGCCATCGAGCAACTCGGTGCGCGAGGCGCAAGAGGAGTTCGACCGGATCTTCCCCGGGTTCCGCACCGAGCCGGTCACGCTGGTGATCCAGAGTGCCAACCACAAGCCTCTCACCGACGATCAGGTCGCGCTGATCCGCAGCAAGGCGATGGCCATCCCGGGCTTCATCGTTCCGGGCAACAACCCGGCCAACATGTGGAAGGAACGCCCCTACCTCGATGGCGCGTCGAAGGATCCATCGGTCCGGGTGATCCAAAGCGGCCTGGTGAACCGCAATGAAGCTGCGGCGAAGATCGACGCGTTACGGTCGATCTCGCCGCAGCGCGGCGAGATCGTGTGGGTCGGCGGCACACCCGCGCTCGAACACGACAGTATCCAGAGCATCTTTAGCAAGCTCCCGCTGATGGCCGTGATTTTGCTCGGCACGACGATACTGCTGATGTTCCTGGCATTCGGGTCACTGGTGCTGCCGATTAAGGCGGCGCTGATGAGCGTGCTGACGCTCGGCTCGACGCTGGGCGTGCTGACGTGGATCTTTGTCGACGGCCATTTCTCTGGATGGTTGAACTTCACGCCAACCCCGCTGACCGCCCCGGTGATCGGTCTGATCGTCGCCGTGATCTTTGGCCTGTCGACCGACTACGAGGTTTTCCTCGTGTCGCGCATGGTCGAGGCCCGGGCCCTCGGCATGCCCACCACCGAGGCCGTCCGCATCGGCACGGCGACCACCGGCCGCCTGATCACCGCGGCCGCATTGGTCCTCGCGGTGGTGGCGGGCACTTTTGTGATGTCAGACCTGGTCATGATGAAGTACCTGGCGTTCGGTCTGATCACGGCGCTGGTGCTGGACGCGACGGTCGTCCGGATGTTCCTGGTGCCTTCGGTCATGAAGCTGCTCGGCGACGAGTGCTGGTGGGCGCCACGGTCTTTGAAACGGTTGCATACCTGGCTCGGGCTCGGCGAGATCGGTTTGCGCGACGAGCGCATACCGCCGGCGGTGCCGGAGCCGGAACCGGAGTCGGAGGAGGTTCTCGTCGGGGCCGGCGCGCCCGTGCGCCCGCGGCCGCCACATGACCCCACCCGTCCGACCGTCGAGGGATCTGCCGGGGCGGTGACCGCGGCGCAGGAGGCGAGCACACCGTCGCTCGCGACGACCGCGCCGATGCCGGACGTCGGCAGCGCTGGCGCCGGCCAACCGCCGGTCGCGGAGATCTCGAGTGCCAACGACCCGGACAACAGCGCCGACGGTGAGGTGGCCGACAGTGAGGTGGCGGCCCCGCAGCGCACCGACGGCACCGAGTCGCCGGCGGCACAGCGCGAAGACGGCGAGATCGAGTCGTGGCTCAGTGCGCTGCGCCCACCGCGCACGAGCGACTCGTCGTCGGTTGGGTCGACCAACGGCGATGACCCGGACGCGACACCCGCGATTCCCACTCGGCTCCAACAGAATCCGGATACCACCTGACGCCGTCCCCGACGAGGTGCGCACCGCCTCGCATTAGGTGGGCGAAACCTCTCGACCATCGCCACCGTCGAAGGCGCCGGCGCAATTGCGGAGGAAGGCGAGGTTCGGGGCGGCAACGTTCGGGGCGATGTTGATCCCTACCGTTCAGCTATCCCACTGGTAATAGATATCATGATGAGCAACTGCACAGCGGGTCGGAACAGCAGAATTTCGACGCGAGGAGTCGAATGCAGCTAATTCCCGGCTCGCCAAACTGAACATTCGAATCTGCCGCGGCGAAGCTCCGGCGCCAGCACGCCAGAGCCGCGGGCACCGCGTGTCACCATTGCCCGATAAGCTTTAACAATGGCCGCCGAGGTCGAGGATTCGGCAGCAGGACCGATCGCACGGACCTTCTGCGGTCCGCCGATGCGCCTTCGCCCGCAGATGCCGGCTCGCAACCAGCATTACGCCGACCGGATCGCGCGGAACCGCAAGGTCATCAACATCACCACGGCGATCGCTGCCACGGTCAGTGCCAGCTTCTCAATTGTTCAGCTGGTGACCGAACACGGAATCTGGCGGATCGCGGCGATCAACATCGTCGCCGCAGCGATATTCGCCGCCGTCCCGTTGCTGCACCGCTTTGGTGGGCTGGTCGCTCCCCTCACGCTGATCTTGACCTCCTACGTGTCACTGTCCGTTGTCACATGGAACATCGGCACCGGGGCCGGGCTGGAGTTCTACTTCCTGGTCGCGGCCACCGTCGCGGTTCTCGTCATGGGTATCGAGCACATCGTGCTCGCCTGCACCCTGGTGGCGATCGGCGCCGCCATTGTCATTACCTTGCAGTTCACCGTGCCGTTCGATACCGGGCTCGGACCCGCTTGGTCTCTCAATCTTGGTTTCATAGTGTCGACGATCTCCGCGTGCGTTATGGCGGTGGCCACCGTCTTCTACGCGCTGCGCGAAACCGAGCGGGCCGAAGCGGCCATGGAAGACGAGTACAACCGTTCCGAGTCGTTACTGGCCAACATCCTTCCCGCCAGCATTGCGACGCGGCTGAAGAACCCGGCCACCACGATCATCGCCGACAAGCACGACGACGCCTCCGTCTTGTTCGCCGACATCGCCGGCTATACCGAGCGAGCCAGCCAGTCGACGCCCGCCGACTTGGTCGAGTTCCTCAACCGCCTCTACACCGAGTTCGACCGACTCGTGGAGAAGCACGGACTCGAGAAGATCAAGACGAGCGGCGACTGCTACATCGTCGTCAGCGGCGTGCCCGAACCGCGCCCCGACCATCTCGAAGCGCTCGCTTGCCTGGCACTGAACATGAGCGACGCGATCGCGGGGGTCACCGATCTGATGGGGCAGGTCGTGCCCGTCCGGATCGGCATAGGCGTCGGCCCTGTGGTCGCGGGCGTGGTCGGCACCCACAGATTCTTTTACGACGTGTGGGGTGACGCGGTGAACGTCGCCTCGCGAATGGAATCGACCGGCGTTGAGGGACGCATCCAGGTGCCGCAGGAGGTTCATGACCGCCTCAAGGACATGTTCGTACTCGAGCCTCGCGGCGACGTGCAGATCAAAGGCAAGGGCGTGATGCGCACCTCGTTCCTTGTCGCCCAACGGGATATCGATTCACTCGATGAGGCGCGCGCAGACCAACACGGCGCCGGTGTCCGCTGAATCGAGAACCCGTTCACCCACCCGGCAACGGTGGCGGCGGGGCGCCAGGAGGCGGTGGCGGATCAGGCAGGAATTGCTCCGGGCCCGGGGGAAGGTTGGTCCCCGGTGGCGGCGCGGTGCCCGGAAGCGGCTGACCGAGTTGACCGAGGTCCATGCGGCCCATCCCCTGGTGCCAGATTCCGTGCGCCCGCTGGATAGCGTCAATTCTGCCGGTGGGGGGCGGCGCATTCGGGTCGGTCGGCCCAGTGCTGTACATCGATTGCTGCCCCTGTTCGGATAGCGTCATGTTCGGCCCGAACAGGGTTTGCGGGGTGTTCACCGCGCTCAGATAGAACGGCGCGGCCGGCTGGTTGCCCGGCACCGCGGGAACTGGGCTCTGGCTCAATAGGAGATCGAAGCCCGTAGGTGAGGTGGTGGACTGCCCCAAGATCCCGCGCCATGGTGCCCATCGCTGTAGCAGGCGGCCCGGGGTCGGGCGGTTCGGTGGGAGCCGCCGGATCGGCGGGAACTGGCGGCGCTGGATCCGCGGCGGCGGTCGCCGCGGAGGCGACCGCCGTACCAACAGCCAGCACGCCGACGATCGTGATGGTCCTCGCGAGCTTGCTCGCGGACGTCATCAGAACGTCTTCGTGACGCCGTAGTAAGCGACGATGTCGTCGGTATCCGTGCCCGAACTGGTCAACACCGCGTACGACCGCAGCGACGACGCGCCGACGCAGTTGTCGATCTTGATGTGAACATCCCTGAGCGTGACCCGCGTCGTCGTGCCCTTGAACGTCTTCTTGTCCACCGGAACATTGATGACCTCGCCGGGCCTGGGCTCCACCTCGATCTGCCCCTGGATCGGGAACGTGAGCCCGGCGGGTATGGTGAGCGCACCAGTGTTGGCCAACGACGCGCTACCGGTGCTGATGCCGATCGAGCCGTTCAGCTTGATTTTGTCCATCGCGACGCCGCAGCCGATCTGATACCCCGCCTCCAGCGATCCGCCGTTCACCGAGCCCGTGACGTTCCCGGTGAAGGTGCCGCCGACAAGCCAGTCGCGCGACGACAGCGCGGTCGTCAGCGGTGCCACCGGCAGCTGGGTTTCGTCCTTCCCGGCCACCGTCAACGTCCGGCCGTCCTGGGTGTGCGCGATGCCCGGGACCTCCGACCCGACGACTCCGGTGTCCGGCGGGGGGCCGGCGTCAGCGGCGGGCGCCACGGGCCCGGGATCAGGCGGGTCCGCTAACGCGACCGAAGCCGTCCCGACCGGGACCAGCATGCAAACAGCAGCCAAGGTGGCAAAACGATTCAACATGTCGCGTTGGCGCCTCTCGTCGTCCGAATCCCCCACGGGATCGACAGGTTCTGTCCCGTGGAATCTTTGATGGACCGAGTGTCCAGACGGTAAACGGACGGACAACAGTTGAGACCCCGTACCTATCTAGTCGGCATCCGCGGCGGCACCAACGAATTAGCAAGCGGAGATCCAGAGATATCGGCCGGACACGAAGGCAGTCCGTTGCGGCGATCAGCGACGTCCCGGCACAGTGCCCAAAAGAACTAGTGCCCGAAAGAACGAGAACCCCCGGAGCCAGGTGGGCATGACCAGACCGGCTCAAGGGGTCCCTGTTCACGCCCCGCTGACTGGCTTTACAGCGAGGCCCGATTTAACGACGCTAATGACGCGTCGCGTCAAACGACTTTGGTGACGCCCAGATAGGTGATGACGTCGTCGGTGTTGTCGGTCGAACTCGTCAATGTCGCGTAGGACCGGATGAAGGACTGACCGGCGCAAGCGTCGAATTTGATACGTAGACCCGTGACTTGGATCCGCGGAGCAGTGCCCTTGAAGGACTTCTTGTCAACCGAAACGATGTTCACCGTGCCGGGCTTGAGGTCGATCTTGATCTGCTCGGCGAGAGACGCCGAAAGGGTTAGCGGGAAGGGAGACGTGGTGCCGATGAAGGGTATGGCGAGCCCCGGTGTTATGCCCGCCGAACTGATGGATTCGATGTCGTCCGCGAGGATCCCGCAGCCAATCTGATACCCGGCCTCCAGAGTCCCGCCGGAAAGCTTGGTGCTTCCACCCCCGGTTACGGACCCCGTGAACGTGCCGTCCACCAGGTACTCCCGTGACGAAAGCGCGCCTGTCAGCGGCGCGACCGGTTCCATCGACTCGTTCTGTCCCGTCACATTCAAGGTCCAGCCATCCGGGGTCCTCAGGACGCCCGGTGGGCCGGACGGCACGGGTCCATTGGGTCCGCCCGGCGGCGGCGGTGCGGAGTCGGCGGCCGGCACCACAGGTGCGGGCGGGGGCGGGTCCGCTAACGCGAGCGGGGCCGCGCCGGTCGGGACCAGCATGCAAACAGCAGCCAAGGTGGCAAAACGATTCAACATGTCGCGTTGGCGCCTCTCGTCGTGCGAATCCCCCACGGGATGGACAGGATCTGTCCCGTGGAATCTTTGATGGGCCGGGTGTCCAGACGGTAAACGGACCGACAACAGTTCGCGCCGTGTACCTATCTACTGGGCGTCTCCAATCCCGGCATGCTCCCCTGTTCGCTTTGCGACCCCAGCTACCACACCGAGACGCCATGGTGCGGAGTTCCGGCGTCAAGACGTGCACTGGTTTGCTCCTGGTCATCAACTGTTGGGGGTTCGTTCACGATCGGGTCAGCTGATCTGTCGATACTCTGTTCCGACCTGGCGTTGAGACCTCGTCGCTTGACCACGGCTTGTGTTCGCAGAACTATGTCGGGGTCGGCGTGTGGAAGGTCGGCGGCGGGTGAGGGGAAGACCAACCGGTGTCGCTCGGGACCCGCGGTGTCAGGCCTGACGCGTTCGGAGGAACCGACTACCTGGAGGGAAACGATGAGGTCATCACACGTTTGTGGGCGGGCGCTGGCTACTTCACTGATCGTATTTGGCATCGGGCTTGCTGTCGTCCCGACCGCATCCGCAGACCCCACCGACGATGATCAAACCCCGGCGCCGAGTCCCATTCCGGGAGCTCCCGCGCCGACGAGATTTACGGCGATCACGACTGACGAGACTCCTGCCGCGGCGGACGCGTGCAAGCAATTCTCCGCGGCGATGAACTATGCCGCCACCAATTACGAAGATTTCGCGTATGCGACCGCCGGCCAAGGCAACGTCGTCAATTATGGAGATCCATCGGTTTCGAACTCCAACGTCGTCGGCAGGACGGCCCTTCGGGAAGCTGCCTCAGTGGCGATGAGCGCGGCGGGCACACCGGGCCTGCAACCGGAGATCGCGGGGCCGATGCAGTCGTGGTCGATGAACGCGGCGAAGCTCCTCTTGATTATGGGAGTGCGCGGCGGTGGCGACTCCCTCAACTCGGCGGCTAACGACCTCAACACCGACGCGCACAACGTCCAAATGGCTTGTGCCGCAGCCGGTACACGCGCCTGACGCAGAGCATGCCGCTCACAGCAGCTTGGAGAGAAACGCCTGCGTGCGTTGGTGCTGGGGGTTGCTAAGCACGTCACGCGGCTTACCGCCCTCCACGATCACGCCATCGTCCATGAACACCAGCTGATCGGCGACCTCGCGGGCGAAGCCCATCTCGTGGGTCACCACGACCATCGTCATGCCCGCACGCGCCAGGTCGCGCATCACGTTCAGCACCTCGCCGACCAGCTCGGGGTCAAGCGCCGACGTGGGCTCGTCGAACAACATCAGCTTGGGATCCATCGCCAGCGCCCGCGCGATCGCAACCCGTTGCTGTTGGCCGCCCGACAGCTGCGCCGGGTAGGCGTCGGCCTTCTCCGACAACCCCACCCGTTGCAGGATGTCACGGCCCCGCTGCAGCGCTGCGGCTTTCGCCACTTTCTTGACGTGGATGGGCGCTTCGACGATGTTCGCCAACGCGGTGCGGTGCGGGAACAGGTTGAAATGCTGGAATACCATCCCCACGTCGCGACGCTGCTTCGCGGATTCCCGGGCAGGCAATTCGTGAAGCTTGCCGCGGCTCTCGCGGTAACCCACCAGCTCTCCGTCGACGTACAGTCGGCCGGCGCTGATGTTCTCCAGGTGATTGATGCACCTCAGAAACGTCGATTTACCCGAGCCCGACGGGCCGACGATGCACATCACTTGGCCGGGCTCGACGGTCAGCGTGACGCCCTTGAGCACCCTCAGCGCGCCGAAGTCTTTGCACACCCGGTCGGCGACCACCATTGCCGTCATTGGTGTTCCTCCACCGCCCGCTGTGCCAGGGCCAGCACTTCGAGCTGTTTCGACGTCAGTTTCCGCGACGCGCCCCGCGAAAAATACCGTTCCAGGTAGTACTGCCCGACCATCAGGACGCTCGTGATGGCGAGGTACCAAGTCGCGGCGACCATCAGCAACGGAATCGGCTGGAAGAACGCCACGCCTATATCGTGTGCTCGACCATAGAGCTCCCCGCTGTACGGCACCGCGATGACCAGCGACGTGGTCTTCAGCATGCTGATGATCTCATTCCCGGTGGGCGGAATGATCACACGCATGGCCTGGGGAAGTATGGTGCGTCGCATCGTCATCCACCACGACATGCCAAGGGCCGTAGACGCCTCGGTCTGACCTTCTGGCACCGAACTGATTCCGGCCCTGATGATTTCGGCCATATACGCCGCTTCATTCAACCCAAGACCGATCACGGCCAGGATGAAGAATAACGACAGATTCTGCAGACTGAAGTGAAAAAAGCTGGGCCCAAACGGAATTCCGAGCTGGATGTTCCTGTAGATGACTGGGAAAAGGCCCCAGAACACCAGCTGGACATACACGGGCGTGCCTCTGAATATCCAGATGTACACCCACGACACGGATCTCAGAACCGGGTTCGGAGACAGCCGCATGACCGCGAGTCCGACACCGAGCACCACCGCGATCAGCATCGACAGGACAGTGAGTTGGATTGTGTTCCACGCCGCTAGCGAAACTCTTCTATCGAAGACATATCTGGAATAGGTCGCCCAGTAATAGGTCGGGTTGGTGGCTGCCCCGTACAGGAACAGCCCCACCAACGCGATGATGATGACCGCCGACACCCATCGCCAGGGATGCCGCAGGGGAACGGCATTGATGGGGGGTGGCAGCGAGGTGTCAGCCGTCACGATCAGTTGACGGCGCCGTTGATCGCCGGCTTGTCGATCGCCCCGTTCTGCACGTCCCAGTTCTTGAGAATCGTCTGGTAGTCACCAGATTGCATCACATGCCGCAGCGCCTGCAGGAGCGCTTGGCCCAGTGGTGATCCCTTGGGAACTGCCCATCCGTACGGTGCCGTCTTGAACAGTTCACCGGCGGCTTCGAGCTTGCCTTTGCTGTCCTTGACCGCGTACACGGTCACCGGGTAGTCGGCCGTCATCGCGTCGGCCTGCCCGACCGTCACCGCGTCGGTCACCGCGTCCTGCCCCGGGAACTTGAGGACATTGATCGCCGGCTTGCCGGCCTTCAGGCAAGCGTCGTTCTTTGCGGGCAGTTCCTCCGTGTCCTGGGTCGTGTCGGACTGCACCGCGACTTTGAGCCCGCACGCGTTATTGGGATCGATCGCCGGACCGGGGCGCTGAGCCCATAGAGACCCGGCCTGGAAGTAGTCGACGAAGTCGACCTGTTCCTCACGTGTCTTGTTGTCGGTGAACGAGGACATCCCGACGTCGAATGAACCTCCTTGAATCGACGGGATGATGTTGTCGAACCCCGATTGCCGGTATTCGGATGTCACACCGAGCACTCCGGCGACAGCGTTCAGAAGGTCGACATCGAAGCCGATGATGGTCCCGTTGGGGTCTTTGTACTCGTTGGGCTTGTAAGTGGGGTCCGTCCCGACTATCAACTTCCCGGACTGTTTGATTTTGTCGGGCAACAGGTTCGCGATCTGGTCGACCTTGGTCGGCTTCACCGCGGTTGTCGATCCACTCGGCCCGGAACCTTCGGTGTTGCTTGTGCAACCCGACATCGCCAGCGCGGCTGAGATGACGATCGCCCCGGCCATCATCAACCCGCGTGATGTCCTCATTGCCTCATTCTTTCTCACATCGGGGCCGTCGACGTGCCGACGTTAACGACCGTAAACCAGCCCGCACTCCCGGTAACGGAACACTAGCCCGGAGTTGACGCTCTGGTACGGCCGAGAAACCGTAATGACGCGGACGCAAAAACCTCACCGACTCGGTGGCGCTGTGAAAGACTTTGCACATGACTGCTCCAGAACGGCCGAAGCTGCTTAAGCACCTGTGGATTTACACGCTCTTGTCCGGACTTTTGTCGGTGATACTCGGTGTCCTCGTGACCCTTAAGCCGGGAAATGCGGTCTGGGTCGCGGCGATACTCCTGGGCGTCTACCTGCTCGTGAGCGGTATCGCGCAGGTAATTTTCGCGTTCAGCCTGCACGTATCCGCCGGCGGACGGGTGATGCTGTTCATCAGCGGCGCGGCTTCGCTGATCCTTGCCGTGCTGTGTTTCAAGGACCTGGGCGACGAATCCCCGATGGCGATCCTGCTGCTCGCGATCTGGATCGCGGTCAGCTTCATCTTCCGGGGTGTCAGCACAGCGGTAACGGCGATCAGCGACCCCGGCGTGCCTGGCCGTGGCTGGGCGATCTTCTTTGGCGTCATCAGCATCCTCGCGGGCATCGTCGTGATGGCCTCACCCATCGACTCGCTTGTGATCCTGGCGTGGGTGGTCGGCATCTGGCTCATCGTGATGGGCGTGTTCGAGATCGCGTCCTCCTTCAGCATCCGCCGGGGGTCAAAGAAGGTGGACGACTTTGTAGAAGGACGTGCCCCAGCGGGAGGATAACCCGCATGAGCGAACCGACGAACCCGCCGCAGCCCCCACTACCTCCGCCGAGTCAGCCACCCGGTGCCGGTTACCCTGCGCCGCCGCCGCTGCCGTACGCAACCCAGCCGCCCCCTGCGATCGCCCCGCGCAACGGTCTGGGCACGGCGGCTTTAGTGATCGCAATCGTCGGACTGCTGTTGTGTTTCACCGTCGCGGGTGGCGTGGTTCTCGGCATTGCGGCGGTGGTGATGGGGTTCATGGGTCGAGGGCGAGTAAAGCGAGGCGAGGCCAACAACGGCGGGGTCGCTATCGCTGGAGTGGTGCTGGGGTTTCTGTCGATCGTGGCGGGCCTGGTGTTCATCCCGATCTACTACTACCTCGTCAGCCAAACGGGAGTCGTCGACCTCTATGAATGCATGACGAAAGCCGGTAGCGACCAAGCCGCCCAACAGCAGTGCGAGACTTCGTGGAGCCAGCACGTCGAAACCAAGTTCAGCGTCACGCTGACGACCGCGCCGTAGGCGCGAATTCGGGCGAGGCGCCGTAGCGAATTCAGAGGTGCCGTCGGCGTGGCATGAATTCCAGCGACAACAACACGATGGCCGCGGAAGGCAGATGCCGCAGCGACAGCACCACATAACGCCGGTCGCCCAGCGCATGGAACTTGCGTAGATACCGGTACAGGGATTCCAGCGCGACAAGAGAGTCGATCAGGTGAGTCGTGTGGTAGGCCAGACCTTGGAGCCGGTTGCGGTTCATGTTGTCGTAGATTTCGGGAAATGCTGCAAACGCAAGTGACAAGCGTTGTCCGCCAGCCGATTTCGCCTCCCGGATCATGTCCACACTGAGCCGCTCGTCGATGCCATTGGGCGCACCGGGTCGCCGCCACGGCACATCGAGGGTGATATCCGAGCCGCCGCCGGCGGTGGCGTACCTGTGGAAGCCCTGCACCTTCCCGGAGCGGTCGCGGGCGATGATCAACTGAATCCCCGGATAGCGGCGCTCGAGTGCGCCGTCGAGGATCATCGAGAATCCTCGCTCCGTGTGTGCGCCGCTGGGTGAGGCGTACAGGACGCGGACCAGCTCCGTGTGCAGCACATCGTCTGCGTCCTGCTCGGCGATCACCTCGGTGGTGATCCCGCAGTTCTGGGTTCGCTGTACCGCCTGGCGCAGGTTGCGGTATTTGCGTCCAGCCATCTCGAACGTCCGCACGTCGATGACGACATCGCGCCCGAACGGGATCCTGCGCATTGTCTGGCCCACCACGGCACGGTTGCGCCACAGCGCTGTCCGCCGCTCACCGCAGCACATCACGATGATGCGCCAGCCACGGGTGTGACACATCGCAACGAAATCGGCAACGAGTTGCGGGAACTGGGTCTCGTCGCCGATGGGGTCACCGCTCACCGCCGCAAAACCGATACGTGTCCGGTAGGCGATAGCCGCCGTTCCCTCGGCATTGAAGAAGTGACTCTTCAGTGACTGCATTGCGAATGGCGCGACGGGGTCGGCCCGGGTCGCGTTCACCAGACCCCATACCCGCGGCAGGTCATCGGGGCACGGTCGGGACGTCGTGGGCCACATCAACACCCAGCCCGCGCCCGCGATAAGCACGCAGCCGATGAGGTCGTACGACATCAGGTGCGCACCGAGACCCGCGAGCAGCACCGTCATTGCTGCCGTCGCGTGAGCGGCCGTCACCGGGCGGCCGAGGAAGATGCCGCGCGCAATCAGTGCGACAGCGGTCAGGATGGTCAGCGACCAGGCCAGCCAGCTCGCGGCGTCCCAGTCCGCGTGTTCGCGGTTACGGGCGAACAGCGCGACGAGCCAGCAAAAAACGCCCAGGACGGCCAGGGCGCCAATCAACCGGGCCGCTGCCCCGTCGACGTTGACGACAACACGCTCGCGGGCGCGGACCTTCGCGACCTTGACCGGGTCCGGCATCCTCGACAGTTTAGGCCCGAACAGCGCCTTTATTGGGGAAATACTTCACGTTTATTGGGGAAATGCTTCACGATTCCCTCCTGTACAACGGTGGCGATTATCGCACCGCTTCGGTCGAAGAAGTGCCCGGTGCCAAGCCCCCGGGAGTCCGCCGCCACCGGTGACGTCGTGGAATACAGCACCCAATCATTGAAATCGACCTGCCGGTGGAACCACACGGAATGGTTCACGGTGACGGCGAAGATTCGATCAAAGCCCCAGGACAGGCCGTGCGTGGTGATGATCGAGTCGAGCACCGTCGTGTCCGACGAGTAGACCATCGCTGCGGTGTGCAGCACCGGATCGTCAGGCATCGTGCCGTCGGCCTTGATCCATACCCGGTTGTAGGGCAACCGTTCACCCTTCTTACGCAGTACCCACGCGGGGTCGTTCGCATACCTCCATTCGATGGGCCGCAACGCGTTGGCGAAACCTGGAACCGTCTTCTCGTAGCCGCGCAGCCGCTCCCCGATCGGCGGCAGCGTCTCGGGTTCGGAGACCTCGGGAGCGTCGACGCCGTGCTCCAGCCCACGACCGCCGGACAGGTACGAAACCATGGCCGACGCAAGGAGACTGCCGTCCTGCATGGCGTCGACGCGCCGGTTGGCGAATCGGCGCTCATCGCGCAGGTTCACGACGTGGTAATCGATGTCGGCCGTCGGGTCACCGCCGTTGATGAACGTCACCGTCAGCGCGGCGGGCGGCAAGTCGGTGGTCACGGTACGGCTGCCGGCGACAAGCGACTGCGCGATCAGCTGACCGCCGAACGTCCGGATGGGAGTTTTCCCGGGGTGCGTGCCGGTGAAGGTGTTCTCGTCGATGCGCTGCAGGTCGAGCGTGTTCAGCAGCTGCTCAAAATCGGAACCCAATAACCGCTCCCCTAGAGGTCTTCCTCTCCGATCCGGTGTACGTGGATCAGGTTGGTCGAGCCTACTGTGCCCGGTGGAGCACCCGCCACGATGACCACCAGGTCGCCGCGCTTGTACCGGCCCAACTCGAGTAGCGACTTGTCCACCTGGCGGATCATGCCGTCGGTGCTTTGCATGTGCGGCACGATGAACGTCTCGGTGCCCCAGGTCAACGCCAGCTGGCTGCGGACTTCGGGGAGGTCGGTGAACGCCAGCAACGGCAGCGGAGTGTGCAGCCGCGCGAGCCGGCGCACCGTGTCACCCGACTGGGTGAACGCCACCAGCGCCTTGGCGTCCAGCCGCTCGCCGATGTCACGGGCGGCATAGGAGATAACGCCGCGCTTGGTACGCGGCACGTGCGTCAACGGCGGCGCGGCGGTCGAGTTCTGCTCGACGGCCACGATGATGCGCGCCATCGTTCTCACCGCCTCGAGCGGGTGCTTGCCCACCGACGTTTCACCCGACAGCATCAGTGCGTCGGTGCCGTCGAGCACTGCGTTCGCGACGTCAGACGCCTCGGCACGGGTAGGCCGGGAATTTTCGATCATCGAGTCCAGCATCTGCGTCGCAACGATGACGGGTTTCGCGTTTTCCCTTGCCATCTGGATGGCGCGTTTCTGAACCAGCGGCACTTCCTCGAGCGGCAGCTCCACGCCCAGATCGCCGCGGGCGACCATCACCGCGTCGAAGGCAAGAACGATCGCTTCCAGGTTGTCTATCGCCTCGGGCTTTTCGATCTTGGCGGTGACGGGCACCCGGCGGCCAACGCGGTCCATCACATCGTGCACCAACTCGATGTCGGCCGGTGAGCGAACGAACGACAGCGCCACCAGGTCGACGCCCAACCGCAGCCCGAACTCCAGGTCGTCGATGTCCTTTTCCGACAGCGCAGGCACCGACACGTTCATGCCGGGCAGCGACAGCCCCTTGTTGTTGGAAACTGGGCCGCCTTCGGTGACTTTGCACACGACGTCGTCGGACTCAATCGCTTCGACGACGAGCCCGACCTTGCCGTCGTCGACGAGCAGACGGTCCCCCGGCACTGCGTCGTGGGCAAGGTTCTTGTAGGTGGTGGATACTCGGTCGTGGGTGCCGTCGCAGTCCTCCACCGTGATTCGCACAATGTCGCCGCTCTGCCAGAACGCGTGCCCGGCAGCAAACCGGCCAAGCCGGATCTTTGGTCCCTGAAGGTCGACGAGTACACCGACCGCGCGACCGGTGACGTCCGACGCGTCGCGGATGCGGTCATAAGCCGCCTTGTGGTCGGCGTGGTCGCCGTGACTGAAATTCATGCGGGCGACGTCCATGCCCGCCTCGACCAGCGCCCGCACCATCTCGTCGGAATTGGTGGCCGGGCCCATTGTGCAGACGATCTTCGCGCGTCTATTCACGGATAGCGAGCATAGTCGTGCCCAATGACCTTTACACCACGGCGAGAGGCAGCGCGGAAGGCCGCACCGGCGCCGGCAGATCCGACTCCCCCATCAGGTAGGCGTCGACCGCGTGCGCCGCGCTGCGGCCTTCCGCGATCGCCCACACGATCAGCGACGCGCCGCGGTGGGCGTCGCCACAGACGAACACCCCCGGCGTGGTGGTCTGCCAGTCCGGTCCGCATCCAAGTGCGCCGCGGCGATTGAGGTCCAGCCCGAGTCCGTCCAGTAACGGCATCTGCTCGACGCCCTCGAAACCGATGGCCAGCAACGCCAGATCACAGGGCAACTCCAGACTCTCGCCGACCGGGGTGATCGTGCGGCGGCCGTCCGCGTCACGGATGACCTGCACCTCGGCGATCTCAATTGCCCGGAGGTTGCCGTGCTCGTCACCGCAGAACCGCTGCACGGCGGCCTCGTACCGACGCTTGCCGCCCTCGGCGTGAGCCGGTGACGTGCGCAGCACCAGCGGCCAGGTCGGCCATGGCGACAGCGATTCGTCCCGAACCTCCGGCGGCTCGGGGTTGTAGTCGAGCTGGGTCACCGACAGGGCACCCTGCCGGTGGGCGGTACCGAGGCAGTCGGCCCCGGTGTCACCGCCGCCGATGATCACCACGTGCTTGCCGGCCGCCGAGATCGGCGACGGACCGGCGCCCTCGCACTCCTTGTTGGCTGGCACGAGGTGATCCATGGCCAGGTGCACCCCGTTGAGGTGCCGTCCGGCCACGTCGTAGTCCCGAGCGCGCAATGCTCCGACGGCCAGGACCACCGCGTCGTGTTTCTCTCGCAACACCTCAACCGACAGGTCCACACCTACCTCACAGTCGGCGACGAAACGCGTTCCCTCCGCGCGCATTTGGGCCAGCCGCCGATTCAGCGTCGCCTTCTCCATCTTGTATTCGGGGATGCCGTAGCGCAGCAGACCGCCAAGCCGATCGTCGCGCTCGTAGACGGTGACCGCATGGCCCGCGCGCGTGAGTTGTTGCGCCGCCGCGAGTCCCGCGGGCCCAGAACCCACCACGGCGACATTCTTGCCCGTCGTGATCGCGGCGGGCTGGGGTGCGACAATGCCGAGTTGCCAGGCCTGGTCGATGATCGTGTTCTCGATGCGCTTGATTGTGACGCTGCCGCCGGTCTTGTCCTCGCCGATCGACAGCACGCACGCCGCCTCGCACGGTGCCGGACACAGCCGGCCGGTGAACTCCGGAAAATTGTTGGTGGCGTGCAGGCGCTCACTGGCGGCATTCCAGCGGCCGCGTCGCACCAGGTCGTTCCACTCGGGAATGAGGTTGCCGAGCGGGCAGCCGGCAGTTTCGGAGTGGCAGAACGGGACTCCGCAGTCCATGCAGCGGCGCGCCTGCTGCGACACCTCGGCGGCGCGGTCCTGCGGACTCTGACGTTCGTAGACCTCGTGCCAGTCGCCCAGTCTGTCGTCGACCGGCCGCTTTGGAGCCTCCGTCTTTGGCACCTTCAGGAATCCGGTCGGATCAGCCACGGCTGGCCTCCATGATCGCGGTGTCGACGTCTCTGCCTTCCGCTTTCGCCATCCGGGTCGCCGTCAGCACCCGCTGGTAGTCGGTGGGCATGATCTTCGTGAATTGCGCACTGCGCCTCGGCCAGTCGGACAGCACCGACTGTGCGAGAGTGCTTCCGGTGAAGTGAGCGTGCTTGGCGACGACCTCGCGCAGCCACCGCAGATCCTCCGGATCGAGGGTTTGCAGCTCCACCATCGCGGTGTTCACCTTGGTCGGGTTCAACCCGAGGACGTAGGCGATGCCTCCCGACATGCCCGCGGCGATGTTGCGGCCCGTGCTACCCAGCACCACCACCCGCCCGCCGGTCATGTATTCGCACGCGTGGTCTCCGACACCCTCGGTGACAGCCAGCGCTCCGGAGTTGCGGGCGCAGAAGCGTTCTCCGACGCAGCCTCGCAGGTAGACCTCGCCGGAGGTAGCACCGTAAAGCAGTGTGTTGCCCGCGATGACGTTGTCCTCCGGCAGGAACAGCACGTCCTCAGGCGGCCTGACGATGATTCGTCCACCTGAAAGTCCCTTGCCGACATAGTCGTTCGCATCGCCGGTCAGCTCGAGCGTGATGCCCGGCGGTAGGAACGCGCCCAGGGATTGCCCCGCCGAGCCGGTCAGCGTGACATGAATCGTGTCGTCCGGCAGCCCCTGCCCCCCGTATCGACGGGTCACCTCGGCACCGAGGAGAGTTCCGACGGTGCGGTTGACGTTGCGGATCGGCAGCTCGAGCCGCACGGAGTGCGCGTCCTCCAGTGCCCCTTCGGCGAGCGCGATGAGTGTTTGGTCGAGCGCCTGATCGAGTGCGTGGTACTGGTCGCGCAACTTGCGCCGCTGCGTCAGCCGCGCGCCATGCGCGTCAGTGGGAACGGTGAAGATGGGCGTCAGATCCAATCCTTTGCTCTTCCAGTGCGCGACACCCTTCGCGGTGTCGAGCATCTCTGCGTGACCGACCGCCTCATCGATACTGCGGAAGCCCAGTTCGGCGAGGTCGCGACGGACGTCCTCGGCAATGAACCGGAAGAAGTTCTCGACGAACTCCGGCTTGCCGTTGAACCGGGCGCGCAATTCGGGGTTCTGGGTAGCCACCCCCACCGGGCAGGTGTCAAGGTGGCAGACCCGCATCATGATGCAGCCGGCGACGACCAGCGGGGCCGTCGCGAACCCGAACTCCTCGGCCCCCAGCAACGTGGCCACCATCACGTCACGGGCTGTCCGCATGCCACCGTCTGCCTGGACCGTGATCCTGTCGCGTAGCCCGTTGAGCACCAGCGTCTGCTGCGTATCCGCCAACCCGATCTCCCACGGCGCTCCTGCGTGTTTGAGCGACGTCAGCGGTGCCGCGCCGGTACCGCCGTCATGGCCGGAAATCAGCACGACGTCCGCGTGCGCCTTGGAGACCCCGGCAGCGACCGTGCCCACGCCGACCGAACTGACCAGCTTCACGTGAATGCGAGCCTTGTCGTTGGCGTTCTTGAGGTCGTGAATGAGCTGCGCGAGATCCTCGATCGAGTAGATGTCGTGGTGAGGCGGTGGCGAGATCAGGCCGACGCCGGGCGTGGAGTGCCGGGTCTTGGCGATACTGGGATAGACCTTGAAGCCCGGAAGTTGGCCGCCCTCGCCGGGTTTCGCGCCCTGCGCCATCTTGATCTGGATATCAGTGGCGTTGACCAGATAGTCGCTGGTCACGCCAAACCTTCCCGACGCGACCTGTTTGACTGCACTGCGCCGCCGCGGATCGTAGAGACGGTCCACGTCCTCGCCGCCTTCGCCCGAGTTGGACCGGCCGCCGATGTTGTTCATCGCGACGGCCATGGTCTCGTGGGCCTCCGCGGAGATCGATCCGTAACTCATCGCGCCGGTGTTGAACCGGCTGCAGATCGACTCGATCGACTCAACTTCGTTGAGCGGGATCCGCGGACGCAATCCCTTCCTGAATTCGAACAATCCGCGCAGCGTGCCGCCCTCGCGGGACAACCGGTCGACCTCGTCGCTGTACTGCCGGAAGATGTCCTCTCGGCCGGTGCGGGTCGAATGCTGAAGCAGGAACACCGTCTCAGGGGTGAACAGATGCAGCTCACCCTCACGCCGGAAGGCGTACTCCCCGCCGACCTCGAGCCGACGGTGCACTAGTTCGGTCGGGTTGTCCGGGTATGCCCGGCGATGGCGCTGCCTGACCTCTTCCGCGATGACGTCGAGACCGACGCCGCCGATCTGGCTCGGTGTGCCCGCCAGGTATTCGGCAACGACCGCCGTGTCCAGACCGATCGCCTCGAACGCCTGGGCACCCGTGTAAGACGCCACGGTTGAGATGCCCATCTTGCTCATCACCTTCATCACGCCCTTGCCGAGCGCCATCAGGTAGTTGCGGACGGCGGCGCCGGTCTCGATGCCGGTGAGCTCGCCTTCGCGGATCAGGTCCTCGATCGATTCGAAGGCCAGGTAGGGGTTGACCGCCGCCGCGCCGTAGCCGATCAGCAGCGCGATGTGGTGGACCTCCCGCGCGTCGCCGCTCTCAACGACGAGCGCGACCGACGTGCGCTGCTTGGTGCGGACCAGGTGATGGTGGACCGCCGCGACGGCCAACAGCGACGGGATCGGAGCCCGGGTGTGATCGGAATCGCGGTCGGAGATGATCAGAGTGCGCGTACCGTCGGCGATGGCCTCACAGGCATGGTTCCGCAGGTTTTCGATCGCGTCAGCGAGTCCTTCGCCGCCCCGCTCAACGTCGTAAAGGGCCCGTAGCACTGTGGCTTTCAGGCCCGGATGGTCGCTGTCGTCGTTGATGTGAACGATTCTGTTCAGCTCGTCGTTGTCCAGCACGGGCCAGCGCAGCAGGATTTGGCGGCATGACGCGGCCGTCGGCTCGAGGAGGTTTTGCTCCGGACCCATGACCCGGGCCAGCGAGGTGACGATCTCTTCGCGAATGGCGTCCAATGGTGGGTTGGTCACCTGGGCGAACAGCTCGACGAAGTAGTCATAGAATAGCTTTGGGCGCTGCGACAGGACGGCCGACGGGGTGTCGGTGCCCATGGAGCCCAACGGTTCCGCGGCTGCCGCAGCCATCGGCGTGAGCAGGATTCTCAGATCCTCTTCTGTGTAACCGAACGCGATCTGGCGATGAACCACTGATTCATGGTTGGGCTGCACACGACTACGGTTCGGCAGAGCCATGAGATCGAGCAGACCCGCGTGCAGCCATTCGCCGTACGGGTGGGCTTGTGCCACTTCGTGTTTAATTTCTTCGTCGGTGACGATTCGGCCCGCGACGGTGTCGATCAGAAACATCTTGCCGGGCTCCAGTCGCCCCTTCGCGACGACTTCTGCCGACGGGATGTTCAACACACCGCTTTCACTGGCGAGGATCACCCGGTCGTCGATGGTGCGCCACCACCGCCCCGGCCGTAATCCGTTGCGGTCCAACACGGCTCCGACGACGGTGCCGTCGGTGAACGTGACGCATGCGGGCCCGTCCCATGGCTCCATGACCGACGCGTGGAACTGCCAGAACGCGCGAACAGCGGGGTCCATCGCATCGTTGTTCTCCCACGCTTCGGGAATCATCATCATCACCGCGTGCGGCAGGCTGCGGCCCCCAAGATGGAGCAGCTCGAGGACCTGGTCGAAGGACGCAGAGTCGGACGACTCGGGGGGGCAAATCGGCGACAGCCGGCTCAGATCGCCGGGTATGCGGGTACTGGCAAGCATTGCCTCGCGGGCGTGCATTCGGTTGCGGTTTCCGCGCACGGTGTTGATTTCGCCGTTGTGCGCGATGAAGCGGAACGGGTGGGCCAACGGCCACGACGGGAAAGTGTTGGTGGAGAAGCGGCTGTGCACAATTGCGATCGCGGTCATGCACCGCTCGTCGCGCAGATCGGAAAAGTAATTGGGCAGTTGAGCGGTTGTGAGCATGCCCTTGTAGGAGATTGTGCGGCTGGACAGCGACGGAAAGTAGACGCCGGTGCCGGACGCTTCGATTTCGGGTGTGACGGTGTCGGCGCGTTTGCGCAGTGGGTACACCAGGCGGTCGAGGTCGATGCCGGCCGGCCGTACGCCGCCGTGTTCGGGTGCAGCGACGAAAAGCTGGGACATGTAGGGCATACAACCCAGCGCCGTCATGCCGACCTCGGCACCGTTCGGGTCCACCGGAACGTCGCGCCAGCCGAGAACTTCGAGGGCTTCATCCTCGGCGATGCTTTCGATGCGGCTGCGTGCTGTCGCACGCGCCACCGGATCCTGCGGCATGAAGCACAGCCCGGCGGCGTACGTGTTGCAGCCGTCCGGGGTCGGTGGTGGCAGCTCGAATTCGACGACAGCTTCGAACAATTCGACCGGCAGCTGAAAGAGCACGCCGGCACCGTCACCGCTGTTGGTCTCGGCGCCGGCCGCACCGCGGTGTTCGAGATGCTCGAGAGCCAGCAGACCGTCGGCGAGGATGGCATGGGATCGCCGGCCGCGGATATCGGCGACCACGGCGACACCGCATGAGTCATGTTCGTGCCGAGGGTCGTAGAGTCCCTGCGGCTTGGGCAGCGCCGAGAACAGCATTTGCACACCTCCGCAGCAGGACTGCGGCACCGATGTGGTGGTGGAGGTTCGGCCGCAGTCCACGGTTTTTGGGTGGGACTGCATCGGCCCGTATTCGCGTGCGCGCAGATGGTCGCGCTCCGAATATCGAGTGTATCAGCGCAGCGCCGTTACTACCCGCCGTAAAGCGTCGGGACCAGCGGAAATCCTGGCACGTTGCGGATAACGGTCCACGCGATTGTGGCCGTGATCACCACCGCCAGAGCTGCTCGCGTCACCAGCGGTCTTCCGGTGTTGCGTCGCCAGAAGAACCACGCAAGCAATGCCGGGATTCCGGCGAGCAGGAACACGTTGTCGACAACCGCTGCCGACACGTTGGCATGCAGCAGATCATGGGCCATTCGCAAGCCACCGCAGGCAGGGCAGTTCCAGCCCGTGAGCAGTTTGAATGGGCACTGCGGGAACAGCGAGCCGCGGTTGTGCGGGTCGACAATGCCCACGTAGCCCACAGCGCCCGCAGCCGCAGCACCGGCTGCCAGTGCGGCGTAGGTCTTTCCCCGTCTCGTGAATACAGTGCCGGGATGGTTCACACACTCAGCATGCCACTCACGTCTAGAAGGGCGGCGGCTCGGCGTCCTGTTCGGGCAGTGGTGCGGCGCCATCGAAGTGGCTGGCCTGTACATGACGTGGGAAACAACAACGCATTGCGATCGGGCAATCTTTCGGGATACGGATCTGTGGCACAGCCGCAAGTGGTGAGTTGATCACGACAATGTTCAAAGACACGCCCGGGAGCAGCCCTGGCGCGATAATGGCGGCGGGTCGGCCAGCAAAAGGAAGTGTGAGATGAAGAAGCTAGCAGCAGCGCTATTAACACCAATGGCGATGGCCGTAGTGCCGGTCGCAATAGCACCGGTAGCGCACGCCGATATCTGCGCGGGCGCACACGGACGCCATGTCGGGGTGGGTGGCTGCACCAACATTGCCGGCGACGTGGCGACCGGCGTAGCCGTTGCGGCGGCCACCGATCCGTACTATCCGGGCGAGGTGCCGTGCTACACGGTAGAGGGGGTGCCGTATTTCACGCCTGATGGCGACCCCTGTTAGTTGGTGCAAGCGCTGATTCACCCACGTCGAGGGTGAGGTTAAAGGTTCTTAGTGACCTAACCTGCCGGAGCCGTTGAGCACCTACCGCAAGGGCACCGGTCTGTCCGGAGTCGCCAGATCGGGGATCGGGCTTTGCCTCCGAGCTACGTTCGGCGGTTTCTGAACCTCGGCAAGCTCCACCGCCGCTTTTGAGCGTCCGCTGGTGCGACGATGTCCTGCAGCGGTGCAGGTGCCGCCTCCCCGGCCGCATCCACCTCTTCAGCCCGCTCTTCGCTCGACCCCGCGGCGGAGTCTGCCTTCGGCGTTTCCTCCGCCTCCACGCCTTCCTCCGCATCGCGGCCGTCCTCGCCGTCCTCGGTCTCGGGCTGCGGTTCCCCGGTCGCTTCCCCCGGCCCGTCTTCGCCAGCCTCCGCCTCGTCAACGACCTCTTCCGTCGAGGCAGCCTCCGCCTCAGCGGGCTCAACCTCGCCCTCCGGCTCCTCAACGACCTCTTCCGTCGAAGCAGCCTCCGCCTCAGCGGGCTCAACGTCGCCCTCCGGCTCCTCAACGACCTCTTCCGTCGGAGCAGCCTCCGCCTCAGCGGCTTGAACCTCGCCCTCCGGCTCCTCAACGACCTCTTCCGTCGAAGCAGCCTCTTCTTCGTCTGACTCCACCCCTGCAACCGACTCGGCGGTGACCTTCTCGATCGGAACCTCGGGCTCCGCTGCGCTGGCTTTCTCGCCTTCCTCGTCTGGCGCTCCTGCATCCGCCGGCTCGGTAGCTTCCTCCTCCGCCGGGGCGTCCTCCGCCTCCACCTGGGCCGCGTCAGGCTCCGTCTCGCGAGGTTCCTCATCCGCCGCGGCAGCCCCCTCAGCTTCAGTCGCGGGCGCCTCCGCCGCCGCGCCTTCCGCCGCCTCCGGGGCTTCCTCACCCTCCGCCTCGGGCTCCGCTTCCGCGGCTTCCTCCGCCTCATCCGCGACGGCCGCCTCAGCGGGCTCGCCAGCGTCCTCGTCGGATGGTTCGGCCTCGCCATCGGCGGCCGATTCATCGGCCTCTTCGTCTTCCGCAGCGACCGCCACACCCGCGACAATGCCACTCGTCGCAGCCACTGCGGCAAGCTCTTTCGTCCACTCGACCAGCGCGGAGTCCTCAGCTGTCTGAGGTTTTTGAGGCACTTGTTCTTTCTCTACCGCTGCCGGTTCTTTCGTGGCTACCGCTGCTAGCTCGGCTTTCTTCGGCTCGCGAGGCTTGCCGGCAAGCGTCGCCGGGTCTTCGCGCCCCTTTGGCGCCAGGATGATGTAGACCACCGCGCCGATGAACACGAACATCGACGTGAACGAGTTGATCCGGATACCCGCGATGTGCGTGGCGGTGTCATCGCGCAGCAACTCAACCCAGAACCTGCCCACGCAGTAGGCCGCCACGTACAACGCGAACAGCCGACCGTGTCCCAGCTTGAACCGGCGGTCGGCGTAGATCAGGAAAACGAAAACCAGAACATTCCATATCAACTCGTAGAGGAATGTCGGTTGAACGACCTTGTCGACGTGACCCGTTGATACGCCGTTGAGGTAGTCGATCATGCCGTTCGCATCACGACGCTCATAGATCTTCAGGCCCCACGGCACGTTGGTCGCGCGGCCGTAAAGTTCTTGGTTGAAGTAATTACCCAGCCGCCCAATGGCTTGCGCCAGCACGATGCCGGGCGCGATCGCATCACCGAACGCGGGTAACGGAATGCCGCGCCGACGGCAGCCAATCCACGCGCCGACACCACCGAGCGCGACTGCGCCCCAGATCCCCAGGCCACCGTCCCAGATCTTCAGCGCGGCCAGGAAACCGGCACCGTCATCGCCGAAGTACGTTCTCCAGTCGGTTATCAGGTGGTAGAGCCGGCCACCGACCAGGCCGAACGGCACGGCCCACAACGCGATGTCGTAGATGACGCCTTGCTCTCCCCCGCGGGCTACCCACCGCCGATCGCCGATCACCAGTGCCACGATGATTCCGATGATGATGAACAACGCGTATGCCCGGATCGGCACCCACCACAGATGCCACACGCCCTGCGATGGGCTCGGGAAAGAAGCGAGGAATGTCGTCACGCCGGAATCCCTTGTCGCACGCCGACCGCCAGTTCTTCCGTCAGTGTGCCAACCTTGGCCACACCACCTTGTCCGAGGGCGGACACCAACGCCGAACCGACGATCACGCCGTCGGCGTACGCGGCGATCTCGGCCGCCTGTTCCCGGGATCGCACACCCAGTCCCACTCCCACGGGGATGTCCGACACTGCCTTAACCCGAGAAACCAACTCCGGTGCCGCCTGCGACACCACATCGCGTGCCCCGGTGACTCCCATCGTCGAGGCGGCGTAGACGAACCCACGTGACGCCTCGACCGTCGTCGCAAGTCGCTGCGGCGTCGATGACGGCGCGACCAGGAAAATCCTGTCGAGCCGGTGAGTATCCGATGCCGTCAGCCATTCCGCTGCCTCGTCGGGAATGAGATCGGGCGTGATCATGCCCAGACCGCCGGCGGCAGACAGGTCACGGGCGAACGCGTCAACCCCGTACCGCAGCACCAGATTCCAATACGTCATGACCACCGCACAGCCACCTGCGTCGCTGACCGCTTCGACCGCGCGTAGTGAGTCACGAACTCGCACCCCGCCCCGAAGCGCTGCCTCCGTGGCCTTTGCGATCGTCGGTCCGTCCATCCCGGGATCCGAGTACGGAATCCCGACCTCGACAATGTCGCAACCAGACTCCACCAACGTGGTCATCGCATCGATGGACGTCGGCACGTCCGGATACCCGGTGGGTAGATACCCGATCAGCGCAGACCGATCATGCTGGTGACACGAGGCGAAAAGCTTTGTCAGCCGGGCGCCTTCAACCACGCGCAGCATCCTCGTCATCAAGCAGTCCGAACCATTTCGCCGCAACTGCGACATCCTTGTCGCCGCGCCCCGACAGGTTTACCACGATGATTCCTCCCCTGCCGATCTCGGCGGCCAACGGCAGGGTGCCCGCCACCGCATGCGCAGACTCGATCGCCGGAATGATGCCCTCGGTGCGGCACAACAGCTGGAACGCGTCCATTGCCTCGGTGTCCGTGATGGGTCGGTACTCGGCACGACCGAGGTCCTTCAGCAGAGCGTGCTCGGGGCCGACGCCCGGATAGTCCAATCCTGCGGAAATGGAATGGCTTTCGATGGTCTGCCCGTCCTCATCCTGCAGCAGGTAGGAGAACGATCCTTGGAATGCGCCGGGCGAGCCACCTGAGAACGTCGCGGCGTGCCTGCCGGTTTCGACACCATCACCCGCCGCTTCGAAACCCACCAGGCGAACGCCGGGATCATCGATGAAAGTGTGGAAGATCCCGATCGCATTTGACCCTCCGCCCACGCAGGCGGTAACGGCGTCGGGCAATCGACCTGCCTGCGCCACGATCTGCGCGCGCGTCTCCAGACCTATCACGCGTTGGAAGTCGCGGACCATCACCGGGAACGGATGCGGACCCGCTGCTGTGCCGAAGCAGTAGTAGGTGCGCTCGGCGTTGGTCACCCAGTCGCGAAACGCTTCGTTGATCGCGTCCTTCAGTGTCTGCGAGCCAGACGTCACCGACACGACTTCTGCACCCAGAAGCCGCATCCGGGCCACGTTTAAGGCCTGCCGCGCGGTGTCGACGGCACCCATATAGATCACGCACTCCAACCCGAAGAGTGCGCATGCGGTCGCGGTAGCGACGCCGTGCTGACCCGCACCCGTCTCAGCGATCACCCGGGTCTTGCCCATCTGCTTCGCTAGCAGAGCTTGGCCAAGCACGTTGTTGATTTTGTGAGAACCGGTATGGTTCAGGTCTTCTCGCTTCAGGAAGATCCTCGCGCCGCCCGCGTGCTCGCTGAGGCGGCGGGCTTCGTACAGCGGCGACGGCCGTCCGCTGTAGTGCGTCTGCAGGCGGTCGAGCGTGTCGAGGAATTCCTGATCGGTGCGCGCCTTTTCGTATGCAGCAGTGACCTCCTCGATCACCGCCATCAGTGCTTCGGGCACGAAACGGCCGCCATAGACACCGAAATGGCCGCGCGAATCGGGATCGTGGCTGGTCGGTTCGGCGACGGCCGCACTGGACCTCGGTAATTCCTGCGCAGACACTAGGCTTGCTGCTCTTCGTGCGAGCGGCTCATCGCTCAACGGGCCGTTTTCGGGCACGACGGGTGGGTGCCTGCGGTCACCAGATCGGCCACCGCGCTACGCGGATCGCCGCTGGTCACCAACCCTTCGCCCACGAGCACCGCATCTGCGCCCGCACCGGCGTACGCCAACAGGTCCGCGGTGCCGCGAATGCCCGACTCGGCGATGCGGATTACGTCGCTCGGCAGTCCAGGCGCGATGCGCGCGAAGCAATCGCGGTCGACCTTCAGCGTTTTCAGATCCCGCGCATTCACGCCGATCACCCGTGCGCCGGCCTGCAACGCCCGGTCCGCCTCTTCCTCGGTGTGCACTTCGACCAGGGCGGTCATGCCGAGCGACTCGATGCGGTCGAGCATCGCGGCCAACGCTTGTTGCTCGAGCGCCGCGACGATCAGCAGCAGCATGTCGGCACCGTGCGCGCGCGCCTCGTGGATCTGATAGGGCCGCACGATAAAGTCCTTACGCAACACCGGGATTGACACAGCGGCCCGGACCGCGTCGAGATCGTCGAGCGACCCATGGAACTTTCGCTGCTCGGTGAGCACGCTGATGATTCGCGCACCGCCCTCTTCGTACGCGCGCGCCAACTTCGCCGGGTCGGATATCGAAGCCAACTGTCCGCGTGACGGACTCGCCCGTTTCACTTCTGCGATCACACCGATACCCGGTTTGCGCAACGCGGCCATCACGTTTCGCGGCGGCGGAGCGTGTTCGGCCGCAGCCTTCACGCCGGCAAGGGGGACGACGGCCTCTCGCGCGGCAACATCGGCGCGGACTCCTTCGAGAATGGAGTCGAGCACGTTTGCCGAACTCATGGCGTTCCGGGTCCTTCCTCCGCTATCTGCACGCGTGATCGAACATCGAAAGGAAGGGTAGCCGTCGCGACCATGGCGCCCCTCACCGACCCTCGCTAGCAGAATCGCGGGTCGGGTCGTCGCCCTCGTCAAGCGCGTCCCACATCATCCGTTCCGACATCGTCCCTCGCGATTGGCCACGAACGGCCACGGCGCGCCGCCGAGTCGGCGTCGCGTACTTGTCGGCCTGCGTAGATCCTTTGACCGCGACGCGCATCAGCAGCACAGCGGCCGCCAGCGCCGCCAGCGCGGCACCCAGTGTGACCACCGCGCCCCAATATTGGCGAGAGCTACCGACCAGCGACAACACCCGCGCATCCACGAGATTCGCCGCCCTCGGCGCGACGTCGGGGATCGTCCACAGCGTGATCGCCAGGTAGCCGGCGCCTGCGCTGATCAACGCGACGAGCAACGCGAGCAGGCGCAGCAGCCAGCCACGCACTGCCAGCGCCGCGACCGCGGCAGCCAGCAAGAGCACGGCGAACGGCACCAGCGCCGTCGACCACACCCCGCCGGACAACGTCGTCGTGCGCGCCGGCCCCAGTTCGTCGAACGTGCGGACACTTACCCACGGCAGCCTCGACGCCACCCACAATCCGATCGCTGCCAGCACCAACAGCAGCTGCGCGGCGCGGATCACGGGGACTTCAGGGTCTCGGCCGCGGCGATCGCGTTCAGCACCGCCTTGGCCTTGTTGACGGCCTCGGCGTATTCGTAGGGCCCGTTGGAGTCGGCGACCACGCCACCGCCGGCCTGCACGAACGCGGTGCCGTCGCGCATCAGCGCGGTGCGGATGGCGATCGCGAAGTCGGCGTTACCGGCGAAGTCGAGGTAACCGACCACCCCGCCGTACAGGCCGCGGCGCGTCTTCTCCACCTCCTCGATCAGCTCCATCGCGCGCACCTTCGGGGCACCTGACAAGGTGCCGGCCGGGAAGCAGGCGGTGACGGCGTCGAGCGCGGTGCAGCCGTCGGCGAGCCGACCGGTAACCGTCGACACCAGGTGCATCACGTGGCTGTACCGCTCGATGTGGCTGTAATCGTCGACGCGCACAGTGCCCGGCACGCAGACCCGACCCAGATCGTTACGGCCCAGGTCGACGAGCATCAGATGCTCCGCGCGTTCCTTCTCGTCGGCCAGCAACTCCTTCTCGAGCAGAACGTCTTCCTCTTCGGTGTGGCCGCGCCAGCGGGTGCCTGCGATCGGGTGGGTGGTGGCCCAGCCGTCGGTGACGGTCACGAGCGCTTCCGGGCTGGACCCAACAATCGAAAAGTCAAGGCTGCCATCGACTTTAGGAATGTTCAGCAAGTACATGTACGGGCTCGGGTTGGACACCCGCAGCATCCGGTAGACGTCGATCGGATCGGCGTTGGTGTCCATCTCGAACCGCTGCGACGGCACCACTTGGAACGCCTCGCCGGCCTCGATCTCACCGACCAGGCGCTCGACGATCGCTCCGTATTCCTCGAGCGTGCGTTGCGCTCGATGCTGCGGTTCGGGCCGGTCGAACGTGGCGACAGTGGACGGCAACGGCTGTCCCAGGGCTTCGGTCATCACGTCCAGTCGAGCCACCGCGTCGTCGTAGGCCCAGTCGACGCGCTCGTCGGTCCCGTTCCAGTTCACCGCGTTCGCGACAAGCGTGATCGTGCCCTCATGGTGGTCGACGGCGGCCATATCGGTGGCGAGCAGCAGCACCATGTCGGGCAGCATCAGGTCGTCGACCGAAAGCTCTGGCAGGCGTTCCAGCCGGCGCACCATGTCGTAGGCGAAAAACCCGACCAGGCCGCCGGACAGGGGCGGAAGGCCGGACAACGGCTCGGTGGCCAGCAGGTCCATCGTGGCGCGCAGTGCGTCCAGGGGATCGCCACCGCGCGGCGCGTGCTGCGGCGTGACCCCGATCCAGGCGGCTTCACCGTTACGCACCGTCAACGCCGACGGGGCGCCGGCGCCGATGAACGACCACCGCGACCAGGACCGGCCGTTCTCGGCAGATTCGAGCAGGAATGTGCCGGGCCGGTTGGCGGCCAGCTTCCGATACGCCGATAGCGGCGTCTCGCTGTCGGCCAGCACCTTGCGGGTGACGGGCACGAACTGGTGCTCCGCCGCCAGCGCGCGAAACTGCGCACGCGTGGTGGTCACGGTCGGATCGGCGGTCAACGGCACCTGGTTATCTTCCCATCTTCCGGGGGTGCGCCCGGCCGGGCGTAGCGTAGTCACTTATGAAACGTGGTGACGTGGTCGATGAGTTCGAACTCCCCGATCAGACCGGCACCGAGCGCAAGCTCAGCGATTTGCTGGCCGACGGTCCGCTGGTGTTGTTCTTCTACCCGGCCGCCGGGACATATGGGTGTACCCGGGAGGCGTGCCACTTCCGCGACCTGGGGAAGGAATTCGCCGATGTGGGCGCGTCCCGGGTCGGGATCAGCACCGACCCGGTGGGCAAGCAGGCGAAGTTCTCCGACGACCACAAATTCGA
Organism: uncultured Actinomycetota bacterium; assembly: GCA_963828065.1. Classification (GTDB taxonomy): domain Bacteria; phylum Actinomycetota; class Actinomycetes; order Mycobacteriales; family Mycobacteriaceae; genus Mycobacterium. Next base: position 29,963 of record CAWHDL010000008.1, on the reverse strand, counting down.
CTTTCCTGTGCTCTCCGACGCCGACGGCACCGTGGCGTCCATGTTCGGCGTGAAACGCGGCTTGCTGGGAAAGGTCATGCCCGTCAAGCGCACGACGTTCGTGATCGACACCGACCGCAAGCTGGTGGACGTCATCGCCAGCGAGGTCAACATGAACACCCACGCGGACAAGGCGCTCGACGTGCTGCGGGCGCGCCAAGGCGCTTAGTCCGTATTCGCGGCTTCCAGCAGCAGGTCGGCGTCGAAACAGCTGTGCTCACCGGTGTGGCACGCGCTGCCAACCTGGTCGACTTCCAGCAGCACGGTGTCGCCGTCACAATCCAGCCGCACCGAGTGCACGTGCTGGGTGTGGCCAGATGTCGCGCCCTTGACCCACTGCTCCTGCCTCGACCTCGAGTAATACGTGGCCTCGCGGGTTTCCAGAGTGCGGGCCAGCGCGACGTCGTCCATCCAGGCGACCATCAGCACCTTGCCGCTGCCCCGCTCCTGGGCGATCGCAGTGATCAAACCGTTCGCGTCGCGTTTGAGCCGCGACGCGATGCTCGCATCCAGCGTCACCGCTGCCCCCTGCTCGTGGCGCAAGCGCTCATCGCTGCCCTCTGCTCTTCGCGCAAGCGCTCATCGCTGCCCTCTGCTCTTCGCGCAAGCGCTCATCGCACGATGATCCCTTCTGCCGCCATCGCCGTCTTGACCTCTTTGATGGTCAGCTCCCTGAAATGAAAGACGCTCGCGGCAAGAACAGCGTCGGCTCCTGCAACAACCGCGGGCGCGAAATGTTCCACCGCGCCGGCGCCACCGCTGGCGATCACCGGCACCGTGACCGCCGTGCGTGCCGCCCGCAGCATCGGAAGGTCGAAACCCGCCTTGGTGCCGTCGAAATCCATTGAGTTCAGCAGAATCTCCCCCACCCCCAGTTCCGCACCGCGCGCCGCCCACTCGATCGCGTCGATGCCGGTGCCGCGTCGACCACCGTGGGTGGTCACCTCCCAGCCCGACGGCGTGCGCGTCGACCCGTCGGGTACGGTGCGCGCATCGACGGACAGCACGATGCATTGTGAGCCGAACTGCCGCGACAGCTCCTCGAGCAACTCGGGCCGCGCGATCGCCGCCGTGTTGACGGCTACCTTGTCCGCGCCGGCGCGCAGCAGCATGTCAACGTCGGCGACCGAACGCACCCCGCCGCCGACCGTGAGTGGGATGAAAACCTGCTCCGCGGTGCGGCTCACCACATCCAGCATCGTGGCCCGCCCCGACGACGAGGCCGTGACGTCGAGGAACGTCAACTCGTCGGCGCCCTCGGCGTCGTAGGCGGCGGCCAGCTCGACTGGGTCGCCCGCGTCGCGCAGGTTCGCGAAGTTGACGCCCTTCACGACCCTCCCGTCATCGACGTCCAGGCATGGAATGACGCGCACCGCAACGTCGGCCATCAGTAGTCCTCCGGGCTTCCGACTTGGTTCAGGAGCTCGAGGATCTGCTCGTGGCATTGCGGCACGCCGGCCACCGCTGACCGCGACTGCGGGGTCCAGGCACTTCCTGCCAAGTCGGTGACGATGCCGCCTGCGGTCCGCACCAACGCGACACCCGCCGCATGATCCCAGATGTGGTCGCCGAAACTGATTGCACCGCCCAGGATCCCGGCGGCGGTGTACGCCAGGTCGATACCCGTGGCGCCGTGAATGCGCAATCGCGAGGAGGCGCGGCTCAGGTGCTCCACCACGGCTAGCCGGTACCGGCCCGGGATCCGGCCACGCCAGCCCGCGTTGAATGTGCCGACGCCTACCACTGCGTCGACCAACTCCACCCGCTCGACCGGCGGTAGCTCTACTCCGTTGCAGCGCAACGAGCCACCCACCACACCGGTAAATCGCTCGTTGGTGAACGGCAGCCAGGTGAGACCCGCCACCGCCTCCCCATCGCGCATCAGCCCCAGCAGGATCGCCGCCAGCGGCAGCCCGGCGGCGTAGTTGATCGTCCCGTCGATGGGGTCGAGCACCCACACCAGCGGCGAGTCGACATCTGCCCCGCCGAACTCCTCGCCGTGGACCCCGATCCCGGTCGCCGATGTCAACGCGTCGACGACCTCGCGCTCGATCGCCAGATCCACTTCGGTGGCAAAGTCGTTTCCCTTCTTGCGGACGGCCGACTCGGCGCCGTGGCCCTCGACGAACCGAGTAGCGGCTTTGTCGAGGATCCTGGCTGCCTCGGTGACCAGCCCGTCCAGGTCGGCGGTGCGGGGCGCCATCGCGACTACCGCCCTACCGCCGCGAGCGCCTGCGGAAGCGTGAAACAGCCTGCGTAGAGCGCCTTTCCGACGATCGCGCCCTCCACGCCCAGCTCGGTGAGTGCGGCGATCGCCCGCAGATCGTCGAGACTCGAGACACCGCCCGAGGCGATCACCGGTGCATCGGTGCATTCGGCGACGTTTGCCAGCAGATCGATGTTCGGGCCCGAGAGAGTGCCGTCCTTGGTGACGTCGGTGACGACGAACCGCGAACAGCCTTCGCTGTCGAGGCGTTCCAGCACTGTCCAGAGGTCGCCGCCATCAGTCTCCCAACCGCGACTGCGCAGCCGGTGCTCGCCATCGACGATCTGCACATCAAGTCCGACCGCCACCTTGTCACCGTGCTCACCGATGACCTTCGCGCACCATTGCGGGTTTTCCAGCGCCGCGGTGCCGAGATTCACCCGGGCACATCCTGTTGCGAGCGCAGTGGCCAGCGACGCATCGTCGCGGATGCCGCCCGACATTTCCACATTGACATCCACCGTGCCGACCACCTCGGCCAGCAGTTCACGATTCGAGCCGCGCCCGAACGCCGCGTCGAGGTCCACCAGGTGAATCCACTCCGCGCCATCGCGCTGCCAGGTCAGCGCGGCGTCCAGCGCCGAGCCGTACTCGGTTTCACTTCCGGCCTGGCCCTGCACCAAGCGCACCGCGCGTCCGTCCACCACGTCGACGGCGGGCAGCAGGATCAGCGAGGGGGTCACAGGCCCCGCACCCAGTTGGTCAGCAGCAGTGCCCCGGCGTCGCCGCTCTTCTCGGGATGGAACTGCGTCGCGGCCAATGCGCCGTCCTCGACGGCGGCGAGGAACGGGACTTCGTGGGTGGCCCAGGTGAGCACCGCGTCGGGCTTGTCCTCCCAGCGCTGCGCGGCATAGGAGTGCACGAAGTAGAACCGGGTGTCGGCGTCGAGCCCGTCGAACAGTGTGGTTCCCGCCCCGGCCTCGACGACATTCCAGCCCATGTGCGGGATCACCGGCGCATCCAATCGGGTTACGGCTCCGCGCCATTGGCCGCAGCCGACGCTTTCGACGCCGAACTCCACACCCCGGTCGAACAGAATCTGCATGCCGACGCATACCCCGAGCACCGGACCGCCGGCCTTGAGCCGTTCGGCGATGATCTTGTCCCCGCCGATGGCGCGCAGACCCGTCATGCAGGCCTCGAACGCACCGACGCCCGGCACCACCAGGCCGTCGGCGGCCATGGCCGCACCGGGATCGGCGGTGACCTCGACGGCCGCGCCGACACGCTGCAGCGCGCGCTGAGCCGACCGCAGGTTGCCTGAACCATAGTCAAGCACTACCACGGACTTCGTTGTCACAGCGTGCCTTTCGTGGACGGCACGCCCGTAACCCGGGGATCGAGTTCGACCGCCTGGCGCAGCGCACGCGCCACCGCCTTGTACTGAGCCTCGGTGATGTGGTGCGGGTCGCGCCCGTACAAGGTACGCACATGCAGCGCGATGCGCGCGTTCATCGCCAGCGACTCGAACACATGGGCGTTGATGACGGTGTGATACGGCACGCTCGACCCGGCGATCGTGGTGTGACGCAGGTGATCCGGTTCACCCGTGTGCACGCAGTACGGCCGCCCCGACACGTCGACCGCGGCGTGGGCGAGCGTCTCGTCCATCGGGACGAACGCGTCGCCGAACCGCCGGATTCCCTTCTTGTCGCCCAGGGCCTGCGCCAGCGCCTGCCCCAGCACGATCGCGGTGTCCTCGATAGTGTGGTGCCCCTCGATGTGCACGTCACCCTTCGCGCGGACGGTCAGGTCGAAGCTGGCGTGACTTCCGAGCGAGGTCAGCATGTGGTCGTAGAACGGCACTCCGGTGTCGACGTCGACGATGCCGCTTCCGTCGAGGTCGAGTTCGACAACGATGTCGGATTCCTTTGTCGTGCGCTCAACGCGCGCGCGGCGGTTCTCGGTCACGGTCATGTCGTCTGGGCTCCTAGCGGCTCGGCGAGTTCGGTGGCCGCGAGTCCTGTGCTGGCGGCCAGCAGCGCGTCGTTCTCGTCGGGCAATCCGATAGTGGCGCGCAGGTATCCGGTAACACCGACGTCGCGGATCAAGATGCCGGCATCGAGATAACGACGCCAGGTGGCGGGCGCGTCGGCGAATTCGCCAAACAGCACGAAGTTGGCGTCGCTTGCAACGACCCGAAAGCCCATGCGGCTCAGCGCGTCGGTGACGCGGTGACGCTCGGCGACCAGAGCGGCGACACTGGCCAGCGTTTCGTCGGCGTGGCGCAGCGCTGCCCGAGCCGCGGCCTGGGTCATCGCGGACAGGTGATAAGGCAGCCGCACCAGCAGCATGGCCTCGATCACCGCAGGCGCCGCGATCAGATAGCCGAGCCGTCCGCCGGCGAACGCGAATGCCTTGCTCATCGTGCGGGTGACGACGAATTTGGCGGGATACTCGTCAACAAGCCCGATCGCGCTCGGCGCCGATGAGAATTCGCCGTACGCCTCATCGAGGATCAGCAAGCCGCCGTCCATCGCATCAAGCAGCCGGCGCAGGTCCGACAGTGAAACACTCTGTCCGGACGGGTTGTTCGGGCTCGCGACGAACACCACGTCAGGGTGGTACTCGATGATCGCGCCGACCGCCGTCTCGGTGTCGAGGCCGAAATCGTCGGCACGGCGTGCCTCCAGCCAGCGCGTCTGGGTTCCGCCGGAGATGATCGGGTGCATCGAGTAGGACGGCACGAACCCGATCGCGCTGCGGCCGGGACCCCCGAACGCCTGCAGCAGCTGTTGCAGCACCTCGTTTGAACCGTTGGCGGCCCATAGGTTTTCGACGCCGACATGCACACCGGTCTGAGCGGTCAGGTAGGCGGCGAGGTCGCGGCGCAACGCGACCGCGTCGCGGTCGGGATAGCGGTGCAAGTTCACCGCCGCCTCCCGCACCGAGCGCGCCACGTCATCGACCAGTGCCGGCGTGGGCGGGTGCGGATTCTCGTTGGTGTTCAGCCGCACCGGCACGTCGAGTTGCGGTGCGCCATAAGGCGACTTGCCGCGCAGGTCGTCGCGCAGTGGCAAGTCGGCCAGTGTGACACGCTGCCCCGGCACGCTCACCGTTCGAACCTCCGGCGCACCGCTTCGCCATGGGCAGGCAGATCCTCGGCCTCGGCCAGCGTGATCACATGGCCGGACACATCTTTCAGAGCCGCCTCGGTGTAGTCCACGATGTGAATGCCACGCAGGAACGTCTGGACCGACAACCCGCTGGAGTGGCGTGCGCATCCGGCCGTCGGGAGCACATGGTTCGAGCCGGCGCAGTAGTCGCCGAGGCTTACTGGCGAGTACGGGCCAACGAAAATCGCTCCAGCCGACCGGATTTGGGTGACGACGGCAGGTGCGTCGGCGGTCTGGATCTCCAGGTGTTCGGCAGCATAGGCGTTGACCACGCGCACACCGGCATCGATGTCGTCGACGAGCACGATCGCAGATTGCCGGCCCGTCAGTGCCGCCGTCACGCGCTCGCGGTGCATGGTGGTTTCCAGTTGGGCCGCGAGCTCTGCGGATGTCGCGTCGGCGAGCTTCACGCTCGGTGTCACCAGCACGCTGGCGGCCATCTCGTCGTGCTCGGCCTGGCTGATCAGGTCGGCGGCGACGTGCGCGGGGTCTGCGGTGTGGTCAGCGAGGATCGCGATTTCTGTCGGCCCCGCTTCAGCGTCGATCCCGACTCGCGAGCGGCAGATCCGCTTGGCCGCGGTGACGTAGATGTTGCCCGGACCGGTGATCATGTCGACCGGTGCCAGGTCCGCGCCGTCGGTGTCAGAGCCGCCATACGCCAGCAGCGCGATCCCTTGGGCGCCGCCGACCGCCCACACTTCATCGACACCCAGCAGGCGGGCGGCGGCCAGGATCGTCGGATGCGGCAGGCCGGCGAAGCGTGCCTGCGGCGGGCTGGCGATCACGAGGGATTCGACGCCGGCCGTCTGGGCGGGCACGACGTTCATCACCACACTCGACGGGTAGACGGCGTTGCCGCCCGGCACGTACAGACCCACCCGCGCCACCGGCACCCACCGCTCGGTGACGGTGGCACCGGGGCCGAGCGTCGTCGTGGTGTCGTTGCGCCGCTGGTCGGCGTGCACCGCTCTCGCGCGCTTGATCGCCACCTCCAACGCGGACCGCACGTCGGGTGCCAGCGCGGTGAGCGCCTCGTCGAGCTGCGCCACGGGGACCCGCACCGTGCCGGGCCGCACTCCGTCGAAGGACTCGCCGTATTCCAGGGCCGCCTCGGCTCCCCGCTGCGCGACGGCCTCCACCACCGGGCGCACCACGGGCAGCACCGTCTCCACATCCACGCCGCCGCGGGGCAGCGCAGCGCGGAGCTGGGCCGCGCCCAGCACACGGTTGCGCAGGTCGATCCTGGTCATCTCGATGGCTGCCATCACGTCGATTGTCCCTGATCGACGCACCCGAAGAAAAATTGATTGATTGCAACGACGGCCGGTCGGCACCCTGCGACGGTGACGCTGGCGCTGTCGCTGATGCGCAGGACCGCGTCGGTGTGACTCGCCGCTACCTGCGGATGTAGACGGTCTTGCCCGTCATCGTCGGCCAGGCAGAGGGTGCGTCGTCCCACTCCACAACCCGCTCGACGGTGGGGGCGAGGTCGCATCCGGCGGCCAGCAAGTCGAGGATCTCCGGGATCACTGCTCGCGCGTTCACCCGTCCCGTCACGAATCGCACACCGCGGGTGTACATCGGCAGCAGCGGCATCTCGACCTTGCCCCGGTAGTAGATCCCGGTGTCGGTACACACCCCATCCGCCCAGGTCGCACGCAGTGTGGCGGCAAGCAGCGCCGGGTCGGCCGAGGTGTGCACCGTCACTGGATAGGGGTCCCAAGACCGGTCGGGTTTCGCGAGATCGTGGGCCACCGCCCCCAGCTTCTCGGCCGCCGCCAGCCGGTTCTGGTTGGTGTCGACGTAGTCGACGTGAGCGCCGATCGCCGACGCCAGCGCGGCGGCGTACACACCGATCGACAGTCGGCCGACCACGAGCACGCGGCGGTCACTGTCGTCGAGCCCCGCGAGCTCCGATCGGAACGGGCCGACCGCGCGCCAACCATCGGGGATGTTGTCAGAGAGCGACGCGATCGCCACGGGATCGATTGCCTCCGGAATCGGGATCAGCATCGCGTCGGCGTAGGGCACCAGCACCAGATCAGCCATGAAGCCGCCACCGTCCAGGCCGGCCAGTGGGGCCATGCCGTACATCGCCATCAACGGAACCGAGCCGCATGATCCCGTGACACCGCGGCGGCATTCGCGGCAGTTGCCGCAGCTGATCTGGAACGGCACCACGACACGGTCGCCGACCCTGATGTCGCGGACGGCATCGCCGACGGCGACCACCTCGGCGATGCCCTCGTGTCCCACCGCGTGTCCCGGCGGCATCGGCAGCACCCCTTGAGCGACGCCGACGTCCAAGTCACAGCACGCAACCGCCACCGGACGCACCAGCGCCTGCTCCGGCGCCGAAATCGTGGGTTCCGGAGCGTCTTGCCACGCGTATCGTCCGGCCTCTTCGAACATCAAATGCCGCACTTTTACCTTCTCTCTTCGCGCAACCGGCTCATCGGGAAGATTGTTGAATGATCTTTCTAGTATTGTCAAGAGCGTGCCCCGCCCCGACCGCAGCCGCGCCGCGCTGATCGAGACCGCAGGCACCCTGTTCCGCCGCCAGGGATACGCCGCGACCGGCCTGAACCAGATTCTCGACGAGGCCGGCGTCAAGGCCGGCTCGCTGTATCACCACTTTCCGGGCGGCAAGCAGGAGCTGGCGGCGGCCGTGGTCGAGGTCGCGGGCGCCCAGATCGAGGGAGTGCTGCGGGCCGCGCTCGCGCAGGACGTCCCCGTGACCGCCGTCGTCGACCGCTGGGTGGACCTGCTGGCGGCCGGGCTGGCCGCGGATTACCGCGATGGCTGTCCGGTCGAGCCGATCGCCACCGAGTCGGTGCATGCCAGCGAGCTCGTCCGGCGGGCCGCTGCGGGCGCGTTCGGCAGCTGGTGCGCAGCGATCTCCGAGCGGCTACGGGCCGACGGTTGGGATCGGGAGCGGGCCGACGAGACCGCGCTGGCCGTCATTTCCGTCATCGAAGGCGCGCTGGTGCTGTCGCGCACGAACGGCAACGCGGCGGCGCTGAAGTCTGCAGGCACGGCGGCGCGGGCGGTGCTCAGGCGTTAAACATCCAACCCGATGTCGAGCGCGCGAACCGAGTGGGTGAGCGCGCCGACGGCCAGGTAGTCGACGCCCGTCGTCGCGTACGCGCGTGCGTTCTCCAGAGACAGTCCCCCGGACGACTCCAGCTTCACACCTGGAGCGCGGGTGTCGCGCCGCTGCACGGCGATCTGCGTTTGCCAGACCGGCAAGTTGTCCAGAAGCACCAGCTCCACCGGCTCGGCAAGCACCTCGTCGAGTTGCTCGAGGGAGTCGACCTCCACCTCGCACGGCAGGTCGGGTGCGGCGGTCCTGACCGCGTTCAACGCGGCGACTACCCAACCGGCCGCCGCGACATGGTTGTCCTTGATCAGCGCCGCGTCGCCGAGTCCCATCCGGTGGTTCTGTCCCCCGCCGACCCGCACTGCGTACTTCTGCAGCGCGCGCAGACCGGGCAGCGTCTTGCGGGTGTCGCGGACGACAGCGCGGGTGCCTGCGACGGCGTCGACCCACTGGCGGGTCGCACTGGCGATCCCTGACAGATGGCACACGAGGTTCAGCAACGTCCGCTCGGCCGTCAGCAGACCCCGCGTGCCGGCCTCGAGGCGCAGCACCGCGGCGCCGGACTCCACGCGGTCGCCGTCGGCGAGCCGATCCAGCACCCGGTAACTGCCCATGCCGAGCACCTCGTCGAGCACGAGCAGTGCGACGTCGCACCCCGCGATGATCCCGGGTTCTCTGGCCACGAGCGCTGCGGAGGTGGTCGCGTCCGCGGGCACCGTTGCCTGGGTGGTGATATCGGGGCCGTACCGCAGATCCTCGTCGAGCGCGCGGCTAATCACCGCGCGCGCTTCGGCCACCTCGTGCTCGGACAGCCGCATCAACCGCAAGCCCCGGCCGGCACCGGCGCGTCGACCAGGACCCGGCCGTCGGATGCCTGTCGCGCGGTCGTGCTCCGCGCCTGCGCAGAATCGGTGTCGGGGAAGTCGCTGCGATGGTGGCAACCGCGGGTTTCGCAGCGCGCCAACGCCCCGGCGACGACGGCACGAGCGGTCATCGTCAACGCGACGTCCTCGGTGTCGGCGCCGCTGAGCCGCGCCCGCGGCGGGGCCGCCTGCAGCTCCTGCGTCAGCCGGGTCAGCCCGTCGGCGTCGCGGACCACCGATGCGTGGACGGTCATGATCCGCTGAAGATCCTTGCGGTGCAACGCGGTATCGGGCGCACGTTCAGGCGCCGCTGCGATGACGGAGCCGTGGGTCCCGGCGTGCGCGGCGGCGCCGCGGCCGGCCCGGCCGCCGACCACCAGGCCCTCGAGCAGACTGTTGGACGCCAGCCGGTTGGCGCCGTGCATTCCGGTTCGGGCCACCTCGCCGGCCGCGAACAGTCCCGCGAGCTCGGTGCGTCCCTCGACATCGGTGACCACACCGCCGCAGCTGTAATGCGCCCCGGGCACAACCGGAATCAGGTCCTTCTGTGGATCGATGCCCGCCGCGCGGCACGAGGCGGTGACAGTCGGGAACCTGCGTGCGACGCCAGCGATCGCGCGAGCGTCGAGGTAGACACACCGATCGCCGGTCTCCCGAAGCCGCGCCTCGATGGCCGCGGCGACCACGTCGCGGGGGGCCAGCTCGGCCATCGGATGCACCCCGGACATGACCGAAACACCCCGTGCATCAACCAGTTTGGCGCCCTCCCCGCGCAGCGCCTCGGAGATCAGTGGTCTGCGCCCCGTGACACGACGTCCCGCGTACAGCATCGTCGGGTGGAACTGGATGAACTCGATGTCCCTCACGGGCACTCCGGCTCGCAGCGCCAGTGCGATTCCGTCGCCGGTGGACCCCTCGGGGTTGGTGGTGGCGCGGTAAAGGTGCCCAAGCCCGCCCGTCGCGAGGATCACGGCCGGTGCGTGCACGACGCCGATGCCGTCACCGTTGATCACCTGCACGCCGGTGATGCCGTCACCGTCGTACAGCAGTTCTTGCGCAACATGATTGCGGCGGATGTCGAGGGTCGCGGCGGCGTGATCCAGCGCGCGCTGCACCTCGGCGCCGGTCGCGTCACCACCCGCATGGATGATGCGGCGCCGGGAGTGTCCGCCCTCTCGGGTCAGCGCCCAGCGCCCCGGCACGGCCTCGTCGAAACGCGCCCCGTCAGAGACCAATTCGGTGACGGCACGATAGCCGTCGGAGACGATCGAGCGCACCGCCTCCGGGTCGCATAATCCGGCCCCGGCCGACAGCGTGTCGTGGACATGGGCGTCGATCGAGTCCTCGGTCCGCGGCAGCACCACTGCGATCCCGCCCTGCGCGTGGAATGTCGCGGTCTCGGCCGCCTTGCTCAGCACCACCACCCGGCGGCCGCGGCGGTGAGCCGCCAGCGCGGCGGCCAGGCCCGCGACCCCGGTGCCGATGACCACGACATCGGCGCGGCTCTGCCAGGCCCTCATTCGCCGCCGCCGGGCTGCCCGATTTCGATCATCCGTCGCACGCTGCGCCGAGCCAGCCGCGCGATCTCGGGGTCGACGTCCACTTCGTCGATACCCTCTGTGAGGCAGCGCAGCAGCGCGGCGGGGGTGATCATCTTCATGTACTTGCACGACGCGCGGTCGTTGACCGCGCGGAAATCGACTTCCGGTGCGGCCCTGCGCAGTTGGTGCAGCATGCCGACTTCGGTGGCGACCAGCACCTCGCGGGCGCGGGTGTTGCGTGCGGCTTCCAGCATGCCGCCGGTCGACAGGATCTTCACTCTGTCGGCGGGCACCGCGCCCTCGCCGGCCAGGTACAACGCCGAGGTCGCGCAGCCGCATTCGGGGTGAACGTACAACTCGGCGTCCGGATGCGACCGCGCCTGATTCGCCAGTTCGTCGCCGTTGATGCCCGCGTGCACGTGGCACTCGCCCGCCCAGACGTGCAGGTTCTTGCGGCCCGTTACCCGCCGGACGTGAGCGCCCAGGAACTGGTCCGGGCAGAACAACACCTCGCGGTCCTCGGGGATCGACGCGACGACGTCGGCGGCGTTGGCTGATGTGCAGCAGATATCGGTGAGCGCCTTAACCGCGGCCGTGGTGTTGACGTAGGACACCACAACGGCGTCGGGATGCTCGGCCTTCCACTCCGCCAGATCATCCGCGGTGATCGAGTCGGCAAGCGAGCAGCCCGCGCGCTGATCGGGGATCAGCACGGTCTTGTCCGGGCTGAGGATCTTGGCCGTCTCGGCCATGAAATGGACGCCGCAGAACACGATCGTCCGCTCGGGCGCCTCGGCGGCGATCCGCGACAGCGCCAGCGAGTCGCCGACATGATCGGCAACGTCCTGGATGGCCGGGATCTGATAATTGTGCGCGAGCAGGGTCGCGTCGCGCAGCGTGGCCAGCCGCCGCACCTCGGCGGCCCACTCGGCGTCGGGCTCGACACCGGTGTAGGGGGCGAGGCTGCCCGACTGTCGCCCCCAACGGTGCTGCGTGTCCTGAAGGACGGTCATCACCGCACTCCCTCGGGTTAGGTTTTCGACTTATAATCGAAAACATGACCCATACTAGCACCGAGCACGAGGTGCTGGCCGTCGTGTTCCAGGTTCGCCACCTGGGCACGCCGAAGCCGCAGCTCAGCGTTCTGCTGTGGGAACGAGCGATGAATCCCCAGCGTGGCGCCTGGTCGCTGCCCGGTGGCCGGCTGCGCAACGACGAGGACATGATCAGTTCAATTCGCCGTCAACTGGCCGAGAAGGTGGATCTGCGTGAGATCGCTCACCTCGAGCAGTTGGCTGTGTTCTCCGACCCAGCACGGGTGCCGGGAACCCGGACGATCGCCTCGACCTTCCTGGGCCTGGTGCCCTCCCCCGCGACGCCGGCGCTGCCTTCGGACACCCGCTGGCACCCAGTCGGCGCACTGCCGCCGATGGCGTTCGACCACGGCACGATGATCAGCCACGCCGCCAGCAGGCTCGTCGCCAAGATGTCGTACACGAATATCGGATTCGCGTTGGCACCAAAGGAATTCGCGCTGTCGACGCTGCGTGACATTTACGGCGCGGCGGTGGGCTACCAGGTCGATGCCACCAATCTCCAGCGGGTGCTGGAACGTCGAAACGTCATCACTCGCACCGGCACGATCGCCCGCAGCGGGCGCAGCGGCGGCCGTCCAGCGGCCCTCTACCGTTTCACCGACTCCCAATACCGCGTCACCGACGAATTCGCCGCGTTGCGACCACCCGGGTGAGTCGACTGGATTCTTACTACACTCTTAAGTAAGAATGCCCGGTGGCACGAAGGAGTGTTCAGATGAAATCTGCCGGCCTCGCGATCACCGGTGCTGAATGGATTGGCCGCGCGCCCCACGAGGATGTGCAGCGTCGTCGTCCGGTGTTGCCGGACGACGATCCGTTTTACGACCCCCCGGCGGGCTTCGAGCACGCTGCACCCGGCACCGTGCTCCGGTCCCGTGACGTCGAGCTGGCGTTCATGGGCCTGATTCCGCAGAAGGTCACGGGCGCTCAGCTGCTGTACCGAAGCACCGACCGCCACGGAGTGGCCGAGGCGGCGGTCACCACCGTGCTGGTGCCCACCGAGCGCGGGCCGGAGAAGGTGTGTCCGGTTCTGTCGTATCAGTGCGCGATCGACGCGGTCGCCTCGCGCTGCTTCCCGTCTTATGCACTGCGGCGCGGTGCGTTCGCGGTGGGCGCGCTGCCGCAATTCGAGCTCCTGCTGATCACCGCGGCGTTGGCGGAAGGCTGGGCGGTGTCGGTCCCGGACCACGAGGGCTCCCAGGGCATCTGGGGCACGCCCTACGAACCCGGCCATCGCGTCCTCGACGGCCTGCGCGCTGCGCTCGGCTACGAGCGCTTGAACCTGTCGCCCTCGGCGCCAATCGGACTGTGGGGCTATTCGGGCGGCGGCCTCGCATCGGCGTGGGCCGCCGAGGTGGCCGCCGACTACGCGCCCGAGCTCGACATCGCAGGCGCGGTGCTGGGTTCACCCGTCGGCGACCTGGGCCACACCTTCCGCCGGCTCAACGGCTCGTTCTTCTCCGGCCTGCCCAGCATGGTGGTTGCGGCGCTCAGCCACGTGTACCCGGAGCTGAACCGCGTGATCCAGCGGCACGCCACCGAGGAAGGCCGCGCGCTGCTGGAGGCGCTGAAGAAGATGACGACGGTCGCGGCCGTTATCCGGATGGCGCACAAGGATCTTGACTCATACGTGGACCGGCCGCTCCACGAAATCCTTGACGAGCCGGAGGTGCAGTTCGTCTTCGACGACATCAAGCTGGGCAAGCAGGCGCCGACCCCGCCGGTGCTGATCGTGCAGGCCGTTCACGACTCGATCGTGTCCGTCGGCGTCATCGACGAGCTGGCGGAGAACTATCGGGCGGCGGGCGCATCGGTCACCTATCACCGGGACATGTTCAGCGAGCACATTTTGCTGCACCCGATGTCGGCGCCGATGGCCCTGCGCTGGCTGCGCGACCGATTCGCCGGTCTGCCGCTCTCCGAGCACAAAGTGCGGACGACCTGGCCGACGCTGTTCAACCCGTCGACGTACAAAGGGATGGTGCGGCTCGGGATGATCGCGTTCAAGGTCATCACAGGCCGCAAGGTTGAGCGCCGTCCGCTGTCGGACGCCGACGTCGGCTAGTTCCCCCAGGACAACGAGTCGCTACGGCCCGTAAGGCGACGACCCGGCCGTACGCCACTGGCAGGATCCCGTGAGCTTCAAGGTGGCCAGGTCCTGCAACAGGAAGAAGTCCGTAAACGGAGCACCGGCCTGGATCGGCTTTACCACCGGCGGCCCCCCGGTCGTGGATGTTTGTTCCGCGGTGCAGTCGTTACCGCTGAAACCGATCCAATGGCTGCCCGGGGTGACATCGCCGGCGGTCAGCGTTGCCGGCGGCCCGTAGGTGAACCAGATTTGCGCGGGCCGTTGAATATCGTCGAGGTGCTGCCACACACCCGCCGGCTCGCCCTTCGCGCACAGCAGGATCTCGCCCTGCGGTGAGAACGTTTGCGAACCGTCCATGGCGAAGCTGCTCCCGGCGGACTTGTTGCATGCAGCGCCGGCTTTTGGCACGGCGTTGTCTGCCTGTGCGATCCCGGCCGACAACATCACCGCCATCACAGATCCGGTGAAGGTCATCGTCGCCACGGTCACACTGCGCGGCATAGTCGCTGATGGTAGACGCATCTTCGGGACGCCGGATTCGTTTTGCAAACCGGACGTGATTTGCATTCTCGCCGACCACCCGTTCGGCAAGAGGACCGCACAACCTAGTGTGTGGTGATGACTCCACAGTCACCGCCGGGACCGCGGGAACTCATGTCTCTTCTCGGAATCGACATTCCATTGCTGGCGTTCAGCCACTGTCGCGACGTGGTCGCCGCTGTCACCAACGCTGGCGGTTTCGGCGTCCTCGGCGCAGTGACGCTCACCCCCGAACAGCTTGAGCAGGAACTCAACTGGATTGAGGCCGAGGTGCGGGGCAAGCCGTACGGCGTCGACATCATCGTGCCCCAGAAATCGGTCGGGAAGGGTCAGCGGCTGACCAGCGAGCAGTTCGCCGACATGATCCCCACCGAGTATCGGCAGTACGTCGACGCGTTGTTGGTCGACCACGGCATCGAGCCGGCGGTTCGCAGCCACACACCGCGGGTGTCGCTCACCGACGACGCCAGCGACAGCCTGCTGGAGGTCGCGTTCAAACATCCCATCAAGCTGATCGCGAACGCACTGGGACCGCCACCGCCGTCGATGCTGGACGCCGGTAAGTCGCACGGGATTCCGGTCGCGGCGCTGGCCGGCGCCAAGGAACATGCGGTCAAACACGTCGATGCCGGCGTCGACATCATCGTCGCGGCAGGCACCGAAGCGGGCGGGCACTGCGGCGAGGTGACGACCATGGTGCTGGTGCCCGAGATAATCGAGGCGATCAAGCCGATCCGCGAGGTGCCGGTGCTCGCCGCGGGCGGAATCGTCACCGGCCGCCAGATGGCCGCCGCGGTGGCCATGGGCGCCGCCGGCGCGTGGACGGGCTCGGTCTGGCTGACCACTGAGGAAGCCGAGACGGCGCCCTACACCAAGCAGCGGATGCTGGCCGCCACGTCACGCGACACAGTTCGGTCGACGTGCCGGACCGGCAAGCCGACCCGCCAGCTGAAGTCCGACTGGACCGAGGCGTGGGAGTCGGGACATGCGCCAGAACCGCTGCCGATGCCGCTGCAGTCGATGATCAGCGAGCCGGTGCTGCGCCGCGTCGACACCCTGGCCGCCAACGGCGACGAGGGTGCACGCGCGTTGGCCACCTACTGGGTGGGTCAGGGCGTCGGGTTGATGAATTCGGTGAAACCCGCTCGCCAGGTGGTCTACGAGTTTGCCGAGGACTATCTCGCGGCCGCCGAACGGCTACGCGACAGTCTCGGGGACTGACGGCGTCACGCCCAGGTCGTCGTCAGCCGACGCCGCGGCCATCATCCCGTACGTGAGCGCGCCCGCCGCGGCGGGCAGAAGAAGGACCGTGAGCACCTGCAGCGGGGTGTGGCCGAGGAACACCGCGGGCGCCTCGGTGATGTAATGAAGCTTGTGGTCGGCAACAACGGCCCCAATGTCGGTGTGGCCGTAGCGAAGTCGAACCAGGCCAGCGCCCACGCCGGTCGCGGCCGCCGCCAGGGCCACGCCGCCCGCCGTCAAGCCGATCACCATCGCGGGCCCGCGCCGCTGCCGCCACTGCCACACCAGTACCGCGCTGACCACTGCCAGCCCGACCAGCAGGCCGATCATCATCACCGCGGAGTCGAAGTAGTGGTCGGCCTCGTTGCCCAGGTACTCGTGAAGTCGCTTGCCGGCCTTGGTGACTATCACGGCGCTGTGGCTGGCGGGGGCGAGCCACGCCCAGACCGCGCCTGCTGCTACCCCTGCGAGCGCCATCCCGGCCGGCACGGCCAGCCACCGCCTGATGTCGTCGCGGGCTGGGCGCCCCGGCGTCTTCACCGCTTGGTCTCCACGTCGGTCGAGTCAACCAGGCCGTGCCGTGAGCACTTCGCCGACCACCCGTCAGGACGCACTTGCACGGTCATCCGCCGTCCGCATTCGGCGCAGTACCGCGGAGGCTCCAGGCCGAGCTGCGCTGCCGTCGGCACTTTCGTGCCCGCCGGTTCGCCGGTGTAGCTGTTGAACTTGGCCGGCATGGCTAGAAGGTGGCGTTCAGCGCCTTGACGGGCATCTGCAGGTCCTCGAGCAGCTCGAGGTCCGCCTCCGCCGCCCGGCCCAGTGTTGTCAGGTAGTTGCCGACGATCACCGCGTTGATGCCGCCGAGGATGCCCTGCCTGGCGCCGAGATCGCCGAGCGTGATCTCCCGGCCGCCGGCGAACCGCAGGATCGTGCGCGGCAACGCCAACCGGAACGCGGCCACGGCCTTCAGCGCCTCCGATGCCGGCAGGACGTCGAGATCGCCGAACGGCGTTCCGGGCCTCGGGTTGAGGAAGTTCAACGGCACCTCGTCGGGATTCAGCTCGGCAAGGTTCGCCGCGAATTCGGCTCGCTGCTCCAGGGTTTCGCCCATTCCGAGGATGCCGCCGCAGCACACCTCCATGCCCGCGTCTCGCACCATCGACAGCGTCTCCCAGCGCTCCTCCCAGGTGTGCGTGGTGACGACGTGTGAAAAGTACGAGCGAGCGGTCTCCAGGTTGTGGTTGTAGCGGTGCACACCCATCGCGGAAAGCGCCTCGACCTGCTCCTGAGTCAGCATGCCCAGCGAGCACGCAATCTGGATGTCGACTTCGTTGCGGATCGCTTCGATGCCCGCGGCCACCTGCGCGAGCAGGCGTTCATCGGGTCCACGCACCGCCGCGACGATGCAGAATTCGGTGGCGCCCGTCTTGGCGGTCTGCTTGGCGGCCTCCACCAGGCTCGGAACATCCAGCCAAGCGCTGCGTACCGGTGACGAGAACAGCCCGGATTGTGAGCAGAAGTGGCAGTCCTCCGGGCAGCCGCCCGTCTTGAGGCTGATGATCCCCTCGACCTCGACCTCCGGTCCGCACCAGCGCATGCGCGCTTCATGGGCCAGCGCCAGCAGCCCGTCGAGGCGATCGTCGGGCAGCCGCAGAACCTGCAGCACCTGTTCCTGGGTCAGACCCTGCCCGCGCTCGAGCACCTGCTCGCGGGCGAGTTCCAGGACGTCGGTCACGTCGCGCTCCTCGTGGTCTGTGGTCAGCTTTTCGCGCACGCACTTGAACGGTGTTCAGGTTAGGGTAACGGCGTGCAGCTGCACAAACGCGACGTGGTCGATGCGGCGACCGCGCTGCTGGACACTTACGGGATCGCCGACCTGACCATGCGCCGGCTCGCCCGCGAGCTGGCCATCAGTCCCGGCGCGCTGTACTGGCACTTCCCCAACAAGCAGGCGCTGCTCGGCGCGGTCGCCGACCGCATCCTGCAACCGGCCTGCACACAGCCGACCTCGCTCACCTGGCGGGAACGCGTCACAGGGATCGGCGCAAGGCTGCGCGACGCGCTGTTGTCGCACACCGACGGGGCGGAACTCGTGTCGGCGAGCTTCGCCTCAGGCCAATCCCAGGCCATGGCGAGCATCGTGGCGCGGCTGGCCGATGCGGCAACGGACGCCGGGGTGGCGACCGATCAGGCCGAGCTGGCGGCTCGCACCGTTGTCTACTACGTGCTCGGGTTCACCGCCGACGAACAGTCCCGGCTGCAGTGGGATGCGGCCGGAGCCGCGCTGGCGGACGGGCAGTCGGTGTTGACAACGGACCCGACGAACCGGTTCGCGTTCGGGCTGCGGCTGCTGGTCGACGGGATGGCCGGCGTCCGCAGCGAGCAGCTCACCCGATCCTGATCGGCTGCTCGACGCGCCTGTTGCCGTCCCAGTGGCGCATCCCGACGAATTCGCCGCGGATGTCGCGGGTCAGCTTCTTCACCACGGTGAGGGCCCTCGCCAGCTGCCCCGGATCCATCCGCCGGCACAGCGTCACGTGCGGGGTCCACGCCCCGGGCGCCGTGTGAGCCATCGGTCCGGGCAACAGGTGAGGCAGGCACGCGTCGTGCGCGTCGGCGTGCAACGACAGCAACTCGGCGGACGGCACCACGAGTCGCGCGAGGGTGAACCGGGGCCCACCAAATAGCAGCGGTGCACCGACCACACAACCGATCGGCAGCCGCTGTGCAATCGGCCGCAGCAGTGTGTCGACGTCAGCGTCGATCCGTTCGGCGACGACCAGTGAGATGTGCGGCCGGTTCGACGGCGCCTTGTTGGCGGCCTGGCTCGGCAGTTCCGCGTCGGCAAGCTTGGCCCAGATGCGCCGGACCGCGGCGTCGCTATCGGGGTCCAGAAGCAGCTCAATCGAGTGGACCATCTCAGCCGGCCAGCTCCTCCAGCCAGTCCCGGTCGATGCCCGCCGCGCTCATCTGCTCGAACTGGTCGCGGTGCAGTGCCGCCGCCCCGGCCGGCAGCACCGCGCGCAACGGCGCCATGCCTGCCAGCGCCTCGCGGTTGGTCAACTCGGCGGGACCAGGATCTGCGGGCCAGGCGCCGATCACCAGACCGGCGCACGCAATACGTTGTGCGGCGAGTGCTTCCAGTGTCAGCGCGGCGTGATTGAGCGTTCCGAGGCAGGCCGAAACCACGACGAGCACCGGGGCGTGTGCATCGCGGGCGATGTCTCGTAACGTGACCCCGTTGTCGCCGAGTTCGACGAGCAGCCCGCCGGCGCCCTCGACGAGGGTCAGCTGACGCGAGTGGTCGATTACCCGCAGCAGCACATTCAATTCGACGCGATTGGGCAGCGGAAGGCCCGCGCGTTCGGCGGCCGCCGCCGGTGCGAGCGGCTCCGGATAGCGCCACGATCCGACGACCCTGTCGACTCCGGACAACCGCGAGACCACGGCGAGGTCGTCGTCGCCGTCCGCCGTGCCCGTCTGCACGGGCTTGCACACCACCACGTCGATGCCCGCCAACCGGGCAGCGCAGGCCAGCGCGGCCGTCGCGACCGTCTTGCCGACGCCGGTGTCGGTGCCCGTGACGACCAGGACGCTCACGCGCGGGCCGTTGCGAGCACTTCCGTCAATACCCGCGTCGCGGTGTCCAGCTCGTCATCGGAGAGCGATGCTCTGGCCGTCAACCTCAGTCGCGACGTGCCCGGTGGCACCGACGGCGGCCGGAAACACCCGACCCGCACACCACGCTCGAGGCACGCGGTGGCTGCGCCAAGCGCCACCTCCGGTGTACCGAGGATCACCGACACCACCGCGGACTCCGGGCCGGTCCGCGACCCCGCAGGCGGCGGCCAGTGCGGCGGCGTTGCGCAGCACCTTCTGCGGGCGGTCGGGTTCGGCGATCAGCACCCGCAGCGCCGCCAGCGCCGCACCGAGCGCAGCGGGCGCGAGCCCCGTGTCGAAGATCATCGGCCGGGCCGCGTCGATCAGGTGGTCGCGGACGGCGGCCGGGCCCAGCACCACACCCCCCTGACTGCCCAGCGCCTTCGACAGCGTGGCCGTCATCACCACGTCGGGGGCACCGGCGAGGCCGACCTCATGCAACAGCCCGCGACCGCCTGCGCCGCGCACCCCGAGCCCGTGCGCTTCATCGGCGATCAGCAGCGCACCGCGCCTGCGGCACACCTCGTAAAGCGCCGTCAGGGGCGCCATGGCGCCGTCGGCGCTGAACACCGAGTCGGTGATCACGACCGCGCGGCGCTCGGTTCGCGATGCCAGCGCGGCGTCGACGGCGTCGGCGTCGCGGTGCGGCGCCACGACGACGCGCGCCCGCGACAACCGGCACGCGTCGACCAGCGATGCATGGCTGTGCGCGTCGGACACCACAAGCGACCCCGGGCCCGACAGCGCGACAACGGCAGCCAGGTTCGCCGTGTAGCCCGACGAGAACACCAATGCCGAAGGCGCGCCGACGAATTCGGCCAGCGCGTGTTCGAACTCCTCATGCAGTTCGGTGTTGCCGGTCACCAGCCGCGAGCCGGTCGACCCTGCGCCCCAGGTGCGCAGCGCCTGCACGCCGCCGTCGATGACCGCGGGGTGCTGGGACAGCCCCAGGTAGTCGTTGGAGGCGAGGTCCACCTCGGCGCCCACCGGCGACCGCGCGCGCAATGTCCGGCGCAACCCGGCGCCGCGGCGCGCTCGCTCGACCTCGTCGAGCCAGGCCAGGGGTGAGGTATCGGTACCGGTCTCCATTGCGCCTTACCCTAAGCCAGCTGCGGCGGCTCCGATGACGAGGACTCCGCGACGGCCACCATTGCCGAGGTGATCTGGTCGATCTCCGGCGCCGAGCAGATGTAGGGCGGCATCGCGTAGATGAGGTTGCGGAACGGCCGCAGCCACACGCCGTGGTCGAGCGCGACCGGCGTGGCGATCGCGAGGTCGACGGTCCCCGTCATCTCGATCACCCCGATCGCGCCGAGGACCCGAACGTCGGCCACCCCGTCTACCGCGCGTGCCTTCTGCAGCCCGCAGTTCAGCCCCGATTCGATCTCGCGCACCCTCGACCGCCAGTCCTGGCCGAGCAGCAGCTCCACCGACGCGACCGAGACCGCGCACGCCAACGCGTTCGCCATGAACGTGGGGCCGTGCATCAATGCGCCGGGCTCGTTGGTGCTGATGGTCTGCGCGATGTCAGCGGTGCACAGCGTCGCTGCCAGCGTGATGTATCCCCCGGTCAGCGCCTTGCCGACGCACATGATGTCGGGCGCGACGCCGGCGTGGTCGGCGGCAAACAGTTCCCCGGTGCGGCCGAAGCCGGTAGCGATCTCGTCGAAGATCAGAAGCACGTCATGACGCCGGCACGCATCGCGCAGGTCGCGCAGGTAGCGAGGGTCGTGAAACCGCATCCCGCCCGCGCCCTGCACGACTGGCTCGACAATGACGGCGGCCAGTTCGTCAGCGTGCTGCGCGAGCTGCGCCTCGAAGGCCGCACTGTATGCCGCGTCGTAGTGCGTCGGCACCTGCGGCGCGAACAACTGCCGCGCCAGCACGCCGGTCCACAACGCGTGCATACCGCCGTCGGGATCGCAGACGCTCATCGGGGTGAAGGTGTCGCCGTGGTACCCGCCGCGCCAGGTCATCAGCCGGTGCTTGGCGGGGCGGCCGATGCTGCGCCAGTACTGCAGCGCCATCTTCACCGCCACCTCGACCGACACCGAGCCCGAGTCGCTGAAGAACACCGTGTCCAGCCCCGCAGGCGTGATGTCGACAAGCAACTGCGACAGCCGCGCCGCGGGTTCATGCGTCAGTCCGCCGAACATCACGTGGTTCATCGTCGCGAGCTGGTCGGTGATCGCCCGGTCCAGCGCCGGATGCCCGTGGCCGTGTATCGCCGTCCACCACGAGCTCATCGCATCCAGGACCTCGACCTGCCGGCCGTTCCGAATCACTGTCAGCGCGGCCCCGCGCGCGGCCACCGCGACCACTGGTGTCGACGCCTCGCACCGACCGGGCTGTACGGGTGCCAGATGTGCGCGGCGTCGATCGCGCCGATCTCGTCGGGCGTCAACGCGGGCACGGGGACCGAGCCTAGCGGTGAGCGCTCGTCGAGCGCCGTCGATAGGGTCGAACGATGACCGCGAGCGAAACGAGCCCGGACACCGGGCCGATCCTGGCGACAGTGTGGCCCGGCACGCCGTATCCGCTCGGCGCCACGTATGACGGGGCGGGCACCAACTTCTCGGTGTTCTCCGAGGTCGCCGAACAGGTTGAGCTGTGCCTGATCGACAAGCCCGGCACCGAGGAGCGCATCCCTCTGGACGAGGTCGACGGCTTCGTCTGGCACGCGTACCTCCCGGCGATCACTCCCGGGCAGCGGTACGGCTTTCGCGTCGACGGGCCGTGGGACCCGGCCGCCGGGCACCGGTGCGATCCGAGCAAGCTGCTGCTGGACCCGTACGGCAAGGCGTTCGATGGCGACTTCAAACAGGGCCCGGAGCTCTTCTCCTACGACATGGCCGTCGCCGAGGACGACGACTCGGCGTCCGGCGACCGGCCGATGCTCGACTCCCTGGGCCACACGATGACCAGCGTGGTGATCAATCCGTTTTTCGACTGGGGCTCTGACCGCCCGCCGGAACACCCGTACAACGAGACGATCATCTACGAGGCTCACGTCAAGGGCATGACCCGGACGCATCCCGGGATTCCCGAGGAATTGCGTGGCACCTACGCCGGCCTGTCCCATCCCGTGGTGATCGACCACCTGCGGGCACTGAACGTGACCGCGATCGAGCTGATGCCGGTGCATCAGTTCATGCACGACTTTCGGCTGCTCGACCTGGGCCTGCGGAATTACTGGGGCTACAACACGTTCGGGTTCTTTGCGCCGCACAACTCCTACGCCTCGATCCGGCAACCCGGCGCCGCGGTGGGCGAATTCAAGACCATGGTCCGGGCCTTCCACGAGGCCGACATCGAAGTCATCCTCGACGTGGTTTACAACCACACCGCCGAGGGCAACCAGCTCGGGCCGACGATCAACTTCCGCGGCATCGACAACGCTGCGTACTACCGGCTGCTCGACGAGGACCTGCGTTACTACAAGGACTTCACCGGCACGGGCAACAGCCTGAACGCGCGTCACCCGCACACGTTGCAGCTGATCATGGATTCGCTGCGCTACTGGGTGCTGGAGATGCACGTCGACGGCTTCCGGTTCGACCTCGCGGCGACGCTGGCCCGAGAGCTGCACGACGTGGACCGCCTGTCGGCGTTCTTCGACCTGGTGCAGCAGGACCCGGTGGTCAGCCAGGTGAAGCTGATCGCCGAGCCATGGGACGTCGGCGAGGGCGGCTATCAGGTCGGCAACTTCCCCGGACACTGGACCGAGTGGAACGGCAAGTACCGCGACACCGTCCGCGACTACTGGCGCGGCGAGCCCGCCACGCTCGGCGAATTCGCCTCCCGGCTGACCGGGTCCTCGGACCTGTACGAGGCCACCGGTCGCCGGCCGGGCGCCAGCATCAACTTCGTTACCGCCCACGACGGTTTCACGCTGCACGACCTGGTCTCCTACAACGAGAAGCACAACGAGGCCAACGGAGAAGGCAACCGGGACGGCGAAAGCCATAACCGGTCGTGGAATTGCGGGGTCGAAGGCCCGACCGATGACCCCGAAATCATCAAGCTGCGCTGTCGGCAGATGCGTAATTTCCTTGTCACGCTGATGGTTTCGCAGGGCACACCGATGATCGCGCACGGCGACGAGATGGGCCGCACCCAACAGGGCAACAACAACGTCTACTGCCAGGATTCCGAGCTGTCGTGGATGGACTGGTCGCCGACCGGGCGCAACCCCGAGCTGCTCGAGTTCACCAAAAAGGTGACCACGCTGCGCAAGGATCATCCGGTATTTCGCCGCCGCCGGTTCTTCGATAGCACGCCGATCCGCACCGGCGCCCAGGTCCGCGACATCGCATGGCTCACCCCGGCCGGTCAGGAGATGACGCTGGAGGACTGGGACAGCGGCTTCGGCAAGAGCATCACCGTGTTCCTCAACGGTGATGCGATCCCCGAACCCGACGCCCGCGGCTCCCGGGTGGTCGACGATTCGTTCGTGTTGTTCTTCAACGCTCACGACGCCAATCTGGATTTCGTCGTTCCGGAGGGTACTTACGGCAGGCGGTGGAAGGCATGCATCGACACTGCCGACCCCGAAGGGAACACCGACCTGGAGGTACGAGCCGGCGACAAGATCGCGCTCGAAGCCCGCTCGGTGATGGTGTTGCGCAGAACGGAGTGACCGATCGCCCGGTGGTGTCCACCTACCGGCTGCAGCTGCGCGGGCCGGCGAGCGGTAGGCCGTTCACGTTCCACGACGCCGAGAATCTGCTGGATTACCTCGACGACCTCGGCATCAGCCACGTCTACCTGTCGCCGATCCTGACCGCGGTCAGCGGCTCCACGCACGGCTATGACGTCACCGATCCGACCACAGTCTCCGCTGAACTCGGCGGTATCGAAGGACTAGCCGCGCTGTCCGCTTCGGCGCAGGCACGCGGCATGGGGTTGGTCGTCGACATCGTCCCCAACCACGTCGGCGTTCACCGGCCGGAGCAGAACGCGTGGTGGTCCGATGTGCTGCGGCACGGGCGAGATTCCGTGTACGCGAAGTACTTCGACATCGACTGGGCGCCCGACAACGGTGTCGACGGCAAACTCGCGTTGCCGGTGTTGGGCGCCGACGACGACGCTGCCGACCTGACGGTAGACGGGGAGACGTTGCGGCTGGGCGATCTCGCGTTCCCGATCGCGCCGGGCACCGGCGGCGGCACAGGACCCGAAGTGCATGACCGACAGCACTACCGGCTGATCGGTTGGCGACCGCGGAGTGTCCGGCTACCGAAGATTCTTCGCGATCACGGCGCTCGCCGCCCTGCGGCAGGAGGACCGTGCCGTGTTCGACGCCAGCCATGCCCAGGTCCGCCGCTGGTTCAACCAGCAACTCGTCGACGGTCTCCGGGTGGACCACCCCGACGGGCTGTCCAATCCGGCCGGATACCTGACCTGGTTGCGCGAGATCGCCGCACCGCACGCGTGGATCGTCATCGAGAAGATCCTCGCCGTCGACGAGGCGCTGGATCCGACGCTGCCGGTCGCCGGAACCACCGGCTACGACGCGCTGCGCGAAATCGGCGGGCTGTTCGTCGATCCCACCGGCGAACCGTCCCTGACCGCGCTGTTCGAGTCAGCGGGGACCAGCTACTCGACGATGCCCGCGCTGGCCCGCGAACTCAAGGCCGAGACGGTGACGTGCACGCTGTCCGGCGAACTCCGCCGACTGTGCCGGTCGATCGTGAAGGCGGCAGGCACCGACCACCCGCGGCTGCCCGACGCCGTCGCCGCACTCGTGAGCCGGATCGGCGTCTACCGATCCGATTACCCCTGTCTCGCAGCGGTGCTGCCGACCGCGATTGCCGAGACTGTCGAGGCCGCACCGGAGTTCGCCGAACCGTTGGCGATCATCGCGGCGGCGCTGGGCTGCGCCGAACCCGCGGTCCGGCTGCAGCAGCTGTGCGGCGCGGCGACCGCCAAGTCGATGGAGGACTGCCTCTTCTACCGCGATGCGCGGCTGGTGTCGCTGAACGAGGTCGGCGGCGAACCCGCACGGTTCGGGGTCAGCGCAGCCGAGTTTCACCATCGCGCGGCGCAACGCGCACAGTTGTGGCCGTCGGCGATGACCACGCTGTCCACCCACGACACCAAACGCGGCGAGGACGTCCGGGCGCGGATCGGCGTGTTATCCCAGGTCCCGTCGCTGTGGGCGGAGTTCGTCGCCGGCGCCGACCGGCACCTTCCGTCTCCGGACCCGGCGACGGCGCTGTTCCTCTGGCAGAACGTCTTCGGGGTGTGGCCGTCGGATGGAGTCATCACCGACGAGCTGCGCTCACGGCTGCACGCCTACGCGGAGAAGGCGATCCGCGAGGCCGCCGTGCACACGTCGTGGAACGATCCCGACGACACCTTCGAGTCCGCGGTGCACCGTTGGTTGGACACCGTCATGGACGGCGACATCGCCGCGGAGCTGACCGGGTTGGTAGCGCGGCTGGATCGGCATGCGCGCAACGACGCGCTGGCCCAGAAGCTGGTGCAGCTCACCGTCCCCGGGGTGCCCGACGTCTACCAGGGCACCGAGTTCGCCGAGGACAGCCTCGTCGATCCCGACAACCGGCGGCCGGTCGACTTCGCGGCGCGCCGTGCAGCGCTCGCAAAGCTGGAACACCCCAAGATCCGAATCACCGCCGCGGCGCTGCGGCTGCGTCGTCGTCGACCGGGCACTTTTCTTGCTGGCGGGTATACGGCGGTGCTGGCCAGCGGCTCGGCGCGCGAGCATATCGTGGCGTATACGCGCGGCGACGAGGTTCTCGTGGCGGTCAGCCGGTGGACGGTTCGGCTTTGATCCGCCGACGAAACCGGCTGGGGCGATACCGTTCTCCCGTTGCCCGACGGCCAGTGGACCGACGTGCTGACGGACAAGAAACGAAAGGGCGGCGTGTCGGCCGCCGAACTGTTCGACGACCTGCCGGTCGCGCTGCTGGAGCGAGCCCACGAGCGACTCGATGCCTGAGTTCGCCGTGTGGGCGCCGATCCCAGAACGCGTGCGTCTTGATGTGGACGGCGTGTTGTACCCGATGCATCGCGGAGACGACGGCTGGTGGCGCGCCACCGTCGACGCGGCACCGGACGCCCGCTACGGGTTCGTCATCGACGACGACCCGACAGTGTTGCCGGACCCGCGGTCGCCGCGCCAACCCGACGGCGTGCACGGGCGATCCCAGCTGGCCGAGCCCGCTGCCGACGCGTGGACCGACCGCGATTGGCACGGCCGAACGATCGCAGGCGGCGTGATCTACGAATTGCACATTGGCACGTTCACGAGCAAGGGCACGCTGGACTCGGCGATCGACAGACTTGATTACCTCGTCGACCTCGGCGTCGACTTCGTCGAGGTGATGCCGGTCAACGCGTTCGCAGGCAACCACGGATGGGGCTACGACGGCGTGCTGTGGTACGCGGTGCACGAGCCCTACGGCGGTCCCGACGCGCTGGTGCGCTTCGTCGACGCGTGCCACGCGCGTGGTCTCGGCGTTCTGATCGACGCGGTGTTCAATCACCTTGGGCCGTCGGGCAACTACCTGCCGCGGTTCGGGCCGTATCTCTCCTCGGGCAGCAACCCGTGGGGTGAGGGGCTGAACCTCTCCGACCCGGACTCCGACGAGGTACGTCGTTACATCATCGACGGCGCGCTTCGCTGGATGCGCGACTTCCACGCCGACGGGCTGCGCCTGGACGCCGTGCACGCGCTTGTCGACACCACCGCGATTCACATCCTGGAAGAGCTCTCCGCCGAAACCGACGCGCTGGCCCAACAATTGGGCCGTCCGCTGTCGCTGATCGCCGAGAGCGACCTGAACGACCCGCGGGTGATCACGCCGCGCGACCGCGGCGGCTACGGGATGACCGCACAGTGGGACGATGACATCCACCACGCCATCCACGCTGCGGTCTCCGGCGAACGCCAGGGCTACTATGCCGATTTCGGAACGCTGGAGACGCTGGCGACGACGCTGCAGAACGGGTACTTCCACGCCGGGACGTATTCGTCGTTCCGCGGGCGGCGCCACGGACGGCCGCTGGACAAGACCACCATCCCCGCGACTCGACTGATCGCCTACACCTCCACCCACGACCAGGTCGGCAACCGCGCCGCAGGCGACCGCCCGTCGCAGAACCTCGACTTCGGCCAGCTCGCGGTCAAAGCCGCGCTGGCGCTCGGATCCCCCTACACCGCGATGCTTTTCATGGGCGAGGAATGGGGTTCTTCATGCCCGTTTCAGTTCTTCACCAGCCATCCCGAACCCGAGCTGGCCCGGGCGACCGCCGAGGGACGCCGGGCGGAGTTCGCCGAGCACGGCTGGGACGCCGACGAAGTGCCCGATCCGCAAGATCCGGAGACGTTTTCGCGGTCCAAGCTCGACTGGGATGAACTCGGTGCAGGCGAACACGCACGCCTGCGAGACACCTACCGGCGGCTGATCGCGCTACGCCACACCGAACCCGACCTCGCCGATCCATGGCTCGAGCACCTTTCCGTGGAATATGACGAGGACCGGCGGTGGCTGGTCATGCGGCGTGGCTGCCTGTCGATCGCCGCCAACTTCGGCGTCGATCCGGTGGCGGTGCCGGGCACCGGCGAGGTGGTGCTCGCGTGGAGCGACCCCGCGGTCGACGGCTCGTGCACCGTTGTGCCCGGCCGCTCGTTCGCGATTTTCCGGACTACGGGTTGATCAGATACCGGTAGGACGGTGAATCGGGGGCCAGCACCTCGACGTCGATGTCGTACGCGTCCATCCGGGTGAGCAGGCCCTCATAGTCCTCGGCCGATCCCAACTCGATGCCGATGAGCGCCGGCCCGATCTCCCGGTTGTTGCGCTTGACGTATTCGAACAGCGTGACGTCGTCGTTGGGTCCGAGCACCTGGTCGAGGAAGCGACGCAACGCGCCGGGCTCCTGCGGGAAGTTGACCAGGAAGTAGTGCTTCAACCCCAGGTGCACCTTCGACCGCTCGAGAATCTCGCCGTAGCGGGAGACGTCGTTGTTGCCGCCGGAGATCAGGCAGACGACCGTCGAACCCGGCTCGACGACGTCGTTTTCCATCAACGCCGTCACCGACAGCGCCCCCGCGGGTTCGGCGATGATGCCCTCGTTCTGGTAGAGGTCCAGCATCGCGGTGCACACCGCACCCTCGTCGACCGTCGTGACCGACACCATGTCGCCGGCCGCGGCCAGCGCGGCATGGGTCAGCGTGCCGACCCGGTTCACCGCGGCACCGTCGACGAACTGGTCCACCTCCGGCAGCGTCACCGGCGCACCGGCGGCCAGCGCCGCGATCATCGCGGCAGCCCCGGCCGGCTCCACGCCGAGGACCGAGGTGTTCGATGTTCGCTCGGCGAGAAAGGTGGTGACGCCGGCGATGCAGCCGCCACCGCCGACAGGCACGATCACCAGGTCCGGCTCTTCCCCGAGCTGGTCGAGGATTTCGGCTGCGATCGTGCCCTGCCCCGCCATCGTGCGCACGTCGTCGAACGGCGGCACCAGCGTGGCGCCGGTCCGTGCCACGTCCTCCAGCGCCGCGGCCGCGGCCTGGTCGTACGTGGAACCCACCGCAATCAGTTCGATGAAATCGCCGCCGTGGTAGACGATCCGGTCGCGCTTCTGCTTCGGGGTCTTGCGGGGCACATACACCCGGCCGTTGATGCCCATCGAGCGGCACGCGTGCGCGAAGCCCTGCGCGTGGTTGCCCGCCGACGAGCACACCACGCCGGCCGCCCGCTCCTCGTCGGAGAGCTGCATCAGCAGGTTGTACGCGCCGCGCAGCTTGTAGGACCGGACCGACTGGAGGTCTTCGCGCTTCAGGTACACCGTGGCCCCGGTCGCCGTCGACAGCCGCTCGCTGAGCTGCAGCGGGGTCGGCACGACGACCCCGGAGATTCGCTTGACCGCCGCGTCGACGTCGGCCGCGGTCAGCGGCCCCGCAGGTGGGGTCAGGCTCGGTTCAGCGGCCACCGGTCAATGGTGCCACGCCGGTGGACCGCTTCAGTTCACCCGGGTCAACACGAAGACGGGAATTTGTCGCTCAGTCTTCTTCTGATAGTCCGCGTAGTCGGGCCACGCCTGCACGCACCGGTCCCACCAGGCGGCCTTCTCGTCCCCGAACACCTCGCGCGCGTCGTAGTCATGGGTCTCGCTGCCGTCCTGCAGCTCCACCCGCGGATTGGCCTTGACGTTGTAGTACCAGACCGGATTCTTCGGGGCGCCGCCGAGCGACGCGACAATCGCGTATTCCCCGTTGTGCTCGACGCGCATCAGCGGGGTTTTCCGCAGCTTGCCGGTCTTGGCGCCGACGGTGGTCAGCAGAATCACCGGCTTGCCCTGAAGGGCAGTGCCCTCGGTGCCGCCGGATTCCATGTATTTCTCGGCGTTCTCGCGGGCCCAATCGGACGTACTCGGAGC
>CAWHDL010000007.1:0-216087 GCA_963828065.1 uncultured Actinomycetota bacterium | reverse complement strand
TAGCCCGCTACGCGCCGCCCATCGTGGTCCGCAGCTGCTGCATCGCAGAGCCGGGCGCAGCGCGGCGCGCCGTGGGCTGCGGCGGCTCGCTCTGCTGACTTTCGGCAGCGGCCGCCTGTTGAGCGGCGGCCTCGCGCAGCTGCGCAGCCATCGCCTCTGGCAACTCCACCGGCAGCGGTGTGCGCACCGGCAGCGGGGTTTCGCCACGCTTTACCACGGTGTCGACCAACGCGTTTCGCGCTTCCGCGGCCACCGCATCGACCGTGTCGTCCGCTCCGTTGACCACGCAGCGGATCATCCAGCGGTACCCGTCGACCCCAATGAATCGGACGTTGCTATTTCCTCCGGCGCCGACCACTTCGCGCCCCCACGGCCCCATCTCGACGGTGACCGTTGAGACGTCCTTACGCAGCGCATCGGCCAGCTCTGCGGCGACATCACGCCACAGCCCGGTGGTCTTCGGCGCGGCGTACGCCGCGATCGTGAACCTGCCGTTGGGCGTGATCACCCACACCGCGCTCGGCACGCCCGTCTCGGTGAGTTCGACTTGGAGCTGGCCGGTTTCGGGTACCGGGATCAGCACCGACCCGAGGTTGAGCCGCCCGACCTCGGCCTGCTTGGGGTCGTCGAAATCGTCGATGTCGAACGGCCCATCGACGTCGGGGTCGATGGTGTGTCGGATTTGGCCCGCCTGGTGGTGTCGGCCCTTATTCTCTGTCATCACAAGCTCGCATGTCCTCCGGATGAGCCGTGCCCGCCGTCACCGCGCGAGGTTTTCGCCAGGCCGGCTTCGTCGAACGACGACACCTCGATCAACTCCGGCAGCTCCACTCGTTGCACCAGCAGTTGTGCGATCCGGTCGCCGCGGTGGACGGCGATGGGCGTTCGCGGATCAAGGTTGATCAGCGCCACCTTGATCTCTCCCCGGTAACCGGCGTCGATGGTGCCCGGGCTGTTGACAATCGAAAGTCCGACGCGCGCAGCCAATCCCGACCGAGGGTGTACCAATCCGACCATCCCGACCGGAATCGCCACGGCGATCCCGGTCCGCACAAGCGCCCGCTCGCCGGGCCCCAGCTCGACGTCGTGCGCGCTGTACAGGTCGACGCCGGCGTCGCCGTCGTGGGCTCTGCTGGGCATCGGCAGGTCACGATCCAGTCGCATGACCGCCAGGGGGGTGGACACGACCCCAAAGACTACCCTTGGCCGCGTGTCGGGAATCCCCACAACGTCGCGATCCGCGCGCTACCGCGAACGGTTGACCGTTCCGTGGTGGTGGTGGCCGCCCGCGTTCCTGCTGGCCTCGCTCGTCGCGTTGGAAGTCAACCGCGCGGCCCGGGGCCTACCCGGCTGGATCTCGTTCGCGGTGTTGTTCGCGATCGCCTCGGGCGTGTTGATCTGGTTCGGTCGCGCTGAGGTTCGGGTCGTCAACAGCGATGACGGCACGCCGGTGCTGTGGGCCGGTGCCGCGCACCTGCCCGCAGATGTGATCGGACGTTCCGCGGAGATTCCCGCGTCGGCGAAGTCGGCGGCGCTGGGACGCCAACTCGACCCGGCCGCGTTCGTCCTGCACCGAGCGTGGATCGGCCCCATGGTGCTGGTGGTTCTCGACGATGCAGACGACCCGACGCCGTACTGGCTGGTGAGCAGCCGCCACCCGGAGCGGGTGCTCAGCGCACTGCGGGCCGTCGGCTAGGCGGCGCAGTCCGTACAGATCATCCGGCCGTCTTTCTCACTGGCCAGACGGCTGCGATGGTGCACGAGGAAGCAGCTGGAACACGTGAACTCGTCGGCTTGCTTCGGGATGACACGCACCGACAGCTCTTCGCCCGACAAATCCGCACCGGGTAGCTCGAAGTTTTCCGCCGACTCAGACTCGTCGACGTCGACGACAGCAGACTGCGCCTCGTTGCGCCGGGCCTTCAGCTCCTCGAGCGAGTCCTCGGACACATCGTCGGTCTCGGTACGCCGTGGGGCGTCGTAGTCGGTAGCCATCGTTTTGCCCCCTTACAAACTACTGCAGCAGAGCTTTGTACCAGCGTCGAACGCATCCGCCAAACGTTTCGTGCCCGGAAAGCAGAGTGTTCAACTGTGATTTACGTCACAGATTGTTCGGCGGGGTTGTCAAGGCTGCCAGCGCCTCCCCTTACAGTGCAGGGATGGTCGCGCAAATCACCGAAGGAACCGCCCATGACCGGCGGGGACGGCCGTTCCGGCGGCGTAACTACAGGCCAGCCATCATCGCCGGGGTGGCTCTTTTTGTGGCGACCACCATTATCTGGGGAATTGCCCTCACTCGTCCCTCCGGCGATCGTGAGGTCGTCGCCTGCAATCCGCCACCGGGCCGAAGCGACCCGTCACAACCGACGCTCGGCGAGCCGGTGTCTCGAACCAACATGACCCCGGTCGCGCCCGCGAAGCTGGCCGACACCAAGATCCGGGTGCTCAACGCCAGCGGGCAAGGCGGCCAGGCCGCCAACGTGGCAGGCGCGCTGCACGACCTCGGGTTCGGCCAGCCGAGCGCGGCGAACGACCCGGTGTACGCCAACACCAAGCTGGTCTGCCACGGCCAGATCAGATTCGGCAAAGCGGGACAGGCGGCCGCGGCGTCTGTGTGGTTGGTGGCACCGTGCGTCGAGCTGTATCAGGACCAGCGGCCCGATGACACCGCGGACCTGGTGCTGGGTACCGAGTTCAACACGCTTAGCCACAGCGACAGCATTGACGCGATGCTGGCCAGCCTCCGGCCGGAGGCAACGGCCCCGCCCGACCTGTCGCTGCTGCCCAAGATCCACAACAACGCGTGCTGAGTTCGTTCGTCAGGCCTCCCGAAGCTCATCGCCCGGGCCAAGGCGCTCGAGTAGGTCCCGAAGTTCGCCGGCTACCCCCGGCGCGGCTGCCACCGTGAGCGCGGGGCCGTCCGACCGCGGCAACTGCACCTGCGCGCCGGCTTCGGCGGCGATCAATGCACCGGCCGCCCAGTCCCAGACGTGGAGGCCGTGCTCGTAGTGGGCGTCCAGCCGGCCCGCGGCCACCATGCACAGATCCAACGAAGCCGAACCGATCCTGCGGATGTCGCGCACATGCGGCAGCAGGCCCGCCAGCAGTGCGGCCTGGGCCGCTCGGCGTCGCGGCGAATAGCCGAAGCCGGTACCGACAAGTGCCATCGACAAGTCGTCAATAGTGTTGCAGTGCAATGCGTCCCGCCTGCCTGCCGCGTCAATGACGTGGGCGCCCATGCCCAGGCCGGCTGAGTACACCCGCGCACCGGTCACGTCCGCCACCGCTCCGGCCACCGACACACCGTCGACCTGGGCGGCCACCGACACTGCGTATGCCGGGATGGCGTACACGAAGTTGACCGTGCCGTCGATCGGATCGAGCACCCACGTGACCGACCGCCCGTCCGGGTCGTCTGCTTGTCCGCCGCCCTCCTCCCCGAGCACGGACTCCCCCGGCCGCAGCCGCGTCAACCGGCTGCGCAGCAGCTGCTCCGTCTCCGTGTCCACCACGGTCACCGGATCGGTACGGGTGCTCTTGGACTGAACGGCCGCGTCCCCGGGATCCGGTCGGCCGGCGCCAAAAACCTCAGAGCGGCGCAGGCGAACGAACTCGGCCGCCTCCGCCGCGAGTTGTTCGGCCACCAAGCGCAGTTCAGCCCAATCGACGTCGCGTAAGGTCACCGCAACATCGCAGCACGCGAATCACCACTCGCGCCACCACAGGCCCCACCAGCCAGTAGGGTTGGGTCGCGTCAACAGCCGCCCGCCTCGTCGAGGAGTGCCCATGACTGCCCCCGTCACCGAAACCGAAAGCACCACCGGGTCGGATCGTCGCGGATTCGGCATCGACGTCGGAGGCAGCGGCGTCAAGGGCGGGATCGTGGACCTGGACACCGGCCATTTGATCGGCGACCGCTACAAGCTGCCGACGCCGCAGCCCGCCACGCCGGAGGCGCTGGCCAAGACCATCGCCGCCGTGGTCAAGGAATTCGGTTGGACGAAGCCGCTCGGTGTGACGTACCCGGGCGTGGTGACCAACGGCGTGATCCGCACCGCAGCGAACGTCGACAAGTCGTGGATCGGAACCAAGGCCACCGAGGTGATCGGCACGGCGCTCGACGGCCAGTCGGTGACGGTGCTCAACGATGCCGATGCCGCCGGGCTGGCCGAGGTGAGGTTCGGCGCCGGCAAGGACAAGGGCGGCGTAATCGTGCTGCTGACGTTCGGCACGGGCATCGGTTCGGCGCTGATTCACAACGGGGTTCTGCTGCCCAACACCGAATTCGGCCACCTCGAGGTCGGCGGGAAGGAAGCCGAGCACCGCGCCGCGTCGTCGGTGAAGGAGGACAACAACTGGAGCTACAAGCGCTGGGCGCCAGAGGTGACCAAGGTGCTGGTCGCCATTGAGAACGCGCTGTGGCCCGACCTCTTCATCGCGGGCGGTGGCATCAGCCGCAAGGCCGACAGGTGGCTGCCGCTGCTGACGTGCCGGACGCCGGTCGTGGCTGCCGCGTTGCAGAACACCGCGGGCATCGTCGGGGCAGCCGTCGCAGCGCAGATCGACCCGGCGAGGGGAATCACCCCGCTGAGCGGGGTTTGAGCGGGCGCTGTCGTTACAATGGTCGACGGCGGCCGCAAATCGAAGAGAGCGGCGAGTATCCAAGACTGATAGCACGCCGACATTCGACATAGCGCGAGGCAGCCGGCCACTGGTTGTGTCGTGCGCAGGCGGCTCGCGCCGCGGCGAGGTCGGCATGGGCGAAAGGGAGTACGTGGCAGCGACGAAAGCAAGCCCGGCGATCAAGGAGCCGGTGAAGCGCACCGCTACCAAGACCCCCGCCAAGCGGACACCGGCGAAGGCAACGAAAGCTGTGAAGGCGACGAAGGCCTCCGCGCCGGCCAAGCGCGCGGTTAAGACGGCAAAGGAGACGAAGACGACCACCGCGAAGGCACCCGTCAAAGCGCTGGCCAAAGCCGCAAGCAAGCTTCGGCCATCGCGCGCGAAGACCGCGAAGGCGGAGCCGGTCGCAGCGCAGACGCCCAGCCGTGCGAAGAAGGCCGCGCCGCCGGCGGAGAAGGCGCCCGCAAAGAAGGCGGAGGTAAAAGCCGATACGAAGGCAGCACCTGCCGACGTCGACGAGACCGTCGAAGAACTCGACGACATCGAACTCGAAGACACCGAACCCGAGGACCTCGAGGTCGACGTGGCCGATCTTGAACTTGATCAGCTCGCGGAGGGCATCGAGGTCGACGTAGTCGACGTAGAAGTCGCGGTCGCAGCCGGGGAGGACGCCGAGCCGGCGGCCACGGCGACAGCCGCGACAGCCGAAGCGGTACCGGCCGCTGAAGACGACGAGATTGTCGAGCCGAGCGAGAAGGACAAGGCATCGGGCGACTTCGTTTGGGACGAAGAGGAATCCGAGGCGCTGCGCCAGGCCCGTAAGGACGCCGAACTCACCGCATCGGCCGACTCGGTGCGCGCCTACCTCAAGCAGATCGGCAAGGTGGCACTGCTGAATGCTGAGGAGGAAGTCGAGCTGGCCAAGCGGATCGAGGCCGGCCTCTACGGCACTCAGCTGATGAGCGAGGTGGCTGACCGCGGCGAGAAATTGCCCGCGGCCCAACGCCGAGACATGGCGTGGATCTGCCGCGACGGCGATCGGGCCAAGAACCATCTGCTCGAGGCGAACTTGCGGTTGGTGGTGTCGCTGGCCAAGCGCTACACCGGGCGTGGCATGGCGTTCCTCGACCTGATCCAGGAGGGCAACCTCGGCTTGATCCGCGCCGTCGAAAAGTTCGACTATACAAAGGGGTACAAGTTCTCGACGTATGCGACCTGGTGGATCCGTCAGGCGATCACCCGGGCGATGGCCGATCAGGCCCGCACCATCCGCATTCCCGTGCACATGGTCGAGGTGATCAACAAGCTCGGCAGGATCCAGCGGGAGTTGCTACAGGACC
This sequence comes from uncultured Actinomycetota bacterium, assembly GCA_963828065.1. Taxonomy (GTDB): domain Bacteria; phylum Actinomycetota; class Actinomycetes; order Mycobacteriales; family Mycobacteriaceae; genus Mycobacterium. The sequence goes on along the minus strand of CAWHDL010000007.1, from coordinate 210,124 downwards.
TGGGTCGCGAGCCGACGCCCGAAGAGCTCGCCAGGGAGATGGACATCACGCCTGAAAAGGTGCTTGAGATTCAGCAATACGCGCGTGAGCCGATCTCGCTGGACCAGACCATCGGCGACGAGGGTGATTCCCAGCTCGGCGATTTCATCGAGGACTCCGAGGCGGTGGTGGCCGTCGATGCGGTGTCGTTCACGCTTCTGCAGGATCAGCTTCAGTCGGTGCTGGAGACGCTGTCGGAGCGCGAAGCCGGCGTGGTGCGGCTGCGGTTCGGGTTGACCGACGGGCAGCCCCGGACGCTCGACGAGATCGGCCAGGTTTACGGCGTCACCCGCGAGCGGATCCGCCAGATCGAGTCGAAGACGATGTCAAAGCTGCGGCACCCGAGCCGTTCGCAGGTGCTGCGCGACTACCTGGACTGAGCGACACTCCGACTTCTTAGCTTGAACTGCAGGTTTGCCGACGTGGGTCATGCTGGCAAGCGGGAGAATCCATGGCCGACACGACGCGACTTCCCTCCTTCGGCCGGTTTGGCCAAGTTGGCGTCAGTAGTACGAGGCGCTATTCCGGTAGATACACCACATCGGGGGTGAGGTCCTCCGTTGGCGGGAGCGCGGCGCACTCAGAACCCTTCCCTTTGCCTCCGGGTATTCTGCCAAAAGTGTTCAACATCAACTGCTTAAAGGACCTGCAGTCAAAATGGTCAGGTGCGAGCCTGGTTCGCAAGGTCGACGACGAGCAGGGTGCTCGATGCGGTGGCCACCAACGCACCAGAGGCGTCGGTCACCGTGCCTTCGGCGAAGGCCACACGGGACCCAGACTTGACCACTGTTCCGGTGGCGGTGAGCAATCCGCTCGACAGTTGAACCGCCTTGAGGTAGTTCACCTTAATTTCGATGGAGGTGAAACCCTTGCCCTCGGGCAGGGTGGTGTGTGTCGCACAGCCCACCACCGTGTCCAGCAGTGCGCAGACAAGACCACCATGGACGATACCGATGGAGTTATATGCGGACTCGTCGGGCGCACAGGTGAATACCACTCTGCCGGACTCAACAGACACAATGCCGAATTGCATCAGCTTGTGCATGGGCGGCGGTGGAAGCTGTTGGTCCATGACCGCCCGCACAAGGTCCAAGCCAGCCATCGGCGCGCGTAACGCTGCGGTTGGCAGCGGATCATGCCAAGTGATCACCCGCGACTTCTGGGCACCCCAGCCTTGCCGCAGGCCATCGCTAGGTGTGACGGTCATCGCGCTCCTCTCGGCTGCCTGGAACGAATCACAATCGCCGCTGATTATCCGGGTTGTTCGTCCTGCGGCAGACCGATTGACCGGACTGCTGTCAGAGTCGGTCAGCCGAACTATTAGGTAACCCCTCATGGGCATGCGCCCCACCTGGGCTGGGGACCCAACTCCCCGGGCAGCACGTCGTTGGTCGTTGTTGTCCAACAGACAATCGCACGGGTAATGCTCGCCATCGTCGCTAATGCTGGCAGCACTGCCGCTGGTGGCACCGGCCCGAGCGCCCACGCCTAGACCGACACCGGTACCGCGTTCGTGGCGGTCCTGCGGTCCCATCACGCAATCCCGCGCCTTCGGCGCAGCAGGGAAGTTCTTTTACCCCGGCTAGTCGTGGTGGGGGCGTGGCATCACCGATGTGTCGCCTGAACCACATCTACCAGTGGGCCCAGTCGTATCTCGAAACACAGTTGAACAAAAGGGGAGTGCCTGTCGGACAGGCGCGTTGCGCGCGTGTTGCCGCGCACTGAAATTGGCGACGACGCCGTCGCTTTCGATGCACATAAGGGACGGCGTGGTTCGTCGGCATGACGACAGGGTCGTCGCAACGATGACGGCCACGCCGCTGGTGATCCCGACGGCGCGGCTGGTGGGGCGTCGCTGGGCGCCCTATGGCGTGCGGACCAACGCTGAAGTGTCGGGTCCGTTGCTACGCCAACGGTTTCGGCTGGCCCACGACGCCATGGAACCGGTGCGGCGGGCGCTCGACAGAGGTCCGATGAGCGTCAGGGCAGTAGATCGCACCATGCGGGTCGCGTGGGCGGCAGCCTCGACGGTAAAACTCTACCCAGCCAGCGTGCTACAAACCGAGCCTCGTGGGCGCACTGACACCGTGCGCATGACCGACGCCCGCAATCGACTGTTGAAAACCGGCCAGAGTGGTGGCGAAACTTGCTACCGTCGACCAAAGACGGCACGCCTTGCTGGAAGGATGTCGTCGCCGCCCAGCGGGATGTGTTGGTTGAAAGATGTACGAAGATGGTAAAGCTGTCGAAACTTTCTTTCGCATTTAGCGGTCTGGTGTTGTCGTTGACCGCTGGTGTCGGGGTCGCGTCCGCAGAACCCGATGTGAGCCCGATCATCAACACAACGTGCAGCTATTCGCAAGTCGTGGCGGCGCTGAACGCGCAAGCGCCCGATCTTGCCAACCAGCTCTCCGCGTCGCCGATGGCGCAGTCCACGCTGAGCAGATTCCTCGCCTCGCCGCCGGATCAGCGCCAGCAGACTGTCCAGCAGATGCAGAGCACCCGGTGGGGGCAGCGGTACACGGGAGCTCTCATGCAGGTCGCCAACACCTGCAACAACAACTACTGAGCGGCTGGCCGGTCAAATGATCGAGGCAGTCAAATCCACGGTGCCACAGCAGATGTGGGGATAAATTCGGCGCAGCTGAACGCCGGGGCGGAGCAGTGTCCAGAGCCGCTCGGCGTCAAGACGGAAGCACTTGCTCCAGCGGTTGCCCGCCGATGGCGATGCCCGGGATCGGTTCGCCGGCGAGTTCACGGGTATTCAGACACTGTGGGAATTTCTCCACCCGCATGAGGTGCTCGATGCGCACACCGCCGATTACACGTGGCTGGCGCAAGTGTACGAGGCGATCAAGCCCACCCAAGTCTCTAACGCACTGCCGTGGGACCGGACTCCATCAAGGCCCTGAGGGCTTTGATCGAGCAAGGTGGACTGGACCTCGACCCTGACCGTGACCTCCGGGAGAACCCGGTGACGTTGGACGAGATGCTGAATACCATCGACGCCCGGATTCGGCGTCGCCTGGAAAACACCGACCACCCCATCTATCGGTCCCTGGCCGAACAGATCGAGCGACTGCGCGCCCGAGCGATCCGGAGGGCTGAAGACTCGATCGAGTGCCTCAAACAAGCACTGGAGCTTCGACAGGCACATGAAGTGGGCCGAGGCGATGCCATGACGGCAGAGTGATGTCCGCGCACCGCAGATACAGGCGGCCTGGTCGTCCCCGGCGCCGACATCGACGACTCGGTCTGGGGGGGACAGGCCTCGCGGGTTAACGGCTGGCTATACGTTTGAGCAGGGCAGCGGATGTACGCGGGCCCCGATGGGCAGCGTAATGAGCTGCACAGGCTGCACGATCGCACCCCAGTTAAGTCGTGAAAGGATCAACACGTTGGTGAGGCCGGTTGGACAAGGCGTGTGGGTCCGCCGCTTTCACACGGCCGGAGACGCCTGCACCCGGTTGGTGTGTTTTCCACATGCCGGTGGTTCCGCCAGCTACTTTTTCCCGTTGTCGGCGGCTCTGTCACCGGAGTTCAATGTGTGCGCCATTCAGTACCCCGGTCGTCAAGATCGCCGGAGTGAGCCATTCGTTGAAACCATCGACGACCTCGCAGATTGCATATATGCGGCCCTGAACCCCGTGATCGATGGTCCAGTCGCGTTCTTTGGTCACAGCATGGGCGCAGCAGTGGCTTTCGAGGTTGCTCGCCGTTTCGAGGAGCGGGCCCAGATCACGCCGACGACCGTCTTTGTCTCCGCTCGGCGAGGGCCGAGCAGGTTGGGTGATGAGGCGATACACCTCGGTGACGATGCCGATCTCGTTAAGAAGATGTGCGAGCTCGGTGGCACCGACCCTCGATTACTGGGCAACAAAGAAATGCGGGAGATGGTTTTGCCCGCATTCCGCAATGACGTTTGGGCACTCGAACGATATACGCCAAGTCCCGACGTCCGTATCAGCGCGCCCATCGTGGTGATGACGGCTGTCGATGACCCGTCGACCACGATGGAGGATGCGATGGCGTGGCATGAGCACACCTCCGGTGGCGGCACGACACATACGTTCGACGGTGGCCATTTCTACCTGGAACGGCACGCTCATCGAGTCATCACGGTGATCGCCGAAACTCTACGTGGCCGCACCCCGACGTGACCACGCCCGCCACGACACAAAATCCAACGATGCGAGGGTTGGGCCAACCTGCGACGCAGAGTGCAAGAAACCGAGGTCGCACCCCATGCGCCGACCAGTGGGCGGGCACAAACGGTACAAGCCAGGCGAGTACAGACCACTTATGGGTACAACCCGACCCGGCACTGACAGTGCAGGACGCAGCAGCGGCGACCGAATGGCCGCGCCCACACCGGCGGACGCCAATGCTCGGATGGTTATACGCGCTGTCGTTCAAGCACTTCGAGGATTTGTTCGCTCGAGACGTCCCCGTTTGCGCACAGGTACCGGACCTCAGCTACGGCTGTATGTAGGGCGTCGAAGCGCGCGGACGCTTCGGTGAGGGTATCTAGCCATCTGCCGTAACCGCGGTCGTCGCTGATGTCAGACACGGCGGAGAAGGTGGCCGTCATGAGATCACTTCCCTCAATTTAGGTAGGCGCAGCGCACCCAATTATGAGCAGTGGTTACCCCTCCATCAAGCGTCTAAACCGAGAATTTTGCTGCACGCCTGCTAGATTTTCCCTCTGCGTCAATAGAATTGAGCTGGCAAGCGCCGCATTGGCCGAAAAGAGTCGTTATGAGCCCTACCGTGGCGCAAATCGGGCTTATCAGCAGCGGCAACATCGCGGGAAGAGGTTGCGAGCGGTGCGCGCGTCGGCGACCCGCCCCCAAGCTGTCGACAGTCGTCGAAGTGGCGCAGGCGCAGGCACGGGCCGACCCGGTACGTCGTTGGCAGCGGCGGCGCCTACCTCGGTCAAGTCTTCGATCTTGGCGTCCGCCGCGTTCTTCTGAACCGACGCGATGCCAGCGGCGGCCTTGAATTCGTGTGCCTCGCCGACCGCGATGATCTCGCCGTTGCCCGCCGTTAGCCGAAACCGGAACGCGGCGCCACAACCGTGATCGACCGGTCCTCAGGGCTGCGAACGAGCACCGTCAGGCTGGCGAAGTTTGCGGCCACCGGGTTCTCGATCGCCATCTGCAGTCGGAGATGTACGGATGAAGATTGGCCGCCATGAGAACTGTTACCCCTGGTCGTCTTGGCCCAGGGGCTGCGTCCAAGTGCCGTCAGGAGGGTCGCCTCGTTGATCAAGGTTGATCAAGCGGGTGCCGTTCTCGAATCGAGTTGTTTCCGATCACCAGTTCGCCGGTGTGGGACGCGACCGGGGTTTCGGCGTTCCAGCGGGCTGTTGACGATGACAATGTGTGGACTGTCGGTTGGGGGCGGCGGTAGCCCGCGCCGGCGCCCCCCACCGACTACTTCACGCGCAGCTCGCCGTCTGCACGCAGGCGAATTTGCCCAGTAATTTCGCCAGACCTGGATCCGTCGCTGCTTTTGTCTCAAGGGCTATCAATACGCTCGGGGGAATCTTACTAAATAGGGTGGCTAGGTCACGGTTTTCGTCAGCGTTCCGGCTCGTCTGGAGCTTCGCTGTCGGGGCCGCGGGGCCCGTCGTGCCGTTGTTACCCCCGTTGTCACGGTGCGCGAGTGCCATGCCGGCCGGTGCGCAGAGCAACAGGGCGCCCGACGCGACCGCGCCACCGATCACTGTCCGCGCCCGTAGCGAGTGCTGAGGGATCGCACGATGTTTGCCCATAATGTTTCCTCTCCTGCTGACGTCGGCGAACCGTCGCCTGTGACATTGCTGTTAATTAACAGCAATGTAAACCGTAAACCCCGCATCACCCAAACGCGGGGGTTTCGGCTAAACATTTCTCCTTGCGTGGCTCCTGAGACACTCCCAGTGGGCGGATTGCCATGGAGGGTGTACCGCCCGCCGGGGTGCCACGGTGAACCACCCCGTGCCTTTACGCCGACCATGCCGGCGACCTAATGGGGATTGATCGGCGTGCCGTTGAGGGGGTCATCGCCGCTATCGAGGGATGCTGATCACCGAGCCGCCGGCCGGTGAGCACTTCTGCGGCCTGGAGTGTGTGTCGATTCCTAGCGCTAGATCGTGCCCCCCGCTGGTTGGTGAGGTCGCCTGTAGCGCTGATGGGATGTCGTGCCGGAAGAGCACTGATCCATTAGGTTGCCGCCGGGTGTCCTCAGGCTTGAAATAGGCTGATCGACAGGCGATTTGAGGAGGGCGGTGGTTCATGATTTTCGTGGGCGATGACTGGGCAGAAGACCATCACGACGTGTATCTGATGGATGAGGCCGGGAAGCGGTTGGCGGCGCGGCGGCTGTCCGAAGGGCTGGCCGGCATCAGCCAGACGGTAGCTACAGAGCGCGCCGATTGCGCTTCTGCGGCAGATTTCGAGTAGTTGACTACGCTAGTCGGCTCCCGCCGGCGCTAAGAAAATTGTCCAAATGACGATGTTCATCGGTCCGGCGGCCGAAGCCCGCATCGCGTGGGTGTCGGAGGCGTGGTGCCGTTCCACCGATCCCGACGAACTCTTCGTTCGCGGAGCGGCGCAGAGGAAAGCGGCCGTTATTTGCCGGCACTGTCCCGTCATCGCCGAGTGCCTCGCCGACGCGCTCGACAACCAGATTGAGTTCGGTGTTTGGGGCGGCATGACCGAACGCCAACGGCGAGTGTTGCTCAAGCGGCACCCTGACGTGGTCTCCTGGTCCGAGTTCTTCGCCGCCCAGCGCAAGCACCGCAACACCGACGAACCGGCGTAACCAACCACCGCTGGTCGGATCCACGACGGCCCGGCAGCGTTAACGCCGATATTCACGCTGCGGCCATCGCCTAGCAGAACAGAGTGAACACCGCCGTCGCGAAGATTCGAAGTAACCCGTGCCTGGGCTGGTGCGGACGTCCATCGTCCAGATACGAACAGCCGGTAACGATCTGCGCATCGCGATTCAGGGCATCGTCCGCGGTAACGCGGCAGCAGCGGTCGGCCGCCACCCAAGCAGAATGCCCCGGCAGCAGGGGTTCTACGGTTGACTTTCTGCCGCGGAGAAGCCGCGTCTCAACGGTTGGTTTATCTCCAGTGGCCGTGCCAGCCGTGCCAGCCGTGCCAGGGATGCCAGCACCACCACCAACACCACCCGCCGTCGTCTTGGTGCCACTGCACGGACGGCATGTTGCTGGGTGCTGGTGTGTTGGCGTTCGCCACACCCGGGCCCAGTCCGAGAGCTGAGATGGCCAGCACGCCGGCGATGGTGGCTTCGGCGATCGCTTTCTTCGCATTCATTCGTACACCCCTAGACCGACTCTTTGTCTTCAACGGGCGTCGCTGGGTACCCCGCTTTCGACTCGCCCAAACGGAATCGGCCCGCCACCCAAGCAGGATGACGGGCCGATTGTGCTGCTGCGGTTTAGGTCAGGCCGATGATCTCGTCGGCTGCCTCGTTGAGCGCGGCCGCCTCCAGAGCCCCAGCGGGGGGCGGAATGCTCGGGTAGGGGTTCTCAGTGCAGACTATGGTCGTGAGGGGCTCTCATCGGATTCGGGACCGCCGTCAATCAAAGATATTTGGCACCACAACGCTCGGTGATGACCTCGTTTTAGCAGGTCAAGCACAGTGCTAGCTGCGCCCTTGTGCGCGACTACCTGGATTGAGATTTAGCGCTCAACCGGCCTCGAGCCGCTCCAGCGCCCCGCTCGGGTCGTAGTACAGCTCCTGGCGGGCGATCCGGCCGTCGCGATAGCGGTAGATCACCACGTATGTCGAGCGCAGGCGTTCCGCACCCCCGGTCCAGTCGAACTGCACGCGCACGAACGCGGCGTCCGCGCCGGGCGTGATGGCGTGCTCCACCGCTTCGTAGCGGATGGCCGCGCAGCCACGGATGGTGAGTGCGATGAACTCGAGCGTGCGCTCGATGCCGTCGATCCGGGCCGGCCAATTGAAGAGGCGTACCGTCGGGCTCAAGTACACCACGTCGGGCTGATAGAGGTCCCGCGCGACCGCCGGATCGCCGTCCGCGAATGCCCGCGCGAAGCACGCCTCCTGCACAAGCAGCGCGTCCTCCGAGATGCCGCGCGTGGTCATCGACGCTCCTTCTGCTAGACGACCCCGGTGCTGCCGAGCATGTTAACCGGCCGCGATGGCGGCGCACCGACATGTACGGCACGGCACGATCTTGTGACCGAGTGACTCCCACATCAACATCTACGCGGTGCACCGGGCGGGCCGAGCACAGACGATCACAGCCCGAGCGTGCGACGCGATTCAGCTTCGCGGACCGCAGCGTTACTGCCGCTCGCGGACCTTGTAGGTCGACGGCCACGACTCCCGGGTCTCGTCTCCTACCAGCGGGACTCCCTTGCTCCCGATCCTGATGTCGTACGCCTCCTTGCCGGGCCCGATTTCGCGGTTGGCGTGCTCGGTGGCGAGGTAGATCAACTGGTCGATCTCAGCTTCGGAGAACGCGACGAACGTGGTCTTACGGACGATGTCCTCCGGCGCCGGGGTCATCCGGTCGGGGAGGATCTTCGACGCGAGCGCCGCCAAACCCAGCAGCGAGAACGGAATCACCCAGTAGCAGACGAACGACAGCGGCGTCTTGGTGTCGAGGATCGTGGCCTTGCCGTAAACGATCGGGGGGATCGACGACGACACCGTCATGCCCGCGAACGCGGCGACCCAAATCCATGTCAGCAGGGTCGTGATCCGGCCGAACGGCTCGCTTTCGACCACCTCGGGTGGCTGGCCCACTTCGGCGAACTCACGCACGAAGGGCTTACCGATCAGGGCACCGGTTAGCGCCACGAGGAAGATGCCGGCGTTGCTCAGCGGCTGCATCCAACGCTCCATAAACGACTGACTCAGCGTGAACGTCAGAACCGTCAGCACCAAAAACGTTCCGATAGCGCCGATTTCGAGCGTGCTCCCCGGAGTTCGCTTGACGCGCCCTATCACGAATGACAGCACGGCGATTGCAAGCGCCACCAACACGGCGGTGCTGAACGGGACGTTACCGACAAGCACCCAGTAGACGATCCACGGCGCGAAGCCGAGCAGAATTCCCACGATGGGTCAGTGTAAGGAGTCGAGCCCTCGCCGCGAGGAACCGTCACACTCAACTCGCATTCGCGAAGATGGACTGATGGCCGAGCGGATCAACGTGTCATCGGGCTCACCCTACGAGTCCGCGGTGGGCTATTCCCGGGCCGTGCGGATCGGACCGTACGTCGCCGTCGCGGGCACGACCGGCAACGGGGACGACGTCGGCTCGCAGACGCGGGATGCGCTGCGACGCATTGAGCTGGCGCTCCGCGACGTGGGCGCGACGCTGCGCGACGTGGTGCGCACCCGCATCTTCGTCACCGACATCACGCGGTGGCAGGAAGTCGGCGCCGTGCACGCCGAGGTGTTCGGAGAGATCACGCCCGCCGCGACGATGGTCGAGGTCTCCGCTCTGATCGACCCGGCGCTGGAGGTCGAGATCGAGGCCGACGCCTACGTTCCCGAGGTCTGAACCCGCACGAACCGCCCGTCGTCGCCGGGCCGATATTCGGTGACCGCGATCACTGCTGACACCGGCAGCGGGCCGTACAGATGCGGGAACAACATCGATGCCGGGTCGGTTGCATCCCCTCGTTCCCAGCGCACCGGCGCCTCAAGTTGCGAGGTGTCGATATGCAGCAGCAGGAGGTCGGTACGGCCGGAGTAGAGACGGTTGGCCGGCAGGTGCACCTGCCGGGCCGTCGACAGGTGCACGAATCCGGCATCGCGCAATGAATCGGGTCGGTGCTCGCCACGGCGCTGCGCGTTCACCCAGTCCGGTGCTGCACAGATATGTAACAACACGGACACACGAGTAACCATGCGCCCACCTCGGGCGATGCAAAACGTGAGACACGACACACCTGTAGGGGCCTTTGGAACAAGGCCGATCCGGAATGTGTCTGTCAAAGTAGAGAAACGCGAGACCGGCCATACCAGCCGCAAACCGCGAGAACGGAGAACACCATGAACGCAACGCTTGCCAGTCGGGAATTGACCAGGGCTGACCGCTGCGATCGCTGCGGTGCCGCTGCTCGCGTACGGGCCAAGCTGCCATCCGGCGGTGAGCTGCTGTTCTGCCAGCACCACGCCAACGAACACGAAACGAAGTTGGTCGAGTTGGCCGCGGTTCTGCAGGTCAGCGCTCCCCTGGCGGACTGACCCGCGGACCAATCCGCTGCAGCTGCTGGGCAGGAACAGCATCGTTCAGCAATGCTTGGTTGGTCATGACTGACCAGCTACCGGTAAAACCGTCGAAGCACGAGATCGGGCGCGTCATCAGGCGGACGCTGTCGAAGGCCTGGGACGATTCGATCTTCTCGGAATCCGCCCAGGCCGCGTTTTGGCAGGTGCTGTCGCTGCCCCCGCTGTTGCTCGGCCTGCTCGGCAGCCTCGCCTACATCGCGCCGGCGGTCGGCCCCGGCACCTTGCCGGCCATCGAGAAACAGCTCGTCAGCACTGCCAACAGATTCTTCTCCCCGAGCGTGGTCAACGAGATCATCGCGCCGACGATCACCGACATCGTGGCGGGTGCCCGCGGCGAGGTGGTGTCATTCGGATTCGTGATGTCGCTATGGGCCGGCTCGTCGGCCATCTCCGCGTTCGTCGACTCCGTCGTCGAAGCGCACGACCAAACCCCGCTCCGCCACCCCGTGCGACAACGCTTCTTCGCGCTCGGCATCTACGTGGTGATGCTGATCACCGCGATCGTGGCCTTGCCGCTCGTCGCACTCGGCCCCCAAAAGATCGCGCAGTGGCTTCCCGACAGCTGGGACAACGTCTTGCAGTACGGCTACTACCCCCTGCTGGGTCTGGGTCTCGTGCTGATCGTGACGATCCTGTACCGCGTCTCGTTGCCGAAGCCACTGCCCACGCACCGACTCATAATCGGCGCCGTGCTTGCCACGCTGGTCTTCCTGCTGGCCAGTTACTTCCTGAAGCAATACCTGCGATGGATCACCAGCACCGGTTATACGTACGGCGCACTGGCCACCCCGATCGCATTTCTGCTGTTCGCGTTCTTCATGGGCTTCGCCGTGGTGATCGGGGCCGAGCTGAACAACGCGATTCAGGAGGAATGGCCCGTGTCGGACACGCACGCGCGTCGGCTCAGGTGGTGGCTGAACGCCCGCGTTGACGCGATCATCGGCAACGAGCCCTCGGCCGGCACGAAAGACGAGCCTGCCGATGCCGAGCGGGTCAGCCCGTCTTGAGCTTCTCGTAGATCCGCTTGCAGTCCGGGCAGACCGGAGACCCGGGCTTGGGCGACCGCGTCACCGGGAACACCTCGCCGCAGAGCGCGACCACGTGCGTGCCCGTCACGGCACTCTCGGCGATCTTGTCCTTCTTCACGTAATGGAAGAATTTCGGAGTATCGCTATCGGTCCCGTCGTCGACGCGTTCATCGGTCTTGGTGCGTTCGATCGTCTGCGTCCGCATACACCCCATTGTGCCCGGTAAGACCGCTGTACGAAACCGGCTCCGCAGGTTGGGCCAGGTTGTGAAACAGTGGGGTTATGAAACACGGCCACGAGCTGGGTTTCGACGACGAAGGTCGACCGGTCCTGATCACCGCCGCCGCACTCCCCTACGAGGAAGAACAACGCCAGCGGGTGCGGAAGTACCTGACCTTGATGACGATTCGCATCCCGGCGCTGATCTTTGCCGCCGTCGCCTACGGCACCTGGCACAACGGACTCATCTCGTTGCTGATCGTTGGGGCGTCGGTTCCGTTGCCATGGATCGCGGTGCTGATCGCCAACGACCGTCCGCCGCGCCGGGCCGAAGAGCCCCGCCGCTTCGACAACCAGACGCGCCGCACGCCTTTGTTCCCGACAGCGAAACGGGCAGAACTCGAACGCGGTACGCAGCCCGCGCCGCAATCCGAGCGTTCGAATCAGGCTGAGTCCGAGTCGAATTAGGACACTCTGGCTCTATTCTCAGTACATTCTCAGGTCGCCGCCGCATAACTGCAGCTCAGAAGGGCTACCCGGGCAGTCGTACGGGAACTTCCTCGGCGTTCCATGCGTTGCACTCCATGACAGTTCGAGGTGATCAGGAGGGCGCAATGGCTAACGCCACCACCAGCCGAGTTGAACGCGATCTGGACGCACAAAGTCCAGCCGCCGACCTTGTGCGGGTGTACTTGAACGGCATCGGCAAAACCGCATTGCTGACCGCAGCCGACGAGGTCGAGTTGGCCAAGCGGATCGAGACCGGGCTCTACGCTCAGCATCTGCTCGAGACTCGCAAGCGCCTCGGCGAGACCCGCAAGCGGGAGCTTGCGATGGTCGTTCGCGATGGCGACGCCGCGCGGCGGCATCTCCTCGAAGCGAACCTTCGACTCGTGGTGTCGCTGGCGAAGCGGTACACCGGACGCGGCATGCCGCTGCTCGACCTGATTCAGGAAGGCAACCTCGGCCTGATCCGCGCGATGGAGAAGTTCGACTACGCAAAGGGCTTCAAGTTCTCGACCTACGCCACGTGGTGGATCCGTCAGGCGATCACTCGCGGCATGGCCGATCAGAGTCGCACCATCCGGCTGCCCGTTCACCTGGTCGAGCAGGTGAACAAGTTGGCCCGGATCAAGCGCGAGTTGCATCAGAACCTTGGCCGTGAAGCCACCGACGATGAACTGGCCGCCGAGTCCGGCATTCCCGTGGAGAAGATCAGCGATCTGCTCGAGCACAGCCGCGATCCGGTGAGCCTGGACATGCCGGTCGGCAGCGACGAGGAGGCACCGCTGGGCGACTTCATCGAGGATGCCGAAGCCATGTCCGCCGAGAACGCGGTGATCACCGAGCTGCTGCACACCGACATCCGCACTGTGCTGGCCACGCTCGACGAGCGCGAGCACCAGGTGATCCGGCTGCGGTTCGGCCTCGACGACGGACAGCCCCGCACTCTGGATCAGATCGGCAAACTGTTCGGGCTTTCCCGCGAGCGTGTCCGTCAGATCGAGCGCGAGGTCATGACCAAGCTGCGGCACGGGGATCGCGCCGATCGGCTGCGCTCCTACGCCAGCTGAAGCTGAACTCCCTCCGCGTGTGGCCCGCCTTCCCCAAGGCGGGCCACACGCCTTTCTCGCGGCGGTTCTACATCACCGAATTGCCAGCTAGACCGGTAGACTCTGGCCGACGGAGGGCGCACATGAACGATCTGGTCGATACCACCGAGATGTACCTGCGGACCATCTATGACCTCGAAGAAGAGGGCGTGGTTCCGCTGCGCGCCCGGATCGCCGAACGACTCGAACAAAGCGGTCCCACCGTCAGCCAAACCGTGTCGAGGATGGAACGCGATGGGTTGCTGCATGTCGCCGGCGACCGTCATCTTGAGCTCACCGAGAAAGGCCGCGGTCTGGCGATCGCCGTGATGCGCAAGCACCGCCTCGCAGAGCGGCTCTTGGTCGACATCATCGGGTTGCCGTGGGAAGAGGTGCATGCCGAGGCGTGCCGGTGGGAGCACGTGATGAGCGAGGAGGTCGAGCGGCGGCTGGTCCAGGTCCTCGATGATCCGACCACCTCGCCCTTCGGCAACCCGATTCCGGGCCTCGCCGAACTCGGTGTCGACCCGAACTCCGCGCCCACCCGCGGCGCTCTGGTGCGCCTGACTGAATTGCCCTCCGGCGCACCGGTCGCGGTGGTTGTGCGCCAACTCACCGAGCACGTGCAGGGCGACGTCGACCTGATCACGCGGCTCAAGGACGCCGGCGTGGTGCCCAACGCCCGGGTCACGGTAGAGAACAATCCCGCCGGCGGCGTCACGATCGTGATTCCCGGACACGAGGACGTGGAGCTCCCCCACCACATGGCACATGCTGTGAAGGTCGAAAAGGTCTAACCCGCCCGCCAACCGAACATTCGCCGCGGTGGCAGGTTGACCCCCATCCCATCCGCCAGCCGATAGCCCGTTACAGCCAGATCCCGGATCCGTTCCGGCCGCAGCCCTGACTGCAACGCAGTGTCCAGCATCGACGCCATCCGGTGCTCGCCATTGCACCGCAGCGCCGCCTCCAGCGCAACTCCGGCAAGCGGCCCGTCGCCGCGCGCATAAGCTGAAAACGCGAGCAGTACAAGCGCTTCGACCCGCCATGGCTTGGGAAGTACCCGCGAAAGCATCGCCCACAGCGTCTCCGCCTCGGCGGCTTTGTCGCCAACAGCCAACGCGTACAACGTGTCCCGCACAAGAATGTCGGTGAATCCACACGCAATCTCGGCCGCCTGGGCGTCGGGCAGCTCACTGCCATCGCCCACTCGGCTGGCCGCATCGATCGTATATTCGATGTCGCGTCGTGCGGAATCGTCGTCGTGGTCTCCACGCGCCTTGAGCTGCTTGCGAATCCGCCGCGCGAGCCGCTCAACGCGGGCGGCGTCCTTGACTTCGATGACCTGCTGCAGCTCCTCGCGCCGCGCATAGAGACGGCGGCCGTCGAGAACGGCGGCCATCGCCAATGGGGACGATGACGGGTCATCCACGGTGCCGCGCTCCCCGCACATGTCGGCGCAATGCCAACGGCCACCGGCCGCGATCCGGTCGACCACATGCACTGCCAGCAACGTGATCTTTTGCAGTGCAAGCACATCCGACAGCGCCCGCGCCAGCTCGCGAAAATCCTCCCCGCACATCGGGCACAACGCACCTTCGGCGTCCACGATCACGGCGATCGCTGCGTCCGGCCCGACTGCGGCCGCAACCTCGGCGATCCGGTCGACGGTGTCGGCGAGCCGCGGCGAGAGGTCGACCCGCATGACCGCGCCCATTTCGCCGCGATCAACCGTGACGAGCACGAGTGACTTCTCCGGAACGAAACCGAGGACAGCAGGCAGGGCCGCGATCAATGCACCGGGCCGATTGAGCATGAAGTCGGGCTGTGATGTGGTCATACCCAGACCGTGGCGGGCAGCACCGTCGCCAACGACGCTGCGCCGGCCGCAACACCGCCCCCTGTGGACAAAGGCTGAATTGGGGACGAATCCCCCTTGACCTATGTCGCGCGTCACACTTTGTGCACCACTGTGAATGAACCACTGTGAAGAACCACGTGCCCGCGCGAGAACGTGCGCAACGCGACACCGTTGCCACGGCTTGTTCACGAGGTATTGACGTCGTCCGCGTGCAAGATTCGGCAAAACGGCGTAGACCTCTTCTCATGGCTATGGAGTACGACCTCGTCGTCATCGGTTCGGGCCCAGGGGGGCAGAAAGCCGCGATCGCCGCGGCAAAGCTGGGCAAGTCGGTTGCAATCGTTGAGCGCGGCCGGATGTTGGGCGGCGTGTGCGTCAACACCGGGACGATCCCGTCGAAGACCTTGCGCGAGGCCGTCGTCTATCTCACCGGAATGAGCCAACGCGAGCTCTACGGCGCCAGCTATCGCGTCAAGGACAAGATCACCACGGCCGACCTGTTGGCCCGCACGACACACGTCATCGGCAAGGAGCAAGACGTCGTCCGTTCGCAGCTGATGCGCAACCGCGTCGAGCTGTACACCGGCCACGCCCGCTTCGTCGACGAGCACACCGTCGAGGTCGAAGACCCGAACCGCGCCGAGCATTGCAACGTCAGCGGCTCCTACATCGTGATCGCCACCGGCACCAAGCCCGCGCGGCCACCCGGCGTGGAGTTCGACGAAGACCGGGTGCTCGACTCCGACGGCATCCTCGACCTGAGGGCGCTCCCGGCATCGATGGTCGTTGTCGGTGCGGGCGTGATCGGTATCGAATTCGCGTCGATGTTCGCCGCACTCGGCACCAAGGTGACCGTCGTCGAGAAGCGCGACTCGATGCTGGACTTCTGCGACCCTGAGATCGTCGAGGCGCTGCGGTTCCATCTGCGCGACCTCGCCGTCACGTTCCGGTTCGGCGAGGAGGTGACGGCCGTCGATGTCGGTTCTGCGGGCACCGTGACCACGCTTGCCAGTGGCAAGCAAATTCCGGCCGAGACGGTGATGTACTCCGCCGGGCGGCAGGGCCAGACCGATCATCTCGACCTGGCCAACGCGGGCCTGGAGGCCGACAGCCGTGGCCGGATTTTCGTCGACAACCAGTTCCAGACCAAGGTGGACCACATCTACGCCGTGGGCGACGTGGTCGGCTTCCCCGCGCTGGCCTCCACGTCGATGGACCAGGGCCGGCTGGCCGCGTACCACGCGTTTGGCGAGCCCGCGTCCGGGATGCCGGAGCTGCAGCCGATCGGGATCTACTCCATCCCGGAGGTTTCCTACGTCGGCGCCTCCGAGGTGGATCTGACCAAGGACTCGATTCCCTATGAGGTGGGTGTGTCGCGCTACCGCGAGCTGGCGCGCGGCCAGATCGCCGGCGACTCCTACGGCATGCTCAAGCTGCTGGTGTCCACCGACGACCTGAAGCTGCTGGGCGTGCACATCTTCGGCACCAACGCGACCGAATTGGTACACATTGGCCAGGCGGTAATGGGCTGTGGCGGCACCATCGAGTATCTGGTGGATGCGGTGTTCAACTACCCGACGTTCGCGGAGGCCTACAAAGTCGCCGCGTTGGACGTGATGAACAAGATGCGGGCGCTCAACCAGTTCCGCACCTAGCTGTCAGCAGCCGTCCGCGAACACATCTGGAGCGGCGTCCCCAGGGCCGCCGCCCTCGGCCCGGTGCAGGAGGTCGGCGACGTGGCCGTCGAACGGCGGCGAATAGGAGACCTTTTCGTCACACCCGCCGCCGTCGAGCCCTCCGATCAGGCCGACCACTGCGGCGTCGGTCCGCCATGGCGCGCCGCTGGTTCCGTCGGTCAACCCGACGCAGTGCAGCGATGGGAAACCGCCGGGCGCTGTCGCTGTGCCGACACGGCAGCCGATGGGCGCGCCGCCCACGCTTAGCGGGTAGCCGGTGACCTTGACGATGGTCCCGGCGATGGGCGCGGCGCCCAGCGTCAAGCCCTTCCCCACCACCGACTCGACCGAGCGGCCGTCCGGCCGGCTGACCCGCGCGATAGCGAAGTCCGCGCGGGGATCCTGCCTGGCCACCCACCGCGGATCGAGGTAAATCGTGTCAACCGCCCACCTTGCCGCAGTGCCTGCCGGCTCCGTGAAACCCGGAGCGAATGTCGTCGGAAGGTTCGACGAGAGGCAGTGAGCCGCGGTCAGGATCAGGTTCTTGGTGCTCGAGTCCAGTACGGACCCGGTGCAGGTATGCAGATCGGCCGAGCCGGGAAAAACGGCGCCCACTAGCGGATCAGCGTCGACCGGCCCGGCGGTCGCCGACGTCTGCGGTGGCGGTGGTCGGTTAGTGGCAGCTCCCGGTGGGTGCGCCCGGGCGCAGCCCAGGGGCCAGAAAGCCGTGCTGAGCAGGAGGATCACCAACGCCGACCGGACACGCATCACGATCGATCATGCCCGAACCGAACCGATCGTGGCTGGCCGTGTCGCAGCCGGCGGAATGCAGCGGACCTTGTTTCACGTTCAGAAATCAGGGTTACCCGCGTTCGCAAATCGCCGTTCGGTGGCGGCTATCGCGTTCCCCGGCGACACTGGACGTCACCGGCAAACCGGCGATGAGCGCCGAGAGGAGGCGAGAACGATGGCTGAAGATCACGACGAATACCGGCCCGACCACAGCGGCATGTATGAGCTGGAGTTTCCCGCACCGCAACTGTCCTCAGCCGACGGCCGTGGTCCGGTGATGATCCATGCCCTGGAAGGCTTCTCCGACGCCGGCCACGCGATCCGGCTGTCGGCCAAGCACCTGAGGGAATCGCTTGACACCGAGCTCGTGGCGTCGTTCGCCATCGACGAGCTGCTGGACTACCGGTCCAGGCGTCCGCTGATGACTTTCAAGACCGATCACTTCACCAAGTACGACGACCCCGAGCTGAGCCTGTACGCGCTGCACGACAGCGTCGGAACGCCGTTTCTGCTGCTGGCCGGCATGGAGCCAGACCTGAAGTGGGAGCGCTTCGTCACCGCTGTCCGACTGCTGGCCGAGCGCCTGGGGGTACGCCAGACCGTCGGCTTGGGCACCATCCCGATGGCTGTCCCGCACACCCGGCCAATGACGATGACCGCGCACGCCAACAACAAGCAGCTGATCGTCGAGCATCAGCCGTGGGTCGGCGAGGTTCAGGTCCCGGGAAGCGCATCTAACCTCTTGGAATATCGCCTGGCTCAACACGGCCACGAGGTCGTCGGCTTCACGGCGCACGTCCCGCATTACCTCGCACAGACCGACTATCCCGAGGCCGCGGAGGCGCTGCTCGCCGAGGTCAGCAAGGTCGCCTCGCTGCAGATACCGCTGGCCGCGCTGGGCAAAGCCGCAGCCGAGATCCGGTCGAAGATCAACGAACAGGTGGAGTCGAGCCCAGAGGTGGCCCAGGTGGTGGCGGCGCTGGAGCGGCAGTACGACGCGTTCATCACGGCACAAGAGAACCGGTCCCTACTGGCCCGCGACGAAGATCTGCCCAGCGGCGAGGAACTCGCTGGAGAGTTCCAACGCTTTCTGGCGCAGCAGTCCGGGGACTTCTCGGACGGCGACGACACGAACTAGTCGAGACGGGCCACCGGCCCGAGGTGGAGGCGGTCCACATGAGCTCTCGCAAAGCCAACCTGCGGCCAGTGCGGGAATTGCAGTCAACGCTGCAGTTTCGCACCATCCACGGATATCGACGCGCGTATCGGATCGCCGGCGAGGGACCCGCGATCCTGCTGATCCACGGTATCGGCGACAACTCGTCGACATGGGAGACGGTGCAGACCAAGCTGGCGCAGCGGTTCACGGTGATCGCGCCGGATCTACTCGGCCACGGCAAGTCCGACAAGCCCCGCGCCGACTACTCGGTGGCGGCCTACGCCAACGGCATGCGGGACCTGCTCGCGGTGCTCGACATCGAGCGCGTTACCGTCGTCGGCCATTCCCTCGGCGGCGGCGTCACCATGCAATTCGCTTACCAGTACCCGCAATTGGTCGAGCGCATCGTGCTCGTCGGCACCGGTGGGGTGACCAAGGACGTGAACTTCGCGCTGCGCCTGGCGTCGGTGCCGATGGGCAGCGAGGCACTGGCGCTGCTGCGGATGCCCGGCGCGGTACCGGCGCTGCAAATCTTCGGGCGCATTGTCGGCGCGGCGCTCGGCTCGACGAGGTTCGGCCGCGACCTGCCCGATATGCTGCGGGTGCTGGCCGAGTTGCCGGAGCCGACGGCGTCGGCGGCTTTCTCGCGAACACTGCGCGCCGTGGTGGACTGGCGAGGCCAGGTGGTCACGATGCTGGACCGATGTTATCTCACGCAATCCGTTCCGGTGCAATTGATTTGGGGTGAGGACGACTCGGTGATACCGGTTAGCCACGCCCGGCTGGCCCACTCGGCCATGCCCGACTCGCGTCTGGAGATCTTCTCCAAGTCGGGCCACTTTCCGTTCCACGACGACCCGGATCGCTTCGTCGAGGTCGTCGAACGGTTCATCAATTCCACCGAGGCCGCCGAGTACGACCAAGAACTGCTTCGCTCGCTGCTGCGGACCGGAATCAACAAGGACACCCTTTCCGGAACTGTCGACACACGCGTCGCGGTGCTCGATGCGGTGAACTCCGACGAGCGCAGCGCCACCTGACCGGCGCTCCACCGCAACATCTTTCTGCTCTTCGCGCGAGCGCTCATCGCTGACGTAGAGTCGGCCTATGGGTACCGACGTGTCTGTGGTGCGCGTGTTCACCGACCCGGAAGGAAACTTCGGCAATCCGCTAGGCATAGTCGACGCGAGCGCGGTCGCACCTGCCAACCGACAGGCACTCGCCGCCCAATTGGGTTATAGCGAAACCGTTTTCGTCGATATTCCGGCACCCGGATCGACCACCGTCCACGCCCGCATCTTCACGCCGACGACGGAACTGCCGTTCGCCGGCCATCCCACGGTCGGGCTGTCGTGGTGGTTGAAGGACCGCGGCTTGCCGATCCGCACGCTGCAGGTGCCGGCAGGGATCATCGCCGTCGACTACGAGGGCGATGTGACAATGGTGCGCGCCCGAGCCGACTGGGCGCCCGAGTTCGAATTCCATCAGCTCGCCTCGCCCGGAGAGGTGACGGGTGCCGACCCGGATGACTACTCCGACGACTTCGCGCACTACATCTGGGCCTGGATCGACGAGCAGCGGGGGCATCTGCGGTCCCGAATGTTCGCCGCGGACCTGGGTGTTGCGGAAGACGAGGCGACCGGCGCGGCGGCACTGCGAATGACCGATATCCTCAGCCGCGATCTCACCATCACGCAAGGCAAGGGTTCCGTCATCCACACGTGGTGGAGCCCGGAGGGCTGGGTCAAGGTGGGCGGCCGCGTGGTCGACGACGGCACCGTCAGCGCCGACTGAGGGATTACTTCGACGCGCTCACATTGCGGTGAGCACGCAACACCTCGATCTCGCGCTCGAAGTCGTCGGCCGATGAAAACGACCGATACACCGACGCGAACCGCAAATACGCGACCTCGTCGAGCTCACGAAGAGGCCCGAGGATCGCCAGCCCCACCTCGTGGCTGGGCACCTCCGGTGAACCCGTCGCGCGGACGGTGTCCTCGACCTGCTGGGCCAGCATGTTCAGTGCGTCGTCATCGACATCGCGGCCCTGGCACGCCCGACGCACCCCGCGGATGACCTTTTCCCGGCTGAACGGCTCGGTCACGCCGCTGCGTTTGACCACCGCGAGCACCGCCGTTTCGACAGTGCTGAACCTGCGGCCGCACTCGGGACACGAGCGCCGACGCCGGATCGCTTGCCCTTCATCCGTTTCGCGGGAGTCGACAACCCGGGAGTCTGGGTGGCGGCAGAACGGACAGTGCATGACTGCTCCTTCGCCGCGAAGACACTCGGTCGGGTCGAACGTCTCCGAGATTACCTGCGGACGCCACGCGACGGCCATCGTGGACATCAGCCGACGGGCGCGATCAACGTCTGCCCTGCGTCCAGCGCCGCCGAGTCGAGCTCGTTGAGCTGCCTGATTCGCTCGACGACACTCCCGGCGGGTGAGTCGGGTGCGACGCGAGCGGCCAGTCGCTGCAGATTCTCGCCGGGCTGCACCTGCACGACCGCAAGCTGCTCGGGCACGGACGTGCCCGAGGAGGCCGCCCCGCGCGCCTGCGCCAGCGCCACCAGCCACACCGCGATGAGCGCCGCAACAACGGCCAGAATGACTGTCATCGTGACGCTCACCGGCCGCGGCTGATGCGGGGCGCGTGACATCCGAACCCCGGTGCCGCGATAGACCATCACCCCGGCGGCAGGGCGCATTGGTGCCGTCCGCCGGGGCCGGAGAACGACCTCACCGTTGCCGCGATACGCCGGCGTCCGGACCGACCGCCGTCCGGTGTCGATCACTGTCATGTGCGCCCCTTCCATCGTCAACATTCGCTCCTGTGTTCGAATATAATCGATCATGCGTTCGATGTCCGAACATTTGATCGATTTTTACCAGAGGCCACCGACAAGTCCGCCGCGGCGCCGGTCACGAACGCGACACGCCTCGAACACATGTTTGAATATGTCGGTGACGGCGGTTACATTTGCTCCATGAGCGACAGCAGCGGCAAATCGCACCCCACCCCCCAAGCGGGGCTCACCCAGCGTCAGCGCACTATCTTGGACGTCATCCGCGCGTCGGTCACCACGAGGGGCTATCCGCCGAGCATTCGTGAAATCGGCGACGCCGTCGGCCTCACGTCCACCTCGTCGGTCGCTCACCAACTGCGCACATTGGAACGCAAGGGCTACCTGCGGCGCGATCCGAACCGGCCGCGCGCCGTCGACGTGCGCGGCGCCGACGAGGTCGCCGCCGCGGCGGTCACCACCGATGTCGCCGGATCTGACGCGCTGCCCGAGCCGACGTTCGTGCCGGTGCTCGGGCGCATCGCCGCAGGCGGGCCGATTCTCGCGGAGGAGGCCGTCGAAGATGTCTTCCCGCTCCCCCGCGAACTGGTCGGAGAAGGGTCTCTGTTCTTGCTGAAGGTGGTCGGCGAGTCGATGGTCGACGCCGCGATTTGCAACGGCGACTGGGTGGTTGTGCGCCAACAGAACACTGCCGACAACGGCGACATCGTCGCGGCGATGATCGACGGCGAAGCCACTGTCAAGACGTTCAAGCGCACCGGGAACCAGGTCTGGCTGATGCCGCACAATCCGGCTTTCGATCCGATTCCTGGCAACGAGGCCGCCATTCTGGGTCGAGTCGTGACGGTGATCCGCAAGATCTAGCGCGCACCGCTCCTTCGGGAGCATCGTGGTGTTATGAGCGCCGTCCGAAGTCGTGCGGTGCGACTGATTTCGGTCGCGACAGTCGGGGTTGCAGTCGCAGCCGTGCCATTGTTGGCCCCATCACCGAGCCCGCTGAACGTCGCGATCTGCCCGAACGGCATGGTCCCGAACCCCGCCGGCTACGGCTGCGTGCCCCAACTGGCCGGCGGGAATGCCGCCGGTGCGCCACGTCAGGAAGTCCTCACCCGGTGCGACGGCAACTACTGGATATGCATCTGGCCGTACCCCGTCCCCTGACGCTTTCGTCGACACTGAAACTATGTAGGCGACACGCCGAAGAAACGCTCCGTAGTTTCAGTTTCGGCGCAACGCCTGACCTCGGCGCAACGCCTGACCTCGACTAAACCCCGAGGCTGCGCCCGATGATCTCTTTCATGATCTCGGTCGTGCCGCCGTAGATCGTCTGCACGCGACAGTCCATGAACGCCCTGGCAATCGGGTATTCGCGCATGTACCCGTAGCCACCATGCAGCTGCAGGCAACGATCCACCAACCGCACTTGCGCCTCGGTCGAATACCACTTGGCCATCGCGGCCTGCTCCGCCGTGAGCTTCTCGTCGAGGTGCAACCGAATGAACTCGTCGACCATGATCCGCACAAGCGTGGCGTCAGTCGACAGCTCGGCAAGCACGAAGCGGCTGTTCTGGAAGCTTCCAATCGGCTTGCCGAAAGCCTTCCGCTCCTTGGTGTATTGCAGCGTGGACTCCAGCACCTCTTCCATCGCGGCGGCCGCCATGATCGCGATCGATAGCCGCTCCTGAGGCAGGTTCTGCATCAGGTGTACGAAGCCCATGCCCTCCTCACCGAGGAGGTTCTCGGCCGGCACCCGAACGTTGTCGAACGACAGTTCGGCGGTGTCCTGCGCATCCAGGCCGATCTTGTCGAGCTTGCGGCCGCGTTCGAAGCCCTCCATCCCCCGCTCGACGACCAGCAGCGAAAACCCCTGCGCACCTTTGTCTGGATCGGTCTGCGCGACGACGATGACGAGATCCGAGTTGATGCCGTTGGTGATGAACGTTTTCGCGCCGTTGAGCACCCACTCGTCGCCGTCTTTGACCGCACGGGTCTTGATGCCCTGCAAGTCGCTGCCGGTTCCGGGCTCGCTCATCGCGATCGCGGTGATCAGCTCGCCGCTGCAGAAGCCGGGAAGCCAGCGCTGCTTCTGCTCTTCGGTTGCCAAACGCAGCAGGTAGGGCGCCACCACGTCGTTGTGTAAGCCGAATCCGATGCCGCTGAATCGGCCCGCGGTGACCTCTTCGGTGACGATCGTGTTGTACCGGAAGTCCGGGTTGCCACCGCCGCCGTACTCCTCCGGCACCGCCATGCCAAGGAAGCCCTGCTTGCCGGCCGCCAGCCACACGCCGCGGTCGACGATCTTGTCCCGTTCCCATTGCTCGTGGTGGGGCGCCACATGACGGTCCAGGAACGACCTGAACGACTCGCGGAACAGCTCGTGCTCGGGTTCGAACAGCGTGCGCTGATACTTGACCGCACTACCCATGGGGGACCTCCGGTATCGGAAACTTGCGCCAAAGATATACCAACCGGATGGTTGGTTTGCCGGGGGCCGGTTGCCTAGAGTCCGGTTGCCTAGAGTCCGGTTGCCTAGAGTCCGGTTGCCTAGAGTCCGGTTGCCTAGAGTCCGGTTGTCTAGAGTCTGCGTCGTGGCCGAAGTCATCCAGGTTGCCGAGCGCGGCCGGATCATCGAGTTCTCGTTCGACGACCTGATGCGCTACCACGGGCCTGGATCGCCCGGCGGGGTCGCCAATGCGTTCAAGGTGATGCAGCGTGCGTTCGCGGTGCTGTCCCCCGACGAACCGCCACAACGACGGTCCGTGGTCGTCCGCACCGCGTTCCGCGG
This sequence comes from uncultured Actinomycetota bacterium, assembly GCA_963828065.1. Taxonomy (GTDB): domain Bacteria; phylum Actinomycetota; class Actinomycetes; order Mycobacteriales; family Mycobacteriaceae; genus Mycobacterium. Next base: position 185,881 of record CAWHDL010000007.1, on the reverse strand, counting down.
CCCCGGTGCGCGCGACGGTGTCGAGGCGGTCACCCGCGCCGTCACCGACGGCCGTTACATCGTCGACCCGGCGCTGGCCCGTCCCGACCTCGGCCGGCTACGTGAAAGCTTCGTGTTCGAAGTCAGCGTCGGCGAGCGGTCGGTGACGTTGATCATGCGCGACGGGTTCGTCACCGAGGAGTTCATCGACCTCGCGCAGAAAGACGACCGCACCGACGAAGAGGAATCTCGCCTCGATGAGCTGAAAGCGCAACTCGCTCAACGGGTTATAGCCGCAGACGCGGCGGACGTCTACGACGTCACCGGCTAGGTCGACGCGAACTCGCGCAGCCTCGCGGCCAGCGCCACCGGAACGCAAGCCCTGATCCGGGTTCCGTGCGCGTTGTGCTCGGACTCCTGCACCCTCCCGTCGGCGTGAACCCGCGCGACCAGATCGCCGCGGTCATACGGGATCACGACGTCGATCGGCGTGTCGGTGGGGACGGCAAGTTCGGCGATTCGCCTCCGAAGAAGCTCCAAACCTTCGCCCGTGTGCGCCGAGACGAACAGCGCACCGGGCAACGCACGACGAAGCTTGGCCATCGCCAAATCACCTGTGGCATCGACCTTGTTGACGACAACGAGTTCCGGAGCCGGCTTACTGTCATGATCCGCCACCACGTCGCGGATTACCGCACGTACCGCGTTGATCTGCGCCAGCGGGTTGACGTCCGAGCCGTCGACCACATGCACGAGCAGGTCAGCATCGACGACCTCCTCAAGCGTCGAGCGGAAAGCCTCGATGAGCTGAGTCGGCAGGTGCCGGACGAACCCGACCGTGTCGGTGAGGACGAACTTCCGCCCGTCGTCGAAATGTGCACGACGCGTGGTGGGTTCGAGGGTGGCGAACAACGCGTCCTGCACCAGCACACCCGCGTCGGTGAGCGCGTTCAGCAGACTCGACTTCCCGGCGTTGGTGTACCCGACGATCGCGATCGACGGCACGTCACTGCTCAGCCTGCGGTCGCGCTGGGTGTCGCGAACCTGCTTCATGCCCTTGATCTCGCGGCGCAGCTTGGCCATTCGTTCACGAATGCGCCGGCGGTCGGTCTCGATCTTGGTCTCACCGGGACCGCGCAGACCCACGCCGCCGCTGCTACCGCCGGCACGGCCGCCGGCCTGACGTGACATGGACTCGCCCCAACCACGCAGCCTGGGGAGCATGTACTCCATCTGGGCCAGCGAGACCTGCGCCTTGCCCTCGCGGGTGTGGGCGTGCTGGGCGAAGATGTCGAGGATCAGCGCAGTGCGGTCGATGACCTTGACCTTCACGGCTTTTTCGAGCGCGTTCAGCTGGGCGGGGCTGAGCTCACCATCGCAGATCACGGTGTCGGCACCGGTGGCCACGACGACCTCGCGCAACTCCTTGGCCTTGCCCGAGCCGATGTACGTGGACGCGTCGGGCTTGTCGCGGCGCTGAATCAGGCCCTCGAGGACCTGCGATCCGGCGGTCTCGGCCAGCGCGGCCAACTCGGCGAGGCTGGCCTTCGCGTCGGCCGCGCTGCCTTCGGTCCACACGCCCACCAGCACGACCCGTTCGAGCCGCAGCTGCCGGTACTCCACCTCGGAGACGTCGGCGAGCTCGGTCGACAGGCCTGCCACGCGCCGCAGGGCCGCACGGTCTTCGAGCGCCAGCTCACCTGAACTGGGGATGTCCTCGGCGGGAACGCCGGGAAATTCTGGATGCGTCATAGGCAATTAGAAATACTGCACGCCCAGATCCGGTCGCGCACGTGAATTAACGCTCCTGGGCCTGCCACCATTCCTCCGATAACTCCCCGCGGGCCACCAAGACCGATGGGCCGCGCAAATAGCTCGTCGCAGCGGTGACGGTGACGCCGACCTCCCCGCCTGGGATGCAGACAGTCAGAGAGCCCGTCGACGCGCCGTTGTGGGCCAGCGCCGCTACTGCCGCGGCGACGGTTCCCGTTCCACACGAACGCGTTTCCCCGATCCCACGCTCGTGTACCCGCATCGACACCGCGTTGTCGACCGGTGCAGTCAGCACTTCGACGTTGACGCCGCCCGGAAACTGCCCGGCATCGAACGCCACTGGTGCGGCGACGTCGAGTGCGGCGAGCGCGTCGGGCGTCAGGTCCGGGTCGACACACGCCAAATGGGGATTGCCGACATCGATGGCCAGACCGCGGAATGTCCTGCCCCCGACCACCGCTTCGCCTGTGCCGAGCTGGTTGGTCTTGCCCATCTCGACGGTCACGTCGGCGAACGTGTCATCGACGCGGTGCAGTTGCACGGGCCGCGGCCCGGCCAGCGACCCGACGATGAACTCGTCGCGCGACTCGAGCCCACTGGCCCGCAGGTAGTGCGCGAACACCCGCACCCCGTTGCCGCACATCTCGGCGATCGACCCGTCGGCGTTGCGGTAGTCCATGTACCAGTCACGCGGGCTCAGCCCCTCGGGCAGGCGCGCGAGAACGCCGGCGGCGACGGCCGCTTCGGCCGTAGTCACCCGCAGCACCCCGTCGGCGCCGAGGCCGCGGCGGCGGTCGCACAGCGCGGCGACGCCCGCCGCCACCAGCGACAGCTTCGCATTGACGTCGACCAACAGCACGAAGTCGTTCTGGGTGCCGTGGCCCTTGGCAAAGATCACCTGCTCAGGATACGTGGCGCCGGGCCCGCATCGTGGCGTCGACAGTCCCGGGGTCGGCCCCGTCGAGCCAGCAGATGCGGTGGTCCCGCCGGAACCACGACCGCTGCCGACGCACGTAACGCCGGGTCGCGACGAACGTCTGCTCACGCGCGCGGGTCAGGGCCGCATCGCGGTCGGGGTCATCCAGAGCGGCGATCACCTGCGCGTAGCCCAGTGCCCGCGACGCCGTCACGCCGTCACGCAGGTCGCGATCCAGCAGGTCGGCCACCTCGTCGACCAGCCCCGCGTCGAACATGCGCTCGGTGCGCGTCGCCAGCCGTGCATCGAGTTGATCTGTCTCCCAATCCAATCCAACGATCACAGTGTCCCAGCGTGGCGTGCCGATGGTCGGTGCGGACGCCGCAAACGGGCGACCGGTCAGCTCAACGACCTCCAGGGCCCGGACGATCCTGCGCCCATCGGAGGGCAGGATCGATTCCGCCGCCGCCGCGTCCACCCGCGCCAGCTCGCCGTGCAACTGTTCGACGCCGACTTGCGCGAGCCGTTGTTCCCAGCGCGCGCGCACGGCGGAGTCCGTCGCGGGAAAAGCCCAGTCGTCCAGCAACGACTGGATGTAGAGCATGGATCCGCCGACGATGACGGGCACCGCGCCGTGCCCGAGGATGGCGTCGATGTCCGCGGCGGCGCCGCGCTGGTAGTTCGCGACGGTCGCGGTCTCGGTCACGTCGAGCACGTCGAGCTGATGGTGTGCGATGCCGCGCCGCTGCTCGGCGGGCAGCTTCGCGGTCCCGATGTTCATACCGCGGTAGAGCTGCATCGCGTCGGCATTCACGATCTCGCCGCCCACACGTTCGGCAACTGCGAGCGCCAGCTGCGACTTGCCAGTGCCCGTCGGCCCGACGATCGCGATCGGTCGCGTCATGGCTGCCAGACACCCGCGAAGTACCCCACGCCGAACGGCGCACCCCGGTACAGCTCTTTCGCCGAGCGCGGTGTCGCACCAACCAACCCGGCCATCACCTGCCACCCGACCCGGCCGGTGATCGACGTCGGGAGTCGACCCAGCGCGGCCACGTCGCCCGCGGCAAGCGCGTCGTCGAGCGCGGACTGCACCGCGACGGAGGCGGGATCGTGGCCGCCGGGGGCCGCCTGCGTGAGTGTGTTGGCGCCGTCCGCGACAACCAGCACTCCGACGGGCTCGTCGGCATGGTCGATTTCCGACCGCAGTTGCGCCCCGCGCCGGATCGCGTCCTGGCCGCTGTGGCCATCGGCGAACACGCGGACTTCAGCGCGTGCGCCCGGCTTGACCTCGGCCCGCACCCACCCTGTGATCAGCGCGCTCAACGGCAGGTCACGCACGTCATCGGCGTCTGGCGACAATCCGACGCTGATATCGACGCCGTATCCCGCGAACGTGCTCGCCGCTGTCGGCGCCACAACCTCATCCGTAGGCCCGACGCCGATCGCCAGCCACCGCCCGGGCAGTGCGCTCGCGGCCGCGAACACCGCCTGTCGCAGGTCGGCCAGCTCAGCAGCTGCGGCACCCACGAGCTGCGGCACCAGTACCGGCGCCGACGGGATGAGCGCGATCGCCGTCAACACGTCTTCACGTTATGCGGCGGTGTCGGCTTGCGCCGTCGGGCCGGTGGATAGCGCCCGTACCAACGGCACCGCGCCGAGCCTCAGCGCCGCCGCCTGCAGTCCGAATCCGACGGCGGCCACCAGGCCCGCCCAGCCACCACCGGCGGTCCCGCAAAAGCCCCGTGAACAGCTCAAGGTGGCCGACTCGCTTGTCGGTGACGTCGTGCGCCGAGCGCTGGTGGAGGACGTCGCCGACCGCGATGAACAGGGCCGCGCCCATGGCGAGTAACGCTGCGATGACCGCGTTGGCCACGAATGCCTCCTCTCGAGTCGCAGAACGTGGCGGCACGCAACTCGGCGACCTGCTTCAATAGCGAGGTCGGGACCGTTGCCGTTTCGACCATAGCTATCGGGCGCCGCGTTGCGCGGCAGGTGGGGCACCACGTCCCTGGAGGTGCACGAGATGACGGAAAGCGAAACGACACCGCCTCAGGCGGAGGGCAGCCGACATCCAACACCGCCAAGGCCGGTGCCCAAACCGGGACCGGCACGCCCCGCGGCACGCCCGGGGCATTCCGCACCGGCGGGCAGTGATCCTCATCGGTTCGGGCGGGTAGACGCCGACGGCACCGTCTGGCTCATCACCCCCGCTGGTGAGCGGATGATCGGATCCTGGCAGGCGGGCGACACCGAGGCCGCGTACGCACATTTCGGCCGCCGCTACGAGGATCTGTGCACCGAAGTGGATCTGCTGGAGCGGCGGCTCGAGTCGGGCACCGGTGACGCCCGCAAGATCCGCTCGTCTGCGACCGCCCTGGAAGAGGGGCTGGCCACCGCGGCCGTTCTGGGTGACGTCGACGCTCTCGCCGCGCGGCTCAGCACCATTCGCGAGCATGCCGACCAGACCGCGCAAGCCGAGAAGGCCCGCCGCGATGAACACCGTGCCGAGCAGACCGCCCGCAAGGAAGCGCTTGCAGCAGAAGCCGAAGAGCTGGCAACGAATTCGGCGCAGTGGAAGGCTGCCGGCGACCGGCTCCGGGCGATCCTCGACGAGTGGCGGACCATCACCGGCCTCGACCGCAAGACCGACGACGCACTGTGGAAGCGGTATTCGGCTGCGCGGGAGACATTCAATCGCCGACGCGGCTCACATTTCGCCGAGCTCGACCGCGAGCGTACCGGTGTACGCGAGGCCAAGGAGGGCCTGTGCGAACGCGCTGAGGAGCTCGCCGATTCGACTGAATGGACCGCGACGGCTGCGGCGTTCCGGCAGTTGCTCACCGAATGGAAAGCAGCCGGCCGGACCGCCAAGGACGTCGACGACGCGCTTTGGCAGCGGTTCAAGACCGCGCAGGACAGGTTCTTCTCCGCGCGCAACGCTGTCACCGCCGAGCGGGACGCAGAGCTGCACACCAACACCTCCGCCAAGGAAGAGCTGCTCGCGAAGGCCGAGAAGCTCGATACCAGCGATCTCGACGCGGCACGGGCCGAGTTGCGGTCCATCTCCGCGAAGTGGGACACGATCGGCAAGGTGCCGCGCGAGCGGGCGCCCGAGCTGGAACGTCGGCTGCGGGCGGTGGAGAAGCGAGTGCGCGAGGCCGCCAGCTCAAGCTGGACCGACCCGCAGGCCGAAGCCCGCGCCGAGCAATTCCGTTCTCGTGCGGAGCAATTCGAACAGCAGGCAGAGAAGGCGATGGCCGCGGGCCGCACCGCCGAGGCCGAGGAGGCACGCGCCAACGCCCAGCAATGGCGCGAATGGGCAGAAGCCGCCGCCGGTGCGCTGGAAAAGAAGCGCCAGCCGCGCTAGCCCTCGTCCTCCTTGCGCTTCTCGTCGTCGAGGCTCTCCAGAAGGGTCTTTGACTGCCGCTCGGCTGCCGAACGGCGGCGGGCCTCCTCGGCGGCGAGTTGCACTGCGGTCCGGCTCCAGACCACCCGGGCCCAGTGAAACGTCAGCAGAATCACCGCGATCCACGCGACGATGAGGCCGATGCCGGGCCCAGGATGGCCGGGGCCCGCAGTCTGGCGCGACCACACCGCGAGCATGCCGATCACGCTGGCGACCGCCGAACCCGCGAGCGCGATCCAGGCCAGCGCCCAGCGCCGCGTCAACAGTGCGAGCATCGAGAACCCGACGCCGAACACCAGGGCCAGCCAGCTGAACACGCGCGACGGCAGCGCGATTGCGGCCTTCGCCGCGACCGGTCCGCCGATCAGCGCGTCGAACCCGCGAGCGCCGCCCGCATGGGGCAACAGGAACGACACAAGCAGGACGAACACCAAAATCGCGACAATCAAAGCCCTTGCGCCTGGTTGGATTTCGCCAGCCACCCGTCGCTCGGCAGCGTCGATGTCCTTCTTGAACGCGTCGAAGTCGGTGTCGCCGTCGTCGGAACTGCTCACCGGGAACATCCCGTGGACACCGGTGCCGGTGCGCCCAGCGCCGGCAGGCCGAGCCCCACCGAACGCAGCCGTCGCCCAGACTCGTGCGCGTCGCCCGCCCGGGTCCGCCGGTGCGTCTGCACTGGTCCATCTGCGATCAGGTAATGCGGCGCCGCGTCCGTGATGGCGGTGGTGACCACGTCGCCCGGACGGATCGGCCCGTCGCCGCCGGGAGCGAAATGCACCAGCCGACCGTCACGAGCCCGGCCGCTCATCCGGAAGGTCCGGTCATCCTTTCGTCCCTCCCCCGCGGCAACGAGCACCTCGACGGTGTTGTCGACCTGGGCGCGGTTCTGCTCCAAAGAGATCCGCTCCTGGACGGCCAGCAGCCGCTCATAGCGTTCCTGCACAACGTCTCTAGGCAGTTGCTCGGGCATCCCGGCGGCCGGGGTGCCCGGGCGCTTCGAATACTGGAACGTGAACGCGCCGGCGAATCGGGCGCGCTCAACCACGTCCAGGGTGGCTGCGAAGTCGTCCTCGGTTTCGCCGGGGAACCCGACGATCAGGTCGGTGGTGATGGCGGCATGCGGCATCGCGGCGCGCACGCGGTCGATGATCCCGAGGTAGCGCTCGGCCCGGTACGACCTGCGCATGGCGCGCAATACACGATCGGAGCCGGACTGCAGCGGCATGTGCAGCGCGGGGCACACGTTCGGCGTCTCGGCCATCGCGTCAATGACGTCGTCGGTGAACTCCGCCGGGTGAGGCGACGTGAACCGAACGCGCTCCAGCCCGTCGATGCGTCCACACGCCCGCAGCAGTGACGCGAAGGCTCCGCGGTCTCGCGGCAGTCGCGGGTCGGCGAATGACACGCCGTACGCATTGACGTTCTGCCCCAGCAGCGTCACCTCGAGCACGCCCTGGTCGGCCAGCGACGAGACCTCCGCTTGAATGTCATCCGGGCTGCGGTCGACTTCCTTGCCGCGCAGCGACGGCACGATGCAGAACGTGCAGCTGTTGTTGCAGCCGACCGAGATGGAAACCCAGGCGGCGTATGCGGATTCGCGAGCGGCAGGCAACGCCGACGGGAATTCCTGCAGTGCCTCGGCGATCTCGACCTGTGCGGTTTTGTTGTGCCGGGCACGCTCGAGTAGCACCGGCAGGGAACCAATGTTGTGTGTGCCGAACACGACGTCGACCCACGGCGCCCGTCGCAGCACCGCGTCGCGGTCCTTCTGCGCCAGGCAGCCGCCGACGGCGATCTGCATGCCTGGATCGCTGCGCTTTCGCGGGGCGAGGTGGCTGAGGTTCCCGTAGAGCTTGTTGTCGGCGTTTTCCCGCACGGCGCAGGTGTTGAACACCACCACGTCGGCGTCGGCACCGGCGGGCGCCTTGACGTACCCGGCCGCTTCCAGCAGTCCGGCGAGGCGCTCGGAGTCGTGCACGTTCATCTGGCACCCGTACGTGCGGACCTGGTAGGTCCGGGCGGCCATCGACGTCCGAGTCACGTGCCTATGGTACGGAGGGGCTGACGATCCGAAATCACTGGGGAAATTCGATTGACGGGTGAAGCTGTGCGTTCGCTGGGTAGGGTCACTTCCATGGCGGGCGCAGAGGAGGTGTCTTCTTTGCGCGAGCGCTCATCGGCGACTCCGATGGTGTCCCTGCGCAGTGTGAACAAGCATTTCGGCGCACTGCATGTGCTAAAAGACATCGACCTCGACGTGCAGCGCGGTGAGGTCGTGGTGGTCCTCGGGCCGTCGGGGTCGGGGAAATCGACGCTGTGCCGGACCATCAACCGGCTCGAAACGGTCGATTCCGGCACGATCAGCGTGGACGGGGTGGCGCTGCCGGCGGAGGGCCGGGCGCTCGCACGGCTGCGGTCAGACGTCGGGATGGTGTTCCAGTCGTTCAACCTGTTCGCACACAAAACGATCATCGACAACGTCACGCTGGCGCCGGTCAAGGTCCGGAAGATGCAGCGCGAGCCCGCCCGCCAGGAAGGTCTGGCACTGCTGGATCGGGTCGGGATCGCGGATCAGGCCGACAAGTATCCGGCCCAGTTGTCGGGGGGTCAGCAGCAGCGGGCGGCGATCGCACGGTCGTTGGCGATGGAACCGAAGGTGATGTTGTTCGACGAGCCGACGAGCGCACTTGACCCGGAGATGATCAGCGAGGTGCTGGGCGTGATGGTGGAGCTCGCCACCGACGGCATGACGATGGTGGTGATCACTCACGAGATGGGTTTCGCGCGCCGAGCCGCGCATCGCGTGGTGTTCATGGCGGACGGGGCGATCATCGAATCGGCCGAGCCCGCCACGTTCTTCGAATCCCCACAAAGCGACCGCGCCAAGGAATTTCTGAGCAAGATTCTCAACCACTAGCACTCCAGGAGACACCGATGCGTTCGAGGCCGATTCACCTCGTGATGGCCGCTGCGTTGCTGCTGGCGCTCATGCTGTCGGGCTGCGGCGGAAACGAGAAGAAGATCACGATTGGCGTGAAATACGACCAGCCCGGTTTGAGCATGAAGAAACCCGACGGCTCGCTGAGCGGCTTCGACGTCGACGTGGCGCGGTATGTCGCCGACCAGCTGGGGTACAAGTCCGACGACATCGAGTGGAAGGAAGCGCCGTCGGCGCAACGAGAAACGTTGATTCAGAACAGCCAGGTCCAATACGTCGTCGGGACGTACTCGATCACCCCGGACCGCAAGAAGAAGGTCGGTTTCGCCGGGCCGTACTTCCAGACAGGTCAAAGCCTTTTGGTCCGTGAGGACAACAACGACATCGTCGGCCCGGAATCGCTGACGGGCAACAAGAAGGTGTGCTCGGTGTCGGGTTCCACACCCGCGCAGCGGATCAAGGACAAGTATCCCGACGTGCAGTTGCAGCTTTTCGACACCTACTCGGCATGCGTGGAGTCCCTGAAGAACGGTGCGGTCGACGCCGTCACCACTGACGCCGTGATCCTGGCCGGGTATGCGGCCCAGAACCCCGGCACGATGAAGGTTGTGGGGCAGCCGTTCTCACTGGAGCTGTACGGAATCGGGCTGGCCAAGGACAACAACGAGCTTCGCGGGAAGATCAACGACGCGCTGCAGAAGATGATCGACACCGGCCAGTGGCAGGCGGCGTTCGATAAGAACCTCGGCCCCTCGGGCTACAAGCCACCACCGCCCCCGCAGATCGACCGTTACTAATCACGAGCCATCGCAGTGGAGATCTCACGCATATTCGCCGAATACCGCAACGAGATCTTCGCGGCGTTCTGGGTCACGATCAAGCTCACGGCGTATTCGGGACTCGGTGCGCTGGTACTCGGCACCTTCCTTGCCGCAATGCGGCTTTCGCCGGTGCCGATGCTGCGGTGGCTGGGCTCGGGGTACGTCACAATTCTGCGGAACACGCCGTTGACGCTGATCCTGCTCTTCTGTTCGTTCGGGCTTTCGCAGACGCTCGGCGTCACGTTGGCGAACCCGCGCTCGTTAACGTCGATCGCTGACAGCAACTTTCGGCTGGCAGTGCTCGGCCTGGCCGTATACACAGCCGCGTTCGTCTGTGAGTCGGTGCGCGCGGGGGTGAACACAGTCCCGGTCGGGCAGGCGGAGGCTGCGCGGTCGCTGGGGTTGACGTTCAGTCAGAACATGCGAATCATCCTGCTGCCGCAGGCATTTCGCGCAGTCATCGCGCCACTGGGCTCTGTGCTGATCGCGTTGACCAAGAACACCACTATCGCGTCGGCCATCGGCGTGGCCGAGGCTGCATTGCTGATGAAGGGGATGTTCGAGAACACCGCGGCCCTGCTGTCTGTGGGCGCGATCTTCGCGGGCGGGTTCGTGGTGCTGACCTTGCCGATGGGCCTGCTGTTCACATATCTGGGAAAACGGCTGGCGGTGAATAGATGACCGCGTCAACGGTTCTGTATGACGCACCCGGGCCACGGGCACTCGTGCGCAACCGCGTCATCTCGGTTGTCGCGTTGGCGGCTATCGCAGGTCTGGCCTGGTTCGTGGTGACGAGGCTTCAGGCCAAAGGGCAACTGACAGTGCAGAAGTGGGAGCCATTCACCACGGCGGACCTGTGGCGGACCTATGTCTTGCCGGGCGTTCAAGGCACGCTCACCGCGGCAGTACTGTCGATCGCGCTGGCGTTGGCACTGGGCGTGGTTCTCGGTGTTGGCCGGTTGTCGACGGTCAGCGCGGTCCGGTGGGTGTCCGGAGCGATGGTGGAGATCTTCCGGGCCGTGCCCGTGTTGATCATCATGATCTTCGCGTTCTTTCTGTACGCGCAGTATGACGTGTTCCCGGCCAGACAACTGGCTCTGGCTGGCGTGGTGACCGGGCTGACGGTGTACAACGGCGCGGTGATCGCGGAGATCGTCAGGGCGGGCGTGAATGCGCTGCCGCGCGGGCAGTCGGAGGCGGCGTCCGCGCTCGGGTTGCGGCCAGTCCAGACAATGCGGCTGATCCTGCTGCCGCAGGCGATCACGGCGATGCTGCCGGCCCTGATCTCCCAGTTGGTGGTGGTGCTCAAGGACACGGCGATCGGCTACCAGATCACATTCCTGGAGATGGTGCGCCAGGGGACGCTGATCGGCGCGCAGTACAGCAATTACGTGCCTGCGCTGTTTGTGATCGCGGCGCTGATGATCGCGGTGAACGTGACGCTGTCATGGCTGGCCGTGCGTCTCGAGGCCCGCTTGCGCCGAAGGAGCCGCAGCGCAGCGGCCGCGGCACCCGTCATCCGGACAGCTGAGATGGACACCGCCGGCGCCTGACAGCCAGAACCTCTCGGCGCTAGGCTGCGAGTTCGATGTCAACTAAGGGGTCAACGATGAATCGCGGCGGCGCCTCGCCTCGGCCGGCGGTCAGACCCGGGCCGGGATTATTCGTCGCCGCGGTGGTGGGCATAGTCGCCGCTTCGGCTGGCTGCTCGACACGCACTAATACGCCCGGCCCTGCTAGCACACCCACCGTCCACGAAACTACCTCCGCCCAGAGCACCGTCGTCGGTCCGAGCGCTAACCCCGCAACCGCGACGGCCGACCCCACCTTCGTGGGCCACTGGCATGTTCACGGCGCGACTATGGATATCAGCCCCGCAACCGCCACCATCGATGCCAAGAACGGCCCCTGCGGTCCTGGGGCGCAAGGCATGTGCCACGAAACAGACGCGTTGACGGTCGCCTCGAGCGATAGCGCGCAACTGACACTTAACGTCACCGCCGTCACTTACGCAGACAGCAGCGGGGCCAGCGACTCCAACCCGTCGTCGGGACCGCAGACAGCCGTCGGCGACACTCTACAACTCACACCTCAAGCACCCGGACTACTGAAAGCGACCATCCTGCAGGGCTTCCCAGGATGGGTCGGAGGCAACCCCTACTGGTGCGGCCAGGGCGTCAGCCCGTCTGATGCAAAGCGGTGCGGCGCCTAGCCTCTAGCGCGTCGAGGTGTTACGTCCGGCGGCGCTCCAGTTCGAGCGCCAGCTCGGTCTTCACGACGTCGAAGCAAATGGTTTCGCTGTAGCCCCGCCGCGCCAGCATGCCGGCTAGCCGACGAGCCACCTTGGCGTGGTCGCCGTCGAGGTTCTCCCGGCGCAGCCGCGTCCGCACCAGCTTGACCGCGCGGTCATGCTCGGCCGACGCGTCGAGGCCGTCCAGCGCCACCGCGATCGCGTCGTCGTCGAGCCCCTTTGTGCGCAACTCAGCAGCCAACGCACGCTTGCCTTTTCCGGCGTTGGCCCGCCGCAACTGCACCCACCGCTCGGCGAAATCGGCGTCGTCGACCAGACCGACCTCGGCGAGACGGTCGAGAACCTTGGCGCTGACCTCGTCTGGATAGCCGCGCTTCTTCAGTTGCCCGGCGAGCTCCGCCCGCGTGCGTGCGCGAGCGGTGAGCAGGCGCAAGCACAAGGCCCGCGCCTGCTCCTCGCGCGTCTCAGAAGTCGACTGGGGCGGGCAGTACGTCATCGGTCAAGTCATCGGTCAAGTCAGCGGTCACCACTGCGCCAATGCCGAGCTTCTCCTTGATCATCTTCTCGATCTCGTTGGCAACGTCGGCGTTCTCCTGCAAGAAGGTGCGGGCGTTCTCCTTGCCCTGCCCCAGCTGCTCGCCCTCGTAGGTGAACCACGAGCCGGACTTGCGGATGAAGCCCTGCTCGACACCCATGTCGATCAGTGAGCCTTCCCTGCTGATCCCCTTGCCGTAGAGGATGTCGAACTCCGCCTGCTTGAACGGTGGCGACACCTTGTTCTTGACGACCTTGACCCGCGTGCGGTTGCCGACGGCGTCGGTGCCGTCCTTCAGCGTCTCGATCCGCCGCACATCTAAGCGAATTGAGGCGTAGAACTTCAACGCCTTTCCGCCCGTTGTCGTTTCGGGACTGTTGTGCACCATTACCCCGTCAACGAAGTAGTTGTGGTTCCCTTCCACTTCGATGTCGAAGCGGTTCATTGAGCGAGTGTGCGGCTTGACGTGCACATCGAGGATCCGCGCCGGCACCAGACGCTGCGTGGGTCCCACGAATTGCGGCTCCACCGTGCCTTGACCCCGGAGCCGCGGAAGCAGCTTGTACTCCATCGACGGCGCCATGTAGGGCGCCACCATCTCCTGGAACTTCGCGGTGGCGTCAGTAGAGAACACCAACACTGCCTTGCCCGCGGAACCTGCCTGGCGTAAGCGCACATTCAGGCGATGGGTGTCACGCAGATAATCACGCAGCCGCGCTCGTGATCCCTCGCTCATCGCTTCTACGCAGATCTCGATGCGACCGCTACCACCTGCGGTGCGCTGCTGCATCCCCTTAGAGCGCAACGTGAAGGAGCCATCGTCCATGTACCAGATCGCCAACGCCAGCGGCGTCAGTGCTTTGAGATATTCCTCTGACAGGAATTTCTTCCCGTCACCGAGGTAAACCGCTCGCTGCAGTTCAGCCAGTTCCGGCAGCGGAGTGAAGTCCACGAAGCGAGCATCCTTGTCATTCACCCGCACTGAATGCTTGATATTGCCCAACAGGGCTGTCTTCCATTGCAAGTAATCAACTTGTTTGGCGCCATGCCCCAACCGGAACCGCACGCCGTTGCGGTCTCGGCGGTTTGGAGACAAGTTGCCGTCTCCCATCAGTGAACCGAGCACCATTTGGAACTGCTGCTCACTGAGCAGGTGCGGTTCGGCAGCCATGACCCGATCACCTGCGATGAGATCGCCCGCCTCAGTCCACCCTCCGAGTGTGCGGATGAGGTGATTAGGAGTAGCGGCGAACTGCGATTTGCCGTTTCCGCTGGACTTCTCAACGGTGAACTGCAAGAACTGGTCGGCAGTTCCGTTGTTGAACCAGTTCATGACCTTGCGAGGCACGATCCGATCGGTGTCCGGGTCATAGGACAGCACCTCAACATCCAGCTTGTTGTTGACGATCTTGCCGATCTTTTCGGTGGTGCCGTCGGCCAACTGGACGCGAGTGCTGTAGTTGAAGCACCCGAACATCACGCCGATCTTCTCCCGCAGCTGGTTGATGAAGATCGCGGTGGTACCCGAATTGCTCAGCGCACCGGTTATTTTCCGCAGCGCCTGGCTCATCAGCCGGGCCTGCAGGCCGACGTGGCTGTCCCCCATCTCGCCCTCGATCTCCGCCCGCGGCACCAGCGCGGCCACCGAGTCGATCACGATGACGTCCAGCGCCCCGGACCGGATCAGCATGTCGGCGATCTCCAGCGCCTGCTCACCGGTGTCGGGCTGAGACACCAGCAGCGAGTCGGTGTCCACACCCAGCTTCTTGGCGTAATCCGGGTCCAGCGCGTGCTCAGCGTCGATGAACGCCGCGATGCCGCCGGCGGACTGCGCGTTGGCCACCGCGTGCAGCGCCACGGTGGTCTTACCCGAGGACTCCGGGCCGTAGATCTCGACGATCCGGCCACGCGGCAGCCCGCCGATGCCCAGCGCCACGTCCAGCGCAATCGAGCCGGTGGGGATGACGGAGATGGGCTGGCGCACCTCGTCCCCGAGGCGCATCACCGACCCTTTGCCGAAGTTCTTCTCGATCTGGCCCATCGCCAGCTCGAGGGCCTTTTCGCGGTCCGGGGCCTGCGTCATGAGTGATGCCTCTCTAAGTAGTCGGTTCGGTTGATCGAGGTTTCGATCAGTTGGCCGTGACGCTAGAGGCACACTCCGACAAGTCGGCCTGACCAGCATCTCGCCGCCGCACACCGACCACAGTAGACGAACAGGTGTTCGATTCAAGCTGACACGCCGCGCCGCGCGGATCCAGGCCGGGTTGGCCCGCGAATCGCGCTAGCCGGGATTCGGCGTTCGGAGCTAATGCCCGGGACCGTGCCCGACCTTGCCGAATTCGGAGGCAATGCCGGCCAGTCCGGACTCACTGCCCGTTGGCCCGGTCGTACTACCCGCCGGACTCCCAATGCCGGCCAGTCCGAACGCACCGCCCGTTGGCCCTGTCGTACTGCCCGGCAGCCCGGCCGCAATACCCGGCAGCCCGGTCGCAGTACCCACCGGTCCGAACCCACTACCCCGCTGTCCGAACGCACGGCCCCCCGGTCCCGATGTGCTGCTACCCGGCCCTGTCGCGCTTCTGGACCCGATGTTGAAAGCGCTGACGGGGCCTAGCGAGCTGCTGCTCGTTCCGGTTCCACTGCCGCTGAAACTCGTCCTGCCGTACTGGCTGGTCGTTGTCGAGTGGCGCGTTATCATCGTCGCCGAGAACTGCATTGAGCCGACCCCGAACGGGATGGTCGGTGTTGAGAAAGGATTGCCCGGTGCATTCGGGCCGTGGTGCGTCTTCGCTTCCGCGGTTCCTGCTGCGGACAAGGCCACACACATCCCGGCGGCCGTGACAGCCCCCGTCATCATCACGCTGCGGGTCCAAGATCGCTGCTGGATGCTGTGCTTGCCCACGATGTCGCCTCTCTGCAACAAATATCTTGAATACGTTGCACAGTTTCTGGAGCGACTATTCGCCCCAAGGCTAGCAAATCTACTGCAAGAAAGGATCGTACGAGCCAAATTGTTCACCAGTGGTCGTGCCGGATTGTTCACCATTGGTCGCGCGGAACGTCGAAGTCGACGCACAGCGCCCGCCACACGTCGCGCGGATCGAAGCCGTCCTCGATGGCCTGCGCGGCCGTGCGCCCCCCGAGGTTGGTCAGTACATGGTCGGCCAGCACCGACGCCCCGTATGCGGCCCCAAACCGCTGAGCGACGAGCTCGTTGAATTCAGTCAAACGCATTGACCCCAAGCTACGCGAGCGCGTCGTGGCACACCCGTACCGGATCGGCGACGTCAGCGACGCCGGCGCTCGCCCGCCTCGCAGCATCCCGGTAGCGTGGCGACGCCAGAACTTCCGCGACCTCGGTGGCCAACACCTCCGGGGTGAGCGGCCGGACCAGCCGCGCACTGCCCTGCCGCGCAACACGATTCGCGATCTCCCACTGATCGCCGCCGCCAGGCACCACCACCATCGGCAGGCCTGCCAGCAACGTCTTGGCCACCATTCCGTGGCCGCCCCCGCAGACGACGACGTCTGCACATGACAGCAGCCGGTCCTGCCGCCCGAGCCCGATGACCGCCCACGGCGGAGCCGGCATGTCGCCGCCCGAGAGTCGCGACACCACCAGTCGAGAACCCGCGGGCAATGCCTTCCCCGGAACCAGGCAGTCCAGCGCCATCTCGGCCAGTCCCTCTGTGCCGGTCGTCGCTGTCGACGGCGCCACGACGACCACCGGCCCATTACCGGGCGGCGGCGCCAGCTCGGCGCCGGTCGGCTCGAAGTGCAACGGTCCCACGACGACGGCTTCGGCGGGCCAGTCCGGTCGCGACACCTCGAGTGCCGGGAGCGTCGCTATCAGCCGCCGCAGGGGGTCGACCCCTGTCGGGGGCAGCCCCACCCCGACCCGGGCCGCCGCCCGGTGCCGCAGACCCTCCCGCAGCGAGCGCGCCGTCAACCGACGCATCACGGTATCCCGCAATTTGCCGCGCAGCCCCACCCCCGGCGCGAGTCCACTTCCTATCGGCGGCAACCCTGTTGACGGCAGATACAGCGGATGCGGACTCAGCTCGACCCACGGCAGCCCGACGATCTCGGCGGCAAGTGCGCCACACGCGGTGATCACATCGGACACGATCAGGTCCGGAGCCAGCTCTGTCAGCTGCGGCGCGTTCAGCACCGCCATCCGGGCGGCCCTCTGGTGGATCTTGGCGCCGGCATCGCGGTCGTCGTCAAGAGGGGTGGGATCGAGCCCGAGCAGTTCGATCGCGTCGACGCCGGCCGCGCGTGCGGTGTCTAGCCATTGCACGCCCGTCAGCAGCGTCGGCTCGTCGCCGGCGGCCAACAACTTCAGGCACAGCGCGATCGCCGGAAATGAGTGCCCCGGATCCGGCCCGGCGACCACGGCCACACGCACCGGCCTACCCTGCCACAGGCCGGCACCTCTACGCTGGCGGGCATGACCGACCAGCTGCCCAAGAACTCAGTGACAACCGACCCGGCCCGTATCGTCGAAGGCTTCCTATACGCGATGCGTAACAAAGATTTCGACGCAATGGATGCGGCGCTCGACGACGATGTCGTCTACCAGAACGTCGGCTTCCCGATCATCCGAGGGCGACGCCGCACGGTGACATTCCTGCAGCGCGGCTTGAGCCGCCCGACCGCCGGCTTCGACGTGAAGATCCACCGGATCGCCACCGAAGGCTCAGCGGTGCTCACGGAGCGCACCGATGTGATCATTTTCGGCCCGTTCCAGCCTCAGTTCTGGGTGTGTGGCGTGTTCGAGGTCCGCGACGGCCGAATCACGTTGTGGCGGGACTACTTCGATATCCTCGACATCCTCAAGGGCAGCGTCCGCGCACTGGCCGCGATCGCGATCCCGGCGCTGCGGCAGAGCTTGTAGCGCGCGTCAGCCCAGAACCGGCGCATGACTCCGATTGCCCGCTTACTAAGACAATCGCGTCGAGGGTTGTGGCAACGCGGGTTATTTGTCGCTCACTGGTGCACCCTGTGTCGGTCGGTGATTTTGGATGGTCCGCTGTGCACGATGTGTGTGTCGGTGGTCTTGGATGGGTCGCCGATGCACCCGAGGTGCCGTCGAGTCACCGCCGTTGTCGCTGGACAGGTGGATGTCCACTCCGAGTGTTGCGGGGCTCGGCGGTTCCCGGGGTGTGGTGACCGTCGACAGGGCTGAGCGCCGTTGAGCGCCGAACAGTGAGCGAACTGGCAGTCACACCCCGCACCGATGAGGGTGCCTCCCCACTGGGATAAGCAGCGAGGAGGCTGTTATGCAGTATGCCCCACCTATGTTGGCGGCCCAACCGGCTAATGGGCTGACGTGCGGAATCGATTGGGCCCGTGATGATCACGCGGTGGCAATCGTGGACGGGCAGGGTCGCCAGATACACCGAAGCACCGTTGAGCACAGCTCGGCGGGGCTACGCGAGCTGGTCGCGGTGCTGGCGCACGTCGGAGCCGCTGAGGTTGCCATCGAACGCCCCGACGGCCCAGTGGTGGATGCGCTGCTGGATGCGGGTGTGACCGTGGTGGTGATCAGCCCTAATCAGCTGAAAAACCTGCGTGGCCGCTACGGCTCCGCGGGCAACAAAGACGACCGGTTCGACGCCTTTGTGCTCGCTGATACGTTGCGCACCGACCGGGCCCGACTGCGTCCGCTGGTGCCAAATAGTCCCGCTACGGCGGCGCTGCGTGCGACCTGCCGCGCCCGCAAAGACCTGGTCATGCACCGGGTGGCGGTGGCCAACCAGCTCCGCGAGCACCTCAAGCGGGTATTTCCCGGCGCGCTGGGGCTGTTCGAAGATTTGGATTCGGCGATCAGTTTGAAGTTTCTGATCCGGTTTGATTGCCAGGACCGCGCCGACTGGCTGACCCCCAAGCGTTTGGGGACCTGGCTGAAGTCGGTGGGCTACACCGGCCGCACCGAACCCGCCACTCTGCACGCCCGGCTGACCGCCTCCCCGCGCGGGGTCACCGCCGAGCAAAGCACCGCCCACGTGTGCATCACCCGCGCCCTGGTGGCCACCCTCACCAACCTGATCGAGCAGATCGCGGTCCTGTCCAAACAGATCGGTGAGCAGCTGGCCGCCCACGCCGACGCGCACATCTTCACCAGCCTGCCGCGTTCTGGCACTATCCGCGCGGCAAGGCTGTTGGCTGAAATCGGTGACTGTCGCGCGCGATTCCCCACCCCGCAAGCACTAGCCTGTCTGGCCGGCGTGGCCCCGTCCACCCGCCAATCCGGAAAAATGCGCACGGTCGGTTTCCGGTGGGCCTGCGACAAACAACTGCGCGACGCCGTCTGCGACTTCGCCAACGACTCCCGCCACGCCAACCCCTGGGCTGCAGACCTATACGACCGCGCACGCGCCCGCGGACACGATCACCCCCACGCGGTACGCATCCTGGCTCGCGCCTGGCTCTACGTCATCTGGCACTGCTGGCAGACCAACAGCTCCTACGATCCCGGCCACCACCGCACACTCCAGGCCCTACTCAAACAGCACCAACAAACTGCGGCTTGACACAGGGCTACTCGGAGGTGGGCAAAAAGGGTGCGACCAGAAGCTTGTTGCGAATGTGGTTAACGCGCCGGAGGGACCCTAACCGATCAGCCGCCGAGGCCCGTTGAGCTCGTCGAACGCCTGCGCCCAGCCGAGCAGACGGTCGGTGGCACCGACCAGCTCGTCGCGGTAACGCTGCCGCGACATCGGCGAACTCGACGTCGACACCAGCTGCGCTGCCGCATTGACCATTTCGTTGTACTGCCGCACGCCGTGATCCAGCTGTGCCGCGAAGGCGTTGATCGTCGGGGTCAGCGAAGGCCGCGCGGACGGGGTGGACCGCACCGCCTTCTCCATGGCCGCGATGTCGCTGGCCGTCGCCGACATCGTGGCCGCCACCTCGTTGGCCGCTCGGGTGACCTCCGAAAGCTCAGCCGCGGGCAACAACTCGGCGCGCTCCATCACACCCAGCAGCGAGAACATCCCCCGTTCTGCTGCGGCCAGCGCCACCATCGGCCCGCGGGCAGCCGACCCGTACGGCGGCAACCGGCGTACCACGCCCGGCCGCGGCGCGGGGAGTGGTTCCCGACGTAGCCGGAAGTAGCGCAGCAGCCATAGCGTGGCCGGCGCGGCCGCACCGGCCGCGAATGCGCCGGGGATGATCAGCGCCCAGGCCGGGGTGCTCCACGACGCCAGCAGTGCGGTCACCAGCGCCCAGAACACGCAGGTGACCACCGAAAACAGGCCCAACCGCAGCGCCCAGCGTCGCTTGCGCAGCAACCGGGCCCGCGGGTCGGCCGCCCGCCTGACCTTGTCGGCGACAGTGTCGGCATATTCGCTGGCGGTGTCGATGCCCCGCTGCACCAGCGAGCGATATCCGCTCCTGCCCTCGGGTTTCACCGCCATCGCCGATGCGTCCTACTGCTGACTGACGGGATTCTGCGGTGCCGGCTCGGCAGCCGGGGCTACAGGCGCGGGAGTCGACGCCGTCGAACCACCGGCCGGCAGCGCCTCGCCACGCATCGACGCCCGGATCTGCTCGAGCCGGGAGTGCCCAGCCATCTCGACGCTGGCCTGCTGCACCTCGAGCATGCGGCCCTGCACTGAGTCCTGTGCCAGCTCGGCGGCGCCCATGGCGTTGGCGTAGCGGCGTTCGATCTTCTCCCGCACCTGGTCGAGGCTAGGCGTGTTGCCGGGCGCGGCGATCTCGCTCATCGACCGCAGCGACGCGCTGACTTGTTCCTGCATCTTGGCCTGCTCCAGTTGGCTGAGCAGTTTGGTTTGCTCGGCGATCTTCTGCTGCAGCACCATCGCGTTCTGCTCGACGGCCTTCTTGGCCTGGCCAGCGGCCTGCAGCGCCTGGTCGTGCAGACCCTTGAGGTCCTCCACGCTCTGCTCCGCGGTGACCAGCTGAGCGGCGAACGCTTCAGCGGCGTTGGTGTACTCGGTGGCCTTCGCCGCGTTGCCGGAGGCGGTGGCCTGGTCGGCCAATGTCAGGGCCTGGCGGACATTGACCTGCAGCTTCTCGATGTCGGCGAGCTGACGGTTGAGGCGCATCTCGAGCTGGCGCTGATTGCCGATCACGTGGGCTGCCTGCTGAGTCAGCCCCTGGTGCTGGCGCTGGGCGTCCTCGATGGCCTGCTGAATCTGAACCTTTGGGTCGGCGTATTCGTCGACCTTCGAGCTGAACAGCGCCATCAGGTACTTCCACGCCTTGACAAACGGGTTGGCCATGAGTTGCTTCCGCCTTCGTGTCGGTTAGTGCCGGTCTAGGTGCGCTGTGCCCAATTTATCCGTTCACGGCCGTCTGGCGCACGGGCTCAGGCGACCGCCATCGACACGACGGGAGGGATGACCACCTTGGTGCTGGCGTCGATGTTGGTCGCGCTCGCGGCCACGTCGGCGCGCTCCTGGCGTTCCATCTGCTTGCCGGCATTGGTCAGCACCTCGGACAGCGGAACGTCAAGCGCACCGCAGATGGCCGTCAGCAGCTCGCTCGACGCCTCTTTGCGGCCGCGCTCAACCTCGGACAGATATCCAAGGCTCACCCGCGCAGAGTCGGAAACCTCACGCAGGGTCCGCCCCTGCGACGTGCGGGCATGGCGGAGTTCGTCGCCGATCACCTCGCGCAGCAACGCGGCCATGGTGCACTCCTTAGCGTGGGCGGTTGTCTACCCTCTGGGAACGTCGGCCGCCGGTCGGATGGTTCCCGTCACTGATCAGCGGATCGTCGGCGCGTGTCTTTGACGGCCTCCACCACGTAGTCGACGCCGGTGAGGACCGTCAGCACGATCGCGATCGCCATGATGACAACCGCGACCGTGTGCCACGCCCCAGGCAACGGCAGGATGAACAGCCCGATGGCGATCGACTGAATCAGCGTCTTGAGTTTGCCGCCGCGGCTTGCCGGGATGACGCCGCGCCGCAGCACCGCGAACCGCAGCACCGTGACCCCGATCTCGCGCACCAGGATCACCACGGTCACCCACCATGGCAGGTCACCCACCAGCGACAGCCCGATCAACGCGGCGCCGATCAACGCCTTGTCGGCGATGGGGTCGGCCAGCTTGCCGAACTCGGTCTCCATCCCGTAGCTGCGCGCCAGCGCCCCGTCGAATCGATCGGTGACCACCGCGACCGCAAAGATGACGAAAGCAGCTATCCGCCAACGTGTTTCGTGTCCGTCACCGACGAACAGCGCGAACAGGAAGACCGGCACCAGCGCAAGCCGCAATGTGGTCAACGTGTTCGGCACATTGACCAGCCGCGCCGCCGAGTCCGTCATCGTCGGCCCGGGATCGCTGATAAGCGCGCTGGCACCGATTCAGACTATCGGTTGCCGGGTCGTGCACCCGAAACCGATACTGTGCAGGTTGTGAGCCGTGCGACCGATTCTTCGTGGCCCGAGGGCTCATCGCTGCGCGGCGGATCGCACGACGGGCTCGTGATCCGGCGGGCCCGAACGTCCGACGTGCCGACGATCAAGGGCTTGGTCGACTGCTACGCAGGCAAGATCCTGCTGGAGAAGAACCTGGTGACGCTCTACGAAGCGGTCCAGGAATTCTGGGTCGCGGAGTTGGACGACGAGGCGATCGGCTGTGGCGCTCTGCATGTGATGTGGTCGGACCTCGGCGAGGTCCGCACGGTCGCGGTGCATCCGAAAGTGAAGGGCCGCGGCGTCGGGCACGCGATCGTCGACCGGCTGCTTGAGGTCGCCCGCGAGCTACAGCTACAACGCGTGTTCGTGCTGACCTTCGAGACCGAATTCTTCAGCCGGCACGGCTTTGTCGAGATCGAGGGCACCCCGGTCACCGCTGAGGTCTACGACGAGATGTGCCGTTCCTACGACACCGGCGTGGCCGAGTTTCTCGATCTGAGCTACGTCAAGCCCAATATCCTCGGAAATTCGCGGATGCTGTTGACGCTCCGGCCATCGCTCTAGCCCTCGCGCTAGTCGTCGTCAACGCCGTCGTCAACGCCGCGAATCGACGCCAGCGTCGCCGCCAGCTCATCCGACTTGACCAGCACGTCGCGGGCTTTCGAACCCTCGCTTGGCCCGACGATCCCGCGGGTCTCCATCAGGTCCATCAGCCGCCCGGCCTTCGCGAACCCCACCCTCAGCTTGCGCTGCAGCATCGATGTCGAGCCGAACTGGCTGGACACCACCAGCTCGACGGCTTGCAGCAAGACGTCCATGTCGTCGCCGATCTCCGGGTCGACGTCGGTGCGCTCGGAGGTCGGCTTGGTGGCCGTCACCCCCTCGGTGTACAGCGGATCGGCCTGTTCCTTGCATGCGGTCACGACGGCGTGGATCTCGTCGTCGGTGATGTACGCGCCCTGCAGTCGGATCGGCTTGTTCGCGCCCATCGGCAGGAACAGCCCGTCGCCCATCCCGATCAGCTTCTCAGCGCCCTGCTGGTCGAGGATCACGCGGCTGTCGGTCAGCGACGAGGTGGCGAACGCCAGGCGCGACGGCACGTTCGACTTGATCAGTCCGGTCACCACATCGACCGACGGCCGCTGGGTGGCCAGCACCAGGTGAATGCCTGCGGCCCTGGCCTTCTGCGTGATCCGCACGACCGCGTCCTCGACATCGCGCGGCGCGGTCATCATCAGGTCGGCGAGCTCGTCGACGATCGCAACCACATACGGGTACGGCTGGTACTCACGCTGGCTGCCCAGCGGCGTGGTGATCTCCCCTGCCTTGAGTTTGGCGTTGAAGTCGTCGATGTGCCGCACCCGCGACGCCTGCATGTCCTGGTAGCGCTGCTCCATCTCCTCGACGAGCCACGCGAGCGCCGCCGCCGCCTTCTTCGGCTGGGTGACGATCGGCGTGATCAGATGCGGAATGCCTTCGTAGGGAGTGAGTTCCACCATCTTCGGGTCGATCAGGATCATCCTGACCTCTTCCGGGGTGGCGCGGGCCAGCAGTGAAACCAGCATTGAGTTGATGAAGCTGGACTTGCCCGAGCCGGTGGAGCCTGCAACGAGCAGGTGCGGCATCTTGGCGAGATTCCACGAGATGAAATCACCCTCGATGTCCTTGCCCAGCCCGATCACCAAGGGGTGGTGGTCACGCCGGGTGGACGGGTCGGTCAGCACGTCGGCCAACCGCACCATCTCGCGGTCGACGTTGGGCACCTCGATGCCGACAGCCGACTTCCCGGGGATCGGCGCAAGCATGCGGACGCTTTCGGTGGCCACCGCGTACGCGATGTTCTTCTGCAGCTGCGTGATCTTCTCCACCTTCACGCCGGGCCCGAGCTCGACCTCGTAGCGGGTGACGGTCGGGCCGCGGGTGCAGCCGGTCACCGCGGCATCGACCTTGAACTGCCCAAGCACCGACGAGATCGCGTCGACCATGTGGTCGTTGGCGCTGCTGCGCCGTTTCGGCGGATCGCCCGCGATCAGCAGGTCCAGTGGCGGCAACGTGTACGGGCCCTCCACGACCCGGTCCAGGGCGGCGAAGTCCCGGGTGGATTTGCGTCCACGGCGCCGGCCGGGCTTGTTGTCAGGCGCCGGCTCCATCGCGGCGGGCTCGGGGATGGTGGGCGTCTCGTCCTGAATCGGCTCGTCCTGAATCGGATAGTCGTACGGTGCCGCGTCCCACGCCTGCGCCTCGTCGTGTGCGTCGTAGGCGTCGTCGATCGGCGGCGCGGGCAGGCCACGCACGCCGAACATCGCGCGAAGCGCCGACGGCACCTCGCGCACTGTTGTGCCCGACAGCAGAAGAACCCCGAACAGCACGCCGATGGACAGCAGCGGCGCGGCGATCCACGCCGTCACACCGTCCGACAGCGGCCCACCGATCGCGAAACCGATGAAGCCCGCCGCGTGTTGGCGGCCGGCGGGTGTCTGCGGCGAGCCCGACCACAGATGCCACAGGCCCAGCGCCGGGAACGCGATCATCGCCGAGCCGAGCACCAGCCGCGGCCGGGCCTCCGGGTCCGGTTCCGACCTCATCAACGCCACCGCCACGATCACCGCGACGATCGGCAGCAGCACCACGGACGAGCCGATCAGCGTCCGCAGCAGGGTGTCCACCCACTGCCCCACGGGACGGGCGGCGTTGAACCAGCTGCTGGCCGCGATCACTACCGCGATGCCGAGCAGCGTCAACGCGATCCCGTCGCGGCGATGGCGGGGTTCGATATCGCGGGCGCGGCCCACCGAGCGCGCCGCACCGCCGGCCCCTCTGGCCACCATCAGCCACGCGGTCTGCACTCCGCGGCCGACCGCGAATGCGCCGGCGGTGAGCCTCGCGGGGTTCCTCGACTTGCGCCGTTTGGCCGGTTTTCTGCGGGACGCCGGCCGCGGGCCGCTTCGCGAACTGGCCTTTGACCTGGTCGTTCGGCTCCCAGAGCGGGCAGCGGTCTTGCTAGGCATGTACGCAAGCCTAGTCGCATACGCCTCATTCGCACCATTCGCCACACTGGCCACTACGGGACGCGGCGTATACCGGGAGGCCACTGAACATCACGTGATCATCACGCCGATTTGACGCTCGAGGCCCTTATCAGATCATCCGCCAGATCATCGCGGCCATCGCTGTCCCAGGCGGTGAGGTCATTAGCGGGGCGGTTACGGTGAAGCGTTCCCATATCACCGAAGGAGCTGACCCGCATGCCCGTTGTCGTCGTCGCCACCTTGACCGCCAAGCCCGACTCCGTGGACACGGTGCGCGCGGCATGCAAGCGAGCCATCGAAGCGGTACACCAGGAACCGGGTTGCGAGCTCTACTCGCTGCACGAAAACGACGGCACGTTCGTGTTCGTGGAGCAGTGGGCCGACCCCGAGGCGCTGAAGACGCACAGCACCGCACCCGCGGTCGGGGCGATGTTCACAGAGATCGGCCCTCACCTGGACGAGGCGCCCGACATCAAGATGCTGCAGCCTGTGGTTGCCGGGGATCCCGCCAAGGGCCAGCTGCGTCCCTGATGCATTCGCTCGACGGCAGGGTCGCGTTCATCACGGGCGCCGCCCGCGGGCAGGGTCGAGCTCATGCGCTGAAGCTGGCCTCCGAGGGGGCCGACATCATCGCGGTCGATCTGTGTGACCAGATCGCATCGGTTCCTTACCCGATGGCCACCGCCGGCGACCTGGCGGCGACGGTCAAGCTCGTGGAGGACACCGGCGCGCGCATCGTCGCCAGCCACGGTGACGTGCGCGATCTCGCAACGTTGACCACCGCACTGCAGGCAGGTCTCGACGAATTCGGTGGTCTGGACATCGTCATAGCCAACGCGGGAATCGCGCCGATGCAGGCGGGCGAACACGGCTGGCGCGATGTGATCGACGTCAACCTCACCGGCGTCCACCACACTGTCGAGGCCGCGATACCGACGCTGGTCGAGCAGGGCCGTGGCGGCTCGATCGTGCTGATCAGTTCCGCTGCCGGGCTGGCCGGTATCGGCAGCGCCGACGCAGGCTCGATCGGCTACACCGCCGCCAAGCACGGGATCGTCGGGTTGATGCGGGTTTACGCCAATCTGCTTGCGCCGCACAACATTCGGGTGAACTCCGTGCACCCTGCCGGGGTAAACACCCCGATGATCAACAACGAGTTCATCCGGCAATGGCTCGCGCAGATGTATGACTCCGCTGCGCCGCAGGACCTCGGCAATGCGTTACCCGTGCAGGTGTTGGAGCCGGAGGACATCGCCAACGCGGTGGCCTGGCTGGTGTCCGACGCGGCCCGCTACGTGACCGGCGTGACGTTGCCCGTCGACGCGGGCTACATCAACAAGCGCTGACCATCGCGCTCAGATCTCGATCACGGTCGGCACGATCATGGGCTGGCGGCGGTAGGCCTCACCGACCCACTTCCCGACAGTGCGACGCACCGCTTGTGCGATCCGCGTGGGATCGGTAACCCGCTCCTCCGCAAGCAGTACCAGTTCGTCATCGATCTTGCGGGCGACCGGCTCCAGCGCTTTCGGGTCTTCGGAGAAGCCACGCGAGTACAGGTGCACCGGCGCCGCCGGGCGACCCGTACCACGCCGCACCACTACCGTCACCGCGACGAAGCCGGACGACAAAATCAGCCGCTCGCCGAGCGTCGCATCCCCGACGTCTCCCAGCACCAGGCCGTCGACGAACATCTTCCCGACCGGAACTGCGCCGGAGATCCGGGCGCGACCCCCAACCAGATCGACGCTGACGCCGTTCTCCGCCAACAGGATTGACTCCTCGGGCACGCCAGTCTGCGCCGCGAGTGCCGCATTGGCGCGAAGATGTCGCCAGGTGCCGTGCACCGGCATCACATTGCGGGGGCGCACACCGTTGTACAGGAACAGCAACTCCCCCGCGTGAGCATGGCCCGACACATGCACCCGCGCCTGGTTGTTGGTGACCACCCTCGCGCCGATTTTCGAAAGCGCATCGATGACGCCGTATATCGCCTCCTCGTTTCCGGGGATCAGCGATGACGACAACACGATCAGGTCGCCGGCGGTCAGCGTGATGCTGCGGTGTTCGCCGCGCGACATCCGCGACAGCGCCGACATCGGCTCGCCCTGGGTGCCGGTGGTGATCAGCACCACCCGCTCGGGTGGCATCAGTTCCGCGGCGCCGATATCGAGCACGTCGTCGGCGGCGACCTGCAGGAAGCCAAGCTCGCGTGCGATGCCCATATTGCGGACCATCGACCGGCCGACGAACGAGACCTTGCGGCCCAGCGCCACCGCAGCGTCGATGATCTGTTGCACCCGGGCCACATTGGATGCGAAGCAGGCGACGATTACCCGTCCGCCCGCCGAGCGGATCAGCCGGTGCAGCGCCGGGCCGATCTCGCTCTCCGACGGCCCCACGCCAGGAAGTTCAGCGTTGGTGGAGTCGACGAGGAGCAGGTCGACGCCGCTGTCGCCCAGCCTCGACATGCCCGGCAGGTCGGTCGGACGGCGGTCCAGCGGCAGTTGATCGAACTTGATGTCGCCGGTGTGCAGAACGGTACCGGCGCCCGTGCGGATCGCGATCGCAAGCGCATCCGGTATCGAATGGTTGACGGCGAAGAACTCGCACTCGAACGCGCCGTGGGTGGTGTGGCTGCCCTCGGTGACCTCGACGAACGTCGGCTTGATCCGGTGCTCGCGGCACTTCTCCGCCACTAGCGCCAGAGTGAACTTCGACCCGACGACTGGGATGTCACCGCGCAGCTTGAGCAGGTACGGAATCGCCCCGATGTGGTCCTCGTGCGCGTGGGTGAGGAGCAGGGCCTCCACGTCCTCGAGCCGGTTCTCGATGTGCCGCAGGTCGGGCAGGATCAGGTCGACCGCGGGCTCGTCATGACCGGGGAACAGCACGCCGCAGTCGACGATCAGCAGCCGGCCGAGATGCTCGAAAACCGTTAGGTTGCGGCCTATCTCGCCGATACCCCCCAGCGCGGTGACTCGCAGGCCGCCGGGCGTTAGCGGTTTCGGCGGCTTCATATTGTGATTAATCAATGGAGCACCGCGGCGGCGCGCATGTCGGCAGCTAGCGCATCGAGCTGGTTTGCAGTGGCGGGCATCTGCGGCAGGCGGGGATCACCGACGTCGATGCCTTGCAGGCGCAGGCCGGCCTTCGCCATCGTCACCCCACCCAGCCGCGTTAGCGCAGCGATCAGCGGAGCCAGCGACACGTTGATCTTGCGGGCAGTCGCGATGTCCCCGGATTCGAAGGCGGACAACAAGTCCCGCAGCTGCCCGGGCGCCAGATGAGAGATCACGCTGATGAAGCCCGTCGCGCCCATCGCCAACCAGGGCAGATTGAGCGGGTCGTCGCCGGAGTAGTACGCGAGCCCCGTCGACGAGATGATTTCCGCTCCGCCGTGCAGATCGCCCTTGGCGTCTTTGACGCCGACGATGTTCGGGTGGTTGGCCAGCTTGCGGATCGTGTCGAACTCGATCGGCACGACGGATCGCGCCGGGATGTCGTAGAGCAGCACGGGCAGCGACACCGCGTCGGCGATCGCGGTGAAGTGGGCGAGCAGCCCGGTCTGCGGTGGCCGCGAGTAATACGGCGTCACCACCAGAAGACCGTGCGCACCTGCGGCCTCGCAGGCCTCGGCCAACCTGACGCTCTGGGCGGTGTCGTAGGTCCCGGCGCCGGCGATCACCCGGGCACGGTCGCCGACGGCGTCGAGCACGGTGCGCAACAGCGCCAGCTTCTCGTCGTCGGTGGTGGTGGGCGCTTCGCCGGTGGTGCCGGACAGCACGAGGCCGTCGCAGCCGGAGTCGACGAGGTGCGTGGCAAGCCGGGTGGCGCCATCCAGGTCGAGAACGCCGTCTTCCTTGAAGGGCGTCACCATCGCGGTCAGCACTGTGCCAAGTCGCGCTCCGACGTCCATCCCGCTAGTGCTCACGGGCTCCAAGGTTACCCGGCTCGCCTTACGCCTCGGTTGCGAGCGGAGACGTGGCGACCTCGCTCCCGTCGGCGAGCGTGCTGATCTCGAAGTCTGCGAACACGGCTGGAGCCAGGTCGGCGAGCTGGCGCAGGCAGGCGATCGCCAGTCGCCGGATCTCGACATCGGCGTGCTCGCTGGCCCGCATTGCGATGAAGTGCCGCCACGCCCGGTAGTTGCCACTGACGACGATCCTGGTCTCGGTCGCGTTCGGCAGCACGGCGCGGGCGGCCTGGCGCGCCTGCTTGCGCCGCAACACGGCGTTCGGTTCATCCGCGAACTTCGCCTCGAGCTTGGCCAGCAGTGTCGCGTAGGCGTCCCGGCTGGCGTCGGCGGCCGCGAAGAACAACTGCTGCAACTCGGGGTCGTCTTCGATGCCCGGGGGCAGCACCACCTGGGAGTCGCGTTCGGGCACGAACCGCTGCGACAGCTGCGAGTACGAGAAGTGCCGATGCCGGATCAGCTCATGCGTGCACGACCGGGAAACCCCGGTGATGTAGAACGACACCGATGCGTGTTCGAGCACCGAGAAGTGCCCGACGTCGATGATGTGACGCAGGTACGCGGCGTTGGTCGCGGTTTTCGGATTCGGCTTCGACCAACTCTGATAGCAGGCGCGGCCCGCGAACTCGGTCAGCGCTTGGCCGCCCTCGGCGTCGGTGCTCCACGGGACGTCCGGCGGCGCGGCGAACTCAGTCTTCGCGATCAGTTGCACCCGCAGCGGCGCGGTCTCGGCCACGGTCAGAAACCCTAGCGTCTCCAGCCCAGGTTAGGATCGACCATCGCTGCCGACACGATTGCCGCCCGCCTGCTCAACGTCATCGAGTACGACATCCTGCCGCTGACCGAACGCGCTGTGGCCGCCGGAAACAAGATCTTCGGCGCGGCGATTCTGCGCAAATCCGACCTGTCGCTGGTGCTCGCCGGAACCAACGACGAAATGGATAATCCGCTGTGGCATGGCGAAGTGCGCACCCTGAACCAGTTCTACGAACTGCCTGGGCCGCACCCCACACGGGATCTGGTATTCATTTCCACCCACGAGCCCTGCACGATGTGCATGTCGGCGATCACGTGGGCCGGATTCGACAACTTCTACTACTTCTACAGTCACGAGGATTCTCGTGACAGCTTCGCCATCCCGCACGACCTGAAGATCCTGAAAGAGGTGTTCGGGCTCGAACCCGGTGGCTACCGGCGAAGCAACGACTTCTGGACGGCCTACTCGATAGCCGACGTGGTCGACTCCGAGCCAGAACCGGAGTGCACCCGGTTGCGCGAGCAGCAGCAACGGATTCGCAACCGGTACGACGAGCTCTCCCAGCAGTATCAGAATTCCAAGGACAGCAACGACATTCCGCTCCGTTGACCCCGGAGACGCCAGTCGCCCCTCACAGCAGTTTCTCGAGCGTGATCGGCAGATCGGTAACCCGTTTGCCGGTGGCGTTGAACACTGCGTTGGCGATCGCAGCGGGTACGCCGACGATGACGAGCTCGCCGAGGCCCTTCACGCCGATCGGATCGGCAATCTTGTCCTCGGCAGGCAAAAACACCGCATCAAGGGCAGGGACGTCGGCGTTGACGGGAACCAGGTAATCCGACATGTTCGCGTTGACGATTCGCCCGTCGCGGTGATCAAGGTTGGTGCTCTCCAGCAGCGCCATTCCGATACCGCCGACCATGCCGCCGATGGCCTGGCTGTGCGCAAGCTTGGGGTTGATCACCTTGCCGGCGTCGTAGCAGGCGTATAACCGGCGGATCCGCACCGCACCGAGCATCTCGTCCACTGCGACCTCAGCGAAAACCGCACCGTAGGCGTACATCGAATATCGCTTGTCGGCATCCCCGGGCACCCAGGTCTGTTCAGAGTCGAGGCTGGGCCACCCGCGGCGCCGCAACAGATCTTGGTATGACTCTCCCCTGTCCGGCTGGCCTGTTGCGAACATGCGCCCGTCGGCGATGCCGACCTCCTCAGGTCGCAAACCGTTCAGCGGCGAGCCGGGATCCACCACGGCGGTTCGGATGAACCGGTCGCGCAACATGTTCGCGGCGGTGAACACGCCGGAGCCGACACTGGCCATGGTACGCGACCCTGAATGCGCCGGCGCCGCCGGAAAATTGCTGTCCCCCAGGGCGAATCGGACCCTGCTGATCGGCAATCCCAACGCGTCGGCGGCGACTTGCGTCATCGAGGTGTACGTGCCCGGGCCCATGTCGCTGGTCCCGCTTTGCACGTCGGCCGTGCCGTCGGCGTTCACTCGTGCCAGTACGGCACACTGGCTGCGCGTGGTGTGATAGGCCGCCGCAGCCATGCCTATCCCGATGAGCTGACCGCCGTCGCGCGTGACGCGCGGTGTCGGATTTCGCCGGTCCCAGCCGAATGTGTTGGCGCCCTGCTTGAGACAATCCGCGAGCCGCCGTGTCGAGAACGGCATGCCGTCTGTCTGATCGCGATCCGGCTCGTTGTGCAGTCGCAGCTCGATCGGGTCCAACCCGAGCCGATGGGCAAGGTCGTCCATGCTGGACTCGAGCGCGAAGGTACCAGTGACCGCGCCGGGGCCGCGCATGAAGGTCGGAAGGTTCACATCAAGCGGGACAACGCGATACGTCGAACGCATGTTTGGCACGCGGTAGAGGAATCGTGGATTGGCGGTCAGGCCGTCCTCGTAGAGATCGTATTTGGCTGTCTCGGTGCGCCCTTCATGAATCATCGCGCCGATGGTTCCGGACTGGTCGGCGCCGATGGCCATGCGCTGCCTGCTGGTGGGCCGGTAACCGATCCCGCTGTACATCTGCTTGCGGGTCAGCACCAACTTGACGGGACGTCGCATCTGCCGGGCGGCGAACGCGGCGAGGAGTTGGTGCGGCCACGTGTGCCCCGCGCTGCCGAAAGCGCCGCCGACGAACGGTGAGATCACCCGGACATGGTCCTGTGGTACGCCGTTGGCCTGGGCGTAGGCCTGCTGCGCCGAACTGACGCCCTGCACCTTGTCCCAGACGGTGAGTCGGTCGCCGTCCCAGCTGGCCGTGGTCGCGGGCAGTTCCATCGGATTGTGGTTGTTGCGCGCGATCGAGAAGGTGAGGTCGGTGACCACCGCGGCGCTGCGTATCGACTCGTCCGCGTTGCCGCGAGCGTAGTCGTGTTGTGATTTCCCTTGTTGCGGGACCGCCTGCGGCGCATCGATATCCGTCACCTGCGGTTGATTGGCGTATAGGACTTCCACCAACGATGCGCCATGCGTCGCTGCCTCCAGCGTTGCACCCACCACTACGGCGACAGGCTGTCCGAAGTACGCCACCTGGCGAGGGTCGAACGGAAGTTTCACATTCCGGTCCAAGTGCCACGTCGACAGCCACGATGAGCTCGCCTGACCGCAGATCGTGCTCGTCCTGCGGCGTGCTACCCGGCTGTCGGAAGAAGTCCGACAACCGAATTCG
The DNA here is from genome assembly GCA_963828065.1 of uncultured Actinomycetota bacterium. Taxonomy (GTDB): domain Bacteria; phylum Actinomycetota; class Actinomycetes; order Mycobacteriales; family Mycobacteriaceae; genus Mycobacterium. The sequence goes on along the minus strand of CAWHDL010000007.1, from coordinate 153,426 downwards.
CCTTTCGCCTCCCCGGTCCCGGACGACGACGACCGCGTCCAGAGCCACGAGGGCTACCGCGAGGTCCGACGGGTGGGTTGCGACGCACTGTTCGCTGGTACCGAGAATCGCGTGTGTGCGATTGCGGCCCCCGATCGCCGCGCACCCGGTGCCGGGGGTGCGCCGGTTGCACGCCGCCGAGACATCGCGGAAGTACAAGCACCGCGGACGCTACATCAGGTTGCCGCCGATTGACGCCATGTTGCGCAGTTGCGCCGACGCGCTGAGCTCCAGCGCCTGAGCGATCATCGGAACTTGTTGTCGGACGCCGGGGTGAGCCGCCAGCTCCGACATCCGCACCAGTGCGCCAACACGCAGATTCGCCGCGTTGAGGTCGACCGACCTGTAGGGCAGTGCATTGATGTCGACAACGGCGTCCGGCCGCTCCACTGTCTCTCGCATCAGGTCGACCAGCGTCGTACCGCCGGCGATATAGCGCGCTCCAGATGCCGCGGCCGCCAGCGCCGACTGCTCGTCGGTGGCCTTGGTGTACCGGAACGGAAACACGTGTCCTAGCGGGCTCTGGCGGCACTCGCGACCGCATTGACGATGTTGGTGTAGGCACCGCAGCGACAGATGTTGCCGCTCATCCATTCCCGGATGTCGGCCGGTGATCCTACGTGGCGTTCGGCGATGCACGCGACGCCGGACATGATCTGACCGGAGGTGCAGTAGCCGCACTGAAAGGCGTCCTCGTCGATGAAGGCCTGCTGAAGCGGATGAAGCCGGCCGCCTTGCGCCAATCCCTCGATGGTGGTGATCGCCGCACCCTCGTGCATGACCGCGAGCGTCAGGCAGGAGTTGATGCGCCGACCGTCCACGAGGACGGTGCAGGCACCGCATGCGCCGTGGTCGCAGCCCTTCTTGGTTCCGGGAAGGCCGGCCCGCTCTCGGAGCATGTCCAGCAACGAGGTGCGGTTGTCGACGCTGATCTCACGGTCTTCACCGTTTATCCGCAGATGCACGACTGAGGTCTGGCCCCCGTCGTGGTCTGCGTCGTGGTCTGTATCGCCGCAGCCTGCGATGAGCGGGCCGGCCGCGGCCACGCCACCAAGGGCGATGGAAGCGCCGACGAATGTTCTGCGGTTCAGTTGCATTCCGGGACGGTCGTCCACCGCACCGAGTGTATCGACGAATCCTGGGGGGTATATCGACGAATCCTGGGGACCGGCAGAAACGTTGGACTAACCCGGTAGCACCCGCAGCTCAGGCGTCACAGTCCGGCGCTGGTGTTGAGCGCTTCGACGGCGGCTTCGATGTTGGGAACGATCGTGGCGCCGTATCTGGCCGCGATCTGACCCAGCGCTCGGGCCACGTGCGGGCCGACATCGCCGGCCGGCAGGACCTGCTCTGCGAGGACGATTCCACCCACCACATGGGCGGCGGACAGCCGGCCGTCGCTGGTGACCTCGTAGCGCCAGTCGCCGATCTGGATGCGCTCAGGCTGTGACCGGAACATGCCGCGCCGCGCCGCGGTCCGAACGACCCCGGGCACGCCGGCGAACACGCTGACCACCAACGCGACTCCTCCGGGCCCGGCGAGTGCGCCCGCAACCGCGCGGCTCACCCGTGCCGGGTCGAAACCCTCCATCAGTCGCTCATCGGAAGGACGAACGACGGCTCGATGGTGGATGCTGAGCCGCCCGGGCGCACGGCCGTGCCTGCCGCGTAGAACTCAACGGTGTGATGGCCCCACGCGTAGTTCGAAATCGCGAAATGCACTCCGACGATGCCGGTTCCGCCGTCGCGCTCGGCCTCGCTCTGCATGCGCGACATCGCGAGCTCACGTGATTCGTAGCTGCCCTGGGTCCACTGCGGCATCTCGGCATTGCGCCCCACCTGGCGCAGGGTCTGCATGAACCCCTGCACCGCAACGTGGAACACGCAGTTGCCCATGACGAACGCCACGGGGACAAACCCTGATCGCAGCAGTGTCGCCATGTCTTGGCCGGTGAGGTGGCTCGTGAAGGCCTGTCCGTTCGGACGCTTGAACGTACCGGGTTTCGCGGTGTATCGCACCGCCGTTCCGACCGCGATGAACTCGAGGTGCTCCCCCTCGCCCACCGTGCGCCACGTCAGCCGGACACCGACTATCCCGTCAGCGTCGAGCGCATCGGCTTCGGCCTGCATGCGGTACATCGCATTCCAGCGCGCGCGGTATGTCGCCTCGGTGAGCACCGGCAGTTCTGATTGCTGTCTGATGCCGGTGAACTGATAACCGACGTGGTACACGGAGACGCCCATCACCAGTTCGATCGGTTCGAAGCCGGCACCATGCAGCAGCGCGAACTCGTTGATCGACAAGTCGGATGTCCATACCTGGCCCGCGTGAGACAGCCGCTCGCTGGCTACCGGGTCAAGAGGGGTCCCTTCCACCATCGGCAACACCCTTCTGTGTTTAGACCCTTCTGTGTTTAGCGCACAGAGTACGACGCAGCGCCCCCGGGCGTCCCCGGCACCTATCAAATGTGAATTTGGTGCGCGCCGCGCAGGGTGCGCGCTTCAGCCCAGAACGTGGGCCAACGCCGCCGCGAGGTCGCCGCGCTCACCCACGCTCATTTTCGCCAGGTCGAGCCACGACGCCATCGCCTCCAACTCGGTAGCCAGCGCGGCGGCTACCTGGCCCGGTTGCTCACCGGGTTCGACGAACGCACCGACGACCTGCAGCGCGTCGCTGGCACGGTCGGCCTTCAGGTCGACCCGCCCGACGAGCCGGCCGTCGAGCAGGAACGGCCAGACGTAGTAACCGTATTGGCGCTTGGGAGCTGGCGTGTAGATCTCGATGCGGTAAAAAAAGTCGAACAGCCGCTGCACCCGCGGCCGGAAGAAGATCAGCGGATCGAACGGACACAGCAGCGCGGTGCCCCGGTCCAAGCGCGGCACGATCTGTCCCGCCTTCAGGTACGCCGGTGCCGTCCATCCATCTACTTCGACGCGCTCGAGTTCGCCCGAAGCAACCAGGTCGGCGACCGCGGGCTTGATCTGTTTCGGGGATAGCCGGAAATAGTCGCGGATGTCGGCCTCGGTGCCGACGCCAAGCGCGGTCGCCGCGCGCAGCGTGAGTTCGCGGATGGCCTCGTCGTCGGGAATGTGCCGCGCCAGCACCTCGGGCGGCACCACTCGCTCCGTCAGGTCGTAGTGGCGCGCGAAGCCGACCCGCGTGGCAGTGGTGAGCACTCCGGACGAGAACAGGGCCTCGGCGACCCACTTCGTGTCGCTGCGACCCCACCACGGACCTTTCGCGCCACGCGGCTCGGTGGCCAGGTGCGCCTCGATCTGCCCCGCCGTGGCCGGTCCGAGTTCGGCGACGGCGGCGACGATGTCGTCGGCGAGCCGCGGGTTTTTCTTGACGACGTCGGTGTCCCACCGGCCGTGCTTGTACTCGCGCATCCGCCACCGCAGCAGCGGCCAGTCGTCCACCGACATCAGCGCGGCCTCGTGCGCCCAGTATTCGACAAGTAGCCTCGGGGACCGCGCGTTGTGACTCCACGCGGCCCTGTCCAGGATGTCGCGGTTGTACTCACCCAGCCGGCTGAATACCGGGGCGTAGTGAGCACGCACCGCCACTGACACCGAATCTAGCTGCAGCACTTGGATTCTCGAAATCAGGCGCTTGACGTGAGCCCTGGTGACCGCACCGCGTGATCTGGCGTCGGCGAAGCCCTGGGCCGCGACGGCGACCCGGCGCGCCTGACCCGCCGTCAGGACGGCCATATCCGCTGGTAACTGCTGAACCGGTAGCGCAGACCGCCGTCGCTGACCTGCCAGTCACCGTCCTCGGCCACCCATCCTTCGTCGAGCACCGGCGCCATAGCGTCGTCGTCCTGCCGCGGCAGATCCAGGTCCACCTCCGTGACCTCGCAGCGCGCAGCGTGTGGCAACGCCAGTACGTAGATCTCGGCGCCACCGATCACCCACGCATCGTCGCCGGACAGCGCGTCGTCGAGCGACGACATCACGTGGGCGCCTTCTGCCATGTAGTCAGCTTGGCGGGTGAGTACGACATTTCGTCGGCCGGGAAGCGGCCGGACCCGCGCGGGCAGCGACTCCCACGTGCGACGGCCCATCACCACGGTGTGGCCCAGCGTGAGGTCCTTGAAGCGGGCGAGATCCTCGGGCAGCCGCCACGGAATCGCGCCGGCGCGGCCGATCACCCCCGAGGCCGACTGAGCCCAGATCAGGCCCACCGTGCCCGTCAACGTTCGGCCCTGCGAGCAGGCCTCATACGGCCACAGGTGCCTTGATCGCCGGGTGTGGATCGTAGTTCTTGATGATGACGTCGTCGTACGTGTAGTCGAACAGCGAATCGCGATGGGCGAGAACAAGTTCGGGATATGGCCGCGGCTCGCGGCTGAGCTGTTGCCTGACCTGCTCGATGTGGTTGTCGTAGATGTGGCAGTCACCGCCGGTCCAGACGAACTCGCCGACGTCGAGGTCGGCCTGCGCGGCCATCATGTGCGTCAGCAGCGCGTAGCTGGCGATGTTGAACGGCACGCCGAGGAACAGGTCGGCGCTGCGCTGGTACAGCTGGCAGCTCAGCCGGCCGTCGGCGACGTAGAACTGGAAGAACGCATGGCACGGCGGCAACGCCATCTGCGGGATCTGCGCGACGTTCCATGCCGACACGATGATCCGCCGCGAATCGGGGTCGGTGCGCAGTAGCTCCAGCGCCGCGCTGATCTGGTCGATGTGCTCACCCGTGGGGGTCGGCCACGATCGCCACTGCACGCCGTAGACCGGGCCGAGATCCCCTGTGTCCGAGGCCCATTCGTCCCAGATGGTGACCCCGTGCTCCTGCAGCCAGCTAACGTTGGAGTCGCCGCGCAGGAACCACAGCAGCTCGTACACGATCGATTTGATGTGCACCTTCTTGGTGGTGATCAGCGGGAAACCCGCGGCCAGGTCGTAGCGGAGTTGCTGGCCGAACAGGCTTCGCGTTCCCGTGCCCGTTCGGTCGGATTTCGGGGTGCCCCGGTCCATCACGACGCGCAGCAGATCCTCGTACGGCGTGGCGACGGGCACGCCGGTCAGCTTACTTGCAGACCCGCAGGGTAAAACGGAACCATGCCGAGCGCCTCCGCTTCCATCGCGACACCCGATGGCACCTGCCCCGTCACCCTGCACACGCCGAACGGCGCTGGTCCATGGCCGGGTGTAGTCATGTACCCCGATGCCGGCGGCGTGCGGCCGACGTTCGACGAGATGGCTGCAACGCTGGCCGGCGCCGGGTACGCCGTGCTGCTGCCCGACGTGTATTACCGCCAGGGTGATTGGCAGCCGTTCTCGATGGCGACCGCGTTCACAGATCCGGAGGAGCGCACCCGGCTGTTCGGGATGATCGGGAGCCTGACGCAAGACATGATCGCCGCCGACGCCGGCGCGTTCTTCGACTTTCTCGCTCAGCGCCCGGAGGTGGCCGGTGATCGATACGGTGTCTGCGGCTACTGCATGGGCGGACGCATCTCACTGATCGTCGCCGGTCGCCACGCCGAGCGCGTCGCCGCCGCCGGCTCGATCCACGGCGGCGGGCTGGTGACCGACGGCCCGGACAGCCCCCACCTGCTGGCGGACCGCATGACCGGGACCATTTATGTCGGTGCCGCCGAGAACGACGGGTCCTTCACGCCGGAACAGGCCGAGATCCTCGACAAGGCGCTGGAAGCCGCCGGCGTCCCGCACACCATCGAGACGTATCACGCTGCCCACGGATTCGCGGTGCCCGACAATCCGCCATACGACGTCGAGGCGGCTCAGCGGCACTGGCTCGCGCTGCAACTTCTCTTCGAAGTCGCGCTGCCCGGCTGACAGTCCCGGTACATGCACATCGTTCGCATCTCTTGTTGCGAATTACTTGCAGGACGGGCCATCGCGGTCTAGCGTCCCGGAGGGAGTGTCCGCCGCCGAGAGGACCCACATCGTGGCCACCGCGACCCAAGACCGGCCTGTCTCCCGGTGGGCCAAACTGCGGTCCATGCTGACAGCGCGGGAATGGCTGCGGCTGGGCGCCATGTTCGCCGTCATCACGGCGTTGCACCTCGTCGGGTGGATCACGCTGGTCGGTTTCGTTGCGCCACACCACTTCAGCCTCGGCGACAAGGTACTGGGCATCGGAGTCGGCCTGACCGCCTACACCCTCGGGTTACGGCACGCGTTCGACGCCGACCACATCGCCGCGATCGACAACACCACGCGCAAGCTGATGAACGACGGCCAGCGCCCGATGGGCGTCGGGTTCTTCTTCTCCCTCGGCCACTCGTCGGTGGTGTTCGGACTCGCCCTGGTGCTGTCGCTCGGCGTCAAGGCCATCGTCGGCCCGGTCGAGCACAACTCGTCAGCACTGCACCACTACACCGGCCTGATCGGCACCACAGTTTCGGGTGTCTTCCTCTACCTGATCGCGATCATCAACATCGTCATCCTCATTGGGATCTTGCGGGTGTTCGCCCAGATGCGCCGCGGCGTTTACGACGAAGCCGCGCTCGAGGAACAGCTGAACAATCGCGGCTTCCTCAACCGCTTCCTTGGCCGATTCACCAAGTCGATCACCCGGTCCTGGCAGATGTATCCCCTCGGTGTGCTGTTCGGCCTCGGGTTCGACACCGCCACTGAAGTCGCACTGCTGGTGCTCGCGGGCACCAGCGCGGCCGCTGGACTGCCGTGGTATGCGATCTTGTGCCTGCCAGTCCTTTTCGCCGCGGGCATGAGCCTGCTCGACACGATCGACGGCACGTTCATGAACTTCGCCTACGGTTGGGCGTTCTCGAAACCGGTCCGCAAGGTTTACTACAACATCACCATCACCGGGCTGTCGGTAGCGGTCGCGTTGATGATTGGCAGCATCGAGTTGCTCGGGCTTCTCGCCGAACAATTCGGCTGGAGCGGTGGATTCTGGGGTTGGATCGCCGGGACCAACATCAACGTCATCGGTTTCGTGATCGTCGGCATGTTCGTCGTGACTTGGGTTCTCGCACTACTGATTTGGCGGTATGGCCGAATCGAAGAGAAGTGGACCGCCCAGTTGACGGATAGCCGCGCCTAGTCGGGGCTAGTCAGTGTTCCGGCGGAACAAGGCCCGGAGGCTTTTGCTGAGCCCGCGAAATGCGTACAGCGCGGCCACGACCGACACGATGATCATCACGACGAACAGGAACATCCAGTTCGTCCGGCTGTGCGGCACGTTCCACCAGACGATCGTGAACAGTACGGCGCACAATACGAGCACGATGTCGCGCCAGTTGCCTTCATACGAACTGGCGGCCGCCCGCAGCGCTCTGTTGCGCCGATTGGCCTCCACCAGGTCGTCGATGCGCTGATCGATCGAGCGCTGCAGTGCCGCGCGCCGACCGGACTCCTCGTCGGGAATTCGGTCGAGCAGATCCAGATCCGCCTTGATCGCCGCGCGGACGTCCGGTCCTTTGATTTGGCCGGCCGCGATACCGAGGAGCGCCCCACCGAAGATGGGAGCAGCACCCAACGCGAGTTGGCCAATTCCAGGCATACCGCTTCTCTATCACTCCATCACCAGTGCGGCTAGCGTGCCACCCAGAGTTCATCGACCTGTTCGCGCATTGCCGAAGTCACCGCGCCGGTGCCCCGCCCGGCTACTGGCCCGTCGGAGGTTACAAGCCTCTAAGGGTCGTGGTGGTTTTGCCGGTTCGTTCGCGCAGAAGCACCCGCAGGGTGTTGGGGTGTTTGTAGCCGACTTTCCGGGAGATCGTCTCCAGGGACTGTTCAGTTGTGCGCAGCAGGTGGGATGCCCGTTCGATCCTCAGGTCCTGGATGAAGCGGATGGGTGAGGTTCCCAGGGTGCGTTGGACGGAGCGTTGCAACATTCGTTCGCTCACGCCAATGGCCTTGGCGGCTTGGGGAATGCTGATCGGCTCGCTGAGACGTCCGCGGGCCCAGCGCTCGAACTCCGCGACGGTGGGGTCGCTCTGCGCCAAGGCGCTGGGGACGGCGTAGACCGACTGTGACGGACGTTCGTCGACCACCAGGTAACGCGTCACCAGGTCGGCCACTGCAGGGCTGCTGGTGCGCACGACCGCCAGGGCCAGGTCCACGTGTCCGAAGGCCGCACCTGCGGTGGTGATGCCGTCCGAGGCGACGACCATCCGGCCTTCGTCGAGCTCCACAGTTGGGTATCGGCTGCGGAAGGCCGGTGACAACCACCAGCTGGTCGTGGCGCGCAGGTCGTCCAGGATTCCCGCCTCAGCCAGCACGAAGGTGCCGGCGCATGCTGAGGCGATCGCTGTGCCACGTTCACGAGTTCGGGCGATCAGGGTTCGGACGGGGAGTGACTGGTCGTCGACGACGTAGTCGAGGACCTCCGCGGGGCGGCGGGCGGCCCGGGCGGGGACTATCAAAAGATCTGCCCCCTCGGCCTGCGCGGCAGGCTCGGTTGCCACCAGATGCCCGGCGCCGGTCCGGACCTCGGGTTGGAGGCCGACCATGGTCGCATGCCAGGCCGGGGCCTCGGGGACCTCATCGGCCAGCGCGTTGGCAAAGTCCAGCACGTCGAGGACCGCGGCGAGTCCGGAGTCGAACACGCCGTCTTGGACCAGGACTGCTATCTCGATGTCGGAAATACTATCAAACGTGGCGTTTCTGCCACTGATCCGATCACCGGCCCGCGCCTAGCTTCGTGGTGTACCGGAAAACCGGTGCGGCTGGGCATCGAAACCCGGCCTCGGAATCACACTCGGAATCACACTAGGAAGGTCGACATGGTCGACATGCACCTTGAGGTCAACGTCATCCCCGTATCCGACGTCGAGCGCTCCAAGAAGTTCTACGAACGCTTGGGGTGGAGACTCGACGACGACGTCGCCCCGGCAGACGACGTCCGCCTCGTCCAGTTCACCCCCCCGGGCTCGGCCGCCTCGATCACCTTCGGCAAGGGAATCACCCCGGCCGCGCCTGGCTCGGCCGTGGGTGGGCTGGTCGTCTCCGAAATCAAAACGGCCCACGACGATCTCGTCGCCCGTGGTGTCGACGCGAGTGAGATGTGGCACGGCGCGCCGTTCCCGCCGGAGGCACGGCTCAGCGGCCCCGACCCCGAGCGCACCAGCTACGGGTCGTTCTTCTCCTTCACCGATCCCGACGGCAATGCGTGGCTGGTCCAGGAGGTCACGACCCGGCTCCCCGGCCGAGTCTGATACCGAACTCGACGGGATACTCGACGGGATCTAGGTTCGGTCAGGGGACTCAGCCCATCACCTGAGCAGCGACCGTCGCGCCGAGTTCCCAGCACGCCTCGACGTCGGCCTTGCTTGGCTTGCCCATCACCAGGACCGTCTCAGCGGCTTTCACCCACCCGAGCCCCGTGGTGATGGCTGTGATGCCCCGCTCTGCTCCCTCGGTGCCTTCGTTGCCGTGGATGTAGACGCCGAACGGTCGCCCGCGGGTCGTGTCCAGGCACGGGTAATAACAAACGTCGAACGCGTGCTTGAGCGCGCCGCTCATGTAACCCAGGTTGGCCGGGGTTCCGAGTAGGTAGCCGTCGGCCTCAAGCATGTCGGTCGGTGACACCGTGAGCGCCGGTCGGCGCACAACCTCCACGCCCTCGATCTCGGGATCGGTCGCACCGGCCACCACCGCCTCGAACATCTCCTGCGTGTGCGGCGACGGAGTGTGGTGGACGATGAGCAGCGTCTTGCTCATCGCCGCTTTCTGCTCTTCGCGCAAGCGCTCATCGCTCCCCCTCGTGCTCTTGCATCTCCACCGCCTTGCTCATCGTCTCCCGCGCCCTGGCGCGGTCTCCCGCGTAGTCGTAAGCGCGGGCCAGCCGGTACCAGTGCCGCCAGTTGTCGGGCTCGCGCTCGACTTCTTCGCGCACGGATTGAAACAGCGCGTCGGCGGCCTCGCGACGGATTCGGCCGGATGGCATGCGAGGCAACGCGCTGACGTCCAGTTCCAGGCCCTCGTCATGGATGATGCGCGCCAACCGCTGATGGGCAAGTCCTGCGCGCAGCGTGCTGACCATCACCCAGATGCCGATCAACGGCAGGATCATCAGCGCAAGGCCGAGCCCGATCGCGGCGGGTCGACCGGAGACGATGAACGCCGTCGCGATCCTGCCCAGCAACACGAAGTACACGACCAGCGCGACGCACAAGAACGCGATCAGCAGCTGAATGCGAAGAACCGATTGTTTCTGATTCACGGCCGTCGGTTTTCAAGGCCGTCGGTTCTTCGCGGAGGCCCTCATCACAAACCCAGAAATGGCTCTAGCCCGACTGTCAGACCTGGCCTCTCACGTACCCGACGCACCGCGAGCAGAACTCCGGGCACGAATGACGTGCGGTCGATGCTGTCGTGCCGGATGGTGAGCGTCTCGCCCTGCGTGCCGAACAGCACCTCCTGATGCGCTACCAGGCCGGCCAGCCGGACGGAGTGGACCGGGATGCCGTCGACGTCCGCGCCGCGCGCGCCGGGAAGCGCGGTCGACGTGGCATCGGGGTTGGGCGGCAGGCCTTTTCGCGCGTCGGCGATGAGCTTGGCGGTGCGGATGGCGGTGCCCGATGGTGCGTCAGCCTTGTTCGGGTGGTGCAGCTCGATGATTTCGACGGATTCGAAGTACCGGGCGGCTTCCCGCGCGAACCTCATCGACAGCACCGCGCCGATCGCGAAGTTCGGCGCGATCAGCACGGCGGTGCCGGGCGAGCCCGCCACCCAGGACTCGACTTGCGACAACCGTTCGTCGGTGAAGCCGGTCGTGCCGACAACAGCGTGGATCCCGTTATCTATCAAGAACTTCAGATTGTCCATGACGACGTCGGGATGGGTGAAGTCGATAACGACCTCCGCGCCGCTGTCGACGAAAAGGGACAGCGGGTCGCCCGCGTCGACCTCGGCCGACAGCGTCAGGTCGCCGGCCTTCTCGACGGCCGTGACCATCGTCGCGCCGACCTTGCCCTCGGCGCCCAGCACCCCCACTCGCATGGCTTGCAGCGTACTGCGACGGCCACGCCCGGAGTCTGGAAGCGCCGTTACAGCGGCGCACCGCCACGAAGATGCTCGAAGATCAGCGATGTCTGCGTTCCCGCGACATCCGGGTCGGCGTTCAGGTTTTCCACGACGAACGCCCGCAGATCGTCGGTATCGCGGGCGGCGACATGAAGGATGAAGTCGTCGGCGCCGGCCAGGAAGTAGACGTCGATCACCTGGGGCAGCTTGCGGATCTCGGAGATGAAGTGCCGAATCCGGCCGCGGGCGTTCGACTGCAGATTTACCGAGATCATCGCCTGCAATGGTCGGCCGATCGCGGCCGGGTCGACATCGGTGTAGAAGCCGCGAATCACGCCGATGTCGACAAGCCGGCGCAACCGGCCGTGACACGTCGACGGCGCGATCCCGACCATGTCCGCGAGCACGCTGTTGGGCACCCGTGCGTCGTCATGCAGGGCGTCGAGAATGCGGCGGTCGACGTCGTCGATAACCGCGGGCCGAACATTCTTCGTCGAGCTCGGCGCGTCTGCGACGGATCTCGATGATCGTTCCACCATCACATCAGCATATCGAATGTTCTTCGTCAAAGTTGCTGCCAACCCGAATATTCTTCAGAATGGAGGCAGCATATGCGATGAAGGAATATGCGATGAAGGAGCGATCATGCGCGTCGGCGTCCCGACCGAGATCAAAAACAACGAGTACCGCGTCGCGATCACGCCCGCCGGTGTCGCCGAACTCACCCGGCGCGGGCACGACGTGGTCATCCAGGCCGGCGCCGGCGAGGGATCGGCGATCTCCGACGCCGACTTCAAGTTTGCGGGCGCCGAGGTCATCTCGGGCGCCGAACACGTCTGGGAACACGCCGACCTGCTTCTGAAGGTCAAGGAGCCCATCGAGCCGGAGTATGCGCTGATGCACCGCGGTCAAACCCTTTTCACGTATCTGCACCTCGCGGCGTCGCAACCGTGCACCGACGCGCTGATCCGTTCGGGCGTCACGTCGATCGCGTACGAAACGGTGCAGACGGTCGACGGCGCGCTGCCGCTGCTGGCGCCGATGAGCGAGGTCGCCGGCCGGCTCGCCGCACAGGTCGGCGCGTATCACCTGATGAAGCCCGCCGGCGGCCGCGGCGTTCTGATGGGCGGTGTCCCCGGAGTGGGACCGGCCGACGTCGTCGTGATCGGCGGCGGCACGGCCGGCTACAACGCCGCTCGAGTGGCAAGCGGAATGGGCGCTCACGTCACGGTGCTCGACCTCAACATCGGCAAGCTCCGCGAGTTGGACGCCGAGTTCGGCGGCCGCATCCTTACCCGCTACTCGTCAGGGTTGGACCTGGAGGGTGCCGTCAAGCGCGCCGACCTGGTGATCGGCGCGGTGCTCGTCCCAGGAGCGAAGGCGCCCAAGCTGGTGTCGAATTCTCTCGTCTCACATATGAAGCCGGGCGCAGTGCTGGTGGACATCGCGATCGACCAGGGCGGCTGCTTCGAGGACTCGCGGCCCACCACACACGATGAGCCGACCTTCAATGTGCACGGGACGGTGTTCTACTGCGTCGCGAACATGCCGGGCGCAGTGCCACGGACGTCGACGTTCGCGCTCACCAACGCCACGATGCCCTACGTCGTCGCACTTGCCGACCGCGGGTGGCGCGATGCATGCCGTTCCGATCCCGCTCTGGCGAAAGGGCTCTCGACGCATGACGGCGCGCTGCTCAATGAGCAGGTCGCCCACGACCTTGGCATGTCGTTCACCGACCCCGCGACGGTGCTGGTCTAACCTCCAGAAAACCTGCGGACCGGTCGCGCGAGGTCAGCTCGGCGAGATCAGCGAGCCAACCACCTGCGTGGTCAGTTCGCCGATCACCGGCCGCAGCGCCTGCGCCTTCGGATCGTCGGCGGCCGAGCGAGTCATTATGCCCAGCAGCACCTTCTGGCCGTCCGGCCCGTAGGCGATGCCGATGTCGTTGGTGCTGCCGTAGTCGCCGGTGCCTGTCTTGTCGGCGCTGGTCCAGGCTTCGGGCAGCCCGGCCCTCATGCTCGAGGTCGCATTGGCTCGCATCCAGTCTTCGAGCTGCTGTTGACTCGCCGCCCCCAACGCTGGGCCGGCCAGCAACTTCTGATACCCACCCGCCAGCGCCCGCGGCGTGCTGGTGTCGCGCGGATCTCCCGGCAGCGCCGAATTCAGCTCGAGCTCCCAGCGATCGAGCCGTGTCTTGTCGTCGCCGATGCTTCTTGCGAACGCGGTGATCTCCGGCGGTCCGCCGATCGTGGTCAGCAGCAGGTTGGCCGCGGTGTTGTCGCTGCGCTGCAGTGCCGCCGCGCACAGCTCCCCCAGCGCCATCGCATGCCCGGCCCGCGGCTCGGTCACCGGCGAATTGGCAACCACCCCGGCCGGACTGATGAACACCTGGTCGCTCAGCGCAAGCTCGCCGCGTTCGCAGCCTCGTAGCACACGTGCAGCGGCGTAGGTCTTGAACGTCGAGCACATCGCGAACATGTCGTCGGCGTGATACTCGAGAGTGCGCCCCGAACCCAGGTTGGCCGCGAACAACCCGACACGGACGTTGTGCTTGTGCGTCAGAGCATCGATTCGGTCGCCTATCGGTGCTAGCGGCTCGGCCGGATCGGTCAACTGTGGTCGTGACGAGCAGCCGGTCGCCCACGCGGCGAGCACCAGTGTTCCACCAAGAGCGCTCCGTCGCGTCAGCTCAACCATCGGCTGTCAATCGCCGCCGGTAGCGGCGCATTCCAGCGATCCAGCCGTCGTAGTCGGCGCCTTTCAGCCGGTACATGTCGAGCACCTGCGGGTGCGGCGTCACCATAAACCTATTCTCCCGCACGGCGTTCAGGGTCAACTCGGCCACTTCATCGGGGTCGAGCACGTCGCCGGCAGCGACGACCGAGTTCGCCGCCAGCCGACCATCCGGCTCGGGGGATTCGCGCAGTTCAGTCAGCAGCGCAGTGTCCACACCCATCGGGCACACGCAGCTCACCCCAATCCCGTCGTCGCCGTACGTGATCGCGAGCCATTCGGCGAACCCGACCGCTGCGTGCTTGCTGACCGCGTATGCCGCGGCGCCGAGTTGGGTCAGCAGCCCGGCCGCCGATGCGACCGAGACGAAGTATCCGCCGCCGCGCTCGAGCCAGTCCGGGACCAACTGCGTCGCCGCCCGGATGTGTGCGCGCAGATTCACATCGAGTACGCGGACCCAGTCGAGCTCGGAAGCGGCAAGTCCGGGCGGTCCGCCAACGCCCGCGTTCGCGATGTAGATGTCCACCGGTCCGAATTGTGTTGTGGCGAGTGCGATCAACGCTTCGATGTCGGCTACGGCGCTCGCGTCGGCCTCATGTGCGACCGCCCGGTGACCGACCGCCGAAATGCTGCCGGCGGTCTGCTCGGCCCGGACGCGATCGATGTCGCCGACGACGACACTCGCACCGGCCGTTGCGAGCGCAGTGGCCAGCGCGCGCCCAATTCCGGACCCTCCGCCGGTGACGACGGCCACCTTGCCTTCGATCTCCACGTTCGCCTCAGAGCGTCCGAAGCCGGGGCGGCAGTTCACGTTTCGTTTGATACGGGCCCAGCACTGCCGCGCCGTACGGCCCGGCCAGCACTCGGCGTGCCACCGCATTCACCTCGTCGCGCGTGACGCTGTCGATCTGCGCGAGCGTTTGGGCGATGCTGCGGTGTTGGCCGTAATTGAGCTCGCTGCGGCCGATCCGGTTCATCCGGGACCCGGAATCCTCCAGACCCAGAACCAGACCCCCGCGCAGCGAACCCTTGGCAATGCGGCATTCGTCGGCGGTGATGCCATCTCGCGCAACTGTCTGAAGAACGTCGGTGGTCACCTTCACGACATCACCGAACCGCTCCGGCAAGCACGCCGTGTACACGGACAGCGCGCCCGTGTCAGCGAACGTGTCGACGGTGGAGTACACCGTGTACGCCAGCCCGCGCTCCTCGCGGATCTGCTGGAACAGCCGCGAGCTGAGGCCGCCCCCGATGGCGGCGTTCAGCACCGACAGCGCCCAACGGTGTTTCCAGTGCCGCCCGGGAGCGCGGACGCCGAGGGTCATGTGGGTCTGCTCGGCGTCCCGGCTGCCCAGCCTCAGTGCCGGGCGCCCGGGCACGCGGCCGGCGCCCTTGCGCGGGGCCACCGGCGTGCGCTTGCGCTGCAACCGCTCGCCGAAGTAGTGCCGAACCAGCGACATCACCTGACCGTGGTCGACGTTGCCTGCGACCGCGACGATCATCCGCTCGGGGGTGTAGCGGCGGACGTGAAACGAGTTCAGTTGTGCCCGCGTCATCGACGACACCGATTCCACCGTCCCCACCACCGGGCGCCCGACCGGATGCCCGCCGAAGAGCGCCGCCAGGAACACGTCACCGATCGCGTCCTCGGGATCGTCGTCGCGCAGTGCGATCTCTTCCAGCACGACGTCGCGTTCCAATTCGACGTCGTCGGGCGCGCACACCCCGTTGAGCACCACGTCGGCCACCAGGTCGACCGCCAGCTCGAGGTCCGTGTCGAGGACGTGGGCGTAGTAGCAGGTCTGTTCCTTGGCGGTGAACGCATTCAGCTCACCGCCGACGGCATCAACGGCCTGCGCGATCTGCACGGCCGTGCGTGTCGGCGTGGCCTTGAACAGCAGGTGCTCCAGGAAGTGCGCGGCTCCCGCGACGCTCGGTCCTTCGTCTCGGGAGCCCACCCCGACCCAGACACCCACCGACGCCGAACGCACGCCGGGGATACGTTCGGTGACGACTCGCAGCCCACCCGGCAGAGTGGTGCGTCGCAGCGCCGTGGTGTCCTGACCGTCGCGCGACCCGCGGCGAAGCTCAGCTGGTTTGCGCGGCATCCGCTGTCGCGGCAGAAGATGCGGAGGGTTCGACCGAGTCTCTTTCGGCAACGTCCTTTTCGGCAACGTCCTTTTCGGCAACGTCTTCTTCGGCGACCAGGACCAGCGAGATCTTGCCGCGGTTGTCGATGTCGGCGATCTCCACGCGCAGTTTGTCGCCGACCTTCACGACGTCCTCGACGCGCGCGATGCGCTTGCCCCTGCCCAGCTTGGAGATGTGCACCAACCCGTCACGTCCGGGCAGCAGCGACACGAACGCACCGAAGTCAGTCGTCTTCACCACGGTGCCGAGGAACCGCTCGCCCGCTTTCGGCATCTGCGGGTTGGCGATCGCGTTGATGCGGTCGATCGCAGCCTGCGCAGACGCCCCGTCGGTGGCGCCGACGAACACGGTGCCGTCGTCCTCGATCGAGATCTGGGCACCGGTCTCCTCGGTGATCCCGTTGATCACCTTGCCCTTCGGCCCGATCACCTCGCCGATCTTGTCGATCGGGACCTTGATCGTGGTGACCCGCGGCGCGTACGGGCTCATCTCGTCGGGCGATTCGATGGCCTCGGCCATCACCTCGAGAATGGTCAGCCGCGCATCCTTCGCCTGCGACAACGCGCCGGCGAGCACCTTCGACGGAATTCCGTCGAGCTTGGTGTCCAATTGCAGCGCGGTGACGAAGTCCTTGGTGCCTGCCACTTTGAAGTCCATGTCACCGAACGCGTCCTCGGCCCCCAGGATGTCGGTCAGTGCGACGAACCGGCGCTCGGTCCCGCCGTCCGCCAGCTCGACGTCGTCGGAGACCAGGCCCATCGCGATGCCCGCCACCGGTGCCTTCAGCGGCACTCCGGCATTCAGCAACGCCAGCGTGGACGCACACACCGATCCCATCGATGTCGACCCGTTGGAGCTGAGCGCCTCCGACACCTGCCGGATCGCGTACGGGAACTCCTCGACGCTGGGCAGCACCGGCACCAGCGCCCGCTCGGCCAGTGCGCCGTGGCCGATCTCGCGCCGCTTGGGCGAGCCGACCCGGCCCGTCTCACCGGTGGAGAACGGCGGGAAGTTGTAGTGGTGCATGTAGCGCTTCGTGGTCTCCGGTCCCAACGAGTCGATCTGCTGGGCCATCTTGACCATGTCCAGCGTGGTGACCCCGAGGATCTGGGTCTCACCGCGCTGGAACAGCGCGCTGCCGTGTGCGCGCGGCACGACGGACACCTCCGCCGAGAGTGCGCGGATGTCGGTGATCCCGCGGCCGTCGATGCGGAAGTGATCGGTCAGAATGCGTTGCCGAACAAGCTTTTTGGTTAGCGATCGGAACGCCGCGGAGATCTCTTTCTCCCGCCCGGCGTACGTCTCGGCCAGCCGCGCGAGCACGTCGGCCTTGATCTCCTCGGTACGTTCGTTGCGTTCGGCCTTGCCGGCGATGGTTTGCGCTTTGGTCAGCTCGTCGGTGGCCAGCGACGCGACGGCGTAGTACACGTCTTCCTCGTACTCCGGGAAGACCGGGTAGTCGGCGATCTCCTTGGCCGCCCGCTCTGCCATCTCCTGCTGCGCGATGCACAGTGTTCTGATGAACGGCTTGGCGGCCTCGAGGCCTTCTGCCACAACAGCTTCGGTGGGCGCCTGCGAGCCACCCGCGATCAGCTCGACGACGTTGTCGGTGGCTTCCGCCTCGACCATCATGATCGCGACATCATCACCGACGATGCGGCCCGCGACCACCATGTCGAACACCGCGCGCTCCAGCTGCGTCACCGTCGGGAACGCCACCCAGGTCCCGTCGATCAGCGCCACCCGCACAGCGCCGACGGGGCCGGAGAACGGCAGGCCGGACAACTGGGTGGACGCCGACGCGGCGTTGATCGCGAGCACGTCGTAAAGCTCGTCGGGGTCGAGCGACAGAATCGTCACGACGACCTGGACTTCGTTGCGCAGGCCGTCGACAAATGTCGGGCGCAACGGGCGGTCGATGAGCCGGCAGGTCAGGATCGCGTCCGTGGACGGCCGCCCCTCGCGGCGGAAGAACGAGCCGGGGATACGACCGGCGGCGTACATGCGCTCTTCGACATCAACGGTCAGTGGGAAGAAGTCGAAATGCTCCTTCGGCTGCTTGCTTGCGGTCGTCGCCGAAAGCAGCATGGTCTCCTCGTCGAGATAGGCGACCACGGAGCCGGCCGCCTGCTGGGCCAGCCGGCCGGTTTCAAAACGGATGGTGCGGGTGCCGAAGCTCCCGTTGTCGATGGTGGCGGTTGATTCGTAAACGCCGTCGTCGATCTCAGCTACAGACATAACAGTCCGAGGGCCTTCCTTCGTTCGGTTGTCGTCGCAATGACTAGCAGTGGCGGACAACCTGAACGGCATCGGCCTGAATGCGGCTACGGCCATCGATCGAAGCGGCCGGAAGGTCCGGCTGCCACTACCGAAGACCGCCCGATCGCAGGCTGGCCACTGTCTTGACATGCGAGTCCGAGCCGGTTGGCTCGGACTCGCATTACTCTACACCGGCCCTGCTCGCAAGCCTTTTCGAGTCGAGTACCCGGTTACGCCATGCAACGCGTCTACCGCGTCAGCGGCGCATGCCGAGGCGGTCGATCAGCGAGCGGTACCGTTCCACGTCGACCTCCGACAGGTATTTGCCGAGACGACGACGCCGACCGACGAGCAGCAGCAAGCCACGTCGCGAGTGGTGATCATGCTTGTGCATCTTCAGGTGCTCGGTGAGGTCGTTGATGCGCTTGGTCAGCAGCGCGATCTGCGCCTCCGGCGAACCGGTGTCGGTCTCGTGCAGGCCGTACTGCGCCAGGATTTCCTTCTTCTGTTCGGCGGTGAGCGCCACGAATTAACTCCATGCTTCGGTCCGCGATCAGGGGATTTAAGCGCGGCCGCCGCGGACAGCAGCACGTCGCCTTGTCGGCGGCGAGTCTATCAGGGGATCACTGGGCAAGCAGAATCGTGCGGGCCCGCTCGGTGTCGGTCTCCATCTCCGCGATCAGGTCGTCGACCTCGGCGAACCTGCGCTGCCCACGGATGCGGGCGACGAAGTCGACCGCCACGTGCTGGCCGTACAGGTCGGCTGCCGTGTCGAGCACATACGCCTCGACGGTGCGCGTGCGGCCGGAGAACGTCGGGTTGGTGCCGACCGACACCGCGGCCTGATACCGCTCGCCGGGCATCACAGTGCCGACGACGGGACCGTGGCCCAGCACCGTGAACCAGGCCGCGTACACGCCGTCGGCCGGGATCGCCGAATACATCGGCGGCGCGACATTGGCGGTGGGGAAACCCAGCACACGGCCGCGGCCGTCGCCGCGCACCACCACACCCTCGACTCGGTGCGGCCGCCCCAGCGCCTCCTCGGCGGCCACCACGTCGCCGGCGTCGACGCACGACCGGATGTAGGTGGACGAGAACGTCACCGTCTCGTTCTTGTGGTGTTCGGCAACCAGCGACATCGCCTGCACCGCGAATCCGAACCGTTCGCCCGCGTGGCGAAGCAGGTCCACGTTGCCCGCGGCCTTCTTGCCGAACGTGAAGTTGTCGCCGACCACGACCTCGACGACATGCAGGTGCTCCACCAGCAACTCGTGGATAAAGCGGTCCGGGGTGAGCTTCATGAATTCCGGCGTGAAAGGCACCACCAGGAACACGTCCACCCCGAGTTCCTCGACGAGTTCAGCACGCCGGGTCAGCGTGGTCAGCTGCGCAGGGTGGCTGCCGGGGTGCACCACTTCCATCGGGTGCGGGTCGAACGTCATCAGGACTGTCGGCACATTCCGCTCGCGCCCGGCCTTGACGGCCGTCGCGATCAACTCCTGGTGTCCCCGATGAACGCCATCGAACACACCGATCGTGAGGACGCATCTGCCCCAGTCGGTGGGGATTTCGTCCTGGCCGCGCCACCGCTGCACGCGGCCAGCCTACGGCCCACCGAGGCCGACGCGCGAGATCCCCGATCTGAACATGAAGTGCATAGAATTTCCGGTGTGACTGCTGCCGACGATGCTCGTGGATTGACGTCGGTCGCCCAGGACTATCTGAAGGTGATCTTCAACGTCCAGGAATGGTCCGGGGAGAAGGTCAGCACCAAGATGCTCGCCGAGCGGATCGGGGTGTCGGCGAGCACCGCCTCGGAGTCGATCCGCAAACTGGCCGACCAGGGCCTCGTCGAGCACGAGAAGTACGGGGCGGTGACGCTCACCGACCGCGGCCGCCGGGCAGCGGTGTCCGTAGTCCGCCGTCACCGGCTGCTGGAGACCTTTCTGGTGCAGATGCTCGGCTACCGCTGGGACGAGGTGCACGACGAAGCCGAGGTGCTCGAGCACGCGGTCAGCGACCTGATGCTGTCGCGGATCGACGCCCAGCTCGGGTACCCGCAGCGTGACCCGCATGGCGACCCGATCCCGTCTCTCGACGGCCGCGTGCCGACACCGCCGGCCCGTCAGCTGTCCACGTGTGCCGACGGCGAGCACGGCTCGGTGGCACGGATCTCCGACGCCGACCCCGAGATGCTGCGCTATTTCGACTCCGTCGGGATCGCGCTGGATTCTCATCTGACGGTGCTGACCCGGCGGGACTTTGCGGGCACGGTGTCGGTGGCGATCGACGACGGCCACCAGGGCAACGCAGCAGAACACACGGTCGAGCTGGGAAGCCCTGCAGCCGAATCGATTTGGGTCGTCCCCTGCTAGCCATTGCCGTCACGGTCCTCGGGGTGAAGTAATTCGTCGGGATGGTGAATGCGGTTGACCCTCGGAGGGCCGGTGCCGTCGCGCCATGCAAGGCGTCCGCGTTTGAGCTGTGTTCGTCGCCGGCGTTGGCCGATCAAGCTGTGGTGGGGTCCGCACGCGAAAAAGAGGTTGTCGGCGTCGGTTGGGCCGCCGTCAGACCACTCCCGGGCATGGTGCACCTCGCAGTGATAGCCGGGCTCCGTGCAGTCCGGGTGCGTGCAACCACGATCGCGGGCATGACTGTTTGGCTGATGCACTCATGCCGGGACGGCGAGCAGTCGTGCCGCTAGGGCGTCTTCGGTACGTAGTTCGGGCTTACGTGGCCGGTGGGCCACCAGGAGTATTCCGACGACCGCGGCAGCAAGGCATACGGCGATGATCAGCACCACCGCCACCCGCTCCCAGGGAGTCATCATCTGCTAGCGAATCTCCCGCATCAGCTCAGCGCCCTCGGGCCCGTACAGGCCGCGCGGTCAATCTCGCGGCGCTAGGAGATGGCGCTGATCGCTCGTGGTCAATGCCATGTCGAGCATTTCGTCACCACCACCGTGCTCCCGCTCTCGGCTTGGGACTGCGCATCCGCGGCAGCTGCTTGGTCGGTGGCGCCTACTCCGCCGTGCGCGCCTTTACTGTCATACACCAGCGCGACACAGTCCGCCGACGAGGCGGCAATTTGGCAGTCGCTAATTCCGTTGATATTGCAATCTTGCAGGGCATCTTGTTCGGCTTGGGCCCTCGTCAACGGACCCCAAGAGGTCATGTAGGCATTTTTGTGGCTCGGCGAGTAGGCGATGGCGGCCCACGTGCCGTCGGCATGCGCGGGCGCGACAAGTCCCATGCTCAGCCCGACAGTGGCGGCGGCGGCCAAAACGAATCGATTCATTGGGGCCCTTTCGGTGTTGAGCTATCGGTCCCCGACCACGCAGCCAAATAGGCGTTTGCCATCGCGCGGCGATGACAGCCCAACCGACCCCGCCACGTCGCAGCATATCTCTGAGACAAGCATCCGGCGGCCTGGTTTGCACAATTTGCTACGTGCCGGTGCGACGAAACCCGGCGCGCCGTCACATCGCTGCCTTTACGATGCGTGCGGTCTGCGCGCACGGCGCTAAGAGGAGGCCCGACATGGCACTGCCCGCGTTGGTTCTTGTGCACGGGGGTGGGCTCGCCGCCGATTCTTGGGAGCTGGCCGTCGAGGAGATCCACCGGTTGGCACCGGATTTGACCGTGCTTGCCCCCGACATGCCGGGGCGGCACAACAAGCCCGGAGATCTGAGGGAAATGACCATCGCCGACTATGTCGACTCTCTCGTCGGCGATATCGAGACCGCCGGGTTGAAAGACATCGTCATCGCTGGTCATTCGATGGGAGCGATGACGCTGCCCGCAGTGGTCACCGAGCTTGGAGCGGCGCGAGTGCGCGAAATGATCTTCGCCGCCGGATTCCTACCGCCCGAGGGCACGTCGATCGTCGAAAGCTCACCGAGGGTAGTCGGGGCCGTCGCCCGGCGCATCGCAAAGAAGAACGTGCCGACGCCAACGCCGAAATGGATGACGCGATTCGTGTACTTGAACGGGGTTCCTTCGCATCGCCGCCGATTCTTGGCGGGCAAGTTGTATGCAGAGTCACTGCGCATCCTCACAGAGAGGGTGTCTCGACGGGGAATGCCTAATGACATTCCCCGCACGTGGATTCTGACTCGCCGGGATCGCGCCCTCGCGCCGAAGGTGCAACGCAAATACATCGAAGGCCTCGGTGGTGTGCAGATGCTCATCGAGATTGACACCTGTCACCTGCTGATGGTCAGCGAGCCGGAACGCCTGGCCGAGATCCTCGTCGAACGCTGCCGGTCGCACATCTAAGCGCCGAGCGAGTTTCAGGTGCAGTGCACCGACGCAACTGTGGATGAAAACGCAACTGTGGACGGCCCGATCAGAGGGTCGCTGGTCGCAGCACCACTTGGGACTTGGTGCGCTCGCCCTCATCCCGCAATAACGCGATGACGCGGCCGTCGGGGTCCGTCGCCGCATAGAGCCCGTCGATTCCGGCCGCCTCCAACGCGCGGCCGTGCGACGCCGCAACCGCCTCGTCGGCGTTGAGATCACGGCGCGTGAAGGTGAGAAAGCACGCCTCGTCAACCGAATAGCTGAGCTGCGGGTCGGCCGCCAGCTCGTCCAGCGTGCGCGCCTGCTCGAGACCGAAGCCGCCGACGCGGGTGCGCCGCAACGCGGTCAGGTGCCCCCCGACACCCAACGCCGCGCCGGCGTCGCGGGCCAGCGCGCGAATGTACGTACCCGACGAGCAGTCCACCTCGACATCAACATCTATCGCGCCTTCTACGGCGCCATAGACTCCATTGATTTCCCGCCGGACCGCCAGTACGTCGAAACGGTCGATCCGCACCGGGCGAGCGACCAGCTCCACCATCTGGCCCTCGCGGGCCAGCCGGTAAGCGCGTTTGCCGCCAACTTTCACCGCGCTCACCGCCGACGGAACCTGCCGGATCTCGCCGCGCAGCTCGGCGATCGCGTCGTGGACCTGATCCTCGGTCACCTCGTCTGCGGGCATGGCGCTGACGAGGTCGCCGTCGGCGTCGTCAGTCGTGGTGGTCTGCCCGAGCCGGATCGTCGCGGAGTACGACTTCGTCGCGGTCATCAGCAGGCCGAGGATTTTCGTCGCGCGCTCAATGCCGATCACCAGAACGCCCGTGGCCATCGGGTCCAGCGTGCCGGCATGGCCGACCTTGCGGGTGGCGAAGATCCGCCGGCAACGGCTCACCACGTCGTGGCTTGTCATGCCCGACGGTTTGTCGACGACCACCAGGCCGGGCCCGCGGCCCTCCTGCCCTGAAGACGTCACAACACGATCGCCGTCAGTACCAGCCCCTCGCTCACCGACCAGCGGCCCTGCAATGCTTTCAGCGGCGGCCCCGACACGGCGGCCGGGTCGATCAGAATCTGGGAGACGAATTCTCCCGTGGTGCCGGCGGGGTCGACGTCGAAGACGACGTGAGCGTCCTCGAAGCCGAGCCACCGCCGCGTCAGCGGATACCACGCCTTGTATGTCGCTTCCTTGGCGCAGAACAGGATTCGATCCCAATGCAGTCCGTCGGGCATCGCTGCCAGTTCGCGCCGCTCCGCGGGCAGGGTCACCGCGTCCAGCACGCCGTTGGGAAGCACGCCGTGCGGCTCAGCGTCGATGCCCACCGACCGCACCT
This sequence comes from uncultured Actinomycetota bacterium, assembly GCA_963828065.1. Lineage (GTDB taxonomy): Bacteria > Actinomycetota > Actinomycetes > Mycobacteriales > Mycobacteriaceae > Mycobacterium. The sequence goes on along the minus strand of CAWHDL010000007.1, from coordinate 129,641 downwards.
GCCCGATAAGGCCGACCACCGCGCCGCGGTAACCGTCGCAGTGCGTCAGGCTGCCGACGACGCCGTCGGGCCAGCACGGTTCGCCCTTCTCCCCCTTCAGGATCGGGCCCGCGGCGACACCGAGCTGACCCAGAGCCAGCCGCGCGCAGTGCCGGACGGTGATGAACTCGTTGCGCCGCTTGGCAACTGACCGCGCGATCAACCGTTCCTCGTCATGCAGCGGTTTGAGGTCCGGTGGATCGGTGTACAGCTCGGCGGCGGCGACGGTATCGGGCACGACGGTCGAGATCAGCGTATTCATCGCTGCTGCAACCGCTGTGCAATCCGCGCCCGTAGCTGCTCCGCATTGGCCCGCATCTCATCTGTGATCTCGAAGTGGCCGCCGAATTCGTTGAGGTATCCCGGAGCGTACTGCGGGTCGGGCAACACTTGGCGCAGCCATCGATAAGGCTTGCGGCGCCGCCACTCTCGCGGGTAGCCGACCGACACCTCCTCGAAGCGCACATCGTCGTACCAGGTGGTGCGCGGAATGTGCAGGTGTCCGTACACCGAGCAGACCGCGTTGTAGCGGGTGTGCCAGTCGGCGGTCGCGGTGGTGCCACACCACAACGAGAACTCCGGATAGAACAGCGCGTCGCACGGTTCGCGAACCAGCGGGAAATGGTTCACCAAGACGGTCGGCGTCATCCAGTCCAGTTGCTCGAGCCGGCCACGCGTGTAGGCCAGGCGTTGACGGCACCAGGCCTCCTTGCTGGCGTACGGCTCGTGGGACAACAGGAATTCGTCGGTGGCCACCACATTGCGATCCCGCGCGATCGCCAGGCCCTCGGCCTTGGTCATCGCGCCGTCGGGTAGAAACGTGTAGTCGTACAGCAGGAACATCGGCACGATGGTCGCCGGCCCGCCCTGGTCGGTCCACACCGGATACGGATGCTCCGGCGTCAGCACCCCCATCTCGTCGCACATCTCAACGAGATAGTCGTAGCGGGCCCTGCCGAACACCTGCGCAGGATCCTTGCCGGTGGTCCACAGTTCGTGGTTGCCGGGGACCCAGATCACTTTTGCGAACCTCTCCCGCAGCACGTTCAGCGACCATCGGATGTCGTCGGTGCGCTCGGCGACGTCGCCGGCCACGATCAACCAGTCGCTCGGCGACGCGGGATGCAGCGACTCGGTGACCGGCTTGTTCCCGGTGTGACCCGTATGCAGGTCGCTGATTGCCCAGAGAGTCGCCACAACGAACCAGATTACTGAATGCGCCGCCGGCCTCCCCACAGCGAACTAGAACAGGTTCTCGTTTCTCGTCGTCGGGGCAACGGTGCACCGCTACACTCCCCCCAGGGGTGTCGAGTGGAGGGGTGCCATGGCCACCAGGTTGCGGCTGTTCGCCGCGCTGTGCGCACTGGTCACCGCCGTGGTCGTGGTGTGGCAGTCCTCGCCGGCCAGCCTCAGCGTCACGAGGAGCGTGCAACTGCGGTCGACGTTTGCGCCGATGGACGAGCCGAGCACGACGATCAAGTCGCCGGTGGTCGCTCTCACCGATCCGAGCCCGTTCGACCCGTGCCAGGACATCCCGATCGACGTGATCCGGCAGCTCGGGCTGGCGTTCACCCCGCCCGAACACGAGGACGGTCTGCGCTGCCACTACGACGCCGCCAACTACCAGATGGCGATCGAGCCGATCATCTGGCGCACCTACGAGCAAAGCCTTTCAGCCGACGCGGTCGAGACCACCATCGACGGCCATCGCGCGGCGTGGTTCTGGGTGATGAAGCCGACCGACTGGGACAACCGGTGGTGGTTCTCCTGCATGGTCATGTTCAAGACCAGCTATGGCGTGATCCAGCAGTCGCTGTTCTTCTCACCCGTCTACTCGGATCCCGACGTAGACTGCCCAGCCGAGAACATGATGCGAGCCCAACAGCTGGCCCCCCACTACAAATATTGACTAGTGACCACCACTTCTGAGCGGCCATCCGGGTCGCGAATTCAGATCGCGGCGCGGCAGTCCGGTGACCGGGCCCTCGCCCGCGTACTCGGCCTGCGTGCGCCCACCACCGAATACACCGTCAACAAGGGTCTGCGGGTTCCGATGCGCGATGGCGTCGACCTGGTGGCGGATCATTACGCACCCGCGGACGGCGCCGACGTCGCCGGCACGCTGCTGATCCGCGGGCCGTACGGCAGGGGCTTTCCGTTCTCGACGCTGTACGCGCGGCCGTACGCCATCCGTGGCTACCACGTCGTCGTTCAGAGCGTCCGCGGCACCTTCGGCTCGGGCGGTGTCTTCGTGCCGATGACCCATGAAATCACCGACGGCGCCGACACCGTCGAGTGGCTGCGTCGGCAACCGTGGTTCACCGGGCGCTTTGCGACGATCGGTCCGTCCTATCTGGGCTTTACGCAATGGGCGCTGCTGATGGACCCGCCGCCGGAACTGGCCGCGGCCGTCATCGCCGTGGGGCCACACGACTTGAGCGCCTCCATCTGGGGCACCGGCGCGTTCAAACTGACGGACTCCCTCGGCTGGGCGGACCTGGTGGCCAATCAGGAACAGGGAAGTCGACTCAGCGCACTGTTGTGGGCAGCCGGGGCACGGCGCCGGTTGGCGCGTGCCACGCTGGGATTGCCGTTGGGTGAGTCGGCCCGCTCGCTGCTGGGCACCGGCGCTCTGTGGTACGAGTCATGGCTCGAGCATCACGATCCTGACGACCCGTTCTGGGAGCCGTCCCGGCTCGCAGCGGCACTGGACCGGGTGAACGTTCCCGTGCTGTTGATCAGCGGCTGGCAGGACCTGTTCCTCGAGCAGACCCTCGCGCAGTACCGGCACCTCCGTGGCCGCGGGGTCGAGGTCGCGCTGACCGTGGGCAAGTGGAACCACACGCAGGTCGGCTCCACGGGCGCGGGGCACGTGACCCGCGAGTCGCTGGAATGGCTCGACCGGAACCTGGCTGGCGCGCGCAGCGGGCCGGCGCGAGACCCCGTGCACGTCTTTGTGACTGGCGACGGTTGGGTCGGGCTGCCCGACTGGCCGCCGTCAACGTCCCCGCAGGTGCTTAATCTGCAGCCGGGCGGGACCTTGACGGATGCTGCGCCGCCCGACGCGGCACGACCGTCGAGATTCACCTATGACCCGGCGGAGCCGACGCCGATCGTCGGTGGAGCCCTGCTGGCCCCGGAGGGCGGATACCGCGACGACAGCGGGCTGGCCCGTCGACCAGATGTACTCAGCTTCACGGGCGACGCCCTGGCGTCGGATCTGTACGTCGCCGGCAACCCGGTGGTCGACCTTTCGCACACCGCGGACATCCCGCACGTCGACGTGTTCGTGCGGGTGAGCGAGGTCGATGCCCGTGGCCGATCGCACAACGTCAGCGACGGATACCGACGTCTGACCGCCACACCGGAGCCTGGTCCTGTCCGCGTCGAACTCGACGCGGTGGCACACCGATTCCGCGCCGGGTCGAGGATCCGGCTGCTCATCGCCGGTGGCGCTCATCCGCGGTTCAGCCGGAATCTCGGCACCGAAGAGGCGCCGATCACCGGGCGGCGGCTGGTCGCCGCCACCCACACAGTGCATTACGGAACGTCACGGCTGGTTCTGCCGACGACCCCTGGTAGACCGTCAGCCGACCGCGCTGCGGACTCGGTCGACGATCTGCTGTAGCGCCGCGTCGTCATGGACCGGGGCGGCCCATTCCGGCAACACGGGCAAGTCCACCCAACTGGTGCACCCGGCGTGATCCGGTGTCCGACTGAGGCGCACCGGTTCGACCAGCGGGCAGGCCGCGACGACGAGCACGATCAGCCGGTGCCGGGGACGAAAGTCCAGACGGTCCTCGCGCACCGACTTCCCCGTCCAGATGTGCAGCGACTCGACGTCGGCCAGTCCGTCCGGATTTGAAACAGCAATGGCGGCAACAACATTGGCCCCAGCGCGCAGCACCACATGATCGGTGTCGCTGTCCGCCGCCGCCGGCGCCAGCAAGTCCTGGTGCTCGGGCCGCACACGGTCGGCGTGGCTGTGCGCGACCGTCGGGAACAACAGGAACCGCTCGGCGGCGACCTCGAAGCGCTTCTCGCCGATGCCGCCCTTGCGCAGCAGTACCGTCTGCCTGCCGTCGAGCAGTGCGTGCACCGCCGCGCTCCACTCCTTCAGCGCGGGCCGGCTGAGCGTGGCGGTGGTCATGCCCGCAACCGGGCCCGCACTTCCGGACGACGCAACGGGGGCACCGTTTTCGGCGGCTGCTTGCGCGGCGGCAACTCGGACAGCAGGCGCGTTGTGGTCGCGGTGACCTCAGCGACGGCGGCCTCGAACGCGTCGACGTTGACTGCCGACGGCCTCGTGATACCGCTGACTTTGCGGATGTACTGGCGTGCGGCCGCCTCGATCTCCTCGTCAGTGGCGACGGGCTGCAGCCCGCGAAGCTCGGTGATGTTTCGGCACATACCCCGACGATAGCCGATGCCCAGGGCTATCTCTGGCCTGCAAAAACGAGGTCACCCGCCAACGCTGTGGGCCTGTGGTATCTCTAGTCCCGCAGCGACCGCGCGCGCCGCCACACCCGGCGTCGGTGGCGGTGAACAGTCGGCGCCGTGCCGCGCGTACCGCCGGTCGCGGCGCCGGCATCGGCCTGATCGCGGCCGATTCACCGAGCGCCGGGAGAATCCGCCAACGATCCTCCAAGACCGCCGTCGGATGCACTATCAGATCGTGGCTGCCTTTTCGGCAAACGCACATCCCGATCACGTCGATCGCGTGATGGACCACTGTGGGCACACCTCGATCGGCGCCACCGAGCGGTACACCGCGGTTGATGACAGCGAGATCCGGGTGGCGATGGGTTGAATCGGACGTGCCCGCTCGGCGTCAGTCTGAAGTCTCAAAACTTTCTACGGTGGTAGAAACTTCATCCGCTTCCATGCCGTTTTTTGCCGGGTTTTCGTTGCAGCACAAGGGACATGTTGATGCGAAATATATTATCGAACAACGGATTAGAGATCAGGCGATTCCGTTTCCACAGGTCGCATGACGCTCGGAAACGCGTCTGGCCTCAATGGCGGGACCCCGTTAATTGGTCCATGAGGCGTGAGAGTCTGTTTCGGGTGCGTGCGAGGTGGAGCCTATTGGTCTTAGGCTGCTAGCTCAAGCTCCGGCGACGAACGTCACCGACCGGGATTTCGCGAATCGGTATTGCACAATGGCGAAAATGCTTGGCTTTGAAGGACATATCGCCATAGCCGGGGCGATGACATGACACTAATCACATGCCAAATCAGCCGCCGCTCATGCCAAGGCAAGTTGAAGCCAAGAGTGAGCTGGGCTGGAATGCTCAGGTTCCCCCATCGGCCGGCTCAAAGACAAAGACGTGCCGTGTGCCGCTTCGCTTCAGGTAGGTGTCATGCGCGGGCCACATCGTGATCAGCCTCGGCATGTTGCGGGCGACTTCATCGTCCGTGGCGGGTCGGCCAACGTACTTGGCAGTGGTGCCCCCGATCGCGATTCGCGCTCCTGGGTGAGCGCGCAGGTTGAGTGGCCAGCTCGATGTTGCGTCTAGCCCGAAGTTCTCGCACACGGCGACCAGGTTGTTAGCGTCGCGCACGTAGTGCAGCGGAACCGTGCGGTCTTTGCCGCTTTTTCGGCCGGTCGTGGTGAGCAGCATCGTAGGCAGCTGGGGACCGCTCATGGACAGTCGGCCGCGGCTCGCGTGGATCATCGCGCGGTCTGCCCGTGAGCCGACGTGCTTCATGAGCAGAGCGAACCATCGGTCATGGCCGATCCGTCGCATCACTTGCAGATACAGGTGATAGGGCTGACTGATCGTGGTTGCGCTGCGTGGCGGCGAGACCTGATCATTGTGCGTGGCCATCGCACCATCTCCTTATCTCGTCCGTCTATTAGGGCTGCTCGAAGAAGGACTGCAGCTTGAGTGCTCGCCAGGGCCGGCGACCGCCGACGATACGTAGTCCGTGCCGGGCAGCGGTGAGTGGTCCGATGCGCTGGTAGAGCATTAACGCAAAGGTCGATGCCGGCGCCCGCAGCACGGCGTCGGGGTGATCATCGGGGCGGCGCGTTCGGAACTCCGCGGTGCCACCTTGGATGTGAGTCAGGTAGGGCCGAGCCCCAGGGAGCTGGAACGCTACACACAGGTCGGTCTCGGGCTTCACTCCAGCGCGCAGGGGATAACCCGAACCGATCTGCATGATGCCGCGCGATACCAGCAGCATGTCGCGTTCGGGAAGTTCCCAGGGGGCGTTGACGGCTCGGGCGATGTCGTGTCCGTGCAACAGCAGCTCGCCTAGCCAGTTCGTCTGTTCCGTGATGCCGTCGAAGACCGCGCCAGCATGAAACGGCAGCGTCGGCCGGTCGTCGGTGAGGGTGTCAAAGTAGCCATCCAGTTCGGGAGCGAGGGCCTGGAGTTGGTCGGCCAGCTCACCCACCGGCGCCAGCACCGCTTCAAGCTCGGTCTGATTGATTACGGCCAACTCGCCGGCAGCACCGGCACGGCGGTACTGCCGCCCGTGCGCCAGTTCCCGGTAGCGATGCGCCACGGTCAGCACGTGAGCCACAACCTGCTGAACGGTCCAGCGGGAGCCAGGCGGGCGCGCGAGCGGATCGGCGGTCCGGACGAGTCGATCAAACCGCTTCCGCGCCAGTTCGATCCGCTCCCGGAGTTCATCTCGCGTGGTGTCGACCAGTGCGACGTACTCGGTGTCGTTCATCCCGCCCACCTTCTACTCCAGTGTGGAGCAATGATTACTCTATGTTGGAGTATTGTCAAGGGATGACCTCCCGCCCGACTGCTACATCGTTTGCAATTCTGGGTCTTCTCGGTCTGCAGCCGTGGACGGCCTACGAGCTCGTCGCACAGACACGGCGCAGCCTTCACTATTTCTGGCCGCGGTCGGAGGCCCATGTGTACGCAGAGCTCAAGCGCCTCGTTGAGCGGGGCCACGCCGACGCCGAGCTGGTTGAGGGCCGACGCGGGCAACGCACGCGCTACACGATCACCCGGAAGGGCCGCGTTGCCCTGAAGGACTGGCTCGGCACCGAACCGGCCCCGCCCACCATCGAGGTCGAGGCATTGCTGCGCCTGCTGTTCGCTGATCAGGGAACGATAAAGGACCTGCGCGCCGCCGTGGAGACCACCGCACGTCAGGCCCGCGAATTGCGCGACAGATCCCTCGCGCTCAGCGAGGAATTGCTTGACACCGGCGGGCCGTTCCCGCAACGGCTCCACCTCACCGAACGCGTGATGGCCTTCTACGGTGAGTTTGTACTGCTCCTCATACGTTGGTGCGATGAAACGTCGGACGAGGTCGAAACGTGGTCAGACACAAACGACATCGGGCTAACCCACCGCGGGCGCGAACGAATCGAGCAACTCATCGCCCGAGCCCGCGAAGATCCCTGAGCAAACCAATCCTTTAGTGCGATGTTTCCCACGCAGGCCCTCACTGATGAATACGCAGAATCTGCTAACCGGAGCCCGCGGAATGGTTCACGGCGAACAAGAGTCGTTCATCGGTGGGTACAGCTGGCAGCGTAGCGGGCTGGGGGTTGGTAGCCCAGGGCGGAATGGCGACGGTGGTGGTTGTAGTCGCCTTTCCAGTCGCCGATGACGACGCGGGCCTGCGCCAGTGACCAGAAGCTGTTGATGTTCAGGCATTCGTCGCGGATGCGGGAGTTGAACGATTCGACGTAGCCGTTCCGCCACGGCTCGCCGGGCGGGATGAAGTGCAGCCCAACTTGTCCGGCCGCCCAGTCGGCCATGGCGCCACAAGCTAATTCGGGGCCGTTGTCGCATCGCAGCACCGCCGGGTAGGTTGCCCGTTCGGCGGCCAGGCGGTCCAGTTCGCCGATCAGGTGCTCGCCGGTGATGCTGCGCTTGACCAGCCCGCCCAGGCATTCGCGGGTGTGTTCGTCGATGATCGAGACGATCTTGATCGGGCGACCGTCGGTGGTGACGTCGAACTGGAAGTCCACCGCCCATAGCCGATTGGGTGCATCCGCGGTCACCGTCAGCGGTGCTGTCGAGATACCGTGGCGTTTACGGCGTCGCCGCTGCGGCACCCGCAGTCCTTCTTCACGCCAAAGGCGTTGGATCTTCTTGTGATTGACGATCCATCCTTCTCCTCGGGCATCGTGATACGCCGGCCGGAAACCACGACGAGGATGGTCCTTGGCGTACCGCCGCAGCCAGGTCCGCAGTGCGGCATCGGGATCCTCAGGGGTGGTTGCGGCGGGTTCGTGGCGTTGAGTGGCGCGGTGTTGCCCGGTGACGCGGCAGGCGAACCGTTCACTGACCCCCAGCACGCGCTGGAGGTGATGAACGGCCGCCCGCCGGCGTTCCGGGCCTAGAAGTTTCCCCGCGCGATCTCCTTGAGCGCCGCCTTCTCCAACTCGGCATCGGCCAACAGCCGTTTGAGGGTGGAGTTCTCGCGTTCGAGGTCCTTGAGTCGTTTGGCGTCCTCTGCCTTCAATCCGCCGAACTGGTTACGCCAGCGGTGATAGGTCGCCTCGGAGACGCCCAGTTCGCGGCACACCGCCGCGGTGTCCTGGCCCTCGGCCAGCAGCCGATCCGCCGTCATCAACTTGCGCACAATCTGCTCAGGACTGTGCCGCTTCCTTGTCGCCATGATCTTGTCGAGCCTTCCTGCCCACTACGTGGGCCGCAAAACTCTCATACACCCTGGATCAGCCAACCGGGGTCAGGCCATCAAGTGTGGACCGGCAGGGTCGCGGCCGCAGCGGCGTCACCGATTTCGGTACCACCCAGGGTTAGTGGGAACGCGGTGCCCGAGATGCAGCAACGCTGCGGCCCTGTTGAATGGCAATCAATCAGCCGACTTTCTGGAACTGGCCCGTTGCTAAGTCGTAGTCGACATTCTTCGAGGCGCGGGGGCCGCGGACGAAGACTCCAAGGTGGGGTACAGGGTCGTCGGCTAAGTACTTCTTCACTATGACGTCGTCGACAGTGACGTCCTGGAGGCCGCTATCCTTAACCGCGGAGTTCATCGCTGTGGCCAATATTGACGGCTTGACGGTGTCGCTCTTGAAGGCGCTTTCCTCGATGACACCAGGTTCGTTGCTGCTGACATCCACGGGTGCAACCGTCACGGCTGACCCGTTATACGTGTATTCGTCAACGTTTTGCCGGTTTTGCGGATTGATCGCCTTGATCGCAATGTTGGGCTGGACGATCAAGACGTCGACGTAGTCGGCGGGGTTGGCGCCGATCTTGTCATTGATCGCGGCGAACGCCTTGGCCAGTGCGTCGGACGTCCACCGCTCCGTTATCGGCGCGTTCGACGTCGTAGTCGGCGGCGTCGCTGCCGAACCGGCCGAGTGGTCGGGCAACAGGTTCGAACAACTCACCACCATGGGTAGCGATGCGACAACCAACCCCATCGCTGCGATGCGAACACGTACGGACATGACTTTGCCTTTCACAGTTACGCGGTGGCCTGTGCGCTGCTCAGGTTGCCGAACACGCGGGCGATGCTCCGGGACCGCCCTTAGTGCACAAGGTATCGGCAGCAAACGTCGGCTGGGCGAAAACAGCAAAAGCCACGAAGAAACGACGCGCCCCCAACACGTCGGCGAAAAGGGGAGACGACCTGTATCCCAGACTGATTTCCGGCGGCACGATGGTGTTTGCCCAGTCAGGTGGTTAGGCAAGGATATTGCAGCGCATCAGGCTCGTGAACAGTCAGTTCAAACGTCAGTGTGCATAGCGTTCAGGCCGGGCTACCCCGACGATAGGCTCAACGGGTGGCTGACGACGATGTGCTGCTGATCGAAACCGCCGACCGGATCCGGACTCTCACACTCAACCGCCCGCACGTGCGCAACGCCCTGTCGATGGAGTTGCGGGACCGGTTGTTTCCCGCTCTGCGCGACGCCGACGCCGACGACGGCGTCGATGTGGTGATCCTGACCGGAACCGACCCTGCGTTCTGTGCGGGCGTCGACCTCAAGGAAATCGCCGGCGGTCTTCAGGGCTCTGCGGGTATCCCCGACCTGTCGCCGGCGTGGCCGCCGATGTCCAAGCCGGTGATCGGCGCGATCAACGGGGTCGCCGTGACAGGCGGATTCGAGATTGCGCTGTGCTGCGACATCCTGATCGCATCGGAGAACGCCCGCTTCGCCGACACGCACGCCCGCGTCGGGTTGCTGCCGAGCTGGGGCATGTCCGTGCGGCTGCCGCAGGCCGTGGGCCGCGGGCTCGCATACCGAATGAGCCTCACCGGCGACTACCTTGGCGCCTCCGACGCATTGCGGGTGGGGCTGGTCACCGAGGTGGTGCTGCACGACGAGCTGCTCGACACGGCCAGATCCGTCGCCGCGTCGATCGTCGGCAACAACCGCGCCGCGGTGCGCGCCCTGCTCGCGTCGTATCACCGCATCGACGACGCGCAGACCCACGCGAGCTTCAGGATCGAGCAGCTGTCCGCGGCGGAGTGGATACGCTCCAACGCCAGCAGCGCCGACATCGCCGCCAATCGCGATGCGGTGATCAAGCGGGGACGGGCTCAGATTCACTGACCGGTGCCCGGTACGGCCCACTGCCCTGAGAACGCACGCCAGCCGACGAACACCAGCCGCAACACAATGAATGTGGACAGGCCCGACCAGATCCCGGCTAGCCCCCAGCCGAACGCCAGCGACAGCCAGATCAGCGGCAGGAAGCCGGCCAGCGCGCTGATCACGGTCGCGTTGCGCATGAACTTCGCGTCGCCGGCACCGAGCAGCACCCCGTCCAAGCCGAACACCACGCCCGCGATCGGCAGCTGAGCGACCAGGAACCACCATGGCACGCCGATCGCGTCGAGCACCGCACGGTCGTTGGTGAACAGGTCGGGCAAGACCGCAGCGCCCACGGCCAGCACGAACGCCAGCACGGTCGCCGCGATCGCAGAGAACGCCGTCACCCGCCACGCCACCGACTTCGCACGCGCTGGCTGGCCGCCACCCAATGCCGCGCCGACCAGCGACTGCGCGGCGATCGCAAACGAATCGAGCACCAGCGCAAGGAAATTCCAGAGTTGGAGCACCACTTGGTGCGCCGCAACCGCTGCGGCGCCGAACCGGGCGGCCACCGCAGCGGCCGAGACGAAGCACGCCTGGAACGCGAGCGTGCGGACGAACAGGTCGCGACCCATGACCAGCTGCGCGCGCAGCACCGCGGCGTTGATACCCAGCGGGACATGCTCGACGAACAGGGCCCGGGCGAACAGCAAAGCCGCCACCCATTGGCCCACAAGGTTGGCGACCGCCGAACCGGCCAGTTCCCACCGCGGTAGCCCCAGCCACCCATATACCAGCAGTGGGCACAGCACCGCCGACACCGCGAAACCCGTAACCACGAAACGCAGCGGCCGGGCGGTGTCTTGCACGCCGCGCATCCAGCCGTTGCCCGCCAGCGACATCAGCATCGCCGGTGCGGCCATGACGGCTATGCGCAACCACGACAGTGCCTGCTCGGCGATGTCGGCCCTGGACGCGATCGCCGACACGATCGGCACCGCCGTCGCCTGCACGACGACGATGAACAGCACGCCGAGCGCCAGCGCCAGCCAGGTCGCCTGCACACCCTCCTGCACCGCGGACACCCTGTCGCCGGCCCCGAAACGGCGGGCGGAGCGGGCAGTCGTCCCATAGGAAAGAAAGACGAGGTTGGACCCGACCAGGCTGACGATCAGGCCGCCGACCGCCAGGCCGGCCAGCGCCAGCGCGCCGAGGCGACCGACCACCGCGGTGTCGAAGAGCAGATAGAGCGGTTCAGCGGCCAACACACCGAGCGACGGAAGAGCCAGCGCCATGATCCGACGGGTGGTGCCGACGGTGTGTGGGGAGTCAGCCAAGCGCGCGCTGCAGCGCCGCAACCACATCGTCGATCGGCCCGGACGCCGAATAGCCGGCGGCGAGCTGATGGCCACCGCCGCCGAATTGCGTTGCGACAGAAGCGAGATCGAATGACTTGGCCCGCATGGATACCGACCAGTGCTGCGGTTCTATCTCCTTGAACACCACGGCGACCTCGGCCTGCTCGGTTGTGCGGACGATGTCAACGATGCTTTCGACTTCTTCGGACCGACTGGTCGCGCATTCGCCGTGGCCGACGACCACGTAGACCAGCCCCCGCCCGTCGACGGCGTCCGGCACCAGGCGAGCGCTCTCCAGCACCCGCGACAGCATCGGCAGCCACGCGAATGGGTGAGTGTCGAGCAGCTCGCGGGAGATCGCGGCATTGTCTGCGCCCGCGTCGACCAGCCGCGCCGCTAGTCGCAGTGCTCTCGGGGTGGCCCACCGGAACGAGCCGGTGTCGGTTGTCAATCCCGCATAGAGACAGGTGGCCACATCGCCGTCAATCGTCTTTCCCCAGGCGTCGAGCACCTCAGCGACCAGCACGGTCGTCGAATCGGCCGATACGTCAACGAAATTCAGACTGCCGAACAGACGATTCGACTTGTGGTGGTCGATCACCAGAACGACGTTCCCCGGTGCGGCGAGGTCCGCCAGCGCTCCGAGCCGCTTCTCGCTGGGTGCGTCCACGGTGATCACCAGATCGGCGTCCCGGCGCATGTTCGCGGGCGGGACCATCAAATGCGAACCCGGCAGCGCCCGCAGCGACTCGGGCAGGGTCGATGGCGCGGCGAAGCTCACCTGAACGTCCGCACCATCACGGTCCAGCACCAGCGCCAACGCCAGGCCCGCGCCAACGCTGTCGGCGTCGGGGTGAACATGGCAGATGATGCTGACCGTCTGAGCATCGGCCAGGGCCGCCGCCGCTCCCCGCGCATCAACGCAGGTGCCGATCGTGGCCTCAGTCGTCTCTATCGCGGTCACCGCTGTCCTGCTCGTCGGTATTGGTGGCACCCAGCTCGTGGGTAAGGAAAGTGTCCCCGTTATCTCCTACCACACGGTACGGCTGCGCGTCGCCCGCAGGCTTGGCGCCCTGCCTGACCCTCGCCAGATCGGCGTCGGCCTGCCGGGCCCGTGCGAGCAATTCCTCCATCCGGTGCGCCACATCGGGCACGGTGTCCCGAACGAACGTCAGCGTCGGCGTGAACTTGACACCGGTGCCCGCGCCGACCTTCGTGCGAAGCACACCGTTGGCCCGCTCCAGCGCCATAGCGGCACCGGCGTAGTCCGGCTCGTCGTTGAGGGTGCGGCCCAGCACCGTGTAGTACAGCGTCGCATCGTGCAGGTCAGCGGTCACCTTGGCGTCGGTGATCGTCACGCCGGCCAGCCGGGGATCCTTGATCTCGTACTCGATCGCCGACGCGACGATCGTGGAGATGCGCTTGGCCAGCCTGCGTGCGCGAGCGCGATCAGCCATTCTGTTCTTCGCGCAAGCCGCTCATCACGCACGCTCCTTCTCCACCAGCTCGTACGTCTCGATCACGTCGCCTTCCTTGAGGTCGGAGTAGCTCAGCGTGAGACCGCACTCGTAGCCGTCGCGGACCTCGGTGACGTCGTCCTTCTCCCGCCGCAGCGACTGCACGGTGAGGTTCTCCGCCACCACGACGCTGTCGCGCAGCAGCCTGGCCTTGGCGTTGCGACGGATGATGCCCGATGTGACGAGGCAGCCGGCGATGAGGCCGACCTTCGACGAGCGGAACAGCGCCCGCACCTCGGCACGGCCCAGCTCGCGCTCCTCGTAGACCGGCTTGAGCATGCCCTTGAGCGCGTTCTCGATGTCGTCGATCGCCTGATAGATCACCGTGTAGTAGCGGATCTCCACACCCTCGCGGTTGGCCAACTCGGTGGCCTTGCCTTCGGCGCGCACGTTGAACCCGATGATGATCGCGTCCGACGCCGACGCCAGGTTGACGTTGGTCTCGGTGATGCCGCCGACCCCACGGTCGATCACGCGCAGCTCCACCTCGTCGTCGATCTGGATGCCGAGCAAGGCCTCTTCCAGCGCCTCGACGGTGCCGGCGTTGTCGCCCTTGAGGATCAGGTTCAGCTGGCTGGTTTCCTTCAGCGCCGAATCCAGGTCTTCCAGGCTGATCCGCTTGCGGGTCCTGGCCGCCATCGCGTTGCGCTTGCGCGCGCTGCGCCGGTCGGCGATCTGGCGGGCGATGCGGTCCTCGTCGACGACCAGCAAGTTGTCGCCAGCACCGGGCACCGACGTGAAGCCGATGACCTGCACTGGCCGGGACGGCAGCGCCTCGTCGACGTCCTCGCCGTGCTCGTCGACCATCCGGCGAACGCGGCCGTAGGCGTCGCCGGCCACGACGGAGTCGCCGACGTGCAGGGTGCCACGCTGGACCAGCACGGTGGCCACGGGTCCGCGGCCCCGGTCCAGGTGCGCCTCGATCGCCACGCCCTGTGCCTCCATGTCGGGGTTGGCCCGCAGGTCCAGTGCGGCGTCGGCAGTCAGCAGCACCGCTTCGAGCAGCTGCTCGATGTTGGTGCCCTGCTTGGCCGAGATGTCCACGAACATGGAGTCGCCACCGAACTCTTCTGGGATCAACCCATATTCGGTCAGCTGACCGCGGATCTTGGCAGGGTCGGCGCCCTCCTTGTCGATCTTGTTGACCGCCACCACGATCGGCACGTCCGCCGCCTGGGCGTGGTTGACGGCTTCCACCGTCTGCGGCATCACACCGTCGTCGGCGGCCACCACGAGGATCGCGATGTCGGTGGCTTTCGCGCCGCGGGCACGCATCGCGGTGAACGCTTCGTGGCCCGGGGTGTCGATGAACGTGATCGGACGTACGTTCCCGTCGAGGTCGACCTGCACCTGATATGCGCCGATGTGCTGGGTGATGCCGCCGGCCTCGCCCTCGCGGACGTTGGCCTGGCGGATGGTGTCCAGAAGTCGGGTCTTGCCGTGGTCGACGTGACCCATCACGGTGACCACCGGCGGCCGGGTCCGAAGATCCGACTCGTCGCCCTCGTCCTCACCGTAGGACAGATCGAAGGACTCCAGCAGCTCGCGGTCCTCGTCCTCGGGGCTGACGACTTGGACGATGTAGTTCATCTCGCTGCCGAGCAGTTCCAGCGTCTCGTCGCCCACGGACTGGGTCGCGGTGACCATCTCGCCGAGGTTGAACAGCGCCTGCACGAGCGCAGCCGGGTTCGCGTCGATCTTCTCCGCGAAGTCGGACAGCGACGCGCCGCGTGCCAGCCGGATGGTCTCGCCATTGCCATGCGGCAACCGCACGCCACCGACAACCGGCGCCTGCATCGAGTCGTATTCCTGCCGCTTCTGGCGCTTCGACTTACGACCGCGTTTCGGTGCACCGCCGGGCCGTCCGAACGCGCCGGCTGCCCCGCCGCGCTGACCTGGCCGGCCGCCGCCACCGGGACGGCCGCGAAAGCCGGTGCTGGCAGGCGCGCCGCCGGGTCCGCCGCCGCCGGGTCCGCCACCGCGGTAGTTGCCACCGCCACCGCCACCGCCACCGCCGCCGCCGGGACGTCCGCCTCCCGCCGGACCACCGGGGCCGCGGCCACCTGGGCCGGTACGAGCTGCACCACCGGGCCGCGGCGCACGGCCTGGCGCGCCGCCACCGGGCCGCGGCGGCATGTTGCCGGGCGACACCCCAGGTCGCGTTCCACCGGGACGCGGCGCACCGGGTCGGGGGGCCTGCGGGCGCGGGATCGGCCGGTCGACCGGCTGCGCGGAGGAGAACGGGTTGTTGCCCACGCGCGGCGTGCGCGCAGCGGGCTTGGGAGCGGGGCCGGGACGCGGGCTGCCCGTGGGTCCGGGAGGCGCCACCGGGCTGGGTGCCGGCGCACTGGCGGCCGGGGCCGCCGGGGCTGCCGCAGCTGCCGGGCGCTGGGGCTCCGGGATTGGCGCTGCCGGCGCGGCAGGCGGCGCGGCAGGCGCCGCAGGCGGCGCGGCAGGAGCCGCGGGCGGCGCGGCCGCCGCGGTGGCAGCGGCCTTTGCAGTGGTCGCCTTTGCGGGCGCGCCGGCGGCAGACTTCTTGACGACTGCGCCGTTGCCGGCTTGTGCGGTCTTACCGCCACCGAATGCCTCGCGCAGCCGCCGTGCGACCGGCGCCTCCACCGTCGATGACGCCGACTTGACGAATTCGCCTTGTTCGCTCAGCCGAGCGAGAACTTCTTTACTGGTGACACCGAGTTCTTTCGCCAACTCGTGCACACGGGCCTTACCTGCCACTACCTCTCCATCTCTCGAGGCGACAGCTGTAGGAGGCCGACGCCGCGCGTTTAGCTACGACACATGGTCATCTGGACTTCACGGTGTGCTCATGTTCTTCGCTGCCTGTTCTGTTGCCGGGGCATCGAGCGTGGTGAAGTGCTCGACGGCCGCGGATGTGTCCGGTGTACCGGTGATGCGCAACGCTCGGCCGAGGGCTCGCCGCCGGATCGCTGCACGTAGGCACTGCGGGCTGGGATGCAGCCAAGCACCCCGCCCCGGCAGATTACCTGCAGTATCAACGGTCACGACATAGTCGCCGTTCCCAGTCGACACAGCAACCACGCGAAGCAGTTCGACGGCCAGTTCTCGTCTACGGCATCCGACACAGGTCCGCACGGGTCCTGCATCGGAGGTCGAAGTCTCGCGCTGGATCACGGCTCAGTCTACCGTCATCACTTCGACGGTCGAACCACAGTGTCCGCTGTTGCAGGCTCACACCGGCTCGTCTGCCACTGCTAGGGCGTTGGCTGACCTTGCGGTGCCTCGTTGTCGCTGCGGATGTCGATGCGCCAGCCTGTCAGGCGGGCCGCCAACCTGGCATTTTGTCCCTCTTTGCCAATAGCGAGCGACAGCTGGAAATCCGGGACGACCACGCGTGCGGCGCGCGCATTGGGGTCGACCACTGTCACGGACACCACCTTCGCGGGCGACAGTGCGTTGGCCACGAAACGCGCGGCATCCTCGTCGTAGTCGATGATGTCGATCTTTTCGCCGGAGAGCTCGCTCATCACGTTGCGCACTCGCTGACCCATCGGGCCGATGCACGCGCCCTTCGCGTTGAGGCCGGGAACCCGCGACCGCACCGCGATCTTGGAGCGGTGGCCGGCCTCGCGGGCGACCGCGACGATCTCGACCGAGGCATCGGCGATCTCTGGAACCTCGAGGGCGAACAACTTGCGCACGAGGTTGGGATGGGTCCGCGACAGCGTGATCAGCGGCTCGCGGGAGCCGCGGCTGACGCCAACCACGTAGCAACGGAGCCGGTCGCCGTGCTCGTAGCGTTCGCCCGGCACCTGTTCGGCGGCCGGGATCACGCCCTCGGAGCCCTTGATCTCGCTGCCCAGCCGGACGACGACCAGCCCGCGCGCGTTGGCGCGGGCGTCGCGCTGGATGACACCGGCGACGATGTCGCCTTCGCGGGCCGAGAACTCCCCGTACGTCTTCTCGTTCTCGGCATCGCGAAGCCGCTGCAGCATCACCTGGCGTGCGGTGGTGGCGGCGACGCGGCCGAATCCTTCGGGAGTGTCGTCCCATTCGCTGATGACGTTGCCGTCCTCATCCGTCTCCCGCGCGATGACCGTGACCTCACCGGTCTTGCGGTCGATCTCGATGCGAGCATCGGGCTGGTGCCCTTGCGTGTGCCGGTACGCAGTCAGCAGGGCTGACTTGATGGTCTCGAGCAACTCGCCAACGGACATTCCCCTGTCGACCTCGATCGCGTGCAGCGCGGCCATGTCGATGTTCATGGCCCGGTCTCCTCAGAGCCGAGCCCGCCGAGTTCAAGCTCGCGAGGGTTCGGGGGCGAAAACTCCACCTGGACGACCGCTTTGACGATGTCATCGAGTGCAATCTCGCGGACGGTCCAACCGCGGCTGGTTGAGCGAACCACCAAGTGGAGCACCCCGTTATCGGTACCGCCGAGGCGGCCGGTGACGGCGGACCCATCGGAGAGCGTCAGCTCGGCCTTGCGGCCACGGGCGCGCCGGAAATGCTTTTCGGTGGTCAACGGCCGGTCCACTCCCGGCGAACTGACCTCGAGCACGTAACCGGTCGGGCTGGCGGCAGCGTCGTCCAGGCCATCGAGCAGTGCCGAAGCGCGCTGTGAGAGCGAAGCGATGGCGTCCAGGTCCAGCGAATCATCGCCATCGGCGATGACGGTGATGCGGGGCGGACGGGCGCTGGCGTCGACGACCACGGTCTCGATCTCATAGCCGGCGCGCGCGAACTCGTTATCGAGTAGCTCGATCACCTGTTCCTGCGACGGCAGCCCCGTGGCCACGGCGAGCTCCTCATCTTGAGTTGTCCGGTCCCGGCTCCGCAACCGCGGAACCAGCCATAACGATACGCCAGGACGAGTGCGTATCGTCCCCATCGACCGGGCGCGTTGGCACCGACGATCGGCCTCGGCGGTTCCGTCGGCTGCCAACGGACTCGCCACACGACGGATGGCAGGATGTCGCCATGCCCGGCGCCGTCCGTCCGATCAGCCGGCGCCGCGTGCTCATCGCCGCAGCCGCTCTGTCCGCGATCGGCGCCACTGCGTCCGCGTGCGGCTCCCCCGCGCCGCAGCCCGAAGAACTAGCGCCCCAACTCGACCTAGCCCGGCGCGACAGCCAGATGGCCGGCGCCGCAGCAACAGCGGCCGGGCCCTTTTACGCTCCGCTGCTCAACGTCGTCGCCGACGAACGCGCCGCCCATGCGAAGGCGCTGTCACAAGAGATCGCCCGCGTGGCGGGCCAGACCACGACGTCGTCGCAGGCCGCCGCCCCGACTCCATCTGGCTCCGCGGCACCGACTCCATCCGGCTCCGCGGCACCGCCTCCGTCGCGAACAGACGTCATGGCAGCACTACGCGAATCGGCCGACAGTGCGGCGAAACTGGCCGCGAATCTCTCCGGCTATCGGGCCGGGCTGCTCGGCTCCATCGCCGCATCCTGCACCGCATCGGTGACCGTCCCGCTGGCAATGAAGGAGCCGACGCGATGACGTCGCCGCAGCCGACCCCGACCAAACAGCCCGACTCGCCCGAGGAAAAGGCTTGGGCCAACGCGATCGCTTCCGAGCATGCCACTGTCTACGGCTACGGCTTCGTGTCGGCGCACACGACGCCCGACGTCAACGACCTGGTTTCGGATTCCCTCGCGGAACACCGGGCGAGGCGCGATGCTGCAAACTCGATGCTCGAGTCCCGGTCGGTGATCCCACCGATCGCCGCCGTCGGCTACCAGCTTCCGATAGCGGTCAAGGGCGGCACCGACGCAGCGACGCTCGCCGTCAGGATGGAAAGCGACGACGCGGTGGCCTGGCGTGCGGTGGCCGAACTGGCGAAATCCACCCAGGACCGGGCCTTCGCCGTGACAGCTTTGACCGAGTGCGCCGTGCGCGCGGCACGCTGGCGCCAAGTGCTGAACGCGTGGCCGTTGACGGTGCCGTTTCCCGGCGGCACCGAATGAGCCTCACCCGGAGATAGCCGCCACGATCTCTGTTGCGGCGGCGCCGACCGGAACCTCGCGCGCCTCGCCGCCGAATCTGTTGCGCAACTCCACGACTCCGTCGGCCCAACCACGGCCGACCACCACGATCCACGGCACACCCAATAGCTCTGCGTCCTTGAACTTCACGCCGGGCGATGCTTGCCGGTCGTCGAGTAAGACGTCGACGCCGAGGCTCGCCAAGTCGCCGGCCAGTTCCGTCGCGCCGTCGCGCGCGGCCGCGTCCTTGTTCGCGATCACCAGATGCACATCGAACGGCGACACCGACGACGGCCACCGCAGCCCGATCTCGTCGTGCTGCTGCTCGGCGATCACCGCCACCAATCGCGACACCCCGATCCCGTAGGAGCCCATCGTGAGGCGCACCGGCTTGCCGTCTTCACCGAGCACGTCGACGGAGAATGCATCGGTGTATTTACGGCCGAGCTGGAAGATGTGGCCGACCTCGATGCCGCGCGCCGACACCAGTGGCCCGGCACCGTCTGGCGACATGTCCCCGTCGCGCACCTCGGCTGCTTCGATCGTCCCGTCCGGGTCGAAGTCCCGACCGGCGACAAGTCCGACGACGTGCTTGCCTGGGGCGTCTGCACCGGTGATCCAGCTCGTGCCATCGACGACGCGGGGATCGACGAGATAGCGGACACCGTTCTCGACCAATGCTTTTGGACCGATGTATCCCTTCGCGAGGAACGGGTACTTGGCGAAGTCGTCGTCGCCGAGCAGCGCAAATTCGGCAGGATCGAGCGCGGCGCCGAGTCGCTTGTCGTCAACCTCGCGGTCGCCGGGAATCGCGACCGCGAGCAGCTCCCACTCCCCGCCCGGGGAACGGACCTTCAGCAGCACATTCTTCAACGTGTCGGAGGCAGTCACAGTGCGGCCCAGGTCCGCCGAGTTCGCCCACTCGACCAACGTGCTGATCGTGGGCGTCTCACCGGTGTCGTGCACCACGGGCTCCGGCAGCGCGTCGAACGGCTGCGGCTCTGGTCGCGCGGTGATCACAGCTTCTACGTTTGCGGCATAGCCCGATTCCAGGCAGCGCACGAAAGTGTCTTCCCCGACCGGACTTTCGGCCAGGAATTCTTCGGAAGCGCTGCCTCCCATCGCACCAGATACCGCGGAGACGATCACGTACCGCACGCCCATCCGATCGAAGATCCGTTGGTAGGCATCCCGGTGCGCGTGGTACTGCACATTCAGGCCGGCGTCGTCGACATCGAACGAGTATGAGTCCTTCATCACGAATTCGCGCCCACGCAGGATGCCGGCGCGCGGCCGTGCCTCGTCGCGGTACTTCGCCTGGATTTGATAAAGCAGCAGCGGAAAGTTCTTGTAGGAGCTGTACTCCCCTTTCACCGTCAGCGTGAACAGCTCTTCGTGCGTGGGGCCGAGCAGATAGTCACCGCCGCGCCGATCCTTGAGCCGGAACACCCCGTCGCCGTATTCCGTCCAGCGGTTCGTCGTCTCGTACGGCGCACGCGGCAATAGCGCGGGGAACAGAATCTCCTGTCCGCCAATGGCGTTCATCTCATCGCGGATGATGTTCTCGATCTTGCGCAGCACCCGCAGACCCAGCGGCAGCCACGAGTACAGACCAGGTCCGATCGGCCGGATGTAGCCCGCGCGGATCAACAGCTTGTGGCTGGGCACCTCGGCGTCAGCGGGGTCGTCTCGCAGTGTGCGCAGGAACAGCTCGGACATGCGGGTGATCACAGCCGCCAACCCTATAGCTGCGACGAGCGAGACCTGCGACGAGCGCTTCGCGAAGCGTTAAACCGGCCTACAGCTCGCCGGCCTCCACCGCCTCGCGGGTGTGCTGCGCGGCCGCGATCTCGCCGGCGGAGAAACCGATCCAGAACGCGCTGATGCCCACCAGCACGGCGATCGCGGCGATCCACAGCAGCGAGTAGGTGTAGCCGTGGTCGAGCGCATACGCGTGCGGGGTGGTTTTAGCGAGGTACAGGGTGCGCGACGTCTGCACGGCCTGAATGACGACGAGCACCAGCGGCCCGCCCAGATTCTGCACCATCAACGTGATCGCCGACACCGGGCCGAACTCGCGCGGCCCGACGTCGGCAAGCGCGCACAGCGGCAGCACCACGGAGATCACGCCTATCCCGAACCCGCCGACGATGATCGGCACGAACAGGTCCGGGAAATACGGGATCGCGCGGTCCAGGGTCGAGCCGTACAGCATTGCGCCCAGCACAAACGACCCGCCGCCGATGATCAACCAGCGCGGCGCGATCAGCGGCGCCATCCGGGCGGCCGACACATTGCCCAGGCCCAGCGCGATCGCGAACGGGATGAAACAAACGCCGGCCTTCAGCGCCGAGTAACCGAGCACTAACTGCACGTACAGGCCGATCATCACGGTCAGCGTCAGCAGCACACCGCCTGCCAGGAACAGCGATACGAACGTCATCACCCGGTTGCGGTTAGTGAACAGTGAAAGCGGCACAAGCGGGTTCTCGGCCGTGCGTTCCACCACGAGGAATCCGGCGAACAGCAGCACGGTCGCCACCCCGGCGCCGATCACCCACGGGTTGACCCAGCCCAGCGGCGGGCCCTGCGTGAACACCAGCACCGCTGTGCTGCAGGCCAGCGTCGCCAGTACCGCGCCGGTGACATCCAGCCGCAGCCGTTCACGGTGGGTCTCCCGCAGCTGGGCGTGCGCGATCGCGATGATCACGATGCCGATCGGCACGTTGATCAGAAACGCCAGCCGCCACGAGATCACCGTGAAAGCTCCGCCGAGCACCAACCCGAGCACCGAACCGATACCCAGCATCGCGGCCGATACCGCCATGGCCTGGTTGCGGGCCTGCCCGACGGCGTAGGTCGACGCGATCAGCGCCAGGCCGGTGGGTGCGGCAACTGCGGCGCCGATGCCCTGCACGGCCCTGGCCACGATCAGCATCGCCGGATCGAACGCCATCCCGCAGACCAGCGATGCCGCGGTGAATACGCCCACCCCGGCGATGAACGCACGCTTGTGGCCTATCGCGTCGCCGACGCGTCCGCCGAGCAGCAGCAGCCCACCGAATGTCAGCACGTACGCGGTGATCACCCAGCTCTTCGCGGCGTCGGACAGGCCCAACTCGGCCTGCATCCGCGGCAGCGCGACCACGACGATGGTTCCGTCGAGCGTCGACATCAACTGCATGCCGGTGATCGCGATGATCGCGATCCCGATGACGCTGGACGCCAACGGGCGCGTCGACCGTTGGGTGCGCCGCGCCGCGAACATGGCTGCCTACCCTACCGATTCGTAACCTTCGGTCGCGCGCAGTGCGCCGCGCCCGCGGGACGTTCGCGCTGAGAACCTAAAGCTCTCCGGCGTCCAGCGCGTCCTTGACTTCCTGCGCGTGCGCGACCTGTTGAGAGGTGTAGCCGATCAGCAGCGCCACCACACCAACGATCACGGCAACGCCGGCCACCCACAGCAACCCGTACGTGTAGCCGTGATCGAGCGCGTGCAACTGCGCCGCATTCATGTTCTTCACCGGCCCGGTCGTACCGCCCAGATACAGGGTGCGCGACGTGATGACCGCCTGGACGATCGCCAGAATCACTGGGCCGCCCAGGTTCTGCGCCATCAGCGCGATCGCAGACACCGGGCCGATCCGGTCGAAGCCGACGCCCGCGATCGCCGACACGGTCAGCGGGACGACGATCATGCCGATGCCGAAGCCGCCGACGGCGATCGGCACCACGAGGTCGGGGAAGTACGGGATGCCGCGGTGGAGCGTCGATCCGTAGACCATCGCCGCCAGCACGAGCACGCCGCCGCCGATCACCAGAACCCGTGGCGGGAACAGCGACACCAGATGCGACGACAGGCCCAGCCCGATCCCGAGCGCGATCACGAACGGGATGAAGCCGACACCGGCGCGCAGCGCGCTGTAGCCCAGGATCTCCTGCACGTACAGGCCGATCAGCACGGTCAGCGTGAACATCACGCCGCCGGCGAGGAAGATGGCCGCGAACGTCGCTAGCCGGTTGCGGTCGCGGAAGGTGTCGAACGGCACGAGCGGGTTGTCGGCTGTGCGTTCAGCCAGCGCGAACGCGCCGAGGAACACCAGCGCCGCGATGCCCGAGCCAATCGTCACCGGCGATAGCCAGCCTTCCTCGGGGCCCATCGAGAAGCCGAACACGGCCGCCGTGCATCCCAGGGTGGCCAGGATCGCGCCGGTGGCGTCGAGCTTCATCGGCTCACGGTGCGTCTCGGTCAGAGTGTTGTGAGCCAGATACAGCATCAGCAGGCCGATAGGGACATTGACCAGGAACGCCCATCGCCAGGACACCTCGGTCAGCGCGCCGCCGACGATGAGTCCCATCACCGACCCGATTCCGGTCATCGCGGCAAAGATCGCCGTCGCCGCGTTGCGGGCCGGGCCCTTGGGGAATGTGGTCGCGATCAGCGCCAACGCGGTCGGCGACGCAATGGCCGCTCCGACACCTTGCAGCAGCCGCGCGATGACAAGCGTCGCCTCGTCCCACGCCAGCCCGCACAGGATCGACGCGATGATGAACAGCGCGACGCCGGCGATGAACGTCCGCTTGCGGCCGATGGCGTCGCCGAGCCGACCGCCGAGCAGCATCAGGCCGCCGAAGGTCAGTACGTAGGCGGTGATCACCCAGCTGCGGCCGGCGTCGGACAGGTTCAGCTCGTTCTGGATCTTCGGAAGCGCGACGATCGCGACCGTGCTGTCCATCGTGGCCAGCAGCTGCATGCCGCCGATGGCGACCACCGCGGCGATGAACCGTCGCGACGGCAGCCAGGCAGGACGCGACCGGCTGGTCCGTTGCGAAACGTCAAGGGCGGCCTGGTTGGCGCGAACGAGCGATGTCCGATTCCGGGGGGTTCCCACCGTCGTCCGCTCGGCGTCGCTGAGAGCCGTCATGGGGCGTTACCTTACAGTACTCTTAGCGTTTCTTTAATTCCGCGAATCCTGCGACGGCTCCGATCACGACGATCGCGGGAGGTCGGACCCCGTCCTCGCGAATGCGTTTCGGCGCGTCAGCAAGCGTGGTGCGCACAGTACGTTCGGCGGACGTGGTGCCCTGCTGCACCACCAGCACCGGCGTCTCCGCAGGTCGGCCGCCTTTCAGCAGCACGTCGGCAAACAGCTCGATCCGCTCGACGGCCATCATCAGCACGATCGTTCCCGACATCGCGGCCAGCGCATTCCAATTAACTAACGATTCCGGGTCCCCAGGAGCAACATGGCCGCTGACCACCACAAACTCATGCGTCACCGAGCGATGCGTGACCGGAACGCCGGCCAGCGCAGGCACCGCTATGGCGCTCGTCACACCCGGCACGACGGTCACCGGGATGCCGGCGTCGGCGCAGGCCAGCACCTCTTCGTAGCCACGGGCGAAGACGAACGGATCGCCGCCCTTGAGCCGCACCACGAACTTGCCCTCTCTCGCACGCTCGATGAGCAGGGCGTTGATCGCGTCCTGCGCCATCGCGCGGCCGTACGGGATCTTCGCGGCATCGATGACCTCGACGTGCGGCGCCAGCTCGGCCAGCAGCTCGGGGGGCGCCAAGCGGTCCGCGACGACGACGTCGGCCTGCGCGAGCAGACGCCGCCCCCGCACGGTGATGAGCTCGGGGTCGCCTGGTCCGCCGCCGACGAGCGCGACGCCGCCGTGCAGGACTCCGGGTGTTTCGGCGGTGATGATGCCCCGTTGCAGCGCTTCGTGAATCGCCGATCGGATGGCGGCCGAGCGTCGGTGCTCGCCCCCCGCAAGCACTCCGACCGTAAGGCCTTCATATTCGAATGACGCCGGGGTGACAGCGGTTCCGTCGCGGGCAATGTCGGCGCGGACGCAGAATACCCGGCGCGCTTCCGCATCGGCGACGATCGCGGCGTTGACTTCCGGGTCATCGGTCGCAGCGATCGCGTACCAGGCGCCGTCCAGATCACCCTCGCGATAGTCCCTGAGTTCCAACGAGATTCCCGGTTTCTGCTGGCTCAATGCCTCGACAGCCGGGGTTGCGGACCGGGTGATGACATGTACGTCGGCACGGCTGGCGATCAGCAGCGGCAGCCGGCGCTGAGCGACGCTGCCGCCGCCGACCACGACGACCTTCTTGTCCTCCAGCCGAAGTCCGGCCAGGTACGCGTTGTCGCTCACCGGGCGAGCCTAGAGCCCGCGGCGCATGCGACGAAGCGCGCCACCGCGCCCGGCGACGCGGCAGGATGAGTGTGCAGATACGACGCGTGTACGCCCGCGTGCACGGCGCCGTCGCGGACCTCCCGGACCTGATGGCCCGAGTACACCCAGGCCGGCTGGTAGCTGTCAGCGAATTCCACTGTGGTGCGATGGAATTCGTGGCCGACGGCGCGCTCGCCGGTCGCGCGCACCGACGAATCGGTGACCGCCACAGCGTCGCGGTAGCCGAGCGTGAGGTGGTCGGTAAACCGGGCGGACCCGGTGAGCACGCCGCACATCGGATACCCGTCCAGCTCGGACACCAGATAGGTCAGGCCGGCACACTCGGCGTGCACAGGTGCTCCAGCCGCGGCCAGCGCCCGAACCTGCTGTCGCGCGGGGTTATTGGCGGCCAGTTCCGCGGTGAACTGCTCCGGGAATCCGCCAGGCAGGACAAGCGCGTCGGTACCGGGCGGCAACGCATCGGTGAGCGGGTCGAAGCCGACCACCTCCGCGCCCGCCGCCTGCAGCATCTCGACATGTTCGGGGTAGCCGAACGTGAACGCCTTGCCCGCGGCCATCGCAACTGTGACGCGCCCGATCGTGGTGCCATCGAGGCCCTCTGCCGGGTCCCACGGCGCATCCGTCACCGTGCTGGCGGCGATGGACGCCACGCCTGCGAGGTCGACGTGCGCGGCTACGAGCTCGGTCATAGCGTCGACCGCATCTACGGCCGCCACGCCGTGCTCGGCCGCCGTAACCAGCCCCAAATGCCTTGACGGGAGCGCTAGCTGGGGATGCCGCGGAATCGCGCCGAACACCACCACGCCGACCTGGGAACAGGCCTGGCGGAGCACCTGTTCGTGACGGGCCGAGCCGACGCGATTGAGGATGACGCCGGCCAGCCGGATGGCGGGGTCGAACGTCGAGAAGCCGTGCAGCAGCGCGCCGATGCTCTGGCTCTGGCCCCGCGCGTCGACGACCAGAACCACCGGCGCGCCGAGCAGACCGGCGACATGCGCGGTCGAGCCGCGCGCGGCCCCGGCGCTGGCCTCGCCGATGCGCCCGTCGAACAGCCCCATCACGCCTTCCACCACGGCGATGTCGGCGCCGCCGCAGCCGTGTCGGTACAGCGGCCCGATGAGCTGCTCGCCGACCAGCACCGGATCGAGATTGCGGCCAGGCCGTCGCGCCGCCAGTGTGTGGTAACCCGGGTCGATGTAGTCGGGCCCCACCTTGAACGGCGCGACGGTGTGCCCGGCGCGGCGCAGCGCACCCATCAAACCGGTGGCCACGGTGGTCTTTCCGCTGCCCGACGCAGGCGCGGCGATCACAACGGCGCGGGCACTCACCACTCGATGCCCTTCTGTCCCTTGCGCCCGGCGTCCATCGGGTGCTTGACCTTGGTCATCTCGGTGACGAGGTCGGCCGCGTCAAGCAGCTGTTGTGGCGCATCACGCCCGGTGATCACGACATGCTGCGTGCCGGGTCGCTCGGCGAGCGTCGCGACCACTTCGTCAACGTCCACCCATCCCCACTTCAGCGGATACGTGAATTCGTCGAGCAGATAAAAGCCGTGGCGCTGCTGCGCCAACCGGCGCGCAATCTCGGCCCAGCCATCGGCGGCCGCGGCGGCGTGATCGTCGGCGGTGCCGGCCTTCCGGGACCACGACCAGCCGGCGCCCATCTTGTGCCACTCGACGCTGCCGCCGATGCCGTGCTCGTCGTGCAGCCGATCGAGTTCGCCGAAGGCGGTCTCCTCCCCGACCTTCCACTTCGCGCTCTTGACGAACTGGAAGACCGCGATGTCCAGTCCGGCGTTCCACGCCCGCAGTGCCATCCCGAATGCCGCGGTGGACTTGCCCTTGCCGGTACCGGTGTGCACCGCGAGCAGCGGGGCTTGCCGGCGCGCCCGGGTAGTCAACCCGTCGTCGGGAATCGCGATCGGCCGGCCCTGCGGCATGGTGGTTCTCCCTCTCAGGCGGCGCCGCGTACGACCCCGGTGAGGCCGTCGGCCCTCAGCTGTGCCAACCGAACCGTCGGCGCTCCAAGCAGGCCGGCCAGCTGCTCTGCCAATTCCAGTCGTACCCAGGATGTTTCGCAGTCGACGACGACAGCAGCCGCACCCTCGGCGGCCAGCAGCGCCGCTGCGGCGCCCGCCCTGCCGACCGGGTCGGGGCCACCGGTGGCCCGGCCGTCGGTGAGCACCACCACCAGGCTGCGCCGGGCAGGCTCACGCACGCGTTCCCTTGCGACCATGTCGCGGGCGGCCAGAAGTCCTTGCGCCAAAGGAGTTTTACCGCCCGTCTCGAAGCGCGCCAGCCGACGCGACGCGATATGTACCGAGGACGTCGGCGGCAGCAGAATCTCCGCGCCGGCACCGCGGAAGGTGATCACGGCGACCTTGTCTCGGCGCTGGTAAGCGTCACGCAACAACGACAGGGTGGCACCGCTTACCGCGGACATCCGGTCACGGGCGGCCATCGAACCCGACGCGTCGACAACGAAGATCACCAGGTTCGCCTCACGTCCTTCCCGGACGGCGCGGCGGAGGTCGTCGGACTCAACGCGCGGCGGTCCCGGCCTGGCGCCGCGGCGGGCGGCGGCCAGCACCGTGCCGAACAGATGGATACCGAAACCGTCTTTGGTGTGTGCGCGCACCACGGCGCCGGACCGGTTGCGGGCACGCGAACGGCGGCCCGGCGCGCCGTCGCCCACTCCCGGCACCGTGAGCAGCCGAGTGCGGAACGGCGGGGCCGGTGGAGCGCTGGGCCGCGGGGCTGAAGGAGCCGGCGACGCATCGCTCGAATCATTTTGCGGTCCTTCGGGATTCGTTGCGCCACCCGGAGGATCAGGCTCGGGTTCCGGATCGTCGTCTGCCTGCGCAAGCGCGTCGTCCAGCAACTGCGGGTCGAGGCCGGGCTCGTCGAACGGGTCACGACGGCGGCGGTGTGGCAGCGCCAGCTGTGCCGCGACCCGGATGTCCTCTTCACCGACGGTATCCGCGGCCCGCCAGGCAGCGTGCGCGACCGCGGCGCGCGCCACCACCAGGTCGGCCCGCATCCCGTCGACCTCGAATGCCGCACACAAAGACGCGATTCGCCGCAGCTCGTCCTCGGGCAGCACCACGTCGCCGACGGCTGCGCGGGCAGTGGCGATCCGCCGTGCCAAGGTCGCGTCCTGCTCGGCGTAGCTTCGCGCGAACGTTGAAGGATCGTCCTCGAACGCCATCCGCCGCCGGATCACCTCCACGCGCTCGTCGACGTCGCGCGACGCCCGCACGTCCACGGTCAGCCCGAACCGGTCCAGAAGCTGCGGCCGCAGTTCGCCCTCCTCGGGATTCATCGTGCCGATGAGGATGAACCGGGCCTCGTGACTGTGCGACACGCCCTCGCGTTCAATGTGCACGCGTCCCATCGCGGCGGCATCGAGGAGCACGTCCACGAGGTGGTCCTGCAGCAGGTTCACCTCGTCGACGTAGAGCACACCGCCGTGCGCCTCTGCCAGCAGCCCTGGCGTGAACGCATGCTCACCGTCGCGCAGCACGCGTTGCAGGTCCAAGGACCCGATGACCCGATCCTCGGTGGCGCCGATCGGCAGCTCGACCAGCCGGCCGAAGCCTGCCTCGGCCAACACCGCCGCGAGCCCGCGCACAGCAGTCGACTTCGCCGTGCCTTTCTCGCCCCGGATCAACACACCACCGATTTCCGGACGCACCGCGCAGAGCACCAACGCGAGCCGGAGCATCTCGTGCCCGACGATCGCGCTGAACGGATAGACAGGGGTCACGGCGCCCCGCCGTGCGACGTGCCCGCCCGCGCCATCGGCACATGCGGGATGCCGTTGTCGAGGAACTCGTCGCCGGCGCGGACGAACCCGTGCCGGGCGTACATCTCCTCGAGGTAGGTCTGCGCGTCGATGCGGCAGGGGTAGTCCCCGACATCGGCCAGGGCGGCCTGCAGCAGCCGGGTGGTGTGACCGTGCCCGCGGGCTTCCCGCCTGGTGCACAGCCGGCCGAGCCGGAACGCCTTCTGCCCGCCGGGGTGTTCCTCCATCAGGCGCAGGGTGCAGATCACCTCGCCCCGCGAACCTTCGAGCCAGAAGTGGCGGGTTTCCGGCAGCAGGTCGCGGCCGTCCAGTTCCGGGTAGGGGCAGGCCTGTTCGACCACGAACACCTCGACGCGGAGCTTCAGGAGCTCGTAGAGCGTCGCGGTGTCCAGGTCCTTGGCCCAGGACCGGTGCACTGCCACCGTCATGGCGTGACCGCCGCCGCGTCAAGGCCCAGCACGCTCGAGCCCCAATCCCACACTTCCTGGAAGAGCCGCGGCTCGTCGGACAGCTTCGTGCCAAGCGACGGCACCATCTCCTTCAACTTCGGCAGCCATGACTGGTAGCGGTCGCCGAAGCACCGCTCGAGCACGCCGACCATGGCCGAGACAGCTGTCGACGCGCCCGGCGACGCACCGAGCAGACCGGCGATGCTGCCGTCCGCGGCAGCAAGCACGGTGGTGCCGAATTCCAGCACCCCGCCCTTGCCCCTGACGGGGCGGATCACCTGAACCCGCTGTCCCGCGTTGATCGTGTGCCAGTCGGAATCCGTTGCTGAGGGCGCGAATTCGCGCAGCGCCTTCACACGGCCGGCCCCCGTCAGCAGCAGCTGGCCAACCAGGTAGTTGACCAGGCTCATCTGGGTCAGGCCCACCCCGAACAGCGATGGCACGTTTGCAGGTGTCACCGACTCGAGCAAGTCCGTGAATCGCCCCTGCTTCAACGACTTCGGTGTCCACCCGACGAACGGGCCGAACATCAGCCACGGCTTGCCGTTGACGATGCGCGTGTCCAGATGTGGCGCGGACATCCGGGGCGCGCCCTGCGCCGGGAAGCCATAAACCTTCGCCCGGTGGGCGCCGGCCAACGCGGGATTCGACGAACGAAGGAACTTTCCGCCGATCGGGAAGCCGCCGTAGCCTTTTGCCTCAGCGATGCCCGACTTCTGCAACAGCCTCAGCGCGTTGCCGCCGGCGCCGACGAACACGAACTTCGCGTTGATGGTGCGCTTGGCGCGGGTGCGGTTGTTGCGCACCTTCACCGTCCAGGTGCCGTCGGAGTCTCGCGTAAGACCGCGTACCTCCTGGCCGAACAGCGTGGCGGTGCCGTTGTTTACCGCGTAGGCGATCAGCTGCCTTGACAGCGACCCGAAATCCACGTCGGTGCCGTCCCCGGCCCAGTTCAGGGCGACAGGTTCGGAGAAGTCGCGGTTGGTGGCCATCAACGGCAGCCGGCGGGCGAATTCGTCTGGGTCGTCGATGAACTCGGTGGTTTCGAACAGCGGGTTGCCGGCCAGCGCCTCGCGGTGCCGGCGCAAGTAGTCGACCTGCTCGGCGCCGTGCGCGAAGCTGACGTGAGGGATCGGGTTGAGGAAGCTGTGCACGTCGGTGAGTACTCCGGTCTCCACCGCATACGCCCAGAACTGGCGCGTGACCTGGAACTCCTCGTTGACCTTGACGGCCTTCGCGATGTCGATCGAGCCATCGGGCAATTCCGGGGTGTAGTTGAGCTCGCACAAAGCCGAGTGCCCGGTACCCGCGTTGTTCCACGGGTCGCTGCTTTCTGCGGCGGCACCGTCCAGGCGTTCCACGAGAGTGATCGACCAATCCGGTTCCAGCAGTCGCAGCAGCGCCCCCAGTGTGGCGCTCATGATCCCGGCGCCCACCAGCACGACGTCAGCCTTGTCGACTGCCTTTGGGTCTGACACCAGTTCGGTCGTCCCTTTCTTTTGCGACGGCGCTTGCGACGGCGCTTGCGACGGCGCCTGCGACGGCGGCTGCGATGGCGGCTGTGCCTGACCTCAGGTTATCCCGGCAGGCCCGGACGCCCCCGGCGAGATGGGGGGCCGACGGTGATTGGCCCTGGCTAAGGTGATCCCTGTGGCGGCAGCGGCGATGAGCGGCTCGCGCGAAGAGCACACAAAATGGCAGCCCGACGTCCTCGATGGGTACTGGCGGTGCACACTCCCGCTGGGCCCCGATCCCGATGGTGAGGGCGAGGTGGTCGCCTCGCTGATCCGCAAAGGTGCCGGAACCGACACCACGTCATCCACCGGTCGCGCCGTCCTCGCGGTGCACGGCTACACCGACTACTTCTTCAACACCGAACTTGCCGACGCCTTCACCGCTCGTGGATTCGCGTTCTACGCGCTCGACCTGCGCAAATGCGGGCGGTCCTGGGGCGAGGGACAGACCCCGCACTTCACCACGGACCTGTCCCGCTACGACGCTGAACTGGAGCAGGCGGCGGCACTCATTGCAGGGGAAACGGCAGGCGTAACGATCCTCGTTTACGGCCATTCCGCCGGCGGGCTGATCATCACGCTGTGGCTGGACCGGCTTCGGCGCCGCGGCGCGATACCCAAGCTCGCCATCACCGGCCTGGTGCTCAACAGCCCGTTCTTCGACCTTCACGGTCCGGCGATTCTTCGCGCCACGGTGACTTCGGCGGCGATCGGTGCGGTGTCGCGGCTCGGCAGCAAGCGCGTTCTGCGCGGGACCACCGAGGGCGGATACGGGACCACCCTGCACCGCGACTACGGCGGCGAGTTCGACTACAACCTGGCTTGGAAACCGCTGGGCGGGTTCCCTGTCACGGTCGGCTGGATGCATGCCGTCCGGCGCGGGCAGGCACAGCTGCATCGCGGGCTCGATGTCGGCGTGCCGAACCTGATCCTGCGGTCGGATCACAGCATTCCCGAGACCAGGGACCCGGCCCGGATGCAGCGCGGCGACGCGGTGCTCGACGTCGCACAGATCGCGCGTTGGGCGGGCTGCGTCGGCAATCGCACGTCGGTCGTGCCCGTCGCCGACGCCAAGCACGACGTGTTCCTGTCGCTGGCCGAACCACGGGAGGCCGCGTATCGAGAACTTTCGGCGTGGCTGGACTGGTACGCGGCGTCCGCGGAATCGACGGGCAGCACCGATCAGAGGCAGACGTCATGACGCACTACGACCTGGCCATCATCGGAACCGGCTCGGGGAACTCGGTTCTCGATGAGCGCTACCGTGACATGAGCGTGGCGATCTGCGAGCAGGGTGTCTTCGGCGGCACGTGCCTCAACGTGGGCTGCATCCCGACAAAGATGTTCGTCTACACCGCTGAAGTGGCTGAAAGCGCCACCGAATCAGCACAATTCGGGATCGATGCCCAGGTCAACGGCGTGCGGTGGCCCGACATTGTGTCCCGGATCTTCGGCCGCATCGACCCGTTGGCGCTCGCCGGCGAGAACTATCGAAGTTCGTCGCCCAACGTCACCATGTACGACCGGCACACCCGGTTCGGCCCGGGCCGCAACGGGCGCCATACGTTACGGGTCGACGGTGGCGACGAGTTCACCGCCGACAAGGTGGTGATCGCCGCCGGCTCGCGCGCGCGGGTGCCGAAATCCATCGCCGACTCAGGAGTTCCGTATCACACCAGCGACACGATCATGCGGATCGCCGAGCTGCCACACCATCTCGTTATCGTCGGCGGCGGATATGTCGCGACGGAGTTCGCCCACATCTTCTCGTCACTTGGCAGTCACGTCTCATTGGTGATCCGCGGCAGCACGCTGCTGCGCGGCCACGACGACACGATCATGATGCGCTTCACCGATATCGCCGCCAAGAAGTGGGAGATCCACGCCCACCACGCCATCGTCGACGCCCGAACGGCGGGCCCCGAGGTCGAGCTGATCTGCGAGGACGGGTCGGCTGTGCGGGGCGATACGGTGCTGGTCGCCACCGGCCGCACACCCAACGGTGACCTGCTGGACGCGAAGTCGGCGGGTGTCGACGTGACCCACGACGGGCGCGTCCTCGTCGATGAATACCAACGTACTTCGGCCCGTGGCATTTTCGCGTTGGGCGACGTGAGTTCGGAGTATCTACTCAAGCATGTGGCCAATCACGAGGCGCGGGTGGTGCGTCACAACCTGCTGCAGGACTGGGACGACGTCGACTCGCTCGTCGCCTCCGATCATCGGTTTGTACCCTCGGCCGTGTTCACCGACCCGCAGGTCGCCAGCGTAGGGCTGACCGAAAACCAGGCCCGGGCAAAGGGTCACAACATCAGGGTCAAGGTTCAGGACTACAGTGACGTCGCCTATGGCTGGGCGATGGAGGACACCACCGGCATCGCGAAATTGATCGTCGACGACGACACCGGGCTGATTCTCGGCGCCCACCTGATGGGCCACCAGGCGTCCTCGCTGATCCAGCCGATCGTGCAGGCGATGAGCTTCGGACTCGGCGCGCAGGACATGGCCCGGGGCCAGTACTGGATTCACCCGGCGCTGCCGGAGGTGATCGAGAACGCGCTGCTCGCACTGTGCGGCGAACCGCAGTGGCCACCGTCTCGGCAACATTGAGGTCTGGCCGCACGCGTTGTGGAAATCGGGCCAGTACAGGCGTACAACGGCGGTATGGCCGGTTTCGATGACACCCTCCCCGTAGGGCTTCGCGGTGAGTACCACGAGTCCGTGTCCCGCTGGTTGTGGTTGGTCAAGTGGCTGCTGCTCATTCCACATTTCATTGTGTTGGTCTTCCTGCACATCGCGATGTTCGTGGTCACCGTGATCGCGTTCTTCGCGATCCTGTTCACCGGCCGCTACCCGCGCGCGCTGTTCGACTTCAGCGTCGGCGTGCTGCGGTGGACGTGGCGGGTGCGCTTTTACGGCTACGGCGCGCTGGGCACCGACCAGTACCCTCCGTTCACGTTGCGCAGCACGGACTATCCCGCGGATTTCGACGTTGAGTACCCGGAACGCCTGTCACGCGGGTTGGTTCTGGTGAAGTGGTGGCTGTTGGCCATCCCGCACTACCTGATCCTCGCGGCGATCTTCGGTGGTCTGGGCCGGATGTGCGCTCACCACGGAAGCCACCACTGGGGGGCGATCCCGCTGTTCGGCATCTTGATCGTTGTCGTGTTGGTCGCGCTGCTGTTCACCGGCCGCTATCCCCGCGGTCTGTTCGGCTTGCTGCTCGGTATCAACCGGTGGAGCTACCGGGTGCGGTCTTATGCGTTGTTGATGCGCGACGAGTACCCGCCGTTCCGCCTGGATCAGGGCCCGCACGAGCCCGAACGGTCAGTCCAGGAAGCCGTGCAGTAGCGCCGCCGACCCCGCAATGTGCACGCGCATCGCGGCCTCCGCGCCGTCCGCGTCGCCGGCCAGGA
Source organism: uncultured Actinomycetota bacterium (assembly GCA_963828065.1). Lineage (GTDB taxonomy): Bacteria > Actinomycetota > Actinomycetes > Mycobacteriales > Mycobacteriaceae > Mycobacterium. The sequence goes on along the minus strand of CAWHDL010000007.1, from coordinate 94,876 downwards.
TCGCGATGACGATCGCCTCGTGCTGCTCGTCGGAGTGCGCGATATTGCGGGACAGCAGCGGGATTCGATCCAGCAGCCGGTTCACCCGCATCCTGTTCTCCGCGACCAGCGGCACCAGCGACGACAAACCCACCAGCTCGGCAATCGCCAGATGCAACCGCGAGTCGAGTCGCCGGTAATCGGCCGGATCCGCGCCGCGGACGTCGGCCATCTGTGACCAGAGCAGCTCACGCTCGGCGGCGGTGAGCGTGCGCGCCGCCGCCATGCGCGCCGCGCCCACCTCCAGGATCTCCCGCAGCCGCAGCGCGTCGTCGAGCTCGGCCCGGGTAATACCCTCTGCGCCATCCGCGCCGGGAGTCGGCAGCTCATCGGCAAGGAAAGTGCCCCCGTATCGGCCGCGGCGCGCCACCAGGTAGCCGGCCTCCGCGAGCGACTTGATCGCCTCCCGCACGGTGTCGCGACTGACTTGAAGGCGAGCGGCCAGCTCACGTTCCGGCGGCAGCGACTCACCAGGAGCGATGACCCCGAGCCGAATGGTCTGCAGCAGCCGCCCGACGGTGTCCTCGAACGCGTTGCCCGGCCGCACGGGACGCAGCAACGCATCACTGACCGGCTGCGCACTCATAGCGGGGTGACGTAGGCCGCGCTTATGCCGCCGTCGACGAGGAAGGTCGACGCCGTGATGAACGATGCGTCGTCGCTGGCCAGGAACGCCACCGCGGCGGCGATCTCCTCGGGTTCCGCGAACCGGCCGACCGGAACATGGACCAGCCGGCGCGCCGCGCGTTCCGGATCCGTGGCGAACAACTCCTTGAGCAGCGGGGTATTGACCGGGCCCGGACACAGCGCGTTGACGCGGATTCCGCTGCGCGCGTACTGCACACCCAATTCGCGCGACATCGCCAGCACTCCACCCTTGGACGCCGTGTAGGAGATCTGCGACGTCGCCGACCCCATCACCGCGACGAACGACGCGACGTTGATGATCGACCCCTTGCCGGCGGCAGTCATGTGGCGCAACGCGGCACGGCAACACAGGTAGACCGACGTCAGATTGACGTCCTGCACCCTCTGCCACGCCTGCAACCCGGTGGTCTCGATCAGATCGTCGTCTGGCGGTGAGATGCCGGCGTTGTTGAAGGCGATGTCGACCGACCCGCAGCTTTGTGCCGCGTTGTCGAACAACGCGTTGACTGCGGACTCGTCGGTCACGTCGACCCGCACGAACAGCCCGCCGAGGTCGTCGGCCACGGATTCTCCTGCGGCGCGATCGATGTCACCGACGACGATGGTCGCGCCCTCGGCGCGCATCCGGCGCGCGGCCGCCAGGCCGATCCCGCTCGCGCCGCCGGTGATCACCGCCACTCTGCCTGCCAGTCGCTGGGTCAAATCGATTTGTGTCATACGGGTTCCCCGGGCCAGCTCTCTTCTAGGTCGTTTCGATCGCGAAGAAGACGTTCTTGATTTCGGTGAAGGACAACGGTGCGTCAGGCCCGAGTTCACGGCCGAGCCCCGACTGCTTGAAGCCACCGAACGGCGTGTTGTAGCGCACCGAGGAGTGCGAATTGACGGACAAATTGCCGGATTCCACCGCCCGGACCACTCGCATCGCGCGCGACAGGTTGTCGGTCCAGATCGATCCCGACAGCCCATAGGCCGTATCGTTGGCCAGCGCGATCGCATCGGCTTCGTCGTCGAATGGCTGCACCGTGACCACCGGTCCGAAGATCTCTTCCCTGACGGTGCGGTCGGAGCGTTGCGGAGTCAGCACGGTGGGCGGGAACCAGAACCCGGGTCCCGTCGGCGCGTCGCCGCGGAACGCCACCGGCGCGTCATCGGGCACGTAGGAGGCCACGGTCTGCCGGTGCGCTCGCGACACGAGCGGTCCCATCTCGGTGTCGCGACGACTCGGGTCGCCGACGACCACACCCTTGACCGCGGGCTCCAGCAGTTCCATGAATCGGTCATAGACGTTGCCCTGCACCAGGATCCGGCTGCGCGCGCAGCAGTCCTGACCTGCGTTGTCGAACACCCCGTAGGGTGCGGTCGCGGCCGCGCGCTCCAGATCGCAGTCGTCGAACACGATGTTCGCGCTCTTGCCGCCCAGTTCGAGCGTGACTCGCTTCACCTGTGCGGCCGCGCCGGCCATTACCCTCGTGCCGACTTCGGTCGACCCGGTGAACACGATCTTACGCACGTGGGGGTGGGTGACGAATCGTTCGCCCACCACCGAGCCCTTCCCCGGCAGCACCTGGAACAGGTCGGCGGGCAGCCCCGCCTCGATTGCCAGTTCGCCCAGCCGGATCGTCGTCAACGGGGTCCATTCGGCCGGCTTCATCAGCACCGCGTTGCCGGCAGCCAGCGCAGGGGCAAAGCCCCACGACGCGATCGGCATGGGGAAGTTCCACGGCGTGATCACGCCGACCACGCCGAGCGGCTCGTTGAACGTGACATCGATACCAGCCGCGACTGGAATCTGCTTGCCGGACAAGCGCTCCGGGCTGGCCGCGTAGTACTGAAGCACGTCCCTTACGTGGCCGGCCTCCCACTCGGCTGAGGAGATCGGATGCCCGGAGTTGGCGACTTCCAGCGCGGCCAACTCGTTCACGTGCGCGTCCACGACCGCCGCGAACGCCCGCAGCCCGGCGGCGCGGTCCGCGGGCGTCAGTGCGGCCCAGCGCCGTTGCGCAACTCGCGCCAGGGCCACCGCCTCGTCCACCCCGGCGGCATCGACACGTTCGACGGTCTGCAGCACGTCTTCGGTCGCTGGGTTGATGACCTCGGATGTCGTCATGTCGGGATCCGTTCCGTCGCGAATGCCTTCGCCGCCTCGACGACGGCCGCGAACAGACGCAGGTCGGACAGGCGCTCCTCCGGATGCCACTGCACCGCGACAACGAAAGTGTCGCCGGGCAATTCGATCGCCTCGATCACGCCGTCCGAGTCGCGCGCGCTGGCGATCAGGCCCTTGCCCAACTCGGCGATGGCCTGGTGGTGGTAGCACTGCTCATCGGAATACTGACCGATCAGCGTGGCCAGCCGAGTGCCCGGCGCGACGTGCACGCGCGATGTGGAGAACACCGCATTACCGGCCTGGTGTCTGCTGTGTCCCACGACGTCGGGCAGGTGCTGGTGCAGAGTGCCGCCAAGCGCGACGTTGAGAACCTGTGCGCCGCGGCAGATGCCGAGCACCGGCAGTCCACGTTTCAGCGCGCCCGCCAGCAGCGCGAGTTCCCACTCGTCGCGGTCGTGGCGGGGTTCGTCGGTCTTGGGGTGCGGCGCCTGGCCGTATCGCGCCGGGTCGACGTCCTTGCCACCGGTGATCACCAGGCCGTCCAGCCCGTCGAGCACCAGGTTCGCGATGTGCTCGTCGACAGGCTGCGGCGGCAACAGCACCGCGATCCCGCCTGCAAGCGTCACGCCCTCGAAGTAAATGTGCGGCAAGAAGCTTGCCCGCACATCCCAAATCCCGGTCTGCGCCTGCTCGAGGTAGGTGGTCATGCCCACGACGGGGCGTGCATCGTCAGAGCCGCTCAAAGCCACGCACCCTCTCCCAATCGGTGACGGCGGAGTTGAATGCGGCAAGCTCAACCCGCGCGTTGTTCAGGTAATGCTCGACGATGTCCTCGCCGAATGCCTCGCGAGCGACCCGCGACGACGAGAACAGATCAGCGGCCTCGGCCAGCGTGGTCGGCAGCCGCTCCCCACCGCTGTCATAAGCGTTGCCGGACAACGGCTCTGGCAGCTCCAATTTCTGCTCGATGCCGTGCAGCCCCCCGGCGATCAGGGCCGCCACCGCGAGATACTGGTTGACGTCGCCGCCCGGCGCCCGGCATTCCATCCGCATGCCGGAACCATGGCCCACCACCCGCAGCGCGCACGTCCTGTTGTCCAAACCCCACGCCACCGCCGTCGGCGCGAAGCTGCAGTCGACAAAACGCTTGTAGGAGTTGATGTTCGGCCCGTAGAACAGCGTCAACTCCCGCAGCGTGGCCAGCTGCCCGGCGATGAAGGTGCGGAACAGCTCGGACATTCCGTGCTCGGCGCCCTGGTCGGCGAACACCGCGCTGCCGTCGGCGCCGCGCAACGAGATGTGTATGTGGCAGCTGTTGCCCTCGCGCTCGTCGAACTTCGCCATGAACGTCAGGCTCTTGCCGTGCTTGTCGGCGATCTCCTTCGCGCCGTTCTTGTAGATCGTGTGGTTGTCGCAGGTCACCAGCGCCCGGTCATAACGGAACGCGATCTCCTGCTGACCCAGGTTGCACTCGCCCTTGACGCCCTCGCAGTACATCCCCGCGCCGATCATGCCGAGCCGGATATCGCGGAGCAGCGGCTCGAGCCGGGTGGCGGCAAGCATGGCGTAGTCGACGTTGTAGTCGGTGGCCGGCGTGAGCCCGCGGTATCCCAGCGACCACGCCTCCCGATACGTGTTGTCGAACACCATGAACTCAAGCTCGGTGCCCACGTAAGGCACCAGGCCGCTCTCGGCGAGCCGGATGATCTGGCGGGCCAGGATGCTGCGCGGCGCCTGCCTGACCGGGCTGCCGTCCTCCCATGACAGATCCGCCATCACCAGCGCGGTGCCGGGCAGCCAAGGGATGTGCCGCAGGGTGGCGAAGTCGGGTGTCATCACCATGTCGCCGTAGCCGGTGTCCCAGCTGCACATCGCGTAACCGTCGACGGTGTTCATGTCGACGTCGACCGCGAGCAGGTAGTTGCAGCACTCCGCGCCGTGCTTGGCGACCTCCTCCATGAACAGCCGCGCCGCCACACGTTTGCCGGTCAGCCGGCCCTGCATGTCCGCGAACGCGACGATCACCGTGTCGACCTGGCCCGCGGCGATCAGCTCATGGAGCTGTGTCAACGTCAACATGACGGAGAGTCAACCATTGGACACCCCTCTTCTGGCCCATCACGGATCGATTTAACCGAGCTGTCATTGCCAAAGGTAGGACTTCAGACCTTTGACGCTTTATTGTCCCCTACGTGCCCGAGGGTCATGAAAACCTGCAAGAAGACGACGAACGAATGCTCGCCAACCTCGGCTACAAGCAGGAGTTGATGCGCTCCTGGTCGGGCTTCTCCAACTTCGCGATCTCGTTCTCCATCATCTCGATCCTCGCGGGGTGCTTCACCTCGTTCGGGCTCGGGTGGAACAACGGCGGCCCCGCCGCGATCGCATGGGGCTGGCCGGTCGTGTCGGTGTTCATCCTGATCATCGGCCTGTGCCTGTCCGAGCTGGTGTCCGCGTACCCGACATCCGGCGGAATCTACTGGTGGGCAAGCAAACTCGGTGGCGCCAAAGCAGGCTACTACACGGGTTGGCTGAACCTGATCGGGTTGGTCGCGATCCTTGCGTCGGTGTCATATGGGTGCGCGACGTTCCTCGATCTCACGCTGGGCACGTTCAGCCAGAGCTGGCTCAACGGCTACAGCTTGAAGCGGGTGTTCCTGCTGTTCGTGATCATCCTGGCCGCGGCGGCGATCATCAACATCTTTTCCAGCCACCTGCTGGCGATCATCAACAACGTCTCGGTGTGGTGGCACGTGGCCGGGGCGGCGGCCGTGGTCCTGATCCTGATCGTGCTGCCCGACCATCACGCGAGCTTGTCCGACGTGTTCGCCAAAACCATCAACAACACCGGCATGTTCGGCGGCGACAAAGGCTGGGGCTGGCTGCTGTTCGTCCTCCCGATCTCCGCGATCCTCACCCAGTACACGATCACCGGTTACGACGCGTCCGCTCACCTGTCCGAGGAGACGAAGAGTGCCGCCAATGCCGCGGCCAAGGGCATCTGGCAGTCGATCTTCTACTCGGCGATCGGCGGCTGGATCCTGTTGTTGTCCTTCCTGTTCGCAGTCAACAACGCCGATGAGGTGTCGGCAAAGGGCGGCGCGGTAGCCACGATCTTCAGTCAGGCCTTGGACACCAAGTGGGCGGCGATCCTGCTCTTCATCTCGACCGCGGGGCAGTTCTTCTGCACCACCGCCTGCCAGACCAGCGCGTCGCGGATGTTGTTCGCGTTCAGCCGGGACCGCGCCGTTCCGGGACACCAGCTGTGGTCGAGGCTCAGCTCCAACAGGGTGCCCGCGAACGGCGTGATCGTGACCGCGGTCATCGCGGCGATCATCACGCTGCCCGCGCTGGTCGAGGTCGACATCAACGGCGCACCTGTGCCTGTGGCGTTCTTCGCGGTGGTGTCGATCGGCACCGTGGGTCTCTACTTGTGCTTCGCCGTGCCGATCTACTACCGCTGGAAGGTCGGTGAAGGCTTCGATCGCGGCAGCTGGAACCTGCGGGGGCACTGGAAGTGGATGGCGCCGGTCGCCATCGCGGAGATCGTCATCACGTCGATCATCGCGCTGTTCCCGTACAGCAACACCGGCATGCCGTGGGATCCGGCCTTTGAGTGGAAGTACGTCAACTACACGCCGATTCTGGTCGGCGGCACGCTTCTGCTGCTGTGGATCTACTGGCACGCGTCGGTGAAGAAGTGGTTCACCGGCCCGATCAGGCAGATCGAGGTCGAACCGGGCCAGATACCGCTCTAGCTGCGAAAAGGCATCACTGCGCATCACTGGAGTTATCTGTAACTGCCAGGAAATTGTGGGCAATTTGTGGGCACGGTGTGGGCACGGCGGGCCTGGGCCGAGCAGCAGTGCTCAGGATGGGCTGACGGTAAAGGTCCACGATCCGGACACAGGATCACCGTCGTCGGAAATCACCTTCCAGTTGACCGTGTACAACCCGGGCGGCGCGTCGGGCCGCATCCCCACGCTGTACTGGGCACCGCTCCCTTGGGCCGAGCCGGTTGACCATTGCGCGTTGTCTGGTCCCACGACGGTCTCCACCACATTCGTCACGCGCTCATTCCATACGGTGATGACCTGCGTCGGCGCGACCGCCACGACACCGTTTTGATTTGGGTCCGTCGCTACAACGACGGAGTGTGCGGATGCCGCGGGTGAGGTGATGAGGCTCGCTGCCGCGAATACGCCCAGTGCCCCGAGGCGTGCCGCGATTTGGACGTTACGGTTGCTCAGCTTCACTGTTCCACGTCCGTTTCTTGCGTTGAAAGAATGACCGGCTACTTCACGCAGGTCGATGTCTTTTCTACTACACGGGCTAGTAGACGGCAATCAACCGCGACACCCTCTCAGGAGACAGGCAGGTGTCCCATTTGGGACAGGTGTTGTGCCCTATTCAGTTTCGGCTCGCCTTCGCAGCTGAGCTGCCATCGCTTCGTCTTGGTCCGCTGTTTCGCGGTGACGTTGGGCGGCTTCACGGTGACGGGCCGCTTCACGGTGGGCGACTTGTCGAAATCTGTCGATGCCCGCGTAGTCGGCGGCGTTCTCGTGAACTTCCGCGGTGCGCCTGTGTATGCGTGCGGACTTGTCAAGACTCTCGGCGGCGCTAAGACTTGCTTGCCGAGCACATTCCCGCATTTCGTCGGCTGTGCTAGCTGCGAGCTCGGCAGAATCGTCGCTCTCCCGCATGGCAGCCGACCCTACGCCGCAACTCTGCCAGTCGCCGACGGCGGCGATGGTCGCCGCCGTCATCTCATCGCAGTCCATGGCGATGTACACGCGCTCTCTTCGGTAACGGGCCGATCGGGTCAGTAGTGTCAGGCTCAATGACGCGCTCGGATGACTCGCCTGCCGCCGGTGCTTCCATCAGCGGAGATCGGCGCGCGGTGCTGTCGAGGCGCGTGCGATGGTTGGTCGCAGCCACGATCAGTTACAACATCGTGGAGGCGGTTGTTGCGATTTCAGCCGGAGCCGTCGCCTCGTCTACGGCACTGATCGGGTTCGGTCTCGACTCGGTTATCGAAGTGGCGTCCGCTGCTGCGGTGGCCTGGCAGTTCTCGGGCGCCGATCCCGAGGCTCGGGAGCGAATTGCGCTGAGGGTGATTGCGCTGTCGTTCTTCGCTTTGGCCGCCTACATCTGTGTCGAGTCGGTGCGGTCGCTGTTCGGTGCTTCGCCCGCCGAGCATTCTCCGGTTGGCATCATATTGGCGGCAGTGTCGTTAGTGGTGATGCCGGTTCTGTCGTTCGCGCAACGCCGTGCCGGCCGGGAGCTTGGCTCGGCGAGCGCCGTAGCAGACTCAAAGCAAACCCTGCTGTGCACGTACTTGTCGGGAGTTCTGTTGGTGGGGTTGCTACTTAACTCGCTTCTCGGGTGGGCGTGGGCTGACCCCGTTGTTGCCTTGGTGATCGCCGCGGCAGCGGTCAAGGAAGGCCGTGAAGCCTGGCGTGGTGAACACTGCTGCTGATCGGTCATCCGAACGGGTCGAGCCGGTCGATCGCCTCGACGCTAGTGTCCCCGACCGCGGCGACCATCGCCGCCCTGGCAGCACGCCATGTCGGCGGGATCGACTCTGACGGCATCGGTCTGCGCTTGCTGTCGGAGAGAAGCGCCGCAAGCAGCCGCGCGACCTCATATGCTCTTGAATGTGTCCGTAATGCAATGGGTGTTCGTCGGTGCGGGAGTCGCGCTGGAGTGCCTTCTTATCTGGGCCTCGCTTAACAGCCCGCCGCTGCGACGCAATCGACAGGGTTGATCCGGGCCACGCGACCCAAGACGGCTCAGGCCTCTAGCCGAACGGGGTCGAGCCGGTCGATCGCCTCGACGCTAGTCGCCGACCGCCGCCACCATTGCCGCCCGCATCTCGGCGTCGTCGACTGCGGTGTATCGCTCGGTGGTGGCGATCGAGGCGTGCCGGAGCAGTACTTGCACGGCGCGCAGGTTGCGGGTGCCGCGGTAGGCGCGGCTGGCGCTCGACTCGGTCGAGCTAGATTCAGCCGATGGTGCGCCGCAAGCAGGTCTACAAGATCACCTACCCGAACGGGAAGATCTACGTCGGGATGGACCTAACGGGATCGCTGCTGTACCTCGGTATCCCGAAAGCCCACGCGCGGATCGCCGCCGACCTCGATGACCACCGGCTCGACCTGACACTGCGCAAAGAGATCCTGTGGGAATCGGAGACCGCCACCGACGCCGAGGTTCACGCGATGGAATGGAAACTGACACGAGAGTCCGGCGCGAACAATCCGGCCATCGGCTACAACAACTGGCTACGGCTGCCACCCGACAGGAGATAGCCCCGGAACCCCCATCACCCGAATGGGTCGAGCCGGGTCGATCGCCTCGGCGCCTGACGATAACCTGACGGGTCGATGCTTGTGTCGGTTGCGTACGTCAACCGGCGCTGTCGCCGAATGCGGCAGCGTCAATCGTGTCCACCGCGTTCAGCAGAGCGGCGGCGAGCTGGCGCGCCTAGCCCCTCGGTAGTCCCCGGCCTTCAGGGTGGCCCGCGCAGGACATCGGTTCTCCTGCGTCCGGCGCGGGCTGTTCTCCTACGCTGACGCTGTCAAAACACAGCGAAGGAGAAGAACTGTGAGCGAGCCCGTCTTCATGGCCGAAATCCGCGCCGCCGACATCCCCGAAAGCATGCCGGTTAGCCGCGCTATCAGAGACTTCATGGTCGCCCACCCACCGACGCCCGAGGGCCAACCTACGGAGGAACTGTTGCAGCTCATGATGCTTTCGGTCATGCGACTGGAGGGCCGAGTCGTAGTTCTCGAGCGCCGATCGGAAGCCGGCACCGAGTTTCTGAAAGTGCTGGCCGAGATCTTCCCAAAACAGAGCTAGTTCCTCTCGGACGATGGCGCCGCGGCTCTGCTCTGTGCCGGGGGATCAGTTCAGGAGGTAACTCGCCGACAGCGGGCGCGGCCCGTACTTTAAGGGCGTAACGTCACTAGTGAGTGGGGTTGGTCGGCAACCCGTGTTGGTGGCTCCTTATGGAAGCCGCGCCGCAACCCCACTTCACAAGTTTCCCAGGAATTGCTGTCTCGTGTGTGTTTGCAGGCCGGCTCTAGCTTCGGCGAGGAGGTCGCCCTGCTGAGTCGGCCCGTCGCTTAAAGCGTCAGCAACCGACACCTTGTACAAGGACTATGTTGACCGTTCTCGATAATGATCGGGCCCGCCAGCATCTCGACCACTTGGCCCGCTCCTCGGGCAGCCACACGAACAGTGACACGCTGGTCGGCATGCCGTTCAGTTCGGTGTAGTACTCGCCGCGGCACTTGAGCTATTTGCTTAACCAGCGGAATGTCCTCTGCCTCAACAGGAATCATCTGTTCCGTTCGATCCGTTTGCGCTTTGCACACAACGCATTGCCGACCCAACGTAACCTTCCGAATTGGCTTGTCAGGGAACAACTTATGGAAGCAATCAAAGCAAATCTTCTGAGTCATCGGATCGGATCTTTCAGTCAGACGTCCCGGTGCTGGTCGAGGTTCGTGACCCCGGCCGGTAGCTACGCTATTTGCCGCGGCGGTGTGACTTGATGATCTCGAGGCGTTCCTTGAGCAGTTCCTCGAGTTCCTCGATCGAGCGGCGTTCCCGCAGCATGTCCCAGGGTGTGCGCGGCACCTTAACCTTCTTGGGTTCGGCCAGGTCACCACCCTCGATCAGGGTGCCCTCCATGCCGTTGCGGCACTGCCAGGTGCCGGGGATCTCGGCGTCATCGGCGAACGGGACCTCGAACTCCTCGCCGTTCTCGGTGCGGTACCGCGCGATTTGACGCGGCGCCAGGTTGTGGTTGCGGTCGGTCTCGTAGCTCACGGCTCCGAGGCGGCTGCCCCTCATGTGGCGATCAGGCATCATCAACGCTCCTCATTGGAGGTATCACCGCATATCTGTGCAGGTTACGCCCCGGCCGTGCTAGCTAACGCCTTCACTCACCGCCCATCCCCGCCACCAGGTTCAGCCAGGATGAGCTGGTCGGGGTGAATCGCGGCCAGCGCCAGCCGCAGGGCCTGCACCCGTGGGCTGTCGTCCATCAGCGTGTTGCGCGGTGCCGCGGTCGGACCGGGATACGCTCGAACACCCCGTTGGGCAACGTGTCGCCGTAGAACTCGGCCGGCTCGCAGACGTCGTCGCGATAGACCCGCGCCAAGCTCGCGCCGCCGTAAATCGCGGGCGTGGACAGCCACTCCGGGGCGCCGGGGAGCCTGTAGCCACCGGTGTGCCCGGTAGGTACCTGGATCGGCTCGCCCACGGCGGCCAGCTCGTCGAACATCTCCGCGGCCCGGGCCGCGCCGGCAGCCTTCAGTTCCTCGAAGTCATCCTCACCGAGAAGCCGCGGATCCGGTGCGCAGCGTCGATCGCAGTCGTCGCGGAGCAGCTTGGCGTAGCTGCCGGCGGCCAGTTGGTGGCCGGCGAACCCGGCCGCTAGGTGCCGATCAGCCGGCATCGGAACGCCACCGAACTAGGGATGCGGCTTGCGCCTTCTGGCTGCGCCGGCTCATCGGCGCCGGCACATCCGTCTTCACCCGCCGCAACAAACGCTCGACATTGGCTTCGAGCAATCTCAGCTCAGCGGATAGCTTCGCGCGTGTCTTAGCGTCCTCGGCGGCTGCGTAGTCGCGCTGCAGGTCACATGTTCTGTCGATCGCGGCTTGAATCAGCGACAGAACCACTCGATCCTGAGCCGTCCAGACAAGGTCGCGGCCAGTGGCGGCGGCCGTCGCGGCGAGCTGTTGGTCCAGTTCACGCCGTACACGGCGGGCGGCGGCGGAATGTGCCATGTCCATAAGGCTACGGCGGCCGGGCCAAATCCTGCGTTTATCGGTGCCCCGCTCACTTTCGCCAGTGGCGGCCGGCTTCCGGATGGTTGTCGGGGGGCCTTCCCCGCAGGGGGGTCTGGCTCGAAAAGTTGAAAGCTGGCGTGACCACCCTTCATTCCCATCTCGCCTACGCGACATTTGGCAGCGGTTGATTGGCCCAGCTCGTGCACCATTGGGATCGCGGCTTCGGTCGACGTCTTGTGCATGATCACGATCGATATCGACGACCGCATCCCTCCCATGATTGCGCGCCGAGCGCGAAGCTTCTGCTCAAGAGTCATCGTTTTTGTCCTTCTCTGCGGCCTTGCGGCGGTTCAGCTCATCCCGTATCGCCCCGAACAGCGGGTCGTGGAGGCGATGGACGGCGAAGTCGATGTTCTTGAGCCAGTTGTATGGCAGCTTGGACATGATCCATCTCACGCTCATCAGTCTTACCTACTGATCATCGCCCGGCGCTTCCGACCATCGCGACCACCTAACCGTCTGCATCATCGAACGGCTCTTCTCGCATTGATCTGCCATCGTCGACACCATCGACGTGTGGGACTCACCTAGCGGCCCCGCAAACCGTCTTGGATTCTCTGTTCAGGTGCTCCCCCTAGCGCCAGGAGCGACGTTCTACCGACTTAAGTGTCGGCAAAAGCCCAGATCGACACCGAATCACCCAGAGAAGGCGTAGCTTAACGCGCAATGGGCGAACAAGACGGGAGGGGTTTGCTTCACCCAGAGAAGGAGAACAAGATGAAGAAGAAGAAGATAGCCGCACTCACCGGCATCGCATCGGTGATGCTGGCGTCGTGGTTCACCGTAACGACCACATCCGTGACGGCGGCACCGGCCAGCGCCCAGCCGCCGGTGCACTTGACAGCGACGACGACGACTAAGTCGACGACTCCTACGCACACACCCGGTCCTATCGAGCAGTTCTTTGAAAGGCTGCGGGCGGATCTCTCCAAGCTGGACCACCACAAGTACAAGTAGGCTGGACCACCACAAGTAGAAGGTCGGGCAGCCCGCGCGGTCCTATCACACCGAAGGCATCCTTGACGCCGATCGCCAACACCGGGGGTGGGTGTGGCCGTTCTCGGCGGCTTGTCCTATCCGGATCGAACTGATCCGATTCTGAGGGCTTCTAGAGCGTTCGAGGTATTGCGACGCTGTCGTATCCACGCCGCCGACGCTTCCGCACGGGCCGCGGCGCCGGTGGTGGTGCACCTGACGATGATGCCGCTGCAGCCGACACTGCGGTGCGATGGGAGTGGCACGGGGTGCAGGCGGCCCGGAGATTCGAAAGCTCATAGGGTGCGCCACCGGCACTGAGTTCGACAATGTGATCCGCCTGGTCGGCAGTGCCCAGGCAGCGGGGACCGCGAATCTGGCAGCGGTACTGGTCGCGTTCGAGTACAGCCGGCCTGATCACCTTGTTGAAATACCTGGTTCCCGTGGTTTTCGACGACTCGGTGCGCGGACCTGACCAGCTGTTGCGGTGCTCAACGCAGCGCGAGCCGCCGTCGTAAACCAGAGCGGTGCAGTCGCAACACACCGTCGGGGCTCTCGCCAATTCGGCTATCCCTCAATCCCTTTCAGGACGTGTCCCGGCCCCGGGGATCCACGGCGAAATGGACATACCGGGATCCGGGACAACGCCGGGGCAGCGAGCGGCGGCAAGGCATCGAACCACCACCGCGCCACTGCGGACGGCTGCGCCAGCCCCTAAAGGCAACGCCCGCTAGGTAGACGCTCAACGAGAACGCACCCGTCCGTTGCATCTGATTCACCCCGCGTTGTGAGCACACTTGCTCGGGTCGACGAGTGCCTCGGGCCGGACTTTGGTGCCCGACACGATGCCGGCCCGCAGGCGCTGGGCATCTGTTTTCAGTACCGCGGCGTTCATCTCGGCCAGCCGCAGGTCGCTGTCGGCCTCGGCGAGTTGCGGGCACCTCTTTGTCACCGCCGCGTTGATAACCGGAGTCGCATCAATTCCCTTGGCGCGGTAGTAGTTCGGCAACTGTTCACACAAAACACTCAGTTCGGTGTCGTCGGCGGCTTCAATCAGCTGCCGGCCCAGTTCGAGCGAACTGCCCTGCGCGTCAAGCAGGGCCCGGTCGGAATCCCAGCGTCTTGTGGCGCTGCGTTTCAGCCGCCTGATCTCCTTCTTTCACAAGCGATTTGCGAAGCTGTTCGCGTCGCTGCTTCTTCTCGGCCACGTTTGTGTCGACCCGCGACACGATGCTGTCGATACCGCGGGCGTCGAAATCGGCGTGGGCTGATTTCAGCTTCGCATCGAGTTCGATCTGACCCGTCAACGGATCGATCGCGTCATGGTCGACCCGGTCGAGGTGCTCGTTGTAATCGCGCGCGATTCGAAGGAGCTCAGCGTGCGCCTCGGATTCCAACGCCGGTGTCTGCGGCGCCGGCTGCAGTGCTGGTTGGTCGAGCTGGCTGTGTGCGGACGTGACGGTCATCGGGGTCGCGGGTTCGGCGCCGACATGGATCTCCTGCCAGGCGGGCGAGCCGATGCGATGAGGGTCGTTGTCAAACATATCTATTCTCCTGCTTCGGTTTCTGTTGATTGGACTACCGGGATCATCAGCTTCTGCACGTCGCCGAGGCGGACGAACAACTTGCGTCCGGTGCCGGCATGGAACGCGATCAGCTCGCCCCTGCGGATCTCCCCGCGGATCGTGGAATACCCCAGGCCGGTCAGCCGCCGTACCTCCTCGACAGTTACGAACCGGTAGGGCTGCTCGACATCGATGGTGGTCATCTCAGCCGATCGCCTTGCCGTAACCGCCGAGTCCCTCATCGACGCCGCCAGGTTCCGCGTTGCGGACGCCTGGTGTGGCATCCGATGCGTTGCCGCCGCCGTGCGCGATCCTGGCGCGGTGGTAGCGCGCGTTGGTCTCCGCATCGGCGCGGTAGTCGATACCCGAATCCTGCCGTGGCGACGGCGACTCCGCGGTGTTCGAGTCCGATTTGGCGGTCGTCGCCGAAAAAGTGGGCAAACTGTGGGCACGGCGGGCCTGATCTCCCGTTTTTTCAACACCGAAAACGCCCCTACCAGCGCATATGCCGGTAGGGGCGTCTTCATCCCGGTGAAGAAGTGGTTCACCGGCCCGATCAGGCAGATCGACACCGTCGAACCAGAGCCGGAGTCTGCATAATCTGTTACAGTGCTTGGCATTTCGGGCACAAGCCGTGCAACGTCAACCCTGCCCGGTCGGACAGCGTGAACGAGCTGCCCTCGATCGCGTGCTCCAGCGCCGACGTCAGCCGCTGGGCAGGCACCTCGATGATCGTCCCACAGCGCGTGCACACGGCGTGGTGGTGCGGATCCTCCGCCACCCCGTACGTGGTGACACCGCCCTCGACGGACAATGCGTGCAGCACGCCGGCCTCGACCAGCGTGGTCACCGTGCGGTAGACCGTCGCCACGTCCGGCGGCGGGCCTTCGACATCGTGGGAGTCGAGCAGCCGCCGGTGAATCTCTGCCACCGACAGGTGCCCGCGAACCGGTTGCAGGGTCGCCAGCACCGCGATGCGTGGCGCGGTCCGCCTCAGCCCCCGCGCGCGCAACAGGTCGCCGATCCGCTCGGTCAGTCGCGGCACCTGTTGGCTCACCAGATCAGTGTCCCGCCTTCCGTGACCGGTGCCAACGGCGCGGACGGCAACAGCAGCGCTCGTCAAGGGCGGGCGGCTCGCTTCCCGTACTGTCGACCGGGTGGGCGCAGCCCCGAAATCCGGCGACGACAATCCCGAAGCGATCACGCTCGGACTGCACGACGCGCCGCCGGCCCACCTGGTCGACGCGATGCCGGACAACGTGGTGCTCGACCTCGGCTGGGGCAGTTTGGTCTTCGGGCAAACGTTCTCCGACCCGAACCACCTCGCCGAGGTGCTTCGGCGCGAGGAGCCGGGACGCCGCGACATCTGCATGTACGCCAGCGAGGCGCACGTCGTCGTGGCCCGCTCGCCCCACGAGCTCTTCATCGATCCGAGCCATACCTACCGGTTGCGCTTCTCCGATGAACCCCTGGCCTGGTCGCCGACCGGAATCACCGTCCGCACGCTGGAATCGCCGCAGGACGCGGAGGAAATGAACCGCGTCTACGTGCGCTGCGGGATGGTGCCCGCGCGGGTGGAACAGATCTGGACCAACCACGTCGACAACGATGCGGTGACGTACTTGGTCGCCGTGCGTGACAACGACGGAACCGTGGTCGGCACCGTCACCGGGGTCGATCACCAGCGGTTGTTCGACGACCCCGAACACGGCTCCAGCCTGTGGTCGCTGGCAGTCGACCCCGCGGCGGGCCTGCCGGGCGTTGGCGAAGTGCTGAGTCGTGCGCTGGCCGAGCACTACCGCACCGCGGGACGCGCGTACCTGGACCTTTCCGTGGTGCACGACAACGCCGCGGCGATCGCGCTGTACGAGAAGCTCGGCTTCCAGCGCGTCCCGGTGCTGTGCATCAAGCGCAAGAACGCCATCAACGAGCCGCTTTTCACGCCGCCACCGCCCGAGACCGTCGACGACCTGAACCCGTACGCCCGGATCATTGCCGACGAGGCGCTGCGACGCGGGATCCAGGTGGAGGTGCTCGACGCCGAGACCGGCGAATTGCGCCTCACCCACGGCGGGCGCAGCGTGATCACCCGCGAGTCGCTGTCGGAGTTCACCTCGGCCGTCGCGATGAGTCGCTGCGACGACAAACGGCGGACCCGGCGCATCGCGGTCGAGGCCGGCGTCACGGTGCCCCGCGGCCGGCTGGCCACCTTCGACGAGCGGGATCATGCGTTCCTCGAGAAGGTCGGCGACGTGGTGGTCAAACCCACCCGCGGCGAGCAGGGCAAGGGGATCACGGTCGGTGTCGACGGACCCGAGGAGCTCAACGCCGCGCTCGCGCGCGCCCGCCAACACTGCCCCGAGGTGCTAATCGAGCAGCGGGCGCACGGCGACGACCTGCGCCTGGTCGTGATCGACGGCCAGGTCATCGCCGCGGCGATCCGGATGCCCGCCGAGGTCATCGGGACCGGGCGGCACACGCTGCGCGACCTGATCGAGGCCGAAAGCCGACGCCGCTCCGCGGCCACCGGTGGCGAGTCGCGGATCCCGCTGGACGACGTCACCGACGGGACCGTGCGCGAGGCCGGGTGGTCATACGACGACGTGCTGCCGGAAGGAACCCGGCTACGCGTGCGTCGCACCGCGAACCTGCACCAGGGCGGAACGATCCATGACGTCACCGCGAAGGTGAACCCGGAACTCTGCCGGGTGGCGGTGCGAATGGCCGAGGAGATCGGCATCCCGGTAACGGGCATCGACTTGCTCGTCCCCGACGTGACTGGCGACGACTACGTCTTCATCGAGGCCAACGAACGCCCGGGGCTGGCCAATCACGAACCCCAGCCGACCGCCACCGCGTTCATCGACCTACTGTTCCCCGGTCACCCACGCTTGCCGCAGGCGTGGACCCCGGAATCGCCGCAGCCGTAGACGTCACCAGGTGCTCGTGCGCAGCACGATTTCAGCCGCGAGCTGTGCAGTCGACTCCTGCGCGTTGCGCCGGCCGAGCAGTTCGACCAGGCGGAAATCGCCGTAGACGTACCGCTGGCTTGCCTTGGCGACCGCGCGGGCGGCCGGCGTGCTGACGAGCGCGGTCGTGTTGATCTCCACAGGTGGGCATTGCTCGTCACGCACTACCCCGGTCATGTCGGCGACCTTGGGGTGGCCGCGGTCGATGACCACCAGGCCGATGAACCGGTCCAGGCGACTCGCCGCCAATTCCCAAGCGAGTTCGCCGCCGACGCGGTCGCCGACCAGCAACGCCCACTTCACGCCGAGCGAATCAAGGACGCCCAGCACCGACTTCGGCGTGAGCCGCCGGTCTGGCGCGATGACGACGGTGCGAAGAGACGCCGTGTGCAGTCGGTGACACACGGCGTCGTATGCGCCGGGGGCATGATGCGCGGCACCGAGCATCACGACGACAGGGCCCTTCTCGGGGCCCGCCACGCTGACCGCTACCGGGAATCCGTCGACGGTGAGCATCGTCGATGGCACTTTTCGCACGGTACAGGCTTTGGCCGTGCTGCCGCATGGTTTTTGGCGCTCTGGTAGGAGATGATCAGATTGCGTCCTGTATGCGTCGAGCCTGGCGATCGGCGATCTCAGTGAACGTCTGTGGCAGCGAGGCTTTCGGCGGCGGTGGATTTCCATCACTCAGTTGCATTGTCGGAAAAGCGATTCCGAACACCGCCATCCGGCCGATGTTCTCGAATGACATGTAGACGCTATTGTTAATTCCTTGTAACAGCATCGTCTGCTGATACACCAATTGGCCCGGCCGCGACGACGGCAGCTTGGTGGTGGTGATCGGAATCGGCGGCGACTTGCGGTCAAAGTAGGCGTTGAAGCTGTGGCAGCGGTTCGCCTCGGCGGCGAGTTCGTCGATGCTGAGCTGCGACGTGAGCACGGTCATCACGATCCGTGCGCCGTTGTAGATCACGCTGTACTTCGCGGCACTGCCGGGACCGCGCTCGGCGTGTTCGGCGATCACGTCGGTGAGCCCGTTCGAACAGCCCTGCGGCGACGACATCATCGCCGGCGGGCCGCCCGCGTTGTCCGGCTGGCCGGGTTGGTCCACAATTCGGCCGTAGCCGGCGCCCGGCGGAAAATCGGCTTCCGTCAGCAGGACCTTGTCGAGCCTCGCCCCCGGCCACGTCGGGGTGCCGCTGATCGGCGCCGCGCACCCCGCGACCAGCGCGGCCGCGATGCAGATCAGGGCGGGAGATCTGGGCACGCTGACAGGTTACTGACGCAGGTCGGCGACCACTGTGGGCCGCGGCGGCGGGCCGGCGTCCAACAGCTCACAGACGGCGTCGACGTCGAGGTGTGCAGTAAGCAGATCGGCGACCGTGTCCAGTTGCGCGTCGCGGCGCGCGGCCACATTGACGTCGTCCGCGACGATGAAACCGTCCCGTCCGCCTGCGAGCGCCGCCTCGGTCAGCCACTCCCGTCGAAACTCGTCGTCGTCGAACAGGCCGTGGCAGTGCGTTCCGTACACCGCACCGCGACGGATGCCGGCGTGCGACCACTCGGCCTCGCCGCACCTGCTGATCTGCCCGTGGTGAATCTCGTAACCCGAAACCGGCACGTCGCAGCGCCGCAAAGTCTTTTCCGGGCAGAACTCGACGTCAGCGTCCAGCAGATCAAGCCCGTCGATGAGCCCCGCGCGTGACTCGACACGATCGTCGATCCGCCGGCACAGCATCTGAAAGCCCCCGCAGATGCCGAGGACCGGCTTGCCCGCACCGGCGTGGGCGACGACGGCATCGGCCACGCCGCGATCGCGCAGCCAGGCCAAATCGGCTGCGGTGGACTTAGTGCCCGGAATCACCACCACGTCGGCATCGCCGATGTCGGCCGGGTCAACCGTCCACCGGACCAGCACGCCGGGCTCGCACGCCAGCGCCTCGACGTCGGTGGAGTTCGACATCCGCGGCAGCCGGACCGCGGCCACCCGCAGCCAGCTTTCACCACGCGGCGGCTGCGGTGTGCCCACCACACGCGCGGCCAGCACCGACAGCGAGTCCTCCGTGTCCAGCCACAGCTCGTCGCAATAGGGCAGCACGCCGTAGGTGGGTCGGCCGGTCAGGTCGAGCAGCTGTCGCAGCCCCGGTTCCAGCAGCGCCGGATCGCCGCGGAACTTGTTGACCACGAAGCCGGCGATCAGCGCCTGGTCGGCAGGCTCGAGCACGGCAACGGTGCCGAACAGGTGCGCGAGCAGCCCGCCCCGGTCGATGTCGCCGACCAGCACGACGGGAAGACCCGCCGCGCGAGCCAACCCCATGTTCGCCAGATCGGTCGCACGCAAGTTGATTTCGGCTGGCGATCCGGCGCCCTCGCAAATGACGGCGTCGAACTCGGCCCGCAGCGACTGCAGGTCGGCGGCCACCACCGCGGCGAGCCAGTTCCGATGCTCGATGTACTCGCCGGCATGCACCGAGCCGGCCACCTGACCCCGCACCACGAGTTGCGATGTGCGGTCGCTGCCGGGTTTCAGCAGCACCGGGTTGAACCGGACGCTCGGCGCAAGCCCCGCCGCCCGGGCTTGCATGGCCTGCGCGCGGCCGATCTCCCCGCCCTCGACGGTCACGGCGGAGTTGTTGGACATGTTCTGCGCCTTGAACGGCGCTACCCGCACGCCTTTGCGGGCCAGCAGCCGGCACAGCCCGGCGACGACCATCGACTTGCCTGCGTCGGAGCTGGTGCCGGCGACCAGTAGCGCTCCCGTCACGAAATCGCCGAGTGTGAATCTGACGACACTGCCGCGGCGTGTCGCGTCGCTAGTTTCACTGTCGCGGCGGGCCTGCTCACACGACCGTCAGGATCTCGGCGCCGTCGTCGGTGACCACCAGCGTGTGCTCGAACTGCGCGGTCCACTTGCGGTCCTTGGTGGCGACCGTCCAGCCGTCATCCCAGATGTCATAGTCGAGCGAGCCCAGGTTGATCATCGGCTCGATCGTGAACGTCATGCCCGGCTCCAGCACGGTGGTGACGGACGGTTGGTCGTAGTGCAGCACCACCAGCCCATTGTGGAATGTGGTGCCGATGCCGTGGCCGGTGAAGTCGCGAACGACGTTGTAACCGAAGCGGTTTGCGTACGATTCGATGACCCGGCCAACCACCGACAGCGACCTGCCCGGCTTGACGGCCTTGATCGCGCGCATCATCGCCTCACGGGTGCGCTCGACGAGCAGCCGGTGCTCCTCGGCGACGTCGCCGGCCAGGAGCGTGGCGTTGGTGTCCCCGTGCACGCCGTTGATGTAGGCGGTCACATCGATGTTCACGATGTCGCCGTCCTCGATCACCGTCGAGTCGGGGATGCCATGGCAGATGATCTCGTTGAGCGACGTGCAGCACGACTTCGGAAAACCCTTGTACCCCAACGTCGACGGGTAAGCGCCATGATCGATCATGAATTCATGCGCGATGCGGTCCAGCTCGTCGGTGGTGACGCCCGGGGCAACGGCCTTGCCGGCCTCTTCCAGCGCCCCCGCCGCGATGCGGCTCGCGATGCGCATGGTCTCGATCACCTCGGGGGTCTGCACCCACGGCTCGGTACCCTCGGCAGCGGTCTGCTTGCCGACGTATTCGGGCCGTCGGATCGATGACGGCACTGCGCGGGTCGGCGAAAGCACACCGGAGCGCAGCGCAGAACGAACGGTCATGCCACCAGCCTAGGCGAGCGGCTAAATTCGTGACGGTACCGAGTGACGGTACCGATGAGCGCTTGCGCGAAGAGCAGAACCCCCGGTCAGCGGTGACGGAACCTCCGCAGCTTCTGCCGTCGCGGCCCGCGGATCTTCACCGAACCCATCACCATCCGGCCGGTGAGCACCACGTGGGGCGTGCCCTCGGCACGCGCGCTCTTGCGCAGATCGCGCGCACTGCCGCCGTACACCGTCACGTCGTCGATCGACGCGCTCGCCCCGTCCGGCAATCGCAGGTCCAACGACCCGCGGACCATGTCGAGCTCGATCACGACCACGGGCCCGGCGAAGCGCGCATTGGTGAGGTCGAGGTCCACCGAGCCGACCCGCCGCACCAGCGCCAGCCGCGTCGGCACGATCCACTGGCCGTGCCGCTTGAGCGAGCCCAGCCAGCCCCGCAGTTCCACCCGGTCGGCCGCGGACGTGACGATCGCGCCGGGACCCGGCAGGTCGCCGACCAGGATGTCCAGCTCGCCGCGCGTGCGGGCATGCGCCACCCGCGACGAGCGCTCCTCGAATTCGTGGATGTCGATCAGGCCGAGCGCGACAGCGTTATGCAGCCGGCGCAGCGTGCCGTTGCGATCGGCATCTGACACCCGCAGCTCGACCTGCTGCTCACCAATACTCGTCATGGCGTGTCCAACTTACCGCGCGCCGAGTGCGCGGGTTGTCTTCACAAGACGCGATAAATCGCGTTCACAAGCTGACGTTCACAAGCTGACGTTCACAAGCCACAGAGGCCTCTGAAACGGAACTCAGGAGAGATAGTCCGGCGGCAACCCGCCGAGCATTCCCTTCACCATTCGCACGGCGTACTCCGAGCTGCCACCCCCGACGATCAGCGCCGCGAACGCCATGTCCCCGCGGTAGCCCGCGAACCACGAGTGCGAGCCCCCCACGAACTCGGCCTCCCCTGTCTTGCCGTGCACATCGCCGGCGTCGGAGATGTCCTTCGCCGTACCGCTGGTGACCACCAGTCGCATCATCGGGCGCAGGCCGTCGAGCATCAGCGGGGTGATGTCGGTGCGATCACCGGTGATCTCGGTCGGGCGCCCCAGAATCAGTTGCGGCACAGGCGTTTTCCCGGCCGCGACGGTCGCGGCAGCCAACGCCATACCGAACGGGCTGACGAGCACCGTGCCTTGCCCGAAGCCGTCCTCGGTGCGCTCCGCCAGGTTGACCGTCGGCGGCACCGACCCCGTCACCGTCGACAGGCCTGCGACCTCATAGTCAGGCCCGATGCCGTACTGGGCCGCCGCGACCGTCAACGCCGTCGGCGGCATTCTGCTCGCCAGCTCGGCAAAAGTCGTGTTGCACGAATTCGCGAACGCCCGCGACATCGGCACCACCCCGAGGGAGAAACCGCCGTAGTTCGGGATCGTGCGGTGGCCGATGTCGATCGTGCCGGGGCAGTTCAGCAGCGTGTTGGGGGTGGCCATGTCCCGCTGGATCGCCGCGCCCGCGGTGATCACCTTGAAGGTCGATCCCGGCGGGAACAGGCCGGTGGTGGCCAGCGGTCCCTGCCCATCAGCCGCGGCGTTCTGCGCGATCGCCAGGATCCCGCCAGTGGACGGCCTGATCACGACGATCATCGCCTGCCTGCCCACGGCGGCCACTGCCCGCTGCGCGGCGTTCTGTATCGACCGGTCCAGGGTCAACGACACCGACGGGGCCGGCGTGCCCGGCACCTCGTTGAGGATGCCGACATCGGCTCCGTTCTGGTTGACGGTGACGACCCGCCAGCCTGCCTGGCCGTCGAGTTGATTGATCACCGTCTTCTTGACCTGATCAACCAGGGTCGGCGCGAACCCGTCGTCGGTGGGAAGCAGATCGGCCTGCGGTGTGACCAGCACGCCGGGCAGCTGGCTGATCGCCGGCGACACCCGGGTGTTGTCGTCGGGTCGCAGCGTGATCAGGTCCACCGGCTTGCTTGTCGAGCTGGCCTGCTCGGCGAGCCGTTGCGGGTCGAGCGTGTTGTCGAACGGCCGCAACGTGTCCACGACGGTGCGCACTGTCGACATCAGTTGTGCGCCGGCCTTTGTCGCGTCGAGCTCGTAGTGGTAGAGGTATCCGGGCTTGAGCACGTCGGTTCCGCCAACCTCGTTCACCGATGCGCGCCGCGGCGGGTCGGCCCGCAGCGCGAACGTCTGGTGCTCGCCGAGCCTGGGGTGCAGCGCCGCGGGGGTCCACCTGACCTCCCAGCGACCCTCTTCGCGGATCATGGACAGCCGGCCGTCGTAGATCCAGGTGCGGTTCTTCGGCAGATGCCAGGTGTAGCGGTAGTCGACGCTGCCCGTGTCCTCGGCGAAGGTTGAGCTGAGGATCTGTGCGTCGAGGTGGTCGGCCTGCAGGCCAGCCCACGCCGCGTTGAGCGCCGCCCGCGTGTCGTCGGGGCGGTCGGACAGCGTGGCGGCCGCGGAGGTATTGCCCGTCGCAAGCGCAGCGAAGAACTGCTCAGCGACGGGTGTCGGACCGTCGGGGCGCGGCGTGCAGCCCGCCAGAAGGCCGGCCGCGACGAGTGCGGCCGTTGCAAGCACGGAAACCGATCGTGTGACTGGTGATGTCTGAGTTGCCATTGTGGCTGATGTTACGAAGCGGCAACGGTCAACCGGTGGAGGCGCACCGAAGCGTGATCAGACGCCTGAATCGTCGCCCGTGAATCCCCCGAATGAATCCAGCAGATTAATCCAGCAGCACGGTCGCGAAGGTGCCGACCTCCGCGAAGCCGACACGCGCGTACGCCGCGCGGGCAATGGTGTTGAAGTCGTTCACGTACAGACTGGCCATCCGGCCGCTGCCGACGATCGACGCGACCACAGCCGCAGTCCCCGTGGTACCCAGCCCCCGCCCCCGGTATTCGGGATGCACCCAGACGCCCTGAATCTGACCGACGGCCGGCGACTGCGAACCGACCTCCGCCTTGAAGATCACCTTCCCGTGGTCGAACCGCGCCCACGCGCGGCCGGCGGCGATCAGCCCCGCCACGCGTCGGCGGTACCCGCGCCCGCCGTCGCCCAGCCGAGGATCGATACCGACCTCGCCGATGAACATGTCGATCGCGGCGACCAGATACGGCTCGAGCTCGTCGACGCGCACGCGCCGCACGCCGGCGTCGATCGCACACGTCGGCCGAGTAGCGATCGCCATCAGCGGCTGGTGCTCTCGGACGTCCCGGGCCGGTCCCCAGGTGTGTTCGAGCCGCCGCCACATCGGCAGCACGAACTCGGCACGGCCGACCACCGAGGAGCACCGACGCGCAGCTGTCAGGGCCTTGTCCGCGAACGCATGCATGTCCATGGGCATGCCTCGCAGCGGGATAAGGTTCGCCCCTGCGTAACAAAGGGATTCATCGGTGCCGCGGCGTGTCCACAACTCGCCGCCGATCGACGAGGGTTCAATGCCGTGTTCGGCGACTCTGGCTGCGACCATGCAGCATCCGACCGGATCGCCGTCCAGGACCCGACACACCGCCGCGGCGTCGCGCACGACCGACACCCGTCGCTCATCGACCAGGCGAAAGATCGGTGGAGCCGACATGGACGCTCTTTCTCCAGCTCTTTCCGCGGTGACAGCCGCCGGGGCTTACGCCATCAGCTTACGGTCACGACGGCTGAGCCGCTGGCATCATCGGAGCTGCGTTCTTCGGCAATCCGCATCGCCTCTTCGATCAGCGTCTCGACGATTTGCGACTCGGGCACGGTCTTGATCACCTCGCCCTTGACGAAGATCTGGCCCTTGCCGTTGCCTGACGCCACGCCGAGATCGGCTTCGCGCGCCTCACCTGGACCGTTGACGACACAGCCCATCACCGCGACCCGCAGCGGGACCTCCAACCCCTCGAGGCCCGCCGTCACCTCGTTCGCGAGCGTGTAGACGTCGACCTGGGCCCGCCCGCACGACGGACAGGACACGATCTCGAGCGACCTCGGCCGCAGGTTCAGCGATTCGAGGATCTGGTTGCCGACCTTGACCTCTTCCACCGGCGGCGCGGACAACGACACGCGGATGGTGTCGCCGATGCCTTTGCTCAACAGTGCGCCGAACGCAACCGCCGATTTGATGGTGCCCTGGAATGCGGGGCCGGCCTCCGTGACGCCGAGGTGCAGCGGGTAGTCGCACTGCGACGCCAGCAGCTCGTAGGCGGCGACCATGACCACCGGATCGTTGTGCTTGACGCTGATCTTGATGTCGCCGAAGCCGTGCTCTTCGAACAGCGACGCCTCCCAGAGAGCGGACTCCACCAGCGCCTCGGGAGTGGCCTTGCCGTACTTCTCCATGAAGCGCTTGTCCAGCGACCCGGCGTTCACGCCGATCCGGATCGGGATGCCCGCCTCACCCGCGGCCTTGGCGACCTCGGCGACCCGGCCGTCGAATTCCTTGATGTTGCCGGGGTTCACCCGCACCGCGGCACATCCGGCGGTGATCGCGGCGAAGATGTACTTCGGCTGGAAGTGGATGTCGGCGATCACCGGAATCTGGCTGTGCTGCGCGATTTCGGCAAGCGCGTCGGCGTCTTCCTGACGCGGGCAGGCCACCCGCACGATGTCGCAGCCGGTGGCGGTCAGCTCGGCGATCTGTTGCAGCGTGGCATTGACGTCATGGGTTTTCGTCGTGGTCATTGACTGCACGGCGATCGGGTGGTCGCTGCCGACCCCGACGTCGCCGACCATGAGCTGACGGGTTCTCCGCCGCGGGGCCAACGTCGGTGCGGGCGGCGCCGGCATGCCTAGGCCGACGGTCATGTGGGTCTCCTACTGGAAGAGTTTTATCGGATTGACCAGGTCTGCGGTGACGGTCAGCAACATGTAGCCGACCACGACTATCAAGACCACGTATGTCGCGGGCATTAACTTCAGGTAGTTGACCGGTGCCGCGGCGGCCATGCCGCGCACCGAGCGGACCATGTTGCGGATCTTCTCGAAGACCGCGATCGCGATGTGGCCGCCGTCGAACGGCAGCAGCGGAATCAGGTTGATCGCACCGAGCACGAAGTTCAGCTGAGCGAGGAAGAACCAGAACGCCATCCACAGCCCGTGGTCCACCGTTTCGCCGCCGATCCTGGACGCCCCGACGACGCTGATGGGGGTGTCGAGATCGCGTTGGCCGCCACCGATCGCGTGCACCAGCGCGCCGACCTTGGTGGGAATCTTCGCCAGCGACTTGCCCAGCTCGACGGCGAGGTCACCGGTGAACGAGAACGTCGCGGGCACCGCCGACAGTGGGTTGTATTGCCTCAACGCCGGCGGGTCGGTGGCGCTGACGCCGATCGCACCGACCGTCGATGTGGAACCGGCGTCGCGGGACGTGTAGCGCTGCGTCGACGTGACGTCCACCGTGAGCGGGATCTGCTTGCCGTCGCGTTCGACGACGACCGACGTCGGCCCGTTGTGTTTGCGGATGGCCGCGGCCATGTCCTCGAAGTTCGCAACGTCGGTATCGCCGACCTTGACGACGATGTCACCGGTTTTGATGCCGGCCAACGCGGCCGGTCCGGGACCCGTGCACTGAGCGAGCTGACCCTTGGCGATTTCTGGTGCGACACAAGCGGTGTGGCCGACGACCGCGCGAGCGTCCTGGTGCAGGCTGGGCAGGCCCCAGATGACGGCCATCGCGTAGATCAGGACCAGGCCGATGACGAAGTTCGCGGCGGGGCCGGCGAACAACACCGCCGCGCGCTTCCAGACCTTCTGCTTGTACATCGCGTACTCGACCTCGTCGGGCGCCAGCTCCTCGACCGACGTCATGCCCGCGATGTCGCAGAACCCGCCGAGTGGAATCGCCTTGACCCCGTATTCGGTCGAGCCCAGCTTGTTCGGCCGACGCGTCGACCACAGCGTCGGACCGAAGCCGATGAAGTACCGTCGCACCTTCATCCCGGTCGCGCGGGCCACCCACATGTGACCGCACTCGTGCAGCGCAACGGAGATGAGGATGAACAGTGCAAACAGCACAATGCCGATCGCGTAAATCATCGGGCGGGTATGACCTCCTGTGAGACTGCGCGGCTTGCACGGGCGCGCGCCCAGTGCTGCGCATCAAGTATCTCCTCCACGGTAGCCGGTTCCGCGGCCCACTGACCCGCGTCGGCAAGCACGTCGGCGATGGTCCGCACGATGGCCGGGAACCTGATGCGTCCGGCCAGGAACGCGGCCGCTGCTTCCTCGTTGGCCGCGTTGTACACCGCGGTCATGCAGCCACCGAGCCGTCCGGCCTGTCGTGCCAGGTCGACCGCCGGGAAGACCGCGGAGTCCAACGGCTCGAACTCCCAGCTCCCCGGGACGGTGAAGTCGCAGGCCGCGGCCACGCGCGGCACGCGGTCGGGCCAGCCCAGCGCCAGCGCGATCGGCAGCTTCATGTCGGGCGGGCTGGCTTGGGCGATCGTCGATCCGTCGGTGAACGTGACCATCGAGTGCACAATCGACTGCGGATGCACGACAACCTCGATGTCGTCGTATGGCACCCCGAACAGCAGGTGCGTCTCGATGAGCTCGAGACCCTTGTTCACCAACGACGCCGAGTTCAGCGTGTTCATCGGGCCCATCGACCACGTCGGATGGGCGCCGGCCTGCTCGGGCGTGACGTTCTCAAGGTCGGCGGCCGACCAGCCGCGGAACGGTCCGCCGGACGCGGTGAGCACCAGTTTGGCGACCTCGCCGGCGCGCCCGGCCCGCAAGCATTGCGCAAGCGCGGAGTGTTCGGAGTCAACGGGGACGATCTGACCCGGACTTGCCGCCTTGAGCACCAGCGGTCCCCCCGCGACCAGCGATTCCTTGTTCGCCAGCGCCAGCCGGGCGCCGCTCTCGAGTGCGGCCAACGTGGGCCGCAGCCCGAGCGCGCCGACCAGCGCATTGAGCACGACGTCGGCCTCGGTGTTGCGCACCAGCTCGGTCACCGCGTCCGGACCGCCGTACCTGACATTCCCGACGACCTCGGCTGCCCTCGCGTCGGCAACCGCAACGTTCGTGACGCCGGTCGCGTCGCGCTGCTCGGCGAGGAGCTGGGCATTGGCGCCGCCCGCCGCCAGGCCGACGACCTCGAAGCGGTCCGGGTTCGCGGCGATGACCTCTAACGCCTGGGTGCCGATCGATCCGGTGCTGCCCAGGATGAGCACGCGGGCGGGGTTGCTCACCTGCCTATTGTGCCCCGGCCGGAGGGACTAGCGCCCCAGCGGACTACGGCGCCGGCGCTTCGCGCCGCTGATGCCGCCTGTGAGCGGATCCGTTACCCGCTTGATCGCGCCGACCAGGCCTCCCTTGCCCGGGTTACCCGCCACCGGATTCCCATTGACGTACGCGGCGATGTCGAACCCGTACCGCACCCACGGTTCCACGGCGTTGTAGATGTTCTTGATGCTGCTGCCGATGGAGGTCGGCGCGACTTGCGGGAGGAATTGTGGCGTCGGGAACGGCGCGCCCAAGCTCGGCGGGATCACGATGCGGCCCAGCCAGTCCGTTATCGAGAACGGGTCGAATGATGCCGCCAGTTGTACCTGCGCGGTGCGTTGAATCGCCGGCGCAGTCGCCGCTTTCTTGGCTAGACCGTTCATGTGAGAACCCCCTGATCGCACCCCGGGGCAGTTAGCACAAACCCCTGACGCGGAAGTCCCGACGGTGTGAGACGTTGTGCCCACTGCGAGACGCGCCAAGCGCACTGTCCCAACCGGCCGCCGTATCGGCCGAAGGCATGTGCGGATTTTAACGCGGTGAAGAGCCCTCGACCGTGCGAATCGACGGATCCGACAATTTCGCCAAGCGCCTGCTTCGGGCATTGCGGCGGCCACGCCACGTCGACGCCAAACCCCCGAGGAGGAGAGCGATGATTCCCACCACCCACGGCCATGCTCCGTGGTCGTGGACCCAGCCGGCGAGCGCGCCCTGCACCTGGCCGGCGGCATTCACCAACGGGTCCGCCGGGTTTCCGTCGGCGTGGAACAGTCGGACCTCATACACGCCGTAGTAGCCGACGTACAGCCCGACAACGATGAGCAGCGCACCGCTGAGACGGTTCACGAACGGCAGCACAAAGCGCATCCATTCGATCACCGCCGAATTCGCGAACGCCGCCGCAACCGCCAGCGCGCCGACCACCAGCGTGATCCCTGCCGCGTACGCGAAGTAGATAGCCACCCCGCCGAGGAAGGTCCCTCCTCGCAGGCTCGCACCGGTGACCGCAAGGAACGGACCGACCGTGCACGACAGTGACGCGATCGCGAAGCTGACGCCGTAGCCGAACATTGAGCCGAGCGCGGCGCTCGGCGCCCACCGCGCGCCTCGCCGAAACCAGGCGGGCATCACCAGCTCGCGGCCCGTCAGAAGCCAACCACCAAGAGCGACAAGCGCAATGCCGATCACTACGGTGACAAAGGGCAGATAGCTTTGCACCGTAGAAGCGACCGAAACCGTCAACACCCCGAAGATGCCGAATGCGACGACGAAGCCGGCGGCCATCGCCGCGGTCGCCGCCAACGCGCGTCCCAGCGCATACAGCGACGTCGACAGGCCCGCATCGTCAGGGACCGGTTCGGAGTCTTCACCGCGCACAACCAAGGCCAAATAGGCGGGCAGCATCGCGAATCCACAGGGATTCAGCGCTGCTACCAAGCCGGCACCAAACGCCAGCCCCATCAGTTCTTGGTTCACCTCGGCCTGCGGTTTACATCAGCGCCGCGACGTGGTCGGCGAGTTCCTGCTGTGGCATGGCTCCGACGGGGTTGTTGATGAACGTCGACGACCCGTCCGCGCGGTAGAACACGTAAGCCGGCTGCCACGGCACGTTGTAGCGCGTCCACAGCGACCCGTCGGCGTCGTTGAGGTTCGTGAAATTCAGTCCGTACTTGGACACGAAGTTCTGCATCTGGCCGACGTCCGACCGCCCGGCTATGCCCAAGAATGTGACTTTCGGATTCGACGCGGCGACTTGGCTGACTCCCGGCGCCTCGGCATTGCAGAACGGACACCATGGGGCCCAGAACCACAGCACGGCCGGCTTGCCTTGCAGCGAGGCCCCGTTGAACGGCGAGCCGGACAGCGTCGTGCCGGTGAAGTTCAACCGGTCGTCGGCCATCGCTCTCGGCGCAGCGCTGAGGCCGAACACCAGGGCGGCCACGGCCAATACCGTGGCAACCGTTGTCCAAAATCGGGATAGGCGACTGTTCATGGCATCCCCTTCGGGTCAACAAATTCCCTGGGTTCACAGTACTGACACGCAGAAGTGCGCAAACGGGTTCAGCAAACTCCGACCGTGACGAGTCGATGGCGATGTGTCCTGCGCCCGGCGGACGTGCGTGCGGCCGGGCAATTGCGGGCAGCATGTTGCTATGCCCCGCCGTTTGTGGTTCCGCCGCGGCGAGAGGCGTCGTCCGGGTAGCGGCGACTGCAGTTCATGTGCGATTCGCGCAGTCCTGCAGGCGATTACACCCACCGCTGGTGCCTGAGCTGGCGGACGGTCGACGACCGCAAATAGACCGCAAATAGACGCTGTGCCGCTACGGGCAGATCAAGGGATAGCGATATGCAAGAATTTGCGGCAGATGCCCGTCCGAGTCACCAGGAGCACCGTGGCCAGCACCGAGGTCGAACGACGCACAGGGGTTGATGTCGAGGATGTGCCGTCCAAAGACTGGGGTTGGAGCGGCGACGCCCCACGGTTGTGGCATGGGGTCGGCATCTTTCTTGCTCTGTTCTTGCTGGCAATGCTGCGCGGCAATCACGTCGGCCACGTTGAGGACTGCTTTCTGATCGCGTTCGCGGTGGGGGTGCTGGTCTTCGTCGGCCGCGACCTGTACCTGCGTCGCCGCGGGCTGACCCGCTAGTTTTCCGCCGCCAACTGGCCACACGCGGCAGCGATCTCGCGCCCGCGGGTGTCGCGCACGGTGCAGGACACCCCTTGGGCTCGCACGCGGCGGGCGAACTCCCGCTCAACGGGTTTCGGGCTGGCGTCCCAGCGACTCCCGGGCGTCGGATTCAGCGGTATCAAATTCACGTGGACCAACGGGCCGAGCGCGGCATGCAATCGCTTCCCGAGCAGGTCCGCCCGCCACGGCTGGTCGTTGACGTCGCGGATCAGCGCGTATTCGATCGATACCCGTCGGCCGGTCGCGTCAGCGTAGTACCGCGCGGCCTCCAGCGCCTCGCCGACGTTCCACCTGGTGTTCACCGGCACCAGCGTCTGGCGCAGTTCGTCGTCGGGCGCGTGCAGCGACAGCGCCAGTGTCACGCCCAGGTGTTCGTCGGCGAGCTTACGAATGGCGGGCACGAGTCCGACGGTGGACACGGTGACCGCCCGTTGGGAAATGCCAAAGCCGTTGGGTTGTGGATCGATGATGCGCCGCACTGCGGCCAACACCCGGTTGTAGTTGGCCAGCGGTTCACCCATCCCCATGAACACGACGTTGGACAGGCGGTGTCCGATGTCCCGCAGATGCGCCGCCGCGGATCGCACCTGCTCCACGATTTCGGCCGTGGAGAGGTTGCGGGTCAGTCCGCCCTGCCCGGTGGCGCAGAATGGGCACGCCATGCCGCACCCCGCCTGTGACGAGATGCACACCGTGTTCCGCTGCGGATACCGCATCAGTACCGACTCGAACGAGATCCCATCGACGGCGCGCCACAAAGTCTTTCGCGTCTCGCCGGCGTCGCACTCGATTTCGCGCACCGAAGTGAGCAACGGCGGGAACAGCGCTTCGGCCACCGTGTCGCGGACTGCCGCCGGCAGGTCGGTCATCTGCCGCGGATCCGCGATCAACCGCGCGTAGTACTGGTGCGCCAGTTGCTTGGCCCGAAACGCAGGCAGCCCAACCTCGCCGACGGCGTCGATGCGGCCGGGCTCGTCGAGATCGGCCAGGTGCCGCGGCGGCATTGCGCGGCGCGGGGCCGAGAAGACGAGCGGAAGAGCATCAGACATGACGTTGTCAGTATCTCATCGAAAGATGGCCGAAATTCGTTGGACGGATGGCGCGAGCGTCGGGAACATGGCGTAGGTGTCCGCGATGCCCTTTCGCTCCGCGTCGGCCCTGACGTTGCTCTATGCGCTCGGCTATCCCATTGGCGCGCTTGCTGTTTCCGCGCTCTCGCCCATGGCTGTGTTGATCTTCCGGTTCGGTCTGGCTGCAGCGATTCTCGGCTCGTGGGCGGTGCTGGCGCGTGTGAGCTGGCCCACAGGTGTAGCGCTGATACACGTCCTTCTCAGCGGCTTGCTGGCCCAGGGCGTGCTGTTCGTCGGCCTCTACCTCGCACTGCAGCACGGCGCGCCCGCGGTGCTGGGAGCCGTCGTGGTGTCGATGAACCCGGTGCTCACCGCCCTGCTGGCTGCCCTGATTCTCGGTGAGTCGCTCACCGTAATGCGGGTGGGCGCACTCGTGCTCGGCGTGGCGGCGGTGCTGGCCGCGTGCGCCGGCCGGTTGATGGCGGTCGGTGGCGTCGACGCTGCGATGTGGTTGCTCGTCGCCGCGCTGGTGGGAATCGCCGCCGGTGGCGTGTATCAGCAGCGGTTCTGCGCCGGCGTCGACTTCCGGGTGACGGCGACGCTGCAGAACGCCGCGTGCGTCGGTCCGGTTGCGGTGCTGGCGTCGTTATCGCCGCTGACCGTGCACAACCCGTCGCATGCGGTAGCGGCGGTGGCCGCGGTCGTACTGCTCAACGCGACGCTGTGCATGACGATGTACGTGCGGGCGATCAATCTCCACGGGGCGGCGACGGTGTCGATGCTGTTCTGTGTGATCCCGGCGGTTGCAGGTCTGTTGGCGTGGATGATGCTGGGCCAGCGCCCTGACGCCGGCATCGCGGTTGGTCTCGCGCTGGGTGCGTTGGCGTGCTGGCTCAATGCCCGGCCGTCAGGCCAGCAGCGTCAGCACGATCCAACCCGCGACGGCGGACGGGAGCATGGCGTCGATGCGGTCCATCACCCCGCCGTGGCCGGGTAGCAACGTACCCATGTCCTTGATACCGAGGTCGCGCTTGACCTGAGACTCGACGAGGTCTCCGAGTACGCCGGTGATGACGAGCAGCAGGCCCAACGGCAACCCGACCCACCAGGCCTTACCGAGAAGAAAGGTCACCGAGAGCACCGCGGCGGTGATACCGAACACCAGCGAGCCGCCGAGGCCCTCCCAGGATTTCTTCGGACTGATCGCCGGGGCCAGCGGGTGCTTGCCGAACAGCACGCCGGCCGTATACCCGCCGGTGTCCGCGAAAACGACGGTCGCAATAACGGCAAACACCCGGCCGCCACCGTGGTCTTGGAAGACCAACAGCGCACTGAACGTGGCGAACAACGGAACCCACGTTGCCAACAACACGGTGGCCGAGATGTCTCGGAGGTAGTTCACCGGCTGCCGCGACAGCCCCTGCCCGAGGAGTCGCCATACCATGCACACCACGATCGTCCCTGCGTAACCCCCTAGGGCTCCGCTGACACCGTACGGCCACGTCAGCCACAGGATGGCTTGGCCGCCGACCAGCAAGGCCACTGCCGGCAGCGCATAGCCCGCCTCACCGAGGCGTCGAATCACCTCGTAGGTGGCGATCGGGATGGCCAGCGCCAACATGACCAGCCACCCCTTGGGCGCGAACAGGAGGACCGCGATCGCAATTGCGCCCAGGCTGGTGCCCACCGCGATGGCCGCGGGCAGATTGCGTCCGGCCCGCGATTTCTTGGGTGTCTCGGGTGCTGCCACGGAATTCAGTCGCCGCTCGGTCCGCTCAGACCTCGAGCAGCTCGCCTTCTTTGTGCTTGACGAGCTCGTCGATCTGCCCGACATATTGCTGGGTGGACTTGTCGAGGTCCTTCTCCGCGTGTTTGACGTCGTCCTCTCCGGCCTCGCCGTCCTTTTTGATGCGGTGGAGTTCTTCCATCGCCTTACGCCGGATGTTGCGCACCGACACCCGGGCATCCTCGCCCTTCGACTTGGCCTGCTTGACAAGGTCGCGGCGCCGCTCCTCGGTCAGCTGCGGGATCGCCACCCGGATCACGTTGCCGTCGTTGGTCGGGTTGAGGCCGAGGTCGGAGTCGCGGATCGCCTTCTCGATCACGGCCAGCTGCGACTGCTCGTACGGCTTGATCACGACGAGCCGCGCCTCCGGCACGTTGATGCTCGACAGCTGCGTGATCGGGGTCATCGCGCCGTAGTAGTCGACGTTGATCCGGGTGAACATGCCTGGGTTCGCGCGGCCGGTACGAATAGCCGCCAAATCGTCGCGGGCCACGCCAACGGCCTTCTCCATCTTCTCTTCGGCGTCGAAGAGGGTTTCGTCGATCACGGCGTCCTCCCTCAGGTGGTTACCAGTGTCCCGATCTTCTCACCTGCGATGGCCCTGGCGATATTGCCGTCGACGAGCAGGTTGAAGACCAGGATCGGCATTCTGTTGTCCATGCACAGGCTGAACGCGGTCGCGTCGGCCACCTGCAGCCCGCGGTCGATGACCTCACGATGGCTGATTTCGCTCAGCAACTCGGCGTCCGGGTTGTGCCGGGGGTCGTCAGTGAAGACGCCGTCGACGGCCTTGGCCATCAGCACCACGTCCGCGCCGATCTCCAGTGCGCGCTGCGCAGCGGTGGTGTCGGTGGAGAAATACGGCAGGCCCATGCCGGCGCCGAAAATCACCACCCGGCCCTTCTCAAGGTGGCGACGGGCACGCAGCGGAATGTACGGCTCCGCGACCTGGCCCATCGCGATCGCCGTCTGAACGCGTGTGACGATGCCCTCTTTCTCCAGAAAATCCTGCAGCGCAAGGCTGTTCATGACAGTTCCAAGCATGCCCATGTAGTCGGAGCGTGAGCGTTCCATGCCTCGCTGCTGTAGCTGCGCGCCGCGGAAGAAGTTGCCGCCGCCGATCACGACGGCGACTTGGACGCCGCTCCGGACGACTTCGGCGATCTGGCGCGCGACCAGGTGGACGA
Source organism: uncultured Actinomycetota bacterium (assembly GCA_963828065.1). Taxonomy (GTDB): domain Bacteria; phylum Actinomycetota; class Actinomycetes; order Mycobacteriales; family Mycobacteriaceae; genus Mycobacterium. The sequence goes on along the minus strand of CAWHDL010000007.1, from coordinate 60,073 downwards.
CGTCGGGGTCAAGACCCACCTGTCCGCCACCGAACATCTCGCCGCCCAGCTTGAGCAACACCCGCCCGTACTGCGGGCGCATCGCCGCTGACGACGATTCCCCGTTGACCTCCGCCATCAGCCTCCTCCACGCTCCTGGCATGAGAGCGCCATCGGAGGCTGTCACCCACGACGGCACCTCTATCCTGCCTCATCGGCTACCCGGGATGGGCCAAAGCGTCAGACGAGTCGGCCATCGCCGTCGTTGTCTTCGTCCGTTCGGTGTTTTCCGGTCCCATTTCATCCAGGAGCTTCCAAGAATCCGCCAAGACACCAGTCGCAATCTTTACGTGACCGGCCGGCTCGGTTCTTAACCCGTCAGGAGGCTTTGCTGCATTCCACTGACCGCGAAAGGGAGCCCATGAGGCTCCCTTTTTCTTCGCACGACGTGGGCATGGCCTAAGAACTCGCCGCCTTGTCCTGCAGTCGGCGCCACGGCCGCGCCTCTTCGAGTTCGTACGCAATCTCGAGCAGCCTGCGCTCCCGGCCGGGCGCCGCGCTGAGCATCATGCCGACCGGCAGCCCCGCCGCCGATTCTGCGAGCGGCAACGAAATCGCGGGATCGCCGGTCGCGTTCTGCAACGGCGTGAACGCGACCCAGTCGACGAGCCGGTTGATGATCTGCTGATAGTCCGCCGTCGGATCGAAGTGCCCGATGACCGGCGGTGGGTCGGCGAGCGTGGGGGTCAGCACCGCATCGTAGGTGCCGAAAAGCCTTGCCGTTCGCCGCCGCATCGCCCGCAGCCGCACGATGGCCAGTGGCAGCCGCGACAGGTTGCGGGCGGCAAGGCGCTCGAAACCCAGCGTCAAATTGTCCAACTTGGTTCGGTCGAAGCTCTCGCCGAACGTCCGGCGCCCGTTGCGAACCAAAGCGAAACTCAACAGTCCGTAGTACAGCAGGAAGTCGTCGGCGAAATGCACTGGCACCGGCGGGCTGTCGAGATGCTGAACCCGGTGCCCGAGTTCCTCTAGCAGCGTCGCCGTCTTCAGCGTCAGCTCGCGGATCTCGGGTCCGGATTCGCGGAATATCGACCGGGTGATGACGGCGATGGTAAGCCGTTCGGTGCCAGGATGAGTGACGTCACCGATCGGCGAAAGCCTGCGATTGAGGTAAACCTGTTCGGCCACACGGTAGAACGCCGCGGTGTCGCGTACTGAGCGGGTGACCACGCCGTTGTGGACGACACGCAGCGGCATCTGTCGCATCTGGTGGTCGAGGGGCAGTCTGCCGCGCGTCGGCTTCAGCCCCACTAACCCGTTGCACGACGCCGGAATACGGATCGACCCGCCGCCGTCGTTGGCGTGGGCTATCGGTACTACTCCGGCGGCGACGAACGCGGCCGATCCCGACGACGACGCTCCGGCGGTGTGATTCAGGTTCCATGGGTTACGCACTGGCCCGATCCGCGGGTGCTCGGCCGCGGCACTGAAACCGAACTCGGACAACTGCGTCTTACCCAGCGCGATGAGGCCGGTGGCCAGAAACATGCGCGCCCAGTCGCCGTGAGCGTGAGCCGGCCGTGGCGCCCACGCATCGGTGCCCTGCATGGTCGGCATTCCCGCGACGTCGACGTTGTCCTTGACGAAGGTCGGGATGCCCGCGAGGAAGCCCGACGGCCGTGCAGACGCCTGCCGCCGGGCATCGTCGAATGCCTCGTAGGCAAGCCCGTTGAGCGACGGGTTCACCGCCTCCGTGCGCGCAACAGCGGCCTCGACCAACTCCGTCGGCGACACCTCACCGGAGCGGATCCGCTCGACAAGCCGAACCGCGTCGTCATCCCCCAGCGCGTCGTCGCGAAACGCATGGACGTACGACACCACGGGCGACACGACTAGGCCTGGCCGACCTCGAACCGAACAAACCGGGTCACGGTGACACCCGCCTCGTCGAGCAGCGCCTTGACGGTCTTCTTGCTGTCCGATACCGACGGTTGATCAAGCAGCACAACATCTTTGAAGAAGCCGTTCAGACGGCCATCGACGATCTTGGGCAGTGCCTGCTCGGGCTTGCCCTCGTTGCGCGCGGTTTCCTCGGCGATGCGGCGCTCGTTGGCCACGACGTCCTCGGGAACATCGTCACGCGTCAGGTACTTCGCCCTCAACGCAGCGATCTGCAGCGCGACCGCGTGCGCGGCCTCTTTATCGGAACCGCTGTATTCCACCAGCACGCCGACGGCGGGCGGCAGGTCGGCAGACCGCTTGTGCAGGTAGGACTCAACGGTACCGTCGAACGCCGCTACCCTGCGCAACTCCAGCTTCTCGCCGATCTTCGCCGACATGTCGGCGATCGCCTGCTCGACGGTCTTGTCGCCGAGCGACGCGGCCTTCAGCGCGTCCACGTCGGCGGCGTGTGAGGCCACCGCGGCACTCACGATGTCGTCGGCCAGCTTCTGGAACTCGTCGTTCTTCGCGACGAAGTCGGTCTCGCAGTTCAGCTCGATCAGCGCGTCGTCCTTGGCCGCGACCAGACCCTCGGCGGTGGCCCGTTCGGCGCGTTTGCCGACGTCCTTCGCGCCTTTGATGCGCAGCAACTCGACGGCCTTGTCGAAGTCGCCGTCGCCTTCGGTCAGCGCGTTCTTGCAGTCCAGCATTCCGGCGCCGGTCAGCTCCCGCAGTCGCTTGACGTCGGCAGCGGTGAAGTTCGCCATCTCAGCCTTCCGTGGTGTTGGTTTCGATATCGGCGGGAGTGTCGGCGGGAGTGTCGGCGGGAGCGACGGCGGCGGCCTCCGCGGTCGCACTGGCCAGCAGCTCCTGCTCCCACTCGGCCAGCGGCTCGGCCCCTTCGGTGTCGGTCTTGTCGCCGTTGCCCAGTCCGGCGCGCGCCTGCAGACCCTCGGCGACTCCTGCAGCGACCACCTTGGTGAGCAGCGCGGCCGAGCGGATTGCGTCGTCGTTGCCCGGGATCGGGTAGTCGACGAGGTCGGGATCGCAGTTGGTGTCGAGGATCGCTATCACCGGGATGCCCAGCTTGCGGGCCTCGCCCACCGCAATGTGCTCTTTGTTGGTGTCGACGACCCAGATCGCCGACGGCACCCTGTTCATGTCGCGGATTCCGCCGAGGCTGCGCTCCAGCTTGTTTTTCTCGCGGGTCAGGCCCAGGATTTCCTTCTTGGTGCGGCCCTCGAAACCACCAGTCTGCTCCATCGCCTCGAGTTCCTTGAGGCGCTGCAGCCGTTTGTGCACAGTCGAGAAGTTGGTCAGCATGCCGCCCAGCCATCGCTGGTTGACGTAGGGCATGCCGACGCGGATCGCCTCGGCTGCGATGGATTCCTGCGCCTGCTTCTTGGTGCCGACGAACAGGATCGTCCCGCCGTGCGCGACCGTCTCCTTGACGAACTCGTACGCCTTGTCGATGTAGGTCAGCGTTTGCTGCAGGTCGATGATGTAGATGCCGTTGCGGTCGGTGAAGATGAACCGCTTCATCTTGGGGTTCCAACGACGGGTCTGATGCCCGAAGTGGGTGCCGCTGTCGAGCAGCTGTTTCATGGTCACGACGGCCATGGATGTGCCTTGCTTTCGTTGTCGGTTGCCGCCCAGCATCGGGTGATGCCGAGCCCTGGCACCTGCGGAACACCGGACCCATCGTGAGATGGGACCGCCCGGCACACCCCTCAAACGTTGAGGATGCAGGCGCGCGAAGTCAGCCCGCTCGTGCGGACTGCGCATGTGAGTTTACACGGCCCCAGCAGGTGCTTTGCCCCGCCGTCGCGCCGAAGGGCCGACGCACTAACTCACTGCGACACCGTGGTCATGGCGCGGCACCGACGCGACGCCTCGCTTCATGCGGCGTTTGTGCCGCTGCGGAGCAACTCAGGCGCGCGGATGCGCCTGATCGTGCACTGCCCGCAGCCGAGCGACCGAAACGTGCGTATAGAGCTGCGTGGTGGCCAGGGTCGAGTGGCCCAGCAGCTCCTGGACAACCCGCAGATCGGCACCCCCCTCGAGCAGATGCGTCGCTGCCGTGTGCCGTAGTCCGTGTGGACCGATGTCCGGCGCGCCGTCGACGGCCGCGATCGTCTGATGCACCACGGTGCGGGCCTGGCGTTGATCGAGCCGACGGCCCCGAGCTCCGAGTAAGAGCGCGGGACCGGAGATGGCTGTCGCCAACGCCGGCCGGCCGTCGGCCAGCCACTGTGTCAGCGCCAGCTCGGCCGGTTCGCCGAACGGCACGGTCCGCTGCTTGTTGCCTTTACCCAGCACACGCAAGACCCGGCGTCCGGTGTCGATATCGTCGATGTCCAGTCCGCACAATTCGCTCACCCGGATGCCGGTCGCATAGAGCAGCTCGACGATCAGTAGATCCCGCAGTGCCAGCGGATCACCCTCAGCGGCACCGGATTTGGCAGCACTCATGGCGTCAAGTGCTTGATCCTGGCGCAGCACCGCCGGCAGCGCACGAGGGGCCTTGGGCACCTGGAGCCGGGTGGCGGGATCGGAGGACAGCAGCCCCCGTCGCATGGCCCACGCCGTGAACGTCTTGGCCGCGGAGGTGCGACGGGCCAGCGTGGTTCGGGCCGCGCCGTCAGCGGCTTGTGCGGCCAGCCACGAACGCAGAACCGGCAGTGTCAGGTCGGCCGGTGCCGGCTGCGGCTTGGTCGTCGCGAGGAAGTCGAGCAGCGAACCGATGTCGCCGAGATACGCGCGTCGGGTGTGGGCAGAACGCCCGCGTTCCAGCATCAAGTATTCGGCGAACTCGTCGAGGATCGCGGCGAACGGGGCCGGGGACGTCACCAACCCACGGTGGCAGACCCGGGCCGTCAAAGCCGCCAAGCCAGCCGCGTGTCTAGTTCGCTTCAGCGGCCTCCGCCGCCGCCAACTCGGCCTTCCACTGTCGGAATGTCTCCTCGGTGCGCCCGCTGCGCCAATAACCCGAGCTCGACGCCCACTTGGCGTCCACGCCGCGCGGACCCAACGCCCTTGGAGCCATTGCCCCCATGCCACGGACGCCAGGACACGCCGACGGCCGATGAAAGGGCCACCCCGGCTGAAGCATTCGGTGCTGCCGAGCCCAAACCAATGCTACGTGCGCCGGCTAGCCGGTGCGGTTCTCGGCTGCAATCATGGCTAGGTGGCTGCTGGCGGACTTCCCGAGCTCGACGTCGCCCGCGTGCAACGCTGGTGCGCGGGCCAGGTCCCCGAACACGCTCGCGGAGAAGTTCGCGTCGAATGTGACATAGCCCCAAGACATCTGACCATTTGTGAATGCCGACCGCCCTGGCGCGAGGACTTCGGGCCCGACTGGACCCGATTCCCGATCGCCCGGCTGCACTACACCAAGACCACCGGACTATGGACGCTGTACTGGCGCGACCGGAACGAGAAATACCACCGCTACGACCCGCTGGAACCCAGCCCACAAGTCCAGGACTTGCTCGACTATCTCGACGACCGAGCCGACCCCATCTTCTGGGGATAACGACCAGCTAACCTGATCCAACCGATGCACTGACCGGTTGAGCGCAAGACCACATACAAGACAAACCGAGCCTCTGTGGTACGTGCTCCGTTTTGCCTGGTGGCGGTGTCTCAGAAGTCCGTCTCGGAAGTCAATGTCTTGAAAATGGTGTTGTGCCTATTGTGAGACGCACGGATGAGAACGGCATCCGCCCCAGCACAGGTACCGGGATCGGGTACGTGCGCGTCAGCACGGTGACCCAGACCTTGGATCAACAGCAGGAGGCGCTGGAGACAGCTGGCGTTCGAAGACGTTCTCGGACACCATGTCCGGCGCACGAGATGACCGACCAGGCTGGCAGCCTTGATGGACTATGTGCGCGAGGGCGACACCGTCGTCGTCTGGAAGCTGGACCGCTTGGGCCGCAACACTTTATATATCCTGGAGACCGTCAAGAAACTGAGCGAGCGTGGGGTCCGGCTTGTATCGACCACCGACGGCATCGACTCTTCCACGGCAGCCGGGCGCATGATGATCGGTGTCCTGGGATCGCTGGCCGAATACGAAAGGGAGCTGACGCGAGAGCGCACCGCCTTGAAGCGGGCATCATCCCGTGCCGACGGCACCAAGTTCGGGCGGCCCCGCAAGGTCAATGACCCGATGAACGTCGCAACGGCAAAGCGGATGCGCTCCGACGGACACACCGGCAAGGACATCGCGAAGTATCTCGGCGTCAGCCGAGCCACCCTGTACCGGTACCTCGCCGACGACGCCGCCGCTGCCTAATCAGTAGCTCAAGGGTGGGGACTACTCACACTCTGGAGGCAACACGGAGAGTCGTGACGAACACTGCCCGGAGCGCGAGCAACCACCGCCGTCCGGCAATTCATCCGGTGTGACATCTTCATCCGGTGTGACATCTCCGAGAAGCCGGACTCGGTCGTGACACCGAGAAATCGGACTGTTCGACCTGCGACGTTTCCGGCGTATCGATGACGGCTACATCAGTCCGGGATGTTTAGAAATGACACTGGGTTCCAGGCCGGGACTGACCCGGCCCTCATTCCGTGTATGTGCGTGAACGCGTTCGGACGGACAAGCCTTCGACCCTCGGCCGCGCTTCTACAACGCCGAGCTACTGCGGCTGCGCCAGCTCGCGGAGGTGCTGTTCCTGTGATTCCGGTCATTCCAGCAAATAAATCGACGGATGGGGTTAGCGTGACGCCATGACCCGGATCCGTTCTCTGTTCCAGTGGCTGTTTCTCGTGTCCGCCGTCGCTATCTCTGTGCTGCTGGCCGCTCCAGCGTGGGCGGCATACGTCATCTACGTGCAAGGGACTAATAACCTCCTCCCGGGTACTCCCAATGTGCCGGTCAGCACCATCTTCAATGGGTCCTTCAACGCCGGGAACACCGTCCAGAACGTGTCGTATCCGGCCACATTCGGGCTGCTGAATGTGCTGTCCTACCACGGGCCCGGGCTGCCACCGACACTGAACCAGAGCGTAGCCATCGGTGTGGCGAACCTCGACGCCATCATCAAAGCAGATCAGCTTGCCGATCCGACGGCGCAAATCTACGTCATCGGCTATTCGGAGGGTGCGATCGTGGGAACCCAGGAAGCGCTGGCGTTGCAGGGACAGGGCCCCACCTCGTACAACAACGTCACCTTTATCCTCGCCGGTAATCTCGAGCGGGCTGCCCCCAGGGGCGGCGGGATCTTGACCCAGATTCCCATCCCCATCACCATCCCCGGTGTGGCCACCGTCGGCGGTGGTGTGCTGTCGGCACCGACTCCGACCAACGGTCCGAAGATCATCGACGTCACAAATCAAGGCGATCCGGCCGCCAACTTCGACTTGGCACACCCGCTGGCCATCGTCAGTGGCGGGTTGAAAACGTCTTTGTTGCTGCTCGCGGGTATTCCCATCGGCCCGCACAACTACACCAACACCGTCCTCACGCCCGCGATGGTCACGTCGGGTACCTACGCACCCGGCTACGTCGTCACCACGACGGGGAATCTGACCGACGTGTTCATCCCCAGCACCACGCCTAGCCCCGCACCGCACCTGTCGGTTCAGTCGGCCCCACCGGTCACGACGGTCCAGCAGGTGGGCGCGCCAGTGCAGTCCAGCGCGTCTACACCCAAACCGGTTGCTATGCAGCAGGTTACACAGCAGGTCACCAAGCCGGTTGCTATGCAGCAGGTCACCAAGCCGGTTGCTATGCAGCAGGTCACCAAGCCGGTTGCTATGCAGCAGGTCACCAAGCCGGTTGCTATGCAGCAGGCCACCAAGCCGACGAACACCGAGCAGCACCTGGCAGGGCACGGCGGAAAATAAATGAAGCCTCCGTTCGGATGATCGGGGTCCTAGGTTCTCTTGCGGAGTTCGAGCGAGAACCCATAGCGGCGAGCACGGCTGGCCCGCCGAGTAGCGTTCCCTGTCCGGGCGTCAAGTTGTACTACACGTCGATCCAATTGTGCCACAGGTGAAACCACCAGTTCATAGGTCAGGCGCGAGCCGCGTTCGTCTGCTTTGCGGCTATCTCTTGGAGAGCCTTCTCCATGTCTTGGACCGTCACATTTTTCGGTTCATAGTAGTTCAATCGGCCGCCGCACCGAACTTGCGTTCGGACTCTTAGCGCCGCAGACGGGCCTCCGCCAGGCGCGCAATACGCGCAGTTGTTCCAGCGAAGTCCTTTTGCAGGCGACCGCCGATCAAGCGGGCCATAACGCCAGCGAACGGCCCACTGAAGATTGCGCGCTCAGTCAACACTGTGCCCTCATCGGCAGGTTCAATCACGTGCTCAACCGTCATTGTCAGCCCGGGGAACTTCGACACTGCAACCCACATCCTTGGTGAATCCACCCGGATGACGGTAAATGTCGTGGTCGGACCTTTCAGCTTCGCCGTAAGTTTCGCGCCAACAACAAAATCGCCATCAATCGTCGCTGCGTCGAATACGTCTCCCGGCCATTCCGACGGGTTCGTCCAAACCGCCCAAACCGTCGATACCGGTGCAGAACACTTGGACGACCCTTCGAAAGATCGACGTCGTTTGCTCATCACGTGATGATCGCACCAAGCCAAGAAGTATCGGGCCGATTACGACTGCTTGAGGGCTGCCGTTTGCTTCCTACTGCACAAGTTGCGCCCCAGGATCAAGCCCACATGGACCAACAGACGCAAGAACCACGCTTCCGGCACCAACCAGGGCCGCGGCACGGAGCTGGCCGCCGTCAGATAGTTTCGAGTAAGCGACCGCGTTCGCCTTCTTGGTTAGGCGGCGGGATTGGCCACCTGCAAAGCACGGTTTCGAAGGTGGGCTTCTGGTCTCGACGCGATCAGACGACCGGGGCGTCAGTAGTTGTTGCAGGTGTTGGCGACCTGCAGGAGAGCCGAGGTGTACTGCTGCCCCCACCGCGTGTTCTGCAACTGCTGGACCGTCTGCTGGCGCGCGTCCGGCGGCGAGGCGAGGAATCTTTGCAGCGAGGACTGTGCCATCCTGGACGCGGAGAGCTGGTTGGCAAGATCGGGCGACTGCGCGTTCAACGCCGCCACGACCTGCGGATAGCTACACGTTGTGTTGACGATCGCGCTCGCATCGGGATCTGCGGACGCGACACCGACCGCAGTGGTCAACGACAACCCCAGACCGCCAAACGCGACAACTAGTTTCGTCGGGATTAACTTCACCATTTTCGTCTCCCCCTCCAACCAAGGAACCGTAGCCTGCTGCGCGGCTGTCGGATCAGTCCGACCGTTCGCCGCCACATCGACTGTAATCCTCGGCACAGCGGCTTGCGGGCAAATAGGCAGGAATCGATGTAGTGGTGGAACTACTTGCCAAGTTTCGAGCTTCAGTTCGGCTCGCTTACCCCCGAAAACAGCTTGCCCGACGAGTACGGATCTCGTATCCCGGTCCTGCTGAGTGCGCTGGTCAGAGGGAGGTCCGTAAGACGGTGCCAAAGTATGTGGCTCCGGCGGTAGCGGCAGACGATCTGGCAGCGGCTGCGCGACGAGCATGGCCTGGTTGCCTCGGTGTCGTCGGTGAAGCGCTATATCGACGCCAACCTGCCCGAGGAGGGGCTGCGGTCGCGGGTGACGGTGCTGCGTGATGACCCGCCGCCTGGTGAGGAAGCCCAGATCGACTACGGCTATCTGGGGTCGTGGACCGACCCGGTGCGTGGCGAGTTCACCCGTCGCATCGTCGAGCTTGAAGCGGCGGGTGGCGGGCGGCGGCGGGCAGGCAACTTCCTGTGGAGCGGCGCGCTCACCGGCCCCAAGACGGTCGGCAGGGGCGACACCATCAGCCTGCTGACCTGTGGGGTCACCCTGGCCACGTTGGCTGCGTAGCTCTCGGTGGTGGTTTAAACGGAGCTTCTGGGGTGGCTGCCGTATATCGTAATTCTCGTGCAGGACTACTTCCCGTTCATCCAAGTCGCATACCAGCTCGCACGCTGCTTTGTGAGCAGCCTCAAAAACCACCCATGATCCGTGTCACCCGCCGCCTTCCCGAGCGGCCTCCGCCGCCGCCAACTCGGCCTTCCACTGCCGGAATGTCTCCTCGGTGCGCCCGCGGCGCCAGTAACCCGAGATCGACGCCCACTTGGCGTCCACGCCGCGCTCCTTGCGGACATACGGCCGCAGATTGTGCATGACCGCTTGGGCTTCCCCGTGGATGAACACCTGCGCCTGCCCGGGCAGCCACGTGGCCTGCCTGACCGCGTCGATTAGCGGTGCGTGATCGCCGGCGCGGTTTTCGGCGACCAGGTCGGCGCGTCCGCCGCGGTAGACCCACGTGACGTCCACCTCCGCAGGCGAGCGCAGCTCGATTTCGTCGTCCGGGCCGGCGACTTCGACGAATGCCTGGGCCACGGCGTCGGGGGGAAGACCCTCGAGTGCGGCGGCAATGGCGGGCAGAGCCGATTCGTCTCCGGCCAGCAGGTGCCAGTCGGCGCTGGGATCGGGCGCGTAAGCCCCGCTCGGACCCATCAGGTACGCAGGCTGGCCGGGTTGGGCCGTCGCCCCCCACGGTCCCGCCACCCCGTGGTCGCCGTGCACCACGCAGTCGATCACGATCTCGCGTTCGCCGGGATCGGTCCGCCTGACCGTCAAGGTGCGGATCACGGGCCGACGTTCGGGAGGTAACACCTGAAAGCTGTCCAAAGTGAGCGGCGTTGGAAGGGCCGCGACCTCGACGTCATCGCGGAGGAACAGGACCTTGCAGTAGGCATCTGTAAACTGGTTGGGCACGAATGTGCCGAACCCGTTGCCGCCGAGCACAACTCGCACGATGTGCGGAGATAACTGCTCGGTCCGCACCACCTCGAAACTGTGTACGGGCCGTCCTGACACATCGCCTCCGATCTTGATTGGCTGATGTCGACTATACGGGCCGGCGACCAGGTTCGGTACGACGCCGTCGATCCGGTAGTCGGACCCCGTGGTGTTGCCGGAGCGGTCGCTGGCCAAGAAAACGACGAGGTCGGCGACCTGCTCGGGTGTCGTGAAACGGCCTGTCGGCGTGCCGCCTTGATATTGCCTTGACCTCGTCGGCAGTCTGCCCGGTCACGCTCGCGAAGCCGTCCGCGACGCCGCCGTCGTCCATCCACAGACCGGTGGACACCGGTCCCGGGCTGACGGAATTGACACGAATATTCTTGGGCGCCAACCCCTTCGACAACGCCTTAGCAAAGTTCGTGACGGCGGCCTTGATGGCGCAGTAGTCGTAAATCGCCGGGTCGGGATAGTAGGCGTTGCGACCCTCCTTCAGGCTCGAGGTGCTGACAACGGCGCCAGCCTATTTCGACCGTCTACGCACCCGCCAACGACCATCGTCCCGGACGGCGAGGCCCGCGAGTTCGAGCAGCGTCAATTGGCCCTGCAACTGCGCCACCGGAAGCCCCGCCTCTACGGACAATTCGTCGGCGGACCGGACGCCGCGCGCTGGCAGCGCTTCGTACACACGCTTACCGATGTCGGTCAGGTCGTCCAGCGCCGACGACGGGTGCTCCTGCTTGTCTGCCAATTCTCCTGCCTGCCCGACAATCTCGATGATCTCTTCAGCGCGCGTCACCAACTCGGCACCGCCGCGGATCAAGGCGTGGCAGCCGGCCGATGCCGACGACGTGACCGGTCCCGGCACCGCACACACCACACGACCCAACGCGCGCGCCCATGCCGCGGTGTTCGCCGCTCCGCTGCGCAAACCCGCCTCCACTACCACGGTGGCCCCCGACAGCGCGGCGACCAGGCGGTTGCGCACCAGGAAACGGTGTCGCGCAGGCCGAATACCGGGCGGATACTCGCTCATCAGCAGCCCCGCAGTATGGATGCGGTGCAAAAGCGCCGAATGACCCGCCGGATAAGGCACATCGGGTCCGCCCGCGAGCACCGCGACCGTGCAGCCGTCCGCCGCCAACGCCGCGCGATGCGCGGCGCCGTCGATGCCGAATGCGCCACCGGACACCACCGCGATGCCGCGCTCGCACAACCCCTCCGACAGATCGGCCGCGACGTGCTCCCCGTACGCGGTGGCGGCGCGGGTTCCGACGACTGCCGCGGCGCGAAACGCCACCTCATCCGCTGGCGCGCCGCCAAGCGCCCACAGCGCCAGCGGCGCGACGCCGTCGGGATGGCGGCGCAGATCGACACCGTTGAACGCGGTGAACGCCAGCGTGGGCCACTCCTGGTCGTTGGGGGTGAGCAATCGGCCGCCGAGTCGATCGAGACGCTCGAGATCTTCAGCGGCGCAGTCGATATCGCGGCGTGCCTCGGTGCGCTGGGCCAGCTCGGCAGGCACCGCCCCTCGCCGCACCCGCTCCGCCGCCTCCACTGGGCCGACTCGGGCCGCCAGCGCAGCAAGATCGCGGCACGGCGGCTCGGCCACCCGTGACAGGTACGCCCACGCTCGGCGCTCCCCGGTCATCGTTCGGCTCCCATCCGACGGAATCCCATCGCGGTCGTCACGTCCTCGACGCTGGGACGGTCACGGCCCGCGAGGTCGGCCACGGTCCAGGCCACCCTCATCGCCCGGTCCAGTCCCCTGATGCTCAGCAGCCCTTTGTCCAACGCCTGTCGCAGCGGTTCCATCGCGTCTTGGCGAAGCCGGAATCGCTGGCGCAGCAGCGGGCCGGAAACCTCGGCGTTGGTTCGCACGCCGTGACCGCGCCAGCGCTCGGCCGCCATCGCACGCGCCTGGACCACTCGCGCACGCACGACACGGGTCGACTCGCCGATGTCGGCGCTCAATGCACCGGGTCGTACCGGAAACATCTGCACCCGAAGGTCCACCCGGTCGAGCAGCGGACCCGACAGCTTGCCCAGGTAGCGGCGCTTGACCGCCGCCGCGCAGATGCAGTCTCGCGGATCAGCGGGCGCGCAGGGACAAGGGTTGGCTGCCAGCACCAACTGAAAGCGCGCGGGGTAGACGGCAACGCCGTCCCGCCGGGCAAGCCGAACTTGGCCTTCCTCCAACGGAGTACGCAACGCCTCCAACGACTGCGCTCCGATCTCGGCACACTCGTCCAGGAACAGCACACCCCGGTGAGCGCGACTGACCGCACCCGGCCTGGCCATCCCGCTCCCGCCGCCGATCAGCGCCGCCACGCTGGCCGTGTGGTGCGGTGCGACCAGCGGCGGTCGCCTGATCAACGGTGTCGCGGCCGTCAGCAACCCGGCGACCGAGTGTATAGCAGTCACCTCCAGCGACTCCTCCTCGGTAAGCGCAGGTAGTAGTCCCGGAAGGCGTTGAGCCAACATCGTTTTGCCGATGCCGGGTGGTCCCGTCAGCATCAGGTGGTGCGCACCCGCGGCGGCTACCTCGATAGCGAAGCGCGCCTGTGGTTGCCCTACGACGTCGGCGAGATCCGGCGCGTCCTCGGTGTCGCACGGGTTCGTGCGAGTGCGGTGATCCAGATCGCCCGCGCCGCTGAGCCAGGACTGGATCTGGCGTAGCGTTGTCGCTCCGTGTATGTCGATGCCGTCCGCCAGCACGGCCTCCGCGAGGTTGTCTACCGGCACGACCACAGCCGGCCAGCCCTCGCGCTTGGCCGCGATCACCGCGGGCAGCACCCCACGGACGGGGCGGACGCGCCCGTCCAGCGCCAGCTCACCCAGCAGCACCGTCTTCTCCAACCGCCCGGACGGCACCATGCCGTCCGCGGACAGCACGGCGGAGGCCAGCGCGAGGTCGTAGACGGAGCCCATCTTCGGCAACGTCGCCGGAGACAACGCGAGCGTCAGTCGCGACATCGGCCAGCGATTACCGCAGTTCATGATCGCGGCGCGCACGCGGTCCCTGGATTCCTGCAGCGCAGCATCCGGTAATCCGACCAGGTGCACCCCGGGCAGTCCGGAGGTGATGTCCGCCTCGATTTCGACGATCTCGCCGTCGACGCCCTGCACGGCGACCGAGAAAGCCCGACCCAGTGCCATCAGCCGACGGCTTCCAGGTGCGTGATCTCCGGTGTGCGGTGACGGCCGATCCGCACGCCGATCACGTCGATGCGGATAGCCGCCCAGCGATCGTCCTGTTGAGCCAGCCAGAGTCCCGCCAGCCGACGCAGCCGGCGCACCTTGTCGCCGGTGACGGCCTGCGCCAGCCCGCCGAACCGATCCGACGTGCGCGTCTTGACTTCGACGAACACCACGGTGCGAGCGGAGATGTCGGCGGCGACCACATCCAACTCGCCGAATCGGCACCGCCAATTCCGTTCCAGCACAACAAGACCACGCTCCTGGAGATAGTCGGCGGCCAGCTGCTCACCCAGTGCGCCGAGCTCGGCGCGGGTCAACGATGTCATGGCGCCAGACTGCTGGCCGGCACTGACAATCACCGACAAAACGACGGCACACCGGGTGGTTATCCACAGGTGCGCCTTGCTCCACAGCCCCCGCCGACCCGACCGTCATCGCCATCGGCAGCGGCGTCACCAAGCCCTAGGCGCGACCGTAGGCGCGAACGCCCACGAGAAGGCCCGTGATCGTGGAACGACGAAACCGGGTGAAGCGGCTCACTGGCCGAATGCCTGCAGCAGGGCGCTAATCTGCCCGACGCCGACGTTGGAGTTGCACTGTGCCCGCAGATCGGTCAGCGGCCGAGCGATGTTCTGCAGAGCGAAGAACTCGTCTGAGTGGCCCAGAAAGTAAGCGCGAATTGCGGCTTTGGCATCGTCGGGAGCTAGCGAACCAGCCTGCGTCAACGCGTCATTGGCGTCCGGATGCGCGTCGAGATACTGCCCCGCCCCTGCGGTGACTGAGCTAACGGTGCTAGCGAGCCCCGCCGCGGTGCACGACGCCGGGGCCGCAATGGCCACAGGCGCCATGATGTTCACGACACCGGCACCGCCGAGCGCGCTCGCAGCACACGCCGCAAGCAGGTATCGGCGCACCGTTGAAGCTGTAGATTTCATAGCCTGTGTTCCTTTGGTTCGCGGGTCGGTCGCTGCACTCTGCCTTCGCACACAGTGTGGGGAGGAATGAGCGGGTTGGCAAACTGTCGGTGAAACCGACCAGCGTTACTGTGATCTCGCGTGAGAAAGCACCCGACGAGGGTTGACGACGAGCATTTGAGTGATCTGCTCGTCGGTCACACCCCGGCACTTCAGCGCCGGGACAACGTCGCGGGTGATGTGCAGATAGTGCCAGTTGGGCAGCGCTTTCGGCGGACTTCCGCCGGGAGAATAGTCGATGTTGTAGCACGATGCGTCGTGACTCAGGACGATCTGGTCGGTCCTGCCCAAGGCGCACAATCGTGCGACGGTGGCGACGCGATCGTCGAACCCGAGGAAAGTGTCGATGCCGAACCGGTCCATGCCGACGTATGCACCGGAGTCGGCGATCGCGAGCAGGTAGTCGAGGTCGGTGGAGTCGCCGCTGTGGCCGATCACGACGCGGGTCGGGTCCACGCCTTCCGCGGCGAAGATCTTGAGCTGGTCGAGCCCGCGGCGGGTCGCCGCGTGAGTGTGGGTCGAGATCGGCGCGCCCGTGCGCACGTGAGCCTGCGCCACCGCGCGGAGAATCTTCTCGACCCCGGGTGTCACGCCCGCCTCGTCGGTGGCGCACTTCAGGATCCCCGCGCGCACGCCGGTGTCGCTGATGCCTTCCTCGATTTCACGGACGAAGTAGTCGACCAGCACCTCGGATTTCCGGAACTTGAAATAGGACGGGATGTCGAAGAGTGCGTAAATGCCTGTTGCCACAACGATATTGATTCCACGGCTGGCCGGAACCCGCTGCAGCCGGCGGACGGACCGGCCGAGCCCGAGCACGGTGAGGTCGACGATCGTATGGATGCCCGCGGCATACAGCTCGTCGAGCCGACGGGCCGCGTCGACAAGTGCCGTCTCCTCATCCCAGTCGGTCTCCACGTTCTCGATGATTTCGGGGTGCAGCATGAAGACGTGTTCGTGCATCAACGTGGCACCGAGTTCGTCGGCGGCGACGGCGCCGCGCAGAGTCTGCACGTGGGTCACGACGGCAGACTAGCCCCGTAATCTTCGGGAATGGCTCAGCGACCGGCGAGCGCGAGCGACGTCCACGAGGTCGCGGAAGGGATGCCGCACACTACCCGTATCCAAGGCCCGAGGGGCAACGCGATCTATCAGGTCGGCGGCAAGTCGTTCGTGTTCTTCCGAAACCCTCGGTCCGACGCCCGCGACCCGGTCAGCGGTGAGCCGTATCCGGACGTCATCGTCATCTGGGTCGACTCCGACGCCGAAAAGAAAGCGCTCGTCCAAGACCCGCGCAGTCCCTTTTTCACGACGCCCCACTTCGAGGGCCATCTGTCGGTGCTGGCGCGCGAGTCGGAGTTGCACCGCATTGGACGCGACGAGCTCGCCGAACTGATCCAAGACGCGTGGCTGTCGCGTGCGTCGGCGCGTCGTGGTGCGGCGTGGCTGGCCCAGCGCGGCCTGGATCGCTGAAAGCGCCTCGCCCCAAATTTGCGAGGCGTGAAAATGCCGCATCTGCGACGTCGGTATGAGCAGTGCATCCAGCAGCAGATTTGACAGATCAAGCAAACACCGATAACCATGATTGGAATGCCCAAGATGGGGTGTGTCACAAGAATATATCAACGATCGCGGGCTGAGTTGAGTCGCGAACACGGCTCCATATCTGCCGTATAGGCGATCTCGATCGGCGGTTGACCTGTGATTTCCTCACTGCCGCCGATCGCGTTTCTTCAAGATCGGTCCATACCATATCGACGTCCATCTACGCCGTCACTGGCAATCACGGCACGAATGCTGAATGACAACAACTCCGCGTCAGTTTAGCCAGCAAACATCACAATCTATTGCCGGGTACGCGTGATCACGGTTATCTTTTCGATTGACACGTAGAGAAAGCCCCACAATCGAGTCTTTGCTTCGCACGAAATGCACGAAATGGAGCCTTACGTCTTGACGGCTCGGGCGGTGCCGCGGTCCGGAAAGACATTTGAGCTGAGGAGAAGATGAAGGGGATCCGCTGGTCGTTGGTCGCGTTGGTCGCTGTGGTCGCCGCGCTGATCACGGGTCTTGCCACGTCACATGCGGCGATGGACAACGAACTCAGCGTCGACGACAGCCAGGGCAGGACAATGAACGTCCAGCAGTGGGATGTATTGCTCAACGGCGTGTCCCCACTGGACATGAACCCGTTGACCCGCGAGTGGTTTCACAACGGCCGCGCCGTCTACCACGTCAGTGGCGACGGGGCAGACGATTTCAAGGGCACGCTGGAATTGGGCTATCAGGTCAGTTTCCCGTGGCAGCTCGGCAACGCGATCAATTTCAGCTATACGACGCCCAACCTCAACCTCGATCAGACAGCTCTTCCGGGCATCTTCTCGGTGCCCGGCTCGCTCGTCGTCACATCGCCACCACTCCTTCCTGGCGTGGGCATAAACCTCGACCTGGGAAACGGTCCCGGGATCCAGGAGGTTTCCACGTTCAAGGTCGACATCTCAGGAGCCGACGGCGCGGTGGCGATCGCCGGCGCTCACGGCTCGGTCACCGGCGCCGCAGGGGGCGTGGTTCTTCGCCCGTTCGCGCGGCTGACATCGAGCGATGGGGACAGCGTCACGACATACGGCGATCCGTGGGACATGCAGTGACGAACGCCGAGAGCGTCAGTCGGGCAGCCGAAGCTCCGGCTTCTCGACCTCTTCGATGTTGACGTCTTTGAACGTGATCACCCGGACGTGCTTGACGAACCGGGCCGGCCGGTACATGTCCCACACCCAGGCGTCGGCGAGGCGCAGTTCGAAGTAGACCTCGCCGTCGGAGTTGCGGGGAATCAGCTCGACACTGTTGGCCAGGTAGAAACGTCGCTCGGTCTCCACGACGTAGCTGAACTGGCCGACGATGTCTTTGTATTCGCGGTACAGCGAGAGCTCCATCTCGGTTTCGTACTTCTCGAGATCTTCGGCACTCATCTACGCAGCTGTCCTTTTCGTGCTTCGTAAGCGGCTCGTGGTTGCTATCTGGGTATCTTCTCTCACCCGTTCTCCAGTCGCTCCTCCGGCATCACGAACTCGACCACCGAGCGGCGCACGTTGATGAACGAGTACCTGTGCACCTTGGACGGTCCGAGCTCCGCCAACGCGGCGCCATGCCCGGCCGTGCAATAACCCTTGTGCTCGGCGAATCCGTAGCCGGGATACTCGGCGTCCATCGCGACCATCAACCGGTCCCGGCTGACCTTCGCCAGCACGCTGGCCGCAGCGATGCACGCCGCCGCCGCGTCCCCGCCGATCACCGGCAGCGACGGCATCGGCAATCCGGGTACCCGGAAGCCGTCGGACAGCACGTACCCGGGCCTGATCGGGAGGCCCGCGACCGCGCGGCGCATGCCCTCGATATTGGCGACGTGCACGCCGCGCCGGTCGACCTCGCCCGGCGGCACGAACACGACGTGAAAGGCGAGCGCGTACCGGCGGATCAGCGGGTACAGCGCCTCACGCGATTTTTCGGTCAGCTTCTTTGAATCGTCGAGATCGGCGAGGCTCTTGAGCCGGTTGGGCCCGAGCACGCATGCGGCGATCACCAGCGGTCCGGCACACGCGCCGCGACCGACCTCGTCGACGCCGGCCACCGGCCCAAGGCCGCTGTTGTGCAGCGCCGACTCAAGCGTGCGTAGCCCCGACGCCTTTCGGATCACTGCCCGCGGAGGCCACGGGCGGTTCCGGTGCGCGTCGCTCTTCGCGCAAGCGCTCATGGTGGGCTACTGCCCTTGCTGAATATCCACCGCGCTGACCCCGCCCCATCGCGACGGCGGCCAGGCGATGAACCTCGCCTTGCCAATGACATTGTCGATCGGAATCGTGCCCGACGCCGGATCGCCGGTACACAGGATGCCGCGCTGCAGGTCGGCGGGAAGGCTGGTGCAATGCGCGCGGGAGTCCGCCGAGTGTGTCCGGTTGTCGCCCATCACCCACAGCCGGTTCTGCGGCACCGTGACAGGACCGAACTCGGGGCCCAGGCACGGGTACAGCGACGGGTCGACGCCAAGCGTCTTCGGATCCAGGAAAGGCTGGTTGAGCGGCTTGCCGTTGACCGTCAGGCCGGTGGCGACGCGACACTCCACCGTCTGACCGCCGACGGCGATCACCCGTTTGACCAAATCATTCTCGTCGGGGGGAACGAAGCCGACGAACGAAAGCGTGTTCTGCATCCAACGCACCGCCGTGTTAGTGGACCGAATCGACTTGTAGCCGATGTTCCAAACAGGCGGGCCTTTGAAGACGATGACGTCGCCGGGCTTCGGAGTTCCGAAGTCGTAGGTCACCTTGTCCACCATGATGCGGTCACCGGTGCATCCCGTGCATCCGTGCAGGGTCGGCTCCATCGACTCCGACGGGATCAGGTACGGGCGCGCGACGAACGTGAGCATCAGGTAGTAGAGGGCGACCGCGATCACGATCAGGATCGCGGCCTCTCTCAGCGTCGACTTCTCCCGCTTCGACTTTGGCGTGTCGGCCTCGGTATCGGCCTTCGAGTCAGCTTTTGAATCCGTGGTGTCGTCGGTGTCGCCCTGCGGAGAATCCGTGGCTAAGGGCTCCTTCGGCGCATCTGCCGATTCCATGCGGTGGGTCACGGGATCAGCGTAGTCACGCCGCTCAGCGCCGCTCCTTGATCTTGGCCTTCTTGCCCCGCAATTCGCGAAGGTAGTAGAGCTTGGCCCGGCGGACATCACCACGCGTGACCACCTCGATGTGGTCGATGTTGGGCGAGTGAACGGGGAAGGTGCGCTCGACACCGACGCCGTAGCTCTCCTTGCGGACCGTGAATGTCTCCCGGATCCCGCCCCCCTGCCTGCGAAGCACGACGCCCTTGAACACCTGAATGCGTTCCTTGGCCCCCTCGATGACCTTGACGTGCACGTTCACCGTGTCGCCGGGGTTGAATGCCGGGATGTCGTCGCGCAGCGATGTCTGGTCGACGAAGTCCAGCGTGTTCATAGCGAATTTCTTCCTCGCGGTCGCGGCACGGGCCCACTGCGTCCAGTTGCAACGCAGCCCGTAGCCATCGGGTTCTGACGTGTTGATCGCTGCGGTGCGGGAGCCGCCTCCCCGCCCACGCAGACAACTGGTCAATTGTGCCAGATCACCCGCAGCCAGGGAAATCGCGATCAAACCGCAACGCGACACGCCAAGGCCGCGCAGGCCGCTAAAACAGCCGGCAGCTGCCAAACCAGTTAGGCTATCGAGTTAGCGGGCGGCGGTGCGGTCGAGCGCTTATGACCCCAATTATTGATTGAGGAGTGACATGCGTCGGCCGCCGTCTGTGCTGAGGGCAGTGACCGCGGTGCTGATATCGACTCTTTTGGTCGGTGCATGTGTCGCCAAAGTAAATGGGGCGACCGGGACCCAGCGCAACCACGGCAGGATTGCGACGATGGGCACTGCGGTAGCGGCTCCCAACGCCCCGCAAAACGCCGCCGAGGCCACCCTCGACGGGCTCGACGCCCGCATGCAGCAGGCCACCCAGCAGGCCGCCGATAGCGGGGCGGCAATCTCGGTGCTGGTGCTCGACCGCGTCACCGGCCGCACGGTGTCGAACGGCAACAACTCAGCGATTGCGACGGCGTCAGTGGCCAAGTTGTTCATCGCCGACGACCTGTTGTTCCAGGCCGCCACCGGACAGCGCCAGTTGTCGCCGGACGACCGCAAGGCGCTCGACCTGATGCTGAAGGCGTCCGACGACGACGCGGGAGAAGTTTTCTGGGGCCGTGACGGCGGCGATGACATCGTGACAAGGGTCGCGTCCAGGTACGGCCTGCGCTCGACGGGTCCGGGCAGCGACGGCCGGTGGTGGAACACGATCACCACCGCCGGCGACCTCGCTCGGTATTACGACATGCTGCTCGGCGGCGCGGGTGGGTTGACGCTCGACCAGGCCGACATCATCATCGGCGACTTGTCGCAATCCGCCCCGGAAGGCGTGGACGGTTATCCGCAACGATTCGGTATTCCGGACGGTCTGTATGCCGAGCGGGTCGCGGTGAAGCAGGGCTGGATGTGCTGCGTCGGCAACGACTGGATGCATCTGTCCAGCGGCGTGATCGGAGCCGACCGCCGCTACGTGATGGTGATCGAGTCGCTGCAGGACAGCGACGACCGCACCGCGCGCAACACCGTCACGGATGCGGTGAAGACGATGTTCCCGACCGGCCGCATCTGACACCGCCGTGCTAATCGAGCAGATCCGGGCGACGTTCGGCCGTTCGGCGAAGCGACATTTCGCGACGCCAGGCCGCGATGCGCGCATGATCGCCGGATAGCAGAACGTCCGGCACGTCGAGGCCGCGCCAATTCGGCGGGCGGGTGTAGCTGGGTCCTTCGAGTAGACCGTCGGAGTACGAATCTTCTTGGTGTGACTGCGGGTTGCCGAGCACTTGCGGCAACAGCCGCACCACCGCCTCGATCATCACAAGCGCCGCGGACTCACCGCCGGGCAGCACATAATCGCCGATGGACACCTCCTGCACGCGCATGCGCCGACCCGCGTCTTCGATGACCCGTTGGTCGATTCCCTCATACCGTCCGCACGCGAAAACCAGGTGGGCTTCCTCGCTCCACCGCTGGGCGACCGGCTGCTTGAACGACGCACCCGCGGGCGTCGGAACCACCAGAAGCGTTTCCGGCGAACAGATTTCGTCGAGCGCCTCGCCCCATACCGGGGCGGTCATCACCATCCCCGGTCCCCCGCCGTAGGGCGCGTCATCAACGGACCGGTGCACGTCGTGCGTCCATCGCCGAAGATCGTGCACGCACAATTCGACAATGCCGGTGTCGATTGCTTTGCCTGGCAACGACTGACGCAACGGCTCCAAGTACTCGGGAAAGATTGTGATGACATCTATCCGCATCCGGGTATGCACGTCAGTTAATCTCCAGCAGACCATCGGGAGGGTCGATCTCAATCACGTTGTCGGCCAACGACACCGACGTGACGATAGCGGTCACGAACGGCACCAGTACTTCACCTGTGCCGTCGTCACGGCGGATGGCGAGCAGTTCCCCTGCGGCGGTGTGCAGCACCTCGGCGACCGTGCCCAGGTCGCGTCCGTCAGCGGTGCGCACGTGAAGGCCCTCGAGTTGGTGGTCATAGAACTCGTCGGGATCGTCGATGGGTGGCAGGTCGCCGGAGTCGATCACGAATACCACTCCGCGCATCGCGTCGGCCACATCGCGGGCGGCGACCCCAGCCAGCCGCACCAACAAGCGGCCACTGTGTTCGCGAACCGACTCAACCGTGTACTCCCCCGCGGGTCCCCCGCTCGCGGGCTTTCCCCTCAGAGTTGAACCCGCGGCGAATCGGCTGTCCGGGTCGTCCGTGCGAACCTCGACGACGAGCTCACCGCTCACGCCGTGCGCCCTGACCACGCGCCCCACGACCAGGTCCATGACCGAGGTGCTACTGGTCGGTGTCCACCACATCGACGCGGATGCCCCGGCCGCCGATGCCGGCGACGAGTGTGCGCAGCGCGGTCGCGGTGCGGCCGCCGCGTCCGATGACCTTGCCGAGATCGTCGGGATGGACATGTACCTCGACCGTCCGCCCACGGCGGTTGGTCACCATGTCGACCCGAACGTCGTCGGGATTGTCCACGATTCCGCGAACCAGATGCTCGACCGCGTCGACAACGACAGAGCTCATGAGGTGATCAGCTTTCGGTTTCCGCGACGGGCTCGGCCTCCGCCGGCGCTGCAGCCTCCGCGACGGGCTCCGCCGTCTGGGTCGCGGCGGCTTCGGCGTCGGCCTTTTCGACGGCCTTCTTCGCGGCCTTCTTGGCGGGAGCCTTCTTCTTCGGTGTGGTGGCCTCGGTGCCCGGGCCGCCCTCGGCCTCGGCCAGCGCGGCGTTGAACAGCTCCAGCTTGCTGGGCTTCGGCAGGACCACCTTCAGGGTGCCTTCGACGCCGGGCAGACCCTTGAATTTCTGCCAGTCGCCGGTGATCTTGAGCAGCTTCAGCACCGGCCCGGTGGGCTGAGCGCCCACCCCGAGCCAGTACTGTGCCCGCTCGGAGTCGATCTCGATCAGGCTCGGCTCTTCCTTGGGGTGGTAACGGCCGATGACCTCGATGGCGCGCCCGTCACGACGGGTCCGGGAATCGGCGACGGCGATGCGGTATTGGGGATTGCGGATCTTGCCAAGCCGGGTGAGCTTGATCTTCACAGCCATGGTTGTACAACGTCTCCTCTAGGTGTCACGCGGCAATTCAGCGATGCCGGGCGGCTGCCCAGATCCGGTTTTGCCTCGCGTGTGTATGACCGTGCGGCGGGGGCCTTGTAGATGTCGCCGGCGGACCGGCTCCGGCGTCGCCGCACAGACAGCCGCCCATTCTGCCAGAATGCTGGTCAGCGGAGGAAATCCGCCGTCTCAGACGATCCTGTCGAAGCACTTTTCCTCTACTCGGCGCGTCATCCGCCAGCCTTCCGGCGTGCGCACGAACGCGTCGACATACCAGATCCCGCAGAACAGCACCTGCTTTTTCTCGCCGCCGAGGACCATCGGGTTGAAACATATGGTCCGCGACGACGCGGTGTCGCCGTCGATCCGAACATCGAAATTGCCGAGCATGTGCGAGTACGAGGGGAAATTCGGCAGCACCTCGGCCAGCCAGGCCTTGACCTGCGGGTACTGGCCCTCGACGCCGCCAAACGCGCGGTAGTCGATGTAGGCGTTTGGGGTGAACACCCGATCCAGGTCGTCGAAGCGGCGCTGGTCGATGGCCGTGGAGTAGTCGATCAGCAGTTGCTGGATTTCGAAACGATCGGAGATTTCCGCCAGGCTCAACATGTGTCGATTGAACACGATCGGGGGCCCCCGCTAGGCTCACCGCCCATGGCTTTCGCCTCTTTGCCAAACCGCTCACCGGCTTTTGGCCCTTCGCTTGGGTGCTCATCGCTGCGTAAGGTCCTCGCATCCGTTGCAATCCTGCTCGCCGCCGCCTTCAGCATGCCCGCGGCGCACGCCGACTCGGAGCTCCAGCCGCCGGGCAGCGCTGTGATCCCCGCCGGTCCCGCGCCTACGTGGATCGTCGCCGACATGGACACCGGGCAGGTGCTGGCCGGCCGCGACGTCGACGTGCGTCACCCACCGGCCAGCACGATCAAGGTTCTGCTTGCGTTGGTCGCCCTCGATGAGATCAGCCTGGATTCGACGATCGTCGCGAACCAGGCCGACACCCAGGTCGAGTGCAACTGCGTCGGCATCAAAGCAGGCCACAGCTACACCGCACGCGAGTTGCTCGATGCGGTGCTGCTGGCGTCGGGCAACGACGCGGCCAACACACTGGCCGACATGGTCGGCGGATTCGACGCCGCGGTGGGCAAGATGAACGCGAAGGCCGCCGCGCTCGGCGCACCGGACACGCATGCGGCGACGCCGTCGGGGCTGGACGGACCGGCCGGCACCGGCTGGACCACACCGCGCGACCTCGCGATCATTTTCCGCGCGGCGCTGGCCAACCCGGTGTTCGCGCAGATCACGTCTCAGCCGTCGGCGATGTTCCCCGGCGACACCGGCCTCACCCCGATCGTTAACGAGAACCAGCTGTTGCAGCGTTACCCCGGAACCCTTGGCGGCAAGACCGGCTTCACCGACGCCGCCCGGAAGACGTTTGTGGCCGCCGCCCAGCGCGGCGGCCGGCGCCTGGTGATCTCGATGATGTACGGGATCGTCGTCGAGGGCGGCCCCACGTACTGGGACCAGGCCGTCGCGCTACTGGACTGGGGTTTCGCCCAGAGCCCCCAAGCCAGCGTCGGCGCGCTCTAACCCGCGAACACGCGGCCGCGAAGAATCACGACATCGGGCCGGTGGAGGGACCCGCCCCCGGCGCGCGGATCGTCGGCGAAGCAGATCAGGTCCGCTGAGGCACCGTGCTCCAGGACGGGCCGGCCCAGCCACTGCCGCGCGTCCCAGCACGCCGCTCCGAGAGCGTCGGTCGCGGTCATGCCGATTTCCTTGAGAGCGTCGACCTCGTCGGCGACCCGGCCGTGCACGACCATCGAGCCCGCGTCGGTGCCTGCGTAGATCGGCACACCCGCCTCCCGCGCCGCGGCAAACCGCGGTCGGCTCGCCGCATACAGGTCACGCATGTGCGCGGCGTAGGCGGGATATTTCGCCGCGCCGTCGGCGATGCCGGGGAAGTTTTCGAGATTGATCAGCGTCGGAACCAGCGCGGTGCCGCGATCGACCATCATGTCGATGACGTCGTCGGTGATCCCGGTGCCGTGTTCGATGCAGTCGATGCCGGCCTGCACCAGGCCGGGCAGCGCATCTTCGCCGAACACATGAGCGGTCACCCGTGCACCGAGGGCGTGGGCGGCGTCTATCGCTGCCGTGAGCACGTCGTCGGACCACAACGGCGCCAAGTCGCCGATGTCGCGGTCGATCCAGTCGCCGACGAGCTTGACCCAGCCGTCGCCCCGGCGGGCCTGCGCTGCGACGGCGTCCGGCAGCCCAGACTCGTCCTCGAGTTCGATCGCGAGTCCGGGGCTGTACCTCTTGGGTCTGGCCAGGTGACGCCCCGCCCGGATGATGCGGGGCAGGTCATCGTGGTGGTCAAGGCTGCGGGTGTCGACCGGCGATCCACAGTCGCGCAGCAGCAGGGCACCGACGTCACGTTCCGTCGCGGCCTGGGCGATCGCTTCGTCGAGGTCAACGGGACCGGCGGCGCCCAGCCCGACATGGCAGTGCGCGTCGACGAGTCCGGGCAGAATCCAGCCACCGTCAAATACCGTCTCGGCGCCCGGCACCGGCTCGGCCGACAGCGTGCCGTGGTGCCGGTGCTCGTCGCGCGACCGCTCATCGACGATCCACCACTCAACGGACTGCTCGTCGGGCAACCCGCGGCCGCGCACATGCAAGCTCACGCTAGATACTCTTCGCGCAAGCGCTCATCGCCTGCTATTTCTTGCCGGGAAAGTTCAGCTTCGACAGATCGAAATCCACCAGGGCAGGCGGTAACTCGTCCAGCCCCGCCGGCATCTCGGACAGGTCGGGGAAGCCGGCCGGCATCGCCGCGCCCAACGGACCGCGCACCTTCGGCGGCGTCGGCCCCCGCGCTCCCTTCTTCCCCTTCTTTCCCTTGCCGCCCTTGGCTTTTCGCGAGCTCTTGCGTGCGAACGGCATCCCCATCTGGCCGGCCATTTGCGACATCATCTTGCGGGCCTCGAAGAACCGGTCGACCAGCTGGTTGACGTCCGACACCATCACGCCCGAGCCGTTGGCGATCCGTAACCGGCGCGAAGCGTTGATGATCTTCGGATCGGCACGTTCAGCGGGGGTCATGCCGCGGATGATCGCCTGCACGCGGTCCAGCTGCTTGTCATCGACGGCCGCCAGCGCGTCCTTCATCTGGCCCGCGCCGGGCAGCATGCCGAGCAGGTTGCCGATCGGGCCCATTTTGCGGATCGCCAGCATCTGCTCGAGGAAGTCCTCCAGCGTCAGCTCACCGGTGCCGATCTTGGCCGCGGCCGCCTCGGCCTGTTCGGCGTCGAAGACCTGCTCGGCCTGCTCGATCAGGGTGAGCACGTCGCCCATGCCGAGGATCCGGCTTGCCATCCGATCGGGATGGAAGATGTCGAAGTCTTCGAGCTTCTCACCGGCCGACGCGAACAGGATCGGCACGCCGGTGACTTCACGGACTGACAGCGCCGCGCCGCCACGCGCGTCGCCGTCGAGTTTCGTGAGCACCACGCCGGTGAAACCGACGCCCTCGCGGAACGCGTCGGCGGTGGCCACCGCGTCCTGACCGACCATCGCGTCCAGGACGAACAGCACCTCGTCGGGATCGAGGGCGTCACGGATCGCGGCAGCCTGAGTCATCAGCTCCTCGTCGATGCCGAGCCGGCCGGCGGTGTCGACGATGACGATGTCGAAGTGCTTGGCCTTGGCCTCGGCCAGACCCGACGCCGCCACCGCGACGGGATCGCCCGGGCCGGTTTCGGCCGAGTCTTCGGCGGACACCCCGGGATGGGGCGCGAAAACCTGCACACCGGCCCGTTCGCCGACGATCTGCAGCTGGTTGACCGCGCCCGGCCGCTGCAGGTCGGCCGCCACCAGCAGCGGGGTATGGCCTTGTCCCTTAAGCCACTTCGCGAGCTTGCCCGCCAGCGTCGTCTTGCCCGAACCCTGCAGCCCGGCCAGCATCACGACGGTGGGGGGCACCTTCGCGAAGGCCAGCCGGCGAGTCCGCCCGCCCAGGATGCCGATCAGTTCCTCGTCGACGATCTTGACGACTTGCTGAGCGGGGTTGAGGGCGGCCGAGACCTCGACGCCCTTCGCCCGCTCCTTGATGCGCGCGACGAACGCGCGGACGACCGGCAGCGAAACGTCGGCTTCGAGCAGCGCCAGCCGGATTTCGCGCGTGGTGGCGTCGATGTCGGCGTCGGATAACCGGCCCTTTCCGCGCAGGTTCTGCAGCGTTCCGGTCAACCGGTCTGACAGGGTTTCGAACACGTTGGCAAGCCTAGCTGCTTCGAAGTTTGCGGCAGGTTATGCCGGCGGTCAGTCGTTGACCAGGCACAATACCGTGAAGCCGGGGCTGGTGGCCTCGGTCCACGTCGTCGATTGCATCGAGTAGGTGCCATCTGTCGTCCGCGTGCTGGGCAGCTTGTCGATCTCGTTCGCCAGTACGACGAACAAGATCACCCAGAACACGATCACCAGCAAGAACAATCCGGTCAGGATGTAGCCGATCGCCAGGCCGGCTATCGCCAGTCCCTTACCGTCCTCATCGCTGCGCCGGATCTGCGACAGCGCGATGTGCCCGAACACAATTCCCAACGGGGCAAATACGAAGGCGCCTACCAGCGCGACGATAGCCATCGAGTTGGTCTGCCGGGGTGGTGGATACACCGGCGGGTAGAACCCCGGCGCTGGCTGCGGAGGTTGACCCCACCAGTCATTGCCGGGCGGCGGTTGCGGATACGCCATGCGCGCAATCATCACCCATCGGCGGCAAGTCAGCGCGTGAATCGGCGGGAAAGTTCAGCTTGCGTGCTCAGCGGGCTTCTGGGGCGGCGGCGCCGGCAGCACCGACAGCAGGTCTTGTTCGAGTGCAGATCGGAGCCGATCGATGTCGCTGTTACCGAACGACGTTGCGACACAGAACACATCGTCCACTGAGGAGCCGAGCGTGGTGACCTTCGCCCACGCGATGTCGACGTCCGCCTTCTCGAACACCCGGGTCAGCACGGCCAACAGCCCCGTCCTGTCGGTGGAACGGATTTCCACCAGCAACTGACCGGCAGCACTGCCGTCGTGCCAGAGAATCTGTGGCGGTGCAGGCACCTGGTTCGCCGGCACCGCGGCGAGCGCCTCTCCCACCCGGCCGGAGCCGTACTGGGAGGCCTCGCGATTGCGCTGCTCCAGAATGCTGATCACATCGAGATCGTCGTCAAGCGCCTGGATCAATTGCTGCCGCAGCAGTTCCGCAGCAGGTGGCGTCCCGAAATGCGGGGAGACAACGAAAGTGTTGATCGCCGAGCCCTCGTGGCTGTTCACCGACGCCGAATGCACGCGCAGCGAGTTCAGCGCCAGCACGCCTGCGGCCTTGGACAGCAGACCACGGCGGTCCGGCGCGACCATGGTCACGCGATAGATGTGGGCACCGTCGCCTGGCGTCAGCTCGACGTGGATGTCATGGTTTCGGGCCAGCGCAAGGTAACGCGAATCAACCGGATCCGCGTGCGGCAACGGCTCGCCGGCCATGATCATTCGGCACCGGCGGACGAGATCGCCGATCAGCAGCGCCTTCCAATCGCCCCACACCCCGGGACCGGTTGCCAACGAATCCGCCTCGGCCAGCGCGTGCAACAGCTCGAGCAGCAGTGGATCGCCGTCCAGCGCGTCGACGACCATCGTGATCGTGTCGGGGTCTTGCAGATCTCGGCGGGTGGCCGTGGTCGGCAGCAGCAAGTGGTAGCGCACGATGGCCGACAGGATCTCCACATCGGCCGGCAACAGGCCAAGTCGGGTACCGATCTGCGTCGCGAGTTCCGCGCCGATCACGCTGTGGTCGCCGCCGCGGCCCTTCCCGATGTCGTGCAACAGAGCGCCCAGCACAAGCAGATCGGGCCGGGCCACCCTGGTGGTGAATGCGCTTGCCTTCGAGACAGTTTCGGTGAGATGCCGGTCCACCGTCCAGATGTGGACGATGTCGCGGGGAGGCAGGTCACGCACCGGGCCCCACTCCGGGAACAACCTGCCCCAGAGTCCCGTTCGGTCCAGCGCCTCGATGGTCGTCACGGAGGTCGGTCCGGCGGACAACAGCACCAGCAGGTCTTTGAGTGCCTGACGCGGCCACGGCGTGCGCAACTCCGGCGCCGACTCCGCGAGCCGGCTGAGCGTGGACGCCGACAGCGGCAGGCCGGTGGTCGCCGACGCGGCCGCGACCCGCAGGATGAGTCCCGGGTCGCGCTCCGGACGAGCGCCTCTGGCCAGCACGACTTCGCCCGCGAACTCGACCACCCCCTCGTCCAACGGCCGCCGCACGGGCCGTCGCAATGCCGCGAATCCCTTGCGCGGCAACCCGTTTGCTGCAGTTCGCAAGCCGGCATCGACGTAGTAGCTGACGGTGCGCGCCGCGTCGCTGAGCAAGCGCGCCAAGTCGAATCGGTCACCGATGCGAAGGGCCGCACCGATCTCGTCGGCGTACTGGGCCTGCAACAGCTCCCGGCCACGTCCGGATATCCGGTGCAGTTCGGTACGAACGTCGAGAAGAGCCCGATGGGCACCGGCCAGTGACCCGCTGGGGCTGTCCAGACTGCTGCTCGAGTAATGGTCGGCGAGCTGTGCGATCGCCAGTGCGTTGAGCAACTGCACATCGCGCAGCCCCCCACGTCCACACTTCAGGTCGGGCTCGGCGCGGTGGGCGATCTGTCCGCTGCGCTGCCAGCGAGCCTGCGCGTGTCCGACGAGTTCGTCGAACCGCGAACGGATCCCGGTGCGCCATTGGCGGCGCGCCCCGTCGATCAGCTTCGCCGACAATTCGGCGTTGCCCGCGATGTGACGAGCCTCCAGCATCGCCAGCCCCGCGGAGACATCCTCTCCGGCTACCTGCAGGGCCTGGGGCACCGTGCGGACGCTGTGGTCAAGCTGAATGTTGGCGTCCCACAACGGATACCACAGCTGGTCGGCTGTGCTGCTGACCACCTTCGCAGGCATGTTGGCGTGCAATATCATCAGGTCGAGATCGGAGTATGGAAGCAGTTCCCGGCGGCCGAGGCCGCCGGTGGCGACGATCGCGAAGCCGCTCGTATCGGTGATACCGATCTCGGTGGCCTTGGTGGTCAGCCAAAACTCGTGCAGTTCGAGGATCGCGTCACGCACAGCCGCGGAGTCGAGATGAGGAGATCCGCCCGCCAACAACTGTTCGGCGGCAGCAACCAAATCCTTTGCAGGACGGGGTGATCCTGCTGCCGAAGCTAACGCACCGGCGGCCTCCGCAGCGGGATCGGGTGTCTGCTGTGTCATTCACTCACAGCGCGTCGGCGCCCCGCTCCCCTGTGCGCACCCGCACGACGGCTTCGACGGGGCTGACCCACACCTTGCCGTCACCGATCTTGCCGGTGCGTGCGGCCTGGACGATGACGTCCACCACCTTGTCGACGGCGGAGTCATCAACGAGGACCTCGACCCGCACCTTCGGCACGAAGTCGACCGAATACTCGGCACCCCGGTAGACCTCTGTGTGGCCCTTCTGCCGGCCGTAGCCCTGCACCTCGCTGACCGTCATGCCGAGGATTCCCGTTTGTTCCAGGCCGGTCTTGACGTCTTCGAGGGTGAACGGCTTGACGATCGCGGTGATCAGCTTCATTCTCATGCCTCCTTGCCGGCGCCGGCCATGCTCAGTGCAGAGCCCGGTCCAACACTAGCGAAATCGTAAGCGGTTTCAGCGTGTTCGGCCTCGTCAATGCCCATTTCTTCGTCATCCGGTGTCGCACGCAGGCCGAAGATCAGCCACTCGCGGTTTCCTCCTCCACCCGTGTCACGGCCGTCGGGAGTCGACCGGTGACCTGGTCCAAGACAATGCTGAGTGGTTGTTTCGTCTAAGACGCTGTGGTGTTTCGCTTGTGTGAACGGATAGACGCCCGCCGTTTCGGTGGTGTTACGGGGCTTTGAATCTGCTGTCAGCCGAGCAGTGCATCCACGAATGCGGCCGGCTCGAACGGGGCCAGGTCGTCGGGGCCTTCACCGAGCCCGACGAGCTTCACCGGCACGCCCAGCTCCTGCTGCACCCGAAAAACGATGCCGCCCTTGGCGGTGCCGTCCAGTTTCGTCAGCACCACGCCGGTGATGTCCACCACCTCGGCGAAGACGTGGGCCTGCGCCAGACCGTTCTGCCCGATCGTCGCGTCAAGCACCAGCAACACCTCGTCCACCGCAGCGCGCCGGCCGACGACGCGCTTGACCTTGCTCAGTTCGTCCATCAGCCCGGTCTTGGTGTGCAGCCGCCCGGCGGTGTCGACGACGACGACGTCGGCGCCGTCCCTGATGCCCGCATCAACGGCATCGAACGCCACCGACGCCGGATCGGCGCCTTCCGCACCGCGAATGACGTGCGCGCCGACCCGCGCCGCCCACGTTTGCAGCTGGTCGGCCGCGGCGGCCCGGAACGTGTCCGCCGCGGCGAGCACGACGCGCCTGCCGTCGGCCACCAGGACCCTGGCCAACTTGCCGACCGTGGTGGTCTTTCCCGTGCCGTTGACCCCGACCACCAGCAATACCGACGGGCTGCCGGCGTGCGGCAGTGCCTTGATCGAGCGGTCCAGCCCGGGCTGCAGCTCGGAGATCAAGACATCGCGCAACACCGCTCTCGCATCGGCCTCGGTGCGAACCGTGCTGCCTGCCAGCCGCGATCGCAATGCCGAGACCACCGAAGCGGTGACGGTCGGCCCGAGGTCGGCGACCAGCAGGGTGTCCTCGACGTCCTGCCACGAATCTTCGTCGAGATCTCCGCCGCCCAGCAGACCGAGCATGCTGCGCCCGATTGCGTTCTGGGACTTGGCCAACCGGCCTCGCAACCGCTCGAGACGACCTTCTGGAGGAGCTATGTCGCCGACATCGAACTGAGCCGGAACCTCGGCCTTCTGCTCTTCGCGCAAGCGCCCATCGCCGTCAGATTCGACGCGGGCCGGTTCGACGTCGGGCTCCGGCAGATGGACGTCGGCGATCGGTCGCTTGACGGAGTCGCGAGGGATCGCGGCATCGTCACCGACGCCGGGCAGGCCGGTCGTGTCGATTTGGGCAACGGGAGGTGCTGGGGATTCTGTGAACGTGATGCCCGACGACGCCGCATACCCGCCAGAACGGTCGATAGGTATGGCAGTGTCGGGCCGTGACAGAGTGATACGTCGCCGCCGGTACAGCACCAGGCC
Organism: uncultured Actinomycetota bacterium; assembly: GCA_963828065.1. Lineage (GTDB taxonomy): Bacteria > Actinomycetota > Actinomycetes > Mycobacteriales > Mycobacteriaceae > Mycobacterium. Next base: position 27,755 of record CAWHDL010000007.1, on the reverse strand, counting down.
GACCACGAGCGCGGCGACAACCAGAACGGCAACAACCGCGAGTGCGATCCACATACCTTCTCCCACCCGGCCATTCTCCCAAGGTGGCCGGGCGATGACGATCCGGCCCGCGGAGTTGGCGGGCCGCAAGCGCAGGCACATCGACGTGTGCCTGACCGAGGACGTCCAGCACGGCGCGGTGACCACGGGCCTCGAGCGCTACCGGCTGCCCTACAACGCACTCACCCAGACGAGCCTCGGCGAGATCAGCCTGGCCGCGGACTTTCTCGGCAGCCGACTTTGTGCGCCCGTCCTCGTCGGCGCGATGACGGGTGGCGCGGAGCTGTCCGGCACGATCAACCGCAACCTGGCCGCGGCGGCCCAAGAGCTGGGCATCGGGATGATGCTCGGATCGCAACGGATCATGCTCGACGGCGCGCTCGGTGAGGGTGCGGCCGACAGCTTCGCGGTCCGCGACATCGCTCCCGACGTTCTCCTGATCGGCAACATCGGGTTGTCGCAGCTGACCAAGTCGACGCTGCCCGCCCTGGTCAAAGCGCTCGATCGAGTGGGCGCCGACGCGCTGGCGGTGCACACCAATCCGCTGCAAGAGGCGATCCAAAGCGGCGGCGACACCGATTTCTCGGGGTCCGTCACCCGGCTTCGAGGTGTTTCCGAAGCGCTGGGTTATCCGATTCTGCTGAAGGAGGTGGGCCACGGGCTCGGCGCGGCGGCGGTCGCCGAGCTGCTGCGATTACCTGGCGAGCTGCCCGTCGCGGCCCTCGATGTGGCGGGCGCAGGCGGCACGTCGTGGTCGCGGGTCGAGCAATACGTCCGATACGGCGAGCTGCGTCACCCCGCGCTGGCCGACTGGGGGGTGCCAACCGCGCAGGCGATCATCGAGGTGCGCCGCGCGCTGCCGGACGTTCCGCTGGTGGCGTCGGGCGGCATCCGGACCGGCATGGATGCGGCGAAGGCGATCGCGCTGGGTGCTGACGTCGTGGCGGTGGCCTGGCCCCTGCTGGCGCCGGCCATCGCCTCGGCGTCGGCCGCCCTCGACTGGCTGCACGGGTTCATCGACGAGCTCCGGATTTGTCTTCACGGCTGCGGCGCCGGGGATCTCGAGGGGCTGCGGCGCGTCGGATTGACCGAGATCGCCTAGCCGTCACCGCACACCTGCCGAATCACCGATTCGTTACGACGCCGGGACCACCGATTCGCCGCGGTCGCTTCGCGACTGACCGGTAGGGACCTCCTGGCCTCGCATGCGCTGCGAGATCACCGTCGTGATGCCGTCGTCGCGCATGCTTATCCCGTACAGCGCGTCGGCCACCTCCATCGTCGGCTTCTGGTGGGTGATCACGAGCAGCTGCGAGTGCATCCGCAACTGGTCGAACAGCCCGAGCAGCCGGCGCAGGTTCACGTCGTCGAGCGCGGCCTCGACCTCGTCCATCACGTAGAACGGCGACGGGCGGGCCCGGAAGATCGCCACCAGCATCGCGATTGCCGCAAGCGCCTTCTCGCCGCCGGAAAGCAGCGAGAGCCTCTTGATCTTCTTTCCCGGCGGCCGCGCCTCGACCTCGATGCCGGTGGTCAGCATGTTGTCGGGATCGGTCAGCAGCAACCGGCCCTCGCCGCCGGGGAAGAGTGCCTCGAACACCGCCCGGAATTCGCGCTCGACATCGGTGTAGGCCTCGGTGAACACCGAAACGATCCGCGCATCGACGTCGGCCACGACGTCGAGCAGGTCCTTTCGTGCTCCCTTGACGTCTTCGAGTTGGGTGGACAGGAAGTTGTAGCGCTCCTCCAGCGCGGCGAACTCCTCGAGCGCGAGCGGGTTGACCCGACCCAACTCTGCGAGCTCGCGGTCTGCCTTCTTGGCGCGACGCTCCTGCGTGGGCCGGTCGAACGGCATCGGGGCCGGCGCAGTCACCTGCTCGCCGCGCTCGCGCGCCTGCTCGTACTCGGCGATCTCGAGCTCGGATGGCGGCAGGGCCACGTCCGGCCCGTATTCGGCAATCAGGTCGGCCGAGGCCATTCCGAACTGCTCCAGGATGTGCTCTTCGAGCTGCTCGATCCGCAGCACCGCCTGCGCCTTGACCACCTCGTCGCGGTGCAGCGCTTCGGTGAGCGTGCCGATCGTGGCCGTCAGCCCGGACACCGTCGCGCGCACCTCGGACATCGCGGTGGCCCGCTGGGAACGTTCGGTGGCCAGCGCGTCGCGGGTTCGCGACGCGGCGCCGATGGCCTCGGCGAGCCGGAGCGCCACCAGCTGACCTGATTCGGCGACCGCGTCGGCGATCGCCGCGGCGTGACGTCTCGCCTCCCGCGCGCGTTGCGCCCGCACGCGGGCTTCTCGCTCGGCTGCGGCGGCCCGACGCAGCGAATCCGCTCGTCCCCGAACGGCATTCACACGTTCCTCTGCGGTGCGCACCGCGAGCCGCGCCTCGATCTCGGTTCCGCGGGCCGCCTCGGCAGCTGCCATCGTCACCTGGCGCTCGGAAAAGTCCTCGGCGACGGGCTCCTGGGTCTGCTGGGCGTTGGTCAGCCGTTGCTCGAGTTCGGTGAGCTCGCCCACCGTCCGAACACGGGTCGCCTCGAGGTCGGAGCGCTGCTCGGTGAGGCGCCGCCACTCCTCCTCTGCGGAGCGGGCGTCCTGCCCGAGCCGGCCGAGATGCTCGTACGCGGACGCGATCGTCGCGTCCGACTCGTTGAGCGCCGCCAGCGCCTGCTCGGCGGCATCCTGTCGGGCGGCCTGCTCAGCCAATGCGCCCGACAGCGCGGCCGCCAGCTCATGCGCTTGCGTCTCGGCGGCGGCGAGTTCGCGACGGGCGTTCTCGATCTCGGACGTGATCTCGAGCGTGCTCGGCCGGCGGTCTGAGCCGCCGCTGACCCATCCGGCGCCCACCAGGTCGCCGTCGGGGGTGACCGCCCGCAACTGCGGATGCGAAGTCACCAGGTCGAGCGCGGCCTCCAGAGCGCCCACCACCGCGACCCCGGACAACATCGCGGCGACCGCGCCCCGCAGCCGTTCGGGCGCCTCCACCAGGTCGACCGCCCACTGCGCGTCGGCGGGCAGCGCGACGGGACGCGGATCAACCGGTGCCGGCCAGTCGCTGAGCACGATGGCGGCCCGGCCGCCATCGGACTCCTTGAGCGCGGCCACCGCGGAGCGAGCCGCCTTCGCGTCTTCCGCGGCGATCGCATCCGCTGCAGCGCCGAGGACAGTCGCCACCGCTGCCTCAAAGCCCGGACGCACTTTCACGAGGTTGGCCAGCGAGCCGAAAAGACCTGCATTGCTGAGGTTTTGCGTGATCCAGGTCACGCCGTCCTTGCGATCCAGTCCCACGGACAGCGCCTCGATGCGAGCACGCAGAGACGCCACCTGTCGTTCGGCGCCGCGTTCGGCCGTCTGTAGTTCGCCGACACGTTCGTCCGCCACCCGTAACGCCGCCACCGAGCGGTCATGGTGCTCGTCGAGGCCGACCTCGCCTTCGTCGAGCTCACCGACGCGGGCCTGCACGGTCTCGAACTCCGCCTGCGCGTGCTGCGAGCGGGAGCCGGCCTCGTCGATCGCATCGGTGAGCCGGGCCACCGCCTCGTCGATCGACTCGACGCGGGTGCGCATCGTGTCCACCTGGCCCGCCAGCCGGGCGAAGCCCTCACGGCGGTCCGCCTCCGCCCGCACCGCCGCCATGTGTGCTCGCTCGGCTTCGGCCGCGACCTGCTCGGCCGCCGCCATCTCGGTGCGGGCCACGTCCAGGCGCGCCCGCTCGTCGTTCAGATCCGCGACCAACCGGGTCTCCGTCGCAGCCACCTCGTCAGCCTCGGCGTCCAGCATGTCCGGGTCGACGCCCGCGGTCGGGGGCGGCTCGATGTCGAGGTGCTGCGCGCGTTCCTTCGCAATGCGTACGGTCGCGCTCACCCTTTCGGCCAGCGCCGACAACCGGAACCACGTCTGCTGCGCACTTTCGGCGCGTTCGGTCAGGCTCGCCACCGCCTGTTCATGCCCTGACAGCTCGGCCGAAGCGGCGTCCAGCAGCGCGGAGGCCTCGTCGTGCTCCCGACGAAGCGCGGCCTCCGCATCGCCGACACCCGCGAATTCGTTCCGCCGGGCCACGAGATCGTCGGCGGCCAGGCGCAACCGGGCATCTCGCAGGTCGGCCTGGATCGTCTGCGCACGCCGCGCGACCTCGGCCTGCCGGCCGAGCGGTTTGAGTTGGCGCCGTAGCTCAGTGGTGAGGTCAGACAGCCGCGCCAGGTTGGCGGACATCGCCTCGAGCTTGCGGACTGCCTTTTCCTTGCGCTTGCGGTGCTTGAGCACGCCTGCGGCTTCTTCGATGAACGCCCGGCGGTCCTCCGGCCGGGACTCCAGGATCTCCGACAGCTTGCCCTGGCCGACGATGACGTGCATCTCCCGGCCGATGCCCGAATCAGAAAGCAACTCCTGGATGTCCATCAATCGGCAAGAGCTGCCGTTGATTTCGTACTCGCTGGCGCCGTCTCGGAACATCCGCCGCGTGATCGACACCTCGGAGTACTCGATCGGCAACGCGTTGTCGGAGTTGTCGATCGTGACCGTCACCTCGGCGCGGCCCAGCGGTGCCCGCGACGACGTTCCGGCGAAGATGACGTCCTCCATCTTGCCGCCGCGCAGCGTCTTGGCGCCCTGCTCGCCCATCACCCACGACAACGCATCGACGACGTTGCTCTTGCCGGACCCGTTGGGGCCGACGACACAGGTGATGCCGGGCTCGAAACGCAGAGTCGTCGGCGATGCGAAGGACTTGAAGCCCTTCAGCGTCAGACTCTTGAGGTGCACGACGTGCCAGACTAGCGCTCGGAGAAGCCGCGCATGGGCAATGTCGGCTCAGACCAGTCCGCGGCGACGTTGTCGACGCTGCCCGGAGTCCTGCCGCTCTGCAACAAGTCGAGCAGTCGCTGGCACGCGTCCCGCGGGCCCTGCACCACCACCTGCACCCGGCCGTCAGGCCGGTTCGAGGCGTATCCGGTCAATCCCAGCTCCAACGCCCGCGACCTGGTCCACCACCGGAAGCCGACGCCCTGCACGTAGCCGTGCACCCATGCGGTCAGCTGGGCGTCGCCGTCACTGCACAACGGCTCAGCCCCTCTCTCTTCGCGCAAGCCGCTCATCGACCACCTCGAAATTGACCGTCGTGCCGGACTTCAGCGTCCTGCCCACGGTGCAGACCTGATCGACCGCCCTCTTCACGACCGTGACCAGCCGAGCCACCTCGTCCTCAGTCAAACCGGACATGCCCACCTCAAGGGATTCCTCGAGCAGCGGGTAAGTCTCGTTGTCACGATCAGCCGCACCCGATACTCGGACAGTAGCGGCGTAGTCGTCGCCGAGGCGACGGGCTAGCGGATGGTCGCTGCTCATCCCGGTGCAGGCGGCCAACGCGATCTTCATCAGCTCGCCGGGCGTGAACACGCCCTCGACGTCCTCCGACCCGACCAGCACCTCGGCGCCGCGCGAGCTGCGACCGGTGTACTGCCGCATACCGCTGCGCTCCACCCACAATTCCGTCATCCGGTCTCTACCTTCCGCGGCGAAATGGAATTCCTGGTCGTTATGAGCGCACTTTAACGACCGGGAATTCCATTTCGGCGGATGCGGGGGCGCGGCTGGCACCTCGGGCAGTAGAACGACGAGCGGTTCATGAACTTCTCGCGTCGGATCACGGCCCCGCAGCGGCAGCACGGCAGCCCCTCGCGTCCGTACGCGTCGAGCGACCGGTCGAAGTAGCCCGACTCGCCGTTGACGTTGACATAGAGCGAGTCGAACGAGGTGCCGCCCTGACGCAGCGCGTCGGACATCACCTCGGCGGCAGAGTCCAGAACCAGCCGCAGCTGGCGACGCGTGAGCGCCGACGCGATCCGGGCACCGTTCACCTGGGCGCGCCACAGCGCCTCGTCAGCGTAGATGTTGCCGATCCCCGAAACCACGGTCTGATCGAGAAGCTGGCGCTTGATCTCCGAATGCTTGCGGCGCAACACCGTGACGACCGCCTCCGGGTCGAAGCGTGCGTCGAGCGGGTCGCGCGCCAGGTGTGCGATCGGCACCGGAACGACGCTGCCGTCGACGTCCGCCATCTCGGCCAGCATCCAGCCGCCGAACGTGCGCTGGTCGACGAAGCTCAGCGGTGTGCCGTCGTCGAGCGTCGCGGCGATCCGCACGTGGTCGGTGTTCGGCACCTCGCCGAGCAGCATCTGGCCACTCATCCCGAGGTGGACGACCAGCGCGGACCCCTCAGACATGGTGAGCCACAGGTATTTTCCGCGCCTGCCCGTGTCGGTGATGGACTGTCCGATCAGCCTGGCGGTCAGGTCGGCTGGGCCGGCCTCGTGCCTGCGGACGGCCCGCGGATGGTGAACGTGAACGGCGGTGAACGTTCGGCCCGCGACATGGGCGGCCAATCCGCTCCGGACGGTCTCGACCTCCGGCAGCTCAGGCACTGTCGAGGGCGTTCCACGCCGCGGCCGCGGCCTTCTGCTCGGCCTCTTTCTTGGACCGCCCGACACCAGACCCGTACTCGGTGTCCATCACGATCACCGTCGCGGTGAACTCCTTGTCGTGGTCGGGGCCCGTCGACGTGACCAGATAGGCCGGCACGCCGAGTCCTCGCGCTGCGGTCAGCTCCTGCAGGCTGGTCTTCCAGTCGAGACCGGCGCCCAGCGTCGGTGCGGTGTCGAGCAGGCTGCCGAAGAGCCGCAGGATCACCTCGCGTGCGGTGTCCATTCCGTGGTGCAGGTACACCGCGCCCAGCAGGGACTCCATGGTGTCGGCGAGGATGCTCGACTTTTCTGATCCGCCGGTGTTCTCCTCACCTCGGCCCAGCAGCAGGTAGACCCCGAGCCCGCTATCGGTCAGGGTGCGGGCCACGTCGGCCAGCGCCTGGGTGTTGACGATGCTGGCGCGCAGTTTGGCCAGGTCGCCTTCGGGTCGGTCGGGATGACGATGGAACAACTCGTCGGTGATGGTCAGCCCGAGCACCGCATCGCCGAGAAACTCGAGGCGCTCGTTGGTCGGAAGTCCGCCATGCTCGTAGGCGTAGCTGCGGTGGGTCAGTGCCAGTGTGAGCAGCTCATCGGGTAGCTCGACGCCGAGTGCCACGATCAGCGCTTCACGCGACCCGCTCACGGGCCCTCCGGCGTCTCATCAGAGAACATGCCGGAGATTTTGGCCCACCGCGGATCGATCTGTTCATGGTGGTGCCCCGGTTCGGCCTCGGCGAGCGGCATGCCGCATTCGGCGCACAGGCCGGGGCAGTCGTCGCGGCACACCGGTGAGAGCGGCAGCTCGAGTCCGATCGCGTCGATCAACGGCTGCTCGAGATCGATGGCCTCGTCGACGACGTGGCCGACCTCGTCCTCCTCGGTGGTCGCTTCGGTGGTGCTGTCGGGATATGCGAAGAGCTCCGTGAGGTGCACCTGCACCTCGCCGCTCGTCGCGGTCAGGCAGCGTACGCACTGCCCCGACGTTGGCGCCGTCACGGTGCCGGTGACCAGCACTCCCTCCGACACCGACTCGAACCGCAGATCCAGGTCCAGCGGCGCGCCCTTCTCGATCGCGATGAGGTCGAGGCCGATGCGCAACGGGCTGGGTACCGTTTCGCGAACGGACCGCATGGAACCTGGGCGGCGGGCAAGCTGCGAGATGTCAAACGTGAGCGGCGACCCTGGGCGGCGGTGGGCTGCCGCGCTCGACTGCCTGGCCACGCCGTCAATGGTAGGCGGAGGTGGTAGGCGGACCGCACAGCCCTCACGTGCGCGGGCAGCATTCGGCGCTATCGGGACTGCTGCGGAGCACCCATCGCCGCCGGCCCGCCCGGTCCAGGGTCTTCGCCTTCGGTCACCGTCGTCGCGGTGGCGGCGTTGTTGGTGACGTTCGCCCGGATCGTGACCGTATCGTTCACTGCCAGTTGAGTATTCGCGGTGCGACTGCCCGGCGCGATCGTGTAGATCTGTGTGAACCCGTCGGCGCTCTTGGCCGCGATGGAGGTATCCGACACGGCGGTGAGCACCCCGCTTTGGGTCAACACGGTGGTGTATGCGCCGTTTCCGTCGGGCACGACGAACTCGCCGTGCAGGGCAGCTGCCGGGGGGCTCCAACGGCCGGGGCCACCCGGACCGGACGCACCGGGACCGGACGCACCGGGACCGCGGCCTTGCCAACTGCGGCTCATGTCGTTGGAACCGCCGCTGGTCGCCGCATAGATCGCCGCGCCACCGAATGCCGCGATGACCGCTGCCACGCCGACCGCGGCCAGGGTCTGGCGACCCGACCAGCCTCGATGGGGCCGAGGGGGGCCCCAAGTGGGTTCGTCGGGCCGATGCTGCGCCGCAGACGTCTGCGAAGTGGTGTCGGAATTCATCGGTAACCCTCTTACGTCGCACTCTCGGAACTGAGCCTGTCGCCCCAAGATGGGTATCCGCTGTGCGCCGGTTGAGCATCCGATGTGCCACGACACGGCCGAATATTCCCAGTGAGCACATAGGATCGGCACAGTGGGGCTCAACCTGGGGCACAGATAATGACCGTCGTGTCCACCTCTCGTGGCTCGAAGGCCAATGACCCGGATCACGTCGTGATGCGTCGCGCCGACGGAAACCCCATCCATGTCCTGGTGGTCGACGACGAACCCGTGCTGGCCGAGCTGGTGGCAATGGCGCTGCGATACGAGGGCTGGACGGTGTCGACGTCGGGCGACGGCGCATCGGCGATCGCGTCGGCACGCAAGGAGCCACCCGACGTGGTGGTGCTCGACGTGATGCTTCCGGACATGAGCGGCCTTGACGTGCTGCGCAAGCTCCGCGACCAGATTCCCGGTCTGCCGTTGCTTTTGCTGACCGCCAAAGACTCCTTGGAGGACCGCATCGCCGGTTTGACGGCCGGAGGCGACGACTACGTCACGAAGCCGTTCAGCCTCGAAGAGTTGGTGCTGCGGCTGCGGGCGCTGCTGCGCCGCACGGGAGTCACTACCCACAACAGTGGTTCGAAGATCGTCGTCGGCGACCTGGTGCTCGACGAAGACAGCCACGAAGTGACCCGCGGCGGCGACGAGATTACCCTCACTACAACAGAATTCGAGCTGCTGCGATTCATGATGCGCAATGCGAGGAAAGTGTTGAGCAAGGCGCAGATCCTCGACCGGGTCTGGAGTTACGACTTCGGTGGACGGTCCAATATCGTCGAACTGTACGTGTCGTACTTGCGCAAGAAGATCGATAGCGGTCGGTCACCGATGATTTATACGCTTCGCGGTGCAGGCTATGTCCTCAAACCCGGCGACTGAGCCGAGCCGACCGGGCTGGCTGCGGCGACTGCGTTCCCCGCGCGCATGGTCGCTGCGGGCCCGGTTGCTGGTCACACTGGTGAGCCTGCTGGCTGTCGTGTGCGTGGGCATCGGCGTGGGGACCGAGTTCGCGCTGCACCGGTTCTTGATGGGACAGCTCGACGAGCAGGTCATCGACGCCGGCCACCGATCGGCGACCATCTACGATCTCGGTCCGCCGCCCGCTCCCCCGCCGGGGTCCCCGCGGCGGACACCGCCGTTCGATCCCGGGAGAGGGCCGGGGCCGGCGTTCCTGGACGCGCCGGGGCAGGCGACCCACACGGTCGGTGCTGTCGCGTTCAACGGTGTGGTGGTCAACGCGGGCGTCATCACCTCGAACGGGAGCCGCGCGGCCATCAGCAACGCCGCGGCGATGCAACTGGCGCGCATCACCCCGAACGGCCGCCCGGTCACCGTCAACCTCGACGGTCTCGGCCGCTACCGCGTGGTCGCACGGCCGTCGCGCACCGGCATCGCCGCCGTCGTTTCCGGGCTGCCGATGTCGGGAGTCGACTCCACGATGCTCTCGGTGGTGGCGATTTTCGGCATCGTCGCCGGCATAGCGCTGGCGGTGGCGATCGCGCTGGGCATTGTGATCATCCGGCGCCAGCTCGCCCCGCTGTCACGGGTGTCGACGGCCGCCCGCGACGTCGCGAACCTCGAGCTGGACCGCGGCGCGGTGACGATGCCGACATCTATTGTCGCGGTGGACCCGGCCGCCGTACACACCGAAGTGGGGCGGCTCGCGACGGCGTTGAACCGCATGCTCGAACGAATCTCTGACGCGCTGGCCGCCCGGCATGCGAGCGAAACGCGCGTGCGGCGGTTCGTCGCCGACGCGAGCCACGAACTTCGCACTCCGCTGGCGGCGATCCGCGGCTATGCCGAACTCGCGCAACGCCAGCGCGCCGAGTTGCCCGACGACGTTGCACGCGCGATGAGCCGCGTCGAGTCTGAGGCCGTGCGCATGACGCATCTCGTGGAGGACATGCTGCTGCTGGCCCGGCTGGACAGTGGACGTCCGCTGCAGTCCGAACCCGTCGACCTGTCACAGCTCGCCGTGGACGCCGTTGCCGATGCGCACGTCGCCGGGCCGGACCATGAGTGGTCGCTCGATCTGCCCGACGAGCCCGTGGTCGTCACGGGCGACGGCCCGCGGCTGCAGCAGGTGCTCGTCAACCTTCTCGCCAACGCCCGCACCCACACCCCGGTGGGCACGGCGGTGACGACCTCCCTGGTCGGTGACAGCGCAGGTGGTGCGGTGTTGACGGTCGCCGACGACGGCCCGGGCATCACCGCGTCGCTGCAACCGGAGATCTTCGAACGGTTCGCGCGCGGTGACACATCGCGATCGCGTCGCGACGGCAACACCGGGCTGGGGCTGGCGATCGTCTCAGCGGTGGTCAAGGCTCATCACGGCAGCATCGACGTGCGCAGCGTCCCTGGTGACACCGCCTTCACCGTGCGACTGCCGGGCACACAGCCGCCACTCAGCGACCACAAATCCAGCGCCTAGCAGCGATCGCGACGATGAACCGATGACCATCACTGCGCCGCAGCCCGTCACCGAGGCGCCGCCAGCGCGTCCGACGCCGGCCCGCGTTCGCGCTCACCGGGCGGCGTTCGCCGGGCTACTGGTCATGACCGGTGTCCTGTACCTGTGGAATCTGTCCGCGAGCGGCTGGGCCAACAGCTTCTATTCGGCCGCGGTGCAAGCAAGTTCGCAGAGCTGGACGGCGTTTCTGTTCGGTTCCAGCGATGCGGCCAACGCGATCACCGTAGACAAGACCCCGGCCGCGCTGTGGGTCATGGACGCGTCGGTGCGGCTGTTCGGATTCAATTCGTGGAGTGTGCTCGCACCGCAAGCTCTCGAGGGTGTCGCCGCGGTGGCGCTGCTGTATGCCGCGGTGCGGCGCATCAACGGACCCGCGGCCGGCCTGTTGGCCGGCACCGTGCTCGCGCTGACCCCGGTCGCCACGCTGATGTTCCGATTCAACAACCCCGACGCGCTGCTTGTGTTTCTGCTCGTCGCCGCTGCTTACTGCGCTCAGCGAGCCAGTGAAAACCACAGCGGCCGATGGTGGTTGTCGCTCGCCGGCGCCGCTGTCGGCTTCGCATTCTTGGCCAAGATGGGGCAGGCGTTGCTGGTGGTGCCCGGTTTCGTGGCCGCATACCTGCTCACCGCGCACGCACCGCTGCGGACCCGTGTGACACGCCTGTTCGCCGCCGCGGTCGCATTGTTGGTGTCCGCCGGTTGGTATCTCGCGCTGGTGGCACTGTGGCCGGCGGATCGCCGGCCGTACATTGGCGGCTCCGAACATAACAGCATCCTGGAACTTGCACTGGGCTACAACGGTTTCGGCCGGCTGACGGGCGACGAACCCGGGGGGCTCGGCAATCCCAACTTTGACGTCGGCTCCGGACGGCTGTTCGACGGCAGCATGGGCACCGAGATCGCCTGGCTCATCCCGGCGTCGCTGATCTGTATCGCGGCCGCGCTGCTCATCACCCGGCGGGCACCGCGCACCAACGCCGTTCGCGGTGCTTGCATTGTGTGGGGCAGCTGGCTGGTAGTGACCGGTCTGGTCATCTCGTACTCCAACGGCATCATTCACCCCTACTACACCGTGGCGCTGGCCCCGGCCGTCGCGGCAGGCATCGGCATTGGCGCGCCGCTCATTTGGCGGCGGCGCAGCGATATCCGCGCTGCCACCGCCCTTTCCGGCGCGGTGCTGATCACGACGGTGCTGGCCTGCGTGCTGCTGGCACGCGCAGAAACCTGGTTACCCTGGCTGCGGCCTGCGATCGCGGTCGCCGGGGTGGGCGCGGCCGCACTGCTCGTTGTCGCCTGCCGCCTTCCCAACCCGATCGGTCGTGGGGCCGCCGTTCTCGCCGTCGGGGCGTGTTTGGCCGTCCCGGCCGCATCCTCGGTGGTCACCGCGATGACACCGCACCACGGTGTGATTCCAAGTTCCGACCCGTGGGGCACAACCGGGGTGAACTTCGGCAATTTTCTCGACTCGCCGGATCCGTCGCCCGCGTTGGTGGCCGCGTTGAGCGCGGACGCCGACAGGTACACCTGGACCGCCGCCGCTATCGGCTCGAGCAACGCCGCGGGTTATCAGTTGGCCAGCCGAACACCGGTGATGGCGGTCGGGGGCTTCAACGGAACAGATCCCGCACCGACCCTCGACCAGTTCCAACAGTTGGTCTCCAAGGACAAGATTCACTACTTCATCGGCGGACCGATGCACGGACCGATGCACGCGGCCGCCAGCGGCAGCCGCGAGTCATCCGACATCGCCGCGTGGGTCGCCGCGCAATTTCCCGCGCGGACCTTCGACGGCGTTACTGTCTACGACCTCACAGCTAACTACGACCTCACAGCTAACGCATAACTTGCACCAACGGTGCACCCACGCCGCGCCGTGACGATGGGTGTTATGACTGACATCGCGTTAGACCCCGGCGTCCGCGGCCGCTTCCACCCGCGGCCGAACGCCGCCACCCTGGCCCGCCAACGAGGTGTGCCGGTGCTCGACGTCGTGGTGCCGGTGTACAACGAGGAAGGCGACCTCGCGAACTCGGTACATCGCCTGCATCGCTATCTCGAAGACAACTTTCCGTTCACCGCACGCATCACGATCGCTGACAACGCCAGCACGGACGAGACGCCGCGGATCGCCGCGCAATTGGTGGACGAGCTGACCGACGTGCGCATGGTACGGCTGGAACAGAAGGGTCGCGGACGTGCGCTGCAAGCGGTGTGGTCGACGTCGGACGCTCCAGTGCTGGCGTACATGGATGTCGACCTGTCCACCGACCTCGCTGCACTGGCGCCATTGGTTGCTCCCCTGGTGTCGGGCCACTCAGACCTGGCAATCGGCTCCCGCCTGGCGCGAGGCTCGCGGGTGGTGCGCGGCGCGAAGCGGGAAGTCATCTCGCGCTGCTACAACTTTTTGCTGAAGTCGACGCTGGCCGCTCACTTTTCGGATGCGCAATGCGGGTTCAAGGCGATCCGCGCCGACGTGGCCGCCCAACTGCTGCCGCACATCGCCGACACCGGATGGTTTTTCGACACCGAACTGCTGGTGCTCGCGCAGCGCAGCGGTCTTCGCATCCACGAGGTGCCGGTCGACTGGGTTGACGACGCCGACAGCCGCGTCGACATCGTCGCGACCGCCACTGCGGACCTCAAAGGCATCGCCCGGATGCTGAGGGGTTTCGCCTCCGGCGCTATTCCGGTGCAGACGCTGGCGGCGCAGCTCGGGTCCTCAAGGATGTCCGCGGCGCCCGGCTCGCTGCTGCGCCAGGCGGTCCGGTTCACGGTCATCGGCGTGGCCAGTACGATCGCCTATCTGCTGCTGTTCGTCGCGCTGCACCACGCGGTCGGCGCCCAGGCCGCCAACCTTCTGGCGCTGCTGCTGACAGCGGTCGCCAACACCGCCGCGAACCGCCGCTTCACGTTCGGCGTGCGTGGCGCCGTCGGCGCCGCCCGTCACCAAATTGAGGGACTCGTCGTCTTCGGCATCGCGCTGGCCATCACGAGCGGTTCATTGGCCGTCCTTCACCTGATGATGAGCCAGCCCCATCGCGCGGTCGAACTCGCCGTGCTCGTCGGCGCCAATCTCACTGCGACGGCGATCCGCTTCGTCCTGTTGCGCGGCTGGGTGTTTCACCCGCGCCGCGCTCAGTGACAAGCCACAACGAATCCGTCGGAGACAACCCAGATGACGCTGCTTGACGACCCCGTCGCCGTAGCAGCGGCACCGCTTACCCCGGCGCCTGCCCACCGCCGGTGGGAGCGATACGCGCTGATGGCGCTGCTGGCTGCGACCGCGGTGCTCTACGTGTGGGGCTTGAGCTCATCAGGCTGGGCCAATAACTTCTACGCTGCCGCCGTCCAGGCCGGCACGCAAGATCTGAAGGCGTTTCTATTTGGTTCGCTGGACCCCGGCAACGCCATCACCGTCGACAAACCGCCTGCCTCGCTGTGGGTCATGGTTCTGTCCGCGCGGCTGTTCGGCTTGAGCGCGTTCTCGATGTTGCTGCCGGAAGCGCTCATGGGCGTCGGCGCCGTCGCGCTGTTGTTCGTGACGGTGCGGCGGTGCAGCGGTCCCGCCGCGGGCCTGATCGCAGGCACCGTGCTGGCGTTGACGCCGGTAGCGGCGCTGATGTTCCGCTACAACCAGCCCGACGCACTGCTCACGCTGTTGTTGACGGCCGCCGCCTACTTCATGGTGCGTGCGATCGAATCGGGTTCCACCCGCTGGATTGCACTGGCGGGCACCGTGATCGGCTTCGCATTCCTGACCAAAATGTTGCAGGCCGCACTGGTAGTGCCAGGGTTCGCGCTGGTGTTTCTGCTCGCGGCCCCCGGCCGCCTGTCAAAACGGGTCTGGCAATTGCTTGTTGGCGTTGCAGCGATCGTCGTCTCGGCGGGGTGGTTCATCGCGCTGGTGAGCTTGTGGCCCGCCCGATCGCGGCCCTACATCGGCGGCTCGACCGATAACAGCCTGCTGCAGTTGGCATTGGGCTACAACGGCATCGAGCGGGTAGCCGGTGCCGGAGGAATTCCCGGCGGTGACAACCCGATGTTTGGCGGTCCCAGCGGAATCGGGCGATTGTTTGCACTGTCGATGGGTACGGAGATCTCGTGGCTGCTCCCGGCCGCGCTGATCGGCCTCATCGCCGGTGTCTGGTTCACCGCGAGCACCCCGCGCACCGGACGGCTCCGCGCCCACCTTCTGCTGTGGGGCGGCTGGCTACTGGTCAGCGGCGCGGTGTTCAGTTTCATGCACGGCGTCATCCACCCCTACTACACGGTCGCGTTGGCACCGGCGATCGCCGCGTTGATCGGCATTTCGGTTCGCGAGCTATGGCGGGGCCGCGAATTCACCGGCAGCCGAATGGTGTTGGCGGCGATGTCCGCCACCACCGGCGTGTGGGCATTCATCCTGCTGGACCGGACTCCGACGTGGCTGCCGGTTCTGCGCTGGATAGTGCTGATCGGCGCCATCGCCGTGGCTCCCGTGATCGCCGTGGGTGCACACCGGCTGGGCCGCACCACCGCCGCCGTCGCGGCCGCCGCACTGCTGTTCGGTGTGGTGGCCCCTGCGGCATACACGATCGACACGGTTGCCCGGTCCCAAGCGGGGCCGATACCCACATCCGGACCGGTCAGCGCCGCGTTCGGTCCCGGACCCTGGGGTCCCGGACCCGGCGGTCCTCCGCGTAGCCGCGACACCGACAACAACGCACTGCAAGCGTTGCTCAGGGGCGACGAAACCCGTTGGGCCGCCGCATCAGTCGGGTCGATGAGCGCGAGCAGCCTGGAGCTTCAGACCGGCGCGTCGGTGATGGCGATCGGCGGGTTCAGAGGGTCTGACGATTCGCCGACGCTGCACCAGTTCCAGCAATACGTCGCAGCTCAGCAGATCCACTACTTCATTGCCGACGGGAAGGCACGCCCAACCCACGACCCGTCGCCCACCGCAGCCGACATCACCACGTGGGTGCAGCAACACTTCACACCGACCGACATCGGCGGCACGCCGGTGTACGACCTGTCGTCACCGGCAAACTGAGACCCCCGTCAGGCGGGGAGTCCGTTCTTGATCGCCGCGTCCTGCTTCCTGGCGATGTCAAGTGCGCCGTCCGGCGGCACCGGATCGTTTGCCGCACCGTCGAACTCAAGTGTGGCGACCCCCTTGCCCTCGGAGAACATCACAATGGTGATCGACTTCGCGCCATCCGGTGAGGTGCCCGTCAGCGTCGTCCCGCCGGTGCCGACGTCGGCCGGTTGAGGTGTTCCGCCGCTGACCGTGGGGCCGGCCGCAGTTATGTTCGCCTGCAACGTCGATGCCGCATCCGCCGCGTTGGACAGGACGAAAATGGTGTCAACGATTTGTTTGGTACCGTCCTGGGTGGCGAACGTAGCCGCCACGCCGGGCTTGCCACCCGGGTTGAGTAGGGGTGGTTGCATGGTGAAGCTATCGCCGGGGATGTCGGAGGTTTTGATCAGCAGCGCGCTGTAATCCGTGGGCTGCGCGGCCGCCGAGCTTGATGTCGCCGACGCGGACGATGACGCCGACGAGGATGACGAGGACGATGTCGTCGATGACTTGTTGCTGCCGCAGCCACCAACCGCCACGCCGACCACCATCGTGGTCGCCGCCAGGCCGGCCGCCATCACCGAAATCTTCATCGTGATTTGCTCCTCTAGTTTGCTCCTGGTTGCTCCGGACAACGTTCTGGCATCTCCTGCCCGCAACGTAGTCGATCGCACCCTACGCCGTCGCTCCAACTCGCTTTCTGTGACCTGACTGTGAGCTAGCTCATTCTGCGGTCGTCACCACTGAACTGATTTTGGCTCGTTCAGCGCCGACCGGCGGCCTACATCGGGGCGTTGGCCGGCATGAACTCGCCGGTGCTGTCGGACTGCTCCTCGGCGCGGATCACGTGCACCACGGCGTTGATCAACGCCAGGTGGGTGAACGCCTGCGGGAAGTTACCCAGGTGCCGCCCTGTCCGCGGGTCCACCTCCTCGGCGTATAGATGCAGCGGGCTGGCGAGCGAAAGCAACCGTTCGCACAGGCGTTTGGCGCGCACCAGCTCGCCGATCTCCACCAGCGCCGACACCAGCCAGAACGAGCAGATCGTGAAGGCGCCCTCCTCGCCCGGCAGACCGTCGTCGGTCTCCTCGACCCGATAGCGCAGCACCAGCCCGTCCTCCGTCAGCTCGTCGG
Source organism: uncultured Actinomycetota bacterium (assembly GCA_963828065.1). Taxonomy (GTDB): domain Bacteria; phylum Actinomycetota; class Actinomycetes; order Mycobacteriales; family Mycobacteriaceae; genus Mycobacterium. The sequence goes on along the minus strand of CAWHDL010000007.1, from coordinate 10,669 downwards.
CGATGGCCAGCACGGTGTTGCGCACCCGCGGGTCATCGGCCGGCAGGAACCGGTTAAGCACCACCAACAGCAAGGACGCGTCCAGCGCATCGGAGCCGTACCGCTGCACGAAGACCCCGCGGGAGTCCACTCCGTTGGCGAGGATGTCGGCCTTGATCTCCTCGGCGATCGCTCGCCACTGCTGGGCAGATGCTTTCTCGCCCTCGAGCTCGGCGAGCTTGGCGCCGCGGTCCAGCGCCACCCAGCACATCACCTTCGATGACGTGAAGTGCTGCGGTTCGCCGCGCACCTCCCAGATGCCATGGTCGGGCTCGCGCCAATGCTCGACCGCCTCTTCGACCTGGTTTTTCAGCACGGGCCACAATGCATCCGAAATCTGGTCGCGCGACTTGGCGTGCAGGTACACCGAGTCCAGCATTGTGCCCCAAATGTCGTGCTGGCGTTGGTTGTATGCGGCGTTGCCCACTCGCACCGGCCGCGCGCCGTCATACCCGGACAGATGGTGCAGTTCCTCCTCGACGAGGGTGCGCTCGCCGCCGACGCCGTACATCACCTGCAGCGGGTGCCGCTCATCGTCGTTGGCACCGGACACTTCTGCGATGAACGAGAAGAAGTCGTCGGCCTCGCGATTCAACCCGAGTGTGTACAGGCCCCACAACGCGAAGGTGGAGTCGCGTACCCAGGCGTAGCGGTAATCCCAATTGCGCTCTCCCTGGGGCGTTTCCGGCAGCGATGTAGTGGCTGCCGCCATCAGCGCGCCGGTGGGCGCATACGTCAAGCCCTTCAAGGTGAGCGCACTGCGCTGGATGAAGGACCGCCACGGATGATCCGGAAAGTCACCGATGTTGATCCACTGCCGCCAGAACTCGGTGGTGTTCCACATCTTGCCGGCGGCCTCTTTGTACGTCTCAGGGGGCGGATAGCGGGACCAGCTCAGCGCGACGAACACCTCGTCGCCCTCGCTCATCCGCGTTCGTGCCCGGGCTTCCCTGCCCTCCAGTCCGATCCGCAGATCCGACGTCAGCGTGAGCTTGGGGTGCTTTTCCGCATCCTCATGGGCCTGTGCGACGGCCTGCCCGTACGCGGGACCGGAGTACTCCCACGTCGCGGGGACCCTGTGGTAGTCGAACGCCGGTGAGCAGCTCATCACCAACTCCGCGGTGCCGCTGACACAGCGCACGGTGCGCAGCAGCATGTGCTCTGGCTCCCAGTCCATCGGCGTGCGACGGTGTGTCCGCGAGCGCATTCCGAAGTCCTCCCACGGACCCAACACCAACGCGTCGCGGACGATCAGCCAGCCGGTGTGCGTCTGCCACGTGGTCTCCAAGATCAGGCTGCCGGGCAGATAACGACGCGCCGTCGGCACCGCAATCCCGTACGGGCCCAACCGGAAATGGCCCGCCGAGCGATCCAGAATCGCACCGAACACGCTCGGTGAATCGGGCCGCGGCACGCACATCCACTCGACCGAACCGTGCGAGCTGACCAGGCAGTTGTTCTCGCAGTCCGACAGGAACCCGTAATCGGCGATCGGTGGAAACGGATTCCGGCTCGGTTTGGCGTCGAGTAACGGCACCGGCCCCGTCACGGACAGAGGCGCCGACGTGGCGCCGTTGGTTGTTTCCACGCTGAGGACCATGTGCTCATCATCCTCACTGCACCGGCGATCAGTCCACCGTCCCGCTCACCGACGTTCTACGGCCGATGGACCTCAGGCGTGTTGCATGTAGTCGTGCGTGCCCGCGGCCGTGCGCAGCTGATGGCGTCCACGGCCGACGGATCGCAGCGTGCCGTTCAGGTATTCCTCGAATTGGGCCAGCTTGCTGTCGACATAGATGTCGCATTCGCCACGCAACTTGTCCGCTTCGGCGTGCGCCGCATCGATCATCCGGGTCGCCTCCGCGGTCGACGACTGCACGACCTCGGTTTGCGACACCAGCCGCTGCTGCTCCTTGATGCCCTCCTGGACGGCCTTCTCGTAGGAGATGTTGCCGTTCTCGATCAACCGATCCGCCTCGCTCTTGGCGCGGGTCGTCATGACTTCGTAATCCCGCCTGGCGGTCGCGCCGATGCGGTTGGCCTCCTCGCGGGCCTCGTTGACGATCTGGTCGCAGTGTGCCCGCGCCTCGGCGACCATCCGGTCGGCCTGCGACTTTGCGTCCGACAGCAAGCGGTCGGCCTCGGTGCGTGAATGGTTCAGCACCGAGTCGGCCTCCGCGTTTGCGTTCGACACCATCGACTCCGAGTGCTCCTTTGCTTCCCGCAGCATCGTGTCGCGCGCGTCGAGCACATCCTGGGCGTCGTCGAGCTCACCCGGGATCGCGTCCTTGATGTCGTCGACCAACTCCAGGACGTCGCCTCGCGGCACCACGCAGCCGGCGGTCATCGGCACCCCGCGCGCCTCTTCCACGATCGCGCCCAGTTCGTCGAGCGCTTCAAAAACTCGGTACACGGCGACACCCTCCAGCCCTAGTCGTTGTAACCAGTGTGCCTGGTGTTACGCCTGTGACTAGGGAGCCTGGGCGGTGTGTCGGCGGCGCGGTTCTCTCGCGGTGTTTGCCGAAACCTGGGTCAGCGCTGGCGCAGCTTGGCCGCCAGCCGCCGATTCACCGGTTCGGGCAGCAGCGCGGAGACGTTGCCGCCAAGCCCGGCGACCTCCCTGGCCAGCGACGACGACACGAACGAGTACTGGGGCGTGGTAGCCACGAAGAACGTGTCGACACCCGCGATATGCCTGTTCATCTGGGCCATCTGTAGCTCGTATTCGAAGTCGGTGCCCGTCCGCAGGCCCTTGACGATCGCCGTCAGGCCGCGGGCCTTGACGAAGTCGACGACTAGCCCCTGACCGGCCTCGACCCGCAGATTCGGCAAATGCTCGCATGCCTCTTCGATCATCGCGATGCGCTCGTCGACGCTGAACATGCCCTCTTTGCTCGGGTTGACCAGGACCGCAACGATGACCTCGTCGAACTGGGCGGCGGCGCGCTCGAAGACGTCGATATGCCCGAGTGTCACAGGGTCGAATGACCCCGGGCAGACCGCGCCGCTCATGGCTCATGACGCTAGCAGCCGGTCAGCAGCACTCCGCGATCTCCAGCCGGGTGTCGCCGTAGTGCCGCGGGGGCCAGCTGGTCCACCCATCGGGCCACGTCAGCGACGGCGACGACCTGCGCCGTTCCACGGCGACCACCGTTCCCGCCGCCGTCCAGCCGCCCGCGGCGAGCGCCGCCAACATCGCGTTCACCTCCTCCGCGGAGGTTTCGTAAGGCGGGTCGGCCAGTACGAGATCCACGGGACCGCCGCGCACCGCCAACGCCGTCGCGACCGGGCGGGAAAGCACCGTCCCCCCGCCGAACCCGAGCGCGTCGGCATTGCGTGCGACCAGCGCGGCCGCCTTCGGATTCGCCTCCACGAACGTCGCTCGGGCAGCTCCTCGCGACAAGGCCTCGAGACCCAACGCGCCGGACCCCGCGTAGAGATCAAGCACCGAGATGCCGGCGAAGTCGAGGCGGGCGGCCAGCACATTGAACAGCGCCTCGCGCACCCGGTCGCTGGTCGGCCGGGTCCCCTTGGGCGGAACGGCGATGCGGCGGCCCCGGGCGCGGCCCGCGATGATCCGGGTCAGCTGACCACCATCAACAGGTCGCCGCCCTCCACCTGCGCGGTCTCTGACACCGCGATCCGCGCGATGCTGCCGGCCTTTGGCGCGGTGATCGCCGCCTCCATCTTCATCGCCTCGATCGTCGCGACGGTCTGGCCGGCGGTCACCGTGTCGTGTTGCGCGACGGCGACCGTGACGACGCCCGCGAACGGCGCGGCGATGTGGTCGGGGTTGGACCGGTCGGCCTTCTCGGCGGTTGGCACGCTGCTCGCGATTCTGCGGTCGCGCACCAAGACCGGACGCAGCTGGCCGTTGAAGATGCACATCACGGTGCGCATCCCGCGGTCGTCGGGATCGGAGATCGCCTCCAGCCCGATCAGCAGCTCGACGCCCCGTTCGAGTTCCACCCGATGCTCGTCGCCTTGGCGCAGCCCGTAGAAGAACTGGTTCGCCGACAGACGGGAGGTGTCACCGTATTGCTCGCGGTGCTCCTCGAACTCCTTGGTGGGGCCTCCGAAGAGCAGCCGGTTGAGCGCGGTTTGACGCTTCGCGCCGGTGACCGAGAGGGCCTCCTCGTCGTCGGGGGTCAGCTCCTGCTGCGGCTTCGCGGGAGGACGCCCGGCGAGCGCCTTGGTGCGCAGCGGCTCCGGCCATCCGCCGGGTGGGTCGCCCAGCTCGCCACGCAGGAACCCGATGACCGATTCTGGAATATCGAAACGTGCCGGGTCGGCAGCGAATTCGTCCGCGGTGATGCCGGCACCCAACAGGGCAAGCGCCAGGTCACCGACCACTTTCGATGACGGCGTCACCTTGACGAGACGACCCAGGATCCGATCGGCCGCAGCGTAATTGGTCTCGATCTCCTCGAACCGGTCACCGAATCCCAGCGCGATCGCTTGCTGGCGAAGGTTGGAAAGCTGGCCACCGGGGATTTCATGGCTGTACACCCGGCCGGTTGGGGCGGGCAGTCCGGATTCGAACGGCGCGTAGACCTTTCGCAGCGCCTCCCAGTAGGGCTCGAGCTCGCATACCGCCGACAACGACAACCCGGTGTCGAACTTGGTGTGCGCGGCGGCCGCGACAATCGCCGACAACGCCGGCTGGCTCGTGGTGCCGGCCAGCGGGGCGGCGGCGCCATCGATCGCGTTGGCCCCGGACTGCCACGCCGCCAGATACGTCGCCAGTTGCCCGCCGGGAGTGTCGTGGGTGTGGACGTGCACCGGCAGGTCGAACCGGCTGCGCAGCGCGCTGATCAGAGCCGTTGCGGCGGGCGCCTTCAACAGGCCTGCCATGTCCTTGATCGCGAGCACATGCGCACCTGCGTCGACTATCTGCTCGGCCAGCTTGAGGTAATAGTCCAGCGTGTAAAGGTTTTCACCCGGGTCGGACAGGTCACCTGTATAGCTCATCGCGACTTCGGCTATCGCCGTTCCCGTTTCGCGAACGGCATCGATCGCCGGGCGCATCGACCCGACGTTGTTGAGCGCGTCGAAGATGCGGTAGATGTCGATCCCAGTGGCCGTCGCCTCCTCAACAAACGCCTGCGTGACCAGTTCCGGATACGGCGTGTACCCGACTGTGTTTCGGCCACGCAACAGCATCTGCAGGCAGATGTTGGGCACAGCCTCACGGAGCGCGGCAAGCCGCTCCCACGGGTCCTCTTTCAAAAACCGGAGGGCGACATCGTAAGTCGCGCCGCCCCAGCACTCGATGGACAGCAGCTGCGGCGTCAGCCGGGCGACATAAGGTGCCACCATCAGCAGCCCGTTGGTACGCAGCCTGGTGGCGAGCAGCGACTGATGGGCGTCACGGAAGGTGGTGTCGGTAACCCCGACGGCCACAGACTCTTTCATCCACCGCGCGAATCCCTCCGGTCCCAGCTCCGCCAGCCTTTGCTTCGAGCCGCGCGGCGGCGGCGCCGACAGGTCGATCTGCGGCAGCTTGTCGTGCGGGTACACCGTCGACGGCCGCGGCCCGTGCGGTTGGTTCACTGTGACGTCGGCGAGGTAGTTGAGGATCTTGGTGCCCCGGTCTGCAGGAGTGCGCGCGGTCAGCAGGTACGGCCGGTCATCGATGAACGAGGTGTTGACACGGCCCGCGCGAAAATCCGGGTCGGTGACCACCGCTGACAGGAACGGGATGTTCGTCGACACACCGCGGACGCGGAACTCGGCCAGCGCGCGACGGGCCCGTGCGATCGCCGCCGGGAAGTCGCGGCCACGGCACGTCAGCTTGACGAGCATCGAGTCGAAGTGGGCGCCGATCTCAGCGCCCAGATGCGCGGCGCCGTCCAGCCGGATACCCGCCCCGCCGGGTGTCCGGTAGCTGGTGATGCGGCCGGTGTCGGGGCGGAATCCATTGGCCGGGTCCTCGGTGGTGATCCGGCACTGCATCGCCGCGCCCCGCGGTCGCAGCGACTCTTGCCGCAGACCGAGGTCCTCGAGTGTCTCACCATCGGCGATGCGCATCTGGCTGGCGACCAGGTCGACATCGGTGATCTCCTCGGTGACGGTGTGCTCCACCTGGATGCGCGGGTTCATCTCGATGAACACGTAGTGGCCGCGCTCGTCGAGGAGGAACTCGACGGTGCCCGCGTACGCGTAGTTGATCTGGCGCGCGAAGGCGACCGCGTCGGCGCAGATCCGGTCCCGCAGTTCGTTCGCAAGGTTGGGCGCCGGCGCCAACTCGATGACCTTCTGGTGCCGGCGCTGCACACTGCAGTCCCGCTCGAACAGGTGCATGACGTTGCCGTGGGTGTCGGCCAGGATCTGCACCTCGACGTGGCGCGGATTGAGTACCGCCTGCTCGAGGTACACGGTCGGGTCGCCGAATGCGGACTCCGCTTCGCGGCTGGCGGCCTCGATCGCCTCGGGTAGCGCCCCCGGGTCGGTAACTCGTCGCATCCCGCGGCCTCCGCCGCCGGACACCGCCTTGACGAAAAGCGGGAACTCGATCCCCGGAGCCGCAGCGACAGCAACCAACTCGTCAACAGATGTCGACGGCGCAGAGGAATTCAGGACCGGCAGCCCCGCGGCACGGGCCGCCTCGATCGCTCGCGCCTTGTTCCCGGTGAGCTCCAGAATCTGCGCGCTCGGGCCGATGAACGTGATGCCCGCCTCGGCGCACGCCGCAGGCAGTTCCGGGTTCTCCGACAGGAAGCCGTATCCGGGATAGATCGCGTCGGCCCCGCAGCGGAGCGCGGTGGCGACGATCTCGTCGACAGACAGGTACGCCCGTACCGGATGTCCTATCTCTCCAATCTGATACGACTCATCGGCTTTGAGGCGATGCTCGGAGTTGCGGTCCTCGTACGGATAGATCGCGACGGTGGCGATGCCGAGCTCGTAGGCGGCGCGGAACGCGCGGATGGCGATTTCGCCGCGATTGGCAACGAGGACTTTGTCGATCACTAGATCAGGGTCGACCAGTAATACCAGAACCGCACGATGATCAGCAGAATCAGCGCGGCGAACCACAGCGCCACCAGCGACCACCGCCAGCTGTAGAGCACGCGGGCGACAGCCTGCCCGCCAAGCGGTTGCAACGCGATCGACGACACGACGACGAGCAGCGGGATGGTCACCGCCCACACCACCATGCAGTACGGGCACAGCGCGCCGATCCGGTAGAGGCTCTGGAAGATCAGCCAGTGCACGAACACGACGCCGAGGGCGGTGCCGCCGGCCAGCCCGAGCCAGTACCAGCGTGGCAGCGGAATCCGCCCGACGGCGAGCACGCCGGTGACCACGACGACGGTGAAACCGACGATGCCGATCAGCGGGTTGGGGAACCCGAATGCCGACGCCTGCGGTGTGACCATCACCGACCCGCACGACAGCACCGGGTTGATGCTGCACGACGGGACATATGACGGATTGCTCAGCATGGTGATCTTTTCGACCGTGAGGGTCAACGCGGAGGCCAGCCCCGCCACCCCGGCGATCAGCACCCACCAGGCGCTCGCCGGCCGTACCCGGACACCCGCAGCCCTCGTGTCCTGCTCGGCCGGCCCTTCGGCGGCCGGCGCCGGGCTGGACGCCGCGACGGTCACGGCGCCGCGGGGGTCCGCGCGGGCGCCGCGGGGGCCGGTGCCGCGGGGGCAGGTGCCGGCGCAGCGGGGGCCGGCGGCGGCGACGCAGGAGGCGGAGCGGCTCCCGCCAGTCCAGGGACTGGACCGGTGATCTGCGTGACCTTGTCGATGAGGTCCTGCGGTGTCGTGGCGTCAGAGACGGCGAACTGATCGCCGTTGATGCGGATCGTCGGTGTGCCGTTAATGCCCGTGGCCTTCCACAGGCCCTGCACCATCGTCGTGTAGTTCCCGTTGTTGATACAGTCGCTCAGGGTTTGGCTCGCGACCCCCGCCAGACGCGCGGTCTCGATCAGCTGCGCGTTGGTCGGGAAGCTGGTGCTTGTTTCACCGGGCTGCTGCGCGTAAAGCGCGGCATGAAAGCGCCGGAAGGCGTCCTTGCCCGGTGATGTGTCGGCGTCGGCGACGCAGTATGCGGCGTTGCCGGAGCGCGCCGAATAGTGCTGGGACTGCGGCGTATCCAGCGGGGGAAGAGCCACCATGTAGTAGTCGGCCTGGACCGCGCCGGTGTCGATGAGCTGCTGGACCGTAGGGCCAATTTTCTGCTCGAATTCTCCGCAGTGCGGGCAGAGGAAGTCCTCGTACATCGACAGGACGACCTTCGGCTTGCCGGCGCTGTCCTTGATCAGCTTGTCCTGCACCGCCACGCTGATCGCTCGCTTCTCCCCCGCGGGAGCACCCTCGGAGACCGGCTTCTTGTGGTCCATGATCCAGAACACCACAGCCGCGGCGAAGATGACGACGATCGCGATCAGCCCAGCCTGGATCAGCATGTTCCGTCGGCGGTCGGCTGCGTTGATGTCGTATCGCTTGGTTTTGTTCGCCACGCCGTCAGACTACCGGCGACGCGTGCGCGTCCCCGTCACACGTAGCAGAGGTGCGCGCGCAGCGCCGAGTTGACCTCCGCCATCGCGATCGCGCTGTCCCCTCCCAGCTGCCAGAAATTGCCGAAGGCGTGGATCAATGACGACATTCGCCGCAAGTCCACGTTCACCCCGGCGTCGCGCATCCGTTCGGCATACGCCTCGCCCTCGTCGCGCAGCGGGTCGAAGCCGGCGGTGACCACCAGCGCCGGGGGCAAGCCCGCCAAATCCTCGGCGAGCAGCGGCGACACCCTCGGGTCGGCGGCGTCCAGCTGCGATCCGCCCAGGTACTGCTCGCGGCACCAGTCCATGTCGTGCGCGGTGAGGAAGAACCCCGTCGCGAACAGCGCCATCGACCGCGTCCTGCCCCGCAGGTCTGTCGCCGGGTACAGCAGCAACTGCATCGCGGCCGGCACGCCGTCGTCACGTCCGCGGCGGGCGACGATGGTCGCAAGGTTGCCGCCGGCGCTGTCGCCGCCTACTGCGACCGCGCCCGGCCGCGTGCCCAGGTCGGCGCCGTGCTCGACCGCCCACCGGTACACCGCATACGCGTCGTCCAGCCCGGCTGGCGCCGGATGCTCCGGAGCCAGCCGGTAGTCGACCGACAACACGTGAATGCCCGCGTCCCGACAGATCAACCGGCACAGGTTGTCATGGGTGTCCAGATCGCCGACCACCCAACCCCCGCCATGGAAGTACATCAACAACGGGCACACCACGTCGTTCTCCGGTCGGTAGTGCCGTGCCGCGATGTCGCCGGCGGCCCCGGGAATCGACAGATCGCTGACCGCACCGACCGGTATCGGGTTGCGATCGATCGTCAGCGCTGTCTGCCGCACGCGCTCACGGGAGTACGCGACGTCGTCGCGGGCAGTCAGGCCCTCTTCCCCGGAGATCTTCAGGGCGGCCAGCGTGAGTTGCAGCGTCGGGTCAAGCACGTTGCCGTCGATGATGGTGGATCGGGCCATCAACCGCTTCGCCGCGTCGGGTATCACCGGCATCCAACGTGCGCCCACACGATTGGCGATGGCACCGGCCGCGACCCGCGCGCGAACCAGCCCGCCACGGGCGTCGTTGTTCGACGTCCAACGTGCCATCGAACCGTGTGCGGGGGCAGTTGCGCTGTCGGTCACAACCGTCGACCGTAATCGTTTTGAGGGTGCGCTGGCACACTTGTCGCCATGACAGCTCCTTTGATCGCGCTCAATGACGGCAACGCCATTCCCAGCGTCGGTCTCGGTGTGTTTCAGACGCCGCCGAAGGAGACCGAGCAGGCCGTCAGCGCCGCGTTAGAGGCGGGCTACCGGCATATCGACACCGCCGCGGCGTACGGCAACGAGCGCGAGGTGGGCCGGGCCGTCAAGAAATCGGGCATCCCGCGCGACGAGATCTTCATCGTCACCAAGCTGTGGAACGCGGACCAGGGTTACGACAGCACGATGAAAGCCTTCGAGAAGAGCGCCAAACGGCTCGGCCTCAGCGGCGAAGGTGGGTACCTCGATCTGTATCTGATCCACTGGCCGGTACCGGCGATCAGCGAATTCGTCGACACCTGGCGGGCCTTCGGGGCCATGCACGACCTCGGGCACATCCGCTCGATCGGGGTCTCGAATTTCGCCCCCGAGCACCTGAACACCCTGATCGATGCCACGGGAATCGTTCCCGTGGTCAACCAGATCGAACTGCACCCGCTGATGACCCAGGTAGAGCTACGGGAAGTGCACAAGAAGCTGGGCATCGCGACCGAGGCCTGGAGCCCGCTGGGTCAGGGCCGGCTGCTCGACCATCCGACGATCACTGGCATCGCCGATGCGCATCGCAAGACACCAGCGCAGGTGATTATTCGCTGGCATGTGCAAATCGGTAACATCGTCATCCCCAAGTCGGTGAACCCCGAGCGGATTGCGAGTAACTTCGACGTGTTCGACTTCGAGTTGAGTGACGACGACGTCACGTCGGTCTCTTCGCTGGACAACGGCACCCGCCTGGGCCCAGACCCCCGCACCTTCAATTTCACGGGAAGTTGAGATGACGCCGACAGAATCGTCGAGCCAGCCAACCATCACGCTCAATGACGACAACACCATGCCGGTCCTTGGCCTCGGCGTCGCGGGGCTG